>NZ_FOTY01000007.1:61210-132396 GCF_900114715.1 Salibacterium qingdaonense
GGAGAGGATTCCGGCGGCTCGGGGAATGACCCCGCACCGGACGATGACTCCGGCAGCGGCGACCAGGATAGCAGCGACGAGACCGGAGACAATGACGCTCCTTCCGAGTCCGGAGAGGATTCCGGCGGCTCGGAAGACGACTCTCCGCAGCCGGATGATTCCAGCAGCGGCACTCAGGACAATAACAACGGCTCCGACCCGGTCGAGCCTGCTTCCAAACCCGAAGAAGACGCCGGTAACGACGAACAGGATAACGAGGACAAGTCCACGGACAATAATAACGACAATGCCGACGGCTCCGAAAGGGATAAAACACCTTCATCCAAAACAGATGAAAATGATAATAGCAGTAATGAAGACCAAAATCAGGCTGTTTCCGACGAAGAACAATCTTCCAGTACGGAAGAAGATAAACCTGAAAGCAATGATTCCAACACCCAGACCGAAAGTACAAATGACAAAGACTCTCAACGCTCCCACAGTGATCAAGACACACCGGATAAAAACGAGACAGAGAACAGCGATTCCGATCAGAACACAGTTACTGAAAAGATAAAAGACACCGAAAATCGCAAACAGGCGGAATCATCCCCTGATGATTCCAAAACAGCCTCTATAGTACAAGCCTCACGTAAAGGAGTGTAAACATGAAAAAACTGCTTAGATTTACGAGCAGCACCGTAACCGTTCTATTATTCGCCGCCTTAATCTGCATGATTATTGTAGTAATCTCTTCTAAAGCTTCCGGCGGCAGTCCTTCGGCGATGGGGTACGAAATCAAATCTGTCTTGTCCGGTTCCATGGAGCCGACATTTCAGACGGGATCCATCATCGCCATCAAGCCGACTGAAGAAAATGGAACAGAATACCAGGACGGGGACATTATAACCTTCCAGCAGGATCAGGAAACGCTGGTCACCCACCGCATTATCGGTGTTAATGAAACCAATGATCAGATCGTCTATGAAACCAAAGGCGATAACAATGACGCCGCTGACATGGATCCTGTACTGGATACCAATGTTGTCGGAGAATACACAGGATTCACTATCCCATATGTTGGATATTTTATAGAATTTGCTAATTCACCTACGGGAGCACTTGTGCTTCTTGTCACACCAGGAGTTATTATTTTCCTTTACGGCATCCTGTCCATTTGGCGGGAGCTGAAAAAACTGGAAGCCAAAACAAAATCAGCATCTGCTTCAGAACCACCTGATTAAGATTGTTTTCCTTGTATCCCACAAGGATTCAATATAAAAAACTTACTTACAAGGAGGAATTATCATGGGATTAAAAAAGAAATTAGGACTTGGGGTATCAACAGCGGCACTGGGACTATCACTCATCGGAGGAGGCACATTCGCCTACTTCAGCGACACAGCAACAGCCAGCGGTACATTTTCAGCGGGTACTGTTGATTTGACTTCAAATCCAGAAAAAGTCATCGATGTTGAAAACCTGAAACCAGGGGACTGGATGGTTCGTTCCTTTGACTTGGAGAACAACGGCACCATCGACATTGGATCTATCAAACTGAATACCTCCTACTCGGTGAATGATGTCGGGGGCAACAACACCGAAGATTTGGGAGAACACATTGAAGTATCTTTCCTATACAACGATGACAAGAAGGACCAAGTCATTTATCAAACTAATTTAGCGGATCTTCAGTCTCAGGACCCTGACGTCATTGAAGGAAACATCTTCAGTGGTTGGTTAGGTGAAAGGGGTGGTCAACTGGAAGCCGGTACCTCTGACAACCTTGATGTGAAGTTTAAATTTGTTGACAACGGAGAAGATCAAAATGAATTCCAGGAAGACTCTCTGGAACTCACTTGGGAATTTGAAGCAATGCAGGCAGATGGGGAAGAAAGATAATAATGTCATTGTTTCATAAGCGGAGTGGAGCTTACCCTCTTCTCCGCTTTTTTAAATTCAACGTAGAAGGAGGATTAAAAATGAGAGTAAATAAGAGACTTCGACTGGGAATATTCACTGCAGCATTAGGCCTCTTTCTTATCAGCGGCGGAACATTCGCATTTTTTAATGATACGTCAGCAGCCGGGGAATCTTTTTCATCTGGTACTCTGAATTTAAGTGCCAACCCTGTAACCAGTGTGGACCTTGATAATATTAAACCGGGCGACAGTTTCACACGCTCTTATACCTTAAAAAATGATGGATCGTTAAATATTGCCGATGTGCTGATGACAACCGAATACACTGTTGTAGATGCCAAGAATGATAATGGAACGGAAGATTTCGGTGATCATATTGAAGTCTCTATTTCCTGGGAGAATGAGGATGGATATATTTCTGTGCAGGAAAAGAAACTTTCTGAGGCAACTGCCATGGAACCTAATATTTTAGGAGATAATATTCTTGAAGCAGGGAAAGAAGATGAAGTGTATGTAACCTTTGAATTCCTGGATAATGGGAAGGACCAAAATATCTTCCAGGGCGACGCGATGGAAATTGAATGGACGTTTGAAGGAAAGCAGGAAGAGGGGGAAGAAAAATAGAACCCATCAGTCTTAAGGGGGATGGGACAAATAAAGATATGGGTCATTTTAAAAACCCGAACGATGGTCTTCCATGCTGCCGGAAGAAGTCACATCGTTCGGTTTTTTTGTGCAGCAGCATTCTGCCTCCACCACTATCGCTTCATTTGAGCGCTATAGTGACCACATGAATACCCATTGCGGGCTCTTCCGCCTTTTAAAAAAGAGGGGCATTTTAAGTTAAACTCTTTTCTTTCTCCCGGAAATGAGCATGCTATAATGGAAGAAATGTGAAACAAGGAGCGATGCAATTGGATAACTTTTTATACGACCTGCTGCAGACACCTTCACCTTCTGGCATGGAAGCGGATATTCAGAAGAAATGGCTGCAGTATGTGAAGCCGCACGCGCAAAGCTTACATACCGACGGTGCGGGTAACGCGTACGCCGTCCATCATCCGGATGCCTCTTTTCGTGTGGCTGTGGCGGGGCATTGTGATGAAATTGGATTTATGGTGAAGGCGATTGATAACAATGGTTATATTTACGTGGAGAAATTGGGAGGAATCAGCCATAAGCCGGCTCTCGGCATGAAAGTGACGATATTCGGTACACACGGCCGTCTGACCGGGGTTTTCGGTACAAAAGCCGAGCATCACGGCGGGGCCAAAGATGATTTCAGCTTTTCCGATTTATTTATCGACTGCGGCGCTTCGTCTAAAGAGGAAGTCGAGGCGTTTATCGAAGCTGGGGATACCGCGGTCTACAAACGCGAGCCGGAAGGACTGTTAAACAACCGGATCAGCGGGCGCGGGCTCGACAACCGGACCGGTGCGTTCATCACCGCAGAGGCGTTCCGGCGTCTTGAGAACCGGCTGCAGCCGGATGTCGGCATGCATGCGGTGAGCACCGTAAACGAAGAAACGAACATGGGCGGGGCTTATTTTGCCGGAGCAGGCATCGCGCCGGATCTTGCTATCGCCGTGGATGTGACGTTCGCGACCGATTACCCGGGTGCCGTTTCGGAAAAAACAACAGACGTGAAGCTCGGCGGCGGTCCCGTTCTGGCTAAAGGGGCTCCCATTAACCAAAAGGCAAATGACCTGCTGAAACAGGCAGCCGATGAGTCCGGCATCCCGGTGCAGTA
Source organism: Salibacterium qingdaonense (assembly GCF_900114715.1). Lineage (GTDB taxonomy): Bacteria > Bacillota > Bacilli > Bacillales > Marinococcaceae > Salibacterium > Salibacterium qingdaonense. The sequence continues at coordinate 64,862 of NZ_FOTY01000007.1, forward strand.
TGAACTCACTCCCCGCTCCACGGGAACCGATGCGGATCAGCTCCGTAAAACGGCACGCGGCGTTCCTGTGGCGTTGGTTTCGCTTCCGCTCCGGTATATGCACGCGCCGGTTGAAACCGTGAGTCTGGATGACATCGAACAGGCCATTGAATTGCTCGTCTCGTTTTTCACCCGGCTGCAGGGAAACGAAAACCTTAAGCCCGTCTCTCTCGATGATCTTGAGGATTAGGAAAAGCACCTTCCGAATAAGCCGAATGACGGGATTTCTCTTTCTTTCTCATGTAAGATGAAAGATAGTGTTTTCAACATAGATTTTATTCCTATCTGAAAGGTCGTCTGGTATATTTATGGAACATTCCGCTTCTTCCGCCCCAACATTATCCAAACTGCGCCGTATATGGATGGCCGTCCTGCTTGGATCGCTGGCTGCTTTCGGCCCGCTGACGATTGATATGTATCTGCCAAGCTTTCCTTCCATCGCAAATGACCTGGGTACGACCGCGTCATCGGTGCAGTTAAGCTTAACAGCCTGCCTTCTCGGGCTCGCAGGCGGGCAGCTCGTCATCGGGCCGATCAGTGATATGAAAGGCCGCAAAGCGCCAATGATGATCTCTCTCGGCGTGTATGCGGCCGCTTCGGTTCTGTGTGTGTTTGCCCCGTCCATCTGGGTTCTCATCGCAGCGCGTTTCCTGCAGGGATTTTCGGCTTCGGCGGGCATTGTCATTTCAAGAGCCGTTGTCCGCGATCTGTACACCGGCAAAGAACTCACGAAATTTTTTGCCCTGCTGATGCTTGTAAACGGGCTCGCGCCGATCCTTGCACCGCTTGCCGGCGGCATTGTGCTGAACTGGACATCGTGGCAGGGGATATTTGTCATCCTGAGTGTTATCGGTCTGTTCATGCTCACGACCGTCTTTTTGCTGCTGCCGGAAACCCTGGCGGCTGAAAATAAATCCAACAGCGGTATCAAACGTACCATCCAGACGTTCGGCGAATTAATGAAAGAGCGAACGTTTGCCGGGTACGCGCTCGCTCAAGGACTTGTCATGGCCGGTATTTTCGCTTATGTGTCCGGTACTCCGTTTGTCTATCAAGACATTTACGGCGTGTCCGCCCAGGTGTTCAGTATCCTGTTTGCGATGAACGGGATCGGCCTGATTATAGGAAGTCAGTTGACCGGCCGTCTGGCAGGCATTGTGGACGAAAATAAAATACTGAAGACCGGGCTCTTCGTGACCATGGGCGCCAGTACTTTTCTGCTTCTTATGATTTTACTGCAGGCGCCGCTTATCTTTATCGTCATCCCGATCTTTCTCGTCGTCTCCTGTGTAGGTGTTGTTACCACGACCTGTTTCTCCCTCGCCATGGAAACCCAGGGTCACCGTGCGGGCAGTGCCTCCGCTCTGCTCGGCCTGCTGCCGTTTCTATTCGGCGCAACCTCCGCTCCGCTTGTCGGAGTAGCCGGAGAGGGTACAGCCCTGCCGATGGGATTGATTATTTTCATTGCTGACGCTCTGGCACTGAGCTGTTACCTGTTTCTTGTTCGAAAACCCGCATCTTCATAAAGCCAATTACCCGCAGATGGCGCAGTTCTTACTTCGTAAAAGGATACTTTTTCCTCAACCGATGCAATTCTTCCAAGTGCGCCATCGCGGTATCTTCCCTCGTTCTTCCCAGTTCTACAATGACACTTTCAATTAAAGCGACCGGTGCCACCATCGAGTGGAACTCCCACATTTCCCCCCGTTCGGTGTACAGAACCACATCCGCTCTCGGAATAAACTCAAACACCTGCAGATCTGTAACGAGAATCACCTTCATGCCTTTCTCTTCCGCCTCGTCAAACAGAGCCCTTGTTTCGGGAAGAGGTTTGGCAAAACCAAAAATGACGATGACGTCTTCTATCTGAAAGTGCATCATATCTTCCAGCAGCTTCTGGCCGCTCTCGGGCAGCACCTGCACATGAATACCAAACCGGCGAAGACGGAATGAAAACAACGAAGTCAGGGCGGCAGCCGGACCGTAGCCGAACATATACACGACCGACGCTTTATTCAATAAAGCCACCGTCTCACGGAATTCATTCTCCGACAGCTGCCGGGAGGTCGTTTCGAGATACTCCTTACCCTGCTGAATCATTGACTGCACCACTTCGGAAGACTCGGTCTTTTCCAGTACTGTTCCCATTTTATTAGCCGGCGTATCGGCAAAACGCCGCTTCATTTCTTCCCGGAACGATTTAAAGCCTGCAAATCCAATCTGCCGGAAAAACCGGGACACCGTTGCCATGCTCACCCCTGTCTCCGCGGCTATATCCTCCTGCTTAAGATAGGCGATTTTCGTATCCTGCTTGTACAAATAATCTGCCACCTTCTGTTGGTTTGCACTTAACGTGGATGAATCAATCTGAAGCCAATCCAATGTCCCACCTCCTTTTCTTTTATGATACATTATTTTTCAATATGAAAAAATAATTTCATTATTTATATTTAGAAAAATTAATTTCATTTTAACACTTACTTAATAATCCCTTTATATAAACCTCTTACACTGAATGTATATTCATATTAAAGGAGGTCCTCATTTCATGCCGAATCCGATACCCCATCAAAAAAAGGAACTGAACCAGTCCCAGCAGCTCATGATTTTTGTGTTATCCATGTCCCTCTTTGGTATCGCCAACATTATTACCGAAATTGTTCCGGAGTTTTCGTTCGGTCCTGTTGAATTTTCCGTCTCTTATTTCGCTTTCATTCCTCTGGCTATGGTGTTTTTATTCAGCCCGCTTCCGGCAGCACTTGGTGCTCCGCTTGGTGAAATCATTTTCGCCGATCTTCTAATGGGGGATTTCGGCGGGATTGGTGAACTGGAAGGATTCATTGAATTTGCCCTCGCGTTGTACGTCGCAGGGCTTCTCGTGAAAAATCCAAACAGCCGGAAACAGATTGCGATCGCTTCTCTGGTCGGTGTTGGTATCGATCAGATGCTGAGCACTGTGGTCGACATCGGAAAAGTCTGGGTGGGCATTGAGGAACTGGAAGCTGTTCCCGGTGTTCCGGAAAGTATTCTGGTTCTGGAAGGAATCAGTTTCGTCAATGAAATGGTCATTTCCGGTGTCCTTTTCGGTTTAATTCCGGCAATGTGGCTCGTCCCCCGTCTGCACGGCAAAATAGAACCATTGATGGGCTTTGCGCCGCGCGAAGACGTTTCATTCCGCTCCGCTAAAGAAATCGTCGGCGCCCGTTTTCTTGTTTTCTCCGTCTTCTTCATTTTTGTCGGTATGATCTCGGAATTCATGGCGGAAATGGATGTGAACTTCGCCGTCTGGCAGCCGGAGTTCATCGAACAGTTCGGACAGCAGTTCTTATGGGTAGGAGTATCCGCCGCCATTATTGTTCTCATACTTGCGGTTATGGGTATTTCATACCTGAAAAAGTCCAGCAGCAGCGGAAATCCTTCAAGAAAGGCGCAATGATTATGACGCCACCTATTATTGAATTAAAACAAGTGAGTTTTTCTTATCCTTCCTCTGGTGAAAGTGTTCTGCACGATGTGTCTTTGTCCGTAGAACGAGGAGATTTTCTCGCAGTCATCGGCGGAAACGGAAGCGGAAAAACCACGTTATGCAAAACGTTCAACGGTCTGATTCCCCATTACTATAACGGAGAACTGGCGGGTGTCATTCGTATTAACGGCGAAGCAGCTCAAGATACGAACACAGCTCTGCTTTCTAAAACAGTTGGCTACGTCTACCAGGACTTCGAAAGCCAGCTTGTTCGTCCGAGAGTACTGGACGAGGTACGGTTCGCCCCGCTTAATTATGGATGGCAGGATTATAAAGAGCGCGGGGATGAGGCCCTCGACATGCTGGGTCTGAACGACATCAAAGACGAGTTTATCTGGCAGTTGAGCGGCGGACAGAAACACCTGACGGCTCTTGCAAGTGTCCTTTCGCTGCAGCCCGACGTCATCATCGTAGACGAGCCCGTCGCACAGCTCGACCCGGTTCATGCCCGGGAAATCTATTACACGCTGCAGTACTTAAACCGGGAGCACGGCATTACCATCATCGTCATTGAACACCACACCGAGTTCATCGCAGAATTCGCACAATCAGTGCTGCTCATGGATGCAGGCACCGTGAAATGGAAGAAACCAACGTCTGAAGCGATGCGCTGCACGACAGAACTTCAGGATCATAACATTCTTCCGCCTCCTGTCACTCGGCTGGCAGAAGCAGTCGACGCTGAAGCCAGCAGAGCGCCGATCACTCTGGAAGAGGGCACCGATTGGTTCAGACCCTGGGTTCCTGCGACTTCCCCGCGCCATATTAGACCGGTGCCGCCGGCTGCTTCAAAACGAGCAGAGATTGCCTCTTTCGACGGAGTCACTCAAGGTTACAAAACAGTCGAGAAATCGTTCAAATGGATATTTGAGGATTTGTCCCTCTCGTTCTATGAAGGAGAACGGATTGCCTTGGTCGGTGGGAACGGAGCAGGGAAGTCAAGTTTACTGAAGATGCTGACCGGTATTCTCCGACCCCGCAAAGGACATATTACAGCGGCCGGACAAGCTCTCCACGGTACTTCTCCGGAAAAAATTGCTGAATTGGTGACCTACATTTATCAGAACCCCGAAGAGATGTTCATTGAGGATAACATCCGCGCCGATATTGAGTACTTCCTTAAAGCCCGGAAATCGCCGGAAACTTCCACGTACGCAGATGAACTGTGCCGTCTTTTCTCGCTGGAAGACCTCCAGCACAAGGACGGACGCCTGCTCAGCGGCGGCCAGCAGCGTCGAGCTTCGCTTGCCATCGGACTTGGAACGCAGCCTTCCCTGCTGCTTCTGGATGAACCGACCTCGAGTCTTGATATCAACAGCCGCGAAGAAGTAGCGCGTCTTCTTCACGAGTTGAAAGAACACGTCAAAACCGTCGTTACCGCCACCCACGACATGGATCTTGTCGCTGAATGGGCGAGTCGTGTCATTGTACTTAATGAAGGAACGGTCGAGTACGACGGCGGACCGCGGGGGTTATTCTCCAGCCACGAACTGATGCGAAGGTGCTCTCTCTATCCACCGCAGATTGTGCGGCTTTCAGAAAAACTGGGAATTCAGCCGTCAGCGCTTGATATACATGAATTCCTGCCCTTCGTGAAAGGTGGTGGTCCGTGTTATGAATCGTATCCGTCAGTGGCTTTCGAAAATCAACGTTGAAACGATTAAAATCGAACTCATGAACACGGCATACGGAGAACGTACGACACTTATGGCTAAGCTGGATCCAAGAGTCGCCATCATCTGGTACCTGTTGTTTGCCATCCTGCCCTGGCTTTTCTGGAACAACACGATTCTGATCGGCATGCTCGTGTATATGGTCATTTTGACCGCCCTGTCCCGTATCAGCCCGCTGATTTTATTTCTGCTTTGTTTCGGGCTCGTGACCGAAGCCGGTTACGTCATTTTCACCGCACTCTTTTTCGGCGGAGACCTTACCGCGGCGGCCGCGCTGCTGACATTCACGATGAAACTAACAATCATATCACTTGCCAGCATTGTCATTTTTACAAACATGGACCCCGAACGGTTCAGTGATGCCCTGCTCCGCTTCAAGGTGCCGGAGACATTTTGTTTCGGCATTTCCTACGGCTACCGCATGCTTCCGATTCTGATCGATGAATACCAGAACATTTTCAACTCGTTCCGGCTGCGGGGAAGATTTCCGGAAAAGAAAGGGGTGCTCGCGTGGCGGTATGTCTATCACTTCTGCGTAACCGCCGTGAAAGCTTTCTATCCTATGATTCTAAACACAGCCAAACGCACACGAACGACGGTGGAAGCCCTCGAGGTCAAAGGGTTCACGTACGGCATGCATAATCCTGAAGCAAAAGAACTGAAGCTTTCCTACTTAAAAACGACGAAAAAAGATGTCCTGTTTCTCGGCATTACGGGCGTCGTTTTAATTGCCATTATTTACACTGGGACATTATATCCAATAGAAAGGACGATTCACCAACTATGAATATCGATCTTCACACGCACGGCAAACTGACAAAAAAGACGGACTTTAATCTTGAATTCTTTCTTGGTATGACAGCAGGCGCGGCAAAAAACGGACTGGATGCATTCGCGTTGACAGAGCATTTCAACACCCGCCATTTCCAGGAAATCTATGACACCCTGGATGCGCATTACAGCTACCAAAACAACTATTATGATGTAGACGGTATCCGGGTATTTCCCGGTATGGAGGTGGATGTGAAAGAAACCGGTCATATTCTTCTGATTGGGGATAAAGAGGATATCGTTTCGTTAAATAAGACGCTTGAGCCCTTCAAGGAAGAGTTCATCGCTTTTGAAGAACTGCTCCGAATCACCGAAGAGAAAGAAGTACTCCGCATCGGTGCGCATCCGTTCCGGGAATCGACACCACTTACAGCTCATCCGGAGCGGTTACTTGAAAAATTGGACGCCTTTGATGTGAACGGAAAAGACCTGTTCACCTATGAAAACACCGGCATGGAAGAGCGTGTCAAGACATGGGCGGACGAACTCAGCATCTCCGTCACCGCCGGCAGCGACTCCCATCATCCGCTTCAGCTCGGCGCCGTTTATAACGAGGTGGATGATGATATTCAAACAACCGCGGAACTCAAAGAAGCCGTCTTCCACCAGCCAAAGCGGCATGTGTCCAACTGCCTGTCCACGAAAGTCGAAGCCGCCAAAGCAGTGAAAAAAACACTAAAACAGCAGATACTTTCTGCTTAATCTTACAGAAACAGAATAGATATCACATAAAAACCCGGACGATTCTTTTCAAGCCGCGAGGCGGCGAGAATGTCGTCCGGGTTTTTCGTGCTGCTCCAAGTACTGAGAATCTGTGGCTGACGACCTCTGTCATACTGCTGGATACTTAAATCCGTGTTTACTCCACAAATTGCTGACGCCGGACAGATGCTGTGATGTCTTCAAGAGATTTTCCCATACCGGCTTCCACTACCGCAACATACGCGCCTTCCACAATTGGCGCGTTCACGATTTCAACCTTTCCTTTCAGATCAGGAAGCATATCAAGAGCGAGTTCGGCATTCATCAGCGCGCTTCCGATATCATAAAACACGAGCGTGCCGGCTTCATTATCAGCCTGCTGCAGTGCGTGCTGAATGTTATCAGCGCTTGTTCCGATTTCTCCGTCTTCTGTGCCTCCTGCTGAAAAAACATGGACATCCGGCTGTTTCGTCTGGGAGACAAGGTCGTTAAGGCCCTCTGCTATCTTTTCACTGTGGGAGACGATGACGACAGCTGTTTTGTTCATCAGGCTTCCTCCTTGTCGAGAGCCTCAGCCAGCGCTTCAAACAGAAGATAGGACGAGTAGGCGCCGGGATCGGTATGGGAGATGGATTCTTCTCCGTAATAAGAGGCTCTTCCTTTTTCAGCTTTCATGTTTTCGGTTTGCTGCATGCTTTCTTTCGCTTTTGCAGATAAATCGGACGCAGCGATATCATGATGCTGGATGTATTCGAGAACCGGAGTCCAGACGTCCAGCATGGTTTTGCCGCCGCTTTCTGCCTTACCTCGGGTTTTAATCCCTTCCACAGCAGCCTCCAGCCCTTTTGTGAATTCATCCTGGGAAAGAGAGTCCTTGCCCTTCCATTCATCCGAAGCTTTCAGAAAAGCGGTGCCGTATAACGGTCCGGACGCTCCTCCCACTTTGGAAATCAGGGTCATCGCTGCCGCTTTTATCAGACTTCCGATATCCTCTTCTGTATTCTCTTTCACATTCTCCACCGCTGCCTGAAAACCGCGGGCCATATTATGGCCGTGATCGCCGTCCCCGATCGCCTGATCCAGTTCGGATAAATACTCTTTATGGTTCTGCATTTTTTCGTCGGCTGTTACCAGCCACCGCTTCATCACGTTCAGTGTCAGTTCCACAGCACCATTCCCCCTTCCTGATTATGTTACATACTTTTTGAGCGTATCATCGAGTTTCAAGAGCGTAAGAGAACATCCCGCCATCTCCAGCGAGCTCATGTATTCTCCCACCATCGATTTGTGAATGGAAATATTTCTTTCAAAGAGAAGCTGTGCTGCTTTCCGGTACACAATATACAGTTCCATAAGCGGCGTCGAGCCTTGACCGTTCACAAGGACAATGACGTCATCACCGTTTTTCACGTCAAGCTCGGCCGTTACGTTGTCCAGCAGTTCTTCGGCGACCGCGTCGGCCGGCTGGATCTTCTTTCGTTCCATTCCCGGCTCGCCGTGTATACCGGTACCAAGCTCCATTTCGTCATCGGCAAGGGTGAAACCGGGTTTGCCGGAGGCGGGGACCGTACTCGGACTCAGAGAAATTCCCATCGATCCGAGGCGGGACGTTACGTGGTGCGCAAGTTCCACTGCTTCCTGAAGATTCAGCCCTTCTTCCAAGGCTGTGCCGACAATTTTGTGCACGAGAACTGTTCCTGCTGTCCCGCGGCGATCTTCTTTCCTCTCAACGGCAATATCGTCTTTCACGACTACCTGCGCTGTTTCGATGCCTTCGGCCGCCGCCATTTCGGCCGCCATATCAAAATTCATCACGTCTCCGCTGAAATTTTTCACAATCAAGAGCACACCGCTTCCGCTGTCCACCGCTTTAATGGCTTCAAAGATCTGGTCCGGTGCCGGAGAGGTAAACACTTCGCCCGCAACGGCGGCATCGAGCATATTTTCTCCGATATATCCGGCATGAGCCGGTTCATGACCGCTCCCTCCGCCGCTCACAAGTCCGACTTTGCCGGGAAGGGGAGCATCTTTACGGACCAGCACATTCCATCCGGGAAGACGTCTCAGTTCATCGGAATGAGCAGCTGCCATGCCTTCGAGCATCTCTTCCACGACGTCTTCCGGGTTATTGATGAATTTTTTCATGTCTATCTCTCCTCCTTGTGTTCTTACGTCTTCCTTTCTATTCCTTTTTTCAGTATGAAAAAAACATTCCGCGTTCCACAGGCTTGCATTTCAACGCTTCGGGTTCTATCATTTTCCATGTGAATCTTGTTTGAATAATCAATATTTCTTATAGAAGAAGGTGCCCCCATGATCGACATCAAAACGAAAGCATTCTGGCGGGCGACGCTGGCACTCGGGGCAGCGGCCATGATGACATTCGCCAACCTGTATTTTCCGCAGCCGCTCCTTCCCCATTTCTCCGAATCTTTCGGTGTATCCGAAACAACAGCAAGTCTACTCGTTTCGGTGCCTCTGTTTGTGCTTGGGATTACTTTTTTTGTTTATACCGCATTGTCGGATGCGTTCGGGAGGCGCCCCATCATTTTTACGGCGCTCGGACTCGGAACACTAGGCACGATTGCAGTAAGCGCAGCTCCGACATTTGAGGTCATGCTGGCCGGACGGATCTTTCAGGCTGCCGGACTGGCCGGTATTCCGGTTGCTGCCATGGCCTATATCAGTGAAGAATTCAAGATGCGGGCGATGACCGTAGCGGTAGGCGCCTATATCAGCTGTAACAGCCTCGGCGGCATGAGCGGACGTGTTTTGAGCGGTGTGCTGACCGACATCTGGAACTGGCGGACAGCGTTTATTGTGATGACGGTGCTTAGTGTCATTCTGACTGTCCTCGTTTATATGCTGCTGCCGCGCTCACAAGAATTTCAGGGACGGCCTCTCAAACTGAAAACCATTATCCAGGATAATAAAGACCACTTGGCCAGCCCGCTGCTCCGCGGAGCTTACATCATCGGCGGACTGCATTTTCTCCTGTTCATGGGTATTTTCACGTTCATCACCTATTATCTCAGCCAGGAGCCGTTCCATGCATCTACGGGCATACTCGGCCTTCTTTTTCTGACGTACAGCGCGGGTACCGTCAGCTCCACCCTTGCCGGCAAGGCTGCCCAGCGATGGAAACAGACCGTCTGTATGTTCACCGGGATGGCCTGTATGGCAGTCAGTCTGGCCGCTACGCTGGTTCCTGTATTCCCCGTCATTATTGCTGCTTTGCTTCTGCTTTGTTTTGGGTTCTTTTTCACCCATTCCACCTCGAGCGCCTGGGTGACAAGGCATGCTGCACACGCCAGAGCGAGCGCTTCCGGTCTTTACCTGACCTCCTATTATATAGGAGGAAGTCTCGGAAGCCTGTATTACGGGGTGTTGTGGACATGGCTGGGGTGGAACGCCGTGATTTTCGGATCTTTTGCTATCCTTATCATCACCACGATCGTCACTGCGGGAATGAAACGGATGGAAAATCAGCTGCCGGAAACGGGGGAGGGATGAGCCGGGGTTCTTCCGTTCTGCCGTCAAAAAACCCATCCTTGGCGTAGCTGTAGCTGCACCAAGGATGGGTTTTTCATAACGTTAATTGGTTTTCATCAAAAGGTAAATAAAATACGGCGCACCAATGGCGGAGACGACCAGCCCGACTGGAATCTCGGCCGGGGTAAACAGGTTTTTTCCTATCGTATCTGCAATCAAGAGCAGCAAGGCTCCCATGACTGCCGATGTAGGTATTAAAAAGTGATGCATCGGCCCGACAAGCCGTCTCGCGAGGTGGGGTGCTACCAGTCCGAGAAACGCGATGCCGCCGCCGACAGCCACGCAGGCCCCGGCAAGCGCAACCGCCGCAGCGAGGAGTACCCGCCGTTCTTTTTCCACCTTGGTGCCAAGGCCTGTCGCGATGGAATCCCCAAGTGCCAGGACATTCAGATGTTTCGATTTGTATATAGTGTATGGCAGCAGAATCGCAATCCAAGGAAGCGTGGAAAGGACAAGACGCCAGTTGGCGCCCCAGATACTGCCGGAAAGCCAAATCATAGCCTGCGAGAAGTTATTGGGTTCCATGCGGAGCTGAAACACAATCAGCAGGGCGTTGAATCCTGCATTCACCGCGATACCGACAAGAATCAGACGTATCGGCGAAATACCCTGCTTCCAGGCGAGAATGTAGATGAGAAACGCAGCCAGAAATGCGCCGGCCAGGGCGGAAAACGGCATCGCAAACAACGAAAACCAACCGAGATCTCCCATCGATCCTTCAAAAGTATAGATAAACAGAACAACTGCCAGGCCGGCGCCGGCGTTTATACCGATAATGCCGGGGTCAGCCAGTTCATTCCGCGACACTCCCTGAAGGATGGCACCGGACACTGCAAGACCTGCCCCAATAAGAAGGGCCAGTACCATTCTAGGCATCCGGAAACCAAACAGCACCAGCGAAGATTCCGATGTCCCCCCTCCAAACAACGTTTTAATCGTATCCAGAGGGGAGAGAGGATAACTCCCCAGGTTCATGCTGAATAGAAAAACAAGAATCACAAGAACGGTTAGTATCATCATTACATAAGCGAACCGTTTCCGGTGGATACGATCGATATCCATTACAGACCCCTCCCTTCACCGCGCGCCAGGTAAAGAAAGAACGGAATACCGATTAATGCGGTGATGGCGCCGACCGGTGTTTCATAAGGAGCGTTCACCATTCTTGCGCCAAGGTCGGACCAGACGAGCAAAAGTGCGCCGAGCACAGCGGAACATGGAATCAGCCAGCGGTAATCCATCCCTGCCAGAAAACGCGTAATATGAGGGATGACAAGGCCGATAAATCCGATTCTTCCCGCCACGGCCACCGCCGCTCCTGTTAAAAGAAGCACGGTGATAATGCCGAGTACTTTTATCAATGTCGTACGCTGGCCGAGACCTTTTGAAACCTCTTCTCCCAGACTCAAAATGGTGACAGCCCTGGAAATAAAAAAAGCAATCCCAAGACCAATCACAGCTACCGGAAGAAGCATCTGTATGCTGGTCCATTCTATGCCGGCGAGACCTCCGGCAAACCAGAAGGTCATATCCTGTGCGACGTCAAACTGAATCGCAACCGCCGTCGAAAATGAACTAAGCATCGCTCCGACCGCCACTCCGGCAAGGGCCAGTTTCGCCGGGGTGATGCCGCCTTTGGAAAACATCCCGACGCCGAACACGAGAAGTGCTCCAAGGCCCGCTCCTGCAAACGACCATCCCATCAAACCGACATACGATGTACCCGGAAAAAAAGCGAACGCGATAGCGATCGCAAACGCCGCTCCATCCGATACACCCAGAATCGCGGGGGAAGCGAGTGGATTTCTCGTCATTCCCTGCATAATGGCACCGGAAACTGCCAGAAAAGAGCCGACGAACACCGCGCTGAGCACCCTGGGGAGGCGGATTTCCTGAATTACCTGATGATCCGAAAGATCCGGGTTAAAGGCAAACAGCGCTTCCCACACCGTTGTCAGCTTAATTGACGCCGCACCGAAAGTGATGGAAACGGCAAGACTGATCACTAAGGCAAGCGTGCCGAATACGAGAATCAAAACGGCGGCAGCAGGCCCCTGCTTGTTTTTGTTTTTTACTGCGTCCGGTTGTTCTTTTTCATGATCTGCCACAATGATTCCCTTCTATCATTCAGATTCGGTGATTTTGGACACCAGCGTGTCCAGCTGCCGTTCCACCAGCACAGGGTTGAATTCACTCCAGTAGTCATTGTCCACGACATGGACTTTGCCATTCTGTACGGCAGGAAGGCTCTGCCACACATCCTTTTGCTTTAATTGCTCGTAATTTTCCTCTGCTGTCGAATTGGAAAACATGACAAAAATGCGGTCCGCGCCGTATTCCGGTATAACTTCTTCAGAAAGTGTCACCGCATCGGTTAATTCCGCCGCTTTGTCGGTCGGTTCAAACTGGGCGGCATCGTAAATCGTCGGAAAGGCTGACGTTTGGTACATATGAATGTTTTTGTCATAAAACTGCATGACTGCAGCTGTCTCGCCCTCTTCGATATACGGTTCCATCTCTTCGCGTGCCTGCTGGACATCTTCTTCGTACTGCTGTATCCATTCCTGAGCTGCGTCTTCACGCCCTGTTACTTCCGCTACAATGTTCAACTGCTCCCGAAGCGGCGCTCCGAATTCAAGCGCTACGGTCGGTGCGATTTTCTGCAGATTCTCAATGGCTTCGGTCTCACGGTAGTTCGAGACAACGATGAGGTCCGGATCGAGCGAGATAATTTTTTCCGCGTCCGACTGTTCAGAACCGACACTTTCCACCCCTTCGGTCCATTCATCTCCGTATTTGTTCAAGTCATAATCAAGGGCCCCGACCGGTTTTATCCCAAGGGCCGACAGTTCGCCGAAGTAATTAATCGCCACCACATCTTCCGGTTTCTCCGGTATCTCGACTTCCCGGTCCATACTATCTGTGTATGTACGCATGTTCTGTTCTCCATTTCCTTCTTCCTCCGAGTTTCCTCCATCAGCACTATTCTGATTTGAATCAGATCCGGAACCACCGCCGCATGCAGCCAGAACGACAGCAGCAAGAAGAATGGTGCCTATCATATATATCGAACGATGTATCATTGTCCTACTCCTCCTATTTTAATTGATAATGATTATTAATGTCGTGGAAATTATATCGGAAAAAAGGCGGCAAAGCAATGAAAAAGGAAAAATCCTTAGAGTCGTCCGCTTATTGTCACAATGTGTGTGATTTTCGATCATGCGGTGTCTGTCATTGTACCACCCCCCCCCCGTCCCAACCGTCACATTTCAGAAATGAAAGTCAAAAAGTGAGGGTTAGACGGTGCCTAAACCTTACTTTATCCAGAGTTGAGTGGCAAAGTGCAGTTTAGACCGTTTGTAAAGGTGACAATGGAGGGAGTGTGCTTTTATTTTGAGGGTTAGAGACAGATTGCCGTGGAACATGGCTGTAAAATATTTTTTACAGCCATGTTGACGGCAGCCGGTCCGGATTTTGTCTGTAACCTGCGTTTTACAGACAGTCCCCATACTGCTTTGTCCATTATCCGCCGGTTACAACCATTTTCCGGGCGTATTTGTCTTTAACCATAAAAAGAGCCTCTATAAGAGAGACTCCTTTTATTACGATAATTTCATTTTCTGCAGGCGCAGGGCATTCAAAACGACTGAGACGGAGCTGAAGGCCATCGCGGCGCCGGCGACCCACGGGGCGAGGAGGCCGGCGGCGGCAATGGGAATGCCGAGGGTGTTGTAGATGAACGCGAAAAAGAGGTTCTGCTTAATGTTTCGCATTGTCGTCCGGCTCATCAGCACCGCGTCCGCGACGCTGTTCAGGTCGCCACGCATCAGCGTGATATCGGCGGCTTCAATGGCGACATCCGTACCCGTTCCGACGGCCATACCGATGTCGGCGGCTGCAAGTGCCGGAGCGTCATTAAGACCGTCACCGACCATCGCCGTCTTTCTGCCTTCCTGCTGGAGTTTCTGGATTTCCACGCTTTTCTGATCGGGCAGGACGCCGGCGATGACCCGGTCAATGCCGACCTGGGCTGCGATGGCGTCCGCGGTGCGCTGGTTGTCTCCGGTCAGCAGCACGACATCAAGGCCCGCCTGCTGCAGCCGTTGGACCGCTCCTTGGGACGTCTCCTTGACCGTGTCGGCGACAGCGATCATCCCCGCATATGCGCCGTCCACCGCCATCAGCATCGCGGTTTTGCCGTCTGATTCCAGACGATGCATGGTCTCCTGCACGTTTTCTTCCATTTCCAGTCCCATGTCTTCCATCATCCGCTTCGTTCCGATCGATACAGAACGATGATCCACTACGGCCTGGATACCTCTGCCGGGAACCGCTTCGGTGTCAGCCGTTTCAAGAAAAGCAGCGGAGCGGGATTGTGCTCCCTGAACGACAGCGCGCGCGAGAGGATGTTCGGAATCTTTTTCCGCCGAGGCGGCATAGGAAAGCAGATCGTCGCTGCTCCATCCCTGCGCCGGAATGACATCTGTCAGTTCCGGCTCCCCTTTTGTTACTGTTCCTGTTTTATCCAGCACCACGGTTTCGATGCTCTTCGTATTCTCGAGGTATTCCCCGCCTTTAAACAGGATGCCGGCCTCGGCGGCACGTCCCGACCCCGCCATAATCGACGTCGGAGTCGCAAGTCCGAGGGCACACGGGCAGGCAATGACCAGAATCGAAATCGTTGGTATAAGTGCGCCTCCCAGACTGCCGGGTGTGATAAAGAGAATCCATATGAGAAAAGTCAGCAGCGCGATACCGATAACGGTCGGCACAAAGACACTCGACACCCGGTCGGCAAGGCGCTGCACATCCGCCTTGGAGCTCTGCGCTTCCTCAACGACTTTAACAATCTGGGATAACGCCGTGCCGCTTCCGATCCGGGACGCTTTGACCTGGAGCGCACCATTTTTATTAACGGTGGCACCGTACACCTCACTGCCTTCGCTTTTATCCACCGGCATACTTTCTCCGGTGAGCATCGATTCATCGATGGAGGAACTTCCTTCTGTCACCTCACCGTCGACCGGTATTTTCTCTCCGGGCTTCACATACACGATCTCCCCAACCTGTACATCTTCCACCGGAATCTCCACTTCTTCTCCTCCGCGGTAAACGACCGCCGTCGCCGCGCGCATGTCGAGCAGTTTCTGGATGGCCTGTGACGTACGCCCTTTGGCACGGGCTTCAAAAAGTTTTCCGAGCAGAATCAGTGTAATGATAACAGCGGAGGCCTCGAAGTACAGGACAGGCCTCTCCGCCCCTGGACTGCTCCACCATTGCCAGCCTAAATAAACGCTGTAAAAATAAGCTGCGGATGTTCCCATCGCCACAAGTACATCCATGTTCGCGCTTTTATTGCGCAGGGCCTTCCATGCTCCTTCGTAAAACTGACGGCCGATGACGAATTGGACCGGAGTGGCAAGCGCAAACTGCAGTCACGGGTTCATCAAAATATCCGGCATCCAGAGGAAAGACAACCATTCAAAATGGGTCACCATTGTCCAGAGCAGCGGCAGTGCGAGAATGGCAGAGGCGGTAAACGTCATCGTCTGCCTCCGGAGTGCTTTCTGACGGGGATCTTCTTCTTCGCTGCTGTCCGTTTTGGAATGAAGCCCGTACCCGAGACGATCCACCGCCTGTGTCAGGTCTTCGTTCGATACTGCCCCCGGGGTATATTCCACCGAGGCTGTTTCCATGGCAAGGTTGACGCTTGCTTCTGCGACACCCGGTATCTTGTTCAGTTTTTTCTCAATCCGATTGGCGCAGGCTGCGCATGTCATGCCGGTTACGTCGAATTCCTTCTTTTCATGCTCCACGTGATACCCGAGCTTTTCAATTTTTTGTTCAAAATCAGAAGCTCCGGTCTGTTCCGGATCATACGTGACGCCGGCGCGCTCCATCGCGAGGTTGACGTTCGCACTCTCCACCCCTTCGATTTTGTTCAGTCCTTTTTCAATCCGGTTCGCACATGCCGCGCACGTCATGCCTGCAATCGGGAGCGTCGTTTCTTTCTGTTCAGCCATTATCTGTTCCTCCTTTCCATCTGGTTAAGTAATGTATACATAACCCCGGCAGGGTATTATTAACCCGAAAATAAAGCAGCCTTACATGTCAGACTGCTTATTCTTCCACGTCATACCCCTGATCATCGATTTCTTCGACGATATCTTCATGACTTGTTACCTCTTTATTATATTCTACATCGACTTTACCCTGATCAAGATGCACGGTCACACTAGATACACCTTCCAGCTTGCCGACGCTTCCTTCTACCGCCTGCACGCAGTGAGCACAGGACATTCCTTTTACATTCAATGTTTCTGTTGTCATCATGTGTCCCTCCTTTTTATTTACCATACCCGTGTAAGGTATTTTATATGCAAAAAATTATTTCAGCATTCGTTTCATCACATCCATCAGCTCATTGATGGATTCTTCGCCTTCTCCGCTCTCAATCGCGTTGGATACACAGTGGTGGGTGTGATCCTCCATCAGCTGTACCGACACTTTGTTGACCGCGGATTGAATAGCTGCGATCTGGTTGAGAATATCCACGCAGTACCGGTCGTCCTCCACCATGTTATGAACACCTCGGACCTGCCCTTCAATCCGCTTCAGCCGGTTCAGCATCTGCTGTTTATGCGGCTGCACCGTCCGCTTCTCTGTATGTGTCTGTTCCTCCATTCAAACCCCCTCCTTTCTATAATACCCATACCCTGTATTTCAATAATAATAAAAACATCGCTGATGTGCAACACATTCAGTGCTTAAAAGCAGCAATTTGTTCTGAGAATGTTTTTATTTCTGACATATTCCGGGTGATTATATGCTGAACGATTTCCATGTTTAATTCCTGGTAATCATGGATAGCGATATTCCGAAAACCGACCATCGCTTTCATTTTTTTAGATATATCTTCGGTAATGACTCCATGTCCGGATAACAGCTCAAAGGCATCACGGCTGGATTGCGGCAGTCCTAATTTTTCCACGGCCGTTATATGCATAGCAAGATCTATAGACGTCTCGCAGGCCGGTTGAATATTTAGAATGATGGAATCCTGCTTCGTGATATTATGAAGACTTGCAGGCGAGTCTGCATATTCCTCATATACCCGCTTTATACAGCGCTCTATCGTGCTCACCTTATTATATACCACATCACTTGTCATACACGGATCCACTCTCCTCCATCCGGTCGAATACAACTTGGCGTTCCTCGTTCAACTTGGCGTATTCCTTGTAAATTCTCATTTCAAGCAGCTCACGTCTGGTTTCATCTGTGCAATACAGGACTTTGCCGGTCCCTACAATCTGCATTTGAAAAACCGTCGACGCCTTATTGATATCAACGAGCTGCACATCCCGGTCGATGAGCGCAGCCACATCCTCCGCTGTAAAAAAGGATGCCGCCGGACTAAGCGGCGTATCTGTTACATAAGCAATATCAACATCACTGCCGGGACGGTTTGTCCCCTTGGCGAATGAACCGAACAGAATAAGCAGCACCGGTGATATTTTTTCTACCAGAACCTCTGTTATGCGCTGTTCCATTTCCGTCACAGCTGACTCACCTCCCCTTCGCTGCTCTTCTTTACATTATATCATATACAAAAACTGCTCCAGGGCACACCGCTCCCGGAGCAGTTTACCGGACTGAATGAAAGGTTATCCGCAGCTGGGAAAGCAGCGCCTTTATTCCATTTCTTCGCTTTTTGCTATATATCCGTCGTTATATCCTTTGCGGTAAGCAGCATGCAGCATGTCTTCGAGTTGTCTGCGCAAACCTTCGTCCTGAAATGTTTCAAGGAAACCCTGTTGATTCTCTACATTCATGTCGCATCCCTCTTTTTCCAACATCCAGCCCGATGATTTCCCATTCCTTTATTTTCGTAAAATCAAACCATTTTATTACTCAAAAGATGCATCCTTCCTGCACATTTGTTGATAAATCAGCCCGACCTCCTTACAATGATGAAAGTGATTCTTTTTCGACAAATTTTTTATAAAAAGGGGGGTTCATGTTGGAAAAAGGAGTCCAGTTTTGGCGTAAAGCCACCCGTTCCTTCGCCCTTCCCGTCATTATCGTCCCGGTGATCCTCGGTACAGCGGGCGCTTTTGCCTGGGAAGGCACCTTTCATTTTTTCTGGTTTTTGATTACATTGATCGGCGCAGCGGCGGCGCACTTATTTTCCAATATGATTAATGATTTATGGGACTACCGCAACGGTGCCGATGATCAAGCAGAAAAAGGAGAATCAGATATTGCGACGAACTCCAGGATTCTGCCGGGCGGTGCCATGTCGGAAAAAGCATTCGCCGCAATAACATGGGGGCTGTTTGCTGCGGCGGCTGTCTGCGGTGTTATTATAGCAGCGGGGAGAGGATGGCCGGTGCTCGGTATTGCTGCGCTCGGTGCATTGATCGCCTACTTTTACGTCGCACCACCTCTTAAATTCGGCTACCGCGGAAAAGGCTACAGTGAATTCGGGATCTTTACGGCTTTTGGCATCCTGCCGGTCATGGGATCGTATTTCGTACAGACGGGAACGTTTGATGTACAGGCGTTTCTATTATCTTTTCCCGTAGGTATTCTGACGACTCTGGTCCTTTATAACCACCACTTTCTGCATCCGCGTGCTGATGAGGCGGCGGGTAAACGAACCGTCGTTGTCGTCCTTGGCGAAAAGAAAGGACTCACCCTTTCCAAATGGCTGACCGCTGCCGCTTTTGTATTTGTTCTGGTATGTATCGCTTTTCAGGCACTTCCGTGGTACGGTGTCATCAGTCTGCTTGGCTTTGTGCCGCTCATCCGGATGCACCGCTCACTCGGGGAAACCAATCCTGCAGAGGCGTATCCGCCCTTTATGGGAGCAGCACTGAAAGCATCGACGCGGTGCGGCGGACTGCAGATTATCGCGCTTATCATTCACGGTTTCATAACATAAGGAGGTCAAGTGATGGGACAAGAATTTCAGCTTGGAGCATTTGATACGATTTTATCGGAAAACGGGCCGTGGCAGATCGGGGGCTTTCCGCTTCGGGACGGAAGTTTCTGGACGTACCGCGAACCCGAGGCCGTCGTCATTGTCCGAAACGGCATGCTGTACGTGCGGGCTCCGCTCAGCCGCAGTCATGACCACGTGCAGATTCTCGACAACGCCAAGCACATGTATTACTCGAAAGAACCGGTCGAGGTCCCGGAAAACGGGAAGATCAGCTTTGAATTCCAGATCCGCGCCCGTACGCAGGATACCGTCCCGGGGGATCTGTATGACGGCTACGTGTCGTTGAACCTGCTCGATTTCACAACCGGCGCAGCGCTTGACTTCTTTGTCACCGACGATCAGTACGCGTCGGTATACGGCGTGCTGCCGTTTCCAAATGTCGAAGTACCGGACACCGATCAGACGAAGTACTTCTGTATTTTCAAAGAAGATACGAAAAGCTTTGAAGAACGCGCCTTCAACACGTACCGGATCACCTACAACCGCGCGTCAGACGAAGTCGTATACACGGTGAACGACGTGGAAGTACGCCGGGAAACAAACGTCCCGCTCAAATTCAACCAGTTTACCGTCGGCCTTGGCATCATGACCGAAAAAGACCTCACCCCGGAAGGCAGCGTCTCCGTCCACGGCCAGACCGTCACCGGCGAATGGTCCCCTGTCACTGTTACCATCGATGAATAAACCAAAACACTCCGTCATGATGGCGGAGTGTTTCTTTTACCGTCCGGGTGTGAGAGAATATACTTTGGAATATGTTTGATTAAAGGAAGATGCACAATGTCCAGACAGCAAGCTTATGTATGTGCCGCGGCGGGGGCGGCGATGTGGGGGTTTCTCGGCTTATTCGTAGAGGGTCTCTACGCCGCGGGCTTCACCCCGTGGCAGACAGTGGCCATCCGCGCCATTTGTTCCGCGGTGCTGATTACCTCTTACCTTGCCCTCCGCCACCCGCGTCTTTTAAAAATACATATCAGGGATCTCCCTTATTTCATCGGCACCGGCATTATCAGCATCGTGTTCTTTAACTGGTGTTATTTTACGGTGATGCAGGAAGCTTCGCTGTCGCTGGCGGTGGTTCTTCTTTATACCGGACCGTTGTTTGTGACACTGCTCTCGCGTCTGTTGTTCAAGGAATGGCTGACCGGGCGTAAAGTCGCGGCGCTGTTTCTCACGCTGACCGGCTGTGCCTTCACCGTCGGCCTGCTTCCGTCGTTTGACACGAGCCTTTCCGTCTTTGTCATTCTGGCGGGGCTTGGGTCCGGGTTTTTCTATGCGCTGTACAGCATTTTCGGCAAGTTCGTCAGCCGCCGTTATTCCTCGATGACGATTACCGCCTATTCGTTTATCTGCGCGAGTGCCTTTATGATTCCGGCGGGCGGTTTGATCAACCAAGCCGGGGAACTCGTAGATCCGGCTGTCCTGCTGTACGGGTTCGGTCTCGCCTTCGTTCCGACCGTGCTCGGTTATATCCTTTACACAGCCGGTCTGACCCATATCGAATCGAGCCGCGCCTCGATTCTGACGACGATAGAGCCGGTCGTTGCCATCCTCCTCGGCGTCACCATATTCGGCGACACCCTGAACAGCTGGCAGATTCTCGGCATCATTCTCGTGCTCACCTCTATTTTCGTCATATCCGAACGCCGGAAATCATCTTCCGCACAAGCCGAAGCCGGTGCGTAGGGAAGGGAAAAGCAGTACCCATTCATTACGTATTTCCGTCATTTCATTCAAAAAAACAGGACCGTATCAAAAGCCATTAAAAGTTAAGTCATCTCTGAAGGAAGATCGGTTATATTCGGCACATCCTGTCGGGAACCGAGTTGGCTCATATCACGTGATCCTTTGTTTGATGGGATATTCGGCTGTTTCTTCGACGAACAGGATGTTCTAGGATCGGTGCCCGTAACAGGACGTACTTACACAGGAAGTGTCGGCTTCTACGATCGGCAATGTGCGAGCTTTTAGTATAATATCTTCCTTTAAGAGATATAGCTGAAATGTATTTTTTGTACATGCTTTCATAGAGATTTATAGAAAATGGACAGGTGTGTTCATTTTCTTATTTATATTTATCAGCCTTTATCATCATCATACGTTATAGTTTACCCATGCTCTTTATATACATAAGATTATAGGTAAAAAAGGAGGTATTTTCATTGGCTGTAGTTAAAGCGAACGAATCCGATGTGAAGATGCTGGCCAGACTGATTCGTGCCGAGGCCGAGGGGGACGGAAAACTGGGAATGCTTATGGTTGGCAACGTTGGAATAAACCGTACAAGAGTGCGGTGCCTGGATTTTGAAAACATTAACACCATTCCTGAAATGGTTTACCAGTCACCTGGCGGCTTCGAAGCCACTCAGAAGGGATATTTTTATCAAAGAGCCAGACAGACGGACATCAACTTAGCAAGAAAAGTAATTCAGGGAAAACGTTATCATCCCGCCAGCTACTCCCTGTGGTTCTTCGCTCCCACTGGAAACTGCCCCGACCAATGGTTCGGCGAACCACTTGCCGGCCGCTACAAATCCCATTGTTTTTACACCCCGTCGGAAGGAAGTTGTCCGGGGGTATACAGCACATACTAAACAACAGTAAAAAGTACGGGAGAACGGAATCCGATTATCTTGATTGATAATCGGATTTTTTTATGAAAGCTGTAATGGTCAAATCCTGCTTTATCGTGCAGAATGAAATAAGGTTTTGCATCAACAGAGAGGGTGGTATAACGTGATTGCAGACATGTACAAACGACGGGAAAAACTGGGGTATGTTCTCACAGTGGTCATTCTGCTGATTGCCGCTTTGTGGTTGTTGTATCAGCCATTTGAAACCGCGGGAGAGTGGCTGGAAATGCTCTGGTTCCTGCTTCCGCTCGGCATGGTTCTCTCCATCATTGCCACAAGCCGCTTCAACTACAATAAAGTGAAAGACATCATCATTCCCCCTTCCGAAAAACAACTGCCGGACCTGCAGCACGTCGTCATTAAAAAAGATGCGGCGTTCGTTCCGCGGCTCCTGCTGTTTGAAAAGGATGGCGCGTTTATCGGCATGGTGAAGCCGCTCCACCTGCCCTGGTGGATGGCACCGCTCGGTCTGCTCGGTGAGTCAATACTCCACCTTCTACCTGTCACATACGGACTGGTTTTACATCATGGAAAAACCGCCTGTACCTTCCGGAAAACAGGCGGCTTCAGACGGGTGAAGCTGATAATTTTCAATGAAAACAACGAGGAAACCGGCACGTACATACAGGAGGAGTGGAAGTCGTTTACCCAGATGAAAGGCTCGCTTTACGACGAGCACGGAGAAGAAAGAATTGCCTTAAAAACATCCGGATTTTCCGGCGATTTCAAGTGGTATGATGAAGAAGGCAGACGTTGGGCGTCCTTTTACAACGGCTGGTTTCCCCACGAATACACGAATCTCTTCCGGGACATGCAAAATGACATCGCAGCATTGTCCGACGACCTGTCCCATCAGGATAAAATCCGGATCATATCCGTCATCAGCTGGCTGTTTCTGGAACGGATCAAGAAGTGATATCCACCGATAGGATTTTTGGGATGTGAGAAGGATTCCCTGGATCACCGGGGTATCCGCGGCCAGTGGACATTACATGCTGCGGCTTCCGCTTTAGTATCCACAGAATAGGATTCCAGGGACACTATCGCGCCGGGGAGTATCGGTAGTGGTTCCCGACGTCCGCAGACATCCGTTATTCTTCCGCTGCAACGGCGTAGTGTCCACCAATTTCCTTTGCATGGACACTAACCTCTTTTTTTCATCTCGTAATGGTCACACCCCATCCCCAGCACAACAATAAAACGCTCCCGGTTTGTCCAAACGACAGACGGGAGCCTTCTTTTTTTCTATGGAGATTCTTTATGGTCTGATCAGGACTTTCAGGGCTTCACGATTGTCCATGGCACGGTACCCTTCCGGCACGTCATCGAGGCCCATCGTTACGTCAAAGACGCGGCCGGGATTCAGGGTGCCGTTGAGAATGTCCGGCAGCAGCTCTTCCATGTAGGCACGTGTCGGCGCCGGGCCTCCGGTCAGCGTAATGTTGCGGCCGAAAAAGCTGGCTCCAACGGGAGCATCGTTGTACTGCGGTGCTCCAACGCGGCTGATCACACCGCCGGAGCGGACCACACCGGCGCTCATTTCAAACGCGGGCATCAGACCGACGCATTCGAGCACAACGTGGGTGCCCTCCCCGTTAGTGAGTTCACGCACTTTCGCAATACCTTCTTCCCCGCGCTCGGGAACCACATTGGTCGCGCCGAATTCCACACCGAGGTCCGTACGCTCCTTATGACGCCCCATCAGAATGATTTTCTTTGCACCAAGTTTTTTCGCGGACAACACAGCAAGAAGGCCGACCGCTCCGTCGCCGATAACCGTCACCGTCGTATTCTCGTTCACACCGCCCATGACCGCCGCGTGATAGCCCGTGCCGTAGACGTCTGACAGCGTCAGCAGTGATGGAATCAAAGGAGAGTCGTCTTCTATTTCATCCGGCAGTTTAAACATACTCCCCTGGGCTTGCGGGATATGAACGTATTCAGCCTGGCCGCCGCTCATGAAACCTCCGTTCACACACGATGTCGTCCATCCTTCCTGACAGTGGGGACAGGTGTTATCAGCGTAGAAAAATGGAACAACGACGAGGTCGCCTTTCTTAAAGCCGGTCACGTCTTCTCCCATTTCTTCGATCCGGCCAAGCACTTCATGACCCATTGCTTCGCCGTGATCATGGGATTCCATGTTGTGGTATGGATGAAGGTCGGTCCCGCAGATACAGGACGCCACCACTCTTAATACGCTGTCTGTCGGCTGCTGAACGCGTGGAACCGGTACGTCTTCTACACGTACGTCTCCTGCTTCGTACATCTTATTTGTTTTCATGTGTATTCTCCACCTTTTTTACGTTGTGCGGCAGGCAGCATCATTACTGCCCCGTATACACAATGTAGCACAAACCTTACGGATCTATCAGTTTTCAAAACTGCGGCAGATCCGGAGTGCGCCTCCTCTTCTCCTTCTTTTTTCGCAGGACGATGCCATGAACCTGGAGAAATATTCTTGTTTCCTTTTGCATTCAGAGGGCTTTTCTGTTTTAATATAAGAACAAACGTTCGATTTTATGGTTGTTTTTCACGCGGATTCCTGTCTTTTGATGGGGAGACGTAAGGAAAGGAGGACACAGCATGGAACACGTACCATCCGGATTGTACGGCCGCTGCCGCAGGCTTGATCAATTCATTGCGGATCACCCTGCACTCTGGGGGCATTCTGTGATGCAGCAGTTCCTCCAGGATGAGCACCGCCGCGAACAGCTCATTCAGGCGGTTTGTGCTCCGACACCAGAAAACCGGGAAGCACTCGATAAAGTGTTCGCTTCCTTTTACACAGAAGTCAGGTTTACATCCTATATATTGAAAACGCTGCACTGGAAGGCAGTCCGATATGATCAGAAGCGGCAGCGCAGGACACGGCAGCAGCCTCTAATAATGGACAAACCTCTGAATCCGGACCAGCCGGAAACGATAATAGATTCTTTTGTATCAACCAACACACCGGATCCAGAAGAAGGGCTGCCGGGAAAAGCAGAAGATCTCCGGCAGTGTATCGGCGATGCTTTCCTTTACAAAGCCTTGAGCCAACTCACGGACCGCCAGTATGCCGTGCTTCACAAGAAGTTTTTAGAAGAAAAAAACGATAAAGCTATTGCCGGCCAGTGGAACGTTTCTCCGCAGGCCGTCTACAAGACAAAACAGGCCGCGCTTACGAAGTTGAGATCGTTCATGGAAAGGGGGAGAAGCACATGATAAATGTGATGAACGCGGCGGGTTTTATGCAGGTGCTTGCCAATTTCGGTTTCCCTATTGTTATAACGTTTTACCTTTTATTCCGGTTTGAAAAACGGTTGGAAAGTATAGAGAAAACATTGAAAAAGAACGAGGAAAAAAGGAGGGAGCAGGAATGATCATTACGCTGACCCTTATTCAGGAAGCGAGACAGCAGGATGAAAAAGCCATCCAGCGTATCATCGACCAGTTTGAACCATTTATGGAGCAGTGCCTGGCGCAGACGCATGCTCACGAAAAAGAAGACCTGCGCCAGGACCTGCGGTTATCATGCATCGAATGTATTCATTCGTTTGAAAATATGGATTCTCCCGGGTTTTTCACGTTCTGCAGGGAACTCGATACAAGAAAATAACGCAGAATGATAAAGGTCACAGCTTCACCCCGAAGTACCCGCATCGAAATACTCATCGAGCCACTCTTTAAAAAGCTCATGGCTCTGTTCCACGCGTTAATAGACAAACGCGGATCTCTGCTGCCATGAACAGCGGTCCGAAGGTTTTTTTACACCAAAAAAAGAAATTTCATCGATTTACAATCCGGCTTTGATTTGTTCTGTCGTCATCCAGCTTCCGGAAGCGGCGGATTCCTGGACAGCTTCGAGGACGACCTGATTTTCGAATCCGTCGTTAAAGTTGGCATGGGGGCTTTTGTTTTCGTGAATGCCGTTTATCAGTTCCGCCATTTGGTGAATGAACGTGTGCTCATAACCGATGATGTGTCCCGCAGGCCAGTACGCCTGCATATACGGGTGCTCAGCCTCTGTGCAGTGGATCATCCTAAAGCCCTGCATCCCCGGTTCATCATCTTCAAAGTACACTTCCAGGTTATTCATATTCTCCAGATCCCAGCGGATGGAGCCTTTTTCGCCGTTGATTTCGAATTGGTTCTTGTTGCGGCTGCCGGCTGCAAACCGGGTGGCTTCAAAGACCCCCATGGCGCCGTTGTTAAACCGGGCCAGAAAGCCGGCAGCATCATCGACGGTCACTTCTCCTGTACCGGATCCATCCTCCAGCGGACGCTCAGGGATAAATGTTTGCAGCATGCCGCTGACAGAGTGGAATTCCCCGACGAGAAAACGCGCCAAATCAATAATATGAGCACCAATATCACCGAGAGCGCCGGATCCGGTGTATTCTTTTTTCAGCCGCCACACGAGCGGGAATGCCGGATCCATGATGAAATCCTGCAGATACTGGGCTCGGATATGATAAATCCGCCCGAGACGTCCCTCTCGTATCAGCTGCGCAGCATACTGCACGGCGGGGGCGTACCGGTAATTGTGCGATACCATATGAACGACGTTATTCTCTTCGACAGCATCTTTCATGCGTTTGGCCTGCGCGGCGGTGACTGCGAGTGGTTTCTCGCTTATGACATGCTTCCCGGCTTCCGCGGCGGCAATGGCCATGTCCGCGTGGGTATGGTTTGGGGTGACGATATCGATCAGGTCTATATCGTCACGTTCCACGAGCCGGCGCCAATCCGTTTCCACAGAGTCCCAGCCGAACTGCTCCGCCGCCTCTCTCACCGCAGCTTCATTCCGTCCGGAAATGGCCTGCTGCACGGGAACTGCCGGAGGATCAAAGTAGAAAGGCAGATCCCGGTACGCATGACTGTGGACTTTCCCCATAAATTGATGGCCGATCATTCCGACCCGGACCCTGTTCTTGTTTATACCCAAAAGACTTCACCAATCCTTTCCCGTATGAGAATACTTCGGAGAAACGCGGAGGCTTTCTCAAATCCTTCTTCCACCGACATCAGGCTGTCTTCGTGTTCAATGCTCACGACGCCTTCATAGCCGGCGAGCTGCAGCGCGCTGATTATATCGCGCCACGTCTTCTCCCCCTGTCCGTAACCAATCGTGCGGAACATCCACGAACGGTTCCATTCATCGGTGTACGGTTTCGTATCCAGGACACCGTTCACCGCGGTATTTCCAGCATCAAAGCTTGTGTCTTTCGCGTGGAAATAAAACAATGCATCCGCTTCCGCCAGTTTCTTAATCGACGCCACAGGGTCCATCCCCTGCCAGAAAAAGTGGCTGGGATCCATGTTCACCCCAATATTTGTGCCGCACGCTTCGCGGAGCCTGATACTTGTTTCCGTATTGTAGACGTTGAACCCGGGGTGCGGCTCAATGGCAGCCAGCACTCCGTGTTCTTTCAGCAGCCGGTCCTGCTCTTTCCAGTACGGAATGACTTTTTCCCGCCACTGCCATTCCAAAACCTCCGCATGCTCCGTCGGCCACGGACACGTCACCCACACCGGATGTTTGGAGTCCTCCGACTCGCCCGGACATCCGGAAAACGTAATCACATGCTTCACGCCGAGCATAGCTGCCAGGCGGACTGTCTGTTCAAACAACTCGTGGTTCTGCGCCGCTTTGCGCGGATCAGGATGAAGCGGGTTACTGTGGCAGCTGAGAGCGCTGATCTTCAATCCTCTGTCTGTGATTTTTTTCTGAAATTCCCGCCGTTTCGTGTCATCATTCAAGAGTTCCACCGGATCACAATGGGCATTGCCAGGATGGCCGCCTGTGCCGATTTCCACCGCATCCAGGCCGTTAGCCTTCACAAGATCGAGTGCCTCCTCAAGCGGCCGGTCCTGAAACAACACCGTAAATACGCCTAAATCCATATATGTCACACCTTTCCATTTCTAATCCCTTTTCTGGAATAATACCGCTACGATAATAATGAGTCCTTTGACAAAGCCCTGCAGATGAGGAGAGACATTCATCAGATTCATCATGTTATTTAAAATACCGAGAATCAGCACACCGAAAAAGGTACCAATAACTTTCCCCCGTCCTCCGGTCATTCTTGTTCCTCCGATAATAACCGCCGCAATCGCATCCAGTTCATACAGCTGACCAGAGCTTGAAGAGGAAATCGAATTCAGCCGGGACGTTTCAATGATGGCGGCAATACTGACGAGAAAGCCTGCCATACTGTAGACGGCAATCTTCACGCGGTCGACCCGGATCGTGGACAGCACCGCTGCCTTCTCATTGCTTCCGACTGCGTACACGTACCGGCCAAAACGGGTGTAATTCATCAGGACGTATACAAGTGCTGTCATAGCAAGAAAGATAATAATAGGATAATCGACGACGCCGAGTTCACTATTGGCAATCGCTGAAAAGCCGTTTACTTCGCCGGAGACGCTCCCTCCGTCCGCTGTATATAACGCAATGGAACGCGCGGCGGACATCATACCGAGTGTTGCAATGAACGACGCAATTTTCCCTTTGGAAATCAGAACACCGTTGATAAAACCAGCTGCCGAGCCGACGGCACATGCAGCGATCAGAGCTGCCATGATACTTCCTGTGGCATTTAACGCCAGCACCGACATCACACCGACCATGGCAAGCACCGAGCCGACGGATAAATCAATACCGCCTGAAAGCATAACCATTGTCATACCAAGTGATACAATACCGATGATGGATACCTGCATCAGGATATTGAGCTGATTGTTAATATCCAGAAACCGCGGGTTTAACACAGCGGCGAGGACAAATATAATGACAAACGCGATAATGACGCTGTATTCCGCCCATAACCAGGACAGCCAGTTTCGTTTCTCTGTTTTTGGTTCCGCAGACTGCTGCGGCTCGAATTGGGGTTCAGCCAATAGACTCCACCATCCTTTTTGATCCTGTGGCACAGGCCATAATTTCATCTTCGGCGGTCTCATCCCGGTTCAAACGGGCTGTGATTTCCCCTTTATACATTACATAAATGTGTTCACACATTTTAAGAATTTCCGGGGCTTCCGAAGATAAAATAATAATACTTTTGCCCTGTTCAGCAAGGGATACAATGTGCTGATAGATTTCACGCTTCGCTCCTACATCGATTCCCTGAGTAGGATTGTCAAAAATAATAACGTCGGCGTTGACTTCCAGCCATTTTGCGATAACGACCTTCTGCTGATTACCGCCGCTGAGTGTTGCGATGGAAGCATAGGGATCCCGGGCCTTGATATTTAATTCATTTTTGTAACGCTGAAAAGCCTTACGCTCCTGTTTTTTTGTAATGAAGCCGTTCTTCTCAAAATGTCCAAGGGAAGAAAGCGTTAGATTGTGCACAATGCTTAAGTCTTGGATTACCGCATTTTCTTTCCTGTCTCTGGGCACCAGGCCGATGCCTGCCCTCAGCGCATGATTCGGGTGATTGACGACCACTTTCTTTCCGTGGACATATAAACTCCCGCTGTCTTTTTTCCGGAAGCCGAATAGTGCTTCAAACAATTCGGTCCGGCCGTCCCCGGCGAGCCCGGTAAACCCTGCTATTTCTCCTTCACGTATCGTGAAATCAATGCCTTGGAACAGGCCGGTTTTTGAAAAGTCCTCTACCCTCATCACTTCGTCTCCGGGCACATGCTCCCTCGTGAACCGTTCCTGCGAGACAGACCGGCCGACCATCATTTTTGTAATCGATTCCGGATCTTCCTCTTCCAAACTTCCTGTCCCTGCGATGAATCCGTCCCGGAGAACGGTGTAGCGGTCGCAGATTGCCTTGATTTCCTTCAGCTTGTGGGAAATATAAATGATGGAAACCCCGGATTCCTTAAGCGTCGTCATCAATTCAAACAGCCTGCTGATTTCATGTTCAGACAATGCCGTGGTCGGTTCGTCCATAATAATGACGGAAGAGTCCCGGAGCAGGGCTTTGGATATTTCGATAAATTGCTTGTGGGACGTTCCCAGGTCCCGCACGTAAGCCGACGGATCAAGCGACACACCCAGCCGCGACAGCACGTCTCTTGTTTTCTGTTTCATCGCTTCCACATTCAGAAACCCTGCTTTATTGCGGATTTCGGATCCGAGAAACATATTTTCATATACTCTTAAGTCAGAAACAACATTCAGTTCCTGATGGATAAAACTGATGCCGAGCTTCTGGGAATCCCCCGGCGTCGTCATCGACACCGGTGCGCCGTTGACATAAATAGTTCCACTGTCCGGCTGCAGCACACCGCCCAGAATGTTCATGAGCGTCGACTTTCCCGCCCCGTTCTCTCCTAATAGGGCATGTATTTCCCCTTCCCCCAGGTCCAGATTAACCTGGTGCAGCACTTTCACTTGATGAAAGGACTTATCAATGGTTTCCATGCTGATAAAAGCCATTCTTCTCTCTCCTTTGTCAGAGCTTTGTGTCGAAAAGCCCAACAGCCGGGGAGACAGCCTCTTATATAGAAAGAGGCTGCGGCCGCTGCTTTGCTCTGTTTAAAATCAAGTTTTGGAAATGTTATTAATATTTCGAATCCGGATTATAGAATTCCTCTACATTCTCCTCTGTCACCTGTGTTGCTTCTTTGATCACCATAGACTCTTCCGGTTCTTCCCCTTGGGCAATGTCTGCTGCAATCTGCACACCGTCTCTTACCATGGTCGGTGAATAGAGGAACGTGGCCTGAATCAAACCACCGTCCTGGATGCTCTCAAACACTTCTTTACTGCCGCCGGCACCTGTAATGAACTGAATGTCATCACGTTCGGCTTCCTTAACAGCCTGCTGCACTCCAAGGGCCATTCCATCATCCTGAGTAAAGACCGCATCGATCTCCGGCTGCGCCTGCAGAATGTTCTGCATCACTTCAAGAGACTTTTCTTTCGAGAAATCACCACTCTGGGACGCTACAATTTCCATACCGTCTTCAGATTCCACCGCTTCCTGGAATCCGCTTCCGCGCTGCTCTGTCACCGAGTTCGGCGGTCCGGTTATTTCCACTACATTTCCTTCTCCGTTAAGCTGTTCTACAAAGTATTCTCCCGCATTCACGCCGATGCCCTGATTATCGCCTTTCACAACCACGTCCGCTGCATCATTATCGAGCTCCCGGTCCACCACAACAAGCGGAATATCTGCCTCTTTGACCTGCTGTCCGACCGGAGATAACGCTGCAGATTCTATCGGAAGCATGACAATGGCGTCCACGTCCTGGGATATAAGGTTATTTACGTCATTTGCCTGGGTATTGGGATCTTCCGCGTTCGTCATAATATATTCCACGCCGCTCGCTTCCTCTATTTCCTGGGCTTTGCTTTCTGCATTATCGATAAGCGCGCCCATCCAGCCGTGAGTTGCTGAAGGAAGACTGATTCCTATCTTCAAGTCCCCGCCCCCTGAAGAATCTGAACCTTCTGAAGTTTCCGAACCATTTGATGTTTCTCCTCCGTCTCCGGAAGACCCACCTGCTTCCTCATTCGATTCACTGTTTCCACAGGCCGCCGCAAGAGCCGAAACAAGCATCACCAATACCAATAACAGTACCTTTTTCATTTTGATCGTCACCCCTTTTTTAAACTAAAAACCTAAAATGTAATCGATTACAAAAAAGTGTTAAGTTATACTTTTGTTTTTGAAAGAAAAAACAGAGCTCTTTTTATCCGATCGTCGATTCGCGGATGATCAGCTCATGGCTCATCATTGTACTTTCGACCGGCCTGCCGTTAATTTTGTCTATAAGCATCTGTGCCGACGTTGTTCCCATGTCATACATCGGCTGCGCAATCGTTGTCAGTGCCGGATTGGTCATATTAGAGAATGCAATCTTATCAAATCCTGCAATAGCGATATCCTCCGGAACACGGAGCCCCAACTGATGCGCTTCTTTCAGTGCTCCGATCGCCAGAAGATCGGATACGGCAAAAACAGCCGAGTATTCTTTATGACCGGTAAGCATTTTTCTCATTGCCTGCTGCCCGTGTTCAAAGCTCGGACCGTTGGTGTAGTATACATCTTCTTCGTCAAAAGGGATCCCGTTCTCTTCCAGAGCACGCTGATACCCAAGCTGACGCTGGCGTGCATATAAAAATGTGACGTCGGAATTTATCATAGCAATATCTGTACTGCCGATGTTTACTAAATGGCTGACAGCCCGGTATGCCGCTTCTTCATTATCAATCGTTACAAATGGAATGCCGCTTTCCACGGAATATTCACTGCACTGGATAATCGGATGATCTTCCGCCAGGATCTTCAGCTCCTCCATATTAACAGTGGGATCCATGGAAATAATGCCATCCGCCATTTTCTTGCGGACCATATCAAAGTAAATATTCTCCCTCTCCGGGTTGGAATCTGTCTCACATAACAGAATATTATACCCCTGGGGGATTACCGCATTTTCAATACCATTGATAATATCGGAATAATACGGGTTCGAAATCGTTGGAATAAGGACCAGCAGGAGCCGGCTTTCGGAATTCCGCAGATTCCGTCCGAGCATACTCGGCTCATATTTGAGCCGCCTGATCACTTCTTCTACTTTCCCTTTTGTTTTCGGAGTGACAGCACCTCCATTCATGACTCTCGAGACTGTAGCTACCGATACGCCGGCTTCTTTTGCAACTTCCTGAATGTTTGCCATAAGGTCACGTCCTGTTTTGTAATCGATTACATTTCCAATTCTATGCAGAGTTCACCGTTTTGTCAACTACATTTCAAGCATTTTTTGTTTTATTTTTCTGATTATTATAAATACCAAGTAATGGATGACATTCTGCGACCATGTTGGTTATATAAAAATACACACAAAGCAGCGAATAACGGAATAAACATCCGAAACTTCGCTGCGAAATTTCTTTATTCTATACTTTATTCCAAATTCGAATGTCTCGCAAAAAAGGCATCATTATCTTCAGATCCATTTTGCTCCTGTGCATATATAATAAGGGCATCGAGCATCAGGTGCAGGCTTTGATCAAACTGATTACCCAGCGGCTGTATGGTGTCCGGCTCTTCTTCGCGACGGTACTTGGTGGCAGCCGGTATCTTGACGTTTCCCTCACTGAGCTTCCCGAGTGGAGAGCCGGGATCCGTGGTGAAAACAAGAAGCGAAGCGCCGGAATCCACTGCTTTTTCTGCAGCATGTACCAGTCCCGGGGTTTTACCTGAACCAGAAAGTACAATGAGGAGATCATTCTCCTGAATCGCCGGGGTGATCGTTTCACCGGCCGCATAAACGTCATATCCGCCATGCATTAGACGCATGGCAAACATTTTGCCGGCGAGTCCCGACCTTCCTTCTCCCATCACAAACATTCTTCTACCACTGTTCAACTGTTCCGCAGCGTATGCCAAAGCTGCTGTATTTACATTCTGCAGTACTTCCTGCACTTCACTGCCGACGGTTCTCAAAATGTCTTCAAATGAGCTCATCATTTCACCAGCTTTCGAATATGTTGCGCCGCTGCTTCCGGGTCGTCTGCTTTCGTTACCGCTCCGCCTACTATGAGCGTTTCCGGCTCATAGGGAGTCAGGGAAGGAATGGTATCTGCATTTATGCCGCCTGCCACAGCTGCGTTCCAGTGCGGATAATCTTCTATGAAGGCGAAATCATCTCCAGAAACCCCTCCGTCTCTCTGCATGTCTTTGCCGATATGAAGAGAAATCAGATCCACTCCGAGCGTATCCAATTGCGACAATCTGCCAAGGTCGGTTACACCGAGAAGATCCACCATCACCTTCCGGTCTGCAGCGGATGCTTCTTCTAGTGCTGCACGGATTGCAGTGTCTGCTGAAAACGCCATCACCGTTGTGATATCGGCCCCGGCATTCAGTGCCTGCTTCGTTTCTGATGCCGCGGCGTCACACGTTTTCATATCAGCCACCAGTGTTTTGTCTGGATAGGCTGCTTTCATCTCCCGTACCATCTGCATGCCATACTCTTTAATGACACCTGTCCCAATTTCAATCCAGTCAATATGAGGAGATGTCTGTTCCACCAGAGAAAAACAATCCTTCCAGTTTAACCGGTCCAGTGCTAATTGAATATTCATACTCACCCACCTTTTATCGTTCAATATGCTGCCGTTCCCCTAAAGCGGTCTGAACAGATTCCAGATAAGGCAGCCCTTCATTATCTCCGGAAACTCCTGTAACCATGGCTCCTACTGTATTAGCAAACCGGAGCGACCGCTTCAGATCGAAACCGCGGAGAATCGAATACAGAAATCCTGCATTAAAGCCATCCCCGGCTCCCACAGTATCAACCACCTTAACGGATTCGGGCGGGACAAAGGTGCTTCCTTCTCCCGAAAACCAACCGGATGCACCTTCTCCTCCTTTTTTCAATGCAACGTAGGAAATGCCGTACTGACCGAAAGTTTCCAGATGTGCCTCATCCGGCTGCTCTCCAAATAACAGGTCGGCTTCTTCTTTACCGCTCATCATAATATCTACATCCGGGAGAATGGGCAACATCGTTTCCCGAGCCTGTTCCCGGCTCCAGAGTTTCAGACGGATATTGGGATCAAGAGCTACCATCCTGTTATGCTTTTTAGCGATTTGAATTCCTTTTTTGATGATATCCAGGTTTTTACCGGCCAGGGAAAGAAACACCCCGCTGATATAAAACACACGCGCCTGTTTTAGATAATTTTCCTCCATATCGGCAGGGGTTATATCTTCAGTGGGGGAAGGGAAACGGTAGTAGAAAGTACTTCCGCTCCCGTCTTCCAGTACTTCTTTAATATTAAGCGGGGTCCGGTAATTCTCCAGTAGTTTGGTACGGGAGACGTCCACGCCTTCTCCCCGCATATAATTCAGAATATACCGGCCGAATCCATCCTGCCCGAACCGGCTGATCCACCCTGGCTGAAGGCCGAGGCGGGCACAGCCGACGATCAGATTCAGTTCCGCTCCGCCCATTTTCCGTTCAAATTCATGGGAGAACATAAGCGGACCCCGGGATTTCGGGTTCATGGTGATCATTGCGTCTCCTATTGATATAACATCCAGCATCATCTGTCACTCTCCAGTTCCTTCTATCTTCGCTAAAAATCAAATGAATTGGGCAGCCACATCGCTGTCTCCGGAATAAAGGCAATCACACCGATGACCAGAAGAATAACGGCGATGTATGGAATCGTCGCATAAAAGGAGCGGCCAATCGGTATTTCGGCAATTTTACTGGCGAGCAGCAAACACAGCCCGTATGGAGGAGTGACCAGTCCTACTGCCAGACACATCATCACAATCAAGCCGAAGTGTACCGGATCTATCCCAATCTGGGTGGCTGTCGGCAGCACAATCGGGACAAACAAAACGATGGAGGGAACCGTATCCATAAACATACCAACCAGCAGAAACAGTACAATGACAGCGAGAACAAACATCCAGTCAAACGGCAGTGCATTAGCAAAAAAGCTTTCCACCGCACTTGGTACATTGTAATAACTGATAAGCCTTCCGAGGGAGGTAGCTGTCGCCAGCGCAAATAATGTCAAGGAGCTCAATTTCAGCGTATCGTAAACGATCCCCGGAAGATCTTTCAGCGAAATGGTTCGATAGATGAAAAACGAGAGAACAAACGCATACGCGCAGGCGAGAACAGCTGCTTCTGTCGGAGTGACCACTCCACCTGTAATGCCGCCCAGAATGATAACGGGAGTAAGGAGAGGCGGGATACTTTTTAACCCTCTGAGCAGTACCTCTTTGACCTTCACACGTTCATACTTTGGATACTGGTGACGGTGGGAAATGATACCGATTAATGCCATCAAGCCGCCCGCAATGGCAAGACCAGGGATGATACCTCCGATAAACATTTTGCCGACAGACACTCCAGCCAGACTTCCATAGATAACCATTGGAATACTCGGCGGAATAATCATCCCCATCGTGGAAGAGGCTGCAGTGACCGCGGCAGCCGTTTCTTTATGATATTTCTCTTTTGCCATACTCGGTATCATGATTTTGCCGATACCGGCTGTATCAGCTGTAGACGCGCCGGAAATACCGCCGAAAAACATGGATACAACGATATTGGCATGGGCCAGTCCTCCCCGGATATGGCCGACGAGAGCTACAGCAAACTGCACGAGCTTTTCCGAGATTTTTCCCTGGTTCATGATATTGGCGGCGAATATGAAAAGAGGGACCGCCAGCAGGATAAACGATTCCAGCCCGGAAAACATCTGCTGCACGACAGACTGAAGAGGAATCGCATCAAGCAGGAAAAAACCGACATAGCTTACAATTCCGATGACAAAGGCGATAGGAACGCCGAGAAGCATCAACCCGAAAAATAATGCTGTAAGAACAATCCCTGTCATGATGCATCCCCCTTTCCTTGTTTACGAAATGATTTCATATCTTCCAGCCAGTTCTGCAGGGAAAACAGGATAACACCCGCACCGGCAGTCGGAATCGCAAGCCACGTATAACCCTGGCGGATCTGCGGGAGGTTGTTGAGCGTCCATCCCCAGAACTGGACTGTTAAACTGTATCCATCCTTGATCATCACAATACCAAATCCGATAAGCAGAAGATGAATCACGGATTGCAGTATCAAAAGCGGCAGACCTTTCACACTGTCAATGACTAACCCTACGGTAAAATGACCCCGCTGCCTGACCATAACGGCCGCTCCGAGAAACACCATCCATATAAAAGCATATGTTGCTATCTCGGAAGCCCAAAGCACTTCAATACCGGGAATGTACCTTGAAGCCACCTGCAACGTGATGCAGGCAAAAAAGATAAAGAAAAATACAGCTGCCAGCCGTAAATACAAGCCTTCCATCAGGGAAATCAGTTTTTTCACGATTCTCACTCTCCCACCTTCTATGACCTCCATGCAGGAGGAAAGACAAGAAAAGATGTTCCCGGCGGAAGCACCTTTCCCTGTGTCATATTAGTTCTCTTTCAATTCGACAACCTTCTCATATTCCTCTACTAAATTCAGGTTCTCTGCTGCGTTCTCGCGGACGGATTCTGTCTGTTCAAAAAACTTCTGCTGATCCACTTCATTGATTTTTACACCAGCTTCTTTGATTGCTTCACGGGATTCTTCTGCCAGGCGCTGATCCGTTTCACGTTCTGTTTTTGTTGCTTCTTCTGCGGCCGTCATCACAGCCTCCTGCTGCGATTCATTCAACTTATCCATAACCTGATCTGATGTGAAAAACAAGCGGGTGGTGTAATCGTGCTGCGTCAGTGAAATATTATTGATGACTTCATGATGACTGGCGAGATAAATATTGGTAAAATCATTTTCCGCCGCATCCACAACATTGTTCTGGAGCGCTTGGTACATTTCATCCCAGGCTACGCTGGTCGGCTGGGCTCCAAGAGCTTCCCAGGTGTTTGTCACCACCGGCGAATCCTGAGTACGCAGAGACATGCCGTCTAAGTCCGACGGTGTTTCAATCGGCTCCGCTCCGTAGTAGTTTCTGACGCCGGCTGTCCAGTAGCCGAGAACATTAAAGCTTGTATTGCTTTCGATTTTATTCGTCAATGTGTCTCCAATGTCTCCGTCAATCACAGACTTCCAGTGATCCCTGCTTTCAAAAAGATACGGCATGGAGAAAAAGTCTACTTCCTGCACGGACTGTGCCATAAATCCTGGAGCTGCCGCCACCAAATCCACCGATCCGGTCTTTAGATTCTGGACCAGCTCATCTTCATTTCCACCTAAATCCCCGTTTGTATGAACTTCCACGGTAACAGAGCCGTCACTCTCTTCTTCCACCACTTCTTTAAACTTCTCAAACCCTGCTGCAAATGCGCTTTCTGAGTCCAATTGGGTAGCTGCGATTAAATTGACGCTGTCTTCACTGCCACTTCCGCTGCTTCCACTGCTCCCATTTTCTCCGGAATCTCCGCCGGATTCACCGTTGCCGCATGCTCCTACTACCACCATTCCAGCTGTGAGAATAGACGTTGTCATCCATTTTTTGATCATGATAATTCCTCCTTATTTCTTAAACAGGGATGACTCCCGTACTTTCAGTTTCGGTTCAAATTCTTCGGTTTCCGAAGCGTCTTGCTGCACCTTCCCGTTGATTCGATTTAAAAGCAGTTCAGCGGTTTTCACTCCCATGCCGTAAGCGGGCTGCTCTACAGTTGTCAGTGTCGGTGTGAAAAACTCTGAAAATTCCACTTCATCAAATGTGACCAGGGCCAGTTCTTCCGGTATGGCTGTATTTCGCTGTTTCAAAATCGGCAGAACACTTTTTAACACCCTGTCATTTCCACAGATAAGTGCTGTAGGCGGGTGCTCTGATTCCAACATTTCTGTGAGCACTCCTTCTATCTGTTCCATATCACCACCAAACACATAATGTTCATTTAACTCCATGCCTCTATCGTTCAAAGCCTTAACATAGCCTTCATATCTCTCTTTTCTAGTACTGACCGTCAATGGCGAGCTGATGTAAGCAATAAGTTCATGGTTCTGATCCAAAAGATGAAGCGTTGCTTCGTACCCTGCTTTTATGTTCCTCAAAGTCACCGTCGGAACAGAGAGCGATTGCATTTTTCTGTCCAGAAAAACCATCGGGTAGCGTTCATTAATCAGTTCTTTGTAAAGACTTTCATTTACCCCCGTGGGAATAATGATGAAGCCATCCACCTGCTTTGCCTTCAGCATATCCACATATCTTTTTTCTTTCTCCGGATCATCATCCGCGTTACAGATGATTGTATGGTATCCATACTCTTGGCAGATATCTTCAATCGCCCGGGACACCTGAGTGGAAAAACGGTGCAGAATATTGGCCACAATAATACCAATGGTGGTCGTTTTTTTCTGTTTTAAGCCTCTTGCCACGGCATTGGGCTTATATTCCAACGAGAGCACCGCTTCTTCGATTCTCTTTCTTGTTTCGCTTCCCATGTGTTTGTAGCGTCCGTTTAAATACTGCGATACAGTGCTCTGTGATACGGAGGCGAGCTCCGCCACATCCTGTAATGTTGGTTTTCTTATGAGGACTCCCTCCTCCTTTTAAAGTAAATCGTTTTTGTAAATCGTTTTACTTTATCGATTTGATTTATAGTCTAAAGGAAAGCGCATTCATTTTTCAACCCGTTGTTTTAAAAAATTGAATAAATCTTAAAATTCTATCTTTTCAGCACATCAATGTTTCACGTGAAACATTGATGAAAGCGAAACGAAAAGCCTCCACTTTTCGTCTAATAAGTGTGGAATACTTAGTTATCCTGTTTTTTTTCAAACGGATGACACATAGATTAAGTCTAAATAACGGTTTATGCTGTACCTTCTCCCTCCGCTTTTCCTGATTTATAATGATGGCATAAACATATATTGGTACTATTCAGCCTCCATTCAGGCTGCTAAAAGGTGTGAAAAATCATGACTTTAAATAAAATACTGAAATGGTTCCTCCCGGTTATCGTAATAAGCGCCGGTGCGGCGGCTGCCTACTTTTTTACCACTCCAACGTTCAGCCATGATTACAAACAGCTGACGGAGCGGGTGGAAGTGGGAATGAAATACACAGACCCGGCAGAACAAACGGTTTACTTTCAGCCTTATATCGAAAACCCCAATCCTTCTTCGGATATCACCCTGACGTACAGCGCAGACTTCATGTCCGTTGCTGTACTTGATGAGCATGGTAATATCATTAAGGATTCGGTCTCAGTGCCGGAAAATAAGAACAAAAGTGCAGCAAACAGCTTGGAGACTACACTGCAGCCGGGAGAGAAGGAAAAAAATACGAACTATTATAAAGTCCACCTCCCGGACGAGGCACAACGCCTGCAGGTGACATTTACAGGCCAGGTGAAAGATGAATTCGGCATGGAAAAGGTGGATGAAAGCATAGAAATAAATATCAGCCACCTTGCGATGTAGGGGAAGCAGTAGGAATCGTCCATGCACGATACCTACTGCTTTTTTTCATCAGGAAAAAGCTGTACTTTTCCCTGAACCCTTATAACCTGATATAATAAAAACAGACTGATTATGTTCGTATAATGGCGAAACGATAATGTGCGGGTGTGATACCACATGAGAAAAAGAATATTTATTTTACTTGGTCTCGCTTTTTTATTAATGCTTCCCTCGGGAGCTTGGTTTGTAAGCTCTTCTCTTTCAGATGCCGGTTCTGACCACGCACTTTCGGATTCAGCTGCCAACTCCTCCAAGACACAGCAAACAGACAGTACCGTCTCCTCCAGCACCGATACACCTTCAAGGGAAGATGACAAACGTCCTTTCGAACAAGGTATTCAGGACGCAGTGGCTTCTGTGGTGAATGAGACACGCAGTCTTTTCATTTCCTCTGATCTGCACATCACGGCTGTCGGCGACTCCCTGACGAAAGGCACCGGCGATTCATCCGGAAGCGGTGGCTATGTCGGTATTCTGAAAGACTCGCTTGAAAAGAGTGTCCCGGATGCCTCCATCCGCGTGCAGAACTACGGGAAGAAGGGTAACCGCAGCGATCAGATTCTGGAGCGTTTGAATAAACCGAACATTTCATCATCTATTAGTGAGTCGGATATTATTCTTCTTACAGTCGGCGCCAATGACATCATGAAAATTGTCAGATCGAATGTGACCGACCTCACCTATGAGGTGTTTGAAAAAGAAAAGGACCCCTATGAACAGAGACTTACCTCGATTTTCGAACAAATCCGTGAAGAAAATGAAGATGCCGCCATTTACCTGCTGGGGCTGTACAATCCGTTTAACATGTACTTTTCTGACATTCCAGAGCTTGACCAGATTATCACGGACTGGAACATGATTGGAAGGAACGTCGTGAACGAACAGGAAAATGCCGTATTTATTCCAGTCAGGGACATTTTCCAGTACGCCGGACCCGGATACTATTCGGAGGATAATTTTCACCCGAACCAAAGAGGATATGCTTCTATGGCCGACAGGGTGCTTGATTATATCGAACCTGATTTGGAAGAATACCAGAACGGAACAAATGGGGAGAACAGCAATGACTAGCATAAACCGCAGGAAAACAGTATGGAAATGGTTATTTTTATCCCTGTTTACTATTAATCTAGGTGTCGTTCTCTGGTTATTCCTTGTTCTAAATGCCCCGCCTTCCGACCCTGTTTCACGGTCTGCCGGCGAAATTGAAGAACAAGATGTAGCTTTCACGATTGAATCAGACAAGGAAAATCTGAATCAATTAATCAAAGAGTATATAAGCAGACTTCCCCGGAACGAAAATGTGTCTTACAGTGTTGATTTAAACAATACTGTGGAATTATCCGGCTCGGTCAAAGCTTTCAATCAGCAGATTCCCGCAACGGTGAAGCTGCTTCCTGAAGTCCAGACAAATGGCGATCTCATATTGAAGCAGGATTCCATACGGCTG
Source organism: Salibacterium qingdaonense (assembly GCF_900114715.1). Taxonomy (GTDB): domain Bacteria; phylum Bacillota; class Bacilli; order Bacillales; family Marinococcaceae; genus Salibacterium; species Salibacterium qingdaonense. The sequence goes on from NZ_FOTY01000007.1 coordinate 106,185, forward strand.
GGAAGGCTGCAGCTCCCAAACAGCCGGGTTCTCCAATACATTAAACAAAACTATGAAATGCCGGAGTGGATTCGTGTTCACCCATCACGTGAGAATATTTACGTCGCTGTAACAGAGATCAGCCACAGCAGTATTCAAGTGAGAGCAGAACAGTTTGATCTCCAGAATAATGAGATTTCTTTCAGTGTTCATGCACCCTATGAACGCCTTCCCTTTAATCAAAATACCATTATGAATTATTTCCAGTCCGGATGACCGTTGATAACGAAGAAAGAAGGGAATCATTGTGTATCAAGCTTACAGCTATCTCTCCCATTTGTACTGCCCGAAATGCAGCCGTGAATATGATGCCTCGATCCCGCAGCATGAATGTGCATGCAGCGCACCGCTGCTGGCAGCATATGATATGGATGCTTTGAAGATTCAGTTTCGCAAAGAGGCGGTCATGGTACGCCCTCCTTCCATATGGCGGTACCATGAACTGCTCCCCGTCCGTACAGAAAAAGACATTGTATCTCTGGGAGAAGGCATAACCCCGTTACTCCCCGTGAAGAAAACCGGTAAACGATACGACATCGAAGACCTGCAGCTCAAGGATGACAGCGTCCTTCCCTCCGGTTCTGCAGAAGCCCGGGGAGCGGCAGCCGGCATTTCCAAACTGAAGGAATATAACGTGCATGACATTGTCCTCTCTGCAAATGGCCATGCCGGCGCTTCCTGGGCGCTGTACGGCAGCCGTTCCTCCATTTCCTCTCATGTCGCTATGCCTGTGGAAGCTCCGCTTTCTGTGAGAAAAGAATGTGCTGCCTCAGGAGCCGATCTGCAGCTGATTAACGGTTTCATTCGGGAAGCTGAAGATGCAGCAAGCCGTGCATCTGAGCGTCACGGCTGGTTCGATGCTTCCCCCTTCAAAGAACCTTACCGGATTGAGGGGCAGAAAACAATCGGGCTGGAGCTTGCCGAACAGCTGCAGTGGAACCTTCCCGATGTGATCGCCTGCCCTGTCGGTGCTGGCACCAGTTTTATCGGTCTGTATAAAGCAATCCATGAATTAATTGAACTGGGATGGGTACGTTCGGCGAAAATACCGAAACTTGTGGCCGTCCAGACAGAAAACTGTGCTCCGATTGTACATGCCTTTGACAACAAACGGACAGACGCGGTACCGACCCCGGAATTGTATTCGGCAGCTTTTGAGATCAGTACAGGCACGTCCGCCGGAGATTTTCTCGTCCTGGATGCTATTTACAAAACAAAGGGAGCAGCTGTGGCCGTCTGCGAAGAGGACCTTCTGGCCGAACAACGGCTGATCACCCGGGAAGAAGGGATTTTTTCCAGTCCGGAAGGCGCGGCAGTGTTTGCTGGAGTAAGACAGCTGAGGGAAGAGAACTGGATTCAGCGTGAAGATCGTGTCGTGTGTATCAACACAGCCATGGGGGTAAAAACTCCGGAAACGATAGAAGGAAGTACACCGATTCTCGCTCCAGGTGATGACTGGTGAAGGGAACCGCCACTCACATGTTTTGATTCTTCCTGCGTTCCGCAGCCACTGTAAAAACGCTCCCGGATGTCTGCCTGACAGCCGGGAGCGTTTTTAGGTATATTCGATACAATCATTTTGTCGAGGTCCAAAATCAAACGGCTTCCGGAAATCCTGTTGTCTGTACCGCCTCCATCATAAAGCTAATCAGCCTTCTGCAGCAGAGACAGGAGCAGAGAAACGGGTACACACCGTACTACGTAGCTGTTTTATAGGAAATAGAAACCCCGAGGTGTTCAAGGAGGTCATAGAAGGTTGGACAGGTTTTGGAAACGCATCCGGGGTCCTCAATCGATACTCCCGGCACCTTCGTTCCAATGAGCGAGAGAGCCATCGCCACCCGGTGGTCATCATAGGAATGCAGGTCTACGCCGACAGGAACACCGGGGTGAACCCGAAGTCCATCCGAAAACTCTTCCACTTTGATTCCCATTTTCCGAAGTTCCGTACAGGCGGCATGGATCCGGTCGGATTCATGGTGACGTATGTGTTCTACATCCGTAATGGTGACAGGACCATCTGCAAATGGAGCAACAGCGGCCAGTGTTAATGTCTGATCTGACATTTCTTTCATACTGATCTCAAAATTCCCTTTGAGATGCGGGGTCCCCTGTATTTCAATGAAGTCCTCTTCCCGAATGACAGTGCACCCCATTTTCTCGTAAACGTCGACCATATAAATATCCGGCTGATTCGTCTGCATTGTCAGATTATTGATACGGATGCGGCCGTTGTTAAGCGCCGCCAGAGCCATGAAATAGCTGGCGGTGGACGCATCCGCTTCAAGTGCCATGTTTTGTCCTTTGTATCCACCGGCGGATACGTCCATTTCGGTCAAATCTTCATTATATGCCACATTGGCACCGAACTGTTTCATGAGATCGAGTGTAATGTTGACGTAAGCATGCTGGACTATATAATCCGGAATACGAACCTTTAGCGTCTCCTCAGCATAGGGGCCGGCAAGCAGCAGACCGCTGATAAACTGGCTGGATGTGCGTCCGGAAATAGAGACTTCCCCGCCGTGGAGTCCCTGCGCGTGAATCCGTAGTGGATAGGCTCCTTCGTTCTCTCTATACTCCACGTCAGCACCGAGTGTCTCCAAAGCTTCCATGAGCGGCTGAACCGGCCGCTCGCTCATTCGTTTACTTGCCTCAACAGTGTATGTTCCGCTACCTGCAACAGCCAGGGCGCCCGGCAGGAACCGCGCGATTGTACCCGCTGCCCCGATGTATATTTCGGCTTCCTGCACCGGCCAGGTGCCCCCGCACCCTTCCATAATGACGGTATCCCCATTCACTTCTGCGGCAGCACCCAATTTCTGCAGTGCATCAATGCACCAATAGGAATCATCACTTTTTAAGATACCGGACAACGTGGAACGCCCTTTGGCCAAGGCGGCCATAATCAATGCCCGGTTTGTGAAGCTTTTGCTGCCGGGGATTGTGACATCAGCCTGCACACGCCCCTCTTTAAGCGGTGAAATTGATACATGTTCCACGTCATTCAGCGCAGCCCACGGGGACCGTGCTCTAAAATCTGGTTCACCCATTCCCATCGCCCTTTCTGTAAATCATGCATTTTCTCTATTTTATCACAGAGAGTGTTTGCAGAAGATGTTCGATTTGTTGAAAAAATGACACGTCATACCGATACTCCGGGACAGCTTTAAGATGTCTGATAATACTCCGGGCTGCCGCTTCTTCCCGGCCCGCCCGTGTAGGATACATTGGAACCGGCAGAGGTTCCAGCAAATCGCTGTAAAAGCGCCGGTGCGCTTCTGCCGGCACCATTCTCCGGAAAGAGCCGTTTCGATGCTGCCGGCGCTGAAGCAGCTTAAAGGAAGCATCATGATACACATAATAATCCGGTATGCCAAGACGCTGCTCCAGAAAAGCCGAGCGGAAATGAGGGAGCAGCTGCTGCACATAATCCTGCCGGTGAAGTAGTGCAGCGTGGACAAGTGGCGCGAACAAATCGCCGTCCAAAGCGACCAGTGCGTGGGAGCGGGCTTTTTCCAGGGCAAGCTGCCAGCGTCTCTGCTCATCTATGTATTCCTGCCAGACATCTTCGCTGCGGTCCCGAAACGAAGACGCCGGGATGACATACGCTCCGTACCTGTCTGCAAGCTCAAGAGAAAGAGTAGTTTTTCCGGAACACGGCGGCCCCTCTATACAAATAATCGGCATCTTTATCCTTCCTTGTCCGGTAATCTCTGTCGATTCTCCATCTATCTACTGCTTTTATCCTTTTCGCTGCGGCTGTTCTATTCTCCTTCCTGTCCCTCTAAACATACCGTGTGAAAGTGTTATGCCACAACAGCAGAGTATGGAAAAAATATCCTTTAACGTGTTATTTTCAGGATAATGAAGGAAGGAGATAGAGCTGTATGGGAAAGATTATATATTTTGTAATAGGAATCTGCGTGAGTCTGCTTGTATTACCTTTCCTTTACCGTGCTGGTGTTCCCACATTTGATGTTGTATTACGACATGTATTTGGAGAAGGAAGTATCTGGGCCGTTTTCACTTCCCTGCTTCTTATTTTACTCGTATTCCTGGGAATACGAAAAGCTGTGAAACAGCACTAAACAACAAAAGTCCCCGCACCGCTGTGCATCTTCTGTCATACAAAAATATCCGGACGTTGATTCGAAGAATATCACTGTATCTTCAACGAATCATCGTCCGGATATTATTTATTTATGGATAGATTTTTTTACACGGTTACCGCACGGCGAGCCGGACCCGGCTGCCGGACGTATCACGGATCCGCACATCCCCGTCTTGATTGTCATAAATGATGCCTGCTTTTTGCAGACGGGAACGCACCTCATCGAGCTCCTGTCTATCCGACATCGTGATGGTGTATTCCTTTAACCCGACGGCGTTTTCCGGAGGAGAAGGTGCATCTTTACCGGCCCAGATGTTCAGACCGATATGATGATGGTAGCCGCCGGCTGCGACAAACAGGGCGTGCTCCCCCATGTGCACCATCGGGGAAAACCCGAGACCGTTGACATAAAAGTTTTTCGTTTCCTCAAGATTTCCAACGTGCAGATGAACATGACCGATCATCGTAGAGGCGGGCATGCCCTGCCACTCTTTTCCCTCTGCAGCCTGCAGAACCGCATCGGCATCCAGAGGGACGGTCTGCCCATATATCCAGCCCTCATCATCGTATCTCCACTGACTGCGGTCCCGGTCCCTGTAAAGCTCCAAACCATTACCATCGGGATCGGGCAGATAGACCGCTTCGCTGAAATGATGATCCGCCGCTCCCTGCAGTGGATAGTCATGCTGCACGAGACGCCTCAGAATCATCCCGAGCGAGGCCCGGTCCGGCAGCAGTACAGCAGCGTGATACAAACCGGTGGTATGCGGTGGTTTTCGTACCGCGTCTTCCCTTTCTTCCAACACAATAAGAGGACGCTTTCCATCGGCGGAGAGCTTTGCGGTGTGTGATGTTCTCTCTATCACCTGAAAACCAAGCAGTTCTTCATAAAAAGACAGCGATTGTTCCAGATCCGAAATTGTAAAGATGACGGAGCCGATTCGCGCGTCATCTGGAAGTGTTACAGACATAGCAGATTCCCCCTGTCGCTTAGAATATCACGGCATCCAGTGAAAACGAACCGGCTCCAATGAAAGCAATGCCGATTCCGGCGGCAAGCAGCATCAGATTGTATTCATAACCGCCCTCCGTTGACCAGAATCCATTCGGACCGTGAACTTTTATAATCGCTCCGATCATCGTCACGGCGATGATAATACCTGCTGCAGGCGTGAGCAGACCAAGAGCAAACAGCAGACCGCCCGCAAACTCAGCCAGTCCCGCCACAAGAGCCATCGTATAGCCCGGTTTGATGCCGATGGAATCAAAAAAACCGCCGGTCGCTTTCAAACCATGACCTCCAAACCACCCGAACAGTTTCTGCGCCCCGTGGGCAGCAAAACTAAGTCCGATAACGAGCCGTATGATTAACAGCCCTGTACTTGCTAATAAAGACATATGATTTCCTCCTTTTAAACAGTAACAAAAATATAACAGGTTACTTTTAGTAAGTCAATAAAAATAACCTTCCCTCCGCTTTTGCGCACAGCCGTGTAACAAGGTGCCTGTTATGCCGGGGCAGCGTTTTTCTTTTTATTCTTCTGCTTTTGTGTCTTCTTCCACCCAATTGTCCGCCCATTTCTGGACTTCCGCCAGTGCCGGGGTAATGTCTGCTCCCTTGTCCGTTAAGGAATAAAGAATACGCACCGGCTTTTCCGGCACGACATCCCGCTGGACCATATCCTTTTCTTCCATCTCTTTCAACCGTTCGGTCAGCATTTTTTTACTGATCTCGGGGATTTGTGCGGCGATTTCATTAAAGCGCATCGGCCCTTCCTCCAAAACACGGATAATCACACCGATCCAGCGCTTTCCCAAAAGCTGAAATGCTTCTTCAAATTTCGGGCATACTCTCATCGAAGCCATATCGACACCTCCCGTTTCCTGCTATTATAGTATATTCTATCGTTGACTAATAGTAACGAAGCCTGGAGGGGAAACGTTATGGAAAATATTTCACCTTTAATGAGAACTTCTGTTCCCTTATACTGAAGTAAGAAAGGAGGGGGAGCTGTGAAAGGAAATAAACTGACACCAGGCTCCAACCTGCGCTGGGAATCGTCACGGATGATTCTTCCGGAACACCGCGAGCAGTGGCTCAGGCATCAGCAGGAGCAGAAAAAAGCGAAAAAACCGGAGCTGGATCCGCAGCGGTGGGAGGAATTGGAATGGATTCTTGCCGATGCGATGCGGGACAGCCGCTCTCTTCATTTCACGTTCTGGGAAAATGGGTTTTTTTATGACATCACGGGCACCTGTCATTTCATCAACCACGAGCAGCAGCAGTTCCACATTCAGACAAAAGACGGAGTGAAATATTTGAAATTTGAGCATTTAGTTCATATTGAGTAGTACTCAAAACAACGTACAATCTGTTATGATAGGTTTAAAAAGTGTAAATGAATAACATCAGGGGAATACTGCGCGCAGAGCAATCCCAAAGAAGAAAAACAACAGCGCCCGGACAGGCGGACAAGACACTCATGTTGTTTGTGTCATGAGTGTCTTATTCGTGCAGAACGGCAGCCTAAGCGAAAGGGGGAACATGTCGATGGCTGAAGATTTTAAAGGAATATCCATCGTCATTCCCGCCTACAAACCGGATGAACAATTACTGGAACTTGTACGGAAATTAAACGGGGAATCTTTCGATGATATTATTATTGTAGATGATGGAAGCGATGCCTCCTCCACATCCATCTTTGAAACACTGGAAAACACCACTGGCTGTACCGTGCTCCGGCACGAACAGAACGGCGGCAAAGGAAAAGCACTGAAAACGGCGTTTTCCTACTACAGCACGTCATATCCGGATGGAATAGGTGTTATTACAGCGGATGCGGACGGTCAGCACCATCCTGACGACATCAAAAAAACGGCGGAAGCGCTGATAGAGCAGCCGGATGCCCTTGTTCTCGGCGTCCGCGATTTCTCAGGGGAGGATATTCCGCTCAGGAGCCGGTTTGGCAACGTGTTAACCAAAATGGTCGTGAAAGCCGCTTCCGGCATGAAACTGACCGATACCCAGACAGGACTCCGCGGCATTCCAACATCCTTTGCCGAAGAACTGCACAGCATCAAAGGAGACGGCTATGAATTCGAAATGAGAATGATTCTGGCCTGCCGCACCTATAAACGGAGCATCACAGAAGTAACTATTGAAACCATTTATATGAATGACAATGAGTCCTCCCATTTTCATCCGATACTGGACTCCATCAAAATCTATTATGTCTTTTTACGTTTTCTCTTTTCTTCTCTTGCCTCCTTTGTCGTGGACGTTTCACTGTTTGCCGTATTTTCGACGGTATTCAAAGCCCTGATGCCGATGGGATTCATTATTCTGGCAACGGTGCTGGCGAGGGTGCTTTCCTCGCTGTTCAATTACTTCATGAACCGGCATGTCGTGTTCAGATCAAATCAGTACCCCGCCCGCACGATGATAAAGTATTACACTCTTGCCGCTGTGCAGATGGGCGCTTCCGCCGGCGGCGTGTACATGCTGTACCATACAGCCGGCGGGCATGAAGTCCCTATTAAAATCGCGGTCGATTCCCTCTTGTTTTTACTCAGCTTTTACATTCAGCGGAACTGGGTATTTAAAAGAGAAGCTTCTTACATCGGCAGAGAGGTGAACCACTATTAACGTCTTAATCATGTTGCTCTTGGTATCGTTATCGTTTGCGGGTTACGCTGCGGTGTTATACACGAAATACCGTATTGCGCCGGCCGTCATCCCGCTGGTTCTGTTTACGGGAACGATTCTTATCCTGTTTCTAGGCGGAGTGCTGAACATCCTCACCGAGGCAACGTATGTGCTGTTTGGAATCGGGCTGCTCGCTTTCTGCCGGGCTGTCTATCTTTTCTTCCGGGACCGCAGCCTGTTTTCCGGTATACTGAGCCCGGGAGCTGTATTTTTTGCAGCAGGTTCTGCCTTTTTCATTCTGATGCTTCAGGATGAAATTTTTCTGCATTATGACAACTTCAGCCACTGGGGCTTGATTGTGAAAGAACTGTTTCAGTCAGGCAGCCTTCCCGGTGAATCCTCCATCATTACATATACCACGTATCCACCGGGATCGGCTCTGTTTGCCTACTATATCGTGTCATTCACCGGCTTTTCAGAAAGCATGGCCCTGATCGCCCAAGCGATTCTGATTACCGGGGCACTTACGCCATTGTTTCTTTTCTGCACCTGGAAAAAACCGGTCCACGCAGCGGCGGCATTGTTCATTCCGGCTGTTCTGCTGATGGTGAACAGTTCCAGCATTTTCAGTCTGCTTGTCGATCCACTGCTCGGCTATATAGCCGCAGCAGCGGTCGTCACCGCCTATTATTACCGGAATGACTGGAAAACGATGGGTGTGCTGCTGTTCCCGATGCTGTCCGCGCTTGTTCTTATTAAGGACAGCGGCAAAATCTTTCTCGCGTTTACCGTTTTATGGATGATTGCGTTGTTGATACGATACCTCTGGAAATATGGAAGAGGATGGAAAGAAACATGTCATTCCATGATTTGGAGTGTCGGCTGGACCATTTTGTTTCCGCTCGTTTTCAATCTGTTATGGTCCCGCTATATTGAACAAGCCTACAATACGTCAGAGTATGAAGACAGTAAATTCGCAATTACGGAAGAAACCCTTACCGATATCGACAAATCCCCGGAGTTCATCGATAATCTGCTTCCGATGGTCGTGAACGCGGGGCTGGATTTCTCCTCCCCTCTTGTACAGGGAATGGTGCTGGCTGATATCGCCGTTCTTTTGACTGTTGTCATCGTGAAGATTAAAGCGGGCCGGATACCGCTCTCTCTTCTGTATACGGCGCTCACTGCCAATATCTTTTATGTTATTTATATTGCGCTTCTTTATCTCATGTACCTCTATTTGATGCCCGAGGTGGAAGCGGAATACCTGGCGGGTTTTGACAGGTATCAGTCGTCGGTTGTTATTTTCTCCACCGGCATCATGATGGTCTTTACGATACGGACCTGGATGGAGCAGGCGGGTGAGTCTTTTTGGAACTGGATTACGGCTTCAGCCGCTGTACTCGCAGGTCTTCTCGTATTTATTCCTTACACAGGGGAAATACAGGCCTTTTTCCATCAGGAAAATTCAGAGGCCGCTCCGAGGAAGGCTGCGTCTTCGCTGTTAACTGATTTAAGGCAGGAAGAACCTATATCGGAAAACACACGCCTCACCATCATTAACGACCTCGGTGAATCCGACCGCGGTTTCCTGCGGCACTTGATGCGCTATGAACGGATGACAGCCAGTACTTTCGTTCATACACAGTGTTCAACCGGTGAACACCAGGAACAGCTGACAACCGATACCGAGAAGTCCGGCTACCTCATGGTGATCCAGATTACCTCCGAGATGCAGGAATGCCTTGATGAAGCCAGCGATGTAGAAGTTGATGATCCCGGACTGTACCGGATTGAAGAAGGAACCATTACATCCACCATCCAAACAGAAGACGGCTGATGCAGCCGTCTTCTTTCTTTTGGGTTATGAGGATCGGCGGAATACAGGAGGAAATCGGTGTTTTCAGGTTTTCACCGGCGAATGGACAGAGCTTTAGCCTTTACCTGCGAAGATACATGTTGGAGAAATCAATGTCCCGCTCTACATCAATCGGTCGTCCTTCACTATCTGTTACCGAGAATCCATCCATGATCTCCCCGCCGTCGTTTTCCTCCGAATCACTGCCGAACAGTCCATCGTAAGCTTCTGCCGGGGGATACATATTCTGCGGCGAATCCGACGTACCATAAAATGCCGTCTGATCCCAAGTTTGCTCGGCATCGAAACGTCCGTTTTCTATTTCCTCCATCTTCATGCCAGTGAATCCGCCCTTCCCGGGAATCAGTCTTTCTTCTTCCACCGGGCGGTATTCCTGTGCCATTTCTTCATTGGCATGCTGCACGCATCGCAGCGCCGTTGGTTCAGCTTCAAGCCGTTCAAACGGAATGTCTCTTCCACACGTTTCACACGTTCCATATGTCCCGTCGTCGATCGCCTTCAGTGCTTTTTTTACGCGAAGCATGCTGCGTTCTTCATGATCTTCCAGTGCCATATCTTTTTCCCGTTCATACAACCCTGTGGCTTGATCAGCAGGATGGTTGTCATAGTTGGAAAGTTCCCCCACTGTCTCCTGCGCAAAAGCCGTTTCCTGTTTTCCGTGTCCTGAATGCTGCTGCAATTCTTCCAGCAGCTGCCTGCGCATTTTTTGAAAAAATTCACTTGTTTTCACATGCCTCTTCCTTTCTGCCTTTTCCCCTAGTCTGTACGGATTGGCGCGTTTTGTTGTATCACAGTTTCTGGTATGACCTGAAGCTGTGCTGAAAGGAGAGTGGACATCTGCGTCGTCCGGCCTTTATTGTTTAAAGAGAAGGTAATACGGTCAAAAACTGGTATAAGGAGCAGATTGGATGAAAACCATAACCGTACGTGATGTCTGGATCGCAAGAAACCGGATACGGCAGACGCTTCCTCCCACTCCGCTGATCCCTTCCGCTGTTCTATCTGAAAAAACAGGGGTGCCGGTCTATCTGAAACTGGAACAGATGCAGCCAACCGGAGCATTCAAACTGCGGGGAGCTGTGAATATGATCACCTCGCTGCCCCCGGAGGAAAAAAAGCGGGGTGTTGTTACTTTTTCAACAGGAAACCACGGGTTTGCGACGGCTTACGCTGCTGCACAGGCAGGTATGAAGGCAGTGGTCTGTGTCTCAAGCCACGTGCCCGAAACAAAAATCCATGCGCTGGAAGCTGTCGGTGCGGAACTTCATATAGAAGGAGAAAGTCAGGACGAAGCAGCGAAAGTGTGTGCACGACTGCAGGAGGAAAAAGGGTACGTACTGATTCCCCCATTTGATCACCCGGCCATTATTGCCGGTCAGGGCACGATCGGGCTGGAGATTCTGGAAGAACTGCCGCAAGTACAGACTGTCGCTGCCGGCTTATCAGGCGGAGGACTTCTTTCAGGAATCGGACTTGTAATGAAAGAAACCGACCCCGCTGTACAGGTGGCCGGATTGTCCGTCAAAAAAGGAGCCGCCATGGATGACAGCATTCAGGCGGGCAGACCGGTAGCATCGCCGGAACATCCAACACACGCCGACAGCCTGCTCGGCGGCATTGGATCAGCCAATCGTTATACAATGCCTCTCATTACACAGTATGTGGACGAACGAATCCGCTTATCGGAAGAATCGATTGCCCGCGGTATGGCCTTTTTATATGAAACGCACCGCTTTGTAGTGGAGGGAGCGGCGGCTGTTGGTGTCAGCGCCCTTCTGGATGGGACCGTGAAACCAACAGGACCGGCTGTCGCTGTCGTCACGGGTAATAACGTAGGAATTCAGGAGCACCGGCAGGCTGTCCTGCCCTGGCTCTCCAATCAGCAGGATGCACCATAAAGACACGGCAGGAGTTATGGACACTCTGCGGCTGAAAGTGTCTGTAACCCTGAAGTAGTGGACACTTTTCCGAGCAAAATGTCCGGTAAAAATTTTTTGCGGACATTTTGCAGCGTTTCACACGCAGAAATGGGTGTAAAACCCGGATACTGGACATTTTACCGTTCCGTTTGTCTCTAACCTCCACATCCCCCGCCCGGCAGCATGTAAACCGCAGACACACTCTGCCGGTTCCTTTTTCACCCAGCGAACCAAAAACGGGGCCTGGCCCCCGGGTGATCTGCACACTGCGGGCCGCTGCCGGAAATGGCGGAGGTAAGTACCGCACGACGGACTGCACCACAACCACAAAAAACCCGGACGCTGCGGTCTCAAACCGTCGTCCGGGTCGTGATACATATTAATCTTCTATGCTTTTTCCCAGCTGGTATTCAGTTCTACACCCGCTGCCTGAAGTGTGGTGAATACTGGGCAGCGCTCATCGGTGAGACGTTTAAGTTCCTGAATCCTTTCATCGGACTCGCTCGTTTTCACTTTGGCGTGAAGAGTTACGGTCTGAAAATACGGGCGCACTCCTTCTACTCCCTGCATACCGCGGGGATCGATCTCGCCGGAAATATCAAAGGAAATTCCCTGAAGATCGAAATCCAGCTCTTTTGCGGCAAAATTGGCGACGACATTCTCGCAGCCGGCAAGAGACCCGAGCATGGTCGTTAAAGGATCCGGGGCACTATCATTTCCGCCCAGACTCCGGGGTTCATCAATCTCGATGCGGTGCGCTCCTGATTCTGCCACGGTTCTCATGTTTTCCGATTCTCCGGTAATATGAAAATTCATGTGTTGAGCCATGCTTTTTTCCTCCTTTTCAGGAACTGTATTCTTTCATAATATGCTTATCCAGCTTCTTCTTTTCTTTCCAGGCGTGTTTATTTATCGCCGCCCTGCTGCCGCGTCGGTACAGACCTGTCCCACTTCCCAGATTCAGTATCATCGCTTCCTTCTTCGGCGGCTTAAATGTTTTCAGTTTCGTTTTGCCGCGCAGCATGCGATTGAGGTTTTCTTCCAGCACTTGTGCCTCCTGCGACGCCGTCATACTGCCTTTTGACACATCCGGTTCCTGCTGCAGCACCGTTGCGGCCCCAGTGCCGAACACGTGCGGATAACCGACTGTCTGCAGCGTGGAAGAAAGAAGCAGAAAGCCTTTGTCGTCCACCGGCAGATCAGCATAGTCAAATATGAGCGGCGGCTCCGCGCCATCCAGCCAGAGCATCTGACCGTATGGGAGAACTTTGCTTCCGGCGTAAATGACGTCTCCATCCATCCGCTCGACCGGCATATTCTCATACACAAGCAGGCCCCGGGCATCAAGAAGATCTCTTACATTTTCCCGTACTTCCTTTTTCTCTTCCGGAAGGACAGGTCCGCTCGTGACCAGGGTCACCGGTGTCTTCTTCCTGTTCGCCTGACGCCATGCCTGCAGCGAAAGAGCAAGCTCCACTCCAAAAGCAACGCCGCCGGCAATAACAGGATATTCCGTGTGCTGCATGCTCGCCGTTGTCATCGGTATTTCTTCATGTGGATTTATAAACAAAGCATGCTCGCGTACCCCTGGAATGGATCCCGTTTCCTGCCGCATTCCCATTCCAACAGAAATAAGGTCAAACGAAACAGACCTGCCGCTTTCGGTTAATACCGTTTTTCTATTTTGATCCACTGCAGTTACTTTCTCTTCCAGAAAACGGCCGCCGTTTCTTTGACAGAAATCCGCCAAGTCGACACGGATGTCTTCCAGACTGTACCGGCCTTCCATGTACGGCCCCATCATTTCCGGAAAATATTTGTAGCGTGAAGGTGAAATCAATGTCCATTCCGTATCGCCCGGGGCGTGCTTTCTCCAATTTTTCAGAACGGAAAGGTTGGCATATCCCGCTCCCACAAACAAGACTTGGTTACTCACTATGTGCTCCTCCTTTTTTAGTCAAAATCACAGGGAGAAAAAGAGCCCTGCAAATGTAAGTATCTACTGTCTATCTTCCTCTTTTCGACAGCTTACAAACATACACCTGCCCGGTGATCAGCAAGGAGCTGTGCGCGCAGCCTAAAAAAAGGGCCTCCGTATCAGGAGGCGCCCGCCGCGTCTTCTTCATGGACCGCGTTTACGACAAGTCTTTTTTCATGTGTGCCGGCATTTTCATTAAATTCTCCCGTGCAGGTGATTAATTTCAGCTGTTTTCGATACGACCACCCAAATATTTCTTCCACGGGGGCATTGCTGCGGTCATACTTTTTTTGGTTTTGGACAATGTATGTCTCCTGTTCTCCATCTTCTCCCGTTACGATGATCTCATCCCCGGTTTTCAGTTTTTTTAGTTCAAAGAAAACCGCAGGACCTATTTTACTGTCTACGTGTCCGGCAAGAACAGCACTCCCCTGCTCTCCGGGACGGTATCCGGGCCCGTACCAGCCCACGTCTTCCACACTTTCCGGCTCCGCCATTTTGCCGCCTGGCAGACGGCCGACCTTGTTAACCGCTGCCTCCACCGAAATGGCCGGAATAGTCACTGCAGCTGGTATGATTCCCTGTTTCTTTTTCTCATCCGTTTCTTCTGCCATACCAGCTTCTAATGTCTCGGACAACGAGGTTTTCTCTGTTGTTTGTGATGTCTGCTCTGCTGTCTGCTCCGTTCCGTCAGCGTTTTCGGCCGTACCGGATGTACAGCCGGTCAGCAGAAAAAGCAGAAGGAACATACCTATAATCTGTTTCATCGAACATCTCCTTCCGAAAGGACAGGCCTTTATCAACATGGCTTTGCCGGCACGCCGGGGTGATGCTGCGGGCGGGGTGTTCCCCAAAAAATACAAGCGCGGCATCTGGAGCCGGGCAGCGGTTGTTCCGGCGCGGATCAACTCCGTGAACACTACATCGCCCGATAATATACATAGTGTCCACAAAAGAAGGTTCGGGCGATACTAAGACCAGCCCGCCTGGAGTTAGTGTCCATGGGTCTCCGCCGGCACCCACTACATCCTGATTTCAGCGGCGTACTATCCACTATACGGTGATCCGTGGACACTACATTTTTATTTTTCAATGGTAGTGTCCACGGCCTGCGCCTTATTTCCGCTGAATCCGCCGCCCTCTATTCCTGCCTGTGATGAAAAGAGAGCTGCATCTTTTGATACAGCCCCTCTTTTCCGTTGTTTATTACGCTTTTTTCCGGCGGTAACCGATAAAGAGTCCGGCGGATACGATCATCATGGAACTCCAAGCTATCACCCACGCGTCTGTGCCGGATGAATCGCTCGTTCCGCCCATTCCTGTTTTCGGCATTTCAGACGGCATCTCTGCTTCAAAATCAGCAGGGTGCTGACTCACAATCGCTCCGGACAGACTCTCTCCGACGCCAAACATGTGGCCGTAAGCTTCTCTCATCTGATCATAGGCCATGTCATAGTCGCCGGCTGTATAACTGTCAAACGAGCCGGTCAGTTGATCGACGTGCATCTGCAGTCCCTGCGCCAGGTTATCAGCATTCAGTTCTCCTTCGGTTGCTGTCTCCAGAAACTTGGAAAATTCCATTCTATAGTCATCCAGATTGGACATTGCCTGTTCTTTTGCCTCTTCATCCCCTGCTTCTGCTGCTTCAACGTAATCTACAAAATATCCAATGTGCTCTTCCCACATCATTTTAAAATCGCTTTCGGCCTGTTCACCGTACACCGAACCGATTTGGGCGGCAAGGTCCTCGGTATTGCCCTGAAGCGCAGCAGCCGCGTTTTCAAAGTCTTCCGCGCCGTCTCCGCCTTTTTGCATCGCAAGGACAGCCAAAGCGGCGTGTTCAGAAAGGGTATGATTCAGGTCTGCCCGAAGATCTGCAGCCGGCGTGGCCGGGTTTGTATTTTCGAAATCTTCAGGAAATTGGTTCGTTACAGCGGTGGACAATCCTTTTCCTACGCCATACATATGCTCCATGCTGTCACGGAGATCACTGTACGCTTCTTCATAATTGCCCGCTTCATAGTTATCAAACGAACCGATCAACTGGTTCACATGCATCTGAAGTCCCTCGGCGAGAGCCGATGCTTCGAGGCGTTCATTGGTTGCTGTCTCCAGAAACTCCGAGAAATCCGCGCGGTAATTATCGAGCGCATTCAATGCTTCCTCCTGCGCCGCATCATTGTCTTCTGCGGAAGCGTTCACGTAATCCACAAAATATCCGATGTGTTCCGACCACATGCTGTTAAACTGTTCTCCAGCTTCTTCTCCGTACACAGAAGCGATGGCCCCGGTTAAATCTTCTGTATTATCCTCCAGCGCCGAGGCGGCTGCATCAAAATCTTCCGCGCCGTCTATGCCTTTTTGCATCGTGAGAACGGCCAGATAAGCGTGTTCCGACAAATACTGGTCCAATGTCGCCCGCAGATCCGCCGCCGGTGTCGATACGGACGGTCCCATCTCTTCTGCTTTGGTTTGTGTTTTTGCTTCCTCCCCGTGTTCAGCTGCCAGGCCTGGAGCGGCCGGCACCATGATAGCTGCCGCTAACGGAATCATTGTCATTGTTCGTTTTAGATTCATCTTCCATCACTCCTTTAAAATGGTTTCACCCAGTTAACGCACCAAAAGGGCGATTGGATCATCATGATTTTAAATTTTTTCTGACCCGCCCCAGCATTTAATGAAAAGATACCGGGACAAAAGATACCGATGCGCAGGAAAACACGAAAGTCTTGAGCCGCTGTTTTAGGAGTCACATAGCAGCGGAGCCAAAATGCTTCGGCTTCGGCTCCTGCTCCGAACAGCATAAACCGCGGGTACCCCGCAGGATGTGCGGTCAGGACCGGCGTCCGCGCGTGACATACTTCCACAGAATAATAACGTTTATGGAGGCGTTGGTTACCTTATGACTATTCATCCCACATTTCACGCAGCGACGCGGGCTTTTTGCTGCATCGGTCCGTTCGTTCCCCCGATGAACGCAGTCTCGATCCGTTCATGATGACGTTTACCAGGGCTGGAAAACCTCTAAAGTGCCTTATGAATCATTCATAGTGACGTTTATGGGGGCATCGAATACTATAAAGTGCCTCAGGCAATGTCCCCAACGACGTTTCCGGGGGATCGTAACCCCCTGAAGTGCCTTAGAACCCATTCCCAACGAACATCCGTCCCCCAACTTGGACAAAACAAACAAATATACAGGCTGGCACCGTGATCCTATCGCAGAGCAGGTCAGATGCGGTTTAGATTCCGGCAAATGGGCAACGAAAAATGCCGAACGATTTTTTAAAATCGTTCGGCATTTTTCTATCTTATACAGGTTTTGTCCCAGACTCTTTCGCATACGTTGTTTCACGCTGCGTTCTGCTCTTATAGTGTCTGGACTGTTATCAAGACCACTCAGCCTGCATAACAACTTCGCCCTGGGGCTGTTCATTACCCGGCTGCGGTTCTTTCGATACGGCTACCGCATCCCAGTCCCTCTGTCTGTTTTCCAGTTTATACAGCACTCCGCCGACTCCTGCTTCATCCGTCGTAAAGGATCCTGCCGGTACAGGTGTACCATCTTCAAACAACCATACCTGATACACTTCTTCATTCGTCAGTGCTTCCAGGTTCTGTGCTTGAACGAGAAGTTCGGCTGAGTCGTTTTGCCGCACAAGGGCGGCTGTTCCCACGCTCTGCCCTTCATCTGAAGGGAGAAATGCTGCTGTCTGAATCGACTCCTGCGCACCGGGGGAAGTGCCGCTTTCTTCCTCCTGCAGATCCGACAACGCGGTCCGGGTATCCGATAACTCCTGCTCGAGTTCCTGATTCTCCGACGAAAGGTTTTGAAGCTGGGACGTCGTATAAATATTCATACCGAGCGAAAGAAGGAGACCGGCAGCAAGCGCGGTTCCCACCGTTTTCGTCCTGCTCCATGTTTTTTTGGCGGTGACACGTGCAGGTTCTTCTTTTTGCTCCTCTTCCAGCACGTGACCTAGAACCCGGCCTTTTAACCCATCAGGTGGATCGACCTGTTTCACGTGAAACGAAATGCCGCCCGCGGCCTCTTCTAGTTCCTGAAGTTCTTCGCGGCACGTTTCACATTCCTGAAGGTGCTGTTCAAATGCCTGTTTTTCTTCTTCGGTCAGCCGGTCATTGATGTAATCGATGAGATGATGGCATGTGTTATTTTCCATGGTCGATCCCCCTTTCTTCCGCCAGATTTTCTTTGAGTTTCTGCAGGGCCAGCCGAATTCTTCCTTTCACGGTTCCAAGAGGAATATCACAGGCATTCGAGATTTCCTGCTGGGAATATCCTTGAAAATAAAACAGGCAGATCATGCGCTGCTGGGCATCGGGCAGCGTATGAATGGCGCTTTGCAGTTCATCGCGCTCTTCTTTGCTTTCGATTTCCTGTTCTACTCCGGGCATCTCTTCATGACGGGAATCCCGCTCTTCCCATTCCACTTCCTGTGTTTTGTTTTTGCGGTTTCGGTCGATGGACGCGTTGCGGGTCACCGTAAGCAGCCAGCTTGAAAATTTCCCCTTTTCTTCCCTGTACTGCCCGGATCCTTTGTCTTTCCACAGCTTCAAAAACACGTCCTGCATGACTTCTTCAGAAGCCTGGGAATCGTTTGTCATTCGAAAAGCAAAGGAATAAAGAAGCCTCTCGTATCTGTCATACAGCATTTCAAGCGCTTCCCGGTCCCGCTCCCGGATGCGGTCATACAACTCCTTATCGGTCGGTTTGTTCATATACGTATCTCCTTTGACACTTCTGGAGAACCATTCATCCAGTTAACGTTAACATGAGGGCATTGGATGTATTATGCCTGACATATCCTCCAAAAGGCTCAGTTTCTTACTATTGTTATTCCCTCTGTGCTGCCATATATAAAGAGAATCTGTTGAACCCCGCGACATGTTGTGAATGATCACCAGCGTACCGCATCCAGTACCTGAAATGTCCGGTGTTTCTGTTCCGGACTCCATCCCCAGCTTTTTATTTCACGTTTCAGTTCCTTCATGGAAGAACGTCCCCTCACGAAGCCATTGAGCCTTGCCGTCACCGCCGAATCCCGGAACGATGCTTCATCGGGATATAACGCGGAGAGGGTCTGCACGGCTTTTTTATACCGGCGCAGGAAATACTTCTGATGATAATCTTCCGCTGTATAAAAAGTGGTCCGTGCCTTTATTTCTGTCTGCACCGTCTGGCCCAGCTCTTTTTCCAATGCTGCTTTGGAAGCCAGTGCTTTTTCTTTCTGCTCGTCGTTATCATACATCAACAGCGACATATATTGACGTTTTCCGAACGGACTTGTCCCGGTGGGATTATGACTCTGCCAGAAAAGATCCAATAGTTCATCATAACGTATGATGGAAGGGTCAAACATAATCTCCAGGGATTCGGTATGATCCCCTATCTTTTTGTACGTCGGTTCCGGCGTCGTTCCGCCTGAAAAACCGGTCCGTGTGCGGTATACTCCTTCAAGCTGCCCAAACTGGGCATCAGGTCCCCAGAATCAACCGAGTCCAAATACTGCGGTTTCCATGGTGGTCTCCCCCTTGTACATGATTATCCTTTCAGTTTAAAGGACTCTACTTCCCAATGCAAAAACGGTTCCGCCCCTTTTTCCCTCCATTCCTAAAATATTTTGTGAAAAAACGATCAATCTACTATTGAAATAAGAATCAAGTATCGATACAATGAAAATCGTAACTATTACGATTTAAATGAGGGAGGATGTATTTTTCATGAAAACACTACTTAAGTACGCCCTGTTCGTGTTTGCTGTCGGTTTGATTCTGGCAGGCTGCGGACAAGACGATTCAAGCGGGGAGTCATCATCGGGGTACGAATCAACAGAGTCTGCTGAATCAGAACAGACATCCGGAAGCCCGGAAGAAAATGAATCTTCCAATTCTTCTGATTCCTCTGAATCATCAGAATCAGAGGAGCAGAGTTCCGAAAGCGCCTCGTCATCCGAAGAACATTCCCATGACCACAGTCACGGGGAAGATGAGGAACATAATCACAGCCACGGGGACGGGCACAACCACAGCATGAGTGAAGAAGAGCAGGAGATTTACAATGGATACTTTGAAGACAGCCAGGTGAAAGACCGGTCCCTGTCCGACTGGGAAGGTGACTGGCAGTCGGTTTACCCTTACCTGCAGGACGGCACACTCGATGAAGTATTCTCCCATAAAGCAGAAGAAGAAGGAGAGAAAACGGCGGAAGGGTATAAAGAATATTACACCACAGGATACAAAACAGACGTAGACCGCATTGTCATTGACGGGCAGAATGTCATGTTCCATAAAAACGGGGAGGAAATGTCTGCGGATTATGCCTATGACGGCTACGAAATTCTGGAATACGAGGCAGGAAACAGAGGCGTCCGCTACATCTTCAAAAAAGAAGGCGATTCTGGTGAGGCCCCCGGTTACATCCAGTTCAGTGACCACGGCATTGCCCCAAAAGATGCCTACCACTACCATCTCTACTGGGGGGACGACCGCCAGGAGCTTCTTGAAGAAGTGACCCACTGGCCTACGTATTATCCGTCCGATTTAAGCGGAGAGGAAATTGTCCAGGAAATGAAAGCACACTAGAAGGTGAATGCGATAAGGAACGGAGCGGGGAACTAATCCCGCTCCGTCTTTTATGTTGGCTGGTAAATCCGCATATTCGGCTTGTATATCTTCTTACTTGGCATGTAAATGAGCCTATTTGGCTTGTAAGAAAGGACTCGACAGGTATTACCCTCAGCTTGGCAGGTAAATCACGGTATTTGGCATGTAAACGGCAGAGTTTGGCTGGTACGCTCCTTTTAAGGCTTACAGCCACCGGGAATTCTCGAAAAACAGCACCAGTATCCATCGTTTGAATCGGTGTCGTATCCATCTAATTGTTCCAGGATTTCTTTATCATTGACAGGACGAATGGCTTATGATTAAATAATAAATAACCGCTTACAAAAACAGGATCACTTAGGATTGTAACTGTTCAGCAGGCAAAACCTAAATTTTTTCATACGCCTCGGGTGCAGTATGGATAAATTTAGGTTTTTTATTTGCTGCAAGAAAGAAAAAAGGACGGTCCTTATGAAGATTAAGAAAGTGTACAACAATAATGTCATATTGACCGAGAACGAACAGGGACAGGAGATGGTCGTCATGGGACGGGGGCTCGCTTTCGGGCAGCAGAAGGGAGACGTAGTCCATGACGATAAAGTAGAGAAAACGTTCGTTTTGGAAGACCACGCGGTATCGGAGAAGCTGGCGGAGCTTCTAAAAGATGTTCCGGAGAAGTTTCTGAAACTGTCAGAACAGATTATATCCATGGCCAAGCAGGAGCTGGGCGTTAAACTGGATGATTATCTGTATGTTGCCCTGACCGACCATTTAAACTTCGCCCTCCACCGGCATAAACAAGGACTTCGCCTGCAGAATGCACTTTCCTGGGAGATCCGAAAGTATTACCGGGCAGAATTTGAAGTAGCCCTGAAAGCGCTTGATATCATTCGGGAAGAAACGGGAATGGAACTTGAAGAAGATGAAGCGGCATCCATCACCCTTCACCTCGTTAACAGCCAGATGTCGGGAGAAAAGCTGGATTCCATCGTACAGGTTGTAACGATAGTGAATGACCTGCTGACGATTGTGAAGTACCACTTCGGTATTGAACTGGATGAAAAATCACTGAATTACGAGCGGTTTGTCACTCACCTGCGCTTCTTTGCCTGGCGTCTGATCCGGAATGAACGGGCAAGCTACGACACGGGAGACGATTTTCTTTTCAACCAAGTGAAACAGCAGTACCGTCAAGCCTATGAATGCAGCCGCAAAATGGCAGCTTACATGGAAAACACGTATGAATGGACGGTTTCCAAAGACGAAATGATTTATCTTACCGTTCACGTGCACCGGGTGACATCCCGGGCCACAATGGAATAACGAGAAATAATCAGGATTGTAACTGAGCAGCAGGCAAAACCTGAGTTGAACTCCACGCAGAAGACGCATGTGTCTGTTTTCTGCGTGGACTCAGCTCAGGTTTTTTTATTTTCATATAGATCAAGAAAGGGGAGAGTTGTCATGAAAAAAGATTTCCAATCGCTCGCCGGTTCCATTATTGAAAACGTCGGCGGCGAAGAGAACGTGCAGTCTGTGTATCACTGTGCCACCAGGCTCCGTTTCATACTGCATGACAATGAGAAAGCGGACAAACAGACGGTGGATGATCTGGAAGGAGTCCTTCAGGTCGTGGAAAGCGGCGGTCAGTTCCAGGTTGTTATCGGCAATGAAGTGTCCGATGTGTACAAGGCCATCACAAAAACAACAAGTCTTGGAGAAGAAAGCAGCGGCGGTGGCGGAAATGAAGAAAAAGGAAGTTTGTTCAACCGCGCCATCGATATTATCGCCGGTATTTTCACTCCGATTCTCGGGGCACTTGCCGGTGCCGGGATCTTTAAGGGACTGCTTGCTGTTCTGGAGTCCACCAACCTGCTTGCCACCGACAGCGGCACGTATCAGATTCTGAATGCGGCGTCAGACAGCTTGTTTTACTTTCTTCCATTTTTGCTTGCCGTAACCGCGGCACGAAAATTTGAAGGCGATCCCTATGTTGCTCTTGTTATTGCGGGTGCGTTATTCTACCCCGACCTGATTACGTTCGGTGAGGAACAAGGAACAATGTCGTTTCTCGGCATCCCGGTCATCATGGCAGATTACTCCACGTCGGTGATTCCGATATTAATTTCCATTTATATTATGTCGAAGTTTCAAGGTGTGCTGAATAACTGGCTGCATTCCAGCATCCGGATGTTTTTCACACCGCTCATTCTGCTTCTGGTCATGGTACCGTTAACCTTGGCAGCGTTCGGTCCGGTTGGTACAGTGATCAGCGGATGGCTCGCGGATGGATATACGTTTGTATTTGATCTCAGTCCTGTTATCGCTGGTATCATCATGGGTGTTTTCTGGCAGGTTCTTGTCATCTTCGGTCTGCACTGGGGATTTGTTCCGATTGGTATCAACAATATTTCCGTATACGGGGAAGACACCTTTTCAGCAATCATTGCCCCGGCTGTGTTTGCCCAGGCCGGCGCCGCTCTCGGCGTATGGCTGAAAACAAGACAGACCGGCGTAAAAGCTATCGCTGGACCAGCTGCCATTTCTGGTCTGTTCGGAGTCACGGAGCCGGCCATTTACGGGATTAACCTACGATATAAGCGCCCGTTTGTACTCGGCGCTGCAGCAGGTGGTGCCGGCGGTGCCATCGTCGGTTTGTCCGGTGCTACTGCTCTTGCCGTAGGTCTGCCGGGGCTTACAACCCTTCCTATTTATTTCGGAGAAGGGTTCGCCCTCTTCTGCGTGGCGATTGCTGTGTCATTTGTCCTGGCAGCCGTTCTGACCTTTTTCTTCGGATACAGTGATGCAAGAGATGGGGGAGATGAAGAAGATACCAAAAGCAGCACGTCCGGCAGTCAGGATACAGATGAAAAGACACCTTCTGCGGCCGGTAGTGAATCACAGCACACGATAAGCAGTCCGCTGGAAGGCGCTGTCATCCCCCTTGGAGAAGTGAATGATGCAGCCTTTTCTTCCGAAGCTCTCGGTAAAGGTGTTGCTGTCATTCCTGTAAGTGGAAAACTATATGCGCCGGCGGACGGCACCATCAGTACTGTCTTCCCGACCAAGCATGCATACGGCCTGACGACAGAAGCCGGTGTTGACATCCTCATGCATATCGGACTGGACACGGTACAATTGGATGGACAGCATTTCACGTCCCACGTGCAGCAGGACCAGGTAGTGAAAAAAGGCGAACTGCTTGCAGAATTTGATGTAGAAGGCATCAAGAACAACAGCTTTGACATCGCTACGCCGGTTATTATTACAAACAGCGGCGATTACTACGATATACTCGGCGATACCGACGGCAACGTCACGCCCGGTGACCCCGTACTTTCGATTATACGCTGAATGACTTACAGGCCCGTGCCGGCCTCAACCGGTTGGTGCGGCTCCCTGTTTACCAACAAAAAGGAGTGAGTGAACTATGACATTTCAACCACATTTCCCGCAGGGTTTTCTATGGGGCGGGGCCACATCCGCCAACCAGGTGGAAGGCGCCTACAACCTTGGAGGCAAAGGACTATCGACTGCTGATGTTGTTGAATTCGTAGAACCGGAAGACCGGACAAGCATGAAAATTCCATTTCCAAGCCTTGATGAAATCCGCCATATTCTCGACACCGAAAACGACCGTGTTTTCCCGAAACGATTTGGTATCGACTTTTATCATAATTACAAAGAAGACATTGCGTTGATGAAAGAGCTCGGTTTTAAAACGTTCCGGATTTCGATCGGCTGGGCACGCATCTTCCCGACCGGTACGGAATCCGAGCCGAATGAAGAAGGCCTCGCTTTTTATGATAATGTCTTTGACGAGATGCAAAAGCACGGGATTGAACCGCTCGTGACATTATCCCATTATGAAATTCCGCTCCATCTTTCCCGCGAATATGGCGGGTTTTACAGCCGGGAAGTCGTCGATTATTTTGTTCATTATGCAAGAACCGTCTTTCAACGCTATAAAGACAAAGTAAAATACTGGATCACTTTTAATGAAATCAATTCATTGTTAATGGCCCCTTATATCGGAACAGGGCTTGTGCAGGATTTCGTGCCGGAAGGAAGGCTTCTGGAAGCGCAATACCAAGCCGCACACCACCAGCTCGTGGCAAATGCCAGAGCCATTGAAGCCTGCCACCGCATCATTCCGGACGCAAGCATCGGCTGCATGGTCATCGGCATGATCAATTATCCGAACAGTCCGCACCCGGAAGACGCATCCGCGGCGCATAATGACATGCAGAAAACATTCTTTTTCACGGATGTCTTCACCCGCGGCGGTTATCCGTTCTATATGAAGCGTTTCTTTGCCGAACATGATATCCATATTAAGATGGAACTTGGAGATGAAAGACTGCTCCGCGAAAATACGGTCGACTTCATTCCGTTCAGCTACTACATGTCAGGAGTCTCCGCCCGTCCGGAACAAGGCGGGGAAAAAGCCGGCGGCAACCTGATTTCAGGGCTCAAAAATCCGTATCTCGAAGCATCGGACTGGGGCTGGCAGATTGATCCGGCCGGTCTGCGCACCCTGCTGAACATGTTCTATGAACGCTACGAAACACCGCTGTTCATCGTGGAAAATGGACTCGGCGCCTTCGATAAAGTCGAGGAAGACGGCAGTATCCACGACCCGTACCGTATTGATTATCTACGCAGCCACATTGAACAGATGAAAGAAGCAGTCGGCGACGGCGTGGACCTGTGGGGCTACACGACGTGGGGACCGATTGATCTTGTCAGCTTCTCGACTTCCGAAATGTCGAAGCGCTACGGCTTCATCTATGTGGACCAGGACGATTACGGCAACGGCAGCCTGAAACGTTCCAGAAAAGACAGTTTCTCCTGGTACCAGAAAGTTATCAAAACGAACGGAGAAGACCTGTCTTCCTCCTAAGATGTAAATGCAAAAAGACGGAGCGGGATTGTTATCCCGGGCTCCGTCTTTTTTGCGTTGGCATGTAAACCCGCACATTCGGCCGGTATTTCTTCTTACTTGGCTTGTAAACGAGCATATTTGGCATGTAAGAAAGGATTCGGATGGTATGGCCCTCCACTTGGCTCGTAAATCACGGCATTTGGCATGTAAACGGCAGAGTTTGGCCGATATATACACTTTTTTGAATCTCCAGCAGCCAGGGTTATCCTTCACGCTCTTCTATTACTAGACGGAAGTCACGCCTTGAGCGGCATCATCTTCTTTTGTTACCAACTGTTCCATTCCCTCAAAAAGACAGGTCCGCCTTCTCTACACATCTGACTGGAAACGTGCACAAAAGAGAAACCTGTCACTAATCAGCACTCTGATTTTCTTAAAATCCACTCCTCCATTACTTTCTATAAACCTTTTAATGAACATCACACAAAAATAGATTGTACTGTTATTCATTTCATTCTGTACATATCCTGAATCCGTGATGATATCTTTCGACATACCCTTCAAAACCTTGATAAAATAGGCGGTAAGATCCTATTCATCTTATTGAATGAATGCACCCGGAAGGTGAAAAAATGAAACGTCGATTTGATATCCAATGAACGGATGATTATATTATATCTGCCAGTGGACTTCTCTTGATAGGGGAACTCCTTCAATCCTTGAACTTACATAAACGTCTCCATTTCTTATCCATGCCCGGCTTAACATCGTCGGCCGCCATTTCCCATGGCGATGTCGTATACAGCTATCTCGGCCTTCTCTCTCAGGGGAAAAATGATTTTGACTGGATAGAAGAATCCCGCGGTGATGTGTTTTTTCAACAATCCCTCGGTCTTCAGGGAGTTCCGTCTTCCCCGACATTACGGCAGCGTTTCAATCAGCTGGCGCAGCATCCGGAAACCCTCCCGTTGATATGGGAGGAAAACACCCGATTCTTAAAACAACGGTCGTCTTCGCTTACTCCGACAGTTGTATCAACCGATACAACGCAGAAGGCGGACAATCTGTCTCTTCTTCCTCTTGATGTGGATCATTCTCCCTTTGATAACAGTGGAACCAAAAAAGAAG
>NZ_FOTY01000042.1 GCF_900114715.1 Salibacterium qingdaonense
TTCGACCGTCTTTCAAACCATTACTTCGGACAACGGCTCCGAATTCAGCGAGCTGACGCAAGCCATTGACTGCGACCAGGTGAACGTCTATTACACCCATCCCTACACTTCTAGTGAGAGAGGCACGAATGAACGTCACAATGGGTTAATCCGACGGTTTATACCGAAAGGGAAATCCATCGACGATCTGGACGATACCGTCGTTGCTTATGTCGAGAACTGGTGCAATACGCTTCCCCGCAAAATCCTGGGATACCAATCTCCTAATGACCGATACGAACAGGCGTTGGCCACAATTATATAATGACAGATAATGGAATTTCGGTGGTTGTTGCATTTATTATTGCAATTCAAGTTACATAAATTTTATTCTTTCTGCGCTAAAAAGGTGAGCGTATTATTTTCAGAGTTTCTGTCTACTTTTTCCACCACTACACGCCAAGACACAAATGCCTTCCGCAGTAAATCAGACGCTTCTTTCCACGTTGGATTCCAGGCGGGTTCAGGATATGTATTTTCGGATTGATCCGTGTTCATCACAATCGTAACGTAGCGCTTATCCGCCACCCCCGCTTCGATACGGAACAAAAGCATCTCCCGGTCTGCCGGAGATGAAATGTATTCAAGGAGGTAGACGGCGAGTATCCAGTGGTAGTACTGTTCCTCTATCGTTGTGTTTTCCGCTTTTTCATGAACCGGTTTGATACTTGCTTCCACACCGAAGCGAGCGCTGTTTGTTTTGAGCTTTTCCACCGCAAGTGGAAGGTGATCCACCGCTGTAACCTCTGTGTTCATAGCTGCGGCCGAACCTGCGATGGCAAGCGCGTGCCTGCCCGGCCCGGCACCAAGATCAAGTACACGGCTGTCCGGAACCCGCTGAATCACCGGAATATAGCGCTGAATAAAAGGCGACGGCTTCTCCAGCCAGGAACCTTTTTCAAAAAGATCATAC
The DNA here is from genome assembly GCF_900114715.1 of Salibacterium qingdaonense. Taxonomy (GTDB): domain Bacteria; phylum Bacillota; class Bacilli; order Bacillales; family Marinococcaceae; genus Salibacterium; species Salibacterium qingdaonense. The sequence continues at coordinate 953 of NZ_FOTY01000042.1, forward strand.
CTGGTGTACAGGTCATGAAAGTACTGTTTTTGACATGTTACCAGTTGCTCTTCATTCATGAATGTCATCCCTTTCCATTCAACACACGTGCTGTCATATCAGTTAAAGATCCATTCCAATTGTATAAGCAGTGTCCTGATAAATCAATTTATCACTGCAGAATACAGCGGACATCTGCACTATTTTGCGTCTGTGTTTTCATCACGACAAGTTTTTAACAAAATAGATGCCCGCCTCTGAAAGAATAAAAAATCGAAAGTATAAGCTGAGATTGAGATCCGGCTGCATTTTCTCAATTGCTGCCATCCCGATGTAAGAAACATTATTCAGCTCATCCATCGATACTATCATGTTGTTTCTTGGTTTCTGTTCCTGCCTGTTTATTTCTCAGTTTCTGAAGGGTTGATTGGGCTTTTTGCTTTCGGCGTTTTGTTTCCTGATCATTTATTACAGCTTCTTGCACTATTCCCTCCCCGTTGCATTCAATTTCTATGACATCACCTTCCTTTAAATCTGCAGGAAGTTGTTTTGTTGCTATCTCTCTTTGTATGCTTTCATCGCCGGCAGAAAGGAGAATGGCCAATTTCCCCTCCAGCCGATCGACCGTATATTTTTTCAAATGAACCCTCCTACGCGCATAACATACCCAGTGGTATTTCATTTACAAGGTTTTGGTTACCTTCACTTTCATATCCGGTCCAAGGCTCTGATGAAAGCACCTTGGGACCTTGAAGAGCTAACGAAACTTCAATATTTCCGGATTTATACGTGCTGTGCAGTTCAACTTCAGCATCTTTCAAAATTCGCACAACATTTTCAGAGGGGTGGCCGTAATTATTTTCGCCGTAAGACAAAAACGCTGTTTCAGGATTCACTGCTTCCACAAATTGAGCACTTGTTGATGTGTCTGCCCCGTGGTGACCAACCTTCAACATATCCGACTCGACATCGTATTTTTCCATCATTTCTACTTCATTTTCAATCGTAGCGTCCCCCGTTAATAACGCTTTTGTTTCTCCATAGGTGAGATGAAGGACAATAGAGGATTTATTGATAACGTCACTGTCATGATATCCATTCAGAATTTGTACTTCAGCAGCCTGCGTGTCTAAATATTCCCCTTCTACTGCTTTTACAACATGAATATCCTGTTCATCTATTACTTCGAGGTACTTCTGATACGTTTGTGTAGTATGCTCTTTTCCACTATCCAGCACATTTTTGACTTCTATTTCTTCCAACACCTTAATTAATCCGCCGATATGATCGACATCCGGATGGGTTGCTACAACCCATTCCAAGCTGTCTATATTCTCTTCTTCTAAATAATCAATGATTACTTCTCCCGATCCGTGCATGCCTCCGTCAATAAGGATATTCCCCCCGGGACCGCCGGACTCCACTAAGATGCTGTCGCCTTGTCCTACATCCAGAAAATGCATGTTCAAAGAAGCACCCGGCGCAGCTTCCATTCCGTCCTCTTTTGTGATTCCATTACATTCGGGCATTGCCGTTTCTTCAGCATAAATGACTGGTGTCAGCATGAACCCAAGTAAGACTGTGGTGACTATGTACCTTCCTAATCTCATCAAACTCCCCCCTCAAAATGTTTCTGTTATTTTGCCACAAACCAGATGAAAAAATGGAGGTTGATGAAAATAAATCATCATTTCTTGATGGAAGATATAGATAGGGCGGCAGCTAATCGTTATAAGAAGAAACAAGGCAGAACAAAAAAATCCTGCCCCATCCCCGCCCCCAAAGAGCCAGGATCAAACGAATGCAGGGCGGTACATTCGGTTATAGAACATAAAAAACCCCTTGTCTCCCAAGGGGTTTGGCGCTTTTGGTTATGGTGTCCCAGGCAGGATTCGAACCTGCGACCTACGGCTTAGAAGGCCGTTGCTCTATCCTACTGAGCTACTGGGACAAGGCGTATGTTTTTTTCAGCGACAAATATTATATTATTATATCCGGCGGCTGAAGTCAATATGATTTTTGAAAGTGTATAAAGGAGCAGGAGAAAATACGGACCAGACCCGGAGCAGAGGCTCCAGGCCGCGGTCCGCGCTTTTTATTATTGAGTTCCAGCCGGGAAAGACGCGTAGAGATCTGTCACCTCTTCGGCCGACTCCCGCTCATAAAAACGGATTTCGGCTCCGCCGGATTCATCAAACGATGCAATCGCATACGTCTGTTCCGGGCGGGTGCGGGGCTGCATGACACTTCCCGGATTAACGAAAAGGATGCCCTGATCTTCAAATGCGGTCGGGTGGTGGCTGTGGCCGAAACACGCCATGCGGGCCTGAGTTTCTTCAGCACGGTAAGACAGCGGAATATGAGTCATTTTAATATTGTAAAGATGGCCGTGTGTGACATACACACGCACCCCTTTTACTGTTTCAGCTGTATCTTCCGGGAATTCGCCCGGCTTGTCCACATTTCCCTGGACCGTATGTACACCTTCAAGAATAGAAGAATCGTTGGACAATTCAGAGTCTCCGCAGTGAAAGACAGCATCCACTTCGCCGCGGTGCCGCTCAATTACTTCACTCAGCTCTGTTTCACTGCCGTGGCTGTCACTGACCAACAAACATTTCATAGGATTCACTCTCCCTCACCGGATGTAATATTCATGCTTTGTTCTTTCATTTTCTGAAGCGCCTGGTACCGGTGGCTGATTTTATTTTTTTCTTCCGGCGGCAGTTCTGCCATGCAGACACCGCGCTCCGGCAGATAAAAAATAGGATCATAACCGAACCCGTTCGTGCCTGATTTTGACGTGGCTATGCTGCCTTCACACGTTCCGCGGAATGTTTCCGTTTCTTTCCCCGGTGCCGCCGCGGCAATCACACAGACAAAACGCGCCGTGCGTTCTTCTTCCGGTACACCTTCAAGCTCTTGCAGTACTTTGGCTGTGTTTGCTTCATCGTTTTTGTCCTCCCCGGCGTAACGGGCGGAATACACACCGGGACGTCCATGCAGGGCATCAATTTCGAGCCCGGAGTCATCTGCAATAACCGGCACGTTATACACTCCGGCAATCGCTTCCGCCTTCAGGGAGGCGTTCTCTTCAAACGTCACCCCCGTCTCGGGGATATCTTCCATCTCCACATCAAGCAGGGACTGAACAACCACATCAGCACCGAACATGTCACGGAATTCTTTAACTTTGTTTTCATTCTTGGTCGCGATAATGATTGTACGCATATTATTCAGCCGCTTCCTTCTTCGTTTGAATATCTTCATCTATGGAGCCGAGCAGTTCTTTCTGGATCAAAAACAGTTCGTTCATCCCTTTTTCCCCAAGGTCGAGAAGGGAATTGAGCTGGCTGCGGGAATAGGAGGCTTCTTCACCAGTTCCCTGAAGTTCAACGAATTCACCGTTGCCTGTCATCACGATATTCATGTCCACCGCTGCCTCGGCATCCTCTTTATAGCATAAATCCAGCAGTTCTTCCTGTCCAGCATCCACTCCAACCGAAACAGCTGCAAGATAATCCACAATCGGCCATTTTTTGATTTTTCCTGCTTCCACAAAAGATTTGACAGCCATAGCCATCGCTACGAATGCTCCGGTAATAGAGGCGGTGCGTGTGCCGCCGTCTGCTTGAATGACGTCGCAGTCGATCCAGATCGTACGCTCACCGATGCTGGACAAATCAACGACAGAGCGGAGCGAACGGCCGATTAAACGTTGAATCTCCATGGTTCGTCCGCTAAGTTTGCCTTTCGCTGCTTCCCTGATATTACGCTGCTCTGTCGCTCTTGGCAGCATCGAATACTCTGCTGCGATCCAGCCCTTGCCGGTGTTTCGCATAAACGGCGGAACACGATCCTCAATGCTCGCTGTACAGATGACTTTCGTTTCTCCAACGGTGATCAGCACCGAACCTTCCGGGTGTTTTAGAAATTCCGTATCAATTATAACCGGTCGCAATTCATTTTTTTCTCTTCCATCAAAACGTGTCATTGTCATGTCTGTATCCTCCTAATTAAAAAACCTATTAACGTGCACACGCCCGCAGCTCCTGCCTTCTACAGCAGGAGCCTTACGGACGCCCTGGATAAAAAGAAGGCAGCATAGAGCCGCCTTACTCAGCATTTTCATCCCTTGGAAGGAGCGTCATTTACAAGTGCCGGACGAGCTGCCGGATCTTCAAGTGTGTCACCATTTACCCGAAGAACTTCTTCCGCCCCTTCCACATTCAGTTCTACGTTTTCAACGTCTTCCAGTTCTGTAGCCGTCAAAAGGGCTGCATGAAGCGCTTCTTCCGAAACGGAGCCATTTTGACCGGAGAGCAGCCCCTCATTAAAGAAAATGGACGCCGTTCCCTGCTTTACCTGCGAAGGTTCTACAAGCGACGTTCCTTCACGCAGAACGTCATGCAGGCCGCTTTCCGGAGAAGGGCCTCTGACCAGTTCAGTCATCGCCGCATCCAGTTTGTTATCCTCGTCTTTCCCGCTTATTCTCCGGGTAACCGGAACATAGTAGGAGTTTTCCCCAATCTGGGATAAAAAATATACGGTGACACTGCTGCTGTTTGTCATATCGCTGACGCGCCCGTTTTCAAGATTGATTCCCTGGGCACGGCTGTAGGAGTCTCCAATCGGGGTTCCATTTACCGGCATGGTATCCTGTTTATAGCCGTTTATTTGAAAGGAGACATCCTCCACATTATCAAATTGCGTCAATGTCCAGGTTACAGCCTGCAGTACCGCCTGTTCCTGTTCCGGTTGATAGTCCCGGAATTCCGGTGAAAAGTCGGTCACCGCAGTGCCGTTTTCCTCCAGACGTACATCTACTTCTGTGCCTGGAGGCAGTACAGCCTGGAATCCATTTGGAACCATTTGGCTGATCGGCCCACCGGTTACGAGATGCTCCAGCGACTGTTTCAGTACGCCTTCCGTTTTAGGAAGAGAAAAGGTCTGCGGAGCAACCATTCCATTTTCATCAATGAGATAAAGCTCCCTTTCGACTGTTTCCTCTTCTGCCGGCTCTTCTTCAGCCGAAGAAGAGGATTCCTCCTGTTGTGCTGCTTCCTCAAAGTCTTCCCAAGCTATGTCCTCCGTTACTTCTTCCGGAGGTTCATCCATATTTCCTGCCTCATCACTGCCAAATCCACACCCCTGCAAAACAAAAGGCACCGCTAAAACGGCTGCTGCCTTCCACGGCATTTTCATTCGTTCTTCCCTCCCAGACCAGTTTGTACTATTTATACGAGCCTGGATGGGAATTAGACCATCAGAATATATTTTCCCGTGAAAACACTGGACAAACCGCTGTTTTTACAGTACTTTTTTTGAGTGGAAACGGTCGGTCTGCTCCAGACGGATTGACCGGACATCAGAGGCCGTATCATCCAGCCAGCGGTCCGCGATCATACGAAAATGCTCCACCTGTCCGGTCGTATAGAATGTGTGCTCCGGAAAAGATGTATCAGTGTGGAGCATATTGTGGAAATTCAAAATGGTGCTTGCTTCGCTGGCCGTTTCGTCTCCGGATGAAATAAGCCGGATTTCATCTCCTACGACTTCCTGAATCACTTCGGCTAAAAGGGGGTAATGGGTGCAGCCGAGAATCATAGTGTCAAAGAAAGAACCAGTGAGCGGGCGAAGCGCACGGCGGACGATCGACAGTGCTTCCTCTCCTTCACAGATTCCCTGCTCAACTAAAGGCACAAAGGGCGGACAGGCGAGCGACTGTACGTGTACCCCTTCATTTACAGCATGCAGGGCACGTGGGTAGGCGCCGCTGGCAATCGTTCCTTCCGTACCAATGACGGCGACATGATCTGATTTTGTCAACTTCAGTGCCGTAATGGCACCTGGCTGTACTACCCCTATAACCGGGATATCAAGATGTTCTTTTACTTCCTCCAGAACGACGGCCGCCGCCGTATTACACGCAATAATAAGCATTTTTATGTTTTCCTGCTGCAGATAATGAATCATTTCCCACGTAAACTGCTTCACTTCATGGACAGGCCTCGGGCCGTATGGACACCTTGCTGTGTCTCCGATATATATCATCTTTTCCTTTGGCAGCTGCCGGGCCACCTCCCTGGCCACCGTCAGTCCTCCCACTCCGGAGTCTATAATTCCAATTGGTCGATTCACTTATTGTCCCTCTATTTCTCGTTAATTTATTCATACTGCCTTTTCATTTTTTAATAATTGGAGTTATCCCTTGCAGACCAGTCTTCCTGTCAAATGAGAAGGTCAACTGTTTCATTCCTTATCATATATATTCTCTCTTTTTTCCGTCGTGATTTCAAGACGGCCGGGATATTTCAGACAGCTTTATCAATCAGCAGATGCGGACCCTGGTGGAAGAAAGCTGTCAGCATTTCTTTGTATACATAAAAAAAGCCCCGCATGAAAGCGGGACCGAATAATTTTTAGTTCCAGCAGCGGATCAGGACTGAACAAAACCTTTTTCGTAAACAAGTGCTTCAACTTCCTTGGCGGTAGGAAGATTGACAGCTTCCGCAGCCAGTTCCTGCGATTCTTCTTTCGTCAGAGTAAGAAGCTGACTTCTGGCGGGAAGAACGGAAGTCGCACTCATACTGAACTCATCAAGTCCAAGACCGAGAAGCAGCGGCACTGCTGTTTCTTCTCCGGCCATTTCTCCGCACATACCGGCCCATTTTCCTTCATGATGAGCCGCTTCAATTACCTGCTTTACCAACCTCAGTACAGCCGGGTGGTACGGCTGATACAAGTGGGATACTTTCTCACTCATGCGGTCGGCAGCCATCGTATACTGAATGAGATCGTTCGTACCGATACTGAAGAAGTCAACCTCTTTTGCGAAAATGTCGGCAGCTGCAGCTGTAGATGGTATTTCCACCATGATGCCTGTTTCAACATCTTCAGAAGGCTGCTGCCCTTCTTTTTTGAGGTCTTCTTTCACTTCTTCGAGAATGCTCTTTGCTTCCCGGAACTCTTCAATCGTGGCCACCATTGGGAACATGATTTTTAAATTCCCGTAAACACCGGCACGCAGCAGTGCCCGGAGCTGGGTGCGGAACATGTCCGTCTGCTCAAGACAGAGACGGATGGCACGAAAACCGAGAAACGGATTCAGTTCTGACGGAAGGTCCAAATAAGGAAGTTCCTTATCACCGCCGATATCCAGTGTGCGGATCACTACCGCTCGTCCGTCCATTTTTTCAAGAACATTTTTGTATGCTTCAAACTGTTCTTCCTCATCCGGGAGTTCATCCCGGCCCATGTATAAAAATTCCGTACGGTACAGACCGATACCTTCCGCACCGTTTGCGAGAACTCCCTCCAGATCATCCGGAGTTCCTATGTTTGCCGCAAGTTCGACACGGGTTCCGTCTTTTGTGACGGACGGCTCGTTCACCATTTTGGCCCATTCCTCTTTTTTACGGAGGTATTCCTGCTGCTTTTCTTTATAGGAAGCAATCGTTTCTTCATCCGGCTGGAGAATAACTTCCCCTTCCATGCCGTCGATGATAAGAGAGTCTCCTGTCTGAATCGATGACGTTGCCTGCTTCGTTCCGACAACGGCCGGAATCTCCATGGAACGCGCCATGATAGCCGAATGAGAAGTGCGTCCGCCGATATCCGTCGCAAATCCAAGAACATACGCCAAATCAAGCTGAGCCGTGTCTGAAGGAGTCAGGTCTTCAGCGATGACAACGGTCTCCTCCTGAATGGCAGCAAGACTTGTGTTTTCCACACCGAGCAGATGAAGAAGAATCCGCTGCGAAACGTCCCGGATGTCGGAGGCGCGTTCTTTCATGTACTCATTGTCCATACCTTCAAACATGGTGACATACATGTCGGATAATTCTTTCAGCGCTGTTTCGGCGTTTACCTGTTCTTCTTTAATTTTGGCGTTGACTCCGTCGATAATTTCCGGGTCTTCCAGCACAAGAAGATGGGCGGAAAAAATTTCCGCCTTGTCCTCTCCCATATCTTTCAAGGTCTTGTTTTTAATAACCTGAAGTTCCTGCTTTGCGCGGTCTACCGCATCATAAAAGCGGGAAGCCTCCGCCTCGATATCATTGACCTGTCTCTTTTCGATGTTCATCTCCGGTTGTTCAAGGACAAATGCTTTCGCAAAGGCAATGCCCTTTGAGGCAGCGATGCCTTTCAAGGTGGTAGTCATTACTCTCCAAGCCCTTCTTTCACTACTTCATCCACTGCTTTCATGGCCTCTTCTTCATCGGAACCTTCAACACGGATCGTTACTTCAGAATTTTTGCCGACGCCTAGAGACATAACACCCATTATGGATTTGAGGTTCACGGACTTCCCGTTGTATTCAAGTGTGATTTCCGAAGAAAACTGACCGGCTTTGTTCACAAGCTGGGTTGCCGGACGAGCATGGATCCCGGTATCGTTTGTGATGGTATACTTTTGTTCTTTCATGACTGAAACCCCTTTTCTTAAAATTTATATCGCTTTCATAAACATACTAAGGATTGCAGCGTCAGGTCAAGCGTTTCTGGTGCTCTATTCAGATACGGACGGTAGTAAAAAAGGCATGAGCAAACGCATTAGGTCGGTATAGAAACAAGCCGGTACGAATACTTATTTCTTCCTGATGCATTTACTCATGCCTGATCCAGTCAGTAACACGTAAATCTGTACAATAATATGACAATGCCTTCGCTGCAAACTTACGGTTTATTATAGCACTTCCATAATCAATCGGCAAGGTTTTAGAAACAATTAAAAAAGAACCAGCTTTCCCAAAGGATAAGAAACGACCGTTTCTGCCGGGTTTCATAGTTAGAGAAAGCTTCGGGATTCATTCGTCCTCCACCCTTCAGCCGTTTCTTCCTTTACAGGGAAGCTGGTCGTTCATTAAATTGAAAGTTCCCCGAGCCGTATGAGTTCAATTACAGCTTGGGAACGCCCCTTGACCCCCAGCTTCTGCATCGTGTTGGAAATATGGTTTCGGACCGTCTTTTCACTGATAAATAACTGGGAGGCTATTTCTTTGGTCGTCTGATCCTGGACGAGTAATTCAAACACTTCCCGTTCCCTTTTAGTGAGCAGGGTACGGTAACCTCTGTCCATCTCTCTCAAGTGGCTTCACCCTTTCTTGACAAGGCTGTCCCCGTCCTCTGCCTGAAGGCGAAAGGGTCGGAGGATGGAAAGAATATAGTCAGCATATTTTATGCGCCCGGGGAACAGGGCGTTACGGACAGAAGCCTTGAATAGGACTGGAATTTTCCCTGAAAGAATGAGAAAACCTGCCGGTGCAGCGGCTTGTTATGAGAGATGGCCCGCCTGGACAGCGCTCATTTGTGTCAGCACCCGTTATTTCAGGTTCTACACGTACGTCTGTACCAAAAAACCCCTCCCGGATATTTCGGAAGGGGGTAATACTTATATATCAGGCTCTGTCACTTCCAAAGAAGTTCTTGAATGCCTGAAGGGAAGTGTCACGGTTCAGAGCAGCAATCGATGTCGTGAGCGGGATGCCTTTCGGGCAGACTTCCACGCAGTTCTGGGAGTTACCGCAGCTTTCAATACCGCCTTCTCCCATTAATGCTTCCAGTCTTTCCGATTTGTTCATTTCACCAGTCGGGTGTGCATTATAAAGGCGCACCAGAGAAACGGGAGCCGGTCCCATAAAATCGGAGTTATCATTGACATTCGGACAGGCTTCCAGGCAGACTCCGCAGGTCATGCATTTTGACAGCTCGTACGCCCACTGTCGTTTGTTCTCTGCCATCCGGGGGCCTGGTCCGAGATCATATGTGCCGTCAATTGGAATCCAGGCTTTCACCTTTTTCAGGGAATCGAACATTTGACTGCGGTCAACGATAAGGTCACGAACGACCGGAAAGGTCCGCATCGGCTCCAGCTTAATCGGCTGTTCAAAGTGATCAACAAGAGCCGTACAAGACTGTTGAGGTTTACCGTTGATAATCATGGAACAGGCGCCGCAGACTTCTTCAAGACAGTTCATATCCCATACTACCGGAGATGTTTCCTGACCTTCAGCATTCACAGGGTTGCGGCGGATTTCCATTAAGGCAGAGATTACATTCATGTTCGGACGGTAAGTGAGGTTGAATTCTTCTGTATATGGTTCATTGTCCGGGCTGTCCTGACGGGTGATGATAAAACGGACCTGTTTATCTTCGCTCATTGTTTACCAGCTCCTTGTTTCTCAGATTCCTTCCCTTTCGAATAATCCCGTTTCCGCGGTTTAATCAGGGACACGTCTACATCTTCATATTCAAATGCCGGCTCGTTCTTATCCGGGTTGTACTTGGCTTTTGTTGTTTTCAGGTAGTCCTCGTCATTACGTTCCGGGAATTCCGGCTTGTAATGCGCACCGCGGCTTTCATTGCGGTGGTATGCACCAAGTGTCATAACACGTGCAAGATTCAGCATGCCTTTCAATTGACGGGTGAACGACGCTGCCTGGTTACTCCAGCGTGCTGTATCCGGCATGTTGATGTTTTTATAACGTTCCATCAGTTCCTGGATTTTTTCATCCGTCTCAAGCAGCCTGTCATTTTCGCGGACAACTGTCATGTAATTTGTCATCCATTCACCGAGTTCTCTATGGAGGGCATACGCATTTTCTTCCCCGCGCATGTTCATAATGTTTTCAAATTCTTCTTCATTCTCCTTCTTATAATGGTCATAGATGGAGGAAGGAAGATCTTCAGCCAGTTTATCAAGGCCGTTGATGTATTCTACTGCACTCGGTCCGGCAACCATACCACCATAAATGGCGGAAAGAAGACCATTTGCACCCAAACGGTTGGCGCCGTGCTGCGTGTAGTCACATTCTCCGGCTGCAAAAAGCCCTGGAATATTTGTCATTTGATCATAATTCACCCACATGCCGCCCATGGAATAGTGGACTGCCGGAAAGATTTTCATCGGTACTTTACGCGGGTCATCTCCCATGAATTTCTCGTAAATTTCCATAATACCACCGAGCTTGACATCGAGCTCTTTTGGATCTTTGTGAGACAGATCAAGGTACACCATATTCTCTCCGTTGACCCCGAGCTTCTGGTTTACACAGACATCGAAAATTTCACGGGTTGCAATGTCGCGCGGAACAAGGTTTCCGTAGGCCGGATATTTTTCCTCAAGGAAATACCAAGGCTTACCGTCTTTGTATGTCCAGACACGGCCGCCTTCCCCGCGTGCAGATTCACTCATCAAGCGGAGCTTGTCATCTCCTGGTATTGCCGTCGGATGAATCTGGATAAATTCTCCGTTTGCATAGTAAACACCCTGTTCATACAACCGGGCAGCCGCGAATCCTGTGTTAATCATGGAATTGGTCGTTTTTCCGAAAATGATTCCCGGTCCCCCGGTTGCCATAACGACAGCGTCTGAGCGGAATGTTTCAATTTCCATGGTAGTCAGATTCTGGGCGGAGATACCGCGGCAGCGTTCTTCTTCATCAAGAACGGCCCCAAGAAATTCCCAGCCCTCGTATTTATTCACAAGTCCTTCGACTTCATACCGCCGCACCTGCTCATCAAGAGCATACAGCAGCTGCTGTCCGCTTGTCGCACCGGCAAAAGCGGTGCGGTGGTGCTGCGTGCCGCCGAAACGGCGGAAATCAAGCAGACCTTCCGACGTCCTGTTGAACATGACACCCATCCGGTCCAGCAGATGAATAATTCCCGGAGCTGCTTCTGCCATAGCTTTTACCGGAGGCTGGTTTGCAAGAAAGTCACCGCCGTACACTGTGTCATCAAAATGCTCCCACGGCGAATCGCCTTCACCTTTTGTGTCCACAGCGCCATTAATGCCGCCCTGGGCACAGACAGAATGGGATCTTTTGACGGGAACAACGGAAAAAAGATCTACCTGTTTGCCGGCTTCTGCTGCTTTTATGGTGGCCATCAGGCCGCCCAGCCCTCCGCCGACTACGATAATATTACCATCACTCATGTATGATACACTCCCTTACATATTCGCTAAATCAGGATTGATAAATGAGAGCAGGGCACTCATTCCAACAACCGACAGGGCGACAAAGATAACCGCTGTCGCATAGGTCGCGATCCGCTGGGAACGAGGGGTGACTGTGATCCCCCAGGAAACGAGAAATGACCAGAGACCGTTGGAGAAATGAAATGTCGCTGACAGAACGCCGATAATGTAGAATACAAGCATAAATGAACTACTCAGTATATCTGCCATCATATCATAGTTCACATCGGCACCTAAAGAAGCCTGCACACGTGTCTGCCAAACGTGCCACGCAATGAAGATAAGAAGATATACCCCTGTAATTCTCTGTATAAGAAACATCCAGTTTCTGAAAAATCCGAAACGGGTTGTATTGCTTTTACCCTGGAATACAATATACAGACCGTATATTGCATGAAAGAGAATCGGGAGAAAAATGATGAAAATTTCCAGAAAAATCCGGTATGGTAAACTTTCCATAAAATGTGCAGCAGCATTAAATGCTTCAGCGCCGCGTGTAGCAAAAAAGTTCACCGTCAAATGCTGGATCAGAAAAATCCCTATGGGGATGACGCCGAGCAGAGAATGAAGTCTGCGGTTCATAAAATCGCGGTTTTCAGCCATGCCAATGTTCCTCCTAAAAAAAATTTAATACATGGTTTGTCGTAGACTGCTTCTTTTTCTTCTTCGATCAACGACCTCCTGTTTCTTCTCCAGAAACATCATGAATTCCATGCGCAAAACGCTGCGCTACACCCTGTTATGTACAACCGGAATCCTGGATATTCTCTGGTGTTAATGGGGTTGAGCACCCTGGACTAATTAGTCTGTATACTCAACAAAAACGTGCTCCAAATACATCGTTCCGACAAATTTATTGTACTCCCCCTATAACAGCTAGTCAAGAAACCGGATACACCTTCATAACGGTTTTGAGCCTTAAAAAAGCCCGGCGGAACCGGGCTTTTTTAGTGTCTCTTGTCAGCCGATAATCATACGTTCTGTTGGATACCGGAATGAGGACTTGGTTTCTTTTCGTTTTACGGAGAAGAGAAGCACCAGTATGCCGACCCTTCCGATAAACATAAGGAGCATCAACAGAAACAGGCTCGGCCTTGACAAACTGGAAGTCACCCCGGTAGTCAGGCCGGTTGTACCAAAAGCAGAACTTGTTTCAAAAATAATGTCGATAAGTTCCACTCTCGGATTTCCCTGCTCAAAAGCCGTGATCAGCGTCACAGCCAGAAACAATCCAAACATGAAAAAAGACAGTACCATGAATGCCTTTTGTTTATCCTCCGGATGGATTTCACGACCGAACACTTTCACATCACTTTTTCCAAGCGCAAAACTCCGGATGGACAAAAACATCACAGCAAGGGTTGTCGTACGGATACCGCCCCCTACACTGGACGGGCTTGCGCCGATAATCATGAGCAGAGAAATGAAAAGCAGCGTCGGCAGGGAGAAAGAAGACGTCTCCATTGTCGTGAGACCCGCACTTCTTGCCGTAGCTGAATTGAATATGGAATAGAAAAACTGTTCATGCCATGCCATTCCTTCAAAAAACATGCCCCGTTCCAGCACCCATATACCGGCCGCGCCGATGACAAAAATAAGAAAGTAAGTGGTTACTGTCACTTTCGTAAACAAACTGAACTTGAAATAGCTGCTCTTGGTTGTGAAATATTCACGCACTTCCATTAACACCGGAAAACCAATCGCACCGGCGAAAATAAGAAGCAGCACGATAAACTGCACGTAATAGTCATTTGCAAATGGAATTAAAGACTGTCCGGTTACATCAAAACCGGCATTGGTGAACGCACTGAGTGCAGCAAATGACCCCTGGTAGTAAGCTTCGGCTGCCGTGTCAAAGTGCTGCAGGTAATACGTGCCGAGTATGAGAGCACCAACCAGTTCAATGGCAAGCGCAAGCAGCAGAATGCCCCGCATCAACTTGACCATCCCGGAAAACTGGTACTGATTCTGGTCCACCATAATTAACAGCCGCTGGGATAAGTTGATTTTGCGCCCGAAGAGCATCCACACAAATGTCCCGAGCGACATAATGCCGATGCCTCCCACCTGCATGGCAAGCGCAAGAAATACAACCCCGGTATAACTTAATGATTCTGACACATCAATGACGCTTAGACCTGTTACACTGACTGCAGATACAGACGTGAACAGAGATTCCATGTAGGACATCTCTATGCCGTCCTGATGGGAAAACGGCAGCCACAATAAAAAACTGAATAAAAACATCGATAATATATAAACGGATATAATGATTCGAAACGGCGTCATGAAACGTTCCAACCCTTTTTTCATCGCTCTTACCTCCGACTGGAATTCGGGCTACAGTATATCATGCCTGAAGGGTATTAGCTATAGCGATTTCCAGCTTTTAAAGGTATAATGACAAATGGCGGAAAGGAAGATAGCAATGACTGACTTTAACTACACTCTTTTGCGGGAAACATTACTCCCGGCACTGTTTGGCACTGATGAACCCGATATTTTGTACTGGGGCGGCAGACGCATTGCGCGGGAGTACAGGAAAGAAACAACAGAAGAAATTCAGACGTTTTTCCAGGAAGCCGGCTGGGGGAATCTGGTGTTGACTTCGGAAAAACGAAAAGAAATGGAGTTTGAAATGCCTCTGGCTCAGGAAGAAAAACAACTTGACCGCCACCTGGAAGCGGGATTTCTTGCAGAGCAGATGGAATACCTGAAAGAAACCTCCGCAGAAACCGTGGTAACCGAAAAACGAAAACGTGTCCTGTTTCACGTTCACTGGGACTAGACCGGCAGCAGGCGTCTGCCGAACGTTCGGCAGACGCCTGCCTGCGTTTTTACTATGAGCTTTCATGCTGATAGCAGGTGTCATACTCGTCTTTCAGCAACCAGCTCTTACAAGCCCGGCCGGTTTCATGATATACCTCGTCTTCTACATCAAGTTCAACACTTCGGTTGGAATCCGGATACTCCAGGGATTTGTTCGTCACCTTCAGCGTAGAATTATCCTCCCATTCCAGCTGAAACTGCCTTTTTGCATCCGCGAAATAGACCGTTCCCGGATCATTGTTCGTACCATTTTCCCGCACCTGCACACGTACATTAACACCGCCTGCCGCACCGCCGTAAGGAAGATCGTACCTTACGGCAGTGTAGGTGCCGTTTGGCGATTCCACCGGTTCTTGATTTATATTTCCTTTCGTCTCATCAAATGTGAAAAAATAAGTCTGGTATCCACTGATGATAAGAAGGGTAACAATACCGGCAAGACAAAACGCCGACAGTTTTTTCGGAAATGGTTTCTTTTTTAGAATAAACATACCAAAACGGACAATAAAGATGCAGCACAGCACCACCGTAAAAAGGAAAAGAAACAACACAACTAATCCCATCAACATGTGTAATCCGCCTTTCTTTTTTAAGCTGTGTGTTGTATAAATGAAGTTCCGTATTTACTTTGAGTCTTCATGCTGCCGGCTCGATACTTTTTGATACAGGTAGGAGACGCCGATTAATACGATACCGAAACAGAAGTAAGCCGCGATTTGACTCCTTTCTCCGAGGAAAGCTAGATCAGCGAGAAAGAGCTTGCCTGTAGCAAACAACGTCAGCGCGAGACCAATACGGCGGATGTAAACAAAGCCCCTCATAAAACCGTACGTGATGTAGCCAAGCGCTGTGATGAGATAGATAAGACTGATCACAAAACCGGCGCCATCAAGCTGCAGCTGCACATGGAGAAACGCTGCCTGAATGATGAAAAAATAAAGGCCCGTGGCAGCAGGGTACCACTCCGCGTTCATGTGCCGCGCACGCATAAAGGCGAGCAGCAGATCTCGACCGGTCGTGAAAATCACCGCCTGACAGACAATCAGCACGGCAAGCGCCGTATAATCCACCAACCCGTCCGAGTCTGCACCTACCGCCGGAACCGCCGCTGTGACAACGAAGGCGGCCAACCCTCCTGTTCCGTATAAAAACAGGCACAGATATCCAACCATTTTGTCGTACAGAAGTGGTGTTTTCTTCATGCCGTACCCGATTCCGACAGATAAAAAGGCCAGAATAAGCCACTGGTAAAACCAGTAATGATCAAAGGATGCCGGGACAAACTCATCGTACCAGTGCAGACTTTCATACACAGCATAGATCCATAGATTCATAAGGGTGACATACTTTACGACGTCAATAAATCGGTGAAATCCGCGAAAAAGTACCGTTTGCGACGTTTTTTTCTGAGCATGGACGTAATAGAACATAACAAGCAGCAGACCTGCTGTCATAAAGCTATATTCCAGATGGAACAGTGGAGGATTTTCTCCATCCACATACCTGGCTGTTTCTACAGCGAATATACCAATCGAAAGGCCAAGCACACCCCATCCGGCTTTTTCGAGCAGCCTGACGCTGTATTGATTGGCATAAAACATAATGACAAGCGCTTCGGCGAGCCAGCCCAGTGCCGTCCATTCCCATTCGAACTGAAACGGTACCGCAAGAACGATAAATGCAAGGGAAAATCCGTAAAACAGCACGACGGTCTGTTTTTCACCGCTCATCCGCTCTGCAGCCAGCCGCCCAAGGGCAAAGTAAAGACCTGCGAATGCCAAAGCCAGAAGACCGGCACCGTCTTCCCACTGCATGGCATGCAGGAGGTAGTACATGACGGCACAGCTGACCAGCGTATTCATCGAAAGCAGGGTCACATCCGCATACTTCACCGCTGTTCTATAGATAAACGGATACGCAGCCGTCAGACTAAGATACAGCAGGAACGTTGTGATAGCGAAAACGAAACTTACTCCCTTCACCGGTGACAACACAGCAAGAATCAAAAAGGTAGGTATATTCAACCAAAAGCTTATTTGGTGAACCGTGGTCCATCGTTTTTGAAACGACAGCCCCAGCACGGAGCCATTCAATATCATAAAATAAACCATAGCCGCGTACACAGCTGTCTCATCCAGACCAAACGCCGCCAGATAGGAATAAAACGGCAGATAGCCGCCTACAAGGCCGAATGTACACACCGTTTTGGATTGGTAATAAAGAGACAAAGCGATGGCTCCGGCGGTAATGACGACCGATAACACCAAGGCCGGTGTCATTCCGATAATCTCCAGCAGAAAATAGCTGAAAAAGACCGATCCGTACAACACGGCAATCCCGCCGCCGGTCAAACCGACCGCAAACGTTTGTTTTTGTTTACGGAAGAACCATTCGCCGGCTGCAAGCATCAACAGGCCGAGCACAGCAAAGGCCGCGCCTTTGATTTCGTCCGTGAACCACGTCGTATAGGAATAGCGAAAGGCCGCCGCCACTCCTAAAAGAATCAACAGAATACCGAGTTTGTTGATCCAGCTCAAACCGATTTTCATTTCGATCTGGTTTTCTTTCTTTCGTTTTTCCATGGTTTCTTCGTCTATATCTTTGCCGGCAAAATCTTCGTAGCTCTGCGACATGGAATGCAGCATCTCCTGTTCCTGCACGTCCAGCAGATTCCGTTCCTTCCGGGCAGCTTCTTCCACTTCTTCGGTCAGCTCCTGCAGCCGCTGATCAACCGCTTCAGCTTCTTGATGAATCGATTGCGCCCTCTTATGTTTAAGTTGTTCTATATTTTTTTTCGCATTTTCTTCAAACCGGCTCAGCTGATCGCGGGTGCTGTCCACAGCTTTGCCGAAATAGGTGTGCATTTTTTTCCTGGACAGTTTCAGAATGTTGGTTTTTTCATCCAGCATCTGTTCCTGCAGGGCATGCCGCAGATTCTCATTTTCTTCTTTCACATGCTGATAGGTTGTGCGGAGTTCTTCCAAAGCTTTCTGGTAAGCTTCATTCTCCTGCTGCAGGGTTTCATTATGCTGATGGACATCACTGTTTTCGTATGTTGATACAACCGCGTCAAACTCTTTGGACAGCTTGTGCTGCTCCTCTTTCATCCGCTGCAGTCTTTCCTTGATATCCTCCATCTTACCCCCCACTTTTCCTGTACGGTTTTGGTTACTATTTTACCAGTAAAAAGAAAAACCGAAAGCCCTTATTACCATTTCACACCATATTTCACATTTGTGGGATTGACCCACCTTCCTCCCTCTTTGTAATTAATTATTCTTCCACATGCTCTTGTTTTCTCAGAATTTCTAACCTATCAATGATCACCAGCTAGATGCGTTCCCACCTCACGGACACATATATTGTTATGTCTAACAATTTGAACCAGTACAGAATCCTTCCATCTGTCCGAACAGGAATTTGTTGGTAAATTAGTATATGACCGTGCTCTTGGAAATCACCCACATCGCACATGGTCGCTAACCCTCCCATATATCACTGGCTGAAGGTCCATACATTCCTTCGTCCGGCGTATCCATGTGGTGGGGGGGCGGCTAAG
>NZ_FOTY01000019.1 GCF_900114715.1 Salibacterium qingdaonense
TTTTTCATCCATTTTTCAATCTATCACATCCGACAACGGTTCCGAATTCAGCGAACTTACCGAAGCCGTTGACTGTGATCAGGTTAGCGTCTATTATACGCACCCCTATACTTCCAGTGAGAGAGGCACGAACGAACGCCATAACGGATTGATCCGACGGTTTATACCCAAAGGACAATCCATCGATGACCTGGACGATACCGTCATTGCCTATGTGGAGAATTGGTGCAACACCCTCCCCCGTAAAATACTGGGATACCAGTCTCCTAACGACCGATTCGAACAGGGGTTGGCATCTGTTCTTTAGTTACAAATAATGGAATTGAGGTGGTTGTTGCATTTATTATTGCAATCTAAGCGGATAATATTATTTTTACAAATTGAAAAAAATCACAGAAATTTTAATGAAAATAAGTTACAATGCAATATAGAAATAAGTCACAGGTATAAAGAATCACATTCATAGACAGTTGTATATAGACAGGGGACCGGAAATATCCAAGGGAAAAAAGCAAGCGGTGGTGTAAAAATATGAAGAATGTACAGTTCTCATCGGACGACACAGAACAATACAAGTGGATGTGGGAAGAGATTCTGGACACAAAAGAGGTTAGAGACTTGTTTGGTTCATTCATCTTTTTTTTGAAAAATGACCATGGTGAAACAGTATCTACTTACACCGATGCAAATCTTCCAGAAGGAACTGAAATTTGTCAGGAAGAAAAACTGTTTCAATTAGAGGGGCGTTTCTGGACCGCGGGTGCGATTGTCAAACAAAGTCATCCAAACAGCACAGGGCTTGTTTTTTTCCTGAGCGGACTGATTCCATTTTTGAAGCACCGGCTTCAGGAACAGTACCGAAACGGCCCCGGAAGAGATAAGAGATATGCTCTTATGGTGCAGGTTACGAAGAAATTCCATTCTTCGATGAAAGCAGCGGCTGTACTGAAAGAAATTGTCCAGGCTCTTGAATTTATTTATCCAGGAAGCCGTATCGCTCTTCATCTTGCCCAGGACTGGGAAGTACATTCGGAACTGGGCCATATTGACTGTTCCTTTGGTTTTCAGAACATTAATGAAAAAATGAAGCAAACATATCTTCTCGGTCAGATTCAGACAGCTGAGACAAAAAAAGAGGAAAATTCCGTTCTTTACATCCCACTGCTTGGCAAGCAGGGGGTTTACGGGGTGCTGGCCATGGAAGCCGGCCGGCAGCTGGTAGAAGATGAGATGGAAAGGGATTACATCAAAACACTGGCTGACACTGGTGGGAGTGCGCTTGAAAATGCGGAGCTTTACCAACAGTCGCGGACATTGATAAAAGATTTACAACTCATTAACGAAACATCCCAATTTCTCAATTCTACAAGAAAGTTTGAGGAAACGGTAGACAGCATGCAGCTGCAAATTGAAAAGTTCATACCCGACAGCAGGCAGGGATACATTCTAATGGATGATGTTCGTAATGTGCGGATGCTTAACGATGAATATTTTCAGGCACCGGAGCGGATGGAGACGATTTTTCGTGTTATGGATCATTTTGAACGTAATCACGAAGCAGTTTTCATTGGAGACCTTTTGAATGAATCGTCGTACGATTTTGATGGATTCCGCTCCATGATGGCTGTTCCGATGAAACAGAGCGATGAACTGAAGGGAGCGGTCATTGTTCTTGGCAGGGAAACCAAAACCTTCACCTTTCATCAGTTCAAACTGCTCCAGTCTCTCGTCCATCACTCCACTCTCGCTTTCATGAATGCAGTGCTTCATGAAAAACTTGAGAAACTTATTATTACCGACCACCTGACCAAGCTTCATTCCAGGAGTTACCTGGAACAGAAAATGAATGAATCTCTCCATAAGGAAAAACGGGGAACCTTTCTTCTTTTTGACATTGATAACTTCAAGGAAATCAATGATAATTTCGGCCATCAGACCGGTGACAGCATCATTGTCCAGGTCGGAGAAATCCTGGAGCAGAATATACGCTCAGAGGATACCGCGGCCAGGTGGGGCGGCGAAGAACTGGCTGTTTACCTCCCGGATACGTCTTTGGAAGAAGGGCGGAAAGTAGCAGATCGCATTGTTAGACATGTAGAACATGCCTCGTCCCCGTCTGTGACAATATCATGCGGTGCATCTTCATGGATGAGTGGAGAGTATATCACGCTTGACAATCTGTTTTTCAGCGCCGATCAGGCTTTGTACCGCGCGAAACGAAAAGGGAAAAATCAGGTTATGTATGAGATATAAGAAGAGTCTGAGACAAACCTATTAATGACACAAAAAGTTCCGAACGATTACCTAAGGAATCGTTCGGAACTTTTTACTGTGTCTCATACGCTGCTTCGTCAAAACACTTTGCCTGCACTCCGGAGTATAAAAACGGGATCGGTTCGCTGGGGCTCTTCCGTTCAGAGATGTGCGGATAGTGTTTCAGCGAATTGTTCCAGATATTGTTCATCTTCTTCACTGAAGCGGTGGTAAACAGGGCTGTCGATGTCAAGAACCCCGATGAGGCTTCCTTCTTTCAGGAGAGGGACGACAATCTCGGAACGGGAAGCAGCATCACAGGCAATATGTCCCGGAAAACTATTCACATCATCCACACGGACAGTGCGTTTTTCAGCAGCACTTGTTCCACACACTCCTTTTTCAAAAGGGATCCGGATGCAGGCAGGAAGCCCTTGAAACGGCCCGAGTACGAGCTCTCCGTCTTCCTCATGGTAAAGATAAATCCCTGTCCAGTTCACATTTTCCAGAAACTGGTTAAGTAATGCAGAGGCATTGGCCAGGTTTGCTGTACGGTCTGTTTCCCCTTCAATAAGGGAAACAAGCTGTTTATTCAACATGTCAAAATTATTCTTCAGAGTTCCTTGGTAGGAAACGGGTTCAAACATACGTCAACCTCCTTCGATACACCTTTCAAAAAGGAGTATAGCATAAACCCCCCGGCATCGTCTTTTCATAGTGCCTGCGAAATATAAAGGGAAATGTCGAGAGATTTTTAAAGGAAAAAAGCCCGGCCATACGGAAGATATGTTACAGCATGTCCAGTACAGAAGAGGAGCATAAAGGAGGTACAAGATGCCGGAAATGGAAAATACCCGCGGCAGAATAATTCAGGAAGCAGCTGTATTGTTTACCAATAAAGGATTTGATGGGACGTCTGTGCGCGACATTGCAGGGCGGACAGGTGTGAATCTTTCTCTTATATCTTACTACTTTGGAGGGAAACAGGGACTTCTTGAAGCACTCGTGGTTGATTTTCTGGAAGGATATATGGAGGGCCTGGAAGAAATATCGGTGCGTGAAGGAAGCAATGCGTTTGACACATTAATGGATATGGCCGAACACATGCTTCTCTATATGCAGCAGCGTCATCAGCGGGCACGGTTTGTCCTGCGTGAAATGACGCTGGATTCGATGTTCGTCCGGGAGCTCACTTCCACCTACTTGATGAAGGAAAAGCATCTTTATTCGCTTGTACTGCAGGATGGGGTGGAAGAAGGAGTGTTTCATCCTGCTGTGTCCCACTGGACCATCATGCATTTTCGCAGTATGGTGTTGATGCCGTTTCTGCATCATCAGTATGTACGGGAAGTGTTTCATATGCAGCCCCAGCAGGCCCCTTTTGTTACGCTGTACCTTAAAGAAATCAGGAACTGGATGTACAGCGCTCTTGTAACACCGGCGTATACAGAGCGCAGAGCTGCACAACCGGTCCATTTTTAATAATCAAAGGGCAGCTGTACTTTTTGCTCCCTGCATCATGTCATCAGCTTGATGGGCGTCGGATCCGTAGACGAGCGGGATGTCTCTTTTTAAGGCCTCCCGGGCGGTATCAAGATCCGGATAAGGCTCCCCGCACCATGTTTTTGCAGTACCCGCCCCATTAAAGTCAATGGTCATGTTCTGCAGGCGGACGGCATCGAGAACTGCCCGGGTGTAAGGAGTTATATCGGGCATTGGGAATTTTTTCTGGAATTTTTTGATGAGTGTCATATGGCCCAGTCGGTTTGGTTTATAAGGACCGAGATCGCACTTTATCGAGTGGTGAACGGTATCAAAATAGATTTTCACGGCATTCTCCACTGATCCTGCTGCATGAACAAAATCTCCAAAACTGTCGAGGCTGTAATCGAGACAGAAGCAGGTATCAGCTGCTTGAAGAAAATGTACAGATAAAATACTGTCATCCAGGTAAGGGCCGATCTCATTCAGCATGGCCTTCGTACGTGCTTCAAACCCTTCAATATAATCTATCTCCAGACCAGTCAGTATCGTAATGTCGCTGTGATACTCTTTTTTCAGCTCATGAAGTGTTTCGATATATTGTTCGAGGTCGCTTTCAGCCATTGCACTGTCTTTCTCCGGGACAGGGTCCGTAAACCCTTCCGGAAGCGGCGCGTGCTCAGTGAAAGTGATGGTCTCAAGCCCTTCCTTTAAGGCACGCTCGATATACGCATGAAAGGAATCTGTCGAACCGTGTGGGCAGAACGGTGTATGAATATGACCGTCACGTGTAATGGGCATCTCCTCTCCTCCATCCATTTCCTATTGATTTATAATTTTATTTAAACTTCTCCCACATGATAAGTATTTCCATGTTATCATAAAGGTAACTATTACATAAAAAACACGAGAATGTAAGAGGAATTTTACAGGGCCTGCCCTTTCTGAAAACCAAAAGGACAAAGTTTGACAGGATGATTTTCTGCTGCACCCGCGCACATCCTGTGCCGGTATAAATATTTTAACTTACGCAGCAGGAAAATGCCCGGGTCCTGACGAAAAATACAGAAAAGTGTACGCAAACTGGAGTGAGGACTCATGGTATATTACGTTATCATAGCGGCAGTTTTAATCACAGCAGCCGTTATTATCTATGGAGCGGTCTCGCGCCGCGGCATTTATAAAAGTGTGGATCGGCTGGAAAAGTGGAAATCAGAAATCGCGAACAAACCGGTGGCTGATGAAATAGCAAAAGTAAAAGGCTTGACAATGTCCGGGGAAACGGAAGAAAAATTCGAAGAATGGCGCAAAGAATGGGACGATATTCTGGGAAAACATCTTCCCGACATTGAAGAAGCCCTTTTTGATATCGAAGAATTGGCAAACAAGTACCGCTTCGGTAAAGCGCGTGCGCTGATAGAAGGCGTGGACAAGCAGCTTCAGGATATGGACGCTCATATTCAGAAAATCTTCCGTGAAGTGGAACAACTTATACATAGCGAAGAAGAAAACCGGACCGGTATTACAGAAAACCGTGAAATACTTGAGAAACTGCAGCGGAATCTAGCTGAGAACCGCCTCTCTCTTGGCAGCACAGCACCCGTTTTCGAGCGGAAACTTAAGGAGATGGAAGCTGCTTTTACGGAGTTTCAGGAAGAAAGAGACGCCGGGAATTACACAAAAGCAAACCAGATTTTAAGCCGGGTTCATACGGAACTGAAGCAGGAAGAACATAATATGAACACGGTACCGGGAGTGCTTGTAGACATTGAAACAGACATCCCGTCAGAGTGTGCAGAACTTGAAAACGGACTCCAGGAGATGGAGCAGGAAGGCTACATTATCAGCCACTATGAATTCAAGGATAAAGTCAAAAACATCCGGGACGAGCTTCCGGCACTGAAGAAGGCAGTGGAAAACCTTGAGTTGGAATGGGTGCGGGAACGACTGCACGAAATTAGAACCTTTATTGAAGAAACGTACGATACCCTGGAAAAAGAGGTCGAAGCCCGTCGTTTTGTGGAAGAGAATGCCGCAGAGACACGGGAAGAGCTGACACGTCTTGAAGAACAGGCTGCCTCCCTCGGTGAGGAACGCCGGAAAGTCGAACGAAGCTACCGTATTCCTGAGGATGAACAGAGAAAACAGGAAAAAGTGGATACATCCATCCAGGATGCCATGAAGGAATGGCGGGTCTTTCAGGATGTTCATGACAATCAGAAACAGCCTTTTACCGCACTGAAAAAAACACTGGAACAGCTGAAAAAAGATATTACAGGTATCGACCAGAGTATCCGCCGTTCGAAGGAAAAGCTGCACACGCTCCGCAAAGATGAACTAAAAGCCCTGGAAACCCTCAGGTCGCTGCGCAGGCAGCTGCTCCGGGACCGGATGACGCTGCAGCGCTCTTACCTGCCGAAAGTCCCATCCAGTCTGCTGAATGAGATGGATGCGGCTGAAGAACGCTTGAATGCGGCAGCGTCCAGTCTGGAAGAAACCCCGGTGGAAATGGGGAAAGTCAACGCTGCGGTGGAAGACGCCGAGCACTACGCTCAGAAAGTACATCAGCAGCTGCATGCTACGATTGAACAGGCACAACTGGCAGAGCGGGTCATTCAGCTTGGAAACCGGCACAGAAGTGATTCAGAAGCTATTCATAATGCATTAATAGAGGCTGAATCCCTTTTTAAAAAAGGTTATTATGATGAAGCGGTCAACGCTGCTGTACAGGCTGTAGAGCAAAAAGAACCAAATGCAGTGCAGAAACTGGAAATGCGCTAATTAGGTATTATTAACTAGGGAATAGCTGTAATGTTTTGGTTTAAGGAACAAAAGTCCTTTTTAAAACAAGGTGGATATGATACAATCGTCTTGTTTAGAAGGAGGGCGGATATTGAAACCCATTTACATGCTAGGGACAGTTATAATGATATGTTTTGCGATTTTCGGGGCGGCCGGAGTCATCTTTCTTTATGATTCAGAGGAAGAAGCAGACCCGCAAAAAGAACGGAGCACCGAAGAACTGGCGGCCGAACTCGATGAGGCTTTAGGTGTGAATCCGCCCGCTGAAGAAGAAACACTGGAAGACAACAGTACCGATTCCAGCCCGGAGACACCAAAAGACAACAGGACAGCACGTCAAACCCCGGATACCGATAAAGCAAGCGATCCATCCACAGATACTCCGAATGTTTCGTCAACCGAAACAGAACGAGAAGAAAGTAATAAAAAATCGGATGCCATTTCTCTTGGACCGGAAGAAGGAAGAATCTCAGTGGATGAACTGCTGCAGAGGATGGAAGAATAAACACAGAAAAGCTGCCCCTTGAGACGGGGCAGCTTTTCTATTGTGAAGGAAGCTGTGAACGTAATCACGAGTTTTTCTTGGATAAAAACATGTGATAAGATAAGGTGTTGCATTTCTGTTAAAAAAATAAGTTTATAATATAAAAAAAGGAGAGGGTGGAATGGTTTATCTGGATAACAGCGCAACAACAAAACCGTGGCCGGAAGTGCTGGATGCTTATTATAAAGTAGCCTCGGATTATTTCGGCAATCCCTCTTCGCTTCATCATCCAGGGGTAGAGGCAGAAACTCTCCTAAGTAAAGGACGGGCGTCCGTGGCGCAGCTTCTAAATGTTAATGCGGAGGAAATTGTTTTTACTTCGGGAGGAACGGAAAGCAATAATACGGCAATTAAAGGGATTGCGATGGAGCATCAGGAGAGGGGAAAACACCTGATAACGTCATCGGTGGAACACCCCTCGGTTATGCAGGCTTTCCAGGCCCTGGAATCGTTTGGATTCGATGTTACGTATGTGGATGTGGACCAGGAAGGCCGGGTTTCGGTGGAAGATGTGCTGCATGCTGTGCGTGAGGATACGATTCTGGTATCTATCATTCATGTGAACAGCGAATTGGGAACAATCAATCCGGTGGAAGATATAGCTCAAGCTTTAACAGCATTTCCTAAATTATTTTTCCACACGGATCACGTGCAGGGAGCGGGGCATGTTCCGTTGAATCTGCAGGGCGTTGATTTGTGTACAATATCCGCTCATAAGATTCATGGTTTGAAGGGCACAGGTGTGTTGTTTGTGCGACGGGGGACCTCATTATCTCCGTTATTTCACGGAGGAAGCCAGGAGCAGCAGTACAGAGCAGGAACGGAAAATGTGCCGGGTATTACAGCAATGGCAAAAGCACTGCGTCTATCCGAAAATGAACGACAGCAGCAGAACGGGCGTCTCGAACATCTTAAACAGAACCTTATCCACCGCCTTCAAGACCTTGAGGGTGCAGTGGTCAACACACCGCAGAGAGGATCCGCTCCGCATATTGTGAATGTGTCTTTTCCTGGTATGAAACCGGAAGTGCTTGTTCAGGAGTTGACGAGAAATCACATCCACGTATCAACCAAATCCGCCTGCTCTTCCAAACTCCAGGAACCCAGTGCTGTTCTGCTGGCAGCGGGAGTTGGTATGGAACGGGCGTCAAGCGCGATCCGGGCAAGTTTTTCCCATGACACGAAAGAACGGGAAGTCGATGAATTTGTTCGTATTCTGCAAAAAGCTGTGTCAGAAATGATGCTGGTAATGGGAGAGAAAAAGTAATGCAATATGATCATATTTTAGTAAGATACGGTGAATTGGCGCTTAAGGGAAAAAACAGAACACAGTTTGAACAAACCCTCGTCCGCAACATCCGTTTTGCCCTGCAGGGGACTCCAGGTGCAAAAGTAAAACGGACGTTTGGACGTGCCATCATTGAACTGCATGGCGAACCGCTTGATGAGGTAATGGAACCGCTCCGTCATGTTTTCGGTATTTCTTCATTCAGTCCGGCTATGCGGGCATCCAATGACATCGAAGCAATAAAGGAAACGGCGCTGCAGGCGCTTCTCCAGCATAAGGGTGATACGAAGACATTTAAAGTCAATGCCCGGAGATCCTATAAACCGTTTCCGATTTCTTCTCAGGATATCAATCCTATGATAGGAAGCCATATTCTCAAAAATACGGAAGAGACCACGGTGGATGTTCACCACCCGGATGTGGAAATCAACGTTGAAATCCGGGAACAGGGTACGTATATCACATGTGGACGAATCGAAGGGGCCGGCGGACTTCCGGTTGGAACGGCCGGCAGTGTGATGCTGATGCTCTCAGGAGGCATAGACAGCCCGGTGGCCGGCTACCTGTCCATGAAAAGAGGAGCGGAGCTGGAGGCAGTCCATTTTCACAGCCCGCCGTATACAAACGAACGGGCGAGAAAAAAGGTGGAGGATCTGACAAAGGTGCTCACCACGTTCGGTGGTTCGGTGAAACTTCATGT
The DNA here is from genome assembly GCF_900114715.1 of Salibacterium qingdaonense. Classification (GTDB taxonomy): domain Bacteria; phylum Bacillota; class Bacilli; order Bacillales; family Marinococcaceae; genus Salibacterium; species Salibacterium qingdaonense. The sequence goes on from NZ_FOTY01000019.1 coordinate 9,070, forward strand.
TGTTCCGTTTACGGAGCTTCAAAAAGCCATTCACTCCTCCATCCCTTCTAATTATTCCATGACGATTATGCGGCGGATGATGCTGCGTATCACGGAAAGAATTGCGGCGGACCGCGGCGTGCTGGCGCTGGCTAATGGGGAAAGTATGGGACAGGTGGCCTCGCAGACACTCGAAAGTATGTATACTATCAATGAAGTCACCAATATGCCTATTCTGCGGCCGCTCGTCACGATGGATAAACAGGAAGTGGTGGATATATCAGAGAAAATAGGGACTTATCCTATTTCCATTCGTCCTTATGAAGACTGCTGTACAATATTTCTGCCGTCTGAATCTGTTACGAAGCCGCGGCGCGAAAAAGCAGTTCGTTTTGAAAATACTATGGATTTTCAGTCATATATTGAGGAAGCGGTTGAAAACACGGAAATGATTACTTTCGGCGGAGAATCCGGAGAAACAGAAAGAGACATGGACTCGCTGCTCTAATGTAGATGTCCCTCTTTATTTAGAAAGAGGGATATTTGAACATTTTTTACAGGGGATTCTGAAACATTTCTTTGTATCACACGTAAAATAGATAGAAAGGCGGCGGGCACTTGATGGGAAGATTGTGGTTTAACGGGGCCATCTATACCATGGAAGCAGAAAACAGAACAGTTGAAGCGGTTTACACAGAAAATGGGAAAGTGGTTGATGCCGGTTCTGCTCAGAAACTCCGCAGTGAACATGCACCGCTTGAAGAAATGGACCTTCAGGGAGCTTCTATGTATCCGGGTTTTCAGGACAGCCATTTACATATGCTTGGACTGGGTGAAACGCTGCTGAGTCTTGATTTTTCCGCCATGGAGTCGGCAGCAAAGATGAAGCAGGCGCTTCAGGAGAAAAAAAACCAGCTTGAACCGGGACAGTGGCTGACAGGAGAAGGATGGAATGAAAACAATTTCACCGATCGCAAAATTTTTCATCGATGGGAACTTGATGAAATCGCCGGCGATTCTCCGGTGCTGCTGACCAGAATATGCCGGCACGCAGCGCTTGTCAATTCAAAAGCGCTGCATCTGGCCGGTATTACAGAGGACACTCCCGATCCGCCTGGGGGAATTATCGTGCGGGATGAACAGGGCCGTCCGACAGGATATCTTCTTGATACCGCTGTGGATCTCGTAAAACAGGTGATGCCGCCGGTGCGTGATGAAGAGCTTCGGGAGGCACTGCAGTCGGCAGTACAGGAAATGCTGAGAAAAGGTCTGACAGGCGGACATACTGAAGATTTGAACTATTACGGTGGATTCAAAAGAACGTTTCAAGTCTTTGAAGATTTAATCAATCATAAAAGCCTGAAGTTCCGGACCAATCTGCTCGTGCACCACGAAGTGCTTGAAGATATGCATTATCATGGCTTTCGTTTCGGTCCGGTGAACGACTCTCTCTCTTTTGGTGCTGTGAAAATTTTTGCAGACGGGGCACTGGGCGCAAGAACAGCTCTTTTGCAAAAACCATATAATGATGCCCCGGAAACCTGCGGCGTCACTGTCACGTCAAAAGAAGATATGGAAAGCATTGTGAAAAGAGCACGGGACAAAGGCATGCCGGCAGCTGTTCATGTCATCGGCGATGCAGCTCTTGAGTATACGGTCGATGTGCTGGAGAAGAATCCGCCGCCTGAAGGCACAAGAGACCGCTTGATACACGGACAGGTGACACCGGCGGATCTCATTGGACGTCTGCAGCAGATGAACGTCGCTTTTGATCTGCAGCCCCGCTTTGTTGTGTCTGATTTTCCCTGGGTGCAGGAAAGGCTGGGAGAGGAACGTCTGCACTGTTCCTTTGCATGGAAAACACTAATGGATGAAGGGCTGCATTGCGCGGGAAGTTCCGATGCACCAATTGAACCTGTTTCCCCGCTTGAAGGAATTCATGCAGCGGTGGCGCGCCGCAAACCCGGAGTCTCTCATAGTGGTTGGCTGCCGGAGGAGAAGCTGAGCCGTTTTGAAGCAGTGCAGCTGTATACACGAGGGAGTGCAAAAGCTGTCTCGGCTGAAGAAGAATACGGGATCATCGCTCCTGGATTCCGGGCGGATTTTACGATACTCGAGAACGATATTTTTCAAGTACCGCTGGATGAGATCGTCACCACAGCAGTGAAGGCTGTCGTGGTGGATGATACGTTGCAATACGGAACGTTAACTACATAAAGGGAGGTTATCATATTGAAAGCCAAACGCTGGGTCGCTTTAGGAATCGCCGCTCTACTGTTTGTTGTTTCCATAAGCTTTCAGTTTGCCGGATCGCTCGCAACAACGAACATGGATAACGTGGTGTCAGGTAGTGAAAACAATGCACAGCAAAAAGTGATGGAGCAGGGAGGAAGTGGAAAAATCGCAGTTATTGAACTGCAGGGAACCATTCAGGATACAGGGCAGACATCCGGCATTATGAGTGCAGGAACCTACAATCACCGGCAGTTTCTCCGCACTCTGGAAAGTGCTGGAGAAAACTCCTCCATAAAAGGGATAATCCTCGAAGTGAACACTCCGGGCGGCGGTGTAGTGGAAAGCGATGAGATTCACGACAAGATTGTAGACATTCAGGAAGAGACAGGGAAGCCTGTCTATGTGTCAATGGGGAACACGGCGGCATCCGGCGGTTATTACATTGCCGCTCCTGCCGATAACATTGTCGCTCATCCTGCGACCGTTACCGGTTCGATCGGTGTCATTATGCAGAGTGTTAATTACTCTGGTCTCGCAGAAGAGCTCGGGATTGACTTTCAAACCATCAAGAGCGGTCAGTATAAAGACATCATGTCCGGAAGCAGAGATATGACGGAAAATGAAGAGCAGATTCTGCAGCGGCTTGTAGATGACTTCTATCAGGACTTTGTCTCTGTTATCGCAAACGGCCGGGGCATGTCGGAAGAAGAAGTGCGTGACATCGGAGATGGTCGTGTCTATTCAGGCGAACAGGCACAAGAGCTCGATCTGGTCGATGAACTCGGCAGTTTGGATGATACCATCTCATTAATGAAAGAAGAAGAAGGAATGAACGATCCAACGGTTGTGCGTTACCAATCCAATGCATTCAGTTTTAACCAATTTCTCGGATCGTCGGCAAGAAGTTTAATTCTTGAAGATACGGATCTGCTTGGCATTAAAGATTTGATGATGGATACTAATGCTCCAAGAGCGATGTATCTTTATACGGAATAGGAGGGAGTCCAATGGACAATTATTCCGATCAACATGAAGAAACATGGGAACAGTCAGAGGAGGAAGACCAGGGTGTTTCCAGGACCGAAATCCGGGAAGAACCGCTGCCCGTCAGGTATGCCGGCTTCTGGATGAGATTTTGGGCGTATCTTCTGGATCTTCTTATCGTGTTCAGTGTGAACGGACTCTTGATCAGCCCGCTTTGGTTTTCCGGGGCGGAGACGATGTCGGTGCTGGGATGGTTCACGCTGCAGGGAATATTGAGTGCTGCCACCGCGTATCTTTATTTCCTGCTGATGACAAAATGGCGTACCCAGACGCTTGGTAAAATGGTATTCGGTCTGCGCGTCATCCGCAAAGACCAGCTTCCGCTGCGTTGGATGGACCTTGTGTTCCGGGAGGTTATCGGCCGCTTTATCCATCGAAGTCTCTGGATAACGAATGTACTGTATATCATTATCGGTTTTACGGAGCAGAAAGAAGGCGTCCACGATTCTATCGCGGATACCCGCGTAATTCATGTAGAATAACATTTCTGAAGAGTATAGACGCTTCCGGTTATCAAAAATGATTACCGGGAGCTTTTTTAAGTTACATGTCTGTTCCCACGCCTGTTAATTTACCATATAAAGGAATGGAAAAGAGGTCTATGAGGAGGCTGCATCTGTGATCAAAGCATGTATCCCCCCTTCTTTTTCGTTGGACGGAGCCGTCTGCCCGACTCCAGCGGGAGAAGCGTCAGCCGAAGATCACCGGGTGATTTTCCCGGTAGCTGAGGCGACGCCCGTGGAAAGCGGGCAGGAAAGGCGGAGTCCAACGAAACGCTTCCTATATTTGAATAATAAACAGCCGTCCAAGGTCTGTACCATATGTTCTTAGAAGTTGATTGTCTTTATGATTAAAAAAGGGAATAGTTGGTCATAATAGGAAGAAAATGAAAAAGGCGGCGGAAGATATGGGTTGGGTTATTGCAGCGGCTGCGGTACTGCTTGTCTTGTGCCTTGTTACTGCAGCGACACCAGTCACGCTGACGCTCCGTGTGAAGTACAAGCAGCAAAAACAGGATATTCAGGTGACCATCACACTCTGGCACCTTTTTTATAAAACCATTCACCTGCCCCTTCTTGCGCTGGACGAGGAAACAGGATCCATTCTTGCCCGGGAAAAGACAGAATCGAGCATGGGAAAAGAACAGGAAAAAAAGGTGAGAGAAACACCGGAGGAAATGAGAAGCCAGTGGGAAACCATACAGCTGTGGCTGCGGCACATGAACGATCTTCGCCCGCTCCTCTTTCGGTTTTTGTATACATGGAAAATTAATAAGTTTCGCTGGAAGACCCGGTTTGGAACTGGAGATGCGGCTTGGACAGGGCTTATTTCCGGAGTGGCATGGTCGGTTAAACAAACCACAGGCGGCCTGCTGTCGGCGGTAATGAAGCTGAACTGCAGCCCGGAAGTATCCGTGTCTCCGGAATTTCAGCGTCGTACATTTGAAAGCGAGTTTGTATGTATGGTCACCGTACGCGTGGGACATGCTATCATTACCGGCATTCGGGTGATGAAACATGTCAGGGGAGACGTGTTCGCCCTCTGGAAAAAAACGCGAGATGAAAGAAGAAGGGAGGAAGCATCCTGATGACGGATCATCCCATTCAAGGATTAATGAGAACAGCCATGGAAAATTTGAAGGAAATGGTGGATGTTAATACAATCGTGGGCGATCCTGTAGAAACCCCGGACGGCAGTGTCATTATTCCTGTAACGAAAGTTGGTTTTGGATTTGCCGCGGGCGGCAGTGAATTTTATGGAAAAGATCCATCAGAAACCGCTCTTGAACATCCATTCGGCGGAGGGAGCGGCGGCGGTGTATCCATCACGCCGATCGCATTTTTGATTGTAGGCTCCAAGGGCATTAATATGGTTCATCTGGATGAAAATACACATCTATACGAAAAACTGCTGGAATTCGCCCCTCAGGTAGTGGAAAAAATCCAGGATATGCTGAAAGGAACGGAGGCGGAAAAATCCGCATCACCGGCTGAAAACAAGGAAGAGCCGCCTATTTAACAAAGAAGAGTCCAGTATATTCGAAAAGACAGAGGTTGGGATTATGATCCCGCTCTGTCTTTTTATATTGAGTGCAGCCCGTATTTGGTGCTGGTGATTTATTGGCTTGTAATGACACGTGATTGGCATGTATTTTTGTCTATTCAGCTGGTAAAAGAGCATAGTCCGCTGGTAACAAAAAATTTGGCTGGTACGCCGGTTTATTTGGCATGTAATTGGCAGTATCCGGCAGGTAAACGGCAATGTTTGGCTGGTATATAATCCTCTTGGAACTTTCTACCGACTCAGGAACTCCGTCATGATTGATAAAATCACTGCAAGAGCGTACGATGAAAGGGTACATATATTTGGAAGAGGAGGAATATGCAATGGCGGAAGTAACATTTAAAGGAAACCCGATGACATTGATGGGAGAAGAAGTGAAACCGGGAGATCAGGCACCGGATTTCACAGTGCTGGCAAACGACTTGTCAGAAGTGGCGCTCAGTGATTCGAAAGGAAACGTACGACTGATCAGTGTCGTACCTTCGCTTGACACCGGTGTATGCGATCAGCAGACGCGCCGTTTTAACGAAGAAGCAGCAAATCTGGACGGGGTAGAAGTGCTTACTATCAGCTGCGACCTCCCGTTTGCCCAGAAAAGATGGTGCGGGGCCGCCGGTATCGACAACATTCAGGTGCTGTCCGACCACCGCGATCTTTCTTTCGGACAGAATTTCGGCACAGCTATGGAGGAACTCCGTCTGCTGGCCCGCTCTGTATTCGTTGTAAACAGCCAAGGTGAAGTAACGTATGCAGAATACGTACCGGAAGCGACCAACCATCCTGATTACGAGGCAGCGATTGCTGCGGCGAAAGCAGCGGAATAAACGAATCAAAGACCTTCTCCTGCAGCAGGGGAAGGTCTTTTTTCAGCGTCTCATTTTAACCGCAGCAGCTTTTCTGCTATACTTTCCAAAGACATGCACGAAACGAGAAAGGGCGGTACGAAAGTGGAAGCAGCTACAGGAGTGGAAAAACTACACGTTTTAATAGATGAAATGGCAGTGTCGATTCAGCAGCACACCGATGTGACGTATCTGGAAGCACTTGCCGAAGCCGGTGAAAACGTATTTCAGCACAGCATTGTACAATCACTCCCCGAGGAAGAGACAGAACGTCTCCGCGAAAAACTGGATCAGGAACTTCCGGAAGAAATGAAACGTGAAGAAATCCGGAAAGCTTTTCAGCTGGCGGTTATTAAAGGAATGAAAGAAGCTGTCCAGCCGCACCATGCGATGACCCCGGATGCGGTGGCGATGTTTATGGGTTATATCGTAGAAAAGCTCACCTCCAAACGGGAAACTCTTGCTTTGCTTGACCCGGCGGCCGGCACAGCGAATCTCTTAAGCGCGGTGTTGAATCAAGTATCCAAAGAAACGGCGGCATACGGGGCAGAAGTCGATGAGACGCTGCTGAAAGTGGCCTATGTCCTGTCGAACCTGCAGGAACACGACGTGGAGCTGTTTCACCAGGACAGTATTGAGCAGCTTGCTCCGCCGGAAGCAGATGTTGTTGTGTCTGATCTTCCTGTCGGCTATTACCCGAAGGATGATGTTGCCGCATCATTCCGGCTGCAGGCACAGGAAGGACATTCGTACGTTCACCACCTGATTATTGAAAAATGCATGACGCAGGTGAAACCAGGCGGCTTCTTCGTTCTGTTGATTCCAAACTATATGTTTGAAAGCGATCAGGCGGATGCGCTGCATACGTACATTAAAGATGAAGCAGTCATTCTTGGTCTGCTCCAGCTTCCGTCGTCGATGTTCAAAAATACCCAGGCTGCAAAAAGCATCTGGCTCCTTCAAAAGAAAGGTCCCGATGTCGTGCAGCCCGGTCAGGCACTGCTTGCTGAACTGCCATCGTTCAACAACCAGGACGCTCTTTTGGACATGATGAAGCAGATGGAAAACTGGTTTAAAGAAGAAGGCTTCACATCGTAATATTGGTATAAAAGCAGCCGGGCAGAAACCCGGCTGCTTTTGTAACGCATACAAGTCTGAATTGGATGAAAGTATTGAATATGGGCGCAACCCCGCCCGCTGCCTTGCAATTTGAAAATCCGGGTGTTTAAATGAAAAAAGTGAAAATGAGAATGAAGTGTAAAAGGAGCGTTTTCCATGTCAATGATCATGGCTGTAAATGCGGGAAGTTCGTCGCTTAAGTTTCAACTTCTGCGCATGCCTGAAGAAGAACTGGCTGCCAAAGGCCAGATAGAAAGAATAGGACTCGATGGAGCGGAAATGGAATTGGAATGGGGAGAAGAAGAAATCCAGGAACAGCTCGATATTTCCGACCATGAAGAGGCGGTTAAAAAAATGCTCGACAGTCTGACTGACAACCAAATTATAAACTCCCTCGATGATATAGAAGGCGTTGGACACCGGGTCGTTCACGGTGGTGAGAAGTTTGCGGACTCTGTCAAAATAACAGATGACGTGGTGGAAGCCATTGAAGAAGTCAGTGAGCTGGCCCCACTTCATAATCCGGCAAATCTGACGGGCATCCGCGCTTTCCGGGATATGCTGCCAAACGTACCGGATGTCGCCGTGTTTGATACCGCATTTCATCAGACGATGCCAAAATCCAGATACATGTACAGTGTCCCTTATGAATACTACGAACAATATGGTATCCGCAAATACGGATTTCACGGGACTTCACACAAATACGTGGGAGAGCGCGCGGCAGATCTTCTGGATCAGCCGCAGGAAGATCTTAAACTTGTTTCCTGCCATATCGGAAACGGGGTAAGTGTTACTGCCATTGACGGCGGCTTCTCAGTGGATACGTCCATGGGCTTCACCCCCCTCGCCGGCACAGCGATGGGCACCCGTTCCGGAAATATTGACCCGGCCCTTATTCCATATATGATGGATAAAACCGGACAGTCCGCCGGAGATATCATTACGATGCTGAATAAAAAGAGCGGTCTTCTCGGTGTGAGCGGAGCGTCAAGCGACCTGCGCGATGTCGAACAGAAAAGAAATGCAGGAGACGAGAAAGCCCGCACAGCACTCGACATTTATACAACCCGTATTCATAAGTACATCGGCACGTATGCGGCAAGCATGAACGGATTGGACGCTGTCATTTTCACAGCCGGTGTGGGAGAAAACAGCAGCACGGTCCGCAAAGAGGTTATCGAGGGGCTGGAATTTATGGGCATTCATCTCGATGAGTCCAAAAATGACACACGCGGGGAAGAAACCTTTGTCAATAAGGATGGATCGCCTGTCAAAGTGCTTATTATTCCTACCAATGAAGAAGTGATGATTGCAAGAGATACCATGAGACTTGGATTTGATTGATTCAATGAATAATGAATAAAAATGTATCATGATGGGTGAAAAGACCAGAAGTGCAGAGGATCCGTCCACAGCAGCAAGGCGCTGTGAATAACAAGAATATCCCTGTAATTCCGGTCTTTTTTTCTCTTCATGGGCACCTCTTACATAGATATGGCTCTATAAATTTTTATGCTTTTTCATGAATAAGTATTGCAAAATCATAAAACTCTTGTTAAAGTTATCAATAACAGTTAAACAAGAATGACAGACAAATGAATTGTGAGGCAGAAGCCTCTCCTATTTTTGCTCATTTATGTATAAAAATAATAACTTCAGTATTAATATTCACCTGAAGATGGAGGGAATCATAAACATGGCGAACAAAAAAGTTGTTTTGGCGTATTCCGGGGGACTCGACACATCTGTAGCGATCCGGTGGCTTGCGGATCAGGGATATGATGTAGTGGCGGTAGGCCTTGATGTAGGAGAAGGAAATGATCTGGAATCTGTAAAGAATAAAGCACTGCAGGTAGGTGCGGTTCAATCGTATACCGTGGATGCAACGAAAGAGTTCGCCGAAGAATTTGTCCTTCCGGCTATGCAGGCTCATACATTATACGAACAGAAATATCCGCTTGTTTCCGCTCTCTCCAGACCTCTTATTTCGAAGAAACTGGTTGAAATCGCGGAACAGACTAATGCCGATGCGGTAGCTCACGGCTGTACCGGCAAAGGAAACGACCAGGTTAGATTTGAAGTTTCCATTCAGGCGCTTAATCCGGATTTGGAAGTTCTTGCGCCGGTGAGAAGCTGGGGCTGGTCCAGGGATGAAGAAATCGAATATGCGAAGCAGCATGAGATTCCGATTCCAATTGACCTCGACAACCCGTATTCGGTGGACCAGAATCTATGGGGCAGAAGTAATGAGTGCGGCATTCTCGAAGATCCATGGACGACTCCTCCGGAAGGCGCGTACGCATTAACGAATCCTTTGGAAAAGACACCCGATGAAGCGGACATTGTGGAAATTGAATTCAAGCAGGGCAGACCAGTGGCGCTGAACGGCACGACCTATGAACTGGATGATTTGATTCAGGAGTTGAATAGTGTTGCCGGGAAACACGGCGTCGGCAGAATCGATCACGTGGAGAACAGAATGGTCGGCATCAAATCAAGAGAAGTTTACGAGTGCCCGGGCGCGATGACCCTTATTCAATCCCACAAGGAACTGGAAGATCTAACGCTTCCAAAAGAAGTGGCGCACTTCAAGCCGGTTATTGAGAAAAAACTTTCGGAAGTCATTTACGACGGGCTGTGGTTCTCCCAGATCAGAGATGGTCTGGAAGCATTCCTGAAAGAAACCCAGCAGAATGTAACAGGGTTTGTCAGAGTGAAATTGTTTAAAGGGCACGCTGTTGTGGAAGGAAGAAAGTCCGATCTTTCGCTTTACAATGAAAAGCTTGCCACCTATACACCAGATGATGAATTCGATCATCAATCAGCTATCGGATTTATTAATCTATGGGGACTTCCGACGAAAGTACACAGCATGGTTAATAGAAACGGTGTTAATGTCTGATGAAACTGTGGGGCGGAAGATTTACAAAAAGTGCGGAAGAATGGGTGGATGCCTTTGGGGCATCCATTCCTTTTGATCAGGAACTGGTACATGAAGATATTGAAGGAAGTCTGGCCCATGTCAGTATGCTGGAATATTGTAATATCCTGACGACAGAAGAAGCATCCACTATAAAAAAAGGGCTTGAAACGCTGAAGGAAAAAGCAGAACAGGGAGAACTCGAGTATTCTGTAGAAAATGAAGATATTCACTTGAATCTCGAAAAACTCCTTACAGATGAAATCGGACCGATCGGTGGAAAACTCCACACCGGACGGAGCCGTAATGATCAGATTGCAACGGACATGCATCTTTACTTAAAAAAACATACACTTGAAATCATGGATAATATCAAACAGCTGCAGCAGGCACTTCTTGGGCAGGCTGAAAAACACGTGGAAACCATTATCCCGGGTTACACCCATCTGCAGCGGGCGCAGCCGGTCTCGTTTGCCCATCATCTAATGGCTTATTTCTGGATGCTTGAGCGGGATTACACAAGACTTGAAGACAGTCTGAAACGACTGAATGTTTCGCCGCTCGGAGCCGGAGCGCTTGCCGGCACAACATTTCCGATTGACCGGGAATATGCGGCGGACCTGCTTGGATTTGACGGGGTATACGACAACAGTCTGGATGCGGTAAGTGACCGCGATTTCATTCTGGAATTCATGAGCGCGTCCTCCATGGTTATGATGCATTTGTCCCGCTTTTCCGAGGAGTTGATTCTATGGTCGAGCCAGGAGTTCAACTTTGTGGAGCTAGATGACACGTTTGCTACCGGAAGCAGTATTATGCCCCAGAAGAAAAACCCGGATATGGCAGAACTCGTACGCGGTAAAACAGGCCGCGTGTACGGCAATTTTGTATCTCTGCTGACGCTCTTGAAGGGTCTTCCTCTTGCTTATAACAAAGATATGCAGGAAGACAAAGAAGGCATGTTTGATACCGTTACAACGCTTGAAGGTTCTCTTAAGATATTCAGCGGCATGATTGAAACGATGAACGTAAACACCGGTGTCATGGAAAAAGAGACCCATTCGGATTTTTCCAATGCAACCGAACTCGCTGATTATCTTGCGGCAAAAGGCCTGCCGTTCCGGGAAGCTCATGAAGTTGTAGGAAAACTGGTACTCCAGTGTATCGAAAAAGGAATATACCTGCTGGATCTTTCTTTGGAAGAATACCAAACAGCCAGTCCGCTGTTTGAAGAAGATATTTATGAAGTACTTAAACCGTCCACTGTCGTGGGAAGACGAAACAGCGCCGGTGGAACCGGATTTGAGCAGGTTCGAAGCGCCATAAAAAAAGCACAGCAGAAAGTACAGGAGAAATAAAAGAGGTATTGTTTCATTCAAACCAGCCGCCGTGACGGCTGGTTTTTCGTTACAGAAAAATAATCAGGAGCGGACGATCAGCACATCACAGGATGCCTGTCTGGCAACCGCTTCCGATACACTCCCTATTAAAATACGTTCTACTGTATTCAACCCGGTTGCTCCTGTCAAAATCAAATCAACCTCGTATTGTTTGGCAATATCTTTAGGAATTTTCACCCGCGGTGAGCCAAAATCGACCACAGTATGCACCTTTTCCACTCCGGCTTTTTCTGCTTCTTCCTTGTACTGCTGCACAAGCTCCTGTCCGTACTGTTCCGCACGGGAAACGATTGTTCTGTCATACTGTTCAATCGTCGCAAAGGTACGGGTATCGATAATATGAGCAATGACGAGAACGGCCTGCTGATCGACAGCCATATTTACCGCTTTGTTCAAAGCAGTATTCGACTCTTTGGAACCGTCTACAGCAATGAGAATATTTTTGTATGCTGTCATGCTATCCCTCCTGTGATTCAGAGCACTCGATAACTCTGAATTTTATAATAACATTCCCTCTTTTTGCTGGAAACAAACGTCGATATTTTTTCCACGTGTTTTTGAATCATGTATAATAGTTCTGTAGATTGAAGGAGGTTTACAGGATGAGGCACGCACTGATTACAGCGGGAACGAAAGGACTTGGAAAGAAAGCAGCCGAGCAGTTTCTTCAAAATGGGTACGCGGTGACAGTCAGTTATTTCCGGGACACAGAAGCTGCCGAAACGATGCAGCAGGAGTGGGTGTCCAGCCGCGGCCGCCTTCACGTTGTTCAGGCTGATATAACAGTAGAGGCAGATATAAAAAAGCTCGCTGCTTCTGCTGTTGAACAGTTCGGCAGACTGGACATACTCGTATGCAACGCCGGCCCTTATGTATTTGAACGAAAAAAATTAATGGACTATTCCACAGAAGAGTGGAACGAGATGGTCCAGGGGAATTTGTCTGCGGTGTTCCATCTTTTCCGGGAAGTCATCCCTGTAATGAGAGAACAGCAGTACGGACGTATCGTGACATATGGATTTCAAGGGGCAGGTGATGCTCCGGCGTGGATCTATCGTTCGGCCTACGCGGCTGCGAAATCCGGACTTGTCTCCCTTACAAAAACGGTATCGATTGAAGAAGCGGAAAATGGAATTACGGTAAATATGGTTTGTCCGGGTGTCGTGACGTCAGATTATAAAGAATCTTCTATCCCGGAAGCCCGCCGCGTACAGGATCCTGAGACACCGGTGGGAAGACCGGCATCGGGCGGAGATATTTCCCGGGCTATTGCTTTTTTATGCGAAGAGCACTCCGATATGATTACCGGCACGGTACTGGAAGTAACAGGCGGTGTAGATGTTTTGCATAAATGGCGTTGACCTCCGGGTATAAATGCGGACGCTGCCGCGCATCCTATCCGGCAGAGGTGATAAATATGAAAAGCTTACGCGCGGCAGCCGCCGTCTTTTTGATATTGGCAGTAGATAGCAGCAGTGCAGCTGCAGTTTCTCTCCAAGAAGTGTTTCTTTTTCAGGCGACCGCCGAGACAGAGGATGGAACCTATTTTCACTGGGAATACAACAGTCCCGATTCGTATGAATACCATGCCCAAGGCAGAGCCTGGCATGGAAGAAAGGCACAACCTCATGTTGAGAAACTATACGAACAAACCGGCATCTCCCCGGAATCGACGAAAGAAGAGCTGGCTGAAGCTTTCCGCGGTACGGAGCTTCCTCCACTCGAACGTCTGGATGTGCGATGGCAGGATGAAGAGGGGGAGCTTCACACCTGGCTTTGGAAAAATGAAGAATAAGGCAGAAACTTTCCCGAAAAGAGGTTTAAATATCAAAAGAAAAGGGGAACACCATTATCGGTATCAAGTAAAGGAGGCATGAATGATGAATGTAACCTATCACGGCCATTCTGTGGTTCATATTGAAGCGAATGGAAAAAGTATTTTAATCGATCCTTTCATTACCGGTAATGGAAATACGGATTTAAACGCAGATGAAGTGAATCCGGATGTCATTCTGCTGACACACGGACATGACGATCATGTCGGGGACACCATAGACATAGCAAAACGTAATAACGCGTTTGTTGTAGCGCCGGTTGAACTGGCTTCTTATCTGGGTACGAAAGGCCTGGAGACGCATCCTCTTAACATCGGCGGAGGATGCACGTTTGACTTTGGCAGAGTATCGATGACACAGGCTTTCCACAGTTCGTCTTATACCGGAGATAACGGGGAAATGATCTATACCGGAATGCCGACTGGAATCATTTTTGAAGCCGAAGGAAAAACCATCTACCATATGGGAGACACCGGTCTGTTTTCGGACTTGAAGATGATCGGGGAACGGTATAACATCGATCTTCTTTTCATCCCGATTGGTGATAACTTCACGATGGGTCCTGTGGACGCAGCAAAGGCTGTTGAATGGATAAAGCCGGGACACGTTGTGCCGGTTCATTACAACACGTTTCCATTAATCAATCAGGACGGCGATGCCTTTATTGAATCGATTTCTCCGGTAAAAGGGCAGGCATTGAAGCCCGGCGGATCCATCAATTTGTAACGAAAAGAATGAAGAGCTGTTTCAAGGTAAATACATTTACCATTGGAACAGCTTTTTTATGCTGAAAGATATCTCCGTTACATAAAGAGAACGCTTCCATCATTGAATTGTAAACGTCAACTGTTGAATCATCTTGCTTTCCCGGACAGGCCTGCGTATAATGAAAAGTAATACAGAGTCATATGGGAAATGATACAGTATCAGCCGGAGAAGAGGTGAGCAGCAGAATGGCGACAAAACATGAACAAATTTTACAGCATATTACCGAGCTCGGTGTAGGAGAAAAAATATCGGTGCGGCGTGTGGCCAAATCGCTGAACGTCAGTGAGGGAACAGCCTACCGGGCAATAAAAGAAGCGGAAAATCAAGGGCTTGTCAGCACGATCGAGCGGGTCGGCACCATCCGTATTGAAAAAAAACAAAAAGATAATATTGAAAAGCTGACATACGCAGAAGTAGTTAATATTGTAGACGGGCAGGTGCTTGGAGGAAGAAACGGTCTTCACAAAACGCTGAACCGTTTTGTGATAGGAGCTATGAAACTCGAGGCCATGATGCGTTACGTAGAGCCTGGGAACCTTTTGATTGTCGGTAACCGCTATCAGGTTCACAAGCTGGCGCTTGAAGCCGGTGCGGCAGTGTTGATAACCGGAGGATTTGATACCAACGAGAACGTCATTGCACTGGCCGATGAACTCGGGATGCCGGTTATTTCTACTACATATGATACGTTTACGGTAGCAACCATGATTAACCGGGCGATCTATGACCAGTTAATCAAAAAGGAGATTGTACTTGTTGATGATATACTGATCCCCCTGCAGGATACGTTTTTCCTTTCTATCGACAACGATGTGAAAAAGTGGCACGAAATAAACGGCCGTACCAGCCACAGTCGTTATCCTGTTATTGACGGAGACATGAAAGTACGGGGGATGGTAGCTGCCAAAGACGTTCTCGGTGCAGATATGACAGTTCCGATTGAACAGATCATGACTAAAAATCCTATCACTGTCAAAGAGAGAACCTCCGTCGCCTCTGTTGCACATGTGATGGTCTGGGAAGGTATTGAACTGCTGCCGGTGATAGATGAACAGAACCGGCTTCTGGGCGTGATCAGCCGTCAGGATGTGCTTAAGGCCCTCCAGATGACACAGCGGCAGCCTCATGTCGGGGAGACGATAGATGATTTAATCACCGGCCGGTTCCATGAAACAGGTCCGGATTCCGATTACCACTATCAGTGTGATGTCACTCCTCAGATGACCAATCACCTTGGGATGATATCTTACGGTGTTCTTTCCACCCTTGTTACAGAGACAGGAAGCCGCCTGCTCCGTCAGTATAAGCGGGGGGATATTGTCGTAGAGAATATTACCCTGTATTTCATCAAGCCTGTTCAGATTGAAAGTACGGTTGATATGAAAGGGAAACTGCTTGAAGTGGGGAGGCGGCATGGAAAAGTGGATGTGGAATTGTATCATGAGGGCGGCATTGTCGGTAAGGCTCTCATGATGGCACAAATGCTGGACCGGTAAAACAAAAATTATACGTTTCAAAAAAAAAGGGTGCGGCATCCCGCACCCTTTAAGAACGTCCCGGCTTCTGCTGATTATCCCGTCGTTGTTTTTTTGCTTCTTCTGCCGCGTAAGGGCCGTGTATACGATAGGCTCTCCAGCCAAATATGATGTTGGCGGCACCGACAAGAAGAAAAACGACTCCTACAATAATATCCACCGGTCCGCGGACCAACTGCAGCAGATTTGCTCCAAAAGCGGCCATGAAAAGCCCGAGACTGATGTTAGCCTTGGCCTGTACCCATCTTTTGTAGGCATGGGTTTTTGTCCGGACGGCTTTTACTTTGTAATAGACATACATTGCAATGGCTGCCGTGAGAATAACGATAAAAACAGGGGTCACTCTTTTCCCTCCAAGGACTGATATTGGTTGCTCTTATCAGAAAATACAAAATCGATTGAACATGAAAGCTGACAGAAAGGAAGATAGCATGAAACAGAGAATATTGCAAACAATCGAGAGGTATTCTGTTATCGGCATTTACCGCCACGAGAAGCCGGATCCGGACGCGCTGGGATCCCAGGCCGGGATTGCGGCATTAATGCAGCACAATTATCCGGAAAAAAAAATATATACCATTGGTGAAGACGAACCCTCTCTCTCTTTTCTGGCAGAGATGCAGGGAGAAGAAGAGGCACTGACCGCATCGGATTCGTTTCTCGCTGTCATATGTGATACGGCGAACACAGAACGAGTCGATGGAGAAAAGTGGCAGTGTGCTGATTACGTTGTGAAAATCGATCACCATCCCGAAGTGGAGGTTTACGGACAGGACAGCTGGGTGGATACCAAAGCAAGCTCCACATCCGAGATGATTATAGATTTATTTCTAACTGCCCGGGAAGACAAAGGGTGGGAAATGACAACGCAGGCGGCCCGTCTTTTATATGCGGGAATTGTCGGAGACACGGGGCGTTTTCAATTTTCCAATACAACTCCTCAAACACTGGAGCTCGCTGCCGAGGCTCTTCGTTTTCCATTTGATCCGACGGAGTTATTCACCCGCTTCTATGAAAGTGATGAAAAGCTGGTACGCCTGAAGGGGGAAGTGCTTCAGCAATTTGAACTCTCACCGGAGGGGGTCGGTATCGCGCGCCTGACAAAAGAAATGCTTGAACGATATGATATTTCGATAAATGAGTCCTCTGCGCTTGTTAATTCATTCTCGGAAACCAAAGGATTGAAAGCGTGGGTCTTCTTTGTCGAACAGGATGAGAATTACCGCGTCCGCCTCCGTTCCAAAGGTCCTGCCATTCACCATATCGCAGCAGCTCATGATGGAGGAGGGCATCCAATGGCATCCGGAGCAAAAGCTGTGGATGAGCAGGAAGTACAGGCGGTGATTCAGGAATTGAAAGAGGTATGCCGGGATTACCAGGCTTAATGTTTCATGTGCAGATTCCTCCGGATGGAAACGTCACTTGAAGCCCGGAACAACTCACGTTCCATCTCAAGGCGCCATTATGACGTTTCCTGTTCCGGGGGAAGAATTTTTAAATGAAGTTCCAGAGTAGTGTAAATGTGCATTTCACGGATGCTGAGTCGGAACTCGTTGTCCCCGGTTTCGTAGAGCTTGTTTTCCACTGCTTTTTTTATTAATTCTTTCCCTTCGACAACACTTTCAATGTTTTTCCCGTTTAAAAATTTCACTTCGTTTTCCGCCTGCTGCTTTAACTCATAGAGAGCCAGTTCATTCAACTCCATAGTTTTTTCATTTGTGAAAAGCAGCTCAATGTCCTGAATGGTAAGCTTTTGTTCATTCTCCTGATTGCGCCGGCGCTCCTCGCTTCGAAGGACCTCAATCTGCTCCTCCTGCTCTTCAATCTGAAGCCGCTGCTTATTTATTTCAATGACCAGTTCTTCATGAACAGCCCCGAACTGAAATAGAAAAAAAGCCCATCCTCCGAGGCCGCCGATCACAGCACCGGCAAAAAAACGCTGCCATCCCGGTCTCCTGTAATAGGGAGGAATTCTCATGAAGATATCTGTTCCTGGGTGATCCATTGAATAATCAAGGTGCCGGTGTTGGCCCCTCCGAGTGCTGCGCATATCATGGCAATAGTCTTATACATATCGGCGTGGGTGCCGGCAAACAGGCCTCTTTCAAGCGATGTGATGGCATCGAATGTGCCGCCGATGGCTGCAACCAGAGCCCAGATTTTCAGGCCGGAAGCGAGATCATGAATCGTGGAAAGCGGCGGTTTTCCTATCAAAAGCGCCCCCATTCCTCCTATAAGAGAACCACCGATAATAACGCCGAAAGCGACAAAAAAATCCATAACAAGTGTCCCTGCAAAATCCCTGCCCATGTTCTGTGCATCTCCTTTCTGTTGACAAGCGCCGCATCGTCTATAGTATAAATATAAGAAATAAACGAACAGGATATGCTTGTTTTCCTTGGAAAAGCTGTTCATACTTAATAGTAGAAGGATTAAAAAGGAGCTGGTGGATATGGAGTTTGTACATTTACATATTCATACCGAATACAGCCTCCTGGAAAGTACAGCCCGGATGGACACGCTTATCAAGCAGGCTTCAGAAGCAGGGATGCATGCCCTTGCCATCACAGACAAAAATGCGATGCATGGCGTGGTTCCTTTTTATAAAAAGTGTGTAAAAGCCGGTATTAAACCGATTATCGGGATGGAACTGTGGGTGGAAGGAATAAAACGAAGTGGAAGTTATCCTGTGCTGTTTCTCGCGGAAAATAACAGCGGATACCGTGAACTGATGCGGCTGTCCACAGTAAAACAGACGGAGCAGACAATCACGCTTGATAGAATAACCGCTGTTCTTGAAAATGCCGTTACGGTATTTCCTTATGCTGAAAGTGAGCCGGCGGTTCTTCTCCGGGATGCAGAAAAAGCGGGGGCAGCAGAGGTTCTGCAGACATGGATGAACCGCGCCGGAACTCTCCCTATGTATATGGAGAGACAGCCGGTACAAGGGGAAGACGATATGGTACAGGCATGGAAAGATCTGGCCGGTGAACAAAACCTGCTTCTCGCTGCCGGGTTTAACGTACATATGACGTCGCCTGAAGAACAGGAAGTGCTTCTTGCTTTGAAAGCGGTGGAAACCGGGCAGAGACTCCCGGAAGTATCGGCGCAGCAGATAAAACACCAGGGATGGATGAACGATGATGAGGGAATCCGCCGCCTTCTGGAGCAGGAACCGGAGGTCATCCGGGAAACAAACCGGATTGCACAGCGGTGCAGCGTTACGATTGAATTTAACCAGTCTCTGCTCCCTTCTTTTCCGCTTCCATCCGGTTACACCGCACAATCTCTGTTGAGAGAACGCTGCTATGCTGGAATCCACTTCCGGTACGGCGAGCCAAAACAAGCTGTCCGGGAGCGGCTGGAGCATGAACTCGGTATTATTCATGATATGGGGTTTGAGGATTATTTTCTGCTTGTGGCCGACTTTGTTGACTTTGCAAGACGACAGGGGATGCTCGTTGGTCCCGGGCGAGGGTCGGCGGCCGGGAGTCTTGTCTCGTACGTGCTTGAGATCACCGATGTCGACCCGGTCCGTCATGACCTTCTGTTTGAGCGGTTTCTGAATCCGGAGCGCTTGAATATGCCGGATATTGATATTGATTTTCCTGATTACCGCCGCGATGAAGTCATAGAATACGCTGCCCGGACGTACGGGAGGGATCATGTCGCGCAGATTGTCACATTTGGAACGTTCGGTGCACGTGCTGCCCTTCGCGATACCGGGCGTATTCTTGAGGCACCGCAGGCTCTTGTAGACAGGCTGGCTTCGTTCATTCCACAGGGTCCCGGGACTTCCCTCCGGAAAACATACAACGAAAATCAAATGATGCGTGATCTGCTGGAAAAAGAGTCGACCGCCTATTTGATATTCCGTCTCGCTGTACAGCTTGAGGGACTGCCGAGGCATACTTCTGTTCATGCTGCGGGAGTTGTTATGAGCGGCAGCCGATTGTTTGATCATGTCCCCCTTATGAAAAAAGACGGGAATGTTCTGCTGACTCAGTATGCGATGGATGATCTGGAAGAACTGGGTCTTTTAAAAATGGATTTTCTCGGTCTGAAAAACCTGAGTCTGCTCGAACGGATGACATCCTCCATCCGCTCCAAAGAAAATGAAATCATTGACCTGCGCCGGCTCCCGCTTGATGATACGGCTGTGTATACGATGCTTTCAGATGGAGATACCACCGGCATTTTCCAGCTTGAATCCGCGGGTATGCGCCGGGCTCTCCGGCAGATCCAGCCGGACCGGTTTGAGGATATAGCTGCAGTCAATGCCTTGTACCGGCCGGGACCAATGGAAAACATACCGGTTTATGCTGAAAGGAAAAATAATCAGACAGACCCGGAGTACCCGCATGAAGACCTGAAACATATTCTGGCGCCTACGTACGGAGTGATTGTGTATCAGGAACAGATTATGCAGATTGCGTCCACAATGGCAGGATACACGTTTGGTGAATCGGATCTTCTGCGGAGGGCTGTGAGCAAAAAGGACCGTACTGTACTTGAACAGGAAAGAACAAGGTTTCTCGAAGGTGCACAAAAACGCGGGTATGATGAACAAATCGCAGAAGCGGTATACGATCTGATTGTAAAATTCGCTGATTACGGGTTTAACCGCTCTCACGCAGCAGCTTACAGTTTCATTGCCTACCAGCTTGCGTATCTGAAAGCTCACTACCCTGCTCATTTTTTTGCCGCTCTTCTTACCCTTCATAATGGAAATCCGGACAAGATGGGGGAGTATATCCGGGAGGCTGTGCAAAAAAATATAGCCGTCCTCCCTCCATCTGTCAATGAAAGCACAACTGTCTTTCAGGCGTTTTCCCAGTCCATCCGCTTCGGACTTCTACCGGTTAAGAATGTGAACGCAGAAATGGCACGAAGGCTGACAGAAGAGCGCAGACATGGAAAATACAGAGGTTTTATTGACTTTTTAATGAGAATGGATTCAGAAGTGTTAAAGCGTCGTCCGCTTGAAATGCTGATTAAAGCCGGGGCTTTTGATGATTTCGGCATGGACCGTGCTGTACTGCTTGCTTCTCTGGACAGAGCGATGGAGTATGCAGCATTTCAAAAAGATATAGGGGCGCTTCTCCCGGAAGGTGAAATGGACTTTAGGTTTGTAGATATGCCCCCGTTCACAGAACTGGAGAACTATGAAGCCGAAAAAGAAGCAGCCGGCTTTTATCTGACCGGCCATCCGCTGCACAAATACGAACAGGTTCTTGCTCCATTTGAACCGGTACCTTTTCATAGAGAACTGCCCGGGAAGAAAAGGGACGTCTGGGCAGCAGGAATCGTGGAAGAAGTCAAAAATATCCGGACAAGGCAGGGGCAGTCGATGGCTTTTGCCGGTTTGACTGATGGTACGGGTTCGATGGAGACAGTGTTTTTCCCTGATGTGTACCGGAATTCCCGCAGCCTCCTGCAGGAACAGCGGCCTATTTTAATTCGCGGGCGCCCGGACCAGAAGGCGGAGGGAAACAAACTTCTGGTCGATGAAGTGCTGGATCTTGAAGAACTGTATCAGACAGCGGGCGATGTCCTTTATTTAAAACTCACAAGCCGTCAGGGTGATTTACAGAAAGCGAAAAAAATCAAGGATATTGTAAAACGGTATCCCGGGGGGACGCTTGTCTGTCTGTATTATGAAAACGAAAAAACAGCTGTCCGGCTGTCAGACAAATACCGGGTCTCTGAGAAAGACGCTCTGCTGAAAGATTTGAAGACTGTTCTTCCCGAAGAATTTGTAGTATTGAAGAAACACAGAGGGTGAACAAGTTATTCTCATCTGTTATAATAAGATAAGTTTTGCAGTGGCTGAAAACCTGCAGAGGAATTATCAGTATGCGGATCAGGAAGAAGGAGAGTGGAGAATTTGCCAACGACGAGAGAAGAAGCATTGCAGATCCATCGGGAAAACCAGGGGAAACTCGAATCAAAATCGAAAGTTCCTGTTCGTAATACAAGAGATTTAAGTCTTGCTTACTCCCCGGGAGTGGCCGAACCTTGTAAAGCAATTTTTGAAGATAAACAGAAGGTATTCGACTACACGATGAAGGGCAATATGGTAGCTGTCGTCTCAGATGGGTCCGCTGTTCTGGGACTTGGCAATATCGGCCCTGAAGCTGCTCTTCCCGTTATGGAAGGCAAAGCGGTATTATTCAAATCTTTCGCAGGAGTGGACGCGTTTCCCATCTGTCTTGATACATCAGAGGTGGACAGAATTGTGGAAACGGTCAAGCTGCTTCAGCCGACATTCGGTGGTGTGAACCTCGAAGATATTGCGGCGCCGAACTGCTTTATCATTGAAGAACGGTTAAAAAAAGAAGTTAACATCCCTGTCTTTCACGACGATCAGCACGGCACAGCCATTGTGACGGCTGCCGGCCTGATTAACGCGCTGAAATTGAGCGGAAAATCCCTGTCCGAACTTAAAATTATTGTCAATGGTGCCGGGTCAGCCGGCATTGCCATTATTAAACTCCTGCTTAGTATGGGAGTCCGCGATGTGATTCTGTGTGATTCCAGAGGGGCAATCTATGAAGGTAGAACCACCGGAATGAATGATCAGAAGGTAGAGATCGCCAAAGTAACCAACAAAGATAAAGTTGCAGGAGAACTATCCGATGTGGCTGCCGGTACTGATGTGTTTATCGGTGTATCCGTTGCCGGGGCTCTTACAAAAGAAATGCTGCAGAGTATGAATGAAGACCCTATTGTTTTTGCCATGGCAAACCCGGACCCGGAAATTATGCCCGAAGAAGCAAAAGAGGCAGGAGCTTCTGTTATTGGAACCGGCAGGTCGGATTTTCCTAACCAAATCAACAATGTTCTTGCATTTCCAGGCATATTCCGCGGCGCGCTGGAAGTCAATGCCACTCATATCAACGAAGAAATGAAGAAAGCGGCGGTTTATGCGATCGCAGATCTGCTTGAGGAGAGCGAGCTGAATTCGGATTATGTCATTCCCGCTCCTTTTGATCCGCGTGTAGCTCCTGCTGTAGCTTCGGCAGTTGCCAAGACGGCGATGGAGACCGGTGTTGCACGTAAAGAGGTGGACCCAGAATACGTAGCAGAAAAAACAAGCCGGCTTTCCATTATTGATAAAGAGTAACAGGATAGAAAACCGGAAGAAAAAAACAGCCGGCTTCCGTGTTTTCACACATAGACGATAAAAGAAGGTGTCCTCGTGTCATTAAAAGATTTTTTCAATAAAAAAAGAAAATACGCGACGATTCCATCCGATCGTGAACAGCCCGCTCAGATGAACAGTGGTGTCATGACCAAATGCCCGCAGTGCCGGTCCATTATCTATACAAAAGAACTAAAGAAACACAAAATGGTCTGTATCAGCTGCGGTCACCACCTGGCAATGAATGCCCATGACCGTATTCATTTTCTGCTGGATGAAGAGACATTCAAAGAATACGACCCGGAAATGTCTTCTTCTGATCCGCTTGATTTTCCGGAGTATAAGGAGAAGCTGGAAAAGGACCGGCAGAAAACAGGATTAAATGAAGCCGTGGTTACCGGTGAAGGATATGTGAGTGACTGCCCTGTGGTACTGGCTGTCATGGATAAAAGATTCCGGATGGGAAGTATGGGATCGGGGGCAGGGGAAAAGATCTCCCGTGCTATTGAAAGCGCGCTGGAGAAACAACGTCCCTTTATTATGTTTTCGGCTTCAGGCGGAGCACGTATGCAGGAAGGAGTCCTGAGCCTTATGCAGATGGCCAAGACAAGTGCTGCGCTGAAAAGGATGGATGAGGCCGGTCTGCTCTACATTTCGATGATGACAGATCCTACGACCGGCGGTGTATCTGCCAGCTTTGCCTCCCTCGGAGATTATAATTTTGCCGAGCCCAAGGCAATGATAGGCTTTGCCGGACGACGTGTCATTGAAGAAACAATCCGCGAAGAGCTCCCGGAAGATTTTCAGACAGCAGAATTTCTGCTGCAGCATGGTCACTTGGACCGGGTCATCCCGAGAGACCAATTAAAACAGGAACTATCGACAATACTTGATCTTCATCATTGTAAAGAAACAGCAGAAGGGGGGGAATAAACGTGCACAGCTATCTTCCGTTTGAAAAGCCGGTTATTGAACTGAAGGAAAAGATTACAGAACTTAAATCGTTTACCGAGGAAAAAGATATCGACCTGTCCACAGAAATAACCAAGCTGGAAGAACGTCTTGAACAGCTTGAAAATGATATTTACGGTAATCTTCAGCCATGGCAGCGGGTACAGATCGCAAGGCACAGTGAACGGCCGACAACTCTCGATTATATCGGCGAACTGTTCACAGATTTTCTTGAAATGCATGGAGACCGGCTGTATGGGGATGATGAAGCTGTTGTAGGAGGTATTGCCAGATATAAAGGAATACCGGTGACAGTCATCGGCCACCAACGTGGAAAAGATACAAAAGAAAACCTCAGGCGGAACTTCGGCATGCCGCATCCGGAAGGATACCGCAAAGCACTGCGGCTGATGAAACAGGCGGAGAAATTTTCCCGGCCGGTGGTTACCTTTATTGATACAAAAGGCGCGTTTCCGGGGAAAGCCGCTGAAGAACGTGGACAAAGCGAAGCGATAGCACGTAATCTGGCAGAAATGGCAGGACTGAAAGTACCTGTTATATGCCTTGTAATAGGTGAAGGCGGGAGCGGCGGAGCTCTTGGTCTTGGGGTAGGTAACTACATTCATATGCTCGAAAATTCCACGTACTCCGTGATATCCCCCGAAGGTGCGTCATCCATTCTATGGAAAGACGGATCATTTGCACAGCAGGCATCAGAGACCATGCGTATTACCGCTCCTGATTTGAAAGAACTGGGAGTTATCGACGAAATGGTTCCGGAAGTAAGAGGCGGGGCGCATAAAGACCTGAAACAGCAGGCTGCCTATATGGATGATGTACTAGAACGTTCGTTACATACTTTACGGAATCAAACGGCAGAGCAACTTGTTCAACAGCGCTGGGAAAAATACAAACAAATCGGACAGACGACCGGTGAAAGCGCTGTATCTTCCGGTGATTAACAACAATGCTTTCTGAATTCATCGGGAAGCATTTTTTCTTGATAAGAACGTCTCGTGTTATAATTTTCTAAAAGATGGATAATTACTTTTAAATAAGGGTGTGAGCAATTTGAAAAAAATCGGAGTGCTGACCAGTGGGGGCGATTCTCCGGGAATGAACGCGGCAATCCGTGCCGTAGTGAGAAAAGCCATCTATCATGAAATGGAGGTATACGGTATACAGTACGGCTTTGCCGGACTTTTGAGTAATGATATTGAAAAATTGGAGATTGGCGATGTCGGTGATATTATCCACCGCGGCGGTACAAAACTTTATACCGCACGCTGTGAAGAATTCAAGACTCCGGAAGGCAGACAAAAAGCAGTGGAAAACCTGAATGCTGTAGGAATTGAAGGCTTAATCGTTATCGGTGGGGACGGCTCGTTCCGCGGCGCAGAAAAGTTAACGGAAATTGGATTCCCGACTATCGGTGTGCCGGGTACTATCGATAACGATATCCCCGGGACGGATTACACAATCGGATTCGATACCGCTTTGAATACCGTCATTAACGCGATTGATAAGATCCGCGATACAGCCACTTCCCATGAAAGAACATATGTCATTGAAGTTATGGGCCGAAACGCGGGAGATCTTGCGTTATGGTCCGGCCTTGCGGATGGAGCCGAGACAATCCTGATTCCGGAAGAAGAATACAGCATGGACGATATCATAAAAAGGCTCCGCCGAGGCCATGAACGAGGCAAAAAACACAGTATCATCATCGTGGCTGAAGGTGTAGGAAGCGGTCCGGATGTCGGTCAGAAAATAAAAGAAGCGACGGAACTTGAAACCCGTGTAACTGTGCTTGGTCATATTCAGCGCGGCGGCTCTCCGACGGGTTACGATCGTGTGCTTGCCAGCAGGCTCGGTTCAAATGCTGTAGAACTGCTGCTCAATGGTGTGGCAGGCTGCATGGTGGGTATTATTAACAATAAAGTAGTTCACCGCGGCATCAGCGAAGTATTAAGCGAAAAGCACCAGATCGACAAGGAGATGTACCGGCTTTCCCAGGAACTATCCATTTAACAAACGATGGAAAAGGGAACTGTGATACAATTGGATCTGGAGAGAAGAGGAGGACAATGATGAGAAAAACAAAGATTGTTTGTACAATAGGGCCGGCGAGTGAGTCACCGGAAATGATAAGAAAGCTTATTGAAGCAGGAATGAATGTGGCAAGGCTGAATTTCTCCCATGGAGATTTTGAAGAGCACAAAGCACGCATTGATACCATTCGTGAGATCGCGGCCGAAACCGGGAAAAATGTAGGTATACTGCTTGATACGAAAGGACCTGAAGTACGTACGCACACGATGGAAAACGGAGCAATTGATCTTCAGGAGGGACATGAACTTATCGTAACGCCGGAAGAAGTGACAGGCACAAATGATAAAATATCTGTTACATATCCCGGCATAGCAGAAGATCTGGAACCAGGCAAAAAGATACTTCTTGATGACGGCTTGATTGAACTGGAAGTCACAGAGATCATGGGCAGTGATGTTAAAACCAAGGTGTTGAATAACGCACAGTTAAAAAATAAAAAAGGTGTGAATCTGCCTAACGTCAAAGTCAATCTGCCGGGTATCACCGAAAAAGATGCCGAAGATATCAAATTCGGCGTGGAACAGAGTGTCGACTTTATCGCCGCATCCTTTGTACGCCGCCCTTCCGATGTCCTGGATATCAGAGAGATACTGGAAGATAAAGGTGCCGAAGATATGCAGATCATTCCAAAGATTGAAAACCAGGAAGGCATTGAAAATATTGAAGATATCCTGGAAGTTTCGGACGGATTAATGGTCGCACGCGGAGACCTTGGAGTAGAAATTCCAGCTGAGGATGTTCCGCTCGTTCAAAAAGAATTAATTAAGTATTGCAATACATCGGCTAAACCTGTCATTACTGCGACGCAAATGCTTGATTCGATGCAGTGGAACCCCCGTCCGACGCGTGCGGAAGCAAGCGACGTAGATAATGCCATTTTTGACGGTACCGATGCAATCATGCTTTCCGGCGAGACAGCTGCCGGGGATTATCCGGTGGAAGCGGTGCAGACAATGAGAAATATCGCTGTTAAAGCCGAATCTGCCTTGAAGTATGAGACGATTTTGGACCAACGCAAAAAAGAGAGCCACCGTTCGATCACCAATTCGATCAGTCAGTCTGTATCCCATACGGCACATGATCTGGATGCGGCAGCCATCCTGACGGCTACCGAAAGCGGCTATACAGCTAAAATTGTCTCCAAATACAGACCGGAGTCACCAATTATTGCGGTAACAAGCAGTGAAAAAGTATATCGGCGCCTCTCGCTTGTGTGGGGAGTCACACCGCTCTTGGGTCAAAAGGCTGAGACAACAGATGAAATGCTGGACAGCACTGTGTATGAGACGCTTAGAGCAGGTCTTGTCAGCCACGGCGACCTGGTTGTCATAACAGCAGGGGTGCCGGTGGGCGAGACAGGAACCACCAACATCATGAAAGTTCATGTGATCGGCGAAGTGATCGGCAAAGGACAGGGAATCGGACGCAAAACAGCCTCCGGTCATGTAGTGACAGCCCGCACCGCCGAAGAAGCAAATGAAAAAGTGCAGGCGGGAAGCATTTTAGTTACGTACAATACGGACAAAGATATGGTACCGGCATTTGAAAGAGCAGCAGCTGTTGTGACAGAAGAAGGTGGACTGACATCGCATGCTGCTGTGGTTGGTTTGAATCTTGGTACACCGGTTGTTGTAGGGGTGGAAGGAGCCATGAATCTCTTTGAAGAGGGAGAAGAGGTTACAGTGGACAGCGCCCGTGGAGATCTTTACCGCGGCCATGCAAGTGTTCTCTAAAAACTGCGGCGTTTGTGAAGAATCATAATTGATGTGGAGGAGGTCTGTAAACGATGGGAAAATGGCTTCTGCTGCTTTTGATCATTGTACCGGCTGTTGAGGTAGGGGTGCTGATTCTGTCCGGCAGCATCATCGGGGTATGGCCGACCATTTTGCTGATTATCCTGACAGGCCTCCTCGGCGCATGGCTTGCCAGAAAAGAAGGAATGGAAACGATACGCACCGCCCGTCTTCAGATGCAGAGCAATGAAGTGCCCGGAACGCTTGTGCTGGACGGTATCTGCATACTGGTAGGCGGAGCAGTGCTTCTCACCCCTGGTTTTATCACGGATGCTGCAGGTTTCTTTTTACTCATTCCTTATACCAGAGGGATTGTAAAGGCCCTGCTGCAGAAATTATTCAAAAAAATGATGAACAGTGGAAGCATTGTATTTCTGCACCGAAAATAAACCGGGCAGTCTGTTGAAGCATGACAGAAATGATAGTTATGTGGTAGGATAATTACGAAGTCTATGTGGAAGGATGTACAAAGCGTTGATATCGCAGGCAACTATATTTATGCTTATTCTGCTTGCGGTCGGAATACTTGGGAAAAATCAGACACTGATAGCAGCAGTCGGTATTCTGCTTCTTTTGAAATGGACCGGTATGGGGGACAAAGCGTTCCCGTTTCTACAGGCAAAAGGAATTCCTATTGCTGTTACGATTCTTACCGTCTCTGTTTTAGTGCCGATTGTAACTGGTGAAATTGGTTTTAAACAGCTTGGTGACGCAGTGAAATCGTATTATGCCTGGATAGCACTGGCCTCCGGTATATTTGTAGCGTTAATTGCAAAAGGCGGCGTGGAACTACTGCAGAATGACCCTCATATCACCGCTGCACTGGTGATAGGTACGATCCTTGCGGTAGCTCTGTTTAATGGTGTAGCAGTTGGACCTTTAATCGGTGCAGGCATAGCTTATGCGGCGATGAAAGCTGTAGAATTTTTCTCATCAGCCGGCGGTTGAACAAAATAAGCCTGTTTACATTCACAACTTTTTCAAAAATGTTTATAATGAAATGGATGGACCGTCCTTCTTACATAGATGGTTATGCTTGAAACACTTGATGCAGTGCAGGTGGAAGACTGCTGCAGCTGTGTATACCCAAAACAGACTGAGTATTCTAATGAATCCCCCGCGCCCTGCAGACAAGGTGGGAAGTGTGATATGTAAGCATTTTCTTTTCAACAGACGCTGGTCTTTTATTTTCAAGTAAAGGAGAGGTAGGTATGAGCGCAACCCGTGGTCTTGAAGGTATAGTCGCAACATCATCAAGTGTGAGCTCTATTATTGATGATGTGTTAACGTATCAAGGTTACAATATCGACGACCTGGCTGAGAATGCTTCCTTTGAAGAAGTGATTTTTCTGCTGTGGAACGGCCGTCTTCCCAAGAAAAGTGAACTGGATGAACTGACAAAAGATCTGGCTGATAATATGCAGATCCCGGATGAGGTGCTTCAGTACATGAAGGCCTATAAGACAACCGAGGTTCATCCAATGGCAGCACTGCGTACAGCAGTGTCCCAGCTTGGTCTTTATGACGACGAGGCGGATGAGATGACAGAAGAAGCCAACAAACGAAAGGCTGTGCGTCTGCAGGCTAAAATACCCGCTATTGTTACCGGATTCAGCAGGATCCGGGACGGAAAAGAGCCGGTTGCACCAAAAGATTCCTTGAGTTTCGCAGCAAACTTTCTTTACATGCTGAATGGTGCACCAAAAGATTCCTTGAGTTTCGCAGCAAACTTTCTTTACATGCTGAATGGGGAGGAGCCGGATGAAACTTCGGTAACCGCCTTTAATAAAGCGTTGGTTCTGCATGCCGACCATGAGTTGAATGCTTCAACATTCACCGCCCGTGTCTGCGTAGCAACACTGTCCGATATCTATTCCGGCGTCACTTCCGCTATCGGTGCTTTGAAAGGACCGCTTCACGGCGGGGCCAACGAAAGAGTAATGGCCATGCTTTCGGACATCGGGGATACGGACAATGTAGAGGACTACATCCAGAAAATGTTTGATAATAAAGAAAAAATCATGGGCTTTGGCCATCGTGTCTATAAAAACGGGGATCCGCGCGCGAAACATCTTCGTGACATGTCGCGCCGGCTGACAGAAATCACAGGCGAATCCAAGTGGTATGACATGTCCCTTAAAATTGAAGACATTGTTACAAAAGAAAAGGGACTGCTGCCAAACGTTGATTTCTATTCTGCTTCGGTGTACCACAGCCTTGGTATCGACCACGATTTGTTCACCCCGATTTTTGCGACAAGCCGGGTTTCCGGATGGCTCGCACATATCCTTGAACAGTACGCCGATAATCGGCTGATCCGCCCGCGTGCAGAATATGTAGGGCCAAAAAAGCAGGAATACATTCCAGTGGAAAAGCGGTAGTAATATCCTCTTCCCAATCCTTTGAATTATAAATACAGGAGGTTTTTGTTATGGCTGAAGGACAAAAAATTACAACAACAAATGGAGTATTGAATGTGCCGGATGAGCCGGTTGTTCCTTATATTGAAGGAGATGGAACCGGACCTGACATATGGGCGGCAGCAAGCCGTGTCCTTGATGCGGCAGTGGAAAAAGCCTATAACGGAAAGAAAAAGATTCACTGGAAAGAGACTCTTGTAGGTGAAAAAGCCTATAACAATACCGGCGAATGGCTTCCGGATGAGTCACTTGAAACCATCCGTGAATACCTGATTGCTATTAAAGGACCGCTCAGCACACCAATCGGCGGCGGCATTCGTTCTCTGAACGTGGCACTGCGTCAAAAGCTGGATCTTTTCACATGCCTGCGCCCGGTCCGCCATTTCACCGGTGTACCTTCTCCTGTTAAAAAACCGGAAGATGTAAACATGGCTATCTTCCGTGAAAATACGGAAGACATTTATGCCGGCATTGAATATAAGGAAGGAACCCCTGAGGTAAAGAAAGTCATTGATTTTCTTCAGGATGAAATGGGTACAGAAAATATCCGCTTTCCGGAAACTTCCGGCATTGGAATCAAGCCGGTCTCCAAAGAAGGAAGTGAACGACTAATCCGTGCCGCTATTGATTATGCACTGGAAGAAAATCTTGAGAGTGTTACACTTGTTCATAAGGGTAATATCATGAAGTTCACTGAAGGTTCGTTTAAAGCGTGGGGATATGAACTAGCCGAACGCGAGTATGGTGATAAGGTCTTCACTTGGCAGGAATACGATGAGATTGTCGAAAAAGAAGGCAAAGAAGCGGCAAACGCAGCAGAAGATAAGGCAAAAGCTGATGGTAAGATCATTGTCAAAGATGCTATTGCCGACATCTTCCTCCAGCAGATTCTGACCCGTCCGAAGGAATTTGATGTGGTGGCGACTATGAACCTGAACGGTGACTATGTATCTGACGCGCTTGCGGCACAGGTAGGCGGCATCGGAATCGCACCTGGTGCGAATATTAACTACGAAACCGGTCATGCTATTTTTGAAGCGACGCACGGTACTGCACCGAAGTATGCAGGGATGGACAAAGTCAATCCTTCCTCCCTTATTCTTTCCGGTGAACTGATGCTGCGCCATCTTGGATGGAATGAAGCAGCTGATCTTGTCCTTTCATCCATGGATAAGACAATCGGCAGCAAAGTGGTTACTTACGACTTCGCACGTTTGATGGACGGAGCAAAAGAAGTGAAGTGCTCCGAGTTTGGTGATGAATTAATCAAAAACATGCAGTAATAGGAGGTCCGGCATATGGGAATTAACCGCAGAAAGATTTCCGTGATCGGCGCCGGTTTCACCGGTGCAACAACCGCATTGATGACGGCCCAGAAAGAACTTGGAGATGTCGTTTTAGTGGATGTTCCGGATATGGAAGATCCGACAAAAGGGAAAGCATTGGACATGCTTGAAGCGACACCGGTGGAAGGCTCCGATGTGAATGTTACCGGTACATCCAATTACGAGGACACCGCAGGATCCGATGTGGTGGTTATTACAGCGGGTATAGCACGGAAGCCTGGAATGAGCCGGGATGATCTTGTGAATACAAATGCAAATATCATGAAGTCGGTGACCCGGCAGGTTACTGCCCATTCGCCGGAGTGCTGCATCATCGTTCTGACAAATCCGGCCGATGCCATGACGTATACCGTGTATAAAGAATCCGGTTTTCCAAAGAACCGGGTCATCGGTCAGTCTGGAGTGCTGGACACCGCCCGTTTCCAAACCTTTGTATCTCAGGAACTCGGTATTTCCGTTGAAGATATTCAAGGATTTGTTCTGGGCGGTCACGGTGATGACATGGTGCCTCTTATCCGCTATTCCAATGCCGGTGGTGTACCGCTTACCAAACTTCTTTCGCAGGAACGTATCGACGCTATTGTAGAACGGACCCGCAAAGGAGGCGGCGAAATCGTCGGTCTTCTCGGAAGCGGAAGTGCGTATTACGCTCCTGCAGCATCTCTCACGAAAATGGTGGAAGCCATTGTGAAAGATAAAAAACGGGTACTACCTTCCATTGCTTACCTGGAAGGGGAATACGGGGAATCAGATCTTTACCTCGGTGTTCCAACCATTATCGGCGGGAATGGAATCGAACAGATTATCGAACTGGATTTGACAGAAGAAGAAAGGGCTTCCTTATCCAAATCTGTGGCTTCTGTCCGCAGTGTCATGGAAGCTCTTCCAGAAGAATAAATGAAAAGTCAGCTGTTTCTGGGAACAGCTGACTTTTTTAGAAAAAACAAGCGCATTGCAGTGAAATGCGCACGCGCAAACGACCAAAAAACAGCTTAACTTTTATGGCCGTATTCATAAGGGGGGAATCCGGCCGGATGGGGGATACTATGTCTCATAAACTGCTAGTTGTAGATGATGAAGAATCAATCATCACATTGATTTCTTACAATCTTGGACAGTCCGGATATGAAGTGGATACAGCCATGGATGGGCAGTCAGCCATGGAGAAAATAAAAACGAATTCCTATGATCTCATTGTCCTGGATCTTATGCTTCCGGAGATGGATGGCCTGGAGGTGTGCAGGGAAATACGTCAGGAAAAAATAAAAGTTCCCATTTTAATGCTGACAGCAAAAGATGAAGAATTTGATAAGGTGCTTGGTCTGGAGCTTGGAGCCGATGATTATATGACCAAGCCTTTCAGTCCAAGAGAGTTGGTAGCCCGGGTAAAAGCCATTCTTCGGAGAATCCATTATGCTCCCGGAGAAGAGGATATTGCCCATGATGACTCCAGAATGGTAATCGGCCACCTGACCATTTATCCGGAGAACTATGAAGTGTTTGTCAATGAAGATCAGCTTGAACTGACACCGAAGGAATTTGAGCTGCTGTTGTATCTATCAAACAACAAAGGCCGGGTGATGACAAGAGATCAGCTGCTGAATGCAGTTTGGCATTACGAATTTGTAGGGGACACGAGAATCGTGGATGTCCATATCAGCCACCTTCGGGAGAAAATTGAACCGAATACTAAAAAACCTGTTTATATCAAAACGGTGAGAGGGCTCGGCTATAAGTTCGAGGAGCCTGCCAGTTTATGATGAAATTTCGGACAAGGCTGATATTTGGTATTCTAATTGTCATTTTATTTGTACTGGCAGCCTTGGGGGTGCTGGTAGGACAACTCTTAAAGGGGTCTTACGTTGATCAGCTGGAAGAAAGGCTGGGAAAAGAAGCCGCTTTGGCAGCACTTGCCATGGAGGACATGGGTACACAGGATTTTCAGCAGTTTTCAGAAAACATACAGGACCGTCTGGATGTCAGGGTTACAATCATCAGGAATGACGGCACAGTCCTTGCGGAAACAGCAGAAGGGGCAGATGAAGGTGCGGGAGTGGATGTTCCCGAAATTGAACAGGCAGATGAGTCGGGTGGGACACACATAAGATACAGCTCGGTCAACGAGGATGAATCGCTGTTTTACGCATATCCCTACACGCGGAATGGGGAAAACGGCTACATCCGGCTTGCAATGCCCGTGGAACGGTTTGGTGAAATTAACCAGCGGATCTGGCTCTTTATTGGAATCAGCTTTTCGGTTGCCTTTGTTATTATTATGGCATTAAGTTACAGGATAACCAATCAACTTACCCGTCCAATCGGTCAGGTAACAGATGTGGCCAACGAACTGGCGAAAGGAAATTTTAAAGCAAGAACATATGTAGAAAGCCGGGACGAAATAGGACAACTCACCCGTTCTATTAATATCCTTGCCTATAACCTTGATCAGATCACCACCCGCTACCAAACGCAGCAGGAAAGGCTGGAAGCTTTAATTGATAATATGGGGAGCGGTCTGATTTTCATCAATGACCGCGGTGATATTACATTAATTAACCAGTACTGCAAAGACATATTTGACGCAGACACCGACCAATGGCTCCATCTTGTTTATCATGAAGTGATTCAGGATACGGCACTGATTAAATTGATTCAGCAGATTTTTTTGACAGAAACAAAAATAAGACAGCAGGTACAATTGAATTCACGGATTGAAGTGCATCATTATGATGTATATGGAGCTCCGATTGTAGGAGAGAAAGAACAACTGCGTGGTATCGTTTTGGTTCTGCATGATATCACGGAACTGAAAAAGCTGGAACAGGTGCGGAAAGATTTTGTCGCCAATGTTTCCCATGAACTGAAAACGCCGGTGACCTCACTGAAGGGATTCACAGAGACACTGCTGGATGGTGCAATGGAAGATGAAACGGCGAGAAAGCAATTTCTTGATATCATCTGGAAAGAGGGAGACAGGCTGCAGGGATTGATTAGTGACCTGCTGGAACTCTCCCACATAGAACAGGAATTCTTTCAGTTGAACTGGCAGGAAGTTGATGTGACAAGGACGTTCGATGAAGTAATGGAACTTTTATATCCTTCTGTGCAGGGCAGGGGGCTGAAACTTAACTCTCACAAAGAGGATGGCCTCATTATGGAAGGTGATACGGCACGCATCAAACAGATTTTAATTAACTTGATGAATAATGCGATTGCCTACACACCGGAAAATGGAACGATACGAGCAGAGGTGAAACAAAAACAGGACAGCATTGTGTTTATTGTTGCTGATTCCGGTATCGGTATCAGTAAAGAAGAATGGCCGCGTATTTTTGAGCGTTTTTATCGTGTGGATAAAGACCGGAGCCGTAACTCCGGAGGAACCGGACTGGGGCTTGCCATTGTAAAACATCTCGTCGAAGCTCATCACGGAAGTATTGATGTCGAAAGCGCGAAAAATAAAGGCACTATATTCACCATTACTTTTCCTGCAAACCAGGAGAAGGAATAATTTACAAAAACTTAACACTTGCTAAATCATGTATTTACGTCTGTTCGTTATCATAATGATTGAACGATTTCTCCTATTCCTTTTCCTCGGTTATTGACCATCCCTTCAATGCTGAGTGGATAGTAGAAATCAACATCCCCTTTTAAGGACGAAGGCCTCCCCTTGGCTTTCGTCCTTTTTCATGCGTATAACCGTTTTTTTGTGACAAATGTGAAAAAACGGGGTGGAATACAAATGTAAATATTATATAATGATAGAGTCAATGTTTTATCCGCTTACATAGGAAAGGTGACATGCGCCTGCGTGGGTAATGCAAAAAGGGGGACAAGCTTTGTTTACAATGAAACAAATCATCGTGGGTTTCTTTTCTCTGATTGGTCTTGCCATCCTGATTCTGTTTTTGGTAACAGGTTGGTATACTGTTGATGAATCAGAACAGGCCGCTCTCGTTACATTCGGAGAGGTCGATGAAACGATTACGGAACCGGGGCTGAAGTTCAAATTGCCGTGGCCGGTTCAGAAAGCGGAAATTCTTCCGGGATCCACGAACACGACAAGTGTGGGTTACACTACATCGGAGGACGGCGAGGTCTCAGAATATAATGATGAGGCTAAAATGATCACCGGTGATGAAAACATATTATTTGTCGATCTGGTCGTTCAGTGGCGGATTACGAATCCAGAGCAGTACTTATATAATGCGAGTCAGCCGGAAGACATATTATATCAGGCTTCGTCTGCTTCACTGCGTGGTGTGATTGGTAATTCCGAAGTGGATGATGTGCTCACGGATCAACGGGCTGAAATTGAAGGTACCGTACTCGAATCTCTCACAGAACTTGTGGGACGGTATAATATCGGCATTACGGTACTGGATGTCAAGCTTCAGAATGTAGAACTTCCGACCGAAGAAGTCAGACAGGCCTTTACTGCGGTAACGGATGCGCGGGAGGAACGGCAGACCAAAATTAATAAAGCAAACCGGTACCGCAACCAGGAAGTCAATGAAGCCGAAGGGGAAGAAGATGCCATCATCTCAAGGGCTGAAGGAGAAAGCGCAGAACGCGTGGAGGAAGCACGCGGGGAGACATCAAGGTTTAATGCACTGTATGAAGAATACATCA
This sequence comes from Salibacterium qingdaonense, assembly GCF_900114715.1. Taxonomy (GTDB): domain Bacteria; phylum Bacillota; class Bacilli; order Bacillales; family Marinococcaceae; genus Salibacterium; species Salibacterium qingdaonense. The sequence continues at coordinate 45,215 of NZ_FOTY01000019.1, forward strand.
ATGAACCGGATGTTACGAGAAAACGCCTCGTGCTGGAGACTCTGGAGGACGTACTGCCGGACTCGGAACTATATATCATTGACAGTCAGCAGGAGACGGTTAATTATCTGCCGATACGTCCATTAAACCAGGAAAATGGACAGCCTTCGGTGGCACCGGAAGATATTGAACCCGAAGATGTTCCGGAAGGGGGGAGCAGCTCGAATGACGGATGACAACAACAATGTATTTGAAATGAAGGAAAGACGCTTCTCCCCGGACTCAACGAGAAGATGGATACGTTCAGGTATTGTTGTGGCGGTACTGCTGTTGCTGGTGGTTATCAGTATTATGAATGTGTTCATCGTAAAACAGGATGAATATAAAGTCATTTCCCAGTTTGGTGAAGTAGTACGGATTGCGGAGGAACCGGGGTTGAATGCGAAAATTCCATTTATCCAGCAGGTTTCGTCCATACCGAAATACCAGATGAACTATGATATCAATTCAGCGGAAATCAATACCCTTGATAAAAAGCGGGTCCTTGTTGATAACTACGTCGTCTGGAGTGTAGATGACCCGCAGGCGATGAAAGCGAACGCGCGCACCGTGGAAAACGCTGAATCCATTATGGCGAATTTCATCAATTCGGTAATCCGTTCACAGCTCGGGCAGATGAATTTTGAACAAATCATCAACGAAGAGGATCAATCGACGCGCGGGGATGTGAATGAAATGGTCGGCGAACGGGTGAATGAGCTGCTGGCCGCAGATAATTACGGAATATCGGTCACGGATGTACGTATGAAGCGGACAGACCTCCCTGAAGATAATGAGGAAGCGGTATATCAGCGGATGATCTCAGAACGCGAATCCACCGCACAGGAATATTTGTCTGAAGGAGATGCGGAAGCCAACCGGATACGGGCAAATACCGATCGGGAAGTGAAAGAGCTGATATCAAGCGCAGAAGCCGATGCCGAGGAAATTATCGGAGAAGGCGAAGCGGAAGCAGCTGCTGTCTATAATGAGGCTTTTAGCCGGGACCCGGAGTTTTATGAGTTGTACAAAACACTGCAGACATACGAAACAACAGTGGATGAGGAAACAGTGATAGTACTTCCTTCCGATTCACCGTATGCCCGTATTTTGATGGGATATGTAGAATAAAAAAAGAAGAGACTGGGGAAAACCACGCCTGTTGATTTGCCATATAAAGGAATGGGAAAGGGTTCTATGAGGAGGGTGCATCTGTGATCAAAGCATGTATCCCCCCTTCTTTTTCGTTGGACGGAGCCGTCTGCCCGACTCCAGCGGGAGAAGCGTCAGCCGAAGATCACCGGGTGATTTTCCCGGTAGCTGAGGCGACGCCCGCGGAAAGCGGGCAGGAAAGGCGGAGTCCAACGAAACGCTTCCTATATTTGGATAATCAACAACCGTAGGGGAAAACCTTTAAAAGAAGTGAAGAATGCCGAACGATTTTTTAATCGTTCGGCATTCTTCGTTTTTGAGACAAACCGCTGCGCTAACATACTTCGCTTGTACTCCGGAGTACAAGGGCGACATCGATTCGCTGGCGCTCATCGTGTCTTCTATGCCTGACCACGGCTTGCGGCCGCGGTTCTGCCGGATCAGCTGCTTGTTAAAGCCGGCGGCCCCCGGCCGTTCCAGGGCCCGTTTGCCGGAATCGAAACCGCGCCTGCCGCTGCGTGAAGGAAGGGTTGAATAGTCCGAAGGCACTTTAGGGAGTTTCGATCCCCCGAAAACGTCGTTAGGGACATCGCCAGAGGCACTTTCTAGTATTCGGTGCCCCCATAAACGTCATTATGAATGGTTCATAAAGCACTTTAGAGGGTTTCGTGCCCCGGTAAACGTCATCATGAGCGGATCGAGGCTGCGTTCAGCGGAGAAACGCACGGGCCGACGCAGCAAAAAGCCCGCGTCGCTGCTATGTGATTCCTGAACAGCGACTCAAGACTTTCGTGTTTTCCTGCGCATCGTTATCTTTTGTCCCGGTCTCTTTTTCTTTTTCTCTTAAAGCTGTGGTAAAATGAGTACGGATGCTAGTTCGGAGTGAAAAGTGGAGGTGGAAGTACTTGGATAAATTAGTACTGATCGACGGCAACAGTATTGCGTACCGCGCTTTTTTTGCGCTGCCGCTTTTGAATAATGAAAAAGGTGTCTATACGAATGCAGTGTATGGATTTACGACAATGCTTCTCAAAATACTCGAGGAGGAAGAACCGACCCACCTGATGGTAGCGTTTGATGCGGGGAAAACAACGTTCCGCCATGAAACATATGGTGAATACAAGTCCGGACGCCAGAAGACACCAACGGAGCTTTCGGAACAACTGCCGGTGATCAGGGAGATGCTGGAGGCTTTTCAGATCTCCTATACAGAAAAAGATAATTTTGAAGCAGACGATATTATCGGAACTCTGTCCAGACAGGCAGAGGAAAAAGGATGGAATGTTAAAATATTCACAGGGGACAAGGACCTGCTTCAACTCGTCTCGGATCAGACTTCTGTCGCTTTAACGAAAAAAGGAATTACCGACGTCGAAACGTATGACAAAGAAACAATAGCACAGAAGTATGGTTTCGCTCCGGAACGTATTGTCGATATGAAAGGTCTTATGGGGGACAATTCCGATAACATCCCCGGCGTCCCGGGTATCGGGGAGAAAACAGCATTAAAACTTCTCGCCGAATACGGAAGTGTCGATAATGTTCTGGCATCGATCGACCAGATTTCCGGTAAAAAAATGAAAGAACGCCTCGAAGAAAACCGGGAACAGGCAGAGATGAGCAGGAAACTTGCTGTTATATACCGTGACACGCCGCTTGACTTGACGCTGGAATCCTTGAAACGGGAACCTTATAATGAAAAAACCGTAACCGATTTTTTCAAAGAGATGGAATTTAATACGTTATTGTCCAGGTTCGGTTACGAAGAAGAGGCAGAAGAAATGGATGAACTGCCGCATGACATCGTGGACGAAATCACGGAAGACATGCTCGTTTCTCCGTCAGCTTTAATGATTGAAGTGCCTGATGATAATTACCATCATGCAGAGATATGGGGTATCGCCGTTGTGAATAAAAACGGCCGGTATTACATTCCAGCCGGTACTGCTCTTGAATCCGATATATTCCAAAAGTGGGTGGCGGACAGTTCACAGGAGAAATACATGGTCGACACGAAACGCGGTGTCGTAGCGCTTGGCTGGCGGGGCATCACATTGACCGGTGTGACGTTTGATATGCTGATTGCTTCTTATCTCATTGATCCGTCCGTTTCTTCCCACAGTCCTGCCGATATCGCGGCCAGAAAACATAAGAGGATCGTGAACAGCGATGAAGCTGTATACGGAAAGGGAGCAAAACGGGAAAAACCGGGCGAAGCCGATTTGGCTGATCACCTTGTCCGGAAAGCAGAGGCGCTGTTTACGACAAAGGATACACTGGAAGACGAGCTGAAAGTCAATGAACAGCATGCATTGTTCACCGATCTTGAAATGCCTCTTTCACTCGTTCTGGCAGAAATGGAAACAAACGGTATACAGGTGGACAAGTCCCGTATTGAAACGATGGGGGAAGAGCTTGATAAGAAACTGTCAGAACTCGAGAGTGACATTCATGAGCTGGCGGGCAGAACGTTCAATATTAATTCACCGAAACAGCTCGGTCCGATTCTTTTTGAAGAACTCGGCCTTCCGGTGATCAAGAAAACAAAGACCGGCTACTCGACTTCTGCCGATATACTTGAAAAACTGGAAGACCAGCATGAAATTATTCCGAAGCTGCTTCATTACAGGCAGGTTTCCAAACTGAAATCCACCTATATTGAAGGACTTCTTAAAGTCATTCATTCTGACACTCATAAGATTCACACGATTTTTAATCAGGCCATCACCCAGACGGGTCGTTTAAGTTCGACGGAGCCGAACCTGCAGAATATACCAGTCCGGCTGGAAGAAGGAAGAAAAATCCGCAAAGCGTTTATTCCCTCGGAAGAAGGGTGGCAGATGCTCGCGGCGGACTATTCGCAGATTGAACTCCGTGTACTTGCACATATTGCAGGAGATCAGGGGCTGCTTGATGCTTTCCAGCGGGATATGGATATTCATACAAAAACGGCAATGGATGTGTTCGGCGCAGCTGCAGATGATGTCACCTCCAATATGAGGCGAAGTGCAAAGGCGGTAAACTTCGGTATTGTCTATGGTATCTCTGATTACGGTCTGTCCCAGAGTCTCGGCATTTCAAGGAAGGAAGCGGGAGAATTTATTGACAGTTATCTGGCGAGTTATCCGAAAGTAAAAGAATACATGGACGACATTAAAGAACAAGCCCGCGAACAGGGATATGTTACCACCCTTCTGCATCGGAGACGGTATCTTCCGGAGATTACGAGCCGTAATTTCAATATGCGCTCGTTCGCTGAACGGACAGCGATGAATACTCCGATTCAGGGAACAGCAGCCGATATTATTAAGAAAGCGATGGTGGACGTCAGCCGGGAGCTTGAGAAAAAGAACGTGAAAAGCAGGCTGCTTCTTCAGGTGCATGACGAATTGATATTTGAAGTTCCGCCGGAGGAGATGGAAATGATGAAAACCCTCGTTCCGGAAATGATGGAGCAGACGATGAAGCTCGATGCTCCTCTCAAAGCGGATGTGTCCACCGGCGGAACATGGTACGATGCAAAGTAGTGAGGAGAGAAAAGAAAGATGCCGGAACTGCCGGAAGTAGAAACGGTCAAACGTACCCTCCAGGAGCTTACTGGAGGGAAAGCCATTCGGGACGTGGAAGTGAACTGGCCTAAAATGATAAAAAAACCGGACGATGTCCAAGCATTTAATCAGCTCGTATGCGGACAGACCATTCACCGTATCGGACGCCGCGGAAAATTTCTTTTGTTTCATCTGGATGATTATGTTCTCGTTTCCCACCTGCGTATGGAAGGAAAATATGAAATGGCAGGAGCAGAGGCTCCGGATAAACACACCCACGTGCGCTTTTATTTTACAGACGGAACCGAGCTGCGTTACAAAGATGTCCGGAAATTCGGTACGATGCACCTGTTTGAAAAGGGGCGCCAAGAGCAGGAACTACCGCTCCGGCAGCTCGGTCCCGAACCTTTTGAAGACAAGCAGTTTACGGGTGCATACCTTTACCGCCGCCTCCGAAAGACGACCCGTGATATCAAAACGGTACTTCTCGACCAGCGGGAAATTGCCGGGCTTGGCAATATTTATGTGGATGAAGCTCTGTTTCAGGCAGGTATACGGCCGGACGCAAGGGCGCAGGGATTATCGCAGAAACGCGTCAACCTGCTCCGCCGCAGAATAACCGAAACCATGGAACGAGCTGTGGAAAAAGGAGGAAGCTCCGTACGTTCCTATGTGAACGGAAACGGGGAGACTGGATATTTTCAACTGGAATTGAATGTTTACGGAAGGAACGGCGAACCCTGCCGCCATTGCGGAACCCCTGTGGAAAAAAACATAACAGCCGGACGCGGTACCCATTACTGCCCAGGCTGTCAAAGACGCTGACCGACGTATATGAACGCCTGCGCCCCCCCTGCCATATAGTAACGTAGATTACAGCAGGAAGGGGCTCTTCCGATGGCGTCACTATTCTCGTTATGTGTGCTGGCTTTTGCCGTGAGCGTAGACAGTTTCGGGGCCGGCCTTTCTTACGGGCTGCGCAGATTGAAACTGCCTTTTTATTCCTACGTTTGCATCAGCGTCTGCTCTGCTTTATCCGTTCTTGGCGGCGGGGCTGCAGCCGGGTTTTTGAAACAGTACCTTCCAGGTTGGATAACAGAAGCTGCGGGCGGCCTGATTTTGATTTTGATTGGGTTATGGGCACTTATTCAAGTATTCCGGGAGCAGGATGCATCCCCTGCAGGTCCTCAAACAAACCGGGAAAAAGGAGCATGGGTACAGTTTATGACCGTGTTAAAGAAGCCGGATGAAGCGGATTGGGACCACTCCGGGACAATCAGTGTCAAAGAAGCCGTATTTCTGGGGGCTGCATTGTCGCTGGACGCGCTGGGAGCGGGAATGGGTGCAGCCTTGCTTGGATACTCACCCATTTACCTCGCAGGCGCTGTTGGTGTGATGTGCGCGATATTTTTATCGCTTGGCAGGAAAGGCGGACGAATCCTTGCCGGAACAGGATTAACGAAGCAGTTCTCTTTTTTGCCGGGTATTCTGCTGATAGGAATGGGATTGTGGAATTTACAGTGAACAGGCAGTAAAAGGAGGAAGAACATGATTATCGGGTTGACCGGAGGCATCGCAAGCGGAAAAAGTTTCATTTCCGATGCTCTCCATCAATACGGCTTCCCTGTTATTGACGCAGATCAGACGGCGCGGGAAGTTGTGGAACCTGGAGAAAGAGCGTATGAACAGATACTGGAACAATTTGGAATAGACATTCTTGAAGTAGATGGAACGTTGAATCGAAAAAAACTGGCTGACCGCATTTTTGCTGACGAAAACCAGCGCCGGATGCTGAATCAGATTATGCATCCGGCCATCCGCCAGCGTATTCTGCAAAACAAGGCCGAGCTGCAGAAGAAGGGACATGAGGTTATCGTGCTTGATCTTCCACTGCTTATCGAAAACAACCTGCAGTTTATGGTAGATAAAGTGATGCTCGTATACGTCGATGAAAAGCAGCAGAAAGAAAGATTAATGGAACGCGATCAGGCCGGCGAAGAAGATGCCAAAAGACGTATGGCCTCTCAGCTTTCCATGTCTGATAAAAGGACATATGCAGACGTCGTAATTGATAATAACGATACACAGGAAGATTCGCTTGCCCAGCTTGAACATATACTGAAAAAATGGAATATCCACCCCTCTTCATCGTGAAGGGGGGGGTTTTTAGTTGGTGTCGGATTCCGTACATACGATTTTTGCTGCATCATTCATAAAAAAGGTATCATAATTTGAAATTAGTATGTCACAATTTACTTTAAATGTGATACACTAATTTTATATAAAAGAATTAAATGTATATCACAATAAAAGGAGGAAATGTTTGTATGAAACCTAGGGTAGCTGTGAATGGATTTGGGCGTATCGGCCGGATGGTGTTCCGTAAAGCAGTCACGGAGAATGAACTGGATATAGCTGCGGTGAATGCGGGGTATCCGGCAGAGACGCTGGCCCACCTGCTGAAATATGACTCCACACACGGTTTGTTTGAAGCAGAAGTAAGGGTGGACAGTGATGCCCTTATTGTAAATGGAAAGCGGATTCAGATTGTGAATGAACGCTGTCCGGAAAATCTTCCGTGGGAGGAACTGAACATAGACATCGTGGTGGAAGCGACCGGGGCATTCAAAGAACGAAAAGCAGCTGCCCGCCATCTGGAAGCCGGAGCAGAGAAGGTGATTATTACCGCACCCGGGAAACAGGAAGACGCCATGATTGTAATGGGAGTCAACGAAGAGGATTATGATCCGGAGGAGCACCATGTGATATCCAATGCTTCCTGTACGACGAATTGTATGGCTCCTGTCGTAAAAATACTGGAACATTCGTTTGGAATTGAAAGCGGTTTGATGACGACAGTGCATTCCTACACAAATGACCAGATGAATATCGACAACCCGCACAAAGACCTCCGCCGCGCCCGGTCTTGCGGCCAGTCGATTATTCCGACATCAACCGGGGCTGCTTCTGCCATCGGTGCACTGCTTCCGCAGCTGCAGGGAAAACTGAACGGTATGGCACTCCGGGTTCCGACACCAAATGTTTCCCTTGTAGATATGGTTATAGATTTGAAACAAACTGTTACAGAAGAAGAAATGAACAAGCGGCTGGAAGAGGCAGCATCTTCAGAGCTTGAGGGCATTCTCGGTTTCAGCCGCGATCCGCTTGTCTCCATCGATTACAACAAAGACCCGCGTTCTGCTGTTATCGACGGAATGTCCACGATGGTGCAAAATGACAGGCAGGTCAAAATCATAGCCTGGTATGACAACGAATGGGGATACTCCTGCCGTGTCGTGGATCTGGCACGTTATGTCGGCCGGTTTCTGAAAAAAGAATCCACAGTCAGTGTTTGAAATGACGATAGATGTGCCATCGTGCTGAAACAGTCAACCGGATTCTTCTGGTTGGCTGTTTTATTTTTACCGGAGCCGCATGAGAGAACAACGCAGTGTGAAGCTGAAATTTATCAGGTCGTGTAACAAATAGCAATACTTTACCTATTTTCTCCTTCTGCCTCCGCCTTTCCAATCCGCTTTTGTTAATGGTATGATGAAACATATGAATGAACGAACGTGGACGCCTGCAGCCGTTCATGTAGTGGAGATGATAGAATGCAATGTCCGTCCTGCCATTCCAATGGGACAAGGGTACTGGATTCAAGACCGAGCAGTGAAGGAAAGTCCATACGCCGCCGCAGGGAATGCGACGCCTGCGGGTATCGTTTTACGACGTTTGAGATTGTAGAAGAACTTCCTCTGATTGTCGTGAAAAAAGAGGGGACCCGTGAAGAATTCAGCCGCGAGAAAATACTGCGGGGGCTGATCCGGGCGTGCGAAAAACGTCCGGTTGCTTTGGAGACGCTTGAGCAGATTGTGAGTGACGTGGAACACGATTTCCGCAGTGAGGGAAAATCTGAAATCAAAAGTGAAGAAGTCGGAGAGAGGGTGATGGAACGTCTGGCTGAAGTTGATGACGTGGCCTACGTTCGGTTTGCCTCTGTGTACCGTCAGTTCAAAGATATTAACGTGTTTATCGACGAATTGAAAGACCTGATCAAAAAAGATGAAGAATAAAGCTGCCGGTATGTTCCGGGAACGATAAGGAAGGGGAGGACAGCTGGAGATGCCGCATTGGACAGAACTTCTTCCGGTGGACCGGTTTAAAGTACAGACGGCGGATCAACTTGGGGAGCGGGAACACAAAACACTGCAGCTTTTGTATCAGCCGTTAATTGGAACAACGGCGGTCTCCCTTTACACGATGTTTTGGAGCAAACTGGAAAAGGATAGTTTCACAAGCAGTGAATCGGTGCACCATGAGCTGATGGCAATGCTGAATCAGCCGCTTGACGACATTTACGAAGCCCGCCGCGGTCTTGAAGGAATTGGTCTGCTTCGGACGTTTCAACGAAAAGAAGAGACATCAACATTGTTTGTCTATGAATTGCAGCCTCCAATGACACCGGCTCAGTTTTTTCAAAATGATGTGTTGAGTGTATTTTTGTTTAACAGGCTCGGAAAAAACCGCTATATTGAACTGCGCCGCCGTTTTATGATGGAATCGGTGGATAAAGAGGCTTATACCGAAGTGACAGCAGCATTTAATGATATTTATACGTCACTTCATCATTCGGAGATGGTGTCGGCTGCAGCAGATACAGAAACAGAATATTATCATGCCTATCAGGGACTTGTGCATCAAGGGGATCTTCCATTCCGGCAGGAAGACTTTGATTTCGAGCTGCTGAAAGCCGATCTTCCTGTTTTTATTGATGGGGACAAGCTTCTTGATGAGCAGGCGAAAAGAGCGATACAGCGTATGGCGTTTGTGTACCGTCTGCAGCCCCTGCAGATCAGCAGGATCGTCCAGCGCTCGCTGGATAACGAGGAGAAGCTGGATGAACAGGAATTCCGCCGTCAGGTACAGGAATGGTACCGGAACGAATACGGCAATGAACCACCTGCCCTGGGAAGAAGAACCCAGCCCGAAGAACACCGTATGATGGATGATAAGGAACCGGCCGATGAAAATGATCAGATGGCCGTTTTCTGTGAACAGACGTCCCCGGTTACTTTTCTGGAAACCATTGCTGATGGTGCCAAAGTGCCGCAGGCGGATGTGAAGCTTGTGGAATCCCTCATGCATGATTACCAGCTTCAGCCCGGCGTCGTTAATGTACTGATCGATTATGTGATGCGGATGAACAATATGAAGCTGAACCAGAATTTTGTTCAGAAAATAGCCGGGCAGTGGGCGCGCAAACAGATTAACACGGTGAAAGACGCCATGCAGCTGGCCAAATGGGAGTACCAGCAGCAAAAACACCGCGGCCAGGCCAAAGCTGCCCAGGCTGCAGGCACGCAGCCCCGGCCTTACGTAAGAAAAGACAAACTGCCGAAATGGCTCGAACAGGATAAACAGAACGAGCAGGCACATGCAAAAGCATCAGGAGCTGAGGATGAAGAGAAACTCAACAAAGAGAAACAGCAATTCGAGGAAATGCTCAGGCTGCGTAAAAGCAGCCGGCAGCAATGAGGTGAACGCGTATGGATTCCATTCGGTCTTCGCTGGACCAATACATGAAAGATTCAAATTGGCGCCGCCGATATGAGAAGCTGCGTGAAGAAGTACTGGCATATCCCAAAATCCAGTCCTTTCTACAGCAGCATGAGGAAATTGACCGTTCCATGGTTGAAAATAATATGATGAAACTTTTTGAATACAAACGGGAGCGGGAACACTGCGATGCCTGTCCGGGGCTTGAGAACTGCCCGAACATGATGCAGGGATATCAGCCGGAACTGTACTCAGAAACCGGACAGCTTACCGTCCGTTATCATCCGTGTCAGCTGAAGCAGCAGGCGGATGAAAAAAAACGGCAGCAGTCCTTGATCAAAAGTATGTACATCCCCAAAGAAATACTCGAAGCAACGTTTGAGGATATCGATCAGGATCATGCAAGCCGTCTTTCCGCCAGCAATGCCTGTCTTAAATTCGCTTTTGAGACAACGCCGGGTGAAGACGCCACAGGTCTGTATCTGCACGGCAAATTCGGTGTCGGCAAAACCTTCATGATAGGTGCTGTTGCCAATGAGCTGATGGCGCGTGACATTTCCTCCATGATTGTGTATGCTCCCGACTTTTTCCGGGAAATGAAGCAGGCTTTGTCCGATGGTACCGTTCAGGAGAAAATGGATGAAGTGAAAAACGCTGAAGTGTTGATGCTCGATGATATCGGTGCTGAGACGACATCGGCCTGGATCCGGGATGACGTCCTTGGAGTCATTCTTCATTACCGCCTCATGGAAAAACTGCCGACGATTTATACATCGAATTATGATTACGATGAGCTGGAAAATCATCTCGCTTATTCCCAGAAAGGCGGGATCGAAGAATTGAAGGCGAAACGGATTATGGAGCGGATCCGGCATATGACGACCCCTGTATTTGTAGACGGAAAAAACCGCCGGGAAATGTGAAGAATTTCGTAATGAGTGCCCCGTACCATGGAAAATATGGTAATATAGGAAAAGAAGGAAGATGCAGACCACGAGCACGAGAGTCACATTTTTTAAGTGGAGGTAGTTATAATGAGCATCGATCCGATTTTGAATAAGGCGCTGCGGGGCGAACGCCTCACGACAGAAGACGCTGTCAAGCTGTATGAAAGCGATGAGACGGAAAAAATCGGCGCAGCTGCCAACGAAATAACAAAAAAATGGCACCCGGAAGAGGAAACGACATTTGTTATCGGCAGGAATGTCAACCATACCAACCTATGTGATACATACTGCCGTTTTTGTGCGTTCTACCGCAAGCCGGGGTCGGAAGAGGGTTATGTGCTGGAAGACGAAGAAATCCTCGCAAAAATCGGGGAAACACAGGACGTGGACGGCACAGAGATTTTGATGCAGGGAGGAACCAATCCGGATCTTCCGTTTGAATACTACACCAACCTTCTGAAAAAAATCAAAGCCCGCTACCCGGGCATGACAATGCATTCATTCTCTCCGTCGGAGATTTATAAAATGTCGGAAGTATCCGGTCTTTCTATAGAAGACGTGCTGAAGGAACTAAAAAATGCCGGACTGGACTCAGTACCGGGCGGCGGCGCAGAAATTCTGACGGAAAAAACGCGGCATAAAGTAAGCCGCATGAAGTCATCCTGGCAGCAGTGGATTGAGTGCATGAAAACAGTGAAGAAAGTCGGTATGCACGGCACAGCCACGATGGTCATCGGGCTTACTGAAACATATGAAGAAAGAGCCCTGCACCTGCAGCGGATTCGTGACGCACAGGATGAAGCCGACTGCTTTCTGGCGTTCATCTCATGGACATTCCAGCCGGGGAATAACGGCATGAAAGGGGAAATCATTTCCTCGGAAGGTTACTTGAAAAACGTTGCGATTTCCCGTCTGTTCCTGGACAACATTCCTAACTTCCAGTCTTCCTGGGTAACAATGGGCCCTGTTACCGGGAAAAAATCGCTCGATTACGGCTGCAACGATTTCGGCAGTACGATGATGGAGGAAAATGTCGTATCGGCCGCCGGCACGACACATAAAGTGAATACGAACGAAATCCTCCGTCTCATCCGTGAAACAGGCCGGACCCCGATCCAGCGGGACACGAAATACAATGTTCTCCGCCGGTTTGACGGGGAAGAAACGGCTGACAAAGATTTTGTGATGCAGAACTAAACTGAAAGATAAAGAGTCCGGGACAAAAGACAAACAGGCAGAAGAAGACACGAACGTCTTCTGGCACAGCGATGTATCTTAGAAATGAAAACGAGTCTGGGACAAAACCTGTATAAGATAGAAAAATGCCGAACGATTTTAAAAAATCGTTCGGCATTTTTCGTTGCTGAGACAACCCGCTGCGCCAACATACGTCGCTTTTACTCCATAGCACAAGGGCGGTGTCGATTCGCTGGCGCTTCTCGTGCCTTCTATGCACTCCGGAGTACAAGGGCGACATCGATTCGCGGGGCTCACCGTGTCTTCTATGCCTGAACACGGCTTGTGGCTGCGGTGCTGCCGGATCAGCTGCTTGTTGAAGCCGACGGGTCCCGGCCGTTCCAGGCCCCGTTTGCCGGAATCGAAACTGCACCTGAGCTGCTCCGCGATGGGGTCACAGACGTTCGTTTGGAATGGGTTCGAAGGCACTTTAGGGGGTTCCGCACCCCCGTAAACGTCGTTGGGCATGTCGCCGGAGGCACTTTAGAGCATCCGGTGCCCCCTTAAACGTCATTATGAATGATTCATAAAGCACTTTAGAGGGTTCCGTTCACCGGTAAACGTCATCATGAACGGATCGAGGCTGCTTTCAGCGGGAAACGAACGGGCCGACGCAGCAAAAATCCCGCGTCGCTGCGTGAAATGTAATATGAATAGTCCGAAGGCACTTTAGGGGGTTCCGAACCCCCGTAAACGTCGCTGGGCATGTCGCCGGAGGCACTTTATAGCATTTGGTGCGCCCTTAAACGTCGTCATGAATGATTCTTAAGGCACTTTAGGGAGTTCCGCACTCCCGTAAACGTCGTTGGGGACACCGCCTGAGGCAATTTCTAGTATTCAGTGTCCCCTTAAACGTCATTACCCTGTGGAAGGTTACGTGCGGACGCCGACTCTGACCGCACATTCTGCGGGGTACCCGCCGATTGTGCTGTTCGGAGCAGGAGTCGAAGCATTTTAGCTCCGCTGCTATGTGATTCCTGAACAGCGACTCAAGACTTTCGTGTTTTCCTGCGCTTCGTTATCTTTTGTCCCAGACTCGTTTTTATTGTAAATAGGTTTTGTCCCAACCATTTTTCTTTTAGGCATGTTTTCCCTTGTTCATCCATACGAATAGAACAGCAGAACAGATGAAACAAGAAAAAGTGAAGCTGGGAGCAAGGGGGAATAGAGGATTGTTTTCCATCGATTTTGATTATGAAGCGGACAGCCTCGGTGTGTATCATATGTTCAAGGATGATCAGCTGAGGTGGAGAAAAAATGGTATTCCAGCCGGTGCGGTTCAAAAACATAAGTCAGCACTGCATTGGGAATTTCAGGGAAGTGAACGGGAGTGGCGGGAAAGTCTTGTTCCGTATCTTGCCGCCAGTTTAAGTGATTACATCGTGAAAGAGAAAGAATGGAAATGGGTGAAGGAATATATCGAGGAATCATTTTTGTATAAAGAAGAAGCCCCGGCCATTGCAGAAATTGCCCATTCGCTTTTGAACGGTGAACGGGAGGAAGTCCCTGAAACGACGCTGCTGCAAAAACGCAAACATTTCATTTACCGTGAAATGGCAGAAGAAATCAAACATCACCGCAGCATTCAGTGGCGTCCGATGTTCACGTTTCGGTTCGGTGCGTATTATCAACTTCTTGTAAAAGCAGCATCGGCAGCGATTGATGAATACAAATGGGAGCAGGAATATCAAACGCTTGTGGAAGGCTGCCGCCACTACCGGAAGCAGAGGCGGCCGCTGCATGAAGCTGTGCATATTCTGCTTCAGGAGGAACCAGTGTTCTTAAATGAAAACAAACAGGTGATTGATGAATGGACCAGACTGGATTACCTGGAGCCCAAAATTGTATTTGAAGACCAGCTTCCATTTGAGTACATGGTTATCAGTCCTGCGGTGAGTCTATCTCCAAGGTATCTTTATTTGTACACTGACACTGAAGATGGTACTGTTCAGACGTTTAAAAAAATATTTGAAGAACATTTGATCGTTCTCCCGCCGGACGAATGGCCATCGGGATAAGGTGCACCCTGCATTCATAGTATTTTTAAAGCGGTAGCTGTATGGGGACGAAACAAGGCTTGATTTTTCTGTTATAAGGTTCTATAATGACAAGCATGAAATCCGAAACAGCGAAAGCAGAGATAAGGATGCGGAAAAGCCGTCTTCATTTTCCCCAGAGAGAAAAGCCGCGGCTGGAAGCTTTTCGAAAACGCGGCTTTTCCACCCCCTTTGAGCTGCAGCGGGGAACGGCGTGAATGCTCATTAACCGCTGCCGGAACCGGAACGTTACATCCGGCTTTGAGACCAGGTTTGCTGCAGCAGACTTGAAACCAAGGGTGGAACCGCGTCCCACATACGCCCCTTTCCAGTGAGGAAGGGGTTTTTTTAATGACGGTTTGTCAACCTAAGTGCAACACTTCCTGCTCAAATGCTTCGTGAGCGGTTTTCCAGTCTAAACATTTTCTCGGACGTCCGTTGATGAGAGCCAGTGCTTGTTGGAGCTCTTCTTCGGTAAGCTGAGCTAAATCACTTGCTTTGGGAAAGAATTCTCGAAGGAGCCCATTCCCATTTTCATTACTGCCCCGCTGCCAGGACGAATAAGGATCCGCAAAATAAACATCAATGCTGCATTCCTGCTCGATTCTTGGGTAACAGGCAAATTCTTTTCCCCGATCGACGGTAGCCGTTTGAAAAGCTTGGTTTGGTAATG
>NZ_FOTY01000063.1 GCF_900114715.1 Salibacterium qingdaonense
ATAAACTTTGTTTAATGAAATGGATTCAACGATTCATTGAAGCTTGGATAGCTACTACACTATTTGGCTTCTATTTCATTGTCAAAGAACAGTGATGCGCGTTTTCGATGTTTCGAATGAAGAATAAGGTGAATTCCCCCTTTTTTTATTCATCTGCCATGATGCTTGGTTCGGCCCCTTATTAGTTCTGTGACATCTAAACGCTTCTCCCCTCCCTTTTCCGTGTGGCGTGGATAGAATTCATTTTTACTATTGGGCATTTAACCATTCTTCTGTTTCTTTCATGCGGTAAGAACTTCCGTTCATATTGACAATATGAGCTTGATGGGTCAGCCGATCAATCATAGCCGCAGTCATAACTTCATCCTGAAAAATTTCTCCCCATCGTTCAAACGATAAATTAGAGGTGATAATTGTCGATTTTCTTCCTGCTCGAAGAGATAGATGCGTGAACAGCTGTTCAGCCCCTTCTTTATCAAACGAGATATATCCCATTTCATCCGCGATAACGAGGTCATATTTTTCAAATCGGCTCTGAAAATTCCGCAGCGTATTTTCGGCTCTCGTCTCCTTGATGCGATTCACGAGAATAGGGACGGTTGTAAACCACACTTTATATCCTTCCAGGCATGCCTTCATCCCTAATCCGATCGCAATATGACTTTTTCCGGTTCCCGGATTGCCAGAAAAAATCGCGTTGCGCCCTTCACGAATAAAATCCAGGGATTTAAGATTCGACAATTTCTTCTGGGCATCATTCGGCAGGTCCTCGACCGAAAGGTCTTCTAAATACTTTTTTTGCGGGAACTCAGCACGGCGGATCCGATGATATCGTGCTGATTCCCGCCGCGCATCACATTCTTTTTGCAGGAGCTGTGCTAGAAAAGCTTCATAACTGCTATCCTCCAGATTAGCTTCTGAAGCATGTTCAGCTGCCAGCTTCCGGATCATCGGTAATTTTAACTCTTTAGCATAGGCGATAACTTCCTGCTGCCACTCTGTTTGGGATTTAATTGTCATGAAGAAACACCCCCTTTTGATGCTGTTTGATGTAGCAGTTGATCGTATCTTTTCATTTGGTGACGGGCCTGGAAAGTAATCGCTTCTGTATCGTCCGATACGGCAATGGGCTGAGAAATATTCTCCTGGTTTTTCTTAGCGTTCAACACCTTGATTTTGTCTGTTGTCACATGCTTTGGGTGAATCGCATGCAGTTGGTCGATGCTCTCCAGCACGTTATCAAGAGTCTCGTCTTGCAAATAGTGGCACAAGGCTATAAAATCTTTCTCTTTTCCGTTATAATAGGTCCAGTAGATTGTTTTAAGTTTTTGATTGGCCTGATGCAGGGCTAGGCTGCCCGCTAATGCACCAGGCTTTTTTTGTAATGTATCCAGCACGTGAGGCAATTGGAGATTCCACCGGTGCTGTCCGCTCAACCGCTCATGTTCAGCTACGACCTCCTCGTTATAAAAACAATGAATCCGTTCGGCATAGACTTTAACCATGATTATTTCCCCTACAAGATGATCCGGCACCGAGTAACGGTTTTGATCGACAATCACGGTGGCATATTTGTCCGCCCGGAGGTAATGAACGAGGGCAGCGTCCCACTTAGGAGGTGCTGGAAAAAGAACAGGATGTTCTTCCTCTAAACGCTCGAAGGGCGTTTGCCCCTCATAAATCGCAAACTTTCTTTGATTAAGGTTCTCGTCACATACCGATTGAAGATAAAGGTTCGCTTCTTCTAAACTCTCAAACGTATCCCGCATGGCAAAAGCTTTTCGTCGAACCATATCTACGCTTCGTTCGACATGACCTTTCTCATTTCCGCGGCGTACGTTACAAAATCGATGGTGGAAACCGTAGTACAACATCAGTTCCATCAACCCCTGAGTCGGCTCTTTCTCCTTTCCGACAAATCGTTTCACAGCCACCTTCATATTGTCATAAACCACGGTGGCATAGACACCCCCTATATGATTAAAAAACCGCGCATGAGCTTCCTGAAAACACTCCGTTGTTTGTTTAGGAAACAGGCAGGCCCACCGATAGTTGCCATATGCTGATGTGAACACAGCCATTTGAAAAACCTGCAGCCGAGCATCTATCGTTACTTTCACCTCGCCCCAGTCAAACTCACAGATATCGCCGGGTTGGTACATTTCTTTAACGAAGGCTTCTTGAGGACGATGTTCCAGTCGACGCACCGTTCGACGTACCGTACTATAACTAATATCCATCCTTTCGCCCATAAGGGCTTCATACATATCCATCATGGTTTTTTGCTGCTTCCTCTGTCCTTGATGTCGTTTCGTTTGATTTTCTTTCAGAAATCCTTTTATTCGCTCTTCTACCGTCGATGTTACTTTTCGTTTAGAACGTGATCCTGTTTGATACGTTGGTTTTTCTGTCAGGGATTCAATCAGTGCTTGAACATCAATCTCCTTCCCACCTTCGATGAGGAGGTGGCGTTTGTGGTCGTAATCATTAACATATTTTCGGACAGTGTCTCGATTAATACCAACATCCCGGGCAATTTGGCGACAAGACTTTCCATCGTGAACATACTGGATGAGAGCGTGATACTTTTGGTTCATTGTAATCAAATCTCCTGCCTCCCACTTGTACGAAGTTACAAGCGAGATTATCAATATAGTGGCTGAATTTTCAATGAACATGGTGGCTGATTTTTAAGTTAACAAATACA
>NZ_FOTY01000025.1 GCF_900114715.1 Salibacterium qingdaonense
AAAAGCAATTCGTACGCTCCATGAAACATTACCAAACCAAGCTTTTCAAACGGCTACCGTCGATCGGGGAAAAGAATTTGCCTGTTACCCAAGAATCGAGCAGGAATGCAGCATTGATGTTTATTTTGCGGATCCTTATTCGTCCTGGCAGCGGGGCAGTAATGAAAATGGGAATGGGCTCCTTCGAGAATTCTTTCCCAAAGCAAGTGATTTAGCTCAGCTTACCGAAGAAGAGCTCCAACAAGCACTGGCTCTCATCAACGGACGTCCGAGAAAATGTTTAGACTGGAAAACCGCTCACGAAGCATTTGAGCAGGAAGTGTTGCACTTAGGTTGACAAACCGTCGAATACAAAAATGATTTGTTAAGCAGAAATTAGGAAGAAAATCCCGAACAGTTGGATGCAGACTGTCCGGGATTTTTTGATGGAAATGATAACGTTCCCAATCAGTGAAACCGTTTCCCATAAACCGTTGCAGCCCTTCTTTTTTTGGATATCTTCCTTCATGATGAAAATACATACACAGAACAGGGCTGCACGGAAGGAGATAGATCTATGAAGGCGATTCAACTGATGTTCGACACGTTGAAAAGGGATTACTTGAGTCCTTATGAGCATACAGATGTGAGCACGCCGAATTTCAAGCGCCTGCAGCAGAAAACGGTTCAGTTTGATCAATTTTTTGCCGGAAGTCTTCCCTGCATGCCGGCACGCCGGGATCTGCACACAGGACGTTACAACTTTTTACACCGCGGCTGGGGACCGCTCGAGCCGTTTGATGATTCGATGCCTGAGATTTTGAAATCAAACGGCATTTACACGCACATGGTAACGGACCACAAGCACTACTGGCGGGACGGCGGTTCTACGTATCATCCGCGTTATTCTTCCTACGAACTGATACGCGGCCAGGAAGGCGACCGCTGGAAAGCAAGAGTGAACAAGGATACAGACGTGGATGGTCTCGAACATCTGCCGGATGCGTTTAAAGCGAGAAAAGCAGAAAGCATGTCCCAGGATTTTGTGAACCGCGAATACATGGAAGCTGAATCAGAACATCCGATGGCGAGAACTGTTCAGGGCGGGCTGGAGTTTCTCGAAGAAAATAAAGACGCCGATCAATGGTTTCTGCAGATTGAATGTTTCGACCCGCATGAGCCATTTTTTGTCCCGGAAAAGTATTTAGCGATGTACGGGCTTTCCCAGGATGATTTCAACGGCTGGCTGCAGTACTCCAACGATGACTTCACAAACGAAAAAGCAGAAGTGATGAAAGGGTACTACAAGGCACTGGTGACGATGTGTGATGAGTATCTCGGAAAAATCCTCGATGTCATGGACGAACAGAACATGTGGCAGGATACGATGCTCATTGTCAATACGGACCACGGCCTGCTGCTTGGCGAGCACGACTGGTGGGGCAAAAACATCATGCCGGTGTACAACGAAATTGCCCATCTCCCGTTCTTTATATGGAATCCGCAGCTGCAGGTTCACGACGAAAAGAGAGAGCAGCTAGCGCAGAACATTGACGTCCCGGCTACCATTCTGGAATTCTTTGACCTTGAGGTGCCGGAGGTGATGAAAGGAAAACCACTGCGCTCTGTGATTGAGTCGAACGATGTCATTCACGAGTCCGCCCTTTTCGGTAATTTCGGGAACAACATCAACGTGGTGGATGGCGATTACATCTATATGAGAACGCCTTATCCGGGCAGAGAGGATTATCTCTATGAGTACACCCTCATGCCGATGAGAATGAACAGCCGGTTCAAGCCGGAGGAGCTGAAGGGAGCGGAGCTGGATCACTCCTTTTCCTTCACCAAAGGGGCCGGCGCACTGAAAATACAGACGTCGGACTTTATGGCGAAAAGCCATCAGCGGTTTGGTAACAAATTATTCCATCATGCTGTGGACCCCGGTCAGAAGTACCCGATCACCGATCCGGAAAAAGAGTTTGAGATGATCGTCAAAATGAAGCAGCTGATGGAAGAAAACGAAGCACCTTCTCCGCTTTACGCCTATTACGGTCTTGATCATATTCACAGCGTCGAGGACGTGCGGCAGGAGCAGGAAGAATTGAACAGGGAGAAAGAAGCTGTCAGTGAACATATCCATTTCGCTGACTACATGGTGAAGGAAGGGTATTTAACGCTCATTGCTTCCATCCAGGATGCCCGGAAAAAGGAAAAGATACAACGTGATCTTCAAAAAATCAGTGAGCAGCACAAGGTGACGGAGAATCATTTAAGAAACTGGCTCCAGCAGGAGATGGACGAAAAGGACCGGGCTTTTCTAACCTACCAGTTAAACATGGCTCTTCGTATCGATTAAAGGAATGACGCACACTGAACAAACAGGGTGGATCGTTCGTCCACCCTGTATATCGGCCTTTATTTGTAAGGGATTGCAATTATTTATTTTTTCACACACAGGCTGAATGAAAGGGTTTTTTGGAATGACACAAACAGAAGGACGTGCTGAAAAATGAAATATGAACAATTAGCAAATGACATTATAAAACATGTCGGCGGAACGGAAAACGTAAACAATGTTGTACACTGCGTGACGCGTCTTCGTTTTCAATTAAAAGAGGAAGACCGGGCAGATACAGAGACGCTGAAAAACATGGACGGTGTGGTTACGGTTACGCAAAGCGGCGGCCAGTACCAGGTTGTCATCGGAAATCATGTTCCCGATGTCTATCAGGCCGTCGTTGAGGTCGGCGGCTTTCAAAAGCAGGACACACAAGAACAGGATGATCAGTCGGATAAAAAGGTATTCGACAAGCTGATTGATATTATTTCAGGTATTTTCGCTCCTATTCTCGGGGTGCTTGCTGCATCCGGTATGATCAAAGGTTTCAATGCATTCTTTAACGCGGTAGGGCTGTACACCGAGGAATCCGGGACCTATCAGATCCTGCAGGCAGTCGGCGATGGATTGTTCCATTTCTTCCCTATCTTTCTTGGTATGACAGCGATGAAAAAGTTCAACGGAAATCAGCTCGTTGGTATGGCCATCGGTGCCGCTCTGACTTACCCGGCGCTAACCGGTTTGACAGAAGGCGATCCGCAGTATACGTTGTTCTCGGGTACGCTGTTTGAGTCTCCGATTCATATCACGTTTCTCGGCATACCGGTCATTCTCATGACGTACTCTTCGTCCGTGATTCCGATTATTTTGTCTACGTTCGTTGCGTCAAGATTTGAAGGCTGGCTGAAAAAAGTCATTCCGGATGTTGTGAAGACATTTTTGGTACCGTTTTTCACCTTATTGATTATTGCTCCGCTGACATTTCTTGTTATCGGTCCGATTGCTACATGGCTTGGAACGATCATTGGAAGTGGAACCATCTGGGTTTTTGAACTCAGCCCTGTATTAGCCGGTTTTCTACTTGGAGGGTTATGGCAGGTCTTTGTCATGTTCGGACTCCACTGGGGCTTGGTGCCGATCGGCTTGAATAATATTTCGGTCAATGGGTCCGATCCTATTCTGGCCTACATTTCAGCTACTTCTCTTGCGACAACCGGTGTGGTCTTAGGTGTTATGGTTAAAACAAAGCAGAAACAGTTAAAATCACTATCGATTCCCGCTGCGATTTCCAGTGTGTTCGGTGTATCCGAGCCGGCCATTTACGGCATCACTCTGCCGTTGAAAAAACCATTTATCATTACGTTGATCACGTCTGCCATCGGCGGTGCGGTCATGGGATTAATGGGAACCCGGGTGTACATGCTCGGTGGACTTGGTATCTTCGGTATTCCGTCCAAAATCGGTCCGGATGGTTTGGACATGGGATTCTGGGGCGGTATGATAGCAATGGGTCTGAACGTTATTGTAGGGTTCCTTTTGACGTATTTCTTTGGAGGAATTGGTCAGAAAGACCGCGAAGCGCTGGGTGCCGGCGGGGAGCAGAAGCAGCATGCATCCGGCGGAGACAATCACGACATCGTCAGTCCCATGCCGGGCCGGGCCCTGCCTTTATCAGAAGTGCCGGATGAAGCGTTCTCTACCGGCCAGCTCGGAAAAGGACTTGCGGTGGATCCTTCCGACGGGGTTGTTTTTGCCCCCGCTTCCGGTGAGATATCCGTATCATTCCCGAGCGGCCATGCCGTTGGAATCACCACTGATCAAGGCGCCGAGCTGCTCATCCATGTGGGACTCGATACGGTGCAGCTGAACGGGGACTATTTTGAATCCCATGTGAAACAGGGAGACCGCGTGGAAAAAGGACAGAAGCTGATTGATTTTGATATAGATAATATCAGGCAGTCGGGCTACTCTGTTGTCACACCGGTCATCGTGACAAACAGCGGTGAGTTCGATGAGCTGCATCTGACAAAAGAACAAGAAATCCACGCTGGTGACTATCTGATGAAGGTAGAAGCACCAGACCGGGGGTAACGTTTATTATAAGAAGGAGGTCATTCGATGTCACGCAGCAGTTTTCCAGAAGGGTTTTTATGGGGCGGTGCCACGGCCGCCAATCAGGTGGAAGGTGCCTATCAGGAAGGCGGGAAAGGACGGAATCTCGCCGATGTTTTACCCGGCGGACAGGCCCGCCTCCGTCTTCTCACGGAGCCTGGTTTTGATTTTGAAATGGACCGGGACACCTATACGTATCCGAACCATGAAGCGATTGATTTTTATCACCGGTACAAAGAAGATATCGCCCTGTTTGCGGAAATGGGTTTCAACGTCTACCGCATGAGTATCGCCTGGAGCCGTATTTTCCCGAACGGGGATGAAGAGGAACCGAATGAAGAGGGACTCGCGTTTTATGACCGTGTGTTTGATGAACTTCATAAATACGGTATCGAGCCGCTTGTCACCATTTCGCACTACGAAACGCCGCTGCATCTGATCAAGGAATACGGCGGCTGGAAAAACAGAAAACTTGTGGACTTGTTCGAACGCTATGTGACGGTTCTTTTCAACCGCTATAAGGATAAAGTGAAATACTGGCTGACCTTTAATGAAATCAATGGTGCTGTGCACTTTCCCCTGTTTGGGCTTGGTTTTTCCGCCACGAGTGAAGAAACGCGGCTTCAGGAATCGTTCCAGGGACTGCACCATCAGTTCGTCGCAAGTGCCAGAGCCGTTCAGCTTGGTCACGATATCATTCCGGATTCCCGTATTGGCTGCATGCTTTTGTATGCGCCGACCTACGCTTACGATTCCAATCCGGAAAATGTGATGCACGCGCTGGAGGAAGGGCGGATCTTCAACTTCCTCTGCGGAGACGTGCAGATCCGCGGGGAGTACCCGAGTTACAGCACACGGTATTTTGAAGAAAACGGCATCGACATCGAGATGAAGGAAGGCGACCTGGAGACCATCGCAGAAGGAACCGTTGATTTTATTTCGCTCAGTTATTACATGTCCAAGACGGAGAAAAAGGAGAAATCAGAGGAAGAGCTGAGCAGCGGGAATCTGCTGCAAGGCGTGAAAAATCCGTTTCTCGCAGCGAGTGACTGGGGATGGGAAATTGATCCAACCGGACTTCGCATCGCGTTGAACGAGCTGTATGACCGTTATCAGCTGCCGTTAATGGTCGTGGAAAACGGGCTCGGCGCCTACGATAAACTCGAAGAAGACGGCAGCATCCAGGACGACTACCGTATCGACTATCTGAAGAACCACATCCAGGCGATGAAGGAAGCGGTCCGGGACGGTGTCGATCTCATCGGCTACACCGCCTGGGGCTGCATTGACCTTGTCAGCGCCTCCTCCGGCCAATACGCCAAACGGTACGGCTTCATCTATGTGGACAAACACGATGACGGCAGCGGCACCCTGGAGCGCAGACGCAAAAAATCATTTTATTGGTACCAGGAAGTTATCCGCACGAACGGAGACAATCTCCAAGGACCTTCCGGTGACTAACAGCGCGGCCCCCGACCCTTGTAGTTCGGGGGTCGTTTTTTTGCGTCGCAGGATGTGGACACCAGTTGGTAGATGGACAGTTTTAGTTTCCACGGATGCAGCTTTAGTGGACACTATCAATCTGGCGCAGACAGATAGTGTCCACGGGCGGCTGGCAGGGGCTGCTAACACAGCGTTTGCGCGTGATAGTGTCCACGGAACTTATCCCGGTGGACACTAATTATTTTTCCGGGTTCTTTAGTGTCCACACCGCCTTCCGCCCCTGCCGATGTCAAAGCATAATCTGCGTGCAAAAAGATCCCGGGCAGCGGGCTGTCCGGGATCTGTTTCGTGTGCCCGGCACGCGCACAAGCTATAGGGTTAAAGTCCCGAACGGCGAAGGTCGTTGTAGCCGTTAGCTAAAGGCAAGGGTGTCCATCGCGAGGTGGAATCTGAAGGAAGCCGAAGGCAAATCTCCGACCCGAGGAACACGAATCTCATAGGAGGCTAATCTTCTTGGATGAGGCTGCGAAACAAGCCGAAGCCCGAACGACCAAAGAGAAGGTTAGTAAATGAGGCGGGTATATGGAGAGGAAGGTTGTGCGTTTACCCGGGGAGGTCTGATCGGAACGCCGTACACCTGCGGTAACCAGTTTCACGAGGAACTGCTGAACGATCAGAAGTCAGCTTCGGCCATAGTACCATGTGGTCCTAGGACATATGGGAAGGGCCGAATCATGAAAAGAGAGCTCTTTTCCCTGCGTACGTCTTCTTCGAGGACACAGAACATATCAGCTTTTTGAGAGAGAAGGGTGAATTCCCGGTGGGCTCAACGAGCGTGGAGGAGAAGGCCACACAAAGGATAGAAAGAGCCACGTGGAGGTTTGAAATCTATGCTGGAAGATGTCCTGCATCGTGACAATCTAAATCAGGCTTATCTCAAGGTAGTCCAAAACAAAGGAACAGCCGGCGTGGACGGAAGAGACACAACGGAACTGAAACATCAGATCTCCGAAGAGTGGACGGACGTGCACGAGAGGTTGCTGTCAGGAACCTATCAACCATCCCCGATCCGCCGTGTCAAAATCCCGAAACCGGACGGAGGGCAACGGAAGCTGGGTATCCCGACGGTTATGGATCGCCTGATCCAGCAGGCTTTAAACCTTTATCTTCAACCGATTTATGATCCTGCGTTCTCGGAACACAGTTATGGATTCCGTCCGGGCCGGCGGGCTCACGATGCTGTCCGAAAGGCGAAACAATATATCAACGAAGGATATACCTGGGTGGTTGATATTGATCTGGAGAAATTCTTTGACACCGTCAACCACGACCGCCTGATGCGGACCTTGAGCCACCGGATCCAAGATGGACGAATTCTTCGAATCATAAGGAAATACCTTCAAGCCGGTATGATGGATCAAGGTGTTACTCAAGCGAATACAATGGGAACACCGCAGGGAAGTCCGTTAAGTCCCCTCCTCTCCAACATTGTATTGGATGAATGGGACAAAGAAATGGAGAAACGCGGTATACGTTTTGTGCGATATGCCGACGACTGCCAAATCTATGCCGGTTCCCGAAAAGCGGCGGAACGCATCTTTCGAAAGATGACCCGGTTCCTGGAGAAGACGATGCGGTTGAAAGTGAACCAAACGAAAAGTGCGGTGGACAGACCTTGGAAACGAAAGTTTCTGGGCTTCAGCTTCACCGCTTCTTCCAAAGGAAATTCGAAAATCAGGGTTCACCGAACCTCGCTGGAACGGGCCAAGGACCGCATCCGAACGATCACGTCCCGACGGTGGAGCATTTCCATGGAGGACCGTATCAAGAAACTGAACCAGTTTCTCGTCGGTTGGAGGAACTACTTCGCTCTGGCCGAAACACCAACACCGTTCCGAAGAATGATGGAATGGATACGCCGGAGACTCCGCATGATTCGATGGAAAGAATGGAAAACACCGAAGACCAGGAAGAGAAAATTGCGAGGACTGGGAGTATCTCCCGCCAAAGCCCATGAGTGGGGGAATACCAGAAAAGGGTACTGGCGGGTAGCCTGTAGTCCAATTCTTCACCATACACTAAACGACGCCTATTGGCGCCGTTTGGGGTTGAAATCGTTGATTTAACGTTTGATTTTCATGAAACCGCCGAGTACGGATCCGTACGCTCGGTGGTGGGAGAGGACGGGGGTTAGTCACCCCCTCCTACTCGATTCTATTGTTCTTTGACTTTGTCTTCACTGATCACTTCACCAAATCGTTCTTCTTCAATCGTACTGAGTGATTTACCCAGCGTGTTAGGCGCAAGCGCGACGCCGATGATGAGGTGGATGACGAGGAATGTAATCATGACGATACCGGCTGCCTGGAAGCCGAGGGTTGCCATAACGGTTGGCAGCACAAACGACCAGATGGCGATGCCGGAGCGGACGATGAAAAACATCAGTCCCTGTGCGCTTGCTCTGTAACGGGTCGGGAATAGTTCTGCGGCCCACAGCCCGTAGAAAGCCTGCGCTCCGATACCTGCCGATCCGCCCCACAGGATAACGAATGCGATCAGCACCGGCCAGCTCATGCCTGCAAACGTCAGCATGACCCACGCCGCAATACCTGCAACGGCTCCGATGGAAAACAGCAGGCGTCTGCTCATTTTGTCTCCGAGAAGCATGAACCCAAAGTAGGTGAGGACAACGGTAAAGAACCACAGCACGGCTTGCAGCAGATTGGCACTTTCGTTGCTTAATCCTCCGACGTTTTCAAAAATATACGGCATGAAATAGCCCATGGCGCCGGAGGTCAAGTTCCAGAACAGATAGATTCCGATGAGCAGAAAGAGAGCCTGACGGTTTGCTTTAATAGTAAAAAGTTCAACCAGCATGCCTTTTGAAATAGGGGTGGAATTCGTGGTTTTGTTTTTGGTTTCGTTGTCTTCTTTCCAGAGATCGGATTCCGGAAGTCCCTGCCGTACGTACCAGGTGATAAGGGCTACGACAAATAAATGCAGGAAAATCAGACGGCTTCCCATCAGCTCAAGTGGTGCAACGGCGACAGCCAGTAAAAAGGTGATCATCGGTCCCATCGACCAGGCGAGCTGTGCGGTACCGACGTGTTTTGCGCGTTCTTTATCCGGTGCCTGTTCTGCGATGTATGTCCAGGCAGCAGGCACACCCGCTCCGACTGCAATACCGGTGATCACGGTACCGGCAAGGAGCATCGCAAAATTGACCGACCCAGCCACTAACAGGACACCGAGCATATAAACAAGCAGATCATACGTATAAATGAATTTCCGTCCGAGCTTGTCACTCAAAGGTCCGCCGATAAGTGCGCCTATTGCAGCGCCGAAAGCGTTTGCACTCAATGCACTTAAAAGTCCGACCGCGGTATTATCCAACCCAAGGTAGGCTTCCCATAACGTCAAACTGCTGGCAGCGGCGATGATGGAGCCGGCTTCAATATAGTTCGCCATCGCCACTGCAATCGTGGCGCGCCAGCCGGTGGTGCTTTTCTTTCCTATTTTCATTCTCCGCCTCCTCCTTTTAAAGCGTTTTCATATATGCCATTGGTATTTTATAGCATAGCATGTTTGAGGTCAATATAAATAAACATAAATAAATAAAAAAGAAGATATTAGTAGTTTTGTTTTTGTTGGTTATGTGCTGAAGTGGAAAATAGGCAAGGGTGGTGAGAAGGGACACTAGTTGATCGTTTTGCAGTGTTAGTGTCCATGGAAGCGGGGTTGGTGGACACCAGCAAGCTGGCGCGGACAGATAGTGTCCACGGGCGGTTGGCAGGAGACACTGGCGCAGAGTTTGAGTGTGATAGTGTCCATGAAACTAACCGCGATAGACACTAAGTGCATTTTTGAGTCGCATAGTGTCCCCTTCCACAGCGCCGCCCGCATAAAAATATGCTGTCAGCTGCATTATTCCATATTTTTCTTGCTTTGCTGGCGAAATTACTATACGATTAATTCAAAATAACAAAGATAGGCGGTTGGCCATGTTTCTCAAACCCCGATTTCCCTCCCGAGAACTCCTCTGTCTTCGTTCTCTGGCTTCACGCATGGAGCTTCCTCTGAAATACAGACAGCAGCTGACGAATATGGAAAAAGGACTGAATGGCGAAATGCATTTTGACAGTCAGCTGCAAGGTTTGCCGGACGAGGCTGCGATTTTATGCGACCTTCTTTTTGAAATCAATAACACCTACTTTCAAATCGACACGCTTCTTTTCTCGCCTGAAGTGGTTCGCTTGTTTGAGGTGAAAAACTATGAGGGGGACTTCGTAATAGAAAACGAAGCGTGGTACAGCGCTGCGGGGTATGAAATAAAAAATCCGCTTCTGCAGCTGCAGCGGAATCAATCCTTGCTGCGGCAGCTTTTTCAGAAGCATCACATCTCTCTCCCAGTACAATCCTTTCTCATTTTTACGCACCCAAACTTCTATGTTTATCAGGCTTCTCCTGATCTTCCTATTATTTTTCCACACCAAATCGAACCGTATGTTTCGCAATGGAAACATGACACCGTGCCGCTTTCCGATGAATCTTCCCGGGCTGTTGAAAAACTTCAGGCCCTTCACATCGAAACGTCTTTGTTTCGTCAGCTTCCACCATTTACACGCAAGCTTTTGCAAAACGGCATCCGGTGCCGCTCGTGCTCTGCTTTCCTCAAACTCCCGCAGCGGACGCTCGTCTGCCCGGCATGTGGTGTAACAGAATCACTGGAAAAGGGAGTCATACGGAACACAGAAGAATGGAAATTATTATTCCCTGAAGCCCCGCTGACAACCAGAGGAATGCATGAATGGTGTGGGTTGAACATAGATAAAAAGCGCATTAAGCGCATATTAAGTAAAAACTACAACCGCTCCGGATACGGCCGGCGTTCTTTTTTTCAATAGACAACTGTTTCGAAGATACTACGGTCCCATCACCGACGATTAGTATCCGCTGTGCTTCGAACAGTATCCGGCAAAGGGATCCTATGAAGAGCAGGGCATGCATTTCTTGTTTTACTTAATAGGAAAAAGAAGGAGGAAAGTAGATATGAGAACCACTAGGTGATAGATTTGGGAAAAAGTAACGAAAAACCGCCTAAACTATATGCTCAGTCCTTTCCTGGGCGGCAAAGAAATGATACAGAGGAATGATTTTCAAAGGTTCATGTTTCTTCTAAAGTGAAACCAGGGAATGGGCAAAAATAGAAACACACCCTGCCCCCGTTTCCAGAAACCTATGTTTAATCCTTCGTAGATGAAGGAATAGAACATGCCAGGCAGGGTTCAACATTGAAACTACTTAACTTTTCCTTAGGAGGAGATAGTGTGGCTTATCAACCAAGAACGTATCGTAAGTTTTTAGCAGGGACGGTGTCCGCAGCAATGGTGGCTGCAGCCGGCGCTGTGACTCCGGCGGATGTCCAGCAGGCAGATGCCGCTGAATCATTCCCGGATGTCGATAATGACTACTGGGCTTCGGAATCTATTCAGAAACTTGCTGAGGACGGAGTGATCAGTGGTTATCCAAACGGTGATTACCGTCCGGGAGAAGAAATCAACCGCGGTCAGGTCGCAGCGATGCTTTCCTCCGCTTTTAACCTGGATGTAGATGAAAACGCAGAAGCGCCGTTTGAAGACCTCTCAGACGACAGTTATTTCACTCCTGTTGCGGCAGCAGTGAAAGAAGAAGGACTAATCCAGGGCCGCCAGAATAATACCCAGTTTGCGGCGGGAATGGATCTGTCCCGTGAGCAGATGGCGACCATTCTGGTGAGAGCTTTTAATCTGGATGAGCGGGAAGATGTGGAAGCAGATGTGGCGGATCTTGATGAAGTACACGAAAGCCACCGCGGCAGCGTACGCATTCTGTCTCAATATGATATTACCGATACAGCCAACAACATGTTCCGTCCGGATGAAACAGTAACAAGAGCACAATTTGCTGTCTTTTTGGACCGTGCCATGCAGATTGGGGAAGAAGACGAAGAAGCAGCGGTTTCCAATGTGGAAGCGGTGAATACTACGACGGTTGAAGTAAGTTTTGACGGCAGTGTGGAAGGAAATATCGATGCTGATCGTTTCTCCATTGATCCGAGCCTGGACATTGTGGACGCTGAAACGATTGCACCGGAAGATTCTGAAGCAAGCCAGAATGCAGAAGGCACCGTCGTGCGCCTCACCACAGAGGAACAGACCGAAGACGAAGAATACAGTCTTTCCTATGACGGGGAAGATACCGGCATGACATTTACCGGTGGAGACACCCAAGCTGGTGACATTACAGTAGACGACATTTCGGTGCAGTCCACCTCCAGTTTTGACATCATGCTTGATGAAGCATTGAATGAAGACTGGGACAGCTCCGATGTCGAGGATATGCTAAATATCTCCGTTATGAACGAAGACGATGAAGAGACCGATGTCACGCCGACTAACGTAGAAATCAGTGACGATAGAGAGACCATCATGGTTGAGCATGCGGACAATGATCTTGAAGGCATGGCCGGCACACTGATGGTGAACAATTTTGAAACAGACTTTGATTATTCCGAAATCGATGTAGAGTCTGTGGAAGCCACAACGAGCATGATCCGCCAGTCCGAAGATCAGCAGCTCGAATTCACGGTAAACGGCATCCGTCATTTGTCTGTTGAAGAACTTGAAGATGCCGGTTATGAAGTAGAATTCCTTTATAATTCCAACAATGCTCCGTTTGATACCGACCAGGCGCAGCAGGAAGGTGTTATTGACGGAACAAGCGGCGATCTTTCTGATACATTCCGTTACGCTGTTTCCATCACGGATGAAGACGGCAATGAAGTTGAATCCGACGAAATGGAAGTGAATGTAAGTTCAGAAAGTGATGTTACCGAAGTTACCGAAGTAGCGCTCTTTGATGGTGATGATAATCGTCATGAAAGTGATTACGTGACTCCGGATCATGAAGGTTACATGTTTGAACCGGTCACAGGCACGAACGATTTCGGAGATGAAGTGGACGAAGATGAAGCATCGTTCCCGGCAGTCGAGAGCGTGACGTCAAGTGATGCATCCATTGCATACTACAATGAAGACGGCCTGCAGGTGAACGGAGAGGGAGACGTTACCTTCAGCGTTCATTTTGAGGGAATGGATAATCCGGTGGAATATAACGTGGAAGTCGTGGCCAACCAGGAAATCAGCAGCATGGAAGCCGACGACACGACGAAACGCTATACAACCAATTCCACGGCCGATACGTTCACTGTTCTGGATCAGTATGACCAGCCTTACGGCGACGGTGAAACCATCAGCTATGCCATCACCGATTCGGAAGGCTCGGAAGTGGATTCCGGCAGTGCGGATGTAAACAGTGAAGGAAAACTTGATGTGACGTATCCGGAAAATCTCGAGGGCGAGTATGAAATCGAGTTCACGTATGATAACGAGACAATCGGTACGACTTCCCTTGAATTCGTGCAGCTTGATTCTTCTGAAGTCGATGAGTTCAGTCTCTCTTCTGAACCGGAAACCGTGGATCTTCAGGACGCCCTGGAAAACGGATCCATTAATCAAGGCTCGGAAGAACTCGACTTTACTGTTTCGACCGGAGCGATGTATGACGGTATCAACCTGAGTGACAGTGAAATTGAAAGTGCGCTGGAAAGCTTAAACGATTCCGGCAGCCTTCAGGTTCGCAGCAGTGACGAAGAGGTTGCAACCGTATCGGACAACGATACGATGAACGTTACGGCTGAGGAAGCCCTGGATTTCAACGTAACCGGTGAATCCGAAGGTACAGCCGAGATTTATCTTGAACACGTGGAAGGCGACTTCACAACGACTCTCGCGCAGGTAGAAGTGGAAGTCGAGAACAGCATTTCACAAATTGATAACCTTGAACTGGCTGACGATGTCGATGCTTTGGACGTATCTCAGGATTCGGAAGGAACGTGGCAGATTGATGACATCAGTCAGCTGACTTCCTCCGATGCGGAACTCAGCGCCGACATGATCGCAAGTGTTGTATACTCCCCGAACGATGAAGAGGCTGTCGTTGAGCTGAAAGAAGCCTACGGCGGACAGAACTTTGTTGTGAGCGCAGTAAATACCACCTCATAAAAGGTGTCATCCCTGCAGAGAATAATCTCTGCAGGTTTTT
This sequence comes from Salibacterium qingdaonense, assembly GCF_900114715.1. Lineage (GTDB taxonomy): Bacteria > Bacillota > Bacilli > Bacillales > Marinococcaceae > Salibacterium > Salibacterium qingdaonense. The sequence goes on from NZ_FOTY01000025.1 coordinate 14,015, forward strand.
TTTCCTTTGACACATTCCTGATACATTGCGATGATAGATTAGAAACATGATCAACAGGTTGTTCGATTATTTGGGGGGATGAAGCATGCAGGGTTGACGCCGGAATGAGATATAACGGCGTAAGCGCAATGCGTTTGTTTCAGGAAAATCAGTATAAATTCAGTAGAAAAAGGAGAATGACATTGATTAAAAAAGTACTTTTCGGTTTTTCCCTTGCTTTATTTGTTTCCGTCATGGCTGCATGTGGCGGTGGAGATGACTCTTCCGGTGGCAATAATGAAGGAAACTCCGGCGAAGAGCAGTCCGAAGACGGCGGCAGTGGCGAAAACAGTAACAGCAGTTCAGATGGCAGTGGTTCCTCGGATTCAGAAAGCGGAAGTAGTTCGCAGCAGTCTTCCATGCCGGAACCTGAACTTGATAATATTCCGGATACTGTAGCAACGGTAAACGGCACAGAGATTACCGGTGAAGAATTTAAAACAAGATATCAATCACAATTTCAGCAGCAGGCTCTTCAGGCTCAGATGAGCGGCCAGGAAATAAATCAGGATCAGCTTAAACAGCAGACCGCAGACAGCATGGTCGGCCAGGAACTTCTGATTCAGGAAGCAGGAAACCGTGATATTTCAGCTTCCGAGGAAGAAGTCAATAATCAGCTCAGCACTCTGGTAGAACAAAACAGCAGTGTAGATTCCCAAGAGCAGTTCCTTTCCACGATTCAGGAGCAGCAGGGCATGAGCGAAGAAGAGGTACGCAGCCAACTTTCGCAGCAGGTGAAGCTGAATAAGCTTATCTCAGAAGAAGCCGGCGATGTACAGCCGTCAGAGGAAGAAATGAGAAACCTCTACGATCAAGTTAAATCCCGGCAGCAGCAACAGCAGCAGGCAAACAGCGGCGATAGTGAAGAGAGCGGAAACAGCGAAGGAAGCAGTGAAGGAGAGAGCGGCGAAGGCAGCAGTGAGGAAAGCAGCAGTCAGTCAAGCATCCCTTCCTTTGAAGAGATGAAACCAAGACTCAAAGAGCAGCTCGTAAGCCAGAAAGAGTCTCAGGCTGCTCAGTCTCTCGTCCAAAGTCTCCGTGAAGAAGCGGATGTATCAATCAACCTGTAACTCCCCACCACCCCTGGGCCTTTCAGCTCAGGGGTTTTTCATGACATCTTCTGTGTGAACCACGACGAAACATGTCACATAAAATAAAAGCGTGAAACCTAAGCATTCAGGGTAACGTAAAAAGGGAAGCACGTTTTGTACAGAAGGAGGTTTTTATCTAATGATACCGGCTCTTGCGAAATTTATAACCGGTGGATTCGAAGCACTGCTTGCTATCCCGTTTATCGGGGGAAGTATTGTTGTTTTCAGCGGCTACAGTGCACTTGGAACAGCTTTCATCCTCCATCTTATCGCTCTGGCTATCATGTTTGTGTACCGCAGGTCGAAGGCACCAAATATCTTCGGTTTGGTCGCATCACTACTAGCCTGGATTCCCGTTGTCGGTTGGGCCTTGCACGTCATCGCGGCCGTGTGGCTCATCGTAGACGGTGTATCCGATAAGAATCGCGGGTAATTTCAAAGGCTTTGAAGCTGTCATCGATAAAGAACACGACATGCTTCCGATTATCATAAACGATAGTCGGAAGCATGTTTATTGTTTTATGATTTTCCGGAGCCGGCCGGTTTCAGCGGGCCGGTGATTCCATGATCGGTACGTTCAGCTCCATCGTTTCCAACCAGCTGCGTCCACCAGCAGGTTGAAACAGGAGGATAGTGTCCATGAAACAGCTGTTTATGGACACTAAAGTCATGCATTTTTGAAATAGTGGTACCCGGCAGCTGTTCGTAACCACTAATGTTGCGGCACGGCTGCTTAGTGTCCACAAAATCAACCTTGGTGGACACTAAAACCTTCCCCCGGCCAAGTAGTATCCACCAGCCCACCGCCATCCCTGCCCCCAAAAAACGCAATTCATCCAGCACCAGCTCCTCAAAACAGAAAATGTTAACACATCTTCATCTTCCTTTACAAAAAGCTATTCCTTCTTTCATTGAAGGTTAATATTCATGTTGTAGCATGATCATTACAGTTGAGAATACATAACGGCAAAGGAGGCGAGAGGGATCAGGCTTTATTTTTCGTCAACATTGATGTGGGGGGTTCCGTTTCGCGATATTATCACACAGGCAGCAGAGCAGGGATTTGAAGGCGTTGAACTTTGGGCGGAACATGTCTGGGCCCAGGAAGAGTCGGTTCAGGACATCCTGCGTTGGACGAAAGACTCCCGTGTTGCCTGCACGCTCCATGCTCCAAGCTGGGACCTGAATCCGGCATCCATCAATAAAGGGATCCGGGAAGCCTCGTATCAACAGCTGTGCCGTTCGATGGAACTGGCGGAGCAGGTGGAAGCACCAAACATAACGGTTCATCCGGGACATCAGACGATACCATCCACCATGGCCTCATGGCATACAGACATGATAAAGGAACAATTGTACCGTCTGAATGAAAAAGCCCGCAGGCATGGCTGCACCTTGTCTGTCGAACATATGGAGGAAAAACCGAAAGAATTAGTCTGTACGCCCGAAGATATGAATGGACTGACCGAAAGCATGCCTGACGATATAAAAGTGACGTTTGATGCAGCGCATGTGCCGGCGGAACGGGACCCGGTGGATTATTTTGAGAGAATGAACCGTATCAATAAGATTCATCTGAGTGATACGTCGCAAGCAGTGTACCACGTTGGATTGGGGCAGGGGCATCTTCCTCTTTTCCATCTGATATCTCTTCTGGACCATACGGATCTGCCGGTTGTGCTGGAAGGCTTTGAAGAAGGTGCGGAGGCAGGGAAGCTGGCCTGCCATCTTGATTACTTAAAAAAGTTTCAACAGAAAAGTATCCACTCTAATGAGAGTTTTTCTACAACTAAAGGAGGACCACTTACATGAAACGTATGTCAGCACTTCTACTTGGAACGGTAACAATGGGCCTTATGGCCGCCTGCGGAGCAGACGAGGACACGAGCAGCGGAGCAGGAGCGGAAACGTCGGATATTTCAGGGAACTTAAGTTTTTATACGTCACAGCCGGATCAGGATGCGACTGCTCTGATTTCTGCTTTTAACGAAGAATATCCGGATGTCAATGTAGAAGTTTACCGCTCCGGAACCGAAGAAGTAATCAGCAAGGTACAGGCCGAAAAAGAAGCAGGCAATGTTCAGGCGGATGTGATGCTTGTGGCGGATTCGGTTACGTTTGAATCGTTGAAGGAACAGAACATGCTGATGTCTTATGAGTCCCCGGAGGCAGAAGGAATACCGGAAAATTTCGTTGACCCGGACCATCAATACTACGGAACGAAAATTATGTCCACGATTCTGGCTGTCCATACAGACAACGTGGAAGAAACCCCAGGCTCCTGGAAGGTACTCACCGAAGAAGCAGCAGCCGGGGAAAGCATTATGCCTAGTCCATTGTACTCCGGGGCGGCTGCTTACAACGTGGGAGTCATGAGCCGCAAAGATGACTTTGGCTGGGATTTCTTCGAAAATGTCAGCAGCAACGGTGTCACTGTTGTGCAGGGAAACGGCGGGGTCCTGGAGTCCGTAGCCGCGGGTGAGAAATCGTACGGCATGGTCGTAGACTTTATCGTCGCCCGTGCGGCCGCGGAAGGATCACCGGTTGAACTGGTGTACCCGGATGAAGGCGTGCCGGTTATCACCGAACCAATTGGAATAATGAACGAAACGGATAACGAGGAAGCGGCAAAGGCCTTTGTAGACTTTGTTCTTTCCAAAAAGGGGCAGGAGGTTTCAACGGAAATAGGCTATACGCCGATCAGAGAAGGAGTAGAGGCTCCGGAAGGGTTAAAAACAGTGGATGAATTGAATGTTCTCTCCCATGATGTGCAGGAGCTTCTTGAAACCCGCGAACAGGATAAGCAGCAGTTTGCAGATATTGTTGGACAGCAGGAGTAGGGAGTGACGTGTCATGGATCATACAGCGAGAAAGAACCAGGGAGGACCTGCTTCCTGGTTTTCCGCGCTTTCTGCGCGTACTCTTGGCTGGAGATGGATCATTCCGGCTGTTACGTTGATAGTGCTGATTATCTTTTTTGTACTGCCGATTGTACGTCTTGTGTGGCTCAGTTTCACCGAAGACGCTGTCCCGACATGGCAGCATTACAGGGAAGTATTATCAGACGCGGGAACGTGGATGGTTGTGCAGCATACATTCTGGATGGTGCTGGGATCCACCATGATGGCTCTGGTGCTTGGAGTGTTTATGGCGTGGCTCGTTACATACAGTGATATCCGCGCGAAAAAAATGATTCACGTGATGGTGATGCTTCCTTTCATCATTCCGTCGTATATCATCACGCTCTCCTGGACCCAGCTTTTCCGTAACTCCAGCTGGTTTTCCGGATTTCTTCAATGGCTGCCCGGAACGATGGAGGCCCCGGACTTATACACTCTGCCTGGTATGATGTTTATGCTCGGTTTGTCGAACTATCCTTTAGTGTACCTTTTTACCGTGGCGGTTCTGCGGAAAATCCCGCAGGAATTGGTATCAGCAGCGAGGGCTTCCGGATCGGGAAGAGGCACGGTGTTTCGAAAAATCACCCTGCCGCTTGCTCTGCCGGGTATTGCCGGGGGCGGCCTGCTTGCTTTCCTTGCGAACCTGGATAATTTCGGTATACCGGCTTTTCTCGGGATTCCGGGAAATATTACGGTATTAAGCACTGCCATCTACCAGGAGGTTGTTGGTATCGGGCCTTCTGCCTTCGCCCGCGCCGCTGTTCTGTCCGTTCTGCTTGGTATCATTGCACTCCTTGGAACCTTTCTGCAGTGGGTGCTTTTACGAAAATCGCGGCAGCTGGAGACAGCACATGAAGAAACGAGACCGCGTTTTTCCCTGGGGCTTTGGCGGTCCCCGGTAGAAACAGTGGTGTGGGGGTTTCTTATATTTATCAGCTTTGTCCCTCTGTCATCGATGGTATCCTCTTCACTGCTTTCCGCGTACGGGGTGGATTTCAGTGTGGAGACGATTACGTTTTCAAACTACACCTACATCCTGTTTGAAAATGAGAAAACGCAGGGAGCGATTGGAAACAGCCTGCTGCTTGCTTTATGGACAGCGGGAACAGCGTTAATTGCAGGAACCATTCTGGCTTATTACCGGGTGCGCCGACCTTCTGCCCTCACGCGTGGCGCGGAACTGGTGACGGGCCTTCCGTATGCACTGCCGGGCATTGTTCTTGCGCTTGCCATGATATTTGCCTGGATGGAGCCGGTTCCAGGCTGGAATCCAGGAATATACGGAGGTATCGGTATATTGATGATTGCCTATGTTACCCGCTTCATGATTCTGCAGGTGAGGGGCAGCATGACGGCACTCATGCAGGTGGACGTTTCAATGGAAGAAGCCGCGCACGTCTCGGGAGCCAAGGGATTTACCAAATGGAGAAAAATTATGCTTCCCCTTCTGCTTCCCGGCTTGATCAGCGGGACCATGCTCGTGTTTTTAACTTCGTTTACCGAGCTTACTGTCTCATCTTTATTAATGTCGGCAGGAAATGGAACGATCGGCGTTACGATATTTGATTTCGAACAGGCAGGATATACCCACTATTCCACTGCATTTTCCACCGTTGTGGTGGTTCTCATGCTGGGGGTAATTGGTTCGTTACTGCTTGCCCATCAGATTTGGAAGAAGAAAGTGGTGAAGATATGAGCACTCTACTGCAGGATGTGAGAAAAACATTTGGAGACACCGTCGCGCTGTCTTCGATTGATCTGGAAGTGAAAGACGGCGAATTCGTTGCGATTCTTGGGCCCTCCGGCTGCGGCAAAACGACGCTCCTGCGGATTCTTGCCGGATTTGAAACACCCACGGGTGGAAGTATAAAAATGGATGAGGTCGAGACAGCTGACCCGAGGCGCATCGTACCTCCGGAGAAGCGTAACATCGGTATGGTTTTTCAGTCCTTTGCTTTGTGGCCGCATATGAAAGTGAAAGAACAGGTGCAGTTTCCGCTTGAATATCATAAATATGTTCCGCAAACACTCAAAAAACGGAAAAAAGAGCGGGTAAAGGAAGTACTCGAGATGGTCGGGCTCGAGGATTACGCCGACCGGATGCCAAATGAGTTGTCAGGGGGACAGAAGCAGCGCGTGGCTCTTGCCAGAGCAGTTGCCCCGCAGCCTTCCCTGCTGTTAATGGATGAGCCGCTGAGCAGTCTGGATGCGGGCCTGCGTATGGAAATGCGCAGAGAAATTCAGGCCATCCACCGAAAAACCGGGACATCCATTGTTTACGTTACCCATGATCAAGCGGAAGCTCTTGCAATGGCTGACCGCATCATTGTCATGAATCACGGAACAATAGAACAGATGGGAACTCCACACGATGTATACAGTTTCCCGCAGACTGAATTCACCGCCCGTTTTGTCGGAAAAGCGAATATGGTCCCCGGCACCTGGACGAAAGAGGGGTTCCATCCCCTATCAGATTCCTCTATTTCATGGCCCAGCACGTGGATCGCTGCTACGTTTATAAAGAACGGCATATTCCCGGTCCGGCCGGAGCAGTTTCAGTTGAATGAAGGAGGGGAGGGGCTGAAAGGAGAAGTCGTCAACTCCCAGTTTCAGGGGAAGGAAATGCATTATGTTGTCGATGTAGAGGGGCATCAATGGACGGTGCATGCTCCTGCGGATGTTGATGTTTCCATTGGGGAAGAAGTCGGCCTGTCCCTGGCAGGAGTCGAAGCACCCGGCCGGAACAGCGCGGTGTCTGTATCTTCCTGAATTCTCAGGTATGTATTTTAAAACAAAGAACATGTCAGAATTACAGCTGTGTGAACATTCAGGAAACACGTTCATTGTGGGATAATATGATGAAGCCCCTTTCTATAGGTTTGTGTCATGGATCCTGGTGTTTATGTTATACTAAGACCTCTATCCTTCTTTTTCATCTCTCTTTTACCAGGGGATAGAGCGAGGTAACATCAACCATCAGGACTTTTTTTATATTTCAATAAGGAGGAAGCTGGATGAGTGAACAGATGACGAAAGCACAGGCGTTTAAGGAGTTATATGAGTTATTGTTATACTATTCTGAAAACAGAGACAAGCCCGTGGACGAAAATTTCGATTTCTTCGGGAATGTGGAGCGGTACTGCGGTATTATAGGTATAGATTACGATGAATTCGTGGAAGAGTTCGAGCTGAAACAGGAACTGTAACAAAAAGAGCCGGGGAAGCAGGATTATACCTGCACTTCTCCGGCTCCGTTTTTGTTGATGGTTATTTTTGTCCCAAAAGGCGCGGACAGTTCCTGAAGGTGTTCCAGAATGCTCTGGTCCCCGGTAAACCCGGGCCAGCCTTTCCGGTAACGGGGGAGGTGAAACCCAAGTTCGATTGGGTGCAGGGTGAGCTTAGTCAGCCTGCCGTTTTCCATTTCCCAGTACGGCACAACGGAGCGCCATACATCAGGATTCACGCCGAGTCCTTTGCGGCCGTAATCGCTGCGGATGTCGAGCGCGTCGGCAATGCCAGCCTTGTCATCGAGCGAATATTTTTCATAGAAATCCGGTGGAAGGTGCGTAACGCTGTCATTCTGAAAAATAAAGTTACCGAGACTGTAAAATACCGGTTTGCCCTGGTACAGTTCAATGCCCCGGAGAATGTGGGGGCCGTGGCTGATAATGCTGTCGGCCCCTGCATCCACAAGCGCATGCGCCAGATCTTTGTGAAAATCGGCGGGAGCGGCTTTGTCCTCGCCGTCCATCTCATGGGAGTGAATGCTGACAAGAACAATGTCCGCCTGCCGTCTGGCTTCTTTTACTTTCCGGAGCAGGCGGTCTTTGTCCGTCGGATGCGGTGAGCGGTACGTGCCGGAAGGGGAGCCTTCTTCAAACGAGAGGTTTCCGACCTTCAGCCGTTTATCATCTTGCGGCGGCAGAAATCCTTCTTTGACTGCCAGATTCGTATCGGCGTTCACATCCGTCTTCTGTGCCACCCGCCGGAGCGCCTCCATGTCTTCCCGGCTCACGCGGTGCACCGTCTGAACGCGCACCGGGTTCACGCCGGGACGTCCCGCCATATCCCGGCCCTGATCTCCTGCCGCCCAGAAATCAAAAAAGGTGGACGTGCAGGCAATCAGAGCCACTCTTCCATTCGGTGTCTCGAGATAGGAAGGGGCAGAGGCATCGGCGAGGTTCGCCCCTGTACCGGCATAGACGAAGTCTCGTTTTTTTACCTGTTCTTCGGTGGCGTGAAGCCCGCCGTACAGGTAATCGAGCGCATGATTAGTCGCGCCGTTCAGCATGTTAAACCCGTAAAAGGAGAGATCATCAAGCACACCGGGATCCGCCATTGCCCATGTACCGCCGCTGACAGGAGAGGGAATGCCTTCGCGGTTGTGCGTGGTGACTTCAAGATTGGCAAAACGCACATCCGCCTGCATGAAAAATCGCTGCAGTGCTGCGGCCTGCGGTGCCTTCTCCGGCAGTCTTCTTGTAATGAAGCAGTCTCCTGCTGCGGTAAGCGTAATGGGTCCGGTCAAGCTGCATTCTCCTTTATTTTAAAGTAAATCCCTGATCTTTCAGAAAATCGGTCATCTGCGGGCGGCGGGGAGCCGCCAGGTAGGATGCCATCTGTTCCGCCCAGCTTTGGGATTTCGGGTTGGACGGGCGGTTTTCGTAATAATTCCGTGTGGACGTTTCAAACACCGGCAGCGCGCTCCGGATCCGCTGTTCCTCGTACTTATTTTCATGCCGGACTCCGGAGAGCGGGAACCTGGGTTTCTGCCCGGGAAGATGCTCTGGAAAACCGAGGCACATCCCCATGACAGGAAAGGTATACGTCGGGAGATCGAGAAGCCGCGCGACATCGTAAGGGCGGTTGCGGATTCCCCCTATCATGACACCGCCGAGGCCGTATGACTTGGCAGTGATAAAAGCGTTTTGGGCGGCGAGAGCGGCATCGACGGCACCGACGAGCACATTTTCGGATTCTGCCATTTCAAATGCTGTTCCCTGCTCTCTGCTTATGATTTCATGTTTGTGAAAGTCCGCGGTGAAAACAAGAAAGACAGGGGCGGATCCTACATAACGCTGTGGTCCGCACCACTTTTCCAGACTGTTGCGGACGTCCGGGTCCGTGACGGAAATAATCGTATACGCCTGCACATTATGAGACGTCGGCGCCCACTGGGCCGAATGTATAATGTCCTCAAGCATCTCATCGGGAACCGGGTCCGCTTTGAAACGGCGGATGGAACGGTGGTTCTGAATCAATTCGGAGGTTGGATTACGATGTTCCATAAACTGTTTGTCCTGTGCTCGAGGGTTGAATCAGTGTACCGTGTCCCTCCGACACAATATCGCCGTCTTTCATGACCGTGCGGCCGCGGACGATCGTCTGAACCGGCCATCCTTTAATGTCAAAACCGTGATAGGCTGTGACTTTGCTTTTGCTGTGGAGTTTGTTCTGGTCGATGGTACCTTCTTTGTTCATATCCACTATTGTAAAGTCCGCATCCGAACCAGGCTGCATCGTGCCTTTCTGCGGAGCGATACCGAACAGACGGGCAGGATTCTCAGAAAGAAGCTGGGCGGCGCGCTGCAGGGAAAGTCGTCCTTCGCTTACCGCATTCAGCATGAGCGGGGCAAGGGTTTCGATGCCGCACATGCCGGCTGGTATCGACCATAGGCTGCCGTCTTTCTCGTCCTGGGTATGCGGCGCGTGGTCGGAGCATACGTGGGAGATGGTACCGTCGGCGATGCCTTTCCAGATCTCGTCCTGATCGGCTTTATGTTTGACCGGAGGATACACCTTCATTTTCGGTCCGACCCGATCGAAGTCTTCAGCCGACAAAAAGAGGAAGTGCGGGCACGTTTCGACGGTGACCGGCAGTCCTTCCTGCTGGGCCTGGCGGATGAGGCGGACAGACTCGCCGGCGCTGACGTGGAGCACGTGAAAGCGGACGCCGGTGGCTTTTGCCATTTCGATCCCGGTTTGAACAGTCAATACTTCGGCGAGCGCCGGACGGCCTTCGAGCAGGTCTTCATAGGTGGAACCGCCGCGCTCTTCCACCCGGGAGGTGAGCGTTTGGATAAGGTCGTTATTTTCGGCGTGTACCGCAAACACCTGGCCGGTTTTGGCGACGTTTTCCATCATTTTGTATACTTCGCCGTCATGAAAAGGCGGAATGACGTTTTCCATGCCGGGCTTGTAGTTATACATCAGCTGAAAGGTTTCGGCATGAACGGCATAGCCCCAGAAGAATTTAAATCCGATGACCCCTTTGTCGTGCAGATCCGGAATGTGTTCTTCGTTCAGATGGCCGAGGCAGATGCCCCATAGTCCAAAGTCGATGTTCGCCTGGGAACCGAGGTGCTCATGCTGACTGTCAAAGTGCTCGGCATCATTCACAGGCGGCGTTGTGTTCGGCATTTCAAATACAGTCGTGAGCCCGCCCGCCGCAGCGGCTCTGGTGGAATGCGTGAAATCCTCCTTATAGGTGGGACCCGGATCGCGGGAATGGATATGGGTATCCATAAACCCGGAGAATATGTGTTTTCCGGCGGCATCAATGTCTTCGTCAATTTCCCCCGGAAGTTCTTCCGTAGTGATTGCTGCAATCTTATCATCCTGCACATAAATATCGGCTTGGTACGTTTCTTTACCTGTTACAATAGTGCCGTTTTTAATACGCTGCTGCCATGCCAACATGTATCATCCTTTCTGTATGAGAATAGGGGAAGAAACAGCTTCCACCCAGGCGGAAGCTTTCGTTTCTAGACCTCGACTGTTGCGGTGAGATCATTAATATCCATGATATCATGGCGCTCCATATAATCACGAATTTCCTCGATAACATCGGTGAGAGCGGTCGGGGTGATGAAACTTGCTGTTCCGACCTGCACAGCGGAAGCGCCGGCGATAATCATCTCGATTGCATCGTTTCCGTTCATTACGCCGCCGCATCCGATAATCGGGAGGTTGGTCACCTGGGAAGTCTGATAAATCATCCGCACCATAATCGGTTTCACAGCAGGACCGGACAGCCCCCCCATGACATTACCGACCATCGGCTTTCTCGATTCGGTGTCGATCGCCATGGCAAGAATCGTATTGGCAACAGTCAGCGCATCAGCACCGCCTTCGTCTGCGGCTTTTGCAATCTCCTGGATGCTTGTCACGTTCGGGGTAAGCTTGGCAATCAGCGGCACATCGGTTACTTTCCGGACACGCTGCATCAGCTCATATGTCACGTCCGCATCCATACCGAAAGCATGGCCGTCGCCTTTGAGGTTCGGGCAGGAAATATTCAGCTCGAGGGCATCGATGTCCGGATGGTTGCCCAGCACATCTGACATCTCGACAAATTCATCGATCGATTCCGCGGAAATACTTGAGATCAGCGGCACATCATAAGCGGAAAACTCCGGGATCGTTTTCGCCAGATAGGCGTCCAGCCCTTTGGATTGAATGCCGATCGAATTAATCATGCCGGCGTACGTTTCGCATACTCTTGGTGTATTATTGCCTGGCTGCGGATGTTTGGTGATGCTTTTTGGGATGATGGCGCCGATTTTATTGAAATCAAGCGCTTCATGCATTTCCGGACCGAACGCGCCGGAAGCGGGCATCACAGGATTGGGCAGGGTAAGGGACCCGATGGATATTCCCATTTTACGTTGTGCAATCATGAAATCACCACCTTTTCAAGCGGAAATACCGGTCCTTCCAGGCAGACACGCACCGAGCGGTATTTTCCTTCTTCCTCCAGGTCACAGACGCAGGCAAAACAGGCCCCCATAGCGCAGCCCATCTGTTCTTCCAAGGCGATTTCGCCGGGAAGGCCGTATTCGGCGGCGAGGCGCTGGTTCAGCCGGGAAAGCCGGCGTGATCCGCACGTATACAGCGCATCTACGTCTTTTCGTTCAATGATATCACGCATCCGGGTTTCCACTGATTCCACATCGCTCGTTCCTTCTTCTTCGGTAACATGATGAACTTCGGCTCCGAAGTCCTGCAGGGTTTCGGCAGCGAGCAGATCATTTTTGGAACGGGCGCTTAAGATGGCCGTACAGCGTACACCTTTTTGTCCGGCCTCCTGGGCGAGGGCGGCCAATGTCGCGATACCCACACCGCGTGCAGTGAGCAGGATCTCCTTATACTCTGGCTGCAGCTTAAACCCGTACCCAAGCGGGCCGAGAACATCGGCGGTATCCCCGGGCTGCTTTTTTGTTAAATCCTTCGTTCCTTCGCCTTTGACAAGATACAGAAATTCCATCGTATCGTCTTCCCGGTTAATCCGGTAAATGCTGAAGGGCCTGCGGAGAAACGGGAATGCTCCTTCGGAACAACGAATATGAAAAAACTGGCCGGGTTCGATGTCGTCTGTCATCCCGGACGTATCAATCGTCATATGCCAGTATCGCTTGGAGACCTGCACATTGGTAAGAATGGGCAGGAGGTGTTGTTTCATCATGATCTCACCTCCACTTGTTTTTTAGGACGGCCTTCATCTGCTTCGGTGCGCACCGCTTGTTCGAGAACGTCCACAGCTTCCACCATATGAGTCAACGCGGTAAATTCATCCGGATGGTGGCTGAGTCCATTAACAGACGGGACAAAAAGCAGACCGGAAGGCCACTTTTGCGCCATGTTCATCACATCATGACCGGCACCGCTCGGCATAAAAACAGGGGTCAGATTCAGGTTTGAACATACCTCTTTCAAACAGTCCTGAACCTGAGACGAAAGCGGAACCGGTGTTTCTTCAGCAAGTGTCTGCATCTGGGTGGAAAGCCCGCGCGTCTTTTCGATATGACCGGCGGCTTGTACAAAGCGCTCGTAAACCCGTTCGCGTGAAGCGGTATCGGTGCTTCGAATATCAACGTCGAAGCGGCACTGCCCCGGAATGACGTTCATGGCACCGGGAGAAGCCTCAATGCTCCCTACCGTGGCGACTGTGTGATTATCTTTTTCGTTCCTGGCCGCGGATTCAAGCTCGAGAATCAATTCAGAAGCACCGGTCAAAGCGTCTTTTCTCATATCCATACTGGTTGTACCGGAGTGGGATGCCTTCCCCTCAACAAGGACACGCAGTCTGAGCGGGGCAGCGATACCTGTCACAATACCGACCGAACGCTGCTTGTTTTCAAGTACCGGTCCCTGTTCAATATGCAGCTCCATAAAGGTTTTGATGTCCGTCTGCGGCCGCTTTGCCTTCGTGAGCTGTTCGAATGAAAAGCCTGCCTGCTCTACAGCTTCAGGAAACGTGATTCCATCTTTATCTTTCAGGGACGCAAGCTTCGCAGGATCCGCCTTTCCGCTCATCAGCTTACTGCCGATTGTAGCGGTGCCGAACCGGGAAGACTCTTCGGCCCGGAATACAATGACTTCAACAGGATGTGTAGTCTGGATGTTTTTCTCATTCAAACGGTGGATGACTTCCAGGCCGGCGAGGACACCGAGTGTACCATCATATTGTCCGCCGGCGTAGACCGTATCCAGATGAGAGCCGATAGCAACCGCAGGAACATCCGCAGTTCCTTCCCGGCGGGCGATCAAATTGCCTGCCGCGTCTTCGCGCACACTCATTTCTTCCTTTTCACAGAGCCCGCGGAAGATATCCAGCGCGTCCTGTTCTTCTTTTGTATACGCGAGACGATACAGACCGGCAGCGGATGTTTTTCCAATCTGATTTACCTCATCGAGCCACTCATCGATACGTTCCAAACTCATCATGCCCACCTCTTCATATAAGAATCGATATCATGTTTATCGTGAAATATTCCATTTGTTGATATATCCAGATGCAGCGCCCGGTCCAGAACCCGCCGCGGGTCTCTAGGACGCAGGGTAGTCCGGCGTCCGCACAGGACATAGCGTTCTCAACCGAATTTCCGCTGTTCAGGGCGCTTGCTCTTTTCTTGTCTATATCTACATTTTAATATTCTGACGGTTTGGAAAACCTCGGTTTTGCGGACATATTATAGACTTCTTTTTTATCGCTGGCGATAACCATGATGAATATAGTGCCCGATCTTTAAACCGAGCTGGATCATTAATTTTCCTTCAGAATCCTGAAGGCTCCAGCCGGTTAATGTTTTTACTTTCTGAAGTCTGTATTTCAGGGTGTTCACATGGATATACAGGCTTTCTGCTGCTGCTGACACGGATTCGTTGTGATAGAAATATTCTTCCACACTGCGGATGAGTTCGAGATTGTGCTTGTCATCATATTCGGCGAGCAGGCCGGCCGTTTCGGTGTAAAATCTGGTCAGCTCCTCCTCTTCACTTACCTGTGCGAGGAGACGATATACGCCGAGTTCATCGTAATGCACCGGGCGGCTGTCCTGAAGATGAAGAGTGCGGCTGATTGATAAAGCCGTTTCGGCCTGTTCAAACGATTCCTGGAGTTCGCTGAAACTGTTGCTGCTGACTCTTCCGGTCCCGGCAAATGGTGTTTTGGCAAACATTTTCTCGAATTCACGGATGAAACGGTTCATGTCAAGCAGCGCTCTTTCTTCTCCTTTTCCTTTCGTCGGATAGAGAATATAAAGCACGTGATGCATCATCCCAACGACCGCGTGTGGTTCGATGTGATGAATAATCATTTCAAGCTTTGTCATATGATCGGTAAGAAAGGTTCCTGTCGTGTCTGCCTGTTCAAAATAAACGGCACAGCACATATAGCACCGTTCCGGAAGAATATTGTATCCTCGTGCTTTTTCTTCCAGATCTTTCGTATGGGATGTGCTGCCTCTGAACAATGCCCGGAAAAAATCACTTTTGTACTGCAATTCGACCTCATAGCGGACCTTCCGGCGCATGAATTCGAGAGCAAGAACAGAAGAAGCGCGTTCGAGAATGGCAAGGTCCGCTTCGATGTGCTCCTGCGCGTCATCCCAGCTGGAGATGGCTCCGTACAGGGTTCCGTCCACAATAATGGGGGCGGTAATACAACTGACCGATCCTGCTTCTTTGTGCCTTCGTTTCAGCCGGATCGGGCGCTGTACGTGCTCGAGCTCCTCGATCTGCTGATGCTTAAAATCCTGAAAAGGGCTGTTTAAAAGCGGTGTGTCGACGAAAGAGACAAGACTTTCGATAGCAATATTATGTTTTGTCAAATGCGTCAAAATATCAATCAGAGATTGAATTCCCGGTTCATTCAGGGAAACTTCGTTTAACAGCCGGTAAGCTTCCTCCAGATCTTCCTGAAGCACAACTTTCCGGTCGAAAATCGTATTCATGACCGGAGACAGTATATCCAGATAGCTGACCGGCTCCGGGATTTCAATGACGGGAAATCCGTATTTTTCAGCTTCTTCAAGAATCGGCAGCGGAATATCTTCCACGAAGCGGTTCGGTTTAATCGCAAGGGCTGATGTTCCCTTTTCGTGAAGCTGTTTGATCAGCTTTTTCTGGGCCTCGGGATTGTCTTTAATAGGGTACAGGCTGGTTAACATCAGCTCATTGCCTTTGAGCCAGCGGACAATATCAGGGACTTCCATAATGGTGACATACCGGATCTCGGCATCCAGCCCCTGGTATCCCGCTATCACCCGGCATTCCCGGAGTCCTCCTATTTTCATGGCATCCTGAAGAGATATGGTCATTTTATTCCCACCAATTCATGTCTTAGTCAAATAAATGGAGCAGAAACAGTGCTGATTCCGGAACATAGGTAATGATCAAAAGTGCCGCAATCTGGACGGCCAGAAATCGTTTCAGACCGGGGATCATTTCCACCATGTTTAATTTAGAGATCGTCTGGGTGACGAAAATATTGATACCAAACGGCGGTGTGTACATGCCGATGGCCAGGTTGCAGATCATTAGAATTCCAAGGTGGACCGGATCCACCCCGAGGCCGGAAGCCGCCGGGAAGATCAGAGGTGCCACGATGATGATAGCGGCAATGCCTTCCATGAACATCCCCATGACAAGCAGGGCAATGTTGATGAGCAGAAGAAACAGAAGCACCGAACCGACGTGTTCTGTGACGTAACCGGCAATCTGCTGCGGGATCCCTGATCTCGTCAGAAGCCAGCCGAGAATCTGAGCGGAAGCGACAAGGACAAGCACCTGGGCGGAGGTTACGGCAGACTCTACACAGACGTCATAGAATTTTTTCCACGTCATTTCCCGGTACACAAACACACTGATGATCAGCGCATAAACCGCAGATATTCCGGCAGCTTCCGTCGGTGTGAAAATACCGGCGTATATGCCGCCGAGGATGATAACTGGAATCAACAATGCCCAGAATGCTTTAACCGTTGCCTGCATCAGCTCCCGGAAGGTGGCTCGTTTGTCCCGGGGAAGGTTTTGTTTTTTTGAATAAACATAAATGTAGATGATCGTCACGATGCCAAAAATCAGTCCCGCGCCGATTCCTGCGGTAAATAATTCACCGACCGATACCGACGTTACGACGGAAGCGAGGACAATCAAGGTGATACTTGGTGGTATAATAAGGGAAATCGACCCGGCGGATGCCAGCAGTCCGGCGGCAAAGGCAGGATCATATTTCCGGCGTACGAGCTCGGGATACATGATTTTACCGATGGCTACGACGGTAGCCGGACTTGATCCGGACAACGCTCCGAAAAACATGCTGGACACCTGGGTCGTCATGGCAACACCGCCGGCAAGGTGTCCGACAAGCGCCCGGGCCCAGCGGAGCAGTCGGTCGGACAGGCCGCCGCCTTCCATGATATTGGCAGCAAGAATGAAAAACGGCAGAGCCATTAAGGCAAACTGGTCGAGCCCTGCAAACATGCGCTGCACGAGTATCATCGGCTCTGTGTTACTAAGGAGAAGCACACTGATAAACGAAGCCAGACCGAG
Organism: Salibacterium qingdaonense; assembly: GCF_900114715.1. Classification (GTDB taxonomy): domain Bacteria; phylum Bacillota; class Bacilli; order Bacillales; family Marinococcaceae; genus Salibacterium; species Salibacterium qingdaonense. The sequence continues at coordinate 30,879 of NZ_FOTY01000025.1, forward strand.
TGACACAAAAATCGGGGCACTGATGAATAACAGGGCGATGATAAGAATAATCAGTAATGTAATCATACGGAATCTCCTTCCGTCACGTTGTTCAAGGATGTCTCTTCTTTCTTCCTAAGCAGTTGAATCGAAAGGGTCACGAGATGAAAAATGGAGAGCAGACATCCAATCGGGATGATCAGATACACCCAGTAGATGGCGATTTCAAGAGAAGGGGTGATCTGACCGGTATTCATGGAAAACAAAACGAGTTCCATTCCGAAATACCCTAGAAAAATCAGAAACAAAATGGATAGAACATGAACGATAAACTGCAGTGCTTTCGTGGCGCGCTTGGATAAGTAATGAAGGATAAAATCAATGCCGACGTGAACTCCTTTACGGAAACAGATCGCCATTCCGATGAAGGTAATCCAGATCATGGCATACCGAATCAGTTCGTTAGCCCAGCTGGCATTGGTGTCAAAACCAAACCGCATTACTACGTTGAAGAATAAAACCGCTGTTGCAATAATAATCAGAAGCGCGATGACTGCCTCCTCTGCTTTATAAAAAAAGCGCAGGCCTTTTTGTAACGCGTTCATGCCGAGCCTCCTTTCAAAACATTCTTATAGGGAACAGAAAACCAGCAGCCTATCAGCGTACTGGTTCTCTGCGTCTTTTATTTATTCACTCCGTACTTCGTCGATTTTCTCTTTCAGTTTGCTGAGAATTTCCTGCTGGGACTCGTCCTGGACGATTTCATCGTGAATCGGCTGGGAGGCTTCACGGAAATTCGCTATTTCCTCCTCGGTCAGCTCATAATATTGTGCCTCCGAGTCTTTAATGTTCTGGCGGTATTCGTCTTCGGTGGCGGCAAGATCTTCACGGGCCGCTTCCACGCCTGCTGCCTCTGCTTCTTTAACGGCTTCCTGTGTCTGTTCATTCAAGCCGTTGAACCAGCTTTGGTTAGCCATCAAGAGATAGGTCATGGTGCCGTGGTAACTTTCGACGACGTAGTCCTGGACTTTATGAAAGTCGTTCAGGTAGATGGTCTGAAGCGGATTTTCCTGGCCGTCTACGACTCCCTGCTGCAGGGCGTTATAGACTTCTGCGTAGGCGACCGGTTCTGCACTGCCGCCCCATTCTTCATATTGTGTGATGAGGGCGGGAGATTCCATCGTTCTCATTGTAAGCCCTTCGAAATCGGAAGGTTCGTGAATTTCTGTGCCGCTCGTGGTAAAGAGTTTGAATCCACCGGGCCAGTAACCAAGGCCTTCGAAGCCGCCTTCATTCAATGTACCGAGTAATTCTTCCCCAACTTCGGAATCAAGGACTTCGTATTTCTGTTCATTGCTTGCCGGCCAGAGGTAAGGCAGGTCAATGAGTTTAACCGAATCGACAAACGGAGTGACGACAGCAGATGGCTGCATGGTGATGTCAATTTCGCCAAGCTGCGTCCCTTCCACTTGTTCACGGAGACTGCCCATCTGGGAAGCCGGATAGAGATCTACCGTCACATTTCCGTCCGTCGCTTCTTCGATGTGGTCTTTAAACGCAACGGCTCCGGTATGTTCCGGGCTGTCTTCAGGCTGGTTGTGACTGAATGTGATGGTCATGTTGTTATATCCTCCGCTGCCTGAATCCCCGGATGTGCCGCCTTCGCTTTCTTCCTGTCCGCCTCCGCCGCATGCAGTTAATGTAAGCATCAAGGCAAAAGCTGTTGTTCCCGCAAGTTTTGCTGGAATTTTCATTGTAATCCCCCTTAATGAAATAGTTGAAAATAGTAGTGATGTAACGTCGTTAGACTAATCTTACAATTTAGACATTTTTATTTCTTTGTTGATAACGACAATTTTAGACAAACTTTTTTGTGAAAAACGACATAGTTAGACAATGTAATAAAGAATGTATTAGGTAGTATCCTCATAATCAAATGGGAATATAACTGACAAATCGGTGTTTCGAACATGTGGAAAACTTTTCTTACAACGATGGCGGAAAGACGGGGGTTCCGCCATCGTTGTTATATTATTTAACGAAGAATAATGGCGGGCGAAGTGTTTGACTTTTAATAGAAGACGAATACTGCGTCGGTAATATCTATATTTTTACAGTTACATTTGACAGTTATCCTGATTTGCAAAGAGGACCTGAGTGATTTCTGTCTCCACAAACTGCGTATCATCCCCGCAGCTGACGGGATTCATTTCATGAGCATTCATCATCCACTTGCTCCCTTCAAGATAAATATAGGTTATTTTTCGACAAAAAAACAAAAAAATTTATTTATTTCGTGTAAATCTTTAATCTTAGAACTTTATGCCGATAAAACGGATAGAAAATTTATTCAGTTTTCCATAAGGGGGAGCCAAAGTGAGGAAAAAAGAAAAACAGGAACAGCGGTCAAGCTGGTTGACGATAAGGGGATCAATGAAAAATAAACTGATGCTTTATCTGCTTCTGGTGGGATTGATACCGACGATTGCCATCGGTTTTTTTATCTACGACACGAGCACAGACGAAATTGTTGCAAAGGAAAGAGAAAATCTGGAGTCGCTGGCGGATACGACATCCGAGAGCATGGAGCAGTGGATTGATAAACGAATGTCAGAGCTGCAGCTGATGGCGCAGACCGAAGAGGTTATGTCGGCGGAAGAAGACCGGCAGATGCGGATGGTCCGGATTCTAAAAGACAGCGATGATTCCTATGAGAATGTGGTCTTTACGGATGCAGAAGGGATTGTACGTGCCGATACGACTGAAGACAATATTGGTCAGCTTGATCTTAGTGAACGAGCGTATTATCAACAGGCTATGGAAGAAGAAAATGCGATTTCGGATGTGCTGGAATCCAAGGCGACTGGCAACCGGATTATCGTGCTCGCTACACCAGTCTATGACGAGTCGGACAACGTGATTGGCGTACTGAGCGCAGTGGCAAATTTTCAGGCATTAATTAATCAGTTTTTATCAGAAGACAATTTGAAGAAAGAGGGCCTTGCGCCGATTGTTGTGGACGGCAATGGCACAATCCAGCTTCATCAGAACGAAGAGCTGATGGGGCAGTCACTCGACGAAGCAGATATTAGTGAGGAATACCGGCAGCGTCTGGAAGAAGGAAAAACGAATATCGGCTCGGAAGTGCTGCAGAGCCAGGATAAGGTGCTCGCCCATGCTCCGGTCGACATGACGCAGTACGGTTTGTATTTTGCCGTTCCAATGAGCACAGTGCTTCATGTTACTGATTCGCTGCAGCTGCAGGCGGGGCTGATGATTGCAGCGGCGGCTGTGATCATCATTGTACTGGCCTGGTTCATTGCCCGCTCCATCAGCCGGCCGATCCACAAAGTAAGCGAACAGGTACAGCTTGTTGCCGGTGGTGATTTGACCGGCGAAGACATACAAGTGAAATCCAGAGATGAAGTAGGCCGTCTCGCCGAGAATGTGAACACCATGAAAGAGCAGCTAAGAGGGCTGCTGTATCAGGTGAGAGAGAGTGCGGAAATGGTAAGTTCTTCCTCTGAACAGCTGCAGGCGGGATCGGAAGAAGCGAGTCGTGCTTCGGAGGAGATATCCAATTCCATTCAGGAAGTGGCGTCCGGATCCGAATCGCAGACCGAACGGATTAATGAAAGTGTGCAGACAATGGACGAAGTGTCCCAAGGTGTTCAGGATGTGGCTGAAAATGCGGCATCTGTTTCCGAAAATGCATCGTCTGCTCTGCAAAAGAGCAAAGACGGGGGAGAAAATGTGGGAGAGACACTGAATAAGATGCGCTCCATCGATGAATCGGTTCAGTCTTCCAATGAAGTGAATACGTCCTTGAACCAGCGTTCCAAAGAGATTGAAAATATTCTGCAGGTCATTACCAATATCGCGGAACAAACCAATCTCCTGGCGCTCAATGCAGCGATTGAAGCGGCACGTGCAGGAGAGAGCGGCAAAGGATTCGCCGTGGTAGCCGAAGAGGTCAGAAAGCTCGCCGAAGAGTCCCAGTCCTCTTCCCAGCAGATCGCCCATATTATTCAGGATATCCAGCACGACATCGAGAACTCCACGAAGTCCATTGAACAGGTGAGCAGTGAAGTGAAAGAAGGATTAACCCTGGCGGACGGCTCCCAGAAGAGCTTTGAAGAAATTCAAAGTTATATCGGAGCGGTGGCCGAACAGATTGAACAGATGGCGGCCACTTCCGAAGAAATTGCGGCCAGTTCCCAGCAGGTATCGGATTCCTTCCAGGACATCGCCCAGATTTCAAGAGATAATGCGGGGCGCACCCAGAATGTGGCGGCGGCATCGGAAGAACAGTCGGCTTCCAGTGAAGAAATCGATTCTTCCGCCAAGTCCCTGAGCTCGCTGGCCGAAGATCTTCAGAATTCTGTGAACCAGTTTAAGTTTTAGAGAACAGGATTTCCGGCTCAAACAGTTACTTTTTCGAATGCCCGGGCGAAAAGTAACCCTTAGAATCGATGTAACCGTCACATTCAGCTGTAAGGGATGACAAACTGACGGTTAGAATCATTCTAACCGTCACCATTTGTCCCGGTAGTTCAAAAAGTGCACCTTACAGACCTCAGGTACATTTATAAATATAATGTAAAGATAGCTTGTGACTCCCAATGATGGTTTCCTTTCATGATATAATGATGGAAAAAGGAGGGATCCTATGGCTTCATCGAAAAAAATTCTTATTGTGACCGGAGACGCAGTGGAGGCGCTGGAAGTGTATTATCCGTATTTCCGCTGTCTGGAAGAAGGCTTTGACACAGACATTGCAGCGCCCGATCAGAAGAAATTGAACACGGTGATTCACGATTTTGAAGACTGGGAGACGTATACCGAAAAACGCGGGTACGGCATCGACGCAAACAAGACATTTGCTGATGTTCAGGCGGCTGATTACGATGGGCTGATTATTCCAGGTGGACGGGCGCCGGAGCATATCCGCATGCATCAGGATCTGCTTGATATCGTTGTCCATTTTTTTGATGAGAACAAGCCGATCGCCATCATGTGCCACGGCAGCCTTGTCCTCACCCCGATTGCCGAAAAAGTGAAAGGCCGGAAACTGACCGCGTATTCTGCGTGCAAGCCGGAAGTGGAAAGCATCGGAGCGGAGTACATGAATGAAATGGATTACGTCGACGGCAACCTCGTCTCCGGACATGCCTGGCCCGATCTCCCCGCCATCATGCGCGAATTTGTGAAGCAGTTGAAATAAGAAATAAGAAATAAGAAAAGGAAAAGCTGTCCCATGCTCTCGGGACAGCTTTTTTTATGAGGAACATTCAGATGATTGATGAAAACATCTTATACACAAACAACCTGAATCCGTAATGATATCTTTCGACATACCCTTCAAAACCTTGATAAAATAGGGGATAAGATCCTATTCATCTTATTGGATGAATGCACCCGGAAGGTGAAAAAATGAAACGTCGATTTGATATCCAATTAACGGATAATTATATTATATCTGCCAGTGGACTTCTCTTGATAGGGGAACTTCTTCAATCCTTGAACTTACATAAACGTCTCCATTCCTTATCCATGCCCGGCTTAACATCGTCGGCCGCCATTTCCCACGGCGATGTCGTGTACAGCTATCTCGGTCTTCTCTCTCAGGGAAAAAATGATTTTGACTGGATAGAAGAATCCCGTGGTGATG
>NZ_FOTY01000024.1 GCF_900114715.1 Salibacterium qingdaonense
GGAAAGTAAGCCTGATATTCGGATAAATCCGAGGTTCTTTGCGTTGTGGTTCCCCGCTTTAGTTCCCGGGATATCGTTGATTTATGGTGGCCAATCGCCTCCGCAATGGCCTGCATGGACTTGCCTTCTTGCCGAAGGGCTTGAATCTGTCCTCGATCAAATGCCGAAAGATGAGAAAAACACCGCTTTTCTGTGGTACCATGGGAAGTGGTCATCGTTATTCCTCCTGTTATGTTGGGTTTTGGTCAACTTCATCATAACGGAATAACGATGGCTTTAGCTATACCTTTAACTATGCCTTTAGCTGTTGCATTTAATTTTACAATCAAGCAAACGTATAAAATTTCGCTGCTTTATAAAAAACCCTTGCGGGACATGGTGTGAAGTGATAAGATTTTAATGTTTGGAATTGATAATGGGAAAGAACCGCAGGGAAACACTCTGTTTGTTCTTTCAAAGAGTGGGAGGACGTTTTATCGTCCGATCAACCACATCACGGACTAAGGAGGTGTATGTGCGTGGCTAAAAAAGTCGAGAAAGTAGTAAAGTTGCAGATTCCTGCCGGCAAAGCAAATCCGGCACCGCCCGTTGGTCCGGCGCTCGGTCAGGCAGGCGTGAATATCATGGGATTCTGTAAAGAATTCAACGCTCGCACGGCAGATGAAGCAGGTATGATTATTCCTGTTGAAATCTCTGTATATGAAGACCGTTCTTTTACTTTCATTACAAAAACTCCGCCCGCTGCTGTTCTCTTGAAGAAAGCGGCCGGCATTGAAAGTGGTTCCGGCGAACCGCATGTGAATAAAGTAGGTTCGGTTACGAGTGATCAGGTGCGCGAAATCGCTGAAACAAAACAGCCTGACTTGAATGCGGCCGACCTGGATGCAGCGATCCGTATGGTTGAAGGAACGGCCCGCAGTATGGGGCTTAACGTAGAATAAAACACATTGCCTTGCCAAAGGTTGCGACTTCCTTTCCCGACTGGAAAGGATACCTGTTCGCAACCTTTAAAAGTGGGAGGTCTGACCGTTAAAACCACAAATGAGGAGGAATAGCATTGGCTAAAAGAGGTAAAAAATATCAAGACGCTGTCAAGCTGATTGATAAAGAGCAGGTATATAATACTGAAGAAGCCATTGAACTAGTGAAAAAGACATCTATTGCAAACTTTGATGAGACAGTAGAAGCTGCTGTCCGTCTCGGTGTGGATCCGCGTAAAAACGACCAGCAGCTCCGCGGAGCCGTTGTGCTTCCGCACGGGACAGGAAAAACTCAGCGGGTGCTTGTATTTGCCAAGGGCGATAAAGCACAGGAAGCAGAGCAGGCCGGTGCCGACTTTGTAGGAGAGGAAGACCTCGTCAACCAGGTGCAGCAGGGCTGGTTTGATTTTGACGTTGTCATCGCAACTCCGGACATGATGGCGCAAGTTGGTAAGCTTGGTAAGATTCTTGGTCCTAAAGGACTTATGCCGAACCCTAAGACCGGTACGGTAACAATGGATGTAACCAAAGCTGTTGAAGAAGTGAAAGCCGGTAAGGTTGAATACCGCGTCGATAAATCCGGTAATATCCATGCACCGATCGGAAAAGTTTCGTTCGAAACAGAAAAACTGGCTGAAAATTTCAAGGCGTTGGTGGATGCCCTTGTTAAGGCGAAACCGGCAGCGGCAAAAGGAACGTACGTAAGAGGTACAGCTGTGGCTTCCACAATGGGACCAGGTGTGACAATCAGTACTTCCACGCTCAACTTGAAATAATAGATTGACTGCCGGGAAAAAAACCGTTACACTTAACAGCGGTATGAAACGTACTGGTAAGTAAAATATATGAACATTACCGCAGACAGCAGGTGCACCCCGTGCTTAATTTCCTGCCGAGGTAGTTTTGGACATCCTAACCGGGATGGATTGAGACTGACCGCCTTCATGTCTGTGGACATGAAGGTTTTTTAATATTTTTTGTCTGTGGTCCACCATGAGAGCAGGAGGTGTAAAGGATGAGTGCAGTAATTGAACAGAAACAGCAGGTTGTTCAGGAAATCGCGGATAAACTGGAAAGCAGTGTATCCACCGTGGTTGTTGATTACCGCGGCCTGAACGTCGAAGAAGCTACAGAACTTCGGAAGCAGCTGCGCGAAGCGGGAGTGGACTTCAAGGTGTATAAAAACACAATGGTCCGCCGTGCTACAGAGAAAACGAATCTGACAGAACTTGATGAGTTTCTCCTCGGACCAACCGCTGTCGCGACAAGTGCAGAAGATGTTGTAGCTCCTGCCAAAATCATCAACAACTTTGCTAAAGAACACCCGGCACTGGAGATTAAAACCGGCGTGATTCAAGGCCGTGTGGCTTCCCTCGAAGAAATCCGGGAACTTGCAAGTCTTCCTTCCCACGAAGGGCTTGTATCCATGCTGCTTAACGTACTTCAGGCTCCGATCCGCAACTTTGCTCTTGCATCCAAGGCGGTTGCTGATCAAAAAGAAGAAGAAGGCGCGTAAACGAAAACGAGGGATGATTTCCCGTCCCCAAAACAGATATTTATTAAAGGAGGATCTACAATGAGTAAAGAACAAATCATTGAAGAAATTAAAGAGATGTCCGTTCTTGAACTGAACGATCTTGTAAAAGCTATTGAAGAAGAATTTGGTGTAACTGCGGCGGCACCTGTTGCTGTCGGCGGCGGTGGCGAAGCTGCTGAAGCAGAAGAAGAACAGACTGACTTCGACATTATCCTTGCTGACCCAGGTTCTTCCAAGGTTAACGTTATCAAAGTCGTTCGTGAAATCACAGGTCTCGGCCTGAAAGAAGCAAAATCACTGGTTGACGGAACACCGGATACACTCAAAGAAAGTGTAGAAAAAGAAGAAGCAGAACAACTGAAAGGCCAGCTTGAAGAAGCAGGCGCGACAGTAGAACTGAAGTAAGACGGGCAAGACAGAGAGCTTTCTCTTCCAACAGAGGAAGCTCTTTTTCATTATAAGTCTGTCAAGGAAGAGTTGTTTGAGGAAACATCAGAGATCTGTTAAAATGGTCGAACGATGCAAAAGGGTGTGAATAGATGGCAGGCCACTATTTTGATGAAAGCCCGGAACGTAAAAGTGAGCAAAGAGTAGTGACGGCGCAGCTCCGCGGGAAGCGGATGTCGTTTTACAGTGATCACGGTGTATTTTCCAAAAGCGGAGTGGATTACGGTACCCGCATGCTTCTGGATGTTTATCAGTTTCCGGAGACGGAAGGGGATATTCTTGATATAGGGTGCGGATATGGTCCTATTGGACTTACACTTGCTGCTGAGACAACCCGTATAGTATGGATGACAGATGTAAATGAGCGGGCTTTGAACCTTGCCGGGCTGAATACAGAAAAAGCCGGGCTTTTTAACACCCGGATTATGAAGAGTAATCTGTTTGAGGCGCTGGGGGAGGAAAAGTTTGCATCAGTGATCGCCAACCCGCCGGTCAGAGCCGGCAAAGAGACTGTGCATGCTCTTTTTGAAGGAGCGTATGACCACCTCTTAAGCAAGGGGACGTTCTGGACCGTGCTTCAGAAAAAACAGGGAGCTCCCTCTGCAAAAGAAAAACTGGAAACTTTGTTTGACAGCGTGGATATTGAAGCAAGAAAAAAGGGATACTATATTTTTTGCGCAAAAAAGAATTGACCACAACGGTTCGTTGTGTTAATATTGTTTAATGCGTATAAGTATCCTTGTTTCTGCATGCCATTGAACATGTACTCTCTTTATTTTTTATCATTGTACCACGTATAGGAGAAACAAGGGTAGGGAAAAATAATATAATCAGTCTGACATGTGGAAAATAGTGGTTCTTTCGTGAAGGAGATACTATTTTTTTCTTTGTGGGAGAGGTCAGGCACTGAAAGAATGATAACATAATAAGCCTTATCGGACGACACAGATCTCCGATGGTTTCAGGCGCTTATGTTTCTATAATTTTAGCAGCCGCCGTAGGGTTACTTTAGCCTGTGGTAACAGGTTGACATTATGTGATATTTAAGGGGTGACTCAGTTGACAGGTCAACTTATTCAGTTTGGACGCCACCGCCAAAGAAGAACGTATGCCCGTATCAACGAGGTGCTGGATCTTCCGAATCTTATTGAAATCCAGACCGCATCGTATCAATGGTTTCTTGATGAGGGTATCCGGGAGATGTTTCAGGACATTTCCCCAATTGAGGATTTTACAGGGAATCTGGTGCTTGAGTTCATCGATTACAACCTTGGTGAACCTAAGTATTCTATGGAAGAATCCAAAGAACGGGACGTAACCTTTTCTGCACCTTTACGGGTGAAAGTCCGTTTGATGAACAAGGAAACGGGTGAAGTGAAGGAACAGGAAGTATTTATGGGTGACTTCCCGTTGATGACCGATATCGGCACATTCATTATTAATGGAGCCGAGCGTATCATTGTTTCCCAGCTGGTCCGCTCCCCGAGCGTGTACTTTAACGAGAAACTGGACAAGAACGGGAAGAAAGGCCATACCGCTACGGTTATTCCGAACCGCGGAGCCTGGCTGGAGCTGGAGACCGATGCTAAGGATGTTGTGTACGTCAGAATCGACCGTACCAGAAAAGTACCGGTAACCGTGCTGCTCCGTGCACTAGGGTTCGGGTCTGATCAAGAGATCATTGACTTGCTTGGGGAAGATGAGTATCTTCGCAACACCCTTGAGAAAGATAATACGGAGGGCAGTGAAAAAGCACTGCTTGAGATTTATGAGCGTCTGCGCCCTGGCGAGCCCCCGACTGTTGACAGCGCCAAGAGTCTGTTGAATACGAGATTTTTTGACCCGAAACGTTATGACTTTGCCAACGTCGGCCGTTACAAAGCAAATAAGAAACTTCATATCCAGAACCGCCTGTTCAATCAGCGTCTGGCCGAAACACTTGCTGATCCGGAGACGGGAGAAGTTCTTGCCTCTGACGGCGATCTGCTGGACCGGCGTACACTTGACCGCCTGCTTCCATATCTGGAAAACGACATCGGCTTCAAACGGTATACTGTAGCCGGCGGTGTCTTGGAAGAAGCGGATCTGGATGTGCAGTCCATCAAGATTTATCCTCCTGAAGAACAGGAAGAAGATAAAGCAATCCAGGTGATCAGCAACGGCAATATCGATCGTGATGTAAAAAATATTACACCGGAAGACATCGTTTCAACGATCAATTACTTCTTTAACCTGCTCCACGGTGTAGGGTTGACCGATGACATCGACCACCTCGGTAACCGCCGTCTACGTTCTGTCGGTGAACTGCTCCAGAATCAATTCAGAATCGGGCTTTCCCGTATGGAACGCGTTGTGCGTGAACGGATGTCCATTCAGGATCCAAGTTCCATCACACCGCAGGCATTGATAAATATTCGTCCGGTTATCGCTTCGATTAAAGAGTTTTTCGGAAGCTCCCAGCTGTCACAGTTTATGGACCAGACGAATCCGCTCGCTGAGCTGACTCACAAACGCCGTCTTTCCGCACTTGGGCCCGGCGGTTTGACGAGGGAAAGAGCCGGCTTTGAAGTCCGTGACGTCCATTACTCCCACTACGGGCGTATGTGTCCGATTGAAACACCGGAAGGCCCGAACATTGGTCTGATCAACTCTCTTTCCAGCTATGCGAAAGTGAATGAATTCGGATTTATCGAGACCGCCTACCGGAGGGTGGACCACGAGACAGGTATTGTAACAGAGGAGTGCGACTATCTCACGGCGGATGAAGAAGACAATTATATCGTTGCTCAGGCAAACGCAACTCTTACCGAAGACGGAAGGTTTGCCGATGACAACATCATTGCCCGTTTCCGCGGGGAGAACACTCACGTTGCAAAAGAAAAAATCGACTACATGGACGTTTCTCCGAAACAGGTTGTGTCTGCAGCGACCGCGTGTATTCCGTTCCTTGAAAATGACGACTCCAACCGTGCGCTGATGGGATCGAACATGCAGCGTCAGGCTGTTCCGCTGCTTGAACCGGAAGCACCACTTGTCGGAACGGGCATGGAACACGTCACTGCAAGAGACTCCGGAGCTGCGATTGTCGCCCGGCATAAAGGAGTAGTGGAGCGTGTAACGGCACGCGAAATCTGGGTCCGCCGTCTGGAAGACATCGACGGTAAAGAAGTGGAAACAGACCTTGATAAGTATAGAATGTCCAAACACATCCGGTCCAACCAGGGAACCAGCTACAACCAGCGTCCGATTGCCAACGAAGGCGACCGCGTAGAGAGAGGCGAAGTTCTTGGTGACGGTCCATCCATGGAAAACGGAGAGATGGCGCTTGGGCGTAATATTCTGGTCGGCTTTATGACTTGGGAAGGTTACAACTATGAGGATGCGGTTATTCTCAGTGAACGCCTCGTGAAAGACGACGTCTATACGTCCGTCCATATAGAAGAGTACGAATCGGAAGCTCGTGATACGAAGCTTGGTCCCGAAGAAATCACAAGGGATATACCAAACGTCAGCGAAGATGCGCTGAAAGATTTGGATGACCGCGGTATTATCCGGGTTGGCGCTGAAGTGAAGGACGGAGACATTCTGGTCGGCAAGGTTACTCCAAAAGGAATGACGGAGCTGAGCGCGGAAGAACGTCTTCTGCACGCCATCTTTGGAGAAAAAGCGCGGGAAGTCCGCGATACTTCGCTTAAGGTCCCACACGGTGCAGATGGCATTGTGCTTGACGTGAAAATATTCAACCGTGACGACGGCGATGAACTGCCTCCGGGTGTTAACCAGCTCGTCCGGGTTTACCTTGTGCAGAAACGTAAGATTCATGAAGGCGACAAAATGGCCGGACGGCACGGAAACAAAGGTGTTATTTCAAGAATCCTGCCGGAAGAAGATATGCCGTTCCTTCCGGACGGAACGCCGATTGAAATTATGTTGAACCCACTTGGTGTTCCATCCCGTATGAATATCGGCCAGGTGCTGGAGCTGCACCTTGGAATGGCTGCCCGTGAATTGAATGTGCATATGGCTACTCCGGTATTTGATGGTGCCCGGGAAGAAGACGTCTGGGAGACTATTCAGGAAGCCGGTCTTGCCAGGGACGGTAAGACAGTCCTTTATGACGGCCGTACCGGTGAGCCGTTTGACAACCGTGTTTCTGTTGGTGTGATGTACATGATCAAGCTGGCACACATGGTTGATGACAAACTTCATGCCCGTTCCACCGGTCCATACTCCCTTGTTACCCAGCAGCCGCTCGGCGGAAAAGCGCAGTTCGGCGGACAGCGTTTCGGTGAAATGGAGGTTTGGGCACTGGAAGCTTACGGTGCTGCTTATACACTTCAGGAAATCCTTACCGTCAAATCGGATGATGTCGTTGGTCGTGTAAAAACGTACGAGGCTATTGTAAAAGGGGAAAACGTACCTGAACCGGGCGTACCTGAATCGTTTAAGGTCTTAATTAAAGAACTTCAGAGTCTCGGGATGGACGTGAAAATGCTGTCCAGTACAGAAGAAGAAATTGATATGAAGGAACTGGATGATGAAGAAGAGTCCAGCGGCACGTTGAACCTGAAACTGGAATCCAGCGAAAACGGCTGAAGCGGATTCTAAGAAAAAAAGAAGAGGTGCATATGGAATAAAGCACCTCTTCCAACCCTGTTGGATGCCGCTATCCCAAAGTTTCGAAAGGGAGGTTGACCCCTTGATAGATGTGAATAATTTTGAATATATGAAAGTTGGTCTCGCATCCTCGGATAAAATGCGTTCGTGGTCCCGTGGAGAAGTGAAAAAGCCGGAAACGATCAACTACCGTACATTGAAACCGGAGAAAGACGGTCTTTTCTGTGAAAGAATTTTCGGCCCTACAAAAGACTGGGAGTGCCACTGCGGAAAGTATAAACGCGTGCGCTACAAGGGTGTTGTATGTGACCGCTGTGGTGTAGAAGTGACCCGCTCTAAAGTAAGACGGGAACGGATGGGACACATCGAACTGGCAGCGCCGGTTTCCCATATCTGGTATTTCAAAGGTATCCCAAGCCGTATGGGGCTGGTTCTGGACATGTCTCCGCGTTCACTGGAGGAAGTGATTTATTTTGCTTCCTATGTAGTGACCGATACCGGTGACACCCCTCTGGAATACAAACAACTGCTTTCTGAACGCGAATACCGTTCCTATTATGATAAATACGGGCGCAGTTTCACTGCTAAAATGGGTGCGGAAGCCATTCGTAAAATTCTTCAGAACATTGATTTGGAGAAAGAAGTTAAAATGCTGAAAGATGAGTTGGAAACCGCTCAGGGCCAGCGCCGTACAAGAGCTATCAAACGGCTTGAAGTACTCGAATCTTTCCGTCATTCCGGCAACGATCCAGCTTGGATGATTCTCGATGTTCTTCCGATTATTCCGCCGGAAATCCGGCCAATGGTACAGCTTGACGGCGGAAGGTTTGCAACGTCCGATCTGAACGATCTGTACCGCCGCGTTATTAACCGTAACAACCGGCTGAAGCGCCTGCTTGATCTTGGAGCTCCGAATATCATTGTTCAAAACGAAAAACGGATGCTGCAGGAAGCAGTTGACGCACTTATCGATAACGGACGCCGCGGTCGTCCGGTAACAGGACCGGGAAATCGTCCTCTGAAGTCCCTTTCCCATATGTTGAAAGGAAAACAGGGACGTTTCCGTCAGAACCTTCTCGGAAAACGTGTCGACTATTCCGGACGTTCTGTTATCGTTGTTGGTCCGAGTTTGAAAATGTATCAGTGCGGACTTCCGAAAGAGATGGCTCTTGAACTGTTTAAACCATTTGTTATGAAAGAACTGGTCAGCCGTGGTCTTGCACACAATATCAAAAGTGCAAAACGCAAAGTGGAAAGAGTCCACGATGAAGTGTGGGATGTTCTTGAAGAAGTGATTAAAGAGCACCCGGTACTGCTGAACCGTGCACCGACCCTGCACCGTCTCGGTATCCAGGCATTTGAGCCGACACTTGTGGAAGGCCGCGCAGTAAAACTTCATCCGCTCGTCTGCACGGCGTATAACGCGGACTTTGACGGAGACCAGATGGCCGTTCACGTGCCGCTTTCAGCAGAAGCTCAGGCTGAAGCACGTGTCTTGATGCTTGCTGCTCAGAACATCCTGAATCCAAAAGACGGAAAACCAGTTGTTACTCCATCGCAGGACATGGTGCTTGGAAACTATTACCTCACTCTTGAACGTGAAGCAGCTACCGGGGAAGGGTCGATTTTCAAAGATCCAAACGAGGCACTGCAGGCTTACCACAGTGGCTATATTCATCTCCATACGAGAATAGCACTTCCGGTATCAAGCCTTGGAAAAACCAACTTTACAGAAGAGCAGAATAGCAAACTGCTTCTGACAACGGTTGGTAAGATTATCTTTAATGAAATTCTGCCGACGTCCTTCCCGTATGTGAATGAGCCGACGGGAACAAACCTGGAAGTTGCCGTTCCGGAGCAGTATATTGTCGATAAGACCACCAATGTAGCCGAAGAGTATAAAAATCGCGAACTGGTCCCGCCGTTTAAAAAAGGATTCCTTGGTGACGTTATTGCGGAAGTGTTCAAGAAGTTCCAGATTATCGAGACTTCCAAAATGCTGGACCGCATGAAAGACCTTGGCTTCTATTACTCAACGAAAGCGGGTATTACCGTAGGGATCTCAGACATCGTGGTTCTTGAAGACAAACCGGATATTCTGGAAGACGCCGAGAGCAAAGTCGACCAGGTCATGAAGCAGTTCCGGCGTGGTCTCATTACCGATGAAGAACGGTATAACAATGTCATTTCCATCTGGGGTGACGCAAAAGAAGTTATTCAGGATAAACTCCTGAAATCCTTATACACGATGAACCCGATTTATATGATGAGTGATTCCGGAGCCCGTGGTAACGCTTCGAACTTCACGCAGCTTGCAGGAATGCGTGGTCTGATGGCGAATCCGTCCGGACGGATCATTGAACTTCCGATTAAATCAAGCTTCCGTGAAGGTCTTACAGTACTTGAATACTTCATATCTACTCACGGTGCACGTAAGGGACTTGCCGATACCGCCCTTAAGACAGCGGACTCGGGTTATCTCACCCGCCGTCTCGTGGACGTGGCACAAGATGTTATCGTACGTGAGGATGACTGCGGTACGGACCGCGGTCTGGAAGTTGCAGCTCTGCAGGAGGGCACCGAAGTTATTGAAAAACTTCAGGACCGTCTGATAGGAAGAGTGGCTTTCAAGACTGTCCGTCATCCGGAGACAAAAGAAGTAATGGTGAGAAAAGGAAGCTTAATAGATGAAGAAAAGGCAAAAGAAATTGAAGAAGCAGGCGTGGAAAAAGTAACAATCCGCTCTGTCTTCACCTGCGACAGCCGTCACGGCGTCTGCAAGAAATGCTACGGAAAGAACCTGGCTACAGGCTCGGATGTGGAAGTCGGCGAAGCTGTCGGCATCATTGCAGCGCAGTCTATCGGTGAACCTGGTACCCAGTTGACGATGCGTACCTTCCACACAGGCGGTGTAGCAGGAGACGACATCACCCAGGGTCTGCCGCGTATCCAGGAACTTGTTGAAGCAAGGAATCCGAAAGGCCAGGCGGTTATTTCGGAACTGGAGGGTGAAGTAGTAGATATTAAAGAGCACCAGGGCAAAAAAGAGATCACTGTTCAGGGCAGTCTGGAAAACAGAAGCTATACCACTGCCTATGGTGCGCGTCTGAAAGTTGATATCGGCGACACAGTGAAATCCGGTGAACCACTGACGGAAGGGTCGATTGATCCGAAAGAACTCCTGCGTTATACCGGAGTGCAGGAAGTGCAGCGCTATCTCCTGAAAGAAGTACAGAAAGTGTACAGTATGCAGGGAGTTGAAATCAGCGATAAGCACATTGAAGTCATGGTCAGCCAGATGCTTAAGAAGGTCAGAGTTGCTGATCCTGGTGATACTGAAGTTCTGCCGGGCACCATGGTGGAAATCCAGCATTTTGATAACGCCAATCAGAAGGTGCTTGAAAACAACGGCCGTCCGGCAGTTGGTCATCCCATTATTCTTGGAATTACCAAAGCATCGCTTGAGACGGACTCGTTCCTTTCAGCTGCCTCGTTCCAGGAAACAACAAGAGTGCTTACAGATGCCGCCATTAAAGGAAAGCGTGATGAACTGCTCGGTCTTAAAGAAAATGTCATCCTCGGTAAGCTTGTTCCAGCCGGAACCGGAATGCCGCGTTACCGGTCGCTTGAAATGGATAAACCGGAGGAGCAGGAAGCTGAAATTGTGGAAACCGACGAAGAGACGGTACCACAGAATTAAAACAGTGTTGACATCTTTCCACCGCGGTGATATGCTGTCAAAGTGCGCCTAACACCCTGTGCTTTGGAGGATGCAGAATGTCTTATGAAAAAGTTTCACAGGCGGATGAGGTTTTAATTGGTACGAAGCAAACGCTCAAAGCGCTGGAAGCAAACTTCGTCAAAGAAGTAATCGTAGCAGGGGACGCTGAAAACAGAGTTATCAGTAAGGTTATCCTGACCGCTGAATCAAAAGGAGTTCCTGTTTATACAGTGGATTCCATGCGCAGGCTTGGAACAGTCTGTGGAATTGATGTGGGAGCAGCTGCGGTTGCACTGAAAAAGCAATGACGTTTTTGCTGGCAGGCTCTGCCTGCCGGCAAAAACTTTACTTTTGCTTTCTAACGAACCACCTGGAACGGTGGTCTTAAAAACCAGAAAAGAAGGGAGGCAGAATAATGCCGACAATGAACCAGTTGGTGCGGAAAGGCCGTAAGATGAAAACAAAAGCATCTGACTCACCCGCACTGAACAAAGGGTATAACAGTTACAGAAAAATTCCGACGGATCAGAACTCGCCGCAAAAGCGTGGTGTCTGCACCCGTGTTGGAACAATGACACCAAAGAAGCCGAACTCGGCGCTTCGTAAATATGCCCGTGTACGTTTGACCAACCAGATTGAAGTAACAGCTTACATTCCGGGAATCGGCCACAATCTTCAGGAGCACAGTGTTGTTCTTGTGCGCGGCGGCCGTGTGAAGGACCTTCCGGGTGTGCGTTACCATATTGTACGCGGTGCTCTTGATACCGCTGGTGTTCAGAACCGTAAGTCAAGCCGTTCAAAATACGGTACCAAGCGTGCCAAAAAATAAATAACCTTTAAACAACAGGAAAGGAGGAGTTGACTCATGCCTCGTAAAGGACCAGTACCACGCAGAGATGTCCTGCCGGACCCGCTTTATAATTCCAAGCTTGTAACCAGACTGATCAACCGGATCATGCTGGATGGAAAGAAAGGGAAGGCGCAGAACATTCTTTACAAAGCGTTCACCCTTGTCGAAGAAAGATCCGGTAACGATCCGATGGAAGCATTTGATCAAGCACTCAAAAATGTTATGCCGGTTCTGGAAGTTAAATCACGCCGTGTCGGCGGTGCTAACTACCAGGTTCCTATCGAAGTGAAACCGGACCGCCGTACAACACTCGGACTCCGCTGGATTGTCAGCTATGCCCGTCTCCGCGGGGAGAAAACGATGGAGGAACGTCTGGCTAATGAAATTCTGGATGCTTCCAACAACACAGGGTCCGCTGTGAAAAAACGTGAAGACACACACCGTATGGCTGAAGCAAATAAAGCATTCGCTCATTACCGCTGGTAATCAACAGTTATCTAACACCCTACTAATTAATTAGTTATGGAAGAAAGGAGAAATTGAAAGTTCATGGCACGAGAATTCTCCTTAGAAAAAACTCGTAATATCGGGATCATGGCTCACATTGATGCCGGTAAGACCACAGCCACAGAACGTGTTCTGTACTACACAGGACGTATCCATAAAATCGGAGAAACCCACGAAGGTGCTTCCCAGATGGACTGGATGTCTCAGGAACAGGAACGCGGAATTACAATCACCTCCGCTGCAACAACAGCACAGTGGAAAGATCACAGAATTAATATCATTGACACGCCGGGTCACGTCGACTTCACTGTAGAAGTGGAACGTTCCCTTCGTGTACTGGACGGATCTGTCGCAGTGCTGGATGCGCAGTCCGGAGTGGAGCCGCAGACCGAGACTGTGTGGCGCCAGGCTACAACCTACCACGTTCCGCGTATTGTTTTTGTAAACAAGATGGATAAGGTTGGGGCGGACTTTTTATATTCCTGCTCTACATTAACAGATCGTCTTGATGCGAATGCCCATCCGATTCAGCTGCCAATTGGTGCAGAAGACAGCTTCGAAGGAATCATCGACCTGATTAACATGGAAGCTTATTACTACATGGATGATCTTGGTACACGAGCGGAAGCACGTGAGATTCCGCAGGAATATCAGGAACAGGCGGAAAAATACCGCGAATCTCTGATCGAGTCTGTTGCTGAATTTGATGAAGATATGATGATGAAGTACCTTGAGGGAGAAGAAATCAGCACGGATGAGATTAAAACAGCAATCCGTAAAGGCACCTTGAATGTTGAATTCTATCCGGTACTATGCGGGTCCGCCTTTAAAAACAAAGGCGTGCAGCTTATGATTGACGCTGTCATTGACTATCTTCCGTCCCCGCTTGATGTACCTGCTATCAAAGGTTTCCTTCCGGACACCGAGGAAGAAGTGGAAAGAGTGGCGGACGACGAAGGGCCGTTTTCTGCGCTTGCATTTAAAGTCTCCACAGACCCTTATGTCGGGAAACTGACATTCTTCCGGGTATATTCCGGAAGGCTGGATGCCGGGTCGTATGTCCGGAACACTACGAAAGATAAAAGGGAAAGAGTCGGCCGTATTCTTCAGATGCATGCCAACTCCCGTGAAGAGATTTCAACGGTGTACTCCGGTGATATCGCAGGCGGTATCGGATTGAAAGACACAGGTACCGGTGATACACTCTGTGGTGAAAAAGACAGAGTTATCCTGGAATCCATGGACTTTCCGGCACCGGTTATCAACCTGTCCGTGGAGCCTAAATCAAAAGCAGACCATGACAAAATGGGTATTGCTCTTGGCAAACTGGCTGAAGAGGATCCGACATTCCAGACAGAGACAGATGAAGAAACAGGCCAGACCATCATTAAAGGAATGGGTGAGCTTCATCTCGATATCATCATTGATCGTCTGAAGCGCGAATTCAAAGTAGATGCTACTGTAGGCGCTCCGCAGGTTGCCTACCGTGAAACCATCCGCCAATCAGCTGATGTTGAAGGTAAATTTGTACGTCAGTCCGGTGGACGCGGCCAGTACGGTCACGTCTGGGTGACGTTCGAACCTAACGACGAAGGTGCCGGATATGAATTCGTCAACAAGATTGTCGGCGGTGTCGTTCCGAAAGAATACGTTAACTCGGTTCAGCAGGGCATCGGAGAAGCGCTTGACAATGGTCTTCTTGCAGGATATCCAATGGTTGATGTGAAGGCCACGCTGTTTGATGGTTCCTACCACGATGTAGACTCCAATGAAATGGCATTTAAGGTGGCTGGGTCCCTGGCGCTGAAAGAAGCAAAAAATCATTGTAAACCGGTTCTTCTCGAACCATTGATGAGTGTGGAAGTTGTTATGCCGGAAGATTACATGGGAGATGTCATGGGTGACATTACTGCACGGCGCGGACGTGTCGAGGGCATGGAAGCACGCGGTAAATCCCAGGCAATCAAGGCGTTTGTTCCGCTCTCTGAAATGTTTGGTTACGCAACTAACCTGCGTTCCATTACACAGGGGCGCGGTAACTACACGATGTTCTTTGATCATTACGAAGAAGTGCCGAAATCCATTTCGGAAGAGATTGTCTCGAAGAACACCGGAGAATAATTTTGTGTAAATGATTGTCTCTACATTTGTTTTATTGTAAGCTGAAAAAGGTGATTCTCCAGTGGTGATACACCTTTTCGGCTTCCATATAATTAACCTGAATTAAAGGGAGGAAATTCACAATGGCTAAAGAAAAGTTTGATCGTTCCAAAACGCATACGAACATTGGTACTATCGGACACGTAGACCATGGTAAAACAACACTTACAGCAGCTATCACTACTGTACTCAACAAAAATTCCGGTACTGGTGAAGCTAGAGCATACGATACTATCGACAACGCTCCGGAAGAGCGTGAGCGTGGAATCACAATCTCTACTGCACACGTAGAGTACGAAACAGAAACCCGCCACTATGCACACGTGGACTGCCCGGGACACGCGGACTATGTGAAGAACATGATCACAGGTGCTGCGCAGATGGACGGAGCTATCCTTGTTGTGTCCGCAGCTGACGGCCCAATGCCGCAGACTCGTGAACATATCCTGCTTTCCCGTCAGGTTGGCGTACCATCCATCGTTGTATTCCTGAACAAAACAGACATGGTGGACGACGAAGAGCTTCTTGAACTCGTAGAAATGGAAGTACGTGAACTTCTTGGCGAGTATGACTTTGACGGTGACGAAACACCGGTTGTTAAAGGCTCTGCGCTTCAAGCAATCGAAGGTGTAGAAGAGCATGAACAGGCTATTGTTGAGCTGATGGAAGCAGTAGACAACTTTATCCCGACACCGGACCGTGACAAAGATAAGCCATTCATGATGCCGGTTGAGGACGTATTCTCGATCACCGGCCGTGGTACTGTTGCGACAGGCCGTGTTGAACGCGGAATGCTTAATGTTGGTGACGAGGTCGAAATCATCGGAATCGTCGAAGATAAGCGTAAAACAACGGTTACCGGAGTGGAAATGTTCCGTAAGCTTCTTGATTATGCAGAAGCCGGCGACAACATCGGTGCACTTCTCCGCGGTGTGAACCGTGAAGATATCAAACGTGGTCAGGTGCTTGCTAAGCCGAATTCGATCACGCCGCACACGAAGTTCCAGGCGGAAGTTTATGTTCTTTCCAAAGAAGAAGGCGGCCGTCATACCCCTTTCTTTGAAAACTACCGTCCGCAGTTCTACTTCCGTACTACAGACGTGACCGGCATCATCCATCTCCCGGAAGGTGTAGAAATGGTTATGCCTGGAGATAACGTTGAAATGACAGTAGAACTCATCCAGCCGATTGCGATCGAAGAAGGAACGAAGTTCTCGATCCGCGAAGGCGGCCGTACTGTCGGCGCCGGCGTGGTTGCAACGATCGAAAAGTAAGCCGGATAATCTGAAAAGGGATCCTGTCTATAGACAGGATCCCTTTTTTTGGAGCAGAGAACATCAAATCTGCAAGAAGTGTCGTAAATCAAGTTTCAGCCTCGAAAGCTCAAAGCAATGCACGAAAGCATTCAGAGGACAGAACCGTTTATGATATTTCAAGGCGGATATTTTTTAACAAACTGTCTTTATCCAGCATGCTGCCGCTTTTCTTATTTACAAGAATTCAAGAAGAAATGTTAAATTTCTTTTTATAAGTCCTTGCATTCAGAACCTCGAATCATTATAATAGATAAAGTGTGACCGTGGGCTGTAGTTAATGCAATGAAAAGCGTTAAACACTTTTTAGTGCAGGCTGCGCTCATGATCCAGGCGATGATGTGAAAGGTTGCCGACACACCCGGACCCTTTGCCATGGTTGGGGGAGTGGGAAATTTTCACGGAGTATGTCTGTAAAAATCGGGCGATAAAGGAGGGCTTATAATGGCAAATGAAAAGATCCGCATTCGTTTGAAAGCTTATGACCACCGGGTGCTGGACCAATCTGCAGAAAAGATTGTCGACACAGCGAAACGTTCCGGTGCGGGAGTATCAGGACCTATCCCGCTGCCGACGGAGAAATCGGTGTACACGATCCTTCGTGCAACACATAAGTTTAAAGATGCACGTGAACAGTTCGAAATGCGCACGCACAAGCGTTTGATTGATATTGTCAACCCGACACCGCAGACGGTCGATGCGCTCATGCGTCTTGACCTGCCGTCAGGCGTCGATATCGAAATAAAATTATAAAAAATATCATTAATGAGGAGGTGTGACGAATGACCAAAGGAATCTTGGGTAAAAAAATCGGAATGACCCAGCTGTTTAATGAGCAGGGCGAACTGCTTCCGGTTACGGTGATTGAAGCTGAACCAAACGTTGTTCTTCAAAAGAAAACGGCAGAATCGGATGGTTATGAATCTGTTCAACTGGGCGTTTATGATAAAAAGAAAACCAACGCAAGCAAGCCGGAGAAAGGTCATGCAGACAAAGCCGGCGCTGCTCCCAAGCGCTACACTCGTGAGCTCCGCAACGCAGCTGGAGATTACGAAGTTGGTCAGGAAGTCAAAGTAGATACGTTTGAAGCCGGTGAGCTTGTGGATGTCACAGGCACATCAAAAGGAAAGGGATTTGCCGGGGCCATCAAACGCCATAACCAGGCACGCGGACCAATGACACATGGTTCCCATTTCCGCCGCAGTCCCGGTTCCATGGGTGCAATGGGCCATTATCATGTCCTGAAAGGAAAGAAACTTCCTGGACGCATGGGCGGCGGCACTGTGACAGTGCAAAATCTTGAAATCGTCAAAGTAGATACCGAGCGTAATCTTCTTTTGATTAAAGGGAATGTTCCCGGCCCGCGTAAAAGCTACGTAACTCTACAATCCGCTGTAAAAACAGCGAAGTAACGTTTTATAGAAAGGAGGCTCCATTATGCCGACAATAGATCTTATGAACCAAAACGGCTCTAAGGTAGGAGATATCGAACTCTCTGATGCTGTTTTTGGTATAGAACCGAATGTAGATGTGCTTCATGATGCTGTTGTGATGCAGCAGGCTTCAAAGCGTCAGGGCACGCATAAAACAAAAAACCGTTCTGAAAGAAAAGGAGGCGGAGCTAAGCCTTGGCGCCAAAAGGGTACAGGACGTGCGCGTCATGGTTCAATCCGCTCACCACTGTGGGTCAAAGGTGGAATTGTATTTGGGCCGACTCCCAGACAGTACGGCTACAAACTTCCAAAGAAAGTCCGCAGACTTGCGATTAAATCCGCTTATTCCAGTAAAGTAAAAGACAATGAAGTAGTCGTTGTGGACGATCTTCAGCTGGAAGCTCCAAAAACGAAGGATATGATCAAGATTCTTTCCAGTCTTTCCGTGGAAGAGACAGCACTTGTTGTAACCGCTGATTACAATGAGCAGGTAGCGCTATCTGCGCGCAATATTGAAGGAGTTACTTTTGCTACTGTCGATGATGCGAATGCACTTGAGCTTTTAAATCATGACAAACTCATCATTACGCAGGGAGCAGTAGAGAAGGTAGAGGAGGTGCTCGCATAATGGAAGCACGCGATGTGATTAAGCGCCCAGTTATTACCGAACGGTCTGCTGATTTAATGGAAGAAAAGAAATATACGTTTGAAGTAGACGTAAAGGCAAATAAAACACAGATTCTCAAAGCTGTGGAAGAAATCTTTGATGTCCAGGTAGCCAAAGTCAACACGATGAACTACAAAGGTAAATTCCGTCGTTTCGGCCGTTATACAGGCTATAAACCAGACCGGAAAAAAGCAATAGTGACGTTGACTCCGGACAGCGAAGAAATCGAATTCTTCGAAGGAGCATAAATCAATAGCGAAGGAGGGAAAAGAAGATGGCTATTAAAAGAACGAAACCCATTACAAATGGTCAGCGTTTCATGTCTATTAACAAGAACACGGAAGTAACAACAGAAAAACCGGAACGGACGCTGCTTGAACCAAAGCATAAAAAGGGCGGACGCAACAACCACGGTCGTATCACAGTTCGTCATCAGGGCGGCGGTCATAAACAACAGTACCGGCTCATCGATTTCAAACGCGATAAGGATGGAGTACCGGGCCGTGTAGCGACGATCGAATACGATCCGAACCGTTCAGCCAATATCGCTCTCATCCACTATAAAGATGGAGAAAAGCGTTATATTCTCGCACCGAAAAACCTTCGTGTAGGACAGGAGGTTGTCTCCGGACCGGAAGCAGATATTAAAACAGGAAATGCACTCCCGCTTGCGAATATTCCGGTGGGTACCATTATTCACAATATCGAACTGAAACCAGGACGCGGAGCGCAGCTTGTCCGTTCTGCCGGCGCCGAAGCACAGGTTCTCGGTAAAGAAGGCAAGTACGTACTTGTACGTCTTCGTTCCGGCGAAACCCGGCTTATTCTTGCAACATGCAGAGCAACTGTCGGTCAGGTAGGCAACATTGAGCATGAACTGGTTGTTATCGGGAAAGCCGGACGCGGCCGCTGGCTCAACAAACGCCCGGTTGTACGCGGTTCTGCCATGAACCCTGCAGACCACCCACATGGTGGCGGGGAAGGACGCGCTCCAATTGGACGTACGACTCAGGTGTCACCTTGGGGTCAACCTGCTGTTGGTTATAAGACACGTAAGAAGAACAAAGACTCCGATAAATATATCGTCCGCAGACGTAAAAAGAAAAAGAAATAAATCGATAGCGCGCGCAGAATATGCCGCAGCATAAACAACGAAAGGAGGTTTCCTCATGGCTCGCAGTCTAAAAAAGGGACCTTTTGTCGATGACCATTTAATAAAAAAGGTTGAAAACTTGAACGAAAAGAACGATAAGCAGGTAATTAAAACGTGGTCCCGCCGTTCTACAGTATTTCCACAGTTCGTAGGACACACATTCGCTGTATATGATGGAAGAAAGCACGTACCTGTATTTGTTTCTGAAGATATGGTTGGCCACAAACTTGGGGAATTTGCTCCCACCAGAACGTTCAAAGGCCACAAAAATGACGACAGGAAAACAAGACGGTAAGAAGAGGGGAGGTTCTGAAAATGCAAGCTAAAGCAGTCGCGAAACAAGTCCGCATTGCCCCCCGCAAAGCACGGTTAGTTGTTGACCTCGTCAGGGGCAAAGAAATCGGCGAAGCCGTCGGCATCTTAAAGAATACGCCGAAAGCTGCTTCACCGATTGTCGAAAAGGTTCTGAACTCCGCAGTGGCAAACGCGGAACACAATTACGAGATGGAACCGGAAGATTTGTATGTCAGTGAAATTTTTGTAGATGAAGGCGTCACGATGAAACGTTTCCGTCCCCGTGCGATGGGACGCGCTACCGGCATCAGCAAACGTACCAGCCACATTACAGTAGTGGTATCAGAAAAGAAGGAGGGATAATGAGTGGGGCAAAAAGTAAATCCAGTAGGACTTAGACTCGGAGTCATCCGTGACTGGGATTCCAAATGGTTCGCAGAAAACAATTATGCAACGTTGTTGCACGAAGATATAAAAATCCGTGAATATATCGAAAGCCGTCTGCAGGATGCTGCTGTTTCCACCGTGGAAATTGAACGGGCAGCCAACCGTGTGAACATCACCATTCACACCGCAAAGCCGGGAATGGTTATTGGTAAAGGCGGTTCTGAAGTGGAGATTCTCCGTAAAGCACTAAACGAACTCACTGGAAAAAGAGTTCACATCAACATTTCTGAAGTAAAAAATCCAGACTTGGATGCCAGACTGGTCGCTGACAACATCGCGCGCCAGCTTGAAAACCGCGTATCCTTCCGCCGTGCCATGAAACAATCTATTCAACGGACACTTCGTGCCGGCGCACAGGGTATCAGAACAGAAGTTTCCGGACGTATCGGCGGTGCTGATATCGCCCGTAACGAAAGTTATAATGAAGGAACTGTTCCACTCCACACACTGCGTGCCGACATCGATTATGGTACAGCGGAAGCTGACACGACGTACGGTAAACTTGGTGTGAAGATCTGGATTTATCGTGGAGAAGTCCTTCCATCGAAAGGTTCGAACAACGAGGAAGGAGGAGAATAAGTTATGTTAATGCCAAAACGCGTGAAGTTCCGCCGCGAACACCGCGGAAGAACGAAAGGCCGTGCAAAAGGCGGGACAGAAGTTTCTTTTGGTGAATTCGGTCTGCAGGCACTGGATCCGGCGTGGGTTTCCAACCGTCAGATTGAAGCAGCCCGTATTGCGATGACCCGTTATATGAAGCGTGGAGGTAAAGTCTGGATTAAGATCTTTCCGGATAAGCCTTACACTCAAAAGCCGCTTGAAGTACGGATGGGTTCCGGTAAAGGTTCTCCTGAAGGCTGGGTGGCTGTAGTAAAGCCAGGAAAAATTATGTTTGAAATCGCAGGTGTTTCCGAAGAAGTTGCCCGGGAAGCACTTAGACTTGCGTCTCACAAACTTCCAGTGAAAACGAAGTTTGTAAAACGTGAAGAAGTGGGTGGTGAGGCAAATGAAAGCTAATCAATTCAGAGACTTGACCTCAACAGAAATAGAAGAACAGACACAGACCCTGAAAGAAGAGCTCTTTAATCTCAGATTTCAGCTGGCAACCGGACAACTTGAAAATCCTGCCCGCCTTCGCAATGTCCGCAAGGATATCGCACGCGCTAAAACAGTGCTGCGTGAACGTGAGCTCGGTCTGAACAAAGCATAAAACAAGAGGGGAGGTTTGGCATAAAATGGCTGAACGTAACCAGCGGAAAGTCTATACCGGCCGTGTTGTTTCCGACAAAATGGACAAAACAATTTCGGTCTACGTCGAAACGTATAAAAAAGATTCCCTTTACGGCAAGCGTGTTAAAGATTCAAAGAAATTTAAGGCGCATGATGAGGACAATGCAGCAAAGCATGGAGACATTGTTAAAATCATGGAAACCCGCCCGCTTTCTAAAGATAAACGCTTCCGTCTTGTAGAAGTTGTTGAGGAATCCGTTATTATCTAAACAATCTTTTGTGAAGAAGGGAGGTTAAACGTCTATGATTCAAGAAGAAACCATGCTGAAAGTTGCTGATAACTCCGGTGCCCGCGAAATCAAAACCATTAAAGTACTGGGCGGCTCAGGACGCAAAACAGCCAATATCGGTGACATGATTGTATGTTCTGTGAAGCAGGCAACACCAGGTGGCGTTGTCAAGAAAAATGAAGTGGTTCGTGCTGTCATTGTACGTTCGAAAAGTGGTGCGCGCCGTCCGGATGGGTCTTATATCCGTTTCGGTGAAAATGCAGCCGTTATTGTCCGGGACGACAAAAGTCCCCGTGGAACACGTATTTTCGGACCAGTAGCACGGGAACTGCGCAGTTCTCAATATATGAAGATTGTTTCCCTCGCCCCGGAAGTTCTTTAATAAAAGCCAGTATGGCCCGATGAAGGAGGTGCGATCATGAGTCAACCGAAACTCCATGTGAAAACAGGCGATAAAGTCAAAGTCATCACAGGAAAAGATAAAGGCAGAGAAGGCGTCATCTTGAAGGCATTTCCAAGCCAGTCCCGTGTACTGGTTGAGGGTGTAAATGTTGTTAAAAAACACGAAAAGCCTTCTCAGGAAAATCCCCAGGGCGGCATATCCAATCAGGAAGCACCGATTCATGTCTCCAATGTGATGCCGCTGGATCCAAGCACGAATGAACCGACAAGAGTCGGATTTAAAATAGAAGACGGCAAAAAAATCCGTATCGCCAAAAAATCCGGCGAAGCCCTTGATAAGTAAGTCGTTGAGGAAAGGAGGTCCCTTTAATGAACGCGCTCAGAGAAAAATTCAAAAACGACATTGTGCCTCATCTGCACAATAAATACGAATACTCTTCCGTAATGGGAGTGCCAAAGGTCGAAAAGATCGTAATTAACATGGGAATCGGCGATGCAGTGCAGAATCCGAAAGCCCTTGATAAAGCAGTGGAAGAACTTTCACTTATCAGTGGTCAAAAACCACTTATCACCAAAGCAAAGAGATCCATTGCAGGATTTAAGGTACGTCAGGGTATGCCGATCGGTACCAAAGTTACTCTCCGTGGACCAAGAATGTATGAGTTCCTGGAAAAGCTGATTAACGTTTCCCTTCCGCGTGTCCGTGACTTCCGCGGTGTTTCGAACAAAGCCTTTGACGGCCGCGGCAATTTCACGCTTGGTGTGAAAGAGCAGTTAATTTTCCCGGAAATCGAATACGATAAAATAGATAAAGTACGAGGCATGGATATTGTCATCGTAACATCAGCCGAGACGGACGAAGAAGCTTATGAGCTGCTCGACCAGATGGGCATGCCGTTTAAAAAATAAATTGAACATGTAAAGGAGGTAAATGGACCTTGGCAAAAAAATCGATGGTCGCCAAACAGCAACGTCCTCAAAAGTTCAAAGTGCGCGAATATACGCGTTGCGAGCGTTGCGGACGTCCTCACTCCGTTATGCGTAAATTTAAACTCTGCCGGATTTGTTTCCGCGAGTTAGCCTATAAAGGACAAATTCCAGGCGTTAAAAAAGCCAGCTGGTAAGCCCGAGACAGGGAAGGAGGTAAATCGATATGGTCATGACTGATCCAATAGCAGATATGCTGACCCGCATCCGGAATGCGAACACGGTCCGCCACGAGAAGCTTGAACTTCCGGCATCGAATCTGAAAAGTGAAGTTGCCAATATCCTCAAGCAGGAAGGCTTTGTCCGCGATGTGGAGTCTGTAGAAGACAATAAACAGGGACTTATCCGTATCTTTTTGAAATACGGTGCGGAAAATGAACGTGTTATTACAGGACTGAAACGAATCAGTAAACCCGGACTCCGCGTTTACGCCAAAGCAGAGGAGCTCCCTCGTGTTCTCGGCGGACTGGGAATTGCAGTTATTTCAACGTCCTACGGTGTAATGAGCGATAAAGAAGCAAGGAAAAAACAAATCGGCGGCGAAGTACTTGCTTACGTTTGGTAATGAAAACTGAGTCAGAACGGAGGTGTATTGAATGTCACGTATTGGTGTAAAACCTATTGAGCTCACAAGTGATGTTACGGCAGCGTTGGAGGGTAACACAATCACGGTAAAAGGACCAAAAGGGGAATTGACCCGTAACCTTCATCCTGAAATTAAAGTAAACGTCGGTGAAGAAGAGATCACATTCGAACGTCCAAGTAATAATAAGCAGCACCGCTCTCTTCATGGCACAACCCGCAGTATTGTGAACAACATGGTGGAAGGTGTCAAAAACGGATTCGAAAAAAACTTGGAACTTGTCGGTGTCGGTTACCGCGCAAGCAAATCCGGGGAAAAAGTGGTATTGAACGTCGGCTATTCCCATCCGGTTGAAGTGGCACCGGAAGAAGGAATCGAACTGGAAGTACCATCGAATACCAAAATAGTGGTTAGAGGAATTGACAAGGAACGTGTCGGAGCCACGGCTTCCAACATTCGTTCTGTAAGACTTCCAGAGCCTTACAAAGGTAAAGGCATCCGTTATGAAAACGAACATGTCCGTCAAAAAGTAGGTAAGACTGGTAAGTAACGTTTCCGCTAATCGTCACGAAAGGAGGAACGCAGCATGACAACAAAATCCAAAAAGTATGCAAACCGGAAAAGACGCCACGCCAGTATCCGGCAGAAAATTAAAGGCACAAGTGAGCGTCCGCGTTTAAACGTATTCCGTTCTTCCAAGCACATCTATGCACAGCTTATTGATGATGAAAAAGGGGTTACCCTCACATCTGCTTCGACGATGGAAAATGGTATGGATGTCGAGAACGGCGGCAACAAAGAAGCAGCAAGCAAAATTGGTGAAGTTGTAGCTAAACGCGCATCTGAAAAAGGTTACGAGACCGTTGTATTTGACCGTGGCGGTTTTGTTTATCACGGACGTGTGCAGGCTTTGGCTGATGCAGCACGCGAAAACGGACTACATTTCTAAAATGATGGGAGGGAAACACATGCAGATTGATGCCAGTAAACTTGATGTTGAAGAAAGAGTTGTAGCGATAAATCGTGTAGCTAAAGTTGTGAAAGGCGGCCGCCGCTTTCGTTTCGCAGCTATTGTCGTTGTAGGTGACCGTAACGGACACGTTGGATTCGGCATGGGTAAAGCCGTTGAAGTACCGGAAGCGATTCGTAAAGCTGTAGATAACGGCAAAAAGAATCTGGTTCAGGTTCCGATCAGCGGAACAACCATTCCACACCAGATTGTCGGCCATTTCGGCGCCGGGAATGTTCTGTTGAAGCCGGCCTCCGAAGGTACCGGAATCATTGCAGGCGGACCGGTCCGCGCTGTACTTGAACTTGCAGGTGTGCAGGATATTCTTTCTAAATCTCTCGGTTCCAACAACCCAATTAACATGATACGCGCTACAATTACAGGTCTGACTGAACTTAAATCAGCAGAGCAGGTTGCCAGACTACGTGGTAAAAGCGTTGAAGAATTGTTAGGATAAGGAGGGAAAGAATATGGCCAATAAAGTGGAAATCACCCTCAGCCGCAGCTTAATCGGAAGACCACAGGAACAGCGTGATACTGTAGAGGCGCTGGGTCTCCGCAAAGTTAATCATTCCGTTGTGAAAGAAGATAATTCTGCAATCCGCGGTATGATTAATAAAGTATCTCATTTATTGACGGTAAAAGAACGGAACGCGTAACGTAAGATTTCTGTGATAGGGAGGTGTCATCATGAAACTGCATGAGTTGAAGCCGTCTCACGGTCCAAACACAGCCCGCAAGCGTGTGGGACGTGGACAAAGTTCCGGTAAAGGTAATACGGCCGGACGTGGAGAACACGGTCAGAATTCCCGCAGCGGCGGTGGTGTCCGTCCAGGCTTTGAGGGTGGTCAAAACCCCATTTACAAACGTCTGCCAAAGCGTGGTTTTACTAATCCAACACGCAAAGAGTTCGCCATTGTAAATGTAGAAAAGCTCAACCGTTTTGATACGGGGACGGAAGTCACGCCGGAACTGCTTATTGAAACAGGCGTTGTCAAAAACGCCGGAAGCGGCATTAAGATTCTTGGTAACGGCAGTGTTGATAAAGAACTCACTGTTAAGGCAAACAAGTTCTCTGCTTCCGCAGCAAAAGCAATTGAAGCGGCAGGCGGAAAAACAGAGGTGATCTAATGTTCCGCGGAATTTCCAATATTTTTCGCGTGAAAGATCTGCGAAACAAAATTCTCTTCACACTCACCATGTTA
Source organism: Salibacterium qingdaonense (assembly GCF_900114715.1). Taxonomy (GTDB): domain Bacteria; phylum Bacillota; class Bacilli; order Bacillales; family Marinococcaceae; genus Salibacterium; species Salibacterium qingdaonense. Next base: position 25,833 of record NZ_FOTY01000024.1, read on the forward strand.
GTTATTTTCCGGATCGGGAGTTTCATTCCGGTACCGGGATCTAACAATGATGTGTTGAATTTTGCGGACCAAGCGAACGCGTTCGGCTTTCTGAATACGTTCGGGGGCGGCGCGCTGTCTCAATTCTCGATTTTTGCCATGGGTGTTATGCCCTATATCACGGCATCCATTGTCGTCCAGCTTTTAAGGATGGACGTTGTGCCGAAATTTACAGAATGGGCGAAACAGGGTGAAGCCGGACGGAAGAAGATGGCCCAGTTCACGCGGTATTTCACTGTCATACTTGCTTTTTTGCAGGGTCTTGGAATGTCGATAGGGTTTAACAACATCTTTTCAGGCTTAATTCCTGATCCGAGCATTCCGAAGTATATTTTTATTGCTATTGTTATGACGGCTGGAACCACTTTTCTTATGTGGCTTGGTGAACAGATTACAGCCAAAGGTGTCGGTAACGGGATTTCGATTTTAATCTTTGCAGGTATTGCTGCCGGTATTCCAAGTGGAATAAACCAGCTGTATGCCACCCAGATACAGGATGCCGACCGGCTTTTCACCGGTATTGTCACGGTGCTTTTCCTGGCTATCGGGGTCCTTGCCATTATCGTGGGCGTCATTTATGTTCAGCAGGCTCTGCGGAAAGTCCCGATTCAGTACGCAAAGCGTCTGGTAGGGCGGAGTCAGGCTGGCGGGCAGTCGACCCATCTTCCATTAAAAGTGAACTCGGCCGGCGTTATTCCGGTGATTTTTGCTCTATCCTTATTTATATTCCCTCCAACTGTAGCCGGGTTTGTCGGAGAGGATAATGCTGCTGCGCAGTGGGTTATCCAGAACTTCGATTACACACAGCCTGTTGGAATGGTTGTTTATGCGGCTTTGATCATCGGTTTCACGTACTTTTACACATTTGTTCAGGTTAACCCCGAACAGATGGCAGATAATCTGAAAAAGCAGGGAGGATACATCCCAGGTATCCGACCGGGTAAAACAACAGAAACTTACATCCGCCGGGTTTTATACCGGCTGACATTTGTCGGTGCTTTGTTTCTGGCCGTTGTTGCGATTATCCCTGTTTTTTTCATTGCGCAGCTTGGTCTGCCGCAGTCGATTCAGATCGGCGGCACCGGACTGCTTATCGTTGTAGGCGTGGCGCTTGATACGATGAAACAAATCGAAAGCCAGCTTATACAAAGAAGCTATAAAGGGTTTATTAAATAAAGATAGGTGAGGGAAAGGAAGCTGTCCTGCAGCGTTTTTTCCCCGGCTGAAATCGGAAACGTTGGAGGAGATATCATGAATTTGATATTAATGGGGCTGCCCGGTGCCGGTAAAGGCACGCAAGCCGAAAATATTGTAGAAAAACACGGCATCCCTCATATTTCCACCGGAGATATGTTTCGCGCTGCTATCAAAAATGAAACGGAACTCGGTAAACAGGCAAAATCGTATATGGATGCCGGTGAACTCGTACCGGATGAAGTAACGGTTGGTATTGTCCGGGAAAGACTCGGGCAACCTGACTGCAGTGAAGGATTTCTACTGGATGGTTTTCCGCGGACCGTCGCGCAGGCAGAAGCACTGGAAGGTATTCTTTCAGATTTGAACACATCTTTAGACTATGTTCTTAACGTTGAAGTGGAAAAGGACAAACTGGAAAAAAGATTAACAGGGCGCCGGGTCTCACCGACCAGCGGAAGAACGTACCATATTGAATTTAATCCGCCGCAGCAGGAAGGCATCTGCGATGTGGACGGAAGCGAGCTCATCCAAAGAGATGATGATAAGCCGGAAACCGTACGTAAAAGACTTGACGTAAATATTGAACAGCAGCAGCCTTTGATTGATTTCTATAACGAAAAAGGTTACCTTCGCAATATCGATGGAGATCAGGACATTGACAAAGTATTTCAGGACATTGAAGAACTATTGAAAGGACTTCATGCATGATTATTTGTAAAACCGATCGAGAACTCGGTATAATGCGGGAAGCGGGTAAAATTGTCGCGCTGACCCATGAAGAAATGCGCAGGCATATTCAGCCGGGCATTACGACCCAGCAGCTGAATGACATTGCCGATGCATTTATCCGTAACCACGGAGCAGTTCCGTCATTTAAAGGCTATGGAGGCTTCTCCGGCAGCATATGCGTCTCTGTAAACGAAGAATTGGTACATGGAATTCCGGGCAGCCGCAAGCTCAAAGACGGCGATATCATCTCCATTGACATCGGAGCAGATTACAATGGATACCACGGAGATTCTGCCTGGACGTATCCGGTTGGAGATATTTCGGCAGAAGACCAGCGTCTGCTTGATGTGACCGAGGCTTCTCTTTTTAAAGGGTTGAACGAAGCACAGCCGAAAGAACGTCTTTCCAATATCTCCAATGCAGTACAAACGTATGTGGAACCACACGGGTTTTCGATTGTACGGGAGTATGTCGGACACGGTGTCGGCCAGGATCTGCATGAAGATCCTCAGATTCCTCATTTTGGTCCGCCGGGGAAAGGCCCGCGCCTGAAACCCGGGATGGTGTTGGCCGTAGAACCAATGGTTAACGCAGGTGAGCGTTACGTTCATACACTTTCGGATAACTGGACAGTTGTAACAACCGATGGCAGAAACTGTGCTCATTTTGAGCATACCATTGCAATAACCAATACAGGTTTTGAGATTTTAACAAAAGCCTGATGTTAAAGGTGATGCGAGGATGAATGATGCTGAATCGCCGCCCGGGGTCGGTCGGATCGTCCGTATTGTACAGGGTCGGGAGACCGGCAACTACGCGGTTGTCATTGGAGTGGTGAGTGAGCGTTTTCTGCTTCTGGCAGATGGGGAAAAACGCAAATTCGACCGGGCTAAGAAGAAAAATATAAGCCATGTGGAGGTTACTCCGCATGTTTCCAATGAAGTCAAACGAAGTATTGAGGAAACCGGGCGTGTTACCAATGCAAAATTAAGGTTTGCTTTAAGCAGTGCGCAGGAACAGCCGCAATTGCTGAAGGAAGGAGAGTAATGCATGGCCAAAGATGACGTTATTGAAATGGAAGGGACCGTAGTTGAGCCGCTTCCAAACGCAATGTTCCGGGTGGAACTGGAGAATGGGCACAAGATTCTCGCTCACGTTTCCGGTAAAATTCGGATGCACTTTATCCGTATCCTTCCCGGAGATAAGGTAACTGTTGAAATTTCGCCGTACGATTTGTCCCGTGGACGGATTACGTACCGCTATAAATAAATGCTGACGGACTGTGCAGCCTGGATAACAGATCTGTAATTGTGTATGCTCTCGCATGTACTCCGCACAGTTAAGGAGGTAAACAAACATGAAGGTGAGACCATCAGTCAAACCAATTTGTGAAAAATGCAAGGTCATTCGCCGTAAAGGTACGGTCATGGTGATCTGCTCCAACCCGAAACACAAACAAAAACAAGGCTAAGAAAAGGAGGTGCAGCGTAAATGGCACGTATCGCAGGTGTTGATATTCCACGTGATAAAAGACTTCCCATTTCACTAACTTACGTATACGGTATCGGAAAGTCCCTTGGTCAGCAGATTGTAGAGGAAGCCGGTATTGATGCAAGTACCCGTGTCCGCGATCTGACCGAAGAAGAACTGGGCCGTGTCCGTTCCATTGTCGACGACAACTATCTGGTGGAAGGGGATCTCCGCCGGAATCATTCCCTGAACATCAAGCGTCTTATTGAAATCGGAAGCTACCGAGGTATCCGTCACCGTAGAGGACTTCCGGCAAGAGGACAGAAAACGAAGAACAATTCCCGTACCCGTAAAGGTCCGCGCCGTACGGTAGCGAACAAACGGAAATAAACAAGTAAAGGAGGTACATGTATTATGGCTAAAACCAGAACAAACACCCGTAAACGCCGTCAGCGTAAAAATATAGAGTCCGGGGTCGCCCATATCCGTTCCACGTTTAACAATACGATTGTTACCATCACGGATACACAGGGAAATGCACTGTCGTGGGCAAGTGCAGGAGCTCTTGGATTCAAAGGGTCCCGTAAATCCACTCCTTTTGCGGCTCAAATGGCTGCAGAGTCAGCTGCAAAAACCGGCATGGAACACGGTCTCAAATCCGTTGAAGTTGCGGTGAAAGGTCCGGGAGCCGGCCGTGAAGCGGCAATCCGTTCCCTGCAGGCAACTGGTCTTGAGGTGAGCATCATCCGCGATGTGACTCCGGTCCCTCATAATGGCTGCCGTCCACCGAAACGTCGTAGAGTGTAACCCGAGAGAGGTATTAGTTTTCCCTGAAATGTCAATAATGGGTAAGGCTTTGAAAACGGAACTCCTGCTTATTATTGACGAAAAAGGTGTGTCATATTGTCGGGAACTGCCTATTGCAACATCCCGGGATGCTGAATTACAGCTCTTGGGTGTGGACGTTTTGAAGGAGGGTATATACCAGAATGATCGAAATCGAAAAGCCTAATATCGAGACGGTTGAAGTAAGCGAGGATACCAAATACGGCAAATTTGTCGTAGATCCGCTCGAACGCGGTTATGGTACTACATTGGGAAACTCCTTGCGTCGAATCCTTTTATCCTCCCTTCCAGGGTCTGCTGTCACTACGGTTCAGATTGACGGCGTTCTTCATGAATTCTCCACCATCGAAGGTGTTGTCGAGGACGTAACTACGATTGTCCTGAACTTGAAGAAGCTGGCTCTGAAGATATACTCCGATGAAGAGAAAGTATTGGAGATTGACGCGCAGGGCGAAGGTGTCGTCACCGCCAAAGATATCACCCATGATAGTGATGTCGATGTCCTTAACACGGACCTGCACATCGCAACGCTGACCAAAGGTGCCAACTTTCATATGCGTATGACCGCACAGCGCGGCCGTGGTTATGTGCCGGCGGAAGGTAATAACAGCGATGACCTGCCGATTGGTGTACTTCCGGTTGATTCCATTTATACTCCGGTGGACCGTGTCAATTACCAGGTGGAAAACACACGTGTTGGACAAATCACCAATTATGATAAATTGACCTTGGATGTATGGACAGATGGAAGTATCCGTCCGGAAGAAGCTATTTCGCTCGCCGCTAAAATTATGAATGAACATCTAAATATCTTTATCGGGCTGACGGATCAGGCTCAAAATGCGGAAATTATGGTAGAGAAGGAAGAAGATCAAAAAGAAAAGGTTCTGGAAATGACGATCGAAGAGCTGGATCTTTCGGTTCGTTCCTATAACTGCCTGAAACGCGCCGGTATTAATACCGTACAGGAGCTGACGCAGAAGTCTGAAGAGGATATGATGAAGGTTCGTAATCTCGGACGCAAGTCGCTTGAAGAAGTACAGGAGAAACTGGGAGAACTTGGACTCGGTCTTCGCAATGAAGACTAATCCAGTGTAACCTTAGTGTCCCGGAAAAAGGAGGGAAATATACATGTCTGCATATCAAAAATTAGGACGCGACAGTTCCGCACGTAAAGCATTGTTCCGTGATCTGGTCACAGACCTCATCATCAATGAGCGTATTGAAACGACGGAAGCAAAAGCAAAAGAACTGCGTCCCATTGCTGAGAAAATGGTAACACTCGGAAAACGTGGTGATCTGCATGCGCGCCGTCAGGCAGCTCAGGTTATCCGTAAAGAATCGGCAGATGAAGAAAACAGCCAGGATGCCATTCAGAAACTATTCGATGATGTTGCTCCGCGCTATGAAGAGCGCCAGGGCGGTTATACGAGAGTTCTGAAAGTAGGCCCTCGTCGCGGCGATTCAGCTGAGTTGGCGATTATTGAATTTGTATAAACGTACGCGTTTATGCTTTCTTTTCGTGAAAAAGCGTATAAATAGGGTTGCAAGGGCAGGACTACCTGATACAGGGAGACGTCTGTGCCCTTTTTTTATTTCTTTTGAAGACGTCTGTGCCCGCCTTCAGCTGGAAATTCCGCTTTATTGTTAACCTTTCATCATAAATGTGTTAACATTTTAAGAGCGATAATGAGAGCAGCGAGGGGTAAACATGGCGGCGATTCAATTTAAACAGGTGATGTATCACTATAACGAAACAGATATGCCGGCACTGGTGGATGTTGATGCCGAGGTGAAAGACGGAGAGTGGACAGCTGTCATCGGTCCAAATGGATCCGGGAAGTCTACGCTGGCCCGTCTGTGTAACGGACTTCTTCTTCCATCAAAAGGCGAAGTGAACGTTCACGGAGCATCTACGAAAGATGATGCTGTCCTATCCGGCATACGCCGCAGGGTTGGTATGGTTTTTCAGAACCCGGATCATCAATTTGTAGCACCAACTGTGCGGGATGACATAGCATTTGGAATGGAAAATGCCGGCGTGGCAAGAGCCGAGATGAAGCGCCGGATCCAGAAAGTGGCGGAACAGACAGGAGTCCACCACCTTCTTGATACGGAACCGCACCGCCTGTCCGGCGGTCAAAAACAACGCGCGGCCATTGCAGGGGTGCTGGCTCTTAACCCGGATATTATGATTCTGGATGAGGCATCTTCCATGCTCGATCCAGCCGGAAAGAAGGCGGTCATGGAGACGGTCCGGCACCTTCATAAAGAAGAGGGCATGACCGTGCTGTCCATTACACACAGTCTGCATGAAGCCATGGAGGCGGACAGAGTCTGGTATATGGAAGAAGGGCGACTGCTGCATGATTGTCGTACGTCCGATATCATGCAGCATTTGGATCTGCTGGAGGAACTGAATATGCCGCTCCCTTATTCATTCGCTCTTTTGAAGCAGGCACGGCAGGCCGAAAACCTGGATCCGTTTTGGCTCCAGGCCATCCGGGAGGCGGTGGAATGAACGTATCGGCAGAGCATCTAAACCATATATATATGCCGAAAACCCCACTTGAAACCCATGCCTTACGGGACATTTCCTTTGATGTGCCGGATGGTTCCGTTACAGCTGTCATCGGGCGGACAGGATCCGGTAAATCTACGCTTGTCCAGCACCTGAATGGTCTTTTAAAACCGACTACAGGTCAGGCGGAGGTTGGTGGACACCGCATCCATCCGAAAATGAAGCGAAAAGAAATAACGGCTCTGCGAAAACAAGTCGGTATGGTATTTCAATACCCGGAACATCAACTTTTTGAGGAAACGGTTGAAAAGGATATCATGTTCGGCCCGCTTAATTTGGGATATTCAAGGGAAGAGGTGCAGCAGATACTGCCGGATCTTCTAGAAAAAGTAGGGCTGGATGATTCGCTCCTGCCTCGTTCTCCATTTGATCTAAGCGGCGGACAGATGCGCCGGACGGCCATCGCCGGTGTTCTTGCGATGAAACCGTCTCTCTTGATTTTGGACGAACCGACTGCCGGACTGGATCCCGAGGGACAGCAAAACATGATGCGTCTCTTTGAGAACTGGCATCAAAAGAACGGGACGACAATTATCATGATCACGCATCAAATGGAAGAGGCAGCTGTACTGGCGGACAATGTACTCGTAATAGAGAACGGAATGATATGCATGGAAGGAAGCCCCGAAGAGATCTATAAGAGAGAGGCAGAGCTCAGAGAACTGGATCTTGATCTTCCGGAACGGACGAAGGTATTGCAGCGAATTGAAGCACAAACCGGCATAACGTTCTCTTCGCTTTCTCTTTCCCCGGAAGAAGCGGTCGAAGAAATGAGCAGGCATCAGCCGGGGAGGAAGACGGATGTTTGAGCATGTTGTTGTCGGCCAGTACCTTCCCGGTCATTCTTTTTTACACCGGATGGATGCACGTGCGAAGCTGGTGACCGTATTTCTGTTTGTATGCACGGTTTTCATGGTGGACTCCTGGTTTGCATATGGAACGCTCGGCAGTACCGCGGCCGCAGCGTTTATCATTTCCGGAGTGTCGCTGCGTTACATGCGCAAGGGGATGTTTCCGGTCTTTCTCTTAGTGTTGTTTACATTTTTACTGCACGCCCTGTTTACCCGTGAAGGGGAGGCATGGATAAGTGTCTGGGGTTTCACTTTATACAGCGGCGGAGTGGAAGAAGGCCTGTTTATCGCTCTGCGGCTGCTTATGCTTGTGTTTATCACGTCGCTTTTGACGCTGACGACCAGTCCGATTGATTTAACTGATGCACTGGAGCAGTTGTTCCGCCCGTTTCAGCGTTTTGGCGTACCGGCACGGGACATTGCCATGATGATGTCTATTGCCATACGATTTATTCCGACCCTCCTGCAGGAAACGGAGAAGATCGTGAAGGCCCAGATGTCCAGAGGAGCGTCATTTCACCATGGATCGTTAAAAAAGCGCGCACAGGCTTTTACAGCGCTTCTCGTGCCGCTCTTTATGCGGGCCTTTAAGCGTGCAGAAGATCTGGCGCTTGCAATGGAGGCAAGAGGCTATAACAGTGGAGCAGGCCGTACGAAGCTCAGGCAGCTGGTATGGGGCTGGCGTGACACGACGGCCTGTTTGTTTACAGCAGCGCTGGGTGTCTTCTTGATTGTGTTCGGAAAATAAGGAGAGATACTCATGCAGAGAGTAAAAGCAGTTGTCCGTTATGACGGAACACACTTTTCAGGATGGCAGGTGCAGCCCGGTAAGCGGACGGTGCAGCTGGAGATGGAACGGGTGCTCACAAAGATTCATAAAGGAGAGCATGTGCCGGTGGTGTCTTCCGGGAGAACGGATTCTTCGGTCCATGCGCTCGGCCAGGTGATCCATTTTGATACGACACTTGCCGTTCCGGAAGAAAAATGGCCGAAAGCTCTGAACCAGCTGCTCGCAGCGGACGTCCAGGTGACGGAGGCAGCCTTTGTGGATTCTTCTTTTCACGCCCGTTTTGATGCACTTGAAAAAACGTACCGGTACCGGGTTCACCTCACGAAAGAAAGAGATATTTTCAGACGTCATTATGTTTATTTTTATCCTTATCCAATCAGTGTGGAGGATATTAAACGGGCCGCCCCGCACCTTACCGGCACCCACGACTTTTCTTCCTTCTGTTCCTCCCGTACCGATGTGACAGATATGGTCCGCACGGTGCATGAGGTGGGTGTGGAAGAACGCGGAGATGAACTTCTTTTTACCTTCCGTGGAAGCGGCTTTTTGTATAACATGGTACGAATTATGACAGGTACGCTGCTTGAAGTCGGAAAAGGGCTGCGCCGGCCGGAGGATATGCCGGCTGTGATAGAAGCGAAGCAGCGGGAATCCGCCGGAAACACGGCGCCGGGCCATGCCTTATACCTGTTGGAAGTCCGTTATGAGTGAAATAATATACAAACAACGAATCCGTGCGTTGCAGGCATTGACATAAGCATGTCGATATTATATGATATAGTTTGGCATTTCAAATCCCACTAGCCCCGGGATCGGAAATGAAAACGATGAAGATGAGTGCAACCAAATAAACGAAACGTACATGATACAGGATCAGGAGGGAAAACAATGCGTACAACTTACATGGCAAAGCCTGGTGAAGTAGAACGAAAGTGGTACGTGATTGACGCGGAAGGCGAAACACTCGGCCGTCTTGCCAGTGAAGTAGCGTCACTTCTCCGCGGCAAGCATAAGCCGCAGTATACCCCGCATATTGACACAGGTGATAACATCATTTTGATTAATGCATCGGGTATTAAGCTCACCGGAAGCAAGCTTGAGGACAAGTATTACTACAGTCACAGCCAGTATCCGGGCGGACTGAAACAGACCCGTGCGATGGATATGCGCCAGAACAAACCGGAGCGTATGCTGGAACTGGCTGTAAAAGGGATGCTTCCAAAAGGATCTCTCGGCCGTCAGCAGGCGAAGAAGCTTCACGTCTACGCCGGCTCGGATCATAAACACGAAGCACAACAACCGGAGAAGTACGAACTTCGCGGATAAAACAAAAGGGAGGGTATTCACTTGGCACAAGTTCAATATTACGGCACCGGACGCCGTAAAAATTCCGTAGCCCGTGTTTTTGTTGAACCAGGCGACGGAAATATTACCATTAATGACAGAAGCATTGACGAGTATTTTGACCTGGAAACGCTGAAGCTTGTTGTGAAGCAGCCGCTCGCAGAAACAGGCACAGAAGGACAGTATGACCTGAAAGTCAACGTCGACGGCGGCGGCTTTACTGGTCAGGCCGGCGCAATCCGCCACGGTCTTTCCCGCGCTCTGCTGGACGTAGATCCTGATTTCCGTAAAACGCTGAAAGACGCTGGTTATCTGACCCGCGATTCCAGAATGAAAGAACGGAAAAAGTACGGTCTCAAATCCGCACGCCGTTCTCCGCAGTTCTCGAAGCGTTAAAATTCCCTTTATACATTGGGTGCAGCCCTCTTTGTTCCTTGTTGGAGCAGAGAGGGCTTTTTATTTTGTGAAGGACAAAGCAGAAAAGAGCAGGGATGCGCTTTGGTTTTTCAGGGGGCTGCCGCCTTATCGACCGTTTGCTCCCTCATTCAGCAGGTGGATGAACCGCTGCGGCCATTAGCAGCCTGGAAAGGAAGCACACTGCCCGCGGAATACTGTTTGATGGACACTACGGTACTTAAGATGTGAAATAGTGGCTTACGGCAGATGTGTCGGAGCCATTAACCGCCCGAACCGGCTTTCCAGTGTCCATAAAAACAGTTTTTACGCACACTACGTTTAATCTTCGGGCACTTAGTGTCCATCCACCCAAAAAAGCGAAGCGCACCTAAAAATCGAAAACCCGGTCACCTGTAACGGCTGTGGGCCTGCTGAACGCCTTGGTGCAGAACTGGCATATACCGTTAGTATGGCAGCGCCGATCCATCACATACTATGACGTGAAGGGGGAGGTCAGATGGGGATTGTCATATCACTGGAGCCGCACCGTATCCAAAAGGAATGGAAGGAAGAAAAGCGCCTCCTGCAGGATCTTGATGTGCGGGAAGTGAAAGCAACGGCGGAAAAAGTTTTTACGCCGGTGTTCCACCGGTTTGAGTTTCCGTATTCCTTTCTGGAGGAAGCCTGCATGGATCTTGCTTTGGAAGCTTTTTTATCCGGGGGAAAATTCAGTCGGTATGTGGAAAACCGGGCACTGCCTTTCACGTTTCAGCTGCAGGCTGGCGCGGCAGCCGGCGGGATTGCCGAAGAACTGTATGAATTTATGCAGTGCTGGGTGGAAGACGACCCGGGCTGTTATTATAAAGAGATGAAAGAAGCGGTCGACTCCTTTATTATGTATTGGTGGAAACGAGGTCTTGAAACCGGCGTAAGAAAGCAGTCCACGGATTTTCGAAAGCGATGATGTTGTGTAATAAATGACCCGCCCCCTCATATAAATAAAACAAGCTGGGTTATCGATAAAGGAGCGGGCGTTTTATGAAAAAATGGCTTGGTATTGCCATTCTGTTCATAGTATTAGCAGCGTCGGGCTGGCTTATACAGAGCTGGATGATGCCGCAGACAGTGACTTCGTGGAACACACCATTATCAGGAAAAGTGATTATTCTGGATCCGGGACACGGCGGGGTGGACGGCGGCGCCTCCACCCGGGGGGAGGAGATCCTGGAAAAGGATGTAGCGCTTTCCATAAGCTTTATGCTGCGTGATTATCTGCAGGAAGCAGGGGCTCTTGTATTGATGACACGTGAAGGGGACTACGATTTAGCCGGCAGCGATGTAAAAGGATACAGCCGTCGTAAAACGGAAGATCTCCATAAACGCCTCGATATTGTGAACGAAAGCGGGGGAGATTTATTTCTCAGCCTGCACTTGAATGCTGTTCCTTCCACCCGTTGGAGTGGAGCGCAGACGTTTTATCAGCCGAGTGTTCCGGAAAATGAGACATTGGCCAGGCTCATTCAAACAGAGATGAGAGAGGTGCTGGAGCGGACAACCCGGGAGACGAAAGGAATAAGGGAAATTTTTCTATTGAATCAGGCGGATATACCAGGAGCACTCGTGGAGGCTGGCTTTCTGTCTCATCCCGAGGAAGGGCGGCTTCTTGGGAAAAAAGAACATCAAAATAAAATCGCGGTTTCTATTTACCGCGGAATTCTTCGGTACTACGGAGGGGAAGAACCAGAAGCTCTGTAGTTGCAAACGTTTGAAAAAGATGCCGTAAAAACGGTATGCTGTAGGAGAAGCATACAGCGCTGTAAAGGAAGGTGTCCGATTTGTTAACCGAAGAACAAATCCGCGAGGCTCTCGAGAAAATCCAGGATCCGGATCTTCATAAAAGCATCGTGGAAACCGGAGGAGTCCGGGAGATAAAAATAAAAGAAGACAACGTCAGTCTTAAGATTGCGCTTGCCAAGACCGGAACAGCCGAGCAGATGCAGGTGCAGCAGAACATTGTACAGATAGTAAAAGAAGCAGGCGCTGAATCAGTCGGCCTGCGTTTTGATACGTTGTCAGATGAAGAAGTAAGAGAAATGGGCGGAGCCGAAGACGAAGAAGAAGAAGGAAAACCTTCCCTTCTCTCAGAGAACAACCCGGTCGAGTTTATTGCGGTGACAAGCGGGAAAGGCGGGGTAGGCAAATCGACAGTCTCCGTCAATATCGCAACATCCCTTGCTAAAGCCGGAAAGAGAGTCGGCATTATTGATGCAGATATCTACGGTTTCAGTGTACCGGATATGATGGGCATTGAAGACCGTCCAACCGTGCAGGGAGAAACGATTTATCCGGTGGAACGCTTTGGTGTCAAAGTGATTTCCATGGGCTTTTTCGTGGAAGATAACGCCCCTGTCGTCTGGAGAGGACCAATGCTCGGTAAAATGCTGAATAACTTTTTCAATGAGGTCGAGTGGGGAGATCTTGACTACCTGATTCTCGACCTGCCTCCAGGAACAGGAGACGTGGCACTCGATGTGCACACGATGCTGCCTGAATGTAAGGAACTTGTTGTGACAACGCCGCACGCAACTGCTGCTTTTGTCGCAGCCCGTGCCGGAGCCATGGCGATCAAGACAAACCATCAGATTCTCGGTGTGATTGAAAACATGGCCTACTTTGAAAGCAAAAAAACCGGGGAGCTGGAGTACATTTTTGGTCAGGGCGGCGGCGATCGTCTGACAGAAGAGCTGAAAACAGAAATGTTCGGCCGGATCCCGCTCGGCCAGCCGGATATGGAAAAAGAAGACTTCGCTCCATCCGTGTATGAATCCGACCATCCAATCGGAGAAATATACAACGATATCACAAGCCGTATCATGGAAAAGATCGGCAAGTAAGGAAAAGGAGCTGTATCAAAAGGTACAGCTCCTTTTCTGTAATATAGAAAATTCACCTCAGGCAGAAGCGGAAGGCGGCGACGCCAGCGGTAAGCGTCCGCCTGCAGCGGATGCCTTAACGTTTAACGGCTTTTGATACAGCCCCTTTTTAAAACAAGGACACACATGGTTCTTAACTGCCTCCGCCGCTGGAAGAAGAACCACCACTTTGGCCGCCTTCCTTGCTCATCTGCTTTTCCGCTACTTTATCAAGAATTTTGGTTATTTTCGTTTTAAAACGCGGACTTTCCATCGCTTCACTCATAATCGTCATAACCTGCTGCCGGTACTCTTTCCCTTTCATCAATTCCAATGTTGCTTTTTCCATCTCCGGATCTTTCATCACATCCATCATCATCTGCTGATATTCCGGATCTTTCATTAAGTTTTTCAGCATCTTTTCATTATTTTTCTGCATGCTGTCGGCAAAGGTTTTGGAGAACTTCGGATCTTTCAGCATTTCCTGCCAGAAGGATTTTCCTTTCTCAGCGGTCAACGTATCTTCCACTGTTTTTTTGAGAATCTCCTGGTCCATGACGATTTTTTCGCGCATCTTTTCGTCACTCATGATGTCGCTTATTGCTTGTTTGCCTTCATCAGACTTCAGCAAATCAACGAGCATTTTTTTTGTTTCTTCGTATTTAGGACTCCCCTGATCTTCGGCGGCTTGAGCACAGCCGGTCAATAATAAGAAGAAAAATAAAGACAACGTGATTTTTTTCAGCAGGGTCGGCATGAATCCACGCTCCTTTCCATGACATGAATGCGGTGGTGTTTTGATTAACATGCCTCAGATATGAAAAAATTATGCATATAACAGAGGCTGTGTAGCTTTTTGCCGGATTGATTGGTAAAATCAGTACGGAAATGATTCATTCATAAAGAGGAGCGCGATAGCGTTGAATACACGAAAGCTTGTTTATTTGTTTTTTTCCACTCTGCTGATCGGGGCATCGAGTGGTGCTGTTATCGGAGTGCTGCTTGATACGGATACATACTTCGGCGGTGGTTTTCTTAATTTCTTTTTTGGTCTGCTTTGGATGTTCGGGGTGAGTGCTGCGATTAGTCTGGTTGCACAGATGGGGTACTTTGCCTACCTTACATTGCAGCGGCTTGCCTTGGGATTATTTAAATCCGTAACACTTTGGAACCGCATCCAGGTGGTACTTGTTCTCTTCGTCCTGTTTGATCTGGTTTATCTGCGGTATATTTCATTTGCCGAACCAGGGGAAACACTTGCCGGTTTTATGGTGATGCCTCTGCTGCTTCTGGCGTACAGCGCAGTGGTTGCGTTTTGGAAGCGGCGGGAGACGAATAAAGAAACCTTTGTACCAGCTCTGTTTTTTATGTTTGTGGTGACGACAATTGAGTGGGTTCCTGCGTTAACGGTTGATGTTGTGAATGATACGAAATGGCTCTGGATTTATGTCACCCCGCTCCTTGCCGCCAACACATGGCAGCTGCTTCTTTTGCACCGTTTGACAGGCGACGGCCGGAAGAATGCCTCCTGATTAAACAAACGTTTGATCAGGAGCAGGCGGGGGCGCCGGAGAGTTTACGGTGCAGCCAGCTCCTCTACGTCTGTCTCCGCCTGGGAAATAAGCTCATCAAGCGAGGAAAAAGTATATCCTTTTTCACGGAGATCCTCAATAATTACAGGCAGCGCTTCGCCTGTCTGTCTGGCAGAATCGGAAGCGTTAAGCAAAATAACGTCACCCGGCTGCAGTGCGCCTGTTACATCAGATACGATTTGTTTCACTCCGGGATTTTCCCAGTCGTCCCCTCCTACACTCCAATGTACGGTAGTGTATCCGGATTTAGTGATTGTTTCCAGAACAGAAGGAGTGAAATCGCCGTGCGGTGGACGGAAATACTCCACATCGATACCGGTGACATCATTGATTTTTTTATGACTCAAATTCAAATCCCTTACGATTGCCTCTTCGTCCATGTTCGGATAATGGTCATATCTGTAGCCATGACTGCCGATTGTATGACCATCTTCCATCATCCGTTCCATGATGTCGGGATGACGTTCCGCCCATGCTCCGGAAACAAAGAACGCTGCTTCGACTTCCTTTTCTTTTAATATATCAAGAATGGGGACGGCCCGGTCTTCTCCCCAGCTGATATTGAATGTTAAGGCGGTTTTTTTCTCATCAATGTCAGCCCGGTAAAAAGCAGAAGGTCCTTCTTCCGTCGAGAAAACAGGAAGAACGGAACGGTTCATCCAGGCCCCTCCGATTACAATGAATAAGGCGATAGCTGTCAGAATGTACATACGCATGCGACGGCTGCTGAGAATCCAAACTTTTCTGGGCAACGCGTTCGTCTCCTTTCCTCAGGTAGTCCTGTCCTAACTATATTCCTTATAGGACAAGATATGACGGAGCGGACCGTTGAAACATTATTCTTATACACGAAAAGGAACGGCATACCTCAGGGCAGCGTAACGAAGCCTCTTGATAGTAACTTAGGGAGGGATGATGAAAAAAATGAAGGATAAATTAAGTTTTTTGTAGAAAAGGATTGACCGTACCCTGCCTGCGTGTTAAATTATTAAATGCGCCATCGAGAGAGGCGGACATTTCAACGAACATTCACATTTTGTTGTTGACTTTATTTTCGTTGAGTGATATTATGAATAAGTCGCTAATTAAGCGGCGGTGACATCTGCCCTTTGAAAATTGAATGAAAGTCAAGCGTCTGTCAATTCAAATGGTCTACGGACCATACAGATAAGAAACACAAGCACAGCATCAAACTTTTTTAATGGAGAGTTTGATCCTGGCTCAGGACGAACGCTGGCGGCGTGCCTAATACATGCAAGTCGAGCGCGGGAAGCGGACGGAAA
>NZ_FOTY01000010.1 GCF_900114715.1 Salibacterium qingdaonense
ATTTGCTTCCTAGGCATACATCGATGATAGAGGACCTTCTCTTTTTTTGCCAATCATCAGTCTTCGTCGTTACCGAGAACTATTTTACACATACGCACCTTGTGCCGTGCTGTTCTATTCATTATAATATACTGGGTTCAAATGTCCGGCAGAAAAAGGAGTAATTCCATGACACAGCATATCAAAAACATCGTTTTTATCGTTCTCGGCTCCGCTGTAATGGCTTTCGGACTCGTATATTTTAATATGCAGAATAATCTGGCAGATGGGGGATTCACCGGTATCACACTGATTCTTTATTCTTTGATGAATATCGATCCAGCCGTGTCCAACATTGTATTGAATCTCCCTTTTTTTCTGATTGGTTGGAGGATCCTTGGAAGAACCGTGTTTATATACACCATCATTGGAACCGTCGGTCTTTCGTTCTTCTTATGGCTGTTTCAGCTGTACCCTCTTCTTGATTTCAGTCTGCAGGAAGACATGACGCTCGCCGCCTTGTTTTCAGGCGTATTCATCGGCAGTGGTCTTGGTTTGGTCTTCCGCTTTGGCGGAACAACCGGCGGGTCGGATATTATCGCCAAACTCGGCGTAAAATACCTCGGCTGGAGCATGGGCCGGACCCTTTTTATGTTTGATGCGGCGGTCATTACTTCTTCTTTGATTTATCTGGACTACAGAGAGGCGATGTACACGCTCGTTGCCGTCTTCACTGCCGCCAAAGTCATTGACTTCATTCAACAGGGGGCCTATGCCGCTAAAGCGGCTTTTATCATTTCCGAGCATCCACAAGTTATCGCGGATTTGATTTTAAAAGAAATGAACCGCGGCGCCACTTTGTTCCAGGGCAGAGGCTCTTTCACCGGCACTGAAAAGGAGGTCCTGTACTGTGTGGTAGCCCGAAACGAACTGGTCCGGTTGAAAAATTTGGTTGAACAGGCCGACCCGGCAGCGTTTGTGACAATTAACGAAGTACAGGATGTTGCGGGAGAAGGGTTCACGCTCGATCAAAACAAAGAACCGATTGACTCATAGATTCGCAGCGCGCAAAAAGAGTCTGGGACAAAACCTCTATAAGATAGAAAAATGCCGAACGATTTTAAAAAATCGTTCGGCATTTTTCGTTGCTGAGACAAACCGCTGCGCCAAAATGCTTCGCTTTTACTCCAGAGCACAAGGGCGACATCGATTCGCTGGCGCTTATCGTGTCTTCTTTGCCGCGGGCACGGCTCAAGCCTCCTCGGAAGAAAATCGCTTCCTGCGGGGTCTTGAGACTCGTGCTGTTCCCGCAGGAGTCGAAGCATTTTGGCTCCGCTACCATTCGACTGTTGAACAACGCCGCAAGACATTCGTGTTGTCCTTCATCTATTTTACTTTTGTCCCAGACTCTTAAGCAATATTTTTATCCTGGTTACTCATCCATGAAGAAATACATGGCGATAAAACGGCCGAGTTCCAAGACTGCTACCAGCGCTGCAGCAACGTAAGTCAATGCCGCGGCATTCAGTACTTTTTTCGTCTCTTTTTCCTCATTACTCCGGATAATACCGGTCGACACAATTTGATCCATCGCCCTGCTGCTTGCGTTAAATTCCACCGGCAGGGTGATGAGCTGGAACAACACAGCCGCCGACATGAACACGATACCAACAAGCACTAAATTGGAAATCGTCAGCAGAACACCGGCAATAATGAAAATGAACGACAAGTTAGAGCCGGTGCTGGCTGCCGGCGCAAGAGCGCTCCGAAATTTCAGGAAAGCGTAGTCCTCTGCATCCTGGATGGCATGTCCGACTTCGTGGGAAGCGACAGCCTGCCCGGCCACGCTCGTCCCGTAATAATTATCTTCAGACAACCGGACCGTCTTCTTTCTCGGATCATAATGGTCGGAGAGCTGCCCTTTCACGGGTTCCACCCCGACGTCGAAAATACCATTTTCGTGCAGGATCTTCCGGGCTACTTCCGCTCCGGTCATGCCGGAGGAGTTGGATATTTTTGAATATTTTTTAAACGCTCTTTTCACTTTAGCCTGAGCCATGAGCGGAATCGCCATGATGATAACAAGGTATACGAGCATTGATATAATACTCATTGCAATCCCTCCACAATTAGTTACTATCCTTATTTTATTTAAAACGTCAAAGAAAGTCAATAAAACCAATTCCGCAGCTTTGACGGTTCTGTGACGCCTTATTTATCCCGCATACGGTCATGCTGTTTTTCCCCTTTATATTTTTTCCATCCGGTATACGTCAACGAAACAAACAGGATGCTCCCTATCGAGAAGATGACCGCCCACAGGGAAGGATCCGCTCCATCCCTCGTATGATTTTCAATTACATCCGTCATAAACCGCTGAAGCGTTTCTATCCGTGGTATCTGCTCATTGTCTTCCCAGTTCAAGCTGTCCAGATAGCGGATATAGGACACAAGCGGCATGTAATCTTCTTCCTTCTCCGATGTATACATGGCAGAACGGATGATTTCAAATCCGGTCTGCCACTCATGGAACCTTTGCTCGGCATCGTTTGTATTTCCCTGCTTCAGGTTTTCTTTTAACGGTTCCAGTCGTTCTGAAAGAGTGCGGGCATATTCTTTCCATATCGGATTGGATGTCGTCACTGCTGCATCCACCGAAAGACGAAATGCCAAAATAATCCGGACACGCTCTGCCTCATCCATATCCGCATCCACAAGTGCCGTACCGGCTCGGTCGAACGCCCGAAGCAGTGCTGTAAGCTGCGTGGTGTCCATGTCATAATCATCAAATGAAACTTCAGGCAGACGCCCGGCAATCCACGAATGGACAGCTTTTGCCTCTTCAAACTCGCCGTTTACAGCCAAATCATGCATGGCGGCTGCTTTATCATCCACCTTCTCAAGCGGTAGCGCGGCATCTGTTTGTGCCTGCAGGTGGTGTGTATGAAAAAACATGAGGATAACAGCTGCGGCGCTGACAATCCAGGCCGCCCGCTTCCCTGGTATGTTGGACGTCATAAAAACCCCCTCCTTCTCATGGTCCATTGTATGACGAAATGGACAAGAGTAGACCGGAGGGGGATTTTTTGACTTTTTGTATCACAAAACGTGTTCTTGTGAGTATTCAGCCGGTTTTTATAGTTTTAAATAATGCCGGCGCTTTACGCTGAACACATATACAACGCTCACAGAGATGACACTCAGCCAGAAAGTGAAATACCCTATATGCATAATATCATCGGATAACACAGAAGAGACCCACGGGTTCATGCCGTACACATAATCAATGATATCATTATGTACCGTCCAGACTGCCGCGGCTGCCAAATGCCAGATCTTTATCCGGTAATAAGGGATAAACAAGAGAGCCTGCACCGCCATGGCCCCGTGGGAAACGATCAACATGTAATGCGACCAGATCAGATCTCCGCCTGCTGCTCCCGCTGCAATGTTCATAACTACCGCCCACGTGCCGTATTTCAGCAGGGTGACAGCGGCCAGTGCTTCAAGAAGTCCGTTGTTCTTTTTGAAAAGAAAAAAAGCAAGAACACCGCAGAAAAAAAGGCTGGCGGTCGGACTATCCGGAACAAAAATCAGGAAAACCGGAGGAGTCTCTACGAGCTGCGGTTTGTACCACCAGTATCCGTAGATGGTTCCAAGCAGATTTACGGTTAATAAAACCGCAAGTACCTGCGGCATACCTAGAATTCGTGGTATCATGCCCATTTTTAAACACCACCATTTTTTATCTCTCGTAAAAAAGGCTGCCCCGGTATACGGGGCAGCCTTAAACAACGAATGTATTATTCGCCTCCGCTGTTTTCACCTTGTGATCCTTCTCCTGAAGACTCTTCTCCGGATGATTCATCACCGGATCCTTCCTGAGAAGATTCCCCGGATCCACTGCCGCCGCTGCCGGGATTTCCACCGGAAGAAATGTATTCAGCAAGCGTCTGAAGGTCTTCATCACTTCCGTCAAACTGGCCGGCCGGCATTTCACCGATACCATTTACAGCGATGTCCTGCACTGTTGCCGCATCATACTGCGTGTTATAAAGGGACGGACCGGCTGATCCAGACCCTTGCAGCTGATCTCCGTGACAGCTGATACAGCCCTGGTCGGAGTATATCTGATACCCTGCAGCTTCCGTATCCACCTGCGACATCGCCTGCTGTTCTTCCTGATCAAGCATTTCCCCCTGATCAGCCGCTGCTTCCCAGTCATGGTGTTCCACTGATTCCCATGTAAGGAAAACAGTGGCCAGCGTACCGAGAATCATTAATCCTGAAGCTATCGGTCTTCTCGAAGCTTTCCGTTCCGGTCCTGTATCCAGCCACGGAGCAAGCAGAAGAGCGCCGAATGCAAGCCCCGGAATAACGACCGCTCCAATTACGGTAAAGTCACCGGCTGCGTATTCATACTTTAACAACTGATATAAAAACAGAAAGTACCAGTCCGGCAGCGGGATATAACCGGAATCAGTCGGGTCGGCAACCCTTTCAAGCGGGGAAGGGTGTGCTACCGTAAGACAAAGATAACCGATCAGAAATACTGCTCCAACCAGCCATTCTTTCAGCAGAAAGTTCGGCCAGAATGCCTCTGTCTTTCCGGGAAATTCCGAATAGTCTTTTGGAATATTCGGCTTACGCCCGGCCGGTATACGTGAATCCCCGACAAATTTCATGCCCTTTCCACGATGCATCGGTTTCCCTCCTTAGATTCTCAAACATATAAGTTCTGCTGCGGGCTTTTACAACGGTCCGGATATTCCCTGTTTCCGGATCATAATAAAGTGTGCCGCCATCAGACCCAGCAGTGCCCCCGGAAGGAAAAACACATGAATCGCGAAAAACCGGGTCAAGGTCTGTGCCCCGATGATTTCCGGATCTCCGGCAAGCAGTGTCTTTGTCAATGTTCCCACTAAAGGAACACTCTCTGCAATCTGCAGTCCTACAACGGTTGCGAAGTAGGCTTTCATATCCCACGGAAGCAGATATCCCGTAAAACCAAGTCCAAGCATAACAAAAAATATGAGAACACCAACTACCCAGTTCAGTTCTCTCGGTTTTTTATACGCTCCTGTAAAAAATACACGCAGAGTATGTAGGAATATCATGACGATAACAAGGCTCGCCCCCCAGTGGTGCATTCCCCTTACAATCGTGCCGAATGCCACGTCCCCTTGAAGGTACTTCACAGATTCGTGAGCGTTGACAATATCAGGAACATAATACATGGTTAAAAACATGCCGGATAAAATCTGAATGACAGTGATAAAAAATGTCAAACCGCCGAAGCAGTAGACAAAGGCTGAGAAATGGTGTGCCGGATTAACGTGTTCAGGCACTTCATGGTCAGCAATATCCCGCCACATCGGAGTAATATCCAGGCGTTCATCCACCCAATCATATACTCGCTGCAACATAAATAATGCCCCTCCTAAACTTGTGGTTCTGCCTTACCGACATAGACAGTTCCTTCACGTACTTCCACTTGGTATTTGTGAAGAGGTTCTGTCGGTGGAGTCCCTTCGATGTTGGTACCATCTTTCTCATAACGTCCTCCGTGGCAGGGGCAGTAGAATTGATTGGGATGGTCGGAACTTGACCCCCAGCTTACTTTACACCCCAAATGCGTACAGGTATTGGAAAGTGCCACAATTTCCTCTCCGCTTTGGTAAATAAATGCAGTCTCTGTCACTTCCGATGTGTTCCAGGCATCTTCCTGCTCGTAGGAAAAATCAAACCGCTGCGGAGTATCTGTCAGCTCCGATACATCGGTTACCGCTTTCATGTCCCCTTCAGACTCAGCCTGTAGAACAGGATCAATGGCAAACCGCGCCATCGGCAGTATGATGCCTGCAGCCATAAAGCCGCCCACACCGGTAAGAGTATAGGTTAAAAACTGCCTTCTTGAAACATTGTGATTCTGTTCATCACTCACCAGTATCCCCCCCTGTTGTATATCCGTCCTCCCGGACATTGTTTACACACACGTTACAAAACTAGGACATACTCATGATAGCCCAGCGGACAACGGCCTGTCAATCTTTTGTAGCACCAATTATGCAGGAATTTCAGCTGTTCCCTTCTTTCTTCCATATGTCCATGATAACAGGAAGAAGCTGTTTGATCTGCTCCGATATTACCTGCTTCTTATAGGAAGCCTCCAGATTTTCAAGTGGAACAAGCGGCATCCAGATCAAAAAGGCATCCAGATCATGTTCAGCTTTCTTCCAGGACGAATCAGCTGTAAGCAGAATAATATGCTTTAGCTTTTCCTTTTTCATGGATTCTATCCATTTATTCAGTTCTTCTGACGAAGGCCTGCTCTCTTCATCTGCTGCCAGGTATGTATAAGACGGGGCAAGCAGAATGCGGCCCCTGAACTGTTTTTCCAGCTCCGCTGTCATAACGGTAATGAATTCGGTCATTGCTGCACTTTGACGAATCCCGTCACCGAATTCGACCGGAAGAAGTGGAAGCAGCACGGTATCAACGTACTGCCTTTCTTTGACAAACGAAGGAATGTCTTCGGTCGACCATCTCATCACGATTCCCCTTTCTGTTCCAAAACATGAGAGACCGCCTCCCTGTTCCAAAGAAGATGGAAAATGACAGGGAGGTCCGGGGACGGTTTACATTCCGCTGTCCTCAAGATCTGTCACCAATTCCTGAATTTCTGTGTTGGCTGGATCCAGTGACAGCACACTGCGGAAATAACGCAATGCTTCCGTTCTGTATCCAAGTTCCAGAAGCAGACGCCCGTAATCTTCCAGAAATGATTCATTCTCCGTGTATTCCTGCTGAATTCCCTGATAGGTTTCCACCGCTTTGTCGAAGTCTTCTGTTTCCCACTGGGCTTTACCGAGGTACCATTCCAGCTTTGGATCATCTTCTTTAATTTCTTTCAAGTAGGAAATCAGGTCAATCATGGACTCATAGTCTTCCTGTGTAAGCCATAATTCAAGCACTGCAAATGCGGCATCTCTGTTAGCGGGGTTAAGGGACAGAGCTTCCCGCAGTCTTTTTTCAGCGGCATCCTGATCATCCAGCGCCATATTCAGTTTCCCTGCTTCAAGAAACAATTGATCATTAAACTCATCGACAGAAAGACCATCTTCTGCTGTCTGTAACGCCTGATCGAAATTTTCCAGTCCTTCGTAAGCCCGTACCAAATAAGGATACAGGGTGACAAATTCCGGATCCATCGCTTTCAGCTCTTCCAGCTGTTTTGACGCGGTCTGATAATCACTTATCTGAAGCGCTGTGTATCCGTAGCCAAACAGCGCCTGCGGCTCCTGCTTTTCTTTTATGCCTTTTTCATAATAAGACATTGCATCTTCAAAAGCCCCCGTTGAGCTGTAGGCTTCAGCGAGCCGCAGATCCAGGCTCCCTTCCGGAAATTCAAAGCCCTGCCGCTCTGCCTGCTTAAGATATGGAATACTTTTTGAAAAATCACCCTGGTCCAGATAATAATCTCCAAGGCCGGCAAGTAATATAGGTTCTTCAGGCGCTTCCTGAAGCGCTGCCTTCAGTTTTGATTCTGCGACCTCATTCAGCCCCTGCAGCTGATATAAATCCGCCAGAAGCATCTGAGCCTGAAGAAAAGCTTCATCTTTCCTGTCAACTTCCAGAAGCCATTCAATGGCTTCATCTTCCTTATCCATGTCTATTGCTGTCTCCGCCGCAGTGGTCAACAGCTCTCCTTCATCAGGATAATTCTGAATAAGCTCCTGAATGAGCGGTTCGGCTTTATCGGGTCTTCCCAGTTCATTATAAAGCTGCACAAGATCGTACTTCTGTTGATGATCAGCTTCTTTTTCAAATTCACTAAGAAGTTCCAGTCCTTTTTCGGTGTCACCCTGTTGAATAAACTCCATGATTTGTTCGAGACTATACTTCAATCCACTACCCCTTTGCTCGTTACGCGTAATCAATAGAACGCAGCCGCCCCGGGAAAATTCCAGCGCAGCAGTTTCCGGATGGAGCGGTCGATGTGAAGACACTTCCCGCTTTCAGGACGCGCCCTCTCATGACGACAATATCCGGATTTCTGTCCGAAATCAATGTCTGTTTCCGGGTTCTTCCCGCCTGTTCTGATTTATAGTATAACAGATAATCAGCATCACCTCGAACGACAGAACCCTTTTTCGGGTACAGGCCGCAAAACTGAAGCTCTTTTTTATTCAGCACCGGCCCTGTTTTCAGGGAAAGGACCGGAAATGCAGCAGCCAAACTGTTTTCCCATTCTGTTTTTAAGCGGATCTCTTTCAACGTTTCAGAAGGCGGAAAACGAAATATGAAACTTATGGTCGATGGCCCAACCGCCTGACGGATCCAGTCCCAGGGTACACTTTTGCAGGCTTCATACGAGGAAAATGTGATTTCAATGAGCGGGTATTTGTTTACAATCACCCCCTGAATAAATGAAGAAGTGAGTCTGTTCGAAGGAATGGATGGGACGAGCATATAATCAACCGGTGGTGCCAGCTTACGTTGAATATTTATCCTGTTATCTTCTAATTCACGACGCGATTGGACCGGCATCAAGAGAAGAACTGTCGTGATTCCTCTACAGATAATGTTTGTCCACTTTTTGTCTGCCTCCTTTCCGAAAAAGGAGTACACACTTCCTCCCAGAGCCGTTGCTGCCGGAGTAATAAGAAACTCTCCGGCCTCCATTCTCATCATTCTTTCACGTCGGTTCCGGTAGAGTCCGGTAAATGACTGGTTTTGAACCTTCACATTGCGCTCCTTTTTGCGGCCTGGTTCCTCTGCCGACATAAGCCAGTAGTTCATTCCGCTTCCCCCTCCTTTTATGTGAAGCATTATATGCAGGACAACTTCAGTAAAGAAGGGAATATCCAGAAAGGAGAAACAGCCTCCATACAAAAGACCCGGTAAGTAAACGCTTACATACCGGGTTAACAAAAAGTTATTCCATTTTGAGTATGGATAGGAGTGGAGAGAAACCATACGCTTGCCTTTATTATAACTTTTCTCACCTTTTTGTCAAGCGTACTTCAAAAAGATCTGGAAGGAAACGCCAGTTATACGCTTCCTTCTCTGCAGGTTCTCTAGTTCATAATATATGTTTCATAGAATGCTTGTTCAAGCCGTGTTTTCCCCTCAAGCCTTTCCTGGTCGGAGCGGAAAGTCAGCTGCAGCACCCCCATAATGTCCTCTCTTGTTTCAATGATTCTAATATTAATGATACTGATCCCGCTTTCAGCAAGCATGCCGGTAATGTCAGATATGACGCCGGGATGGTCCGGTACATCCACAAATAGATCATAGTGGGAAGGAAGTACTCCCCGTTCCTTGGCGGGAAGCCCGTCCCGAAACGATTTGGCAGATCCGAAGTATTCAAGAATACCTTCACTGTCTTCTTCTTTAAGCATAGCCTCTACAGATTCCATCTGGGCCTTCCACTGCTTCATAAGATCAAGCATCACCTGTTTATTATGGAGAAGAATATCCCGCCACATGACCGGACTGGCCGAAGCAATCCGTGTAATATCACGAAACCCTCCTGCTGCCATTCTCGTTACCAGGGAGTCGTCTTTATGGGTGTTTTTCACCTGCTGCACAAGACCTGCTGCAATAATATGCGGGAAATGACTGATCAGCCCGGCCAGCTCGTCATGCTGATCTGCTGTCAGCTCCAGAAATTGAGCACGGGTTCCTTTCAGCCAATCCTGCAGCTGCATAATAGTAGAAGCAAGTGTACCCTGGACAGGAGTCAGTACATAAAAAGCATTTTCAAATAAATGTGCTTTAGCAGCCTGGACGCCGCTTTTATGTGATCCTGCCATAGGGTGGCCTCCGACAAACTCAACCCCTTTTTCATGCAGCATGCCGGCTTTTTCCACAATTCTTTTTTTTGTGCTTCCGACATCTGTAATAATGGTCCCCTTACGCAGAGGCATATCGAGAAGCTGTTCTATCATTACTTCCGTTTTTGTTACAGGTACAGCAAGTATAATCAGTTCTGCCTTCCCTGCCGCAGTGGAAATATCAGTCGTATCATCATCAATGACACCCAACGAGCGCGCGAGTCTCAACTGATTCTCGTCTATATCGACTCCGGTAATATGTACATCATGTTCGTTTTTAATGGACAGGGCAATCGAACCGCCTATCAGCCCCATCCCCACTACACAAATGTTCCTTGGCACTGTCTCTCCCTCCTTCGTACCTGGGTGTCTGAATCACTAGACACAAAACAGACGCTCTGCGCACAGGCAGAGCGGCCGTTTAACATTACTGTTCAGACAACGTGCTGTTTTCGCTCAGGCTTTCGTCGAGCGCCTTCAGGAATAATTGATTCTGTTCTTTCGTTCCTGCTGTCACCCTTATGGAATCAGGGAAACCAAGGGATTCACCGGAACGGACGATAAACCCTTTTCTCAGCAGTGAATCAAACATCCTGTTTCCTGGAATGCCCGTATTTATCAGCAGAAAGTTTGTCTGGGACGGAAGATAGGATAGGCCGTGTGATTCGCAGAAACGTTCAAATTCATCCAGTGCTTCCCTGTTTTCTCTCCGGCAGCTTTCTACATATTCCTGATCTTTTAAAGCGGCTGCAGCTGCTTTCTGGGCAATCGTTGTCGTATTAAAAGGAGGCCGGATTGGATCAAGTGCCTGCACGAGTTCCGTTGAACCTGCACCGTACCCGACCCGGAGCGAAGCCAGCCCGTAGGCTTTGGAAAACGTGCGGAGCACCATAAGGTTCGGGTAATCATTCAATAAAGAAAGAGTGTCCGGGTAGTCCGGCGCTGTGACGTATTCGATATAGGCTTCGTCGGAAACGACGAGGACATCAGACGGAACCTGCTCTAAGAAAGATTCAAATTCCTCTTTTGTTGTATACGTACCTGTAGGGTTATTAGGGTTGCACACCCAGATGATGCGGGTGTTTTCATCGACTTGATCGAGCATCGCCGGAAGATCATGATACCCGTTTTTAAGAGGAACTTCTCTTATTTCAGCCCCTTCCACAACAGCATTATGTTTGTACTGTGAAAATGTGGGTGATGCCATTACTGTATTTGTCTCCGGTGTTAAAAGTGCACGGCACAACATCAGAATAACCTCATCGGATCCCGCTCCAAAAACAAGCTGCGACGGATCTATATTCAGGTGCGCAGCTGTTTGCGAGCGGAGTTCTGCCGCGTAGCCGTCCGGATAAATTTCCGGATGACCGGCAGCTTCAGCAGCAGCTTCAGCCGCTGCCGGAGAAGGGCCGTATGGATTTTCATTGGATGCCAGTTTATGCACTTCAGACAGCCCGAGTTCCTGTTTTACTTCTTCCATCGGCTTGCCGGGTTTGTAAGGCTCCATACCGATAATTTGTGTTTTTACCTTCATTGTCATCTGCACCTTTCATCGTTTCACAAAAATCTTCTTTCTCTATCTTACGACGAAATGAGAGAGGACACAAACGATTTTACCGCATCAAGTGCGTTTGATTTTTCTTCCGGATTCTTGAAACGTTCCAAGTTTTCCTCCACTTTTTTCATAATCGCGCTTCCTACAATAACACCGTCACAAACACCATCCAGGCTTTTAACCTGAGCCGGGGTGGATATTCCAAATCCAGCTGCGACCGGAACACTGCTGTTCTTTTTCACTTTTTCAATAAAGGAATAAGCCTCCGGAGGAAAGCTATCTCTCGTCCCTGTCACACCCAGACTCGAAACGCAGTACAAAAACCCTTCTGCTTCTCCGGCGAGTTTTTCAATACGGCCTCCGGATGTCGGAGCAACAAGCGTTATGTTTACCAGTCCGCGTGCCGCAGCCATGTTATGGATATCTCTACTTTCTTCATAAGGAAGATCAGGTATTAAAACACCATCGCCGCCATTTTCTTTTAATTGGTCAAAAAAGTACTTCTCCCCCATCTGCAGTACAGGATTGTAATAAGTAAAAGCAATCACAGGGATGGTCAAACCTCTCTGCCGCATAAACGGAATCAGCTCAACGGCGCGCCGCAGACTCATTTCGTTTTGCAATGCGCGGGAGGCGGACCGCTGCAGAAGTGGTCCGTCAGCGAGCGGATCGGAATACGGGATGCCGAGTTCAAGGATATGTGCGCCCGCTTCCTCAAGCTTCAGAGCTAGATCAATGGTCGTTTCCGGATCAGGGTCGCCCGCCATGATAAAAGGAATGAAAAGCGGGTATTCTGCCTGTTCAGCTGCTTTTTGCACCATGGTTCCTTCCATCATTGTTCCTCCTTTTCCATGAATTTCTTAATGGAATGGACGTCTTTATCGCCTCTGCCGGAAAGACAGATTACAATGGTCTGCTCCTTTGACATTTTTTCTGCCTCCTGAAAAGCAAGGTGCAGAGCATGCGCTGATTCTACGGCGGGAAGAATACCTTCTTTTTTTGTTAAAAGGGTTAATGCATCAAGTGCCTCTTTATCCGTCACTCCTTCATAAGTCACACGTCCTGATTCCGCGAGATGAGCATGCTCGGGGCCTATACCAGGGTAATCAAGACCTGCCGAAATGGAATACGGTTCAATAATCTGACCGTTTTCATCCTGAATCAAGTAAGTGAGCGAACCATGAATAACACCTTTTGTTCCTTTATTGATCGTGGCTGCATGGTTATCGGTGTGCATACCTTCTCCAGCAGCTTCAGCACCATAAAGCTTCACATCGTCATTCAGAAAAGGGTGGAACATTCCGATAGCATTACTGCCCCCGCCTACACAGGCAAAGACAGCGTCCGGAAGGGAGCCTGTTTTCTGCACCGTCTGTTCTCTTGTTTCATCCCCTATCACTCTCTGAAAATCCCGGACCATTCTCGGATAAGGGTGAGGGCCGACAACGGAACCGATGAGATAAAATGTATCTTCCACATTTGCCACCCAGTACCGTATCGCGTCATTAGTGGCATCTTTTAATGTTTTACTGCCGGAGTGCACCGGTACGACTTCAGCTCCAAGCAGCTCCATCCGAAAAACGTTCAGCTCTTGTCTGCGGGTGTCTTCCTCTCCCATAAACACTTTACACTCAAGACCCATAGCAGCGCATACCGTAGCCGTTGCGACGCCGTGCTGTCCGGCACCTGTTTCGGCAACAATTTTTTTCTTTCCCATTCTCCTGGCAAGCAGAGCCTGTCCGATGGCATTGTTCAATTTATGCGCCCCGGTGTGCAGAAGATCTTCGCGTTTCAGATAGACCGAAGCGCCGCCGAGATAATGTGTAATACGTTCAGCGTATGTCAGCGCTGTCGGTCTCCCCGCATATTCACGGAGGGTCTGGTGGTATTCATCAACAAACGCCTGATCCTGCACCGCCTCATCCAACGCTTCTTCCAATTCCTCCAAAGCATACATCAACGTCTCCGGCACAAATTTTCCGCCGAAATTTCCATATCTTCCTTTTTCATCGGGATACATGGTTTTCATTGCTGTTCAACCTCTTTTCCATTTCCATTACAAGGGATTTATCTTTTTTTCCTTCTTTTTCAATGCCGCTTGAGACATCGACACCCCACGGATGAAACGAGACAAGCTCCCCTGCGTTACCGGGATTGACGCCCCCGGCAATCAAAACAGGGATGCCGTGTTCTTTACCAAATGAAACATAGCCGGGAACGTGGGACCAGTCAAACTGCTGTCCGGTACCACCCCTGGCTCCCTTTACTTTGGCATCTACAATAAATCCATCCGCTGCTTCGTACTGCTTCATTTTTTCCAGCGTCTTTGTATCATGAGGTACTGCTTTCCAGATTTCTCTGCCGGTTGTCTTCTTTATATTTTCAAGATCACGGACTGTTTCATCTCCGTGCAGCTGTATAATGTCCGGGTTCACTATTTCCACCGCTCGTTTTATTTCCTCCAGGGGAGCGTTAACAAACAGTACAGCAATTTTCTTCCCCGGAAGCGGACATGTATCGAGCCAGATTTTTACGGTTTCCGGAGAAACGCGCCGGCGGCTCTCAGCCATTACAAACCCCGCATAATCAGCACTCGACTCCGCCACGGTCACCACATCATCCAGAGAGTGCAGGCCGCATAATTTCAGTTTCGGCACCGTCATATCAGGATTCTCCTTTCAACGCTCTCAGGGCTGACTCCACGTCGTCCCGGCGCATCAAAGATTCACCCACGAGCACAGCCTTGGCTCCTGCCTGCTGAACAAAGGCCATATCTTCGGGTGTATGAATCCCGCTTTCGCTTACCAGCAGAGTCTCAGGTGGTATATGGCGGCTTAGTTCGTTCGTAACTTGAAGAGTCGTTTCAAACGTTGTCAGATCTCTGTTATTGATACCGATAAGCATGGGACAAAACAATCCAAGCACTGCATCGAGTTCGGCCAGGGAATGGCATTCGACCAGTACTTCCATTCCTTTTTCCACCGCTGAAAGATATAAGTCATGGAGCTTTTTTGGTTCAAGGGCAGCTGCGATGAGCAGAACGGCATCCGCCCCCATCCGCCTGCTTTCTTCTATCTGGGTTTCTTCTATCATAAAATCTTTGCGCAGGACAGGCAATCCGGTTTTATGTTTCACTTCTGTTAAGTAATCCCGGCTTCCCTGGAAATACGTTTCATCGGTTAACACCGAAAGAGCTGCCGCACCGCCCTTTTCATACTGGCGGGCAATATCTGCGGGATCAAACGGAGAACGGATCAAACCTTTTGACGGAGATGCTTTTTTCACCTCGGCAATGACCTGCACCTCATCTGCTTCTGCTCTCAATGCCTTTGTCAGGGAATACCTTGTAACCGGTGCCTCCTCAGGCATTGTCAGTGTCTTCAATTCTTCTCTTTTAGTCTCAAGAATTCGATCAAGCATGATTTGCATCCACCTCGCTCTGCTGCAGATTGTTCAAGTGCTGCATTACTGTACCGTTATCGATCACTTCTGCAGCAAGGGCAGCCCCTTCTTTAAACGTACGGCAGCGCTCTGATGTATAAAGACCCGCAGCCATATTCATGAGTAGAATGTCTCTGGCTGCCCCCTGTTTCCCGCCATTGAATATAGATTGGATGAGTGCTGCACTTTCTTGTACATCCTGTACCTGTGCGTCTTTAACCGGTGACGTGCGGAGTCCAAAATCTTCAGGACTCACGGTATACTCATTCACTTCACCGTTTCGCAGTTCCGCTACATACGTTATCCCGGCTGTCGTAATTTCATCCATGCCGTCACCACCTGTCACAAAAAGCGCCCGTTCCGCTCCGAGTCTGTTTAATACTTGTGCCATTTTTCTGCCGTAGTCTTTGTTGAACACTCCTATCACCTGCGCGCGCGCCCCGGCCGGGTTTGTGAGAGGGCCCAGGAGGTTGAAAATAGTCCGGAATCCGATTTCTTTTCTCGGGGTCACAGCATGCTTCATCGATGTATGGTATAAAGGAGCAAACAAAAATGCCAGATGGTACCGGCGCAGCGACTCTGCCGCTGTTTCCGGGGTGGTCTGCACAGGAATACCGAGTGCTTCCAGGACGTCGGCGCTGCCGCTTTTTGAGGAAACCGACCGATTTCCGTGCTTAGCTACAGGAACACCCAGCGAAGACAAACCGATAGCGGATGCTGTCGATATATTATAGGTGGAGCTCATATCGCCTCCGGTGCCGCACGTATCTATAACGTATTCTTCATCATGCTTCATCGGTATGACATGGCTCCGCATCGAAGCCGCAAAGCCGGTCATCTCTTCTACCGTTTCCCCGCGGTAACGAAGAACCGTAACGAGGCTTGCGATCTGACTTTCTGTAGCCCGCCCTTCCATAATTTCGTCCATTGTTTCTTCTGCCTGTTTCTCTGAAAGGCTGCCGCCTTCCATACATGTTTCTAATATCTCTTTAAACATGATTAGTGTCCCCCTTTTCCGAAAACACCGCTTCTGCTGCTTCAACTGCCCTCAACAGAGCTGCTGCTTTGTTCTGTGTTTCCTCATATTCTTTTTCAGGTACAGAATCCGCTACAATGCCTGCACCGGCCTGTATCTTTGCTTTGCCGTTTTCAACAACCATTGTGCGGATGGAAATACAGGAATCAATATTGCCGTCATATCCAAGATAACAGACCGCACCGGAGTAAATGCCGCGTCGGTGCGGCTCAAGACTTTTAAGTATTTCCATTGCACGGAATTTCGGAGCTCCCGAAACGGTTCCTGCGGGAAAAGATGCCTGAAGCGCTTCAACAGGGGTTATTTCCTTTTTGAGCTCCCCGGTAACTTTGGAAATGATATGCATAACATGGGAAAACTTACCGACTTCCATTAGTACCGGTGTTTTTACCGATCCGTACTCTGCCACCCTTCCCGCGTCATTTCTGGCGAGATCAACAAGCATGTAATGTTCGGCGCGCTCCTTCTCGTCTTGAAGAAGCTCACGGGTCAGCTCTTCATCCTCTTCCACTGAGCGCCCTCTCTTTCTTGTTCCGGCAATAGGGTGGATTTCAATACGGCGGTCCTGCACCTGTATAAGCCTTTCCGGTGAACTGCCGACCACTTCTTTTTCCCCCAGCTTCAAATAAAACAGATAAGGGGAAGGATTGATCATTCGAAGCGCCCGGTAGATGTCGAAGGCTTCAACGGATACCCTCCGCTCAAAGCGCTGGGACAAAACAGCCTGGAAAATGTCCCCTGCATTTATATACTCCTTGATGCGTTCGACATCCTGTTCGAATTTTTCTTTCGGGTAACACGTGTATACCTTTGAAAAATCAGCTTCCGCGCTTTTCCCAAGGGGTGCCTGGAGATGTCCGGTCGTCCGGGCGCCAGCTGTCAAAACATCCAAAAGCCGTTTCACTCCGGCAGCCGCATGGTCGTATCTTTCAGATAGAGTGATATCCGTATCTTTGTTGTAATGGATAAATGTCAATTCCCTGTTTTCATGATCCATGGCTATAATCGTTTCACAAAACTGCAGGGTTACATGATCTTCTCCGGGAGCGTCTTCTTCCTTTTGAAGATCGGGTTCAAAATCTTCGATACTGTCATACGGAATGACACCAACGGCACCACCCAGAAAAGGAATATCAACTTCCGCCGGGGCAGGAGCAAGATACTGGATTGCTTCATCAAAAAGAACCGAGAGCGACGTGTTTTCCTTCAGGAGCGCTCCTTTTTCATTAACGAACGCATAGTTTCCACCGCGGTCCGTAATGGTAAATTGAGGATGCAGTCCAATAAAAGAATACCTGGACCACAGGGAAGCTTCATCTTTGCTTTCCAGCAGAAAAACCGCTTCTTCCTGAAACTTCTGAAACACTTCTATCGGGGTCAGGGTATCGGTGAAAAATGTACTGACATAGGGGATCATACTGTAAGTTTCTGCTTGTTTACAAAAAGTTGAAAAAGATGTTTCGGACATGTGCTCACCTCTTTACGTACTTGGAAGAAGAGAGCGGGCAGAAGTAAAGCGCATAAGACGGTTCACACGGAAACCGCCGCCGCTGCATATAGGCGGGGAAGGGTGTATTCATATAAAAAGCCTGAAACAGCGCTGTTTCAGGCACACGTATCCAATCCATGCTCTGCTGCGCTCTTCTCTGCTATTCTCATCACTCTCTGCTCTACTCTTCTCATGTACTGGCTATTCTAATCTATCTTTATCTTACCGGTTTTCTTTTCGTTTTGTCAACTCTAAATCCGGACGCAGGGTGACTGCGTCATTTAAGTAAACGTGATTGACTTCTTGCTGCATGGCTTCGGTCTCTGCCGTCATCATCACCCGTATACAAAGCGGCAGACTTTCCGGAACCGGTATTTCCTGTGCACACATCACCGGTACAAACTGCCACCCATCAATTAATCTAGTCGCTTTTGCCGGAAATGCTGCATCAAGGTCCTCTGTTACCGTAAACCATATGTGGGACACACTTTCAGGGAACATATGATTTTCCTTGATCATTTTTTCCAAAAGTCGTTTCGTGCTGCTTACAATCTGCTCCTCGGTATTCTTCTTCACCGTCGTCGCTCCGCGTACTCCTCTAATCATCCCGGCATTCCCCCTTTTTCATTTCTGACAACAGATGAAGGATGTCGCGTTCCTCCACATTTGCAAGAAATGGTTTCCCAGGGGAGGCAGCCAGTACAAACGTCAATTCGCCGGCTCGTGCTTTTTTATCACTTTTCATCGTTTCAACGAGTGCAGCCGGTTCAAAAGCAGCCGGTGCTTCCACCGGATACCCGAGTGCTTTAAACCACGCGGTTTCCGCGGCAGTATCCCACTCTGAATACTGAAGATAATTGCTTACTTTCATCGCAAAAATCATTCCTGCTGCAACAGCTTCCCCGTGGGTTAAGTCTTTATAACCCGATGCTTTTTCCAGTGCGTGGCCGAGCGTGTGGCCGAAATTAAGAAATGCGCGCACCCCTGCTTCGCGTTCATCTTCTTTGACTATATCAGCTTTCACAGTCATGGATTGTTTCAGAAACTGTTTCAGGGAGTCTTTTTTCATATCCTCCGTGTTTTGAACTTCCGTTCTGAGGCGGACCAGAAGATCCGGGTCTTTAATAACGGCATGCTTAATCATCTCGGCAAATCCGGAACGCCATTCCTTGTCGGGAAGAGAAGCAAGGGTGTCTGTGTCATACAGCACGGCTTCCGGCTGATGAAACGCCCCAATGAGATTTTTTCCTAGAGGGTGATTAATGCCTGTCTTTCCTCCTACACTGCTGTCCTGGGCAAGCAGGGTTGTGGGCATCTGTACAAAGGATATTCCTCTCATATATGTAGCAGCAGCAAACCCTGCAAGATCACCAACCATTCCGCCGCCAAGTGCCAAAATGACAGAATGCCGGTCGAGACGGGCATTGATACAGGCTGTCATCACCTGATCGTACCCTTCCAGCGATTTAGAGTGTTCTCCTGCCTGCAGCGTGTGAATATGAACCGAAAGCAGCGGTTCCAGTGAATCACGCACCGTTTCTGCATAAAGTGGTGCTGTGTTGGAATCACTGATAATCAGCGCCCGGCTCTTTCCTTCCAGTACAGAGGCCAAAAGCTCTGCACTCCGGTGCAGCAGACCTTCTCCTATATATACCGGGTACTCCCTGCTTGACGTATCAATAATCAACTGCTCCACTAAAAATCCCTCGCCCATTCTTTGTGCTGTTCTACCGCCTGCTTCACAGCGTCCACTCTGTCAGAACCGAACATATCCAGTACCGCAGCAGCCACTTCAAATGAAATCACATTTTCCATCACAACCGAAGCTGCCGGTACAGCACAGCTGTCCGACCGTTCGATGCTTGCGTTGAAAGGCTCCTTCGTCTCAATATCAACGCTCTGAAGAGGTTTATACAGTGTCGGAATAGGTTTCATGACTCCCTGGATGATTACGGGCATCCCATTGGTCATTCCACCTTCAAATCCACCCAGGTTATTTGTTTTTCGGTAATAACCGGTTGCAGCATCCCAGGCTATCTCGTCATGCACCCTGCTTCCCGGCATCCCTGCTGCATCAAAACCGATGCCGACCTCGACGCCTTTAAACGCGTTAATGCTGACGACAGCGCCCGCTATTTTGGAATCGAGCTTCCTGTCATATTGAACGTGACTCCCCATCCCTACCGGCACTCCACTGATTACAGTCTGCACGACTCCACCAATGGAATCACCGTTTGCTTTCGCGTCATCAATCGCTTGTTTCATTTTTTCCGCGGCATCCTCGTCAAGACAGCGCACCGGGGAGGCTTCCGACCGTTCCTTGAGATCCAGCATGTTTTCGTATTCTACTTTTTCCGCCTCGATTCCCCCGATTTCAAGAACCTGTCCTCCAACATCCATACCCAGCGTGTGCAGAACTTTTTTGGCAAGAGCTCCTGCACACACCCGGGATGTCGTCTCCCGGGCCGAGGAACGTTCGAGCACATTACGGAGGTCACGGTGTCCATATTTAACAGCGCCGTTTAAGTCAGCATGCCCGGGTCTTGGACGGCTGATCCGGCGTTTTACGTTCTGCTCTTCCTCTTCAGATAAAGGAGCCGTTCCCATAATTCCGGTCCAGGACTGGTAGTCTTTATTTTCCACTACCATCGTAATGGGGGCTCCAGTCGTACGGCCGTGACGGACGCCGCTCATAAACTGTACCTTATCTTTTTCAATCTGCATGCGCCGGCCGCGTCCGTAACCACCCTGGCGGCGCCGGAGCTCTTTGTTGATATCTTCTTCCACAAGCTCCATACCCGCCGGCACGCCTTCCACAATCGTAGTTAACTGGGGACCATGCGATTCTCCAGCTGTTAAGTATCTCATGTTCGTATTCCACTCCTTTTTCCGTATTCTCTCTTTCGTGCTTTTATGCATTAAATGATAACATATTTACAGACGCTTGTGTCGGGAAATACACATACGTTTCATGCTTTTATATATCTTTTGTTTTTTTATAAAAAAATGTATCTTCTGTTTCAAATCCGAACTGTTCCGGGTTGAAAATCTGTTCTGTACTTCCGACAAAAAGGATACCGCCTGATTTCAGCGCTCTATTAAATTTCCTGTAAATCTCCCGTTTCGCTTCATCGGTGAAATATATCAGAACATTCCGGCATATAATAATATCAAAGCCGGTTTCATATGTATCAGCAAGCAGATTATGTTTTCGAAACGTTACGTTACGTTTAACATCGTCTGTGATGCGCGAGCCTGTCTCCTCCTTTGTAAAATACCGGTTAATCACCGGGGTGGAAAGTTCTTTCAGCGCCCTTTCCGTGTACAGTCCAGCTTCCGCCCGTTTTAATATAACATCATCAATATCGGTAGCTGTAATACTGTAATCCTTTACCGAGTTGTTTTCTTTCAGGATTATCGACATCGTATACGGCTCTTCTCCTGTTGAACAGGCAGCCGACCATATTTTCAGACGGGAAGACTGTTTCAGAAGACGAGGCAGAATAACTTCGGTCAACACGTCCCAACGTTTTGAATTACGGTAAAATTCAGATACGTTTATCGTCATGCGCTCCAGAAACTTTTCAAGAACAGATTCATCTTTACTGATACCTCTATTAAAAAAGTCATGGAAGTTTTGATATCCGCGTTTCTCATAAAACGAGGTCAGACGCCGTTTCATCTGCGCTTCTTTATAGAGCGACAAATCAATGCCAGTCTTTGTTTTTACGTCCCTCTTAAATCTCTCGTAATCGGACTCCGTTCCGGTACGGAGTCCAGATTTTTCTTCTTTTTCACTCATGTGGGTGCCCTCTTTCACTTTCTAAATCATGCTGTTATTGTATCATGACATTCAGTAGGTGAATAGTCCGCAGATAAAGAGCCTTTCTCTGGTTTTCCATACAAAAAAGAGCAACGAAAAATGCCGAACGATTTTAAAAAATCGTTCGGCATTTTTCTGAATGATAAAGGTTTTGTCCCGGACTCTCCGTAAACTTTTATACCCAATCTGCTACATGCTTTTCATAGGATTGTATCTCACTTTTGTCAAAAAACAGGTCAATTTCACGTGCTGCACTTTCCGGGGAATCGGAACCATGAATGACGTTCATCCCGACCTGTACGGCGTAATCGCCGCGGATTGTACCGGGAGCAGCTTCGGCCGGATTGGTTGCCCCCATCATTTTGCGGGCTTCGGCGATGACGTTCTCCCCTTCCCAGACCATCGCAAACACAGGACCGGATGTAATAAACGATATCAGGCTGTCAAAAAACGGCTTGTCCTTTAATTCGTCATAATGTTTTTCCGCCATTTCTCCCGGGATGGACATTAACTTTGCTGCTGCCAGGGTGTAGCCCTTGTTTTCAAAGCGCTGCACGATGTCCCCGACAAGATTCCGCTGTACGCCGTCCGGTTTCACCATAATAAACGACTGTTCCATCTTCATCCCTCTTTCTTATGTAATCGTTTTCTGAACCCGTCTGATTATATCAAACACTGAAAGCGTTAGCAACTTCCATTACATAAGGTCTTCAGCTGTTTCGGCTTCCAATATAGGAAGCAATATCCAGAAGAGATTTTTTGGCTGAAATATCCTCCAGACCGTCCAGGGAACGAAATGCTTTCTGCAAATACTGTCTGCTCAAGGTTTTGGAGTATTCAATGCCGCCGGATTGGTTGATCATATCCAGAAGTGGAGATATGTCCCCGGGATCATCCCCTGATCTCCCGATAATGCGGTTGATTTCTTCCCGGCAGAACGAGTCATGATGCATCGCATATAAAGCCGGAAGAGTGACATTTCCCTGCCGCAGGTCGCCTCCGGCCGGTTTACCCAGTTCCTTTTCCGTCCCTGTGAAATCGAGGATATCATCAATAATCTGATAGGACATACCAACGTTATATCCATAGTAGTAGAGACGGTTTTGATCTTCACGTGACGCTCCCGCACTGATGGCCCCCAGCTGACAGCTTACTGCTATCAAAAGCGCGGTTTTACGCTTGATGCGGCGCAGATAGGTTTTGAAGTTCTGATCCCAGTTATACTGATCACGTATCTGCTCTATTTCACCCAGACACATTTCCATCATCGCATTGGAAATCACCCGGTGAATCGTTTCATTTTCAAAAAACGAGGCCTTTTCAATCGCTTTCGCAAAAATGTAATCCCCTGTGTACATTGCAACCCGGTTGTCCCACCTCGCCTTGATCGTTTTGCTGCCCCGGCGGAGATCCGCATCATCAATGACATCGTCATGAACGAGAGATGCCATGTGGATCAACTCAAGAGCTGCAGCAATATGTTTAACACGGTCTATTTCATACTGTCCAAATTTTGCACTAAGCAGCACAAATACCGGCCGGATCCGCTTTCCCCCTGAATGAAGGAGGTGCAAAGACGCTTCCTGAAGTACCGGATGATCAGCTTCCACCGCACGTTCAAGTTCTGATTCTATTTTTTTTATATCCGGCTTGAGAAACATGTACAGATCGGCCAACTTCATGATATTCACCTTCAAAATAAGTATTGCACCTCGTTTCCGGCTGCCCATAACGGAATATGGTTTACGGGGGTCTTCAAAAAACCGTATTTGTACAGAAGTTCAAAATAATAAAGCAATCCTTCTTTTTCTTTGTCCCGAAAATCATAATGCAGTCCGCGGAAATAGTCATCCCAGAATGAAAGGGTTCCGCCATGCTCCTTTTGCACATCCTGCACCATCTGTTCAAAGCAGCTGTGAAGTGAAAGAGCCTTGCTGTAGTGAAAGGCTTTGAACAGAGTTTTTATTATGCTCTGGTCCTTTTGAGCAGCTGCGTTGCGCACAGCAAACACCGCATACGTCATGGGGAGTCCGGTGTGTTGGTACCACAACTCGCCCAGATCATAGCAAAAGAAGGATCGGTCCGGACTCCAGGATTCACGAATCGCATCGTCCCCTATTAATAAAAAGGCGTCATGCTCCATTTTCATTGTTTTCGGATCAGGATGCATCGTCTCATAATTAATGTGTGTTAAATTATAAAATTCTGCGAGGATAATTTTCAGCAGGTGGACTGAAGTTGCGCTCGAAGAGGTGAGAGCAATCGAACTGCCTTCAAGCTTATCAATCTCTTTTTTGGAAAAAAAGAGAATGGATCCTACTTTTCCGTATGAGGAAACAGATAAGTCCGGAAACAGTTCCAGTTCTTCAGCATTTTCCCCGTAGGCGAAGGAGGAAATACCTGCTGCATCAATCGAGCCCTCTTTTATACCTGCATTCAGCTCGGCAGGCACCTTCGGGTAAAATAAGCATCCCTGGGTTTCCAGTTCCCTTTTATCAAGAAAATGAAAAGCAGGAATAATGTTTGTATAAGAAATTTCACCGATTCTAATGCTCACTTTTTCTGCCCCCATCTCGTAAATAAAGCGTGCCCCACACCAAGACTGTCCAGAATTTTGCCGGCTACAAAATTAATCAAGTCGTCCTTTGTCTCAGGAAGGTGATAAAAACCCGGCATTGCCGGTACAATCAGAGCCCCGTTTTTCTCTGCTTTGGACAGATTTTCAAGATGAATACCGTGCAGCGGGGTTTCTCTTGGCACAAGAAGGAGCGGTCGTTTTTCCTTGAGCTGTACATCCGCCGCCCTCTCAATTAAATTCCCTGAAATGCCGTTTGCAATCTTGGATAATGTTCCCATAGAGCATGGAGAGACAATCATTCCATCGGTATGATGAGAACCACTTGCGATTGGGGCTTTGAAGTCCTGGAGTTCATGCATCACCCATTGTTCGCTGTTGTATCCGGCAAACAGCTTCCGCACACACTCCTCTCTATCTGTCGTATCAAGGAGTAGTTCTTCCCGGAAAACCTGCCATCCTGCCTCGCTGACCAAAAAATGAACATAATGCCCCTGTCTCAGCAGTTCTTCTGTGATACGGATGCCGTATACTGCTCCACTGGCACCAGTAATAGCTACAGTAAATGTTTTTACAGTCATAACAGCATGTCCCCAATTGTGAAAAACAGCATGACAAAGCTGATGACCCCGTTCATCGGGAAGAAAGCCACCCCTACCCTGGACAGATCATTGGGTTTCACGATGGAGTGTTCATAGGTCATCACAACACCGGCAATCAGAACGCCCGCCAGATACACCCAGGACAGCGGCGAAAGAAAATGCAGAGACAATAACGCTAGAAAACTGATGCAGTGAAAAAGTCTCGCCGCCATCAAAGCTTTTGGAACGCCGAACCGGGAAGGAATGGAATGAATGCCTTCTTCATCGTCATGCTCTTTATCCTGTGTGGCGTAAATGACATCAAAGCCCGCAATCCAGAATGCTACAGCAAGAAAAAGCAGTAATGCTTCCGGACGAAGAGTTCCGGTTGCACCAACCCATCCTCCGAGCGGTGCAATGGCTATCGTTACACCAAGAAAGATGTGACAGAGCCAGGTAAACCGCTTTGTATAAGAATAAAATGTCAAAAAAAACACCGCCGCCGGAAGAAGATAAACCGACAACATGTTAAGTTGAAAAGCTGCTGTCACTAAAACAAGTAGTGATACAGCGATAAACAATATACTTTGATTCATGGAAATCAACCCGGCCGGAATCGCACGTCCGGCTGTCCGCGGGTTTCGTTTGTCAATGCGGGCATCAATAACACGGTTCATCGTCATGGCAGCACTTCTCGCCCCTACCATGGCAAGAGTTATCCATACCCATTCCCCAATGGCGGGCCATGTCCCTTCCACCATTAAACTTCCAAGTACCGCCCCGAGAAAAGCAAACGGAAGGGCGAATACGGTATGCTCAAATTTGATCATTTCAAGTATGATTTTTACTTTTTTCATTTATGTACTTCCTTTCCAGTACTTCAGCTGCTCTTCAAAGCGGAATGGGAAGCAGCTGTTCCCATCGCAAACGACGTCACATCCACTTCACAAAATCCGGCTTCTGCGAACATAATCGTGAGGAGGTTCTTGTTAGGAAAGGCGGCGGTTGACTCTTGAAGCCAGGAATACTCCTCATAATTTCCTGCAAACAGTTTTCCTAAGCCGGGCATCATATAGCTGAAATATACGGAATACATCCGCTTGAAACAGTTGTTTTCCGGTGTCGACGTCTCAAGACAGACCGCCCGTCCTCCTTTTTTAAGGACTCTGTGCATTTCGCGCAGCACCGTTGGATAATCCGCAGCGTTGCGCAGCCCAAAACCAATCGTAACATAATCGAATGATTCGTCGGGAAAAGGCAGATCCATCACATTCGCCTGAAGCAGTTCAACCTGGGAAAGTCCTTTTTGCTGTACCTTTTCCTGTCCGGTTTGAAGCATACTGCCACTAAAATCAACGCCTGTCACACTGCCGGCACTGCCCGTGGCTTCTGCAAGATCAATCGTCCATTCCGCGGTACCACAGCAAAGATCAAGTACTACGGCTCCTTGTTCCACATTCAGCGCCTCCATCGTTTTCTTTCTCCATGATTTATGAAGACGAAAGCTGATTACCGAGTTCATCAGATCGTATTTGTGGTGTATGTTTTCGAATACTTCATGTACTCGTTCTTCTTTTGTTCTATTCATGGAATTCCT
Organism: Salibacterium qingdaonense; assembly: GCF_900114715.1. Taxonomy (GTDB): domain Bacteria; phylum Bacillota; class Bacilli; order Bacillales; family Marinococcaceae; genus Salibacterium; species Salibacterium qingdaonense. The sequence goes on from NZ_FOTY01000010.1 coordinate 25,916, forward strand.
GCCCCCGTTACTTAATCTCTGCTTTTATAAAATCGCGGGACCATGATGTCAGCACATTAAAGAGCAGCTCGTTTCCAATGGAAGTTGTTGTATGTAATTTTTGATGCAGTTCTTTTTGCAGCCTCGTGATATGATGGGTCAGCCACTGTTCTACACTTTGTGCCGGCCAGGAACCTGTCCATTCTATTCCGCCTTCCAAAAACGCATGGATAGAATTCGCCGGGGCAGAAAGATAACAGCTTTCTTTTGGGTTCCGTTCATGAACAAGACGCTTTAACAGAAAAAAAGTCTCCGCAAGCGATCCGGCCTCAGGCTTCTGATAAAACGAAGCAATATTCTTTAAAAAAGCACCTTCCACTAATGCAAGCCGGGAGAGGAGCACCTCTTCGCTTTCATTTTCGCAGAAATGAAGGCTCATTTTTTCTTCGTTGATTTTTTGAATAGCATCACTGAATACAGGTATCACCTTGGCATGGACATCTCTATCGAGCATGCTGTGGTAAAGGCTGCTGAAAAAATCACCGGCCAGAACGGTCAGCTGCCGGGGCTTTTTACCGAGAAGTACTTCCTGACCTCCGGTTTCCACCTTTTCATGGGTAACAAAGGCTGCCTGGACCAAAAGAGCCGATAATATCTGTTCTCTTTTTGCATCTGCAGAAAGAGGGGAATCCAAGAGCAGCTCCATCATGAACAAAATATAATCATATTCGATACCGGCCTCTTCGATATATTCTTTTAAATATGGATGACTTGTCAGCTGCTTAAACTCGTGTTCAATTTTCTGCACCTCTGCATCTTCATACAGCTCTTTCATACTTGAGAGGCCCCCCGATCTATTAAAATTTTCCGCTTTATTATTCTTCTGTTCTCAACTCGCCGTGACTCGTCTGAATCACTGCTTTTCCTCTGACCTTCACTGCGGAAGTATGTTCAGTGAACTGGGCAATCATCACTTCTCCCCGGTCAAGCTTCTCTGAATGATGGAATCTGGTGTCGGTTCCCCGGGTCAAGCCGATAACATGCACTCCGTCTTCTTCGGCCTTAATAACACAAAAATCATCAGACGACATTTTCTTTCCTCCTCTAGTTATGAACGGTTAATAAGTGTCAATACTTCCGCCCTTGATGCTTCATCGTTTTCAAACGATCCCCGGACCGCTGATGTTACCGTTTCGGTTCCTGGTTTCTGGATACCGCGCATCGTCATACACATGTGCTCGGCTTCCACCACGACAATCACACCATGAGGATTAAGTGTTTCAAGAATGCTGTCAGCCACCGTGGATGTGATTCTTTCCTGAAGCTGCGGTCTTTTCGCCACTGTTTCCACTGTTCTTGCCAGTTTACTTAACCCGGTAACCTGTCCTTCTTTTGGTATGTAACCGACGTGGGCTTTTCCGTAGAAAGGAACAAGATGATGCTCACACATCGAGTAGAACGGAATATCTCTTACAAGAACGAGTTCCTCATGTTCTTCTCCGAAAACGGTTTGAAGGTGTTCAGCCGGATCCTGCGACAATCCCTGAAAAACTTCCTCATACATTCTTGCTACCCTTTTGGGCGTGTCCAGAAGACCATCCCGGTCTGGATTTTCCCCGACAGCTTCCAAAATGGAGTAAACTGCTTTCTCTATTTTATCGTGATTAACGGTAGACACTCTCTTTTTCCCCCTGTCTCCACTTAATATGACCTTTGAAAAATTTTAGCATAAGGGTATGTAGAAAGCAAAGAATCAGAATTTTAGTTTTCTATAATATTATTATGTAAACTTAATTTTGAGATAATAGGTTTCTACGTAATAAAAAATGCTTCCGAATATCATAAAAGATAGTCGGAAGCATTTTGCCCGCACTTCAGAAAAGTACAAAGCGCCCTTAAAAGCCAGGGGCTTATTTAAAGATTCATTTATTACGAATCAAACACCCATTTCCCTCATACCACACCTTCTACAGTATGATCGCTATCAATCCTCCGGAGCCCTCATTGATAATACGTTCCAATGTTTCTTTCAGTTTGTATCGAGCATTTTCCGGCATCAAAGACAATTTTGCCTGTATTCCTTCGCGGACTATAGAGTTAAGGGAACGCCCGAAAATGTCCGAATTCCAGATGGACAATGGATTCTCTTCAAAGTCCTGCATGAGATACCGGACGAGTTCTTCACTTTGTTTTTCCGTCCCGATAATCGGAGCAAATTCAGATTCGACATCCACCTTAATCATATGAATGGACGGCGCCACCGCTTTCAGTCTTACTCCAAAACGCGATCCCTGTTTAATAATTTCCGGTTCATCGAGGCTCATGTCTGTTAAGGCAGGAGCTGCAATGCCGTACCCTGTCTGCTTCACCATTTTCAATGCTTCACTGACTTGATCATACTCTTGTTTGGCGTGAGAAAAATCCTGCATCAAATGGAGCAGATGGTCTTTTCCTCTGATTTCCACCCCGACGACTTCTTTTAATATCTGGTCGTATAGGTGCTCCGGCGCGTACAGATCTATTTCAGCAACACCGCGTCCCATTTCAATGCCCGCCAGACCGGCTTCTTCTATGAATTCAAAGTTTCCTGCAAACTGCTGGACCACTCGGTCTACATCCCGAAGCCGTTTAATGTCTTTCACCGTGTTGCGTACGGATTGTTCATATTCCTCACGAAGCCAGTGATTGTCCCGCAGCACCATGACCCAGCTCGGCAGGTTTACATTCACTTCATGAACTGGAAACTCAAAAAGTACTTCCCTTAAAACGTTGTGAATATCGTGCTCTGTCATACTTTCTATGCTGAGAGCCAGTACCGGAACATCATGTTCTTCCATCAATTGCTGACGAAGTGCCTCTGTTTCCGGATGGTGCGGCTGAACAGAGTTAATCACCATAATATAAGGTTTTCCTACTTCATTGAGTTCTTCCATAACCCTGTCTTCAGCTTCCACATAATCATCACGGGCAATGTCTCCAATTGTTCCATCCGTTGTAATCACTACTCCAAGTGTCGAATGTTCCTGAATAACTTTCCGCGTACCGATTTCAGCTGCTTCCTGAAATGGAATGGGATCTTCGTACCACGGGGTATTAATCATACGAGGGCCATTTTCATCCTCATATCCTTTTGCCCCTTCCACCGTATACCCGACACAATCGACGAGCCGTACATTCACTTCCAGGCCTTCTTCCACTTCGAGCGAAACAGCATTATTGGGCACAAATTTGGGTTCTGTCGTCATAATTGTGCGTCCTGCTGCGCTTTGCGGCAGTTCATCCGTTGCCCTTGTTTTATCGACTTCACTTCCCATGTTGGGAAGCACAACCAGCTCCATGAATTTTTTAATAAACGTGGATTTACCGGTACGGACGGCGCCGACAACTCCTAAATATATATCTCCTCCGGTCCGTTCTGCGATATCCTTGAAGATATCCACTTTTTCCACTGGATCCCCTCCTGTTCAATAAAATTCCGATACCGGTCTTACATGTATGACAATATATATCTATGATGAATACGAAAACTTATGCCTTGTTTATGTACAGGACTTCTATAGAATGTGGGACTGGCGGGGAGGGAGGCCGCTGACTCACCGTATAAAAAAAGCAGCACTCCGAAGAATGCTGCCAAACATCGTTCTATTGCACGCCTGTTGATTTACCATATAAAGGAATGGGAAAGGATTCTATGAGGAGGGTGCATCTGTGATCAAAGCATGTATACCCCCTTCTTTTTCGTTGGACGGAGCTGTCTGCCCGACTCCAGCGGGAGAAGCGTCAGCCGAAGATCACCGGGTGATTTTCCCGGTAGCTGAGGCGACGCCCGCGGAAAGCGGTCAGGAAAGGCGGAGTCCAACGAAACGCTTCCTATATTTGCATAATCAACAGCCGTGGTTCTATTGATTTCTTTCCTTGAAAACAGGATCCCCGTTTTCATCAAGTGTATACGGGACTGAGTAAGCTGGTACTATAGGAGAATTTTGTGCCAGGATGGATCTGATGTCGTCTCCGGACTGCAACTGATGTTCGTGTTCCTGAAGGGCGATATTCAGGTCTATCGCGTAATCAATACGCACTTCCCCTTGCGCATTAATCAGCATAGGCAGCGATGTATCAGCATGATAAGGGCTTTCTACTTTCAATTCGCCGCTGTAATCAAGGCGCTCATTATCTATTTCAAATACTCCGGGACCCGCAGGTTCCTTAATTGGAGCATACTCATTGCTGTCGATATAGCTGTTGACCGCCCTCTGCAGCTTCTGCACTTCATCCATAATGCTTAAATCAATAACTTTCACCGTCGGTTCTTCTTCGGGGGTGATAATAACATACCGGTACTTCCCGCCGTTTTCAAAAGAGTTTCCGGGCGGCTGCTGCATATAACGTGGTATTAATTCATTAAATGAAATCTGATATTTCTGGTAGATAGGCGTATCCGCCTCGACTGTCCGGATGGGCAGTACACCCGTATCTTTTTGATATTGTTCAACCGCCTGCTGTACTGATTGCAGCTGGGATTCATAAGGAACCTGATTTTTCGCACGCTCGTCCTGCGGAAACAGACATCCCGATAACAGCAGCACTACAGCTGCCATTGCGCCAAACAGCGGAATATACCGCTTCAATAGCTTTCACCTCTCTGTCGTCAGGGTTGTCCTGTAACAGCTTTTATATCTACTCCGCAAGAGGTCCTCTTACGACAGTAACGAATACAATCAATCCAGCCGTAACAAGAAATATAAAAGACACAGCTAAAACAAGAAAACGTAAGAATCCGGATAATTTATGGGATAAAACAGATAATGCTGCTGAAGCGAACATTAAAAATATCCCGAAAAAAGCAAGCCACATACTTTGTAACGCCGTCATTACCCCGTCCTCCTTTTTCCAGACCACATTATAACACAACAATATCAGCCTATGGCACATTAGTGGATAGCTGTGTGGTGACAAAATCATGAAAAACCAGCCGGTACCGGGGCGGAGTACGGCTGGTTCCAGCTATATTCTTTCCTTTTTCAGCACAGCCTTCCTTCTACTCTGTTTACTATATTCATGAACGGATCTGTTGGAATGAGCATTCGCCTCTGAAACGGAAAGAAAATTTCTGTTTTCAACGACTGGACTGAAACCATTTACTTAAAGAAGCCAGGTCAAGTGGGATATCATTGTTCATGACAGCCTTCACCAACTCATCTTCTTTCCGGGCGGATACGGATTTGCCGGCAAGAGAACCAACATCTCTAATTACTCTGCGGACTGTCTTCTCATCCTGGAAATCGGCTCCCTGCAGCGATTGGACGAGTTTCATGATATCTTCCTGCTTCACGTTCGTATTTTTTTCGATATTGTCAAACATTGAATCACTGTGCTTCATACAGCAGCCTCCCTTTCTCACGATTCATCCCATTCTATGCGGGACAGGAAAGAGACGTGCTTTTTCATTACCCGTTTGTCCACGGACCTTGACTTGTATCGTCCCATTTTCTCTGAAAATCGGGATCAAGCAGCAGTGACATGTTTTCTTCTTCATGTTTACGTTCTCTAGCCATCAATTGACGGACGGACTCTTCTGGTTTTGTTCCTTCAAATAGAACGTCATATAAAGCTTCTGTAATCGGCATTTCCACGTTCTGAGCTTGAGCGAGTCCGTGAACAGCTTTCGTGGTACGGACTCCTTCCACAACCATCCCCATCTCTTCAAGAACGTCATCAAGATGAGCGCCGCGGCCCAATTTATCTCCAGCGCGGCGGTTCCGGCTGTGGCGGCTGAAACAGGTGACAATCAAGTCTCCGAGACCAGAAAGACCGTTGAACGTCAAGGGGCTTGCTCCAAGCGTCACTCCCAGCCGGGAAATTTCAGCAAGACCCCGCGTCATAAACGCAGCCTTGGCGTTATCCCCAAAACCAAGTCCGTCGGTCATTCCAATTCCGAGGGCAATGATATTTTTTAAAGCGCCTCCGATTTCGACTCCAATTATATCCTGATTCGTGTATACACGAAAATAGTTATTCATGAAAAGACCCTGAACTTTTTCTGCGGACGGCTTATGACTGGAAGAAACAGTTACGGTTGTCGGTTGTTTTTCACATACTTCCTCCGCATGACTCGGTCCGGAGAGCACGACAATATGATTCGCAGCGGTGCCCGTCAGTTCTTCTTCCATTACTTCAGAAATCCGTTTAGACGTGCCTGGCTCAATTCCTTTGGAAGCATGAATCAGTACTGCTTCTTCCGAAAGAAATGAACGCAGATCTTTCATCATCTCCCGGACGGCTTTAGCCGGCACAACGAGCAGTATATAACCAGCATCTTCGGTACATGTTCGAAGATCGGTGAAAGCCTGCACCGTCCCAGGTAAATGAAAACCGGGAAGATAATGTTCATTCGTATGATGTTGATTCATTTCTTCTGCTTGATCTTCTCTTCTCGTCCATAAGCGGACGTCCTGCCCATTATCGGCAAGAACAGACGCCAAAGCTGATCCCCAGCTTCCTGCTCCAATGACTGCAACCTTTTCCGCCATATTTGCCCGCCTTTCTTATCAAGATACTTTACTGCCTATCTTATGTTCATTTCCTTTAATCAGCCGTTGAATATTACTGCGGTGCTTCCAGACAGCCAGTACGCCGATGACAGCTGTCAAATAGAAATAGGAAGGCGGATGATCATAATGGAAATTAGTCAGGATAATCACTACAGGAGTAACGACAGCAAAAATGAGGGAGCCAAGGGATACATACCGTGTCATAACAATCGACAATATAGCTGCAATCCCAACATATACCGCCGGGAAAAATACGAGACTGGCTACGACACCAATGGTTGTAGCCACACCTTTCCCGCCTTTAAAACCGTAGTAAACAGGCCAGTTGTGACCGGCAATCGCGGCTGCTCCGGCGAGTGCCGAAGCCACCCCCTCGACTTGACCGAAAGCTGTCCATACAGGAAGTATATCTGTTATCTCAAGCAGTCGTGCTATCCAGACCGCGGCCACCCCTTTTAACACATCAAGAGAGAGAACCGTAATGGCCGAACCTTTTCCCAGCACCCTCAGTATGTTTGTTGCACCCGCATTACCGCTCCCGTGCTGGCGGATATCTATTTTTTTTATATTCCAGGCGATAACATAACTGAAACTGATCGAACCTAGAAGATAAGCGATTACAATTGAAAAAATAAGTTCCACTTGAATTCTCCTTTAGATGAGAAATAATACCGGCTAATCGCTTTTCTTTCTTGCGATGATCTTGATGGGGGTGCCTTCAAAATGAAAAGCTTCCCGCAGCCTGTTCTCCAAATAGCGGTGATAGGAAAAATGAAGAAGATCAGGGTCATTAACAAATAAAACGATGGTCGGTGGTCCAACCGCAACCTGGGTTGCATAATTGATACGCAGGCGTCTGACCCCATCAGTCGGTGTCGGATTCATAATGACAGCATCAACAATGACATCATTAAGTACGTTCGTCGGCACCCGCAGGTTATGGTTATCGGCAGCTTCTTTCACCATTGGCAGAAGATGCTGCATGCGCTGCTTTGTAACGGCAGAGAGAAAAAGAACCGGCGCATACGGCAAAAACTGAAATCCCTCACGGATATCTTCGGTAAATCGGGACATTGTTTTATCATCTTTTTCAACGGCGTCCCATTTGTTTACGACCATCACGATGGCTCTTCCGGCGTCTTCGGCGTATCCGGCTATCTTTTTGTCCTGCTCTAGAATCCCTTCTTCTCCGTCGATAACCATCAACACGACATCCGACCGCTCAATCGCACGAAGGGCCCTCATAACGCTGTATTTTTCGGTATTTTCATACACTTTACCTCGTTTCCGCATGCCGGCGGTATCAATCACCGCATACTCCTGCCCGTCTCTTTCAAATACCGTATCGACAGCATCCCTCGTCGTTCCCGGCATATCACTGACAATGACGCGTTCTTCTCCCAGCACAGCGTTCACGAGGGAAGATTTGCCAACATTCGGCCGCCCTATGACTGCCATTCTAATGGTATCTTCTTCGTAATCGTCGCCTTCTACTTCGGGAAAATGGCGGAGAACCGCATCCAGCATGTCTCCCAGCCCCAGACCGTGTGATCCTGACACAGGATATACTTCCCCGAATCCGAGGCGGTAGAAATCGTAAATATCCATCTGCATCTCGAGGTTATCAATCTTGTTCACACCCACTACGACCGGTTTGTCCGTCCGAAACAAAAGGGAGGCTACTTCTTCGTCTGCTCCTGTCACTCCGTCGCGTCCATTAACGAGAAATACGATGACATCCGCTTCTTCCAATGCAATTTCCGCCTGGTGACGCATCTGCTGGAATAACGATCCTCCACCGACATCAATGCCGCCGGTATCAATAATATTAAATTCCTGGTTCACCCATTCTGCTTTGCTGTACACTCGGTCCCTGGTGACACCAGGAACATCCTCCACAATCGCCAGTCTTTCCCCAGCCATTCGGTTAAAAATGGTGGACTTGCCGACATTCGGGCGGCCGACGATTGCAACTACGGGTTTGGACATTGTGCTCTTTCCTTTCTTATCGTTCACATAATGTTACATTTGTTTTTCTTCATCTTTCATTCATCAACAAATCAGACCTGCAGATGAAAAGAAGCAGGCTTCTCTCTTATTAACTGCATAAAACAGCTTACTTATTGTAGCAGATGCAGACTTACCGGGGCAAACTGGATAACGTCCTGTTTTCACTACGCTTCAGCATCTTCATCCCTTTTGCCGCCGTATCATATATATGAAGCAAAAGAATCAGAAAAAGAATGATTTTCAAAAGCAAAGGGTCTCCAAGTATAACATTATCCGTTAAAGTTCTGAGGTGAATCCGGCTGAGTATCTCTCCGGAAGAACAGGCCGTTACAGCCATGGACACGCGCTCATGCAGAGATTTTCCGAACACAAAAAAAAGAACTGAAAAAATAGAAAGATAGGTGACGGAGTGTCCGAATAGAAATACCACGGGTTCGTACCATTCCGCCAGTCTTACTGCAGCAAACAAGAATGCAAAAGCTGCGGAAAAATAAAAAACTCTTCTTTTTCTATCGGACGGCAAAAGAGGGAAAATCAGCAGTCCACCGGCATACAAAAGTAAAAAGGCTGGATGAACAACGATAGAAGCTGCCTGCCACTCCATGGGGAAAAGAATAATCAATACCAGAATAAAAGCGGCGGAAGTGGTTCTGTATTTATTTTTGACTGCAAAAAAAGTCTGAATCATCCATATGTACCAAAGAATGATTAAGCAGAGAATACTATTCATTTTTTTCCTTTTTTTTAAGCAGTATAACCGTATTTAATGTTTTTAAAACAGGAAAAGCATCTACCTGTCAATCATCCTGCGGCTGTAGGATGTTGTGTCAATGCCTCTTTCAGTAAGCCATTCTTTCGTTCTTCCTTCAACAACAACCGGTACTCTTTTCAATTCGGAAATGGTAGATGCTCCTGTGGCAGCCATCACCATTTTCAGCTCATCCATACATTGATGCAGAAATGCTTCAGCCTGCTTTTGCCCCCCGCTTTTTAATGCCGAAAGAACCGTACCGGCCAGAGCAGCTGCATCTGCACCGAGAGCAATGGCTTTGGCCGCTTCCACCCCGTTACGAATTCCTCCGGAGCCTGTTATTGAAAGGGTATGTCGAACGGATGCAGCTTCTGCAATCGATGATGCTGTAGAAATACCCCATTCATCAAAAAAAGAGAGGTGCTGTTCGCGCCGTTGATTTTCAATCCTGGAGAAATTAGTGCCGCCGTGGCCGCCTACATCCACAATCGCTGCTCCGGTGTGTTCGAGTACTTTTATGTTCTCTGCACTCATTCCAAATCCTGTTTCTTTCACTATAACCGGAATGTCGAGTGCCTGGACGGTTTGCTGTATACGGTCAACAGCCCCTCTGAAGTCGCGGTCACCTTCAGGCATCACAAGTTCCTGAATAACATTCAGATGAATTTGAAGGGCATCAGCTTCAAGCATCTCTACAGCTTTCACCGCGTGCTCCGGTGTCAGTTCACTACCCAGGTTCGCAAATACACGACCGTTTGGATAATTAGCACGCACCGTTTCAAACGTGTACCGCTCCTGTTCATCTATGACAGCTCCCATCTGGGACCCCACAGCCATAGCTGCACCCGTTTCGGCGGCAGCCAGGGCCAGAGAACGATTAATGTATTCTGTCTCTGATCCACCGCCTCCGGTCATCGCATTAATAATAAACGGCGAACTTAAAGAAAGTCCGCCGATTATTACAGATACATCGATTTCCGAAACAGAAGTTTCAGGTAAGCTGTTATGAACGAAACGGATGTCATCCAGACTGTTCCAGGAAGGCATTCCTGTAGATAAAGCGTATTGAATGTGATCCTTTTTCCGATCAGATCTTGTCACGCTACCCGGCTCCTATTCCTTATACTTTTTGAGTTGATCTCCAATCATATCTCCAAGTGAGAATCCGGAATGATCTTCCTCCGGTGCTTCATACTCTTCCTGAACTTTTGGATTAGGAGTATCTTCTCTTTCAAGTTCCCGAATGCTGAGGGAGATACGTTGTTCAGCCGGATTAATGTCCAGTATTTTCACGTTAACCGCCTGACCTTCTTCCAGTACTTCACTTGGTGTTCCGATATGACGGTTGGCAATTTGGGAAATGTGAACAAGACCTTCCACTCCGGGAGCAACTTCAACAAAAGCTCCGAAAGATACAAGACGTTTAACCTGTCCCTCGATAATGTCGCCTGCTTCCATCTGTCCATCAATTGTTGTCCATGGTCCCGGAAGCGTCTCTTTAATGGAGAGCGAAACCCGCTCGCTTTCCGAATCTACTGCAAGAATCTTGACGTCAATTTCATCGCCCTCATTCACAATTTCTCCCGGTGATTCTACTCTGTGATGAGCCATCTGGGAAATGTGAACAAGGCCGTCTACGCCGCCGATATCTACGAAAGCGCCAAAATCAGTGAGACGCTGCACGGTGCCTTTAACAACATCACCGACCTGAAGATTTTCCAGCAGCTCTTTCTTCTGCTGATCAGCTTCATCATCCAGCACCGCCCGCTGGGAAAGAATGAGCTTGTTGTCTTCCGGATCGATTTCAGCAATTTTCAGGCGCAGGGTACGGCCTTTGTAATCACTGAAGTCTTCCACAAAGTGGCGTTCCACAAGAGAAGCAGGGATAAATCCGCGGACGCCGAGATCAACAACCAGACCTCCTTTTACTACTTCCGCTACTTCTGCTTCGAGAATGTCACCGTTATTGAACTTTTCCTGGAGTTCTCCCCAAGCTTTATCAGCGAGTGCTGCGCGGCGCGAAAGGACCAGTTCATCATCTTCAACTTTCGTCACCTTGCACTGCAGTTCATCATCTTCCTGCAGGATGTCGTCCACTTTTTCCACGTGAAGACTGGACAACTCACTTATCGGAATAACAGCATCCACTTTATAACCTGCATCCGCATAAGCCTGTTTTTCTTCCACTTTGGTGATTTTCGCGTTTACGATATCACCAACATGCAGTTCATTCATTCCGGCCATCTCATTATTCATTTCGTCAACCATTGACTTCTGCCTCCTTCACTGTCCTCAGGGAACTTCAAACTAAATATTTTTTAAATTCTTTCGGAAGAAAGAATTTGTTCCTGTGTTAACGCGCAGGTTATTACCCGCTTTTTTCCATATGTTCTTTTTTAAGACCACGGATCTGCTCCATGATCGTTTCGGTGGCCTCCGCAGCATCCGCCTTTTTCTCACGCATAGAGTCCATATCCACCGGTGGTCCGTAAATGATTGTTATACGGCCGAACAGCTTATAAGACCCGACGATGACAACAGGAACGACAGCGGCTTTTGACCGCAGGGCAAAAAAGCCTGATCCTGCAAGCCCGCTTCTGATTTCCCCCGTCCTACTCCTTGTACCCTCAGGAAAAAGGCACAAAACATGTCCTTCTTCAAGAAGTCCAAGGCCTTTTTTCAACGCCCGCCGGTCACTGCTCCCACGCTTCACCGGAAAAGCTCCAACCCTTGTCAGAACAGCGTTTACCAGCTTTTTTTCAAACAGTTCCTCTTTCGCCATAAAGGTCATGGAGCGTGACATAAACGATCCAAGCAGTGTAGGGTCAAGATTGCTGATGTGATTAGAGCATAAAAGAACAGGGCCTGTTTCCGGAATGTTCTCCCGGCCTACGACACGGACTCTCATAAACAGAGAAAAAAACGTGCGGAATAATGCTCTCCCAATACGGTAAAGGCTCATATCTCATGAATCCTTTCCCTGGCCATTTCACATATCTCAGCCGCCGCCTCTTCAGCGGATAGGTCTGTCGTATCAACCTTGACAGCGTCATCAGCCTGGACGAGTGGAGAAATGTCTCTGCCTGCGTCTTTTTCATCCCGGGCTTGAATGTCTTTCATCATCATCTGGAGATCAGAAGATATTCCCTTTTCCACATTCTCAAGATGACGCCGTCTCGCCCGTTCTTCAACTGAGGCGGATAAAAAAACTTTCAACTCCGCGTGTGGAAGAACTGTAGTACCGATGTCACGACCGTCAAGAACAGCTCCACGATTCTGTGCCAGTTCCTGCTGTTTTTTTACCATCTGCCTGCGCACTTTTGCGTGGGCCGAAACATCCGATACGGCAGCGGTTACGTCATTGGAGCGGATCGCAGAGGTTACTTCCTCTCCATCTACGAAGACCCTGTTCCCTTCCGGGGATGGCAACAGTTCAATATCTGTCTTTTTTAATAACACGGAAATCCCTTCTTCATCCTGAATATCCACGTTATGATGAATAGCATTCCAGGTTAATGCCCGGTACATCGCACCGGTGTCGATGTAGACATATTGTAATTGTGAGGCTGCGGTTCTTGCCACTGTACTTTTTCCGGCCCCGGCAGGGCCATCAATTGCGATGTTAATCTTGTTCATAGAGCACCTCGATGTTACAATATGTACTTCTTTGCTGTGAACAATGGATAGTACCATTGCTGGTGGTAACATTCTTAGATTATCATATCACAAAGCGTTGAACAAATCTAATGATTCCGGCTGTTTATGTGTTTTCGTGCCTGAAGCTGCTGTTCGAAACAATACTTAATTATCAGCTGTCTATCTCCATCACTTATATTATCAAACCGCAGAGAACATCTGTCTTTGGCCGCACCTTCTGCCTCCATAATCCGCACGACACTACAGGAAAGATGCAGGTAATGTATACCACCTTCGGCCGTGTGCAGTACCACCCATGCGTTAATCATATCCTCTTGATTTAGTCCATGGCCGGCGGGCAATAAGACAGCCATACCTCCTCCACTGATGTCGATTGTGGAAGAAACAAACGGGAGAACTTCTGATTTCTGCGGATATACAGCAGCATCAAGCGCCGTGTTAATTCTAACATAATTTCTTCGTTGAACCCTGATGTAGCAGTCTCTTCCAGGGTCGGTCAACAGAATGGATCTTACCTGCCCCTGTTTTCTTCCCTTCACTTCCGTTTCAAATGTGTACACTGCTTCATCTTTTCCAATAAACCAGGCGCTGAGCTCCACCCCTTCCAAAAAAAACCCGGTCCGTCCGGTTTCAGCGTTGACGGGGGGATCCACGACAAAAAGGCCGTTATCATAGTCAATCAGTTTACAACGGTACGTTTTGACTTCCGAACTGCCCCGCTCCAGAGACGCATGTACCTCTTCAAGTTCAAGATGGATGGTATCACCGATATTTATCATATATTGCCCTCCCTGTAACGGTGCTTCCAGTAATAACGGGAAAAGAAGAAGCATTCATGCTTCTTCTTTGAACGTTTCCCATATTTCTCTTACATGGTATCATATACCGGTTCGGCATGCTTCATTTTTTCCACTTTTTCTTCTTTTCCAGTTTCCGCATTTATATAAATGGTGTAGGTGTCATTATTAATGGTCCCAAAAAACTCGTAGCAGAATACTTCATCACCGTTTTCTGTTTCAATAACCGCTTTCTGTCGTTCTTTCACTTCTACTTTCGGATTTAGTTTCTGTTCGGCTTCCCCTTCGGTTATTGCCGGCTTCAGGGTTCCGCGTTCTTTTTTATTGATTAGATGTTCAGCTCCCTTAAAGCCGACAATTTCCCCGTCATCAAGTGCAGCCTCCACATAAACCGTCTCCGGATATATCTTCACCCCATTGATGACAGGTGCGAATTGAAAGGTACCGATGGAATCATACTGATTCCCTTCCATCATCTCCATATTCTTAAAACCATTTCGTTCCAGAAACGCATGGGCTTTCTGCGAGGCTTTATTCAAGCTGATTTCCTGTTCATCTACCGGTCTCGCCTGTAAGAACCAGAGAGGATGTCCACCCTTTTTTGTCATATCCATGTAAATAATGTCTTCGCCTTCGGGTTCTTCCATCGTCATCGTATAACCTTCGTATGCTGATCCCGGCTCAAGCTCTGATATTTCCACTTTCATGGAATCGGGGATTTGTAGAAATTGTTTTGCTTTTTTTGCTGCCTGTTCTTTGTTGATTGGTTTCCCTTCTATTTTCTCAGCTATCTGTTTATCAACAGCAGGATGGATTGGATCGTCAGGAGCAGCGCCTGATTCTCTGAATCCTTTTGCCTTGCCGTCGATCGTCTGAAAACCATTTGCAATGGAATTATCCATTGGACTTCCGTTTTCTGCCATCGTTTCTTCCGCTTCTGTCCATTTTAACTGATTTTTAAGAGAAGAAGCTTGTAATCGGCGCAGGTCGTTTTTAATTTCACCGGACTGCTCATAATATCGTTGAAGCTTCTCATATTCTTTGCTGGATAAAGGTTTTTGGCCAAGATCCCGCACCGTTGTTTCATAACTGAAATCTCCTATTTTATTCAGCAGTTCCTCCGTATCATGAAGAGCCATCATACCAATTGGAAGCTGTCCTAATTCACTGCGCGCCATCTCAGAAATCCTCCACACTTCAGCGAGGGAGCCTGACAGTTGATTTTTTGAGTTCATTGCAAGCGTCGTGCCGACTTTGTCCTGAAGCTCGTCTAAATGAAAGGTTAAATCGTGAAAGGCGCGTTGGTAGTTATTCTCGTTTTCGATCCGGAGTGCCTCATTCTGCTCTGCCTGACCGGCCCCCCAAAATCCGGTACTGATTAAAGCCACTCCCAGAACTCCTATAATGATGTTACGTATCACCGTTTTTCACCTCCACTATTTACTGAATTTGTGCTTTCCTATTGTTTTTATTGTTTCCCGGCTGAAAATCCAGTCCGAGGTAGCTGTGACCGGATTATAGTAATAAATCGCCCCTCCGGAAGGATCTTGTCCGTTAACAGCATCCAACACAGCTTTACGGGCTTCTTCATTTGGTTCCATGTAAATCTGGCCGTCGGCTACAGCCGTGAAGGCTCTTGGTTCAAA
Organism: Salibacterium qingdaonense; assembly: GCF_900114715.1. Lineage (GTDB taxonomy): Bacteria > Bacillota > Bacilli > Bacillales > Marinococcaceae > Salibacterium > Salibacterium qingdaonense. The sequence goes on from NZ_FOTY01000010.1 coordinate 41,307, forward strand.
AATGACCCCGGACGCCGTGTTTGGAAAAGAAGAACTCTCCATACGGTTGATAATAACCGCTGCTACAGCGACCTGTCCTACATAAGGTTCACCTCGCGCTTCACCGTAAACGGCATTAGACATAATTTGAATGTCATTTTCAGAATAGCCGTCTGGCACATTCATGGCTTTTTGAATATTAGCCTTATTGGATTGGTTTTCGTCTACACTGCCATTGCTATCGCTGCCTTCCCCTTTCTGATTATCCCGTTCTTTCCCTGTCTGGCCGTTTCGCTGGGTATTCCGCTGATTTTGCTGCGGACCGCCGTTTTCTTCCTTTTTCCGGGGCTGCTCTTGTTCCTGCTTACTGTCCGCACTTCCTTTCGGCCCTTTTTCGATCTTATCGGGGGTGCCTCCGTAATGCGTGAAGTCCCTCCCCTCTTCAAGTGCCTTTTTAACAAACGCTTCGTTATATTCAGTGGATTTCTCGAGCATTGCTTTCATGTCCGGACCGACCAGTCCATCAACATCCATTCCGAATTCCTCTTGATAATTTCTTACCGACCAGTACGTACCCCATCCAAACACACCATCTATCGTGCCTTCATAAAAACCGTTATACTGAAGTCTTGACTGAAGTTCCACTACATCGTCTCCGGAGGCACCTTTTTGAACAATCTGATCGGAAAATGCTTCTGCCTGCCGGACAGGAAAGGCCGTCAGAATGATACCGGCGAGCATTATTCCCGCCATCCGTTTCCGGGCTTTTCTGTTAGTCATTTCTTTGCTGAACCCCCTTCTTTGCTGTCACTTCATGCCGGTTATGGTTATTTTCTTCCCACCTGCACTTTTTATACATTCCTATCCGGCGTGTAACATTTATTTTGTAAAACCGCTTCTTCTGTATGCTCACAAACATCCTTTCCCGTGCAGGGACACGTTTCCTTTCATTCAAACTCAACAATCCATTTTCCCTATGAAAAAAAGTTCCGGACGATTCAACATTGAATCGTCCGGAACTTTTTAGTTCATCATGGTTTTGTCCAGTCTCTTCGTGCTTACAGCTGCTGGAACTTTTTAATTTGTATTATTATTTTCGCGTACATACGCTGTTAATTCTGCCGTAATATCATAACGCAGGAATGGTGTTATTAAATACACTCCATGAAAATACCGCAGAGATTCGTCAATCAGTTCTTTGGAAATGGCGATCCCTTCTGCCTGCGCCGCTTCACGATCTTCCCCGCATGCTGCCATTCTTGATCTAATTCCATCTGTCAGCTGGATTCCGGGAACTTCATTATGGAGAAACTCAGCATTTCTACTGCTGACAAGCGGCATTATCCCTATATAGATGGGAACAAAAAGATTTTTCACTTCTTCATATATGTTTTCAAACTGATCTTTTCCATACACCGGCTGTGTCATAAAATAATCCGCCCCGGCTTCGATCTTTTTTTCCAGTCTCTGTGCTGCTTTATGCAGATTTCTCACATTAGGATTAAAAGCAGCGGCGACGGTGAATGATGTTTTTTCACCTAGAGAATTACCGGAATACGAACGACCCTCATTCATTTCCTTTATCAAGGTAATAAGCCTGGTGGAATTCATGTCATATACGGATGTTGCCCCTGGAAAGTCGCCGACTTTGGATGGATCTCCGGTCACAGCAAGGATATCCTGAATCCCCATCGTATGCAGACCGAGTAGATGAGACTGCAGGCCGATCAGGTTCCGGTCCCTGCACGTAAGATGCAAAAGCGGACGCGCTTTTGTTCTGTTCTGCACAGCGGCCGCCATTGCCAAATTATCAATCCTCGGGCTCGCAAGAGAGTTATCCGCCATCGTTACTGCATCTGCTCCTGCCTCGTGGAGCGCTTTTGCACCGTGTATGAACTTTTCCGTAGCAAGTTTTTTCGGAGGATCAAGCTCTACAATCACCGACGGCCTGTCGCGATTCACTACATCAAGCCGCTGTTTCGGTGGATGGATCCGTGACGCAGCCGGAATTTCCCGGGCAGGCTCCGGTACAGTTTCCTTCTCTGTGATCGGCATGGTGTTTTTTACCGCCTCTGCCGTCCAGGCAATGTGATCCGGGGTCGTGCCGCAGCATCCTCCGATAATATTAACACCTTCATTTTTAAGATCAAGTGCCCTCTGGTAAAAGTACTCCGGGTTGGACTGATACACGAACCGGCCGTCATCAAGATTGGGCAGACTGGCATTTGGATAAGCGGAAAAATACATTTCTTCCATTAAAGGAACGTGTTCAAACGACTGTACCAAATGATATGGACCCATCCTGCAGTTCAGTCCAGCCACTTCAGCTCCCGCTCTTTTCAGTTCCTGAAATACCTCAGTGACCGGAGTACCTCCGTGCATAACGCCAACGTCCCCTAGAGCAGCCTGGGCAATGACCGGCACGTCAGTCATACTCCGCAGCAGCCGTACCGTTTCCAAAAGTTCCTGCCAATCATAAAAGGTTTCGAGGATGAAGACATCCGGACTTTCTTCCACCAGGGTTTGGATCTGCCTCCGGTAGGATTCACCGATTGTGTCCCTTGAAATATCGAGCGCCTGCACACCGGTTATCCCCCCTACAGTTGCTGCTGCAAAAGCGCGGGAACCGGCAGCTTCTTTTGCCAGGCGCATTCCCTGCCGGTTAATGTTTTCCACTTCCTCATCAAGTGTATATTTTTTTAGTTTTACGTCATTGGCAGCGTACGTATTCGATTGAATAACATCTGCTCCGGCATCTACGTATTCCTGATGAACCTGTTGAATAACGTCCGGTTCCGTCACATTCAGCGACTCAAACGAGCCACTGTACCCTTTATCATAAAGGTAGGTTCCCATCGCTCCGTCCCCTACCAGTACTCTTTTGTTTAACTCACTGACGATATTCAATGCCTGACACCCTTTCTGCCCGTCCCTTGATCAGGAAAGGTTGTTCAAAGCCTGGTCCAGATCAGCGATCAAATCATCTGCATGCTCTATTCCTACGGAAAAACGCAGAAGTCTGTTGCACACTCCGTTTGCCGTTCTTACTTCTTCAGGCATATCTGCATGCGTCTGGGTAGCCGGATACGTAATAAAACTTTCCACACCGCCCAGACTCTCCGCGAAGGTAATCACCTGCAGGTTCTGCAGGAGCGGATTGACCCATTCTTCATGGTCAAGGCGGAAAGAAAGCATACCACCCTGTCCCGGATAAAGCACGTCTTTGATCTTTTCATGATTCTCAAGAAAAGAAGCAACAGCTCTCGCGTTTTCTGTATGTCTCTGCATCCTTAGAGAAAGAGTTTTCATACCTCTCATCAGAAGCCAGGAATCCATCGGAGAGAGTATCGTTCCCATACCGTTCTGGAAGTCCCCGATAGTATTCCCGGTTTCTTCATCTTTTGTGACAACAAGACCTGCAATAACATCATTGTGTCCGCCCAGATATTTCGATGCACTATGAACAACGATATCCGCTCCTTCCTGCAGAGGCTGCTGCAAAAGCGGCGTATAAAACGTATTATCTACGATCAGAAGAAGATTGTACTCGCCGGCAAGCGCCGACAATGCTTTAACATCGGCCTCCTGCATCAATGGATTGGTCGGTGTTTCAATAAACAAGGCGCGTGTATTCTCATTAATAAGAGAGGCAAAATCCTCCATGTTACGGGGATCCCCGTATTGGATTTTCACGCCCCAGCGGGTCCATCCTTCTTCAAAAAGCCTGTAGGTTCCCCCGTATAAATCCTGAGAGGCCAGGACTTCATCACCATACGAAAACATCGAAAACAGAGTCTGAATAGCAGCCATTCCAGAGCTGAAAGCAAAGCCTTGCGCCCCTCCTTCCAGTTCAGCTATCGACCGTTCCAAAATATCTCTTGTTGGATTGCCCGTTCTCGAATAATCATAACCAGTCGACTCCCCAATACCACGGTGACGGTATGCAGTTGAAAAATAGACGGGTGGATTCACAGCTCCTGTCTTTTCATCGGCATTATTGCCTATCTGAACAAGGCTGGTTTCTACATGATGACGATTGCTCATTTTGTTTCACACCTTTGCCGGTAAAATATATGTAAAATAAAGAAAGACCTTCTCCCGGATAAGAAGAAGGTCTGTGTTCCAGACGGATGTTCACCTCTTCTCATCTTCCAGGTGTCCTCCACCTGTTGGACTTAGCACCGGGCCGGACCGATTCTCCGGCTGGCTGCTGAGATTTCTTCGGGCCTGTCCCTCCATCTCTCTTGATAAGAATCTGTATGACATTGTTGTTAGTAAAACCGTACACGATAACTTAAAGTTTTGCAACAAAGAATATTATTCAGGAGTTACATCAATGCGGAGATTGGATTGATTACCGCAAACGCATTGTTTGAATCCTGTTTCAAGTTCTCCTTTTTTATTCGTTCTGCCGCGGAGTACATATTTTTCCCCGCACCCGGGACAGCGCACAATAACGCGGTAGCGTGTATCAACCGCCATATTTTCCGCATCCTTTCTATGCTGTTTTTCCATCTGCCTTTTTCGTCCGCGATAACGCAAACCACCATAAAAAAAACATAAACGGAATAATAATATATACTACATTTTCGTGGATAGTCAGTAAAATGTAATCATACAAACCGTGAAGAGCAATCGGAACAATAATGGAAAGCAGCATCCACACCAAATGCCGGCGATTCCCCTGCTTTTTGGCACTTCCCATGTAATACCCCATTACAACACCGAAAAGAGCGTGACTGGACACGGGAAGAAAGGCACGGCCTATCGCCGAGTCAATACCAAGTGCCATTAAGTACATGATATTTTCAGCGGAAGCAAATCCAAGGGACAGTGCCGCTCCGTACAATATACCGTCATACCTCGTTTGAAACGGAACAAACCGGTAAACCGCAAAATAAAGAAGAAACCATTTAAAAAATTCTTCCATTGCAGCAGCACTGCCGAATGCCTTTACCCAGTCCCGGGTAAGGAGCGATTCTGCTTCCAGAGCATACTGCAGCACCATGATGGGAAATACAAGCAGTGCGCCTATCACAAAAGCTCTGATAACCTGGATGAGTGTATTGGATTCATATTCATTGCGGAGATAAAAGTAACTGAGAAGCGCAATGGCCGGCGCCAGAGCCGCTGTTATAAGCGCAATCACTTTCGCTTTCAACCCCTCTCATTCTCTTATCTTAACACGGTATTTTCAGACGGGAAAAGAGAGCTTATGATAGTATTACATTGCAGGATCAGCGAAAGGAATGATATGTATATGAAAACCATTGTTATTCTACATACCGGCGGCACAATTGCCATGCAAAAAGACACCGAAACCGGCGGATTAACGACCGGTGAGGTCAATCCTCTGCAGCAGTCCACAATCCCGGGTGCGGATACGCATCACATCATCTCGGAGGAACTTCTGCAGGTGCCTTCTCCTCATATGACGCCGGATTGCATGGTTTCTTTGTATCACGGAATGAAAGACCGGATCTATCGTTTTCAAGCTGACGGGGTTGTGATCACTCACGGTACGGATACGATGGAAGAAACCGCTTTTTTGCTTGACCTTTTTCATGACAGTGACATCCCTGTGGTAATCACGGGCGCCATGAGGTCTGAGAACGATCTGAGTCCGGACGGACCGCTTAACCTTGCCGCCGCCGTACGTACAGCAGCTGACAAACAAGCGCGCGGAGCAGGAGTACTTGTCGTGATGAATGAAGAAATTCACACCGCAAAAGATGTAATGAAAATGCACTCTTCCAACGCAGCAGCATTTCAAAGCCCGGGATCCGGTCCGATCGGACGTTTCGCAAACAACCGTATTCATTTGAATCACCGCCCTGTGCAAAGGCATCTGTTTCCTGCTGCACCGATGAATAAAAAAGTACCGCTTCTTAAAACGTACACCGGGATGGAACCGGAAGTTGTCGAACATCTTTCCTCTCTTCCCCTGGACGGCATTGTTTTGGAGGGCATGGGAATAGGAAACATCCCGCCCTCTATTACCGCTCCTGTTTATAATCTGCTTGAACGCGATATCCCGGTTGTTCTTACATCGCGGTGTCCAGGCGGTACCGTCGAGGAGGTGTACAGCTATGAAGGAGGCGGGCGCAGATTGAAGGAGGCCGGTGTCGTGTTTACAGGTGGATGGAGCGGCCCGAAAGCAAGACTAATGTTAATGGCTGCTCTTGAATTCTGCACCTCCCGGGAGGAACTCCGACAATGCTTTGAAGAAATTTAAGAATCTGTGCAGCTGTTTTTCCTAATTGATGATGCGATACGGTTCCCGTGGTGGCGCCCGTTTTCAATAAATATCTCATTGGCATCGTTTCCCGCAGCAAGCACCCCGGCAATATAAATGCCCGGCTCGTTTGTTTCCATCGTCATGGGATCGTGAACCGGGCGTCCGGTATCAGTCTCCACTTCCACTCCCATGTTCTTTAGAAAAGAATGATCGGGGTGGTACCCTGTCATCGCAAACACAAAATCAGATGCTACACTGCAGGATTGTCCATTTTTTTCGTACCTCACATGTGTGGGCGTGATCTCCTGCACTTCAGCTTCATAAACCATGTCCACTTTCTTATGACGGACCAGGGAGTAAAAATCAGGGAGAATCCACGGTTTTACAGCGCTTGAAAATTCGCTCCCCCGGTATAAAACCGTAACAAGCGCTCCTGCTGACTCAAGAGCAAGAGCCGTGTCCACAGCAGAGTTTTTTCCTCCGATGACCGTTACTTTTTTCTGGAAATAAGGGTGACTTTCCCTGAAATAATGAAAAACATGAGGATAATCCTCTCCAGGAATATCCATGATATTCGGATGATCAAAATAACCGGTTGCCACCACGATTTTTTTTGCATGATACGATGTTTTTGGCTGATTCCAGGGCTTTGTTTCCACTGCAAAATATCCGGATTCTTTCTCTACACTCTCGACCTGCTCATAGGAATGAATGCGGAGACCGCTTTTTGCTGCTACCTGACGGTAATAGACAAGCGCTTCATGACGTTTTGGTTTACGTTCGGTGGAGGGGAAAGGATATCCACCGATTTCCAGCTTTTCACTTGAACTAAAAAATGTCTGATGAAGCGGGTAATGCGAGATGGCATGAACAACGTTCTTTTTTTCTATTAACAGCGGGTCATATCCCTGCCTTTGCAAAGCGATGCCGGCCGCAAGTCCGCATGGACCCGCGCCGATTATTATTACGTTTTCCGTATTCATTGTTATTACTCCTTGAGTATATATTCCTTCTCTATCCATCGGCGAGAAACGAAATAGCATTTTTCTCCTGCAGTACAGTACCTCTTTGACGAATGGAAGCAGCGTCCAGACATGATCGTTCCCCGTACTCTTCCATAAGCATTTCCAGCTCTTGTGAAGCAGAAGCGGAACTATCTTCAAACAGCAGATAACTGAAAGGATAAAAGAAAATCAACGTCCCTCCTGTTAAAGCAATGGACCGGGCCTGCTTTGACAGCGAGATAAGATCCTCCCTTGCTGCAAACCGAAATAAAAGTTCTGACTTCCCGGGAGAGGAACGGCTGACTTTTAACTTCCGGCCTTCCTCATCCAGGCATTCAATGATAAACAACAAAACATCATCCCATGACCTGCTGATTTCTGCATGCATCTGTGCATCTTCCTCAATATTGAAATGATCGCAAATGATCTGAAACAGCACCGCAAACAACATTTCTGATTGTTCCGAAGACCAGCATTCAACCGAATTCCCCTGGTTATAAAAACGGTCCTCTTCGTGCAGACGAACCATGAGACGATCTTCCGGCAGTGTATATAATTCCATTTTTCTCCCCCTGTTCTTCCCTCGTTTCCAACATAACGCAGCTTTCTGTCGTCATCTTATTCATACACCGGGAAAGGAGTGAGAGGGGATGCCGAAAAGACCGGCCGACAAAGCATATTTTATATCAAGTGCGGGATTTCAGTTTGATGAGGTGTGTCTCAACCCGTGCACCGAGGCGCATCGGCAGCTTTGTCGTACCGAAACCGTTGCTTATCAAAAACGGAAAACCAAACCGGTATTTCCATCCACCGGGTTCACCGAGGCTCAGATTTCCAATACGTATCTGACCACCGTGGGTGTGACCGGACAGCGCTGCATCAATGCGGCCTCTGCCTTTAATATGCCACATAGCAGCAGGATCATGAAGGACGAGGAGCACCGTCTCTGTTTCCGGTATATTCTGCAGCAGCAGAGGATCCACGCTTAATGTTTTGTCACCTGCTCCTGCGACATGAATAATGCTTGCACCGATCTTCCACACATAAGTGCTGTTTTCCAGTGCTTTTATTCCTTCTTCTTTAAACAGCTGAAGAAGTTGATCCATATTTTTTTCGATATCATTATTCCCCCACACAAAGAGAACCGGCCCAATCTGTTTCAGACGTCTAAGGTTACGGCGGATTCTTGAAAAAGGCACGCCTTTCTCGAGCAGATCCCCTCCGATGATAACAAGATCCGCCTGCTGGACTTCCTTAACGAGAGACTCCGGAACGCAGCGCCTGTGGATATCGGAAATGAAAAAAATACGTTTTCCTGTGAACGCCGCCGGGAGCGACGGTACAACCAGCTCTTCCTGAACAATATTTGTCCGCCCGGCATTGAACAACATCCACAGTAAGCCGGCACCGGCACATGCCGTCACATATTTGATAAAGGCCATTCGATGATCTACCTTTCTTTTTTAAGCAGTGCTCCGTCTAAAGAAAGACATAGCTTTCTTCTGCGGGCTTCTAGTATAATGAATATACAAAAATGATGTAACGGAGGCTGTTGTACATGGATTTAACTATATTCATGACGGGGACTTCATTTTTTGGAGCAGGATTTATTATCTTATTATTCTGCCTGCTGCGGAAAAAACAACTCTTTGTCCCCTTTCTTCTTATGGGAGCAGGCGTGCTGCTGTGTTTTGCAGGGCTTGTCTTGTCATCGCCGCTCACGGATTCGGGTAATGCGCCGGTTTGGGTGAAAGTACTATAAATCAAGCCACAGCGGAGTGAGAACTGCCGCCACAACTATTATCAGGAAAATAACGAGCAGTATCCGCGCCGCGGGGAAACGTATTTTCCAATTCAATTTTTTCGATGCTTTCGAATGAGTTTCACTGCGGGGCGGGAGAGAAGTAGATTCTTTCTCCTCCAGCTCCCGGTATGCTTTGTTTTTTCTGCGGAGACTCTCCGCTTGGTCGTTATGTTTTGAGGACACAGAACTTCCCCCTTTCTCCAAGGCTACTGATGTAGAATCCATTTCAGCCTTTCTTCCCATGACAACTCCGATTCCCGCTCCTTTCTCTGCTGGTACACATGCATCGTGTATTCCCCGCAGACGTCACAGCAGGGGGTCACAATATTTTTATTATGTTCATCAAACACTTCCAGCAGTGCTGTTCTGCGGCAGCGGTCTTTCTGATGCAGCCAGTATTCTTTTTGTTTAAGTTTTTGAAGTTTCCATTCCATCCGTCTTTGTATAACAGACGATATAAAATCTTCGAGTGGCTGCGTACGTGACGATTGGTACCATTTGTGAATATAAAACTGGAGAAAACGGGCATGAACTTCCTCCAGGCCGTATCTTTCGAGAAGAAACCGGCTTGTTGTCCACTCCGGCCGGTCCGGGTCATGACTTACCATCCTGATTTCCTCCTCGGAAGGAAATTCATGCTCAAGCATTCTTCTCGGGAGCATGCCGTCGGCCGCGTCATACAGGACGAGCGAAAGACTCTGTCTGCCGTCCCGGCCTGCTCTGCCGATTTCCTGCATGAAGGACTCCATATCTTTGGAATAGTGATAGTGGATAACAAAACGAATGTTGGGTTTATTGATTCCCATCCCAAACGCATTGGTACAGCAGATAACATCTATTTCATCGTTGAGAAACTGCTGCTGCACGAGCCGCCGGTCTTCATTGCTCATCCCCCCGTGGTAGGCCGAGGTTTTCAGTCCGTTTTCCTCTCTAATAAAAGCTGCCAGTTCTTCTGCTTTAAGACGGCTGTTCACATAAATCATGCCGGGAAGCGGAAGACGGGAACATTCTTCGCGAAGCGTTTCCCGCTTTTCTTCTTCATTCTTCTTTTTCCTCACATCGATGTATATATTCGGCCGGTCCACCGAATCACAGTGTACAAGCGGATTAGTCAGCTCCAGTTTTTCGATGATATCTTTCTTTGCATCAGCGGAGGCAGTCGCCGTCAGTGCGATGCAGGGAGGATTACCGGCGAGGCGCCTGATTTCTTTAATTCTCAGATAATCTGTCCGGAATTCATGGCCCCACTGCGAAATGCAGTGAGCTTCGTCGACAGCCAGAAGAGATACATTAAGTTTTTCCAGACGGGATGCAACTTCCGGGTGCTGCAGGCTTTCCGGAGAAATATAGACAATTTTATAGTCAGCCAGGTGACGCAGAATATGCTCTTTTTCGGGTGGACTCAGGAAACTGTTGTAAGCCGCTGCCTGACGAATCCCGCTTTGTTTCAACTCCTGTACCTGGTTTTCCATCAAAGAAAGAAGAGGAGAAACAATAATCGCGGTTCCTTTTTTCCATAAAGCCGGAAACTGATAACAAAGAGACTTGCCGGACCCTGTGGCAAGCATCGCAAACACGTCTTCCCCGTTTATCACCGCTTCAATAATCTGCCTCTGCCCTTCTTTAAATGTTGTATGACCGAAATGTTTTTCCAGAAATGGTTTAAGCTTGTCCATGATCCTCTCTCCCATAAAAAGCAAGCGTCAATCGTATCGAAAAATAGTCCAGCTGTTTTGGCTGCGCGGCTTCTTTCAGCACTTTCAGCCTCTTAGTCTGTAATGCAGACGCATGATGCAGAATAAGGTTTTGATCTTCTTTCTCCACGTAATCCCCTATCGGGAAGTTGTTTTGTTCGGAAGCAATTTCGACAACATGATCTTCAATGGTGCTCATTTTCAAATTCCGCACCCGGGCGATGCGTTCCATGCCCCACCCCTCGTTCATGTAACGGAGAGTTTTTTTCGTCGTTTCTGTCAGGACATCCCGAAAAACTAGATCCGAGGCGGCCTGGTGAAGTACAGCCGACCTGTCTGCATGTTCCAGAAGAAAATGGACGGAACCAAGAAATCGGAAATAGCATTCATCTTCGCTCATTTGAAGGCGGTTTGACAATTGTGTCCACGTCAGCCCTGTCAAATGATACCCCGTCAGCCGGTTCATGAAAAGGAAGGCATCGCGCTCATCCAGTTCATCAAGCAGATTACGCAGATCATTGAACAGGATGAAAGCCGTCTGCTGTTTTTCTTCTATCGTTTTGGGCCAGTTTTTTTTCAACCAGTGCTGCACTGAAATATCTTCAAAGACCGGGAGAAAGCGGCGGTTACCTGCCAGTGTCTGGGAAAGACATTGGACAAGAAGGGCTGTTCGTTTCCAAAAAACAGCTGCGTTTTTTCCATACAGCCACCCATTAAAGACGGGAGGCCATCTATAAAACATGCGGAAATTATCATTCTGACTTCTACCCTGCTCTGTAATCATAACCCGGTTGTTATCTGAAGCAATATACCGAAGATACTGTAGTTCGTTTGTATCTTTTTCAAAATCCGTTTCTTTCCAATAAGGAAACATGCGGAAATAATAAGTTACGTTGTACCATTTAATATCCTGTATCGTCTGGGACGATTTTTTTCCTGTTAAAATGTGATAAAGCGCCTGAATGGAACGCTCCTGATTCATTCGTTCGGCAAGTAATAAAAACATCTGCCTCCGGAAGGATAAAGCCTGCACAAGTTTACCTCCTCCCCGAAAAGACACGTCAACGCCGCCGTTCATTATTACTGAAACAGCCGGGCGCAGCCGTTTTCTGCTCTGTTGAAAAGTTTACCATGAAAGCTTAGAATGTAAAATAGAATGAGATGGATAACAACACCGCTTCGCGGCCAGAAATGAGTATGCCAGTCTTTTTAAGGGGGAATGGGTATGGCCAAATATACCATTGTCGACAAAGATACGTGTATTGCCTGCGGAGCCTGCGGTGCAGCAGCTCCAGATATATTTGATTACGATGAAGAAGGACTTGCTGAAGTCATGCTGGATGAAAATACCGGAACTGCGCCTGTTTCGACTTCCCTGGAAGATGATCTTTTGGACGCCTTTGAGGGCTGCCCTTCCGATTCTATCAAAGTGTCTTCTTCACCTTTTCACAGGGCCTTGAATACGTAAAATAAACGATGTCTCCTCTTATGCCTGGCAGGAGACCAGGCGTTTGTTTTATTTTTTTCTTTTACCTGCTATAATTTTTAAGGAACCACTACATATCAAAGGAGGCTCTCTTATGAGTACAGAGAATCGAGAAGTAGAAGCTATTATTGAAATTCCAACCGGAAGCCAGAACAAATATGAATTTGATAAGGATAAAGGCCATTATAAACTGGACCGTGTCCTTTTCTCCCCAATGTTTTATCCGGCAGAATACGGCTACATCGATAACACTCTGGCGCTCGATGACGATCCGCTTGACATTCTCGTACTGGCTACAAATCCTACATTCCCGGGATGTGCAATAGATGCACGGGTCATTGGATATCTGCAGATGGTTGATGATGGCGAAGAAGATGAGAAACTGCTTGGTGTTCCTGTTGAAGACCCGAGATTCGACAACATTCAGTCCATCGAGGATATCCCAAGTCACAAGCTTGATGAAATCTCCCACTTTTTCAAAACATACAAAGATCTCGAAAACAAAAAGACGGAAATCGGCAAGTGGGAAGACGCTGCAGCTGCTGCAAAATTAGTGGACGAATGCATCGAACGTTACAACAAGTAATAACGAACCAAAGCAGGGATAACCTCTCCACAAGTGATAACAATCTTAGAAACTCCCTCAATCCAATCAAAGAGTCTGGGACAAGAGCACATGATGCGGCAGATAATACGAATTTTCCGGGTCACTAATCAAAAGCTGTATAGCAGCGGAGCCAAAATGCTTTGACTCCTGCGGGAACAGCACGAGTCTCAAGACCCCGCAGGAAGCGGTTTTCTTCCGAGGAGGCTTGAGCCGTGCCCGCGGAAAGCAAAGCATTTTGGCGTAGCGGCTTGTCTCAGCAACGAAAAATACCGAACGATTTTTTGAAATCGTTCGGTATTTTTCTATCTTATAGAAGTTTTGTCTCAGACTCTTTTCACTGTTTAGAGATCGTCATGGTCCCGGTTTTATTTCGTAAAATTAGTAAATGTTAAGCTTTCCAGAAGAAGCGGAACTCCTGTAACCCAGATTCTTGCGGATGCCTCGGGCGGAAGTGGATTCATCCCCACACCTGTTTCAATCGTGAATCCGGGCCTGCGGAATGTTTTAATAAACCAATCTTTATATCCAGCGCTGCTTCCAGCGTCCTCGACCGGGCGAAATGACCCTGCTGCTGCCAGTCGTCTTCCCAATTCGGCGCTCTCCGGGGGTTCCAATCCACTATAACCCCAATAGACTTCTTCCCCCTGGGAATGAAGCGCGAGCACATGCGAAAATTCTTCCTGCATGCTGAGCTGATATACAGCTTTTGCCTCGGGCTCTGTGAGCGGGGCTTCTCCTCCGTAATGTCTTGGAAAAGGACAATCAGGAGAACCTGCTGCTTCTTCTTTCCAACCTGCCGGCCACTGATGATTTAAATCAACACCGCGTGCGTTGGCGGACCAGTGCCGGAAATCATTCATTCCACCGTTTATCTTCATCACTTCATCCTTTTTCTCTTTGTCCAGTACAGCCGCCCCTTCCTGAACGAGTTCCACCCCATCCGGATTGACAAGCGGTACTACGTAAAGAGTCACTTCCTGAAGAATTGTTTCAGGGTTGACATCATACCAATGCTCTTTCGACTCCTCCTTTGATATAAACATATGAAGAAATGACATTAAAAGCCAGGTATTCAGCCATTCATTCCCATGCCAGGCGGCCGAAAATAATATTTTTTTCGGACCGCTCCCTGCACGAAACAACCATATCGGTTTTCCAAGCACGGAAGTACCGATCTGTTCCGAATAGATTGAAGACGGAAGACTCTTTCTGTCTTCTTCAAGCTCTCTCCATCCGTACTCATAAACACAACCTGTCTGTGTTTCACGAAGCGGATGATTTGTTTGTTCGGTCTTTGGAACAAGGATCGTCGTTCCTGGTTCCAGGTAGGTCTCCAGTGACATATTGTTTCTAGAAAGCAGCTGTTCTGTCGACACTTGAAAACGAACCGCTATTTTACGCACGGTATCCCCCTGCTTGACGTTATATTTGATCACATCATTTCACCCTCCTCAAGCGGCACGCCTTTTACCTGAAGTATATTGACTTTCCCACCCTCCTATGATACATTTACAATCAATAAATGAAGGACACTTGTCCTCCATGAGTACACAGTTACAGTATAATGCCTGGATGAAGAACGACGAATTACAGGCCCATTCCAGAGAGCCGGATAAGCTGGAAACCGGTATGGCCTTTTTTCCGAGAGCACTTCTGAGCAGCCGCTTTGAACAAAAGTAGAAGCGGACGGATAATCCGTTACCTTGGAGCTTTGGCTCCCTGAGAAGTATAAAGGATACTTGAAAAAGGGTGGCACCGCGGAAACTTCCGCCCCTTGCGAATTTATTCGTGTGGGCAGGGAGTTTTTTTTATAGGTTTTCCCGGGGGCGGTATTTAAACTGTGACGCTATGATTTTATTACAGGTGAAGGAGTGGAGAGAGATGATGCAGCAACCTGCAGCAGAAAAAAAAGCAGAAGAAGAACAAAAGACAAAGGCACGGATTCTCGTGTCGGATGCAATGAGCAAGGAAGGCCTGGCCCCCCTCCTGGGTCAGGATCAGATTGAGTGCGTCGAGCAGAATGTAAAAGACGTGGACGATCAGGATACCTACGATGCCCTTCTTGTGCGGAGTGGTACGACGGTGACTCCGGAGATCATGGATCAGATGACGAACCTGAAAATTATTGCCCGGGCAGGTGTAGGCGTCGACAATATTGATGTAGACGCGGCCACCAAACGGGGCATTGTAGTCATTAACGCTCCGGACGGCAACACGATATCCACCGCGGAACATACTTTTGCCATGATTATGTCTCTTGCCAGAAATATACCGCAGGCAGATGCTTCCATCCAAGGCGGGGAGTGGAACCGTAAAGCATTTCAGGGTGTGGAACTGCGCGGCAAAACGCTGGGTGTCGTCGGTTTCGGCCGGATCGGATCCGAAATCGCAAAACGGGCCCGAGGGTTTGATCTATCGCTTCTCGTTTACGACCCTTTTCTCACCGAAGAACGTGCGGAGAAGCTCGGCGTAGAGATCGGCACACTCGATGAAGTGCTCGAAAGTGCGGATATCATTACCGTCCACACTCCGCTGACAAAAGATACAAAAGGGCTTATCAACCGTGACAACATAGGAAAAACCAAACCCGGCGTTCTTCTCATTAACTGTGCCCGAGGCGGTATCATTGATGAAGAAGCGCTTTATGAACATCTGGAAAGCGGGAACGCCGGAGGTGCGGCACTGGACGTGTTTGAAGAGGAACCAGCTCAGAACAATAAACTCGTCGGCCTCGGCAACGTTATCACAACACCCCACATCGCCGCTTCTACCAAGGAAGCACAGCTGAATGTAGCCGAACAGGTATCCGAGGAAGTACTGCAGTTTTTAAAAGGAATGCCTGCTCTGAATTCGATTAACCTGCCGACGATGTCGAAGGAAAAATTTGAAACACTGCAGCCGTATTATGAACTTTCCAAAAAAATGGGGTATATTTTATCCCAGAGCATGAAGACTCCGGTTCAGGACATTGATGTGCATTACAGCGGGGAAGTCACGGAACTTGAAACATCCGTTTTGACTCGTTCACTCGTCGCAGGTTTTCTCCAGACAAGAATTGATGCCCCTGTTAATGACGTCAATGCGTCCGTTATCGCAAAAGAACGAGGCATCACATACGGAGAAAAGCACCATACAAACGCTCTGGGCTATTCCAATCTGATGCAGGCAACAATACGCGGGGAGAACCGTCATTTCACGATTCACGGTACCTACGTCAAGGAATACGGACCGCGCATCGTCCGGATTAATGACTTTAACGTGGATTTCTACCCCACCGGACACTTGATTTACATCCAGCATTCAGATAGACCCGGCGTCATTGGAAAAATGGGACAGCTTCTCGGCGAACATGACGTGAACATCGCCACGATGCAGGTCGGCCGGAGAGAAGAAGGCGGAGATGCAATTATGATGCTCGCAGTCGACAAAGAGGCGGGAGAAAACGTTGTGAAACATTTAACTTCCATTGAAGAAATTAAACAAGCAGACAAAATCGAAGTGTAACAAAACAACTCACGATGAAATGCTTCCACGGCCCCCTGGATAAAAATGTCCAGGGGGCTTTTTATCTTACACTCTTGTTCAGGGATCAGGCCAGATGTAGCCGAGAATCCGATTCCACTGGTTTTTTCTCGATAAAGCAAGAAACTTTCGTCCTTGTTCGGTGATGACTGCAGAGGTTTCTTCTTTTCTTATCCAGCCTTCCACCAAGGCTACATTTTCCATAAACTGATACAACACGATGTCTTTTGGTTTCTTTCGTCTGCTCATCAGTTTATACTGCAGAGAATCTTCCATCCCTTTCCAAAAACGTTGGTGAAGAAAATAGTGATGATCCAGACGTATCCTTTCATGTCGTGAAAACTTGATTAAAAAAAACAAAAAAGCATCCAGCATCCACTCTTCGTTATTTTGTTTATCTTCCTGCTGATTGAGCCACAATAAAAAAGACGTGTTCAGAGCAAAGTCTTTCGGCGGGTTGGAACTACTCATCTGTTCATGCTTCCTTTGCTGCTAATATTCTCAGGATACTGAGGTTATTCTATCATATTTCCCCCCGAAGACGTACGTGTTTCTTTATATTCAAGCTATTAGTATCTCTTGATCCGGATAGATTAAAGATCCTTCAATATCATTTATATCCTGAAGGTTGTCCACCGTTGTGTCATAGGTACGGGCTAAGTCCCACAGGGTATCGCCTTTTTCTATTGTGTAACTGAAAGAGTCCGTCTCATTTTTATCTTCTGCATTCCTCACCATTCCTGCTATTTCTGCGGTTCGGTCATTACTTGCAGCAGCATAGGCATGACTATCCTGCTGCAATACCGGAAGTGGATCAGCGGCATACGTTTTATTCGGATTCCATTCCCCGAAATGCAGCTCAAAATGAAGATGAGGGCCGCGGGATCGGCCTGTGTTTCCAACTTGTCCCACGATTTCTCCCTGCTCTACTTTTTCTCCATCCTTTACCATTCGTTTTGACAAATGGGCATACACTGTCTCTGTATCGTTATCATGCTTCATCATCACGACATGTCCGTAACTGGATGAGTAATCAGAACGTGTGATTTCTCCATCAGCAGCAGCTTTCACTTTTGTTCCCGTTTCAGCAGCGATATCAATACCATCATGGTTTCCCTGCCTTGAACCGAACGTATCGGTTAATGTCCCGCCTTCCAGGGGCCATATGTAATCTTTTTCTCCCTGGGAGACAGCATACATCGAAGAAGCCCCGATGAAAAAGAATAACAGCAGAAGGAACAGTGAAAAGAAACCCACCAGCACAAACCGTTGTACATATGACATGGTATGGATAACCTCCATTTTTTGATGTGAAATATAATGCCACTATAAGCTTATGAGGGCTTGTCTGTCTTTATGACAAGTTTTACTCGATAGCCCCAATCTCCTGGTTGTGCTTCTATATTTTTCTCCAAAACCAACCGCATTAATATCTGTATTCTGAAACCGGCGTATCAAATCCACTGTTTCTGTCTTTATCTGGTTTTTTATTTTGCATTCTATGATATCTATATCTTTTTTATTCCATAAGGGGACGTTTGTGTAAAAAGGTAAAAGGCGGACGGATAAATGTATCTTAGTAGATAAAACGGTGCAAAATACGGCCGGCCCAATGATTTCAGGCGGTCCGGCCCAGCTTCGCCGAGTCTGTCGTGATTTCCAGAAAAACTGCTTCAATCAAGGGTGGAAATGGTATATTACTTCTGGAGGGGATCAGGCTGTCTCTCCCTTTGGATTGCTTCCAAGTAGTATATTACGACCGCAGAACTCCTATGCAGACGGCTTCAGACATGGTGAAGACATAATAAAAGACTCTCCTGTGAAATAGAGGAGAGTCCAGCTGCATTATTCTTTGTTATGTCCTTCGCGGAAGACGACAGCACTTCGGTTGTATTCTACATCGGCAATTTCCAACCGGTAATTAACAATTCGCGCTGCTGCAAAAAAATAGTCGGATAAGCGGTTGATATATCTCTGCACTTCTTTATTTATATTTTCTATTTTTGCAAGTGTTGTTATCTGCCGTTCCGTACGTCGTGCAACCGTACGACAGATATGCAGCTCGGCAGAGGCGGCAGTTCCTCCCGGAAGGATGAAACGTTGGAGTGCCGGGGCTTCTTCGGTGTATATATCTATACGTTGTTCAAGGTAAGTGGTGGACTGACGGCCGATTTTCCATACCGTGTCTTCCTTTATGCTGGAAAGGTCACTCCCGCAGTCGAACAATTCATGCTGAATCTGCATCAGCTCTGGTCCAATATCCGGAAACAGATCATCGTCCAGAACCGCTGCTGCTTTGGCAGTACATGCGTTTAGTTCATCGCATGTCCCGTATGCTTCAATTCTGATATCATCTTTATCTCTGGTTCCGCCTATGACCCTCGTTTTTCCCTGATCTCCGCTTCTTGTATACAATCTCATCCTCTGCACCACACTTTCTTTTCATTATCAACTGACCCCCTATATAGAGTGCCTGCTGTTTTACCTGAGTCTGTTATACACGAGACGGGCACTGCGCCGCCGTATCTCTTCTTGTGTATCAATGGAGGACCGCTGTCCCGAAACCGCGACGGTTACCGGTCCCTCTCCAAACATAATCTCCCGGTTATGTACAGTATCTACCGCCGCCTGCCCTTTTGCTTCTGCTGCTGCTGCCAGGACGCCTGCCATTTCCCCCTCGTTTAATTCAGAATCGATAAAAAGCAGGATACAAACAAAATCCGGCCTGTAGGTCCACCCAGCATCAGCGCCGCCGACTTTGTTGATAACAGCCGTATAGACCTTGATGCAGCCATCCATGTCCTCTTCAACATGCATGTCAGAACTGGATACATCCAGCCCTTCAAAAGCTGCCTTCTTTCTTGCCCAATTCTCCATAGAAAGAGAAAAGGTCCGCGCCCATATAAAACCGTTTTCCTCCCCTGCAGATGACAGCGTCTTCCAGTCCATAGCAGACGTTACATATAATTCATTATTTATTTCTTCCTTCTGCAGCGTTTCAAGCGGCCCGTTAATAATATTTCCTGTAAGATGGTCAGGTTCAAGCATCAACTGAGGACGGGGTGCGAACGGATGGATGACACGCGACAATGCCGTACCATACACCCGCTGAAGAAGTTGTTTTTTCAGGACATTGGAAGGTTCGTCAAGTAACTCCTGGTTCCCTTTATTCAAAAGAAGTAGTTTATCACTGTATAAAGCAGCCAGATTCAAATCATGAATCGCTGCAATGACCGTCATCTGTTTTTTGGCTGCCCATTGTTTCAATGTGTCCAGCAGATGCACCTGATACGCGATATCCAGATGATTCGTCGGTTCATCAAGCAACAGGTAATCAGGCTCCTGTGCCATCGCTCTCGCCAGATACACCCGCTGCTTTTCTCCTCCGCTTAATTGGTCCAGTGTTCGATGCGCTGCATGATCCACGTAAGTCTGCCGCATCGCTTCTTCTACTACTTCCCGATCTTGTCGGCTGGTTCGGCCGAACCAGCCTTTCTGATAAGGATAGCGCCCCAGCTCCACTACCTCGCAGACCGTATAGGAAAATGCTTCTTCTTCCTGCTGAGGAAGAACGGCGAGCTGAGCAGCTATCTGTTTTTGTGTCAGCGAATCAAGTGGTGTCCCGTTAAGATTTATGGTTCCCGTTTCAGGATGAAGTTCTCTGTACAGCATTTTTAAAAGCGTGGACTTGCCGCTTCCATTCGGGCCGATAATACCAACAAACTCCCCCGGCTCTGCCTTGAAATGAATGTTACACAGAACCGTAACACCAGAATAACCACCACTAAGCTGTTCTACTTCAAGCATGATGTCACCTTCTTTTCGGCCGGCGCCGTTGATGATAGAGAAGAAACCCAAAGACAGGTGCCCCCGTTGCAGCTGTAATAACACCGATTGGAAGTTCCGTCGGTGCAATGATCGTTCGAGCCGCCAAATCCGTTAACACGAGAAACCCTGCGCCGCTGAGAATGGAAAGCGGCAGCAGCAGCCGATGGTCGGGCCCGGTCAACAGGCGTACCAGATGGGGGACAACCAAGCCGACAAAACCGATTGTACCGGACACTGCCACCGACGCACCAGTTAGAAGAGAAGCTCCAGCTAAGACAGTGATTCTGCTTTTCTCCGGGCTTACCCCCAGGGTGCGTGCTGTCTCCTCCCCGAATACGAGGGCGTTTAGTTCCCGTATATTCATAAACAAAAGAAGGATGCCGATCAAAAAGAACGGAACCACAAGGGCAGCATAATCCCACCCCCTCATGGAGACGCTTCCCATCAGCCAGCTGATGATCTGTCTCAGTTCGTTTCCTGTTAAAGCAATGATCAGCGATAAAAAGGCCCCCAGGAACGAACTAACAATAATACCTGCGAGGATAATGGTCTCTGTCCTCATCTGCTGCTCCATCCAGCGGACGAACGTCAGAATAAAAAGCAGGGTTATAAATCCTGAGATAATACTTACAACAGGCAGTGTGAGCGTCCCCAGAAGCGGGATTGTAAAACCAGTATAAAGGACAACTACCGCCCCCAATGCCGATCCGGAAGAAACACCAAGTGTATAAGGATCCGCCAGTGGATTTCTCAGAAGTCCCTGAAATGCTGTCCCTGCCGCCGCAAGAGAAGCACCTACAAGAGCGGCCAGTATCACTCTTGGAAGCCTTATATTTGTAATGATGGATACATCGGCTTCTGGAATGGAGGGCGGCATATCAATCCCGAATAAGATGCGCCATATAATCTCCAAACTTACCGGAATAGGAATAAAAACACTTCCAACAGACACACCGATTATCAGGCTGAGACCCGCAAACGCCAGCCCGGTCCCCATACTGATCCAGGCTTTATTCTGCGAAAACATCAGGATAAATCAACTCCGCCAATTCCTCTGCCCCTTCTGCCAGTCGGGGGCCGGGACGGCTGACCAGATTACTGTTCACATGATAGATTTCCCCGTTTTCAACGGCAGGTACATTGCTCCATCCATCCCGGTTCTTTATCTGTGCTGCCGGATTACCATCAACAGACTGCCCATACGTCGTAATAATCACTTGAGGATTTTGTTTCACCGCATCTTCTGTCGTGTACGGAATCCAGCCCTTTTCACTGCCGGCAGCATTTTCCGCATGAATAAGCTTCAGCATGCTATGCTGGAATGTACCGCTTCCAGTCGTATAAAGATCAGGCGGAGGCTGAATCTCCATCCAAACCGTTTTCTTCTTTTCTTCCGGGATCTGCGATGCCTGTTCCCGCAAGTGCTCAACATCATCTTTCATCGATGAAATTATCTCTTTGGCTTCTGCCTTGGCACCGGTGGCCCGGGCGATCATGTTAATAGATTCATACGTTTCTTCAAATGAGGCTGCTTCATTGACTACAAGGACATCTATTCCTGCTTCTTCGATTTGCTGCAGACCCTCTTTTGACTGCTGAAGGGACGAAGCATGAGCCAATACCAAATCCGGTTCAAGAGATATGATTTTTTCTACATTGAATTGGAGTCCACCGATTTTTTCCTTTTCTGCTGCTTCTTTTGGATAATCCGCGTGATCGGAAACACCGGCGATCTCTTCTTCCAGACCCAGTGCAAAGGCGATTTCGGTGTTGCTTGGTATGATACTGATGATTCTTTCGGGTTCTTCTTCGATCGTTACACTGTCTTCTGAGGCATCGTTAATTTCAACTGGAAAAGTTTCATCTTCAGAGGTTGATTCTTTTTGTACTGTATTCCGGGTTTCATTTTTAGTCTGTGCATCTTCTGTATCCTGTCCGGAACTACAGCCCGGTATGATCAGAATGCTTGTCAGGCAGAGCACCGGCAGCATATGTTGTTTCACTTTTGTTCCCCCTTTTGTTCCTGATTTATCATAAAAAACTCCCCCTGATTTCAGGGAGAGCTCATAAACGGCTGCAAAACAGCACACGTCGGACGGGCTGCATGTATGACCGGCGGTCCCTTTCCTCGAAGGCGTGCACCGTATGAAAAGGCAGGTCTCCTGACTTACATCATCCGCAGTTTCCTTCCCGTTCCATTCAACAGTGGATTCTATAGCTGCGGCCTGTCATGCTTACAGTGGCGGGACCGTACCGGAGTTTCACCGGTTTCCCTTTTAACATTTCTTTTACAGAGAAATGACCTTTTCACATCGGTATTCTGTTTTTTGTCCCCATCAGTATAAAGGAAATCAGAGAGAATATCGAGACTCATCTGCTTCTTTATTGGGACGGGCGTTTCCGGCAGATAAAAATCTGCCGCGGCGATGATTGTTCCTCAAAAGGAGAAGCATCGTAATCTCCGAATAAATATTCGATATCAAATCCATTTTGCCGGAGCATTTGTTTTAATGTATCATTGCTGTACATTTTCACCCGTTCCCGGTACTCCCGCCTGGAACCATTCTCTTCAATCGAGATCTTTTTGTGTATAAATCCGTTTTCGATATAACGCTTCTGGCTCACGGTGAAACCATTCTTATCTGTAGAGTCATAGGGAACGAGATTGGCAGCTGTATGAACGGGGTTCAAATAATCAAAACAAAACCATCCATCGTCTTTTAAGGCTTCCGACGCACGGACAATGACCAGTTCATTTTCATAATCCTCCACAAAGTAACCAAAACTGGTAAACAGATTAAAAGCAGCATCATACTCCTGTTTAAGAGAGATATGCCGGACATCTCCGCGCATGTACTGTACCGGAAGACCAAAAGTGAGATCAACAGCTTTTTTCAAAAGAACTGGAGATAGATCCAGCGCGGTGACATGAATGCCCGTGCCTGCCATATAACGCGCATGGCGGCCGTTACCGCAGCACAGATCGATGGCTTTCATACCTGCTTTCAGCGGAATATGATTCATAATATCATGCAGCTCAGCAGCTGCTTTCTCTTCATCCCGGTGATCATATACTTTTAGATAATCTTCCTGAAAATGCTCTTCAAACCAAGCCTTCACATTTGTCCTCCTAACACTGCCTATTTATTCTTCCTCAGCGGATGCAGGAATCGTAAATCGGAAAATGGTGCCTTTATCTGTCCGGCTTCTTGCAGAAATCTCTCCGTCGTGGGCTTCGACAATGTTTTTCGCTATGGAAAGACCCAGTCCGGTACCGCCGTTCCCTCTGGTTCTCGCTTTATCGGCTTTATAGAAGCGCTCAAATACATAAGGAAGATCTTCTTCCTGAATGCCCGAACCTGTATCCTCGATATCCACGCTCATTTCAGAAGCGTCTGATTTAACAATGACCTGAACTTCTCCGTTATCACCGGTGTGTCGAATCGCATTATGAATAAGATTGGTCATGACCTGCTCCACTCTGTCAGGATCAAAATAGGCATAATCGCGGTCAAGCCGTTTATCAAGCTGCATGTTCACGTCCGCATCACGGGCCGGTCCCTGAAACTTTTTAAACACCTTGTCTGCAAATGATTCAACGTTGATCCACTGTCTTTCAAGCTGTGTATAGCCGGCCTCCATTCTGGCCAGATCCAGCAGTTCATTAACAAGTCTGCCCATCCGCATGGATTCATCATAAATGATGCGTCCGATCTCCTGTTTTTCTTCTTCACTGCCGGCAACATCATCGACAATTGCTTCGCTGTAGCCCTGAAGCATGGAAATCGGCGTACGAAGTTCATGTGAGACATTGGCAATGAAATCTTTTCGAAGTTTATCGTGCATGCGCTCTTCTGTCATATCCCGAATAACCGCAACGACACCCCGAACAAATTCTTCATCATAAAGCGGGGTCATTAAGACGACGTAACTTCTGCCCTGCACGTCCATTTCTATCCACTGTTCCTCTTCCAGCGTCACGACTTTCTGGAACAGTTTTTTCACTTCTTTTGGCAGCCGGTCCTGCGGTTCGGGCGCTCCGGTTTCGTAGTGGTAGGACTGCAGAAAATAATGAGCCGGCGGGTTCGTAAGAGCAATCGACCCTTTACGGTCCACCGTAATAACACCATCTGCCATACTGGTCAGAATCCGGCTCAATTGTTCTTTCTCCTGATTTAGCGCCGTAATATTACGGTTCAGTTCGCGTCTCATTTTATTGAACGCGTTACCGAGCTGACCGATTTCGTCATTTGTCATAATCGGTACTTTCGTTTCAAAGTCACCTTTAGATACATTCAGGGCAAGTTCCCTCATCTTCCGGAGCGGAGCCGTAATTCGTGATGATAAAAAGAAGGCAAAAACGGTCGTCAGGATAATGGCAATGCCGGCGGAAAGCAGAATAATCTGCTTCGTTTCTCCGGTCGTGTCCTCGATAATGTCGAGCGACTGATACAGATAAAGAGAGCCTTCTTCTCCCTCTGTCGAGACAAAGGGCACACCAACAACAAAAATTTCCTGCTGTCTCTGCTCTCCATTTTCCCGCGCAGAAAAATTCCCATGTGTGGTAACGGTCTCACGATCACGCTGTACCGGCGCGAGCCTTGGTTCATCTTCAAAAAGGGAAACAGGAAGGTTTACCCCGGCTTCTTCATCGGGGTACTCCCACTGGTTTCCATTCTGGATAATAACAACAGATGAATTGTAGGAGTCCGCCATATGTTCCACGGTATCAAGCGCACCTTCCGGATCGTTATACCTTTCCAGCAGTGATACCATGACATTGGCATGATTGGTTAACTGTTCTTCTGCTTCTGTAATATGAAACCTTTCAAAAAACTGAAGCAGCAGTACCGTCAATAAGACCAGTACTGCTGATACCAAAAGCAGAATCGTCCCCCACAGTTTTCCGACAACACTGCGCCAGATCATTCGTCTGCTGCAGCCTCAAACTTATATCCAACACCCCATACGGTGGAGATCATATCAGCAGCCTCCTCCGACACGCGGCTGAGTTTTTCACGAAGCCGTTTCACATGCGTGTCGACAGTCCGGAGATCTCCGAAAAAGTCATAATCCCACACATCTTTAAGAAGCTGCTCTCTTGAAAA
The DNA here is from genome assembly GCF_900114715.1 of Salibacterium qingdaonense. Classification (GTDB taxonomy): domain Bacteria; phylum Bacillota; class Bacilli; order Bacillales; family Marinococcaceae; genus Salibacterium; species Salibacterium qingdaonense. Next base: position 66,577 of record NZ_FOTY01000010.1, read on the forward strand.
GACTTTGTCCGGAGCCTGCGCAAGGTAAAGAAGCAGTTCGTATTCTTTCGGCGTCAAACTGATGACTTCTTCGTTCACCGTAACCCGGTGGGCATCATTATCAATGGTCAAATGGGGAAACACCAATACATCTTTCGTCTGTGTTTCCGTCTGCAGAAATTTTGTGGCAGAAGCCCGGCGCAGTATCGCTTTCACCCGCAGAACCACTTCTCTTGGACTGAACGGTTTGACGATATAATCATCGGTGCCGACTTCAAAACCCTGCACCCGGTTGCTTTCCTCGCCTTTAGCGGTGAGCATAATAATAGGGGTCGCTTTAGATTTACGGAGTTCACGGCATACTTCCTCCCCGTCCATTCCCGGGAGCATTAAATCCAGCAGAATGACTTCATAGTCGTTATGAACTGCCATATCCAGTGCTTCTTCTCCGTTTTCCGCCTCTTCTACAATAAATTGTTCCCGTTCCAGATACATTTTCAGAAGCCGGCGGATTCTATCCTCATCGTCCACGACAAGTACTTTTGATTCTTTATCCATTATATTGTACCTCCTGCATAGCAGTTTGTATAAGATGCTGTACCAGCCGGCAGCTGCCAAAAGCGTCACGCATAAGAATGAAGTCCGGCGATAACAAGGTTAACAAAGACCAAGTTAAACATGATAATAACAAAACCTATGACACAAAGCCAGGCAGAAGGTTCCCCGTGCCAGCCTCTGGAAAGCCGAAGATGCAGGTATGCCGCATAGAACAGGAATGTAATCAGCGCCCAGACTTCCTTAGGGTCCCAGCCCCAGAACCTGGTCCATGCTATCTGCGCCCAAATCATGGCAAAAATAAGACCTCCCAACGTGAATACCGGAAAACCGATCGCAATCGCCCGGTAGCTCACTTCATCGACGGTCTCTGGATTAATGTTTTTCAAAAGAGGCTGCAGTGCACCTCCGATCGGCCGGCGCAGAATCAACCTTAGAAGGATGTAAAGAACAAGACCGGCCGCAAGGGACCAGACAACGGTATTGGCGTCATCACTTCGTATCCAGGACGGCATTGTCACCAGCGGTTCCAGTGCTCCTTGAGTCTGCAGACTTGCTTCATTCGGTCCGAGCAGAGCCGGAAGATAATACATCATTTCCGCCTCTTCGCCGTTTTCGTTTACATACGTAAAGGCCGCTTCATAGTCAGCCAGGCGGAAGATGTAGCGCACTAAAATGAAACTGACCAAGCTGATGAGACTGTACATAATCGTCTCCAGCCAGAACACTTTTTTATCTCTTTTGGTAAAATCAAGTGTACGTATAAGATAGATGAGTCCGGCGGCAAATCCAATCGATAGAAGGCCCTGTCCAAGTGCTGTGGTGGTAACATGGATTTTGAGCCAGTTGCTCTGCAGAGCCGGGATAAGCGGCTCCACTTCCGTTGGAAACACCGAGGCAAAAGCAATAATCAGCATGACAATCGGCATCGTAAACATGCCGAGGACAGCGGTTCTATAGATACCATACAAAATAAGAAATGCTATCGTCAGAGCCATCCCGAGAAATGTCGTGTATTCAAACATATTGCTGACCGGAACGTGGCCGGCTGCGATCCATCTCGTGAAAAAATAGCCGACCTGCAGCACAAAGCCGATCCATGCTGCAACGTAACCGATTGTACCGAGACGGTTGCCTGTAACTTCTCCTTGTTTATCCCGCCATTTTCTTCCTGTTACGCTCACAGCAAAACAAATGGTTGCTGCCAGGTAAAGAAAGAATGCGGCAAATAACAAGTTTGAACTAATTTCGACCATTATCGTCATCCCTTCCATCGGAGGTTTCTTCCTCCATTGCTTTCTTTGCCTGCTTATCCTCCGGAACCGTCAAACCTGTTTTTTCGGACAACGATTGAAAATCTTTTTTCAACGAAGCCCAATGTTTGTTCGTATGCCCGGCCGCCCATAGTTCATTTCCAAATCTGCGCAGCCAGATGCGGCGGTGCGACCAGTAGGATCCCTGGATCAGACCTATCATAAAAATACTGCCTCCAGCGATTAAAAACGGAAGCGTGTGGTCTTTTCGCACTTTCAGCGCCGTCACATTTTTCGTCTCAACGCCTTCAAAGGACATTTCATACGTATTTTCACCAAATATATCTTCATTGCTTCGGATGGCGACAAAGCTGTATTCCCCTTCATCCGGGTGCTCAGGTGAAAACATCCGGAAGATGAAGGCAGGGTTATCCGGAATATCAGATATCGTGGAAGGTTCCCCATTTTCGTCGAATTCAAAGTTAGGGAAATAGGATTCGATTACGACCCGGTAACCATTTCCGAGGTCATATTCTCCCTGAGGATCAAAAAGATCAATATCAATGGTTCCAATGGTTTCCCCGCTCTCCCGGTCGTTCATGGACAACGACATGACATTCAGTTCATTAAGCTTATAATCATATTGATAAAGAGCATAATCATCAAAACGCAGAGGATGATTCACCTCAATATTATCCGTTTTGATTTCCGTCAGGTCCGGTTCTGTTCCAACCGTTCCACCACTGCTTTCGTAAAGTACGGCGTCGGTCTGGTAGGTTTTAATCTGGCTTCCGCCGGCACGTTCCAAAGCCGGAGCGAATGTTTCATTGTTTTCATCATAGGTTTCAATCGAAAATTTTTCATTCTCCACATAATACTGGCGTTCGGTGCCGGCAACAGCTTCCGTTTCCCCTTCTCTTACCCAGATCAGTTCATCTACATACATGCCCGGGAAAAAGCGCAGCATACACCCTGTTAAAAAGAGAATAAGACCAATATGATTAATATAGGGACCCCACCTGGCAAAACGGTTTTTTTCTGCCAGCAGGCTTTCATTCTCCACTTTCACATTATAGCGTTTTCTACGCAGGTAATCTTCTGATTTTTCCAGCATATCTTCTGCATTTTTTGTTTCGCTGACGCTGAAAAGACGCTGCCTTTTCAGAAACCCTTCATTTCGTGATGTTTTCTGTTTTTTTAGTGCGCGGTATAACGGTACGACCCGGTCCAGACTTGCTATAATAAGAGAAATGCCGAGTCCTGCAATAAGGGCCATGTACCACCAGGATCCGTAAAGATTATGAAAACCGAGAGTATAATATATAAGTCCCGCAATTCCGTATTCTTCTTCGTAGTGTTGTGCCGGATCCACATTTCCGGGTATGTACATTTCCTGAGGAAATATCGTTCCAATGGAAGAGGCAATCAGCGTCAAAATAATGATTGTAACTCCTATTTTAACAGAAGAAAAAAAGTTCCATATTTTATCAATTACCGTTTTGTTGTAAGTCTGCGAACGTCGGGCCACCCCTTCATAACGCATGTCCACCATTGATGCCTGTTTATCCTTTTCATCCAGCGGTTTGCCGCAGGATTCACAGAGATGTGTGCCGTAAGGATTCAAATGGCCGCATTCGCCGCATGTCACTTTCTCCATGAAAACACCTCGATCTTCCCGATTGCCGTGCTGTGCACTCTGTGATCATTATAACGCTGTCATTGGTTATTGTATAAGGAGCTGATTATGACACTTATGTGACAGCAAACTCTTTCAGCTGTTTCACTTCTATCGGCTTCAGCTTTCTTTTCTCTCCGGGACGAAGGTTTTCAAGAGTCAGCGGACCATATTTTTCCCGTTTCAGCTTTATGACGGGATGATCGATCTCTTCAAACATTTTCCGCACCTGTTGGTTCCTTCCTTCATGTATGCTGATTTCTACAATCGATGAATTCGTTTTTTTATTCGACGATTTGATTTTTACTTTGGCGGGTGCGGTCTTTCTTCCCTCAAGCTCGATACCTGTCTGTAAACGATGCAGTGATTCTTTGGAAGGTCTCCCCCGGACTTTTGCAACGTAGGTTTTAAACACCTTATTTTTCGGATGCATCAAAAGGTTGGCAAATTCCCCGTCATTAGTCATGAGAAGCAGACCGGACGTATCATAATCCAGTCTGCCTACCGGAAAAATTCGTCTTGTTTCCTCTTCAAAAAAGTCCGTCACGACACTCCGGTTTTTATCATCACTGACTGCTGAAATAACCTGCTTTGGTTTGTACAGCAAATAATAGACAGGCTCTTCCCGGTCAATTGGTACGTGATCAACTTCAACCGTGTCTTTGTTCGGGGTAACTTTTGTACCCATTTCTTTTACTACACTTCCATTTACTTTTACTCTTCCTTCCTCTATCAATTTTTCTGCTTTTCTGCGGGATGTTACTCCTGCGTCTGCTATAACTTTCTGAAGTCTTTCCATCTTTTTCACCTCATGTTCCATCTTACCCATCTAAACCTCGTTTCACAAGTGCCGCAGTACCAACCCTGCCCACGGAACGCAAAAAATCTTCCGCCGAACGGAAGATTTAAGATTATAAAAAAATCATGCTGACGATAAATACAGATGCTGCGACACCGGCAGCATCCGCGGCCAGTCCGACTTTTAGTGCATCCCCGATATGTTTTACACCTGCTGCGCCAAAATAAATGGTGATCACATACAATGTCGTATCGGTGCTGCCCTGCATCGTAGAGGCCAGACGCCCGATAAACGAATCCGGACCGTACTCATTAAGCAGCGAACTCATCATCCCGAGCGCACCCGTTCCGGAAATCGGACGTATCATGGCAAGTGGTGCAATCTCAGCCGGTACTCCCGCCAATGCTAAAACCGGTGCTATCGCTTGAACCAAAAGATCCATCGCACCGGACGCCCGGAACACTGACACCGCTGTCAGCATTCCGACAAGGTAGGGAATTAATGATACAGCCATCTGAAAACCGTCTTTTCCACCTTCCACAAAAGCGTCATATGCCGGCACCCGCTTCACTGCCGCGTGAAGAATAACAGCAAAAAGAAGCATTGGTACCACCCAGATGGACACCGTATTCATCCAGCCCATGTTTACCCCTTTCCTTTACGGGTACGCCGGAGATGAAAAAAACGATCGATGACAAGCGCACAAGCTGTGGAACAGCCGGTAGCCAGTATCGCCGCCCCGACTATTTCGGCGGGTTCCGACGAACCGTAGTTCATTCTCACCGCGATAACGGTGGTCGGTATCAACGTCAGCCCTGCCGTATTCAATGCCATGAATGTAATCATGGAACGGCTGGCTTCGTCTCTGTCGTCATTAAGCTTTTTCATTTCTTTTACTGCTTTGATTCCCATTGGGGTTGCAGCGTTTCCAAGTCCCATCAGATTGGCTGTCATATTGGAAAGAATGTAGCCCATGGCTGGATGGTCAGGGGGAATATCAGGAAACAATCGGACCACAGCCGGCCGGAGCCATGTTGTAAATTGATCCAGAAGGCCGCTGTTTCTGGCCACATTCATGATACCGAGCCAGAATACCATGATACTGACTAACCCAAAACAGAGTGTAACAGCGTCTTCCGCCCCTTTAAACAACGCTTCCGACACTTCTTCCATTCTCCCGTTAAACATAGCCGTTATAATTCCGGCACCAAGAAGAAACATCCAGATGTAATGTACCACCGTTTACCGCCCTCCCATGAACATCTGTACACATTCACGAAATGCAGGGAACCATCCCGGGCTGCTTTCTTCCGGCTGGTCAATAAACACGGGCATGCTGTGGATAGAACGGCCTTTAAGCTTCCAGGTTATTTTTCCCGCCGCCGATATTCCTTTAGGGTAACGGTGGTCCCGGTTTGATAACGAGAGGGACCGTGATACGTCATCACTTTCTTCTTCTGTCAATGGATAATGGAAATCCCTCGGCAGAAATAATCTCCCCTTCTCTTTGTGTTCGCTGGTTATCGTTTCGTCTGCATTGGCAAGCTGAATAAGCTTAAATGAGGAAAATCCCCATTCAAACATAGAAATATGGTCCTGCCAATCGGAAGGAGCATCCAGTGTAACCGCGATAAGATCCATATTATCTTTTTCCGCGCTTGAGACAAGCGTACGGCCTGCCTTCCTGGTATAGCCTGTCTTTCCACCTGTTGTATACTCATACATAGAGGTGAGAAGTTTATTTTTATTCTGCCAGATGCGTTTCCCGTCTTCCTGCTGCGGTGCTTCGTACGTTTTAAGACTGGTTACTTCTCTAAAACGTTCTTTCTGCATGGCATATCTCATAAGAAGCGCCATATCGTATGCCGTTGAATAATGATTCCCGTCGTCGTCAAGACCGTGAGGATTTGCGAATCTGGTATTTTCCATTCCGATCTCACGGGCTTTCTCATTCATCATATAGACGAATCCTTCCGAACTGCCCCCGACAAATTCCGCCACCGCAACGGCTGCATCATTTCCTGAACGGAGCATCAAACCCGTCGTCAAATCTTTCAGTGTCATTTTCTCACCCGGTTTCAGATAAAGAGAGGAACCCTCTACGCCGGATGCATTGGCACTGATTTCTGTCGTCTGATTCCATCTGTTTGACTCCAGAGCCAATACAGCGGTCATGATTTTCGTTATACTAGCGATATCCCGCTTTTCATGGGCGCTTTCGTCAAATAAAACCCTGCCGCTCTGCTGTTCCATAAGTACTGCCGCTTCCGCTGACGTATCGACTCCTCCTGTATGTTCCGCCTCTGCTGTCAGGGGGAAAGTCCCTAACAGAAAAAGAAGGACGGCCGCTGTGCACCATTTCATATCCATCCCATCTTCCTTGTCCATTTCTTATCCTCATATCTATTCCGGCTTCAAGGTATTATGAATGGAAGAATAACAAAGATGTACAGCCTTTTCAGGAAAGCCATTTATCCTTTCGGCTTAAAAAGAAGTGCAGCGGCAAACGAGAAAATAACCGCAGCTGAAATCCCGGCGCTTGTTACTTCAAAAATTCCGGTAATTACCCCGATAATACCATTTTGTTCTGCTTCGGCCATCGCTCCGTGAACGAGAGAGTTCCCAAAACTTGTGATGGGAACAGTAGCACCGGCTCCTGCAAAATCAACAAGCGGTTCATATAATCCGATGCCATCCAGCACAGCTCCCGACACAACAAGAACAGTCATCGTGTGGGCCGGTGTTAATTTTGCTGCATCCATCAAAATCTGACCAATCACACATATTATTCCACCTACAATGAACGCCCAGACATACATCATGGCTGTCCTTTTCCCCCTTTCTGTTCAATAGCGGCAGCATGTGCAATACATGGTATAGATTCATTCTGCCGGCTCGTCAAGGGACTCAACAGTGCCCCTGTTGCCGCAACAAGGACGCGGGTTATTTCTCCTTGCTGCATGCGGTTGATAATATTTCCGTACACAACAGAAGCGGAGCATCCGGAACCGCTCGCCCCGGCCTGCACATTCTGTTCCTCCTTGTAAAGCATGACGCCGCAGTCAATGCACTGCTCGTTTGTCACCATAATACCGCGTTGACGGAGAAGTTCCTTCATAATTGGAAGACCGATTTTTCCAAGATCTCCTGTAATGATGTAGTCATAATAAGAAGGATCACGATTTAGATCAGTGAAATGTGCTTCAATAGTATCCGCTGCTGCCGGGGCCATCGCAGCTCCCATATTATAAGGATCCGTCAGCCCGCGGTCGATGACTTTTCCAATCGTGGCAGAACTTACCGCTGCTCCTTTTTCCCCCCTTCCGATTACAGCGGCACCTGCTGCAGTAGCCGTCCACTGAGCCGTTGGAGGTTTTTGTGCCCCGTATTCGGTTGGATAACGAAACTGTTTTTCCACAGCAGCGTTATGACTGGCCGATCCGGTCAGTATATAATCTGCTTCTTCGTGTTCAATCAGAAGTGATGCCAGCGCAAGCCCCTCCATCGAGGTGGAACAGGCTCCAAACAACCCAAGATAGGGAATACCCAGACTCCGGCACGCGAAATTAGTTGCAGTCATTTGATTGATCAGATCCCCCGCTAGAACAAATTGAATATCTTCAGGGTTTTTAGCGGCTTTTGCTATCGCTGTACGTGAGGCTTCTTCCATTAATTTTTTCTGAGCATTCTCAAAGGAGGACTCCGCCATCCATATATCATCAAACAACTGATCAAAATCCCGTGCCAGGCTGCCTTTTCCTTCAAATGGACCGCCGACAACACCTGTAGCTGCGATGATGGGCCGTCCCGGAAAAACCCATGTGCGGCTGCCCTGAATCATAATGATCCCCCCGTAACCTGAATCCATATCGTTTTGATAAGAGCGATAATAAATGCCGCCACTGTCCCGAACACAATTACAGAACCGGCCAATTTGAACATATTGGCACCAACTCCAAGTACCAGACCCTCTGTCCTGTACTCCATAGCAGCACTTGCCATAGAGTTGGCAAATCCAGTAACCGGTACCGCAGTGCCCGCTCCGGCGAACTGCGCAATCTTGTCGTACACTCCCAGCCCCGTCAAAAGTACGGAAAGAAAAATCAGCACAGCAATGGTTGGGTCTCCTGCTGTCTGTTCATTAAAATCAAAATTATGAATAAATAAGGATCGGATCCCCTGTCCAAACGTACAGAGCGCACCGCCGATCAAAAAAGCTTTAACACAGTTGAAAACAATTGGTATAGATGGTTCCGACTGTTTCGCAAATGTTTGATAGGCTTGGTTTTGTTTAGGTTCCGTTTTGTCACTCATCGACAGCACCTTTTATCCTTTCATATGATCTTCAATGCCGGTTAATCTTTTTTTACGCTTTTTTCCAGATAAAGATTTCTTCTGTAACTCTTCTTTGAATCCATTTAATTCGAGCCACACTTTGTAATCCGTCGAAAAATGAATGGTTTTTTCCGGATAATGTTTTTTCAAAAGGGCATGTCCTTTTTTCCGGACAGAGTCAAGCCGCAGCCTGGACCATTGTGTCACCGCCACTCCTGCGTAAAGATTTTTACCTTCCATCACCGCGTGGGCGGACGTTACCTCATCCATGTCCTCGAGCAGCTTTTCCGGATAATTTGTAATGGCTGTCGTATTGGTTAAAGACGACTCTTCCTTATCACCGCACCCCGCAGCAGGCAGAATCAGGACTGCGGTCAGTAGAACCGGCTTCATTACCAGGGAGACAAACTTTTTCATTTTTCTCTTCCTTCCGTAACGTCGTGCCTTTATAGTATGAAATAGCATGTCTTTTTTTATGTACACCGGCATCCAGAGAGAAGAAAGAGGTGATTGCTTGGCACTTGAATTGGTGCTGCTGTCGTTATTTATAGTCTGTGTGTTTCTGTTTTTGCTTGTACTTTGGAGGAAAATAAAAAAGCTGGAGCAATGTCAAACAAAGATGGCTCGTCGTCTTGAAAGCATGCAGAAATTGTTCAAAGATAAAGAACTGGAGCAGGAAAAAGAGGAAGTACGCCATCACCTGCACATGAAGGCGCTTGACATCCGCAATACCGTTTATAAACAGACAAAAGGTCCGCATCCGCAGGCTGTTCATCATACACCCCAGTCCTCCGGATATACCGATGAATACCTGAAAATACTGTTCGGCCCGGAAAGAGCAGGGAATATTATTCACTTGTTTCTCTCCTACCAAACGTACGTAAAAACGTATTGGGAGACCGAAAAAGGGAGGATTCGGACGGTTTTCCGAAAAGATACGTCAAACAACGGGATCGGAGAAGTCGAAGACATTCAAGCCGCCTCCCGCGATCTTTTGGAACAGCTGGATGATACACTTCACCACTTTCATTGAGCGGAGCGTATTTTTCTTTCCATAAGGGGAGACTAATCAGGGAGCAAGGATTTTAGCTTATGGGAGGATGCTATGGGGGTTCATTTCTTACAGCTGACGGTGGAATTGACTATTGGTTTCATCGCTCTTTTGGTTATCACGAAGGTACTCGGTAAAACACAGATCAATCAATTAACTCCGTTTGATTTCATTTCTTCCATTGTTATGGGGGAATTGGTCGGAAATGCGATCTACGATGACGAAATCGGTCTTCATTATATTCTGTATGCCGTGACATTATGGGCAGTACTTGTAGGGATTGTGGAAAGCATTACCCAGAAAAAAAAAGAAACCAGAAGTATGCTGGAGGGAAAGCCGGCTATCGTTATCCGGGAGGGGCAGCTGGATTATGACATGCTCCGTAAAAACAGGCTGGATTTAAATCAGCTGCAGCATTTGCTCAGAGATAAGGACATATTTTCGATGCAGGACGTGCATTATGCGATTCTTGAAGCAAATGGAACAGTAAATGTGCTGAAAAAACCTCACGCCGCCTCCGCCCTCAAAACAGATTTACATGCCGATCCGGGACCGCCGCCGCGGCTTCCGCTCGCGGTCATACTGGACGGGGAATGGGTGGAAGACAATATTACAGAATCCAGCATTTCAAAGCGGGACATTCTCGAGCGTCTTCAAATGAGAAACATCCCGGAAATCAACCGGGTTCTTTATGCGGAATGGAGCGGAGAATATCCCCTTTATATCGTTTTGTACGACGAACCCGGAGCTACCTAGTTCTCATCTTCAAGTTCTTTAAAGAACAGATCCGCCTCTTCTGTAGAAGGTTCTTCCGGCTCTGCTCCAAGCGCAGGCAGTTCCTCCAGTGAAGAAATATTAAAATGTTCCAGGAATCGTTCTGTCGTCTTATAGAGAATCGGCCGGCCTGGTGCCTGGGCGCGTCCGCTTTCCTGAACAAGTGCCTTATGTATAAGTGTCTGAACAGCTCTTTCGGATTTGACTCCGCGGATATCATCAATTTCTATCCGGGTAATCGGCTGATTATAGGAAATAATGGCAAGCGTCTCCAGGGCAGCTTGAGACAATTTAGCCTGCCTGGGTCCTTCTGCCAGTTTTTCAATGTACGGAGCAATACTGTCCGCTGTCACAAGCTGAAAACGCGTGCCGAAACACTGCACCTGCAATCCCGGTACGTCGTCTTTCATGGACTGCTGTAATAAAAGGAGCTGCTGTTTTGTTTCCTGTTCCGTCAGGTCAAGAACCCCGGCAGCGTCCTGAAGTTCGAGCCCTTCATCCCCACATACATACAGCAGTCCCTGCAGTATATGCTGATAGTTTTCTTCACTCACCGACGAGCTCCTCCTCTGTTTGGTATACCATAATCTCTTCAAAATTTTCTTCCTGTACACATGTAATCTGCTTGTGTTTCATTAATTCCAGTACGGCCAGAAAGGAGACGACCATATGGGATCTTTCTCCGGAAGGGAATAGTTCAATAAATGTAATGCCGTTCTGTTTATCTTCAAGAAAAGAAAGAATCGAGGTCATTCTGTCTTCAATTGTTACTTCTCCGCCTTTAATTTTCGTTTCTTTCGGAGTGTGGTAACGGACACGCTCTTTCAGTTTCTGGTAGGCATCCAGCATATCAAACAAAGACAGATTTTCCGGCACGGCCGCAGCATATTTCTCCTCGATAGCTTCCTCATCCATAGAAGATCCTTTTGCATACCGTCCGGCTCCTTCCTGTTCTTTTTCACGAAGTTCCACCGCTGCTTCCTTATATTTTTTATATTCAACAAGCCGGCTCATCAGTTCCTGCCTTGGATCTTCTTCTTCCACAAATGCATCTTCGCCCGGATCCTCTTCACCAGGAAGCAGCATCTGGCTTTTAATTTCCAGAAGTGTGGCAGCCATCACCAGGTACTCACTTGCAATGTCAAGCTCAAGCTCCTGCATTGTCTGCACATAATGCAGATATTGTTCGGTGATTTCCGCCACCGGAATATTGTAAATATCAACTTCCGCCTGCTGAATCAGATGAAGCAGCAGATCCAGAGGACCCTGAAAAGTATCAATTTGCACACTGTATCGTTCCATAAGCTGAATCCTTTCCCGTCATACTGGTTTCCATTATACCATATCCTTTCCCTTCCAGGCATTGCAACTTTCGAATGAAGAAACTCCATTCATCGTGATATAATGTTTTGAATAAAATCTTTCAGCCAAAGGATGATACGTTATGTATCCGGAAGCATACATTCAATTTCTTGTTCAGTTTCACGCCTATCGTGACTACTTTGAATGCCATGAAATACTGGAAGAGTACTGGAAAGAACATGACTTTGAAAATCGAACCAGCGTCTGGGTTGGACTCATTCAAACGGCTGTCGGGCTTTATCACCACCGGCGCGGCAATGAAAAGGGTGCCGTTAAAATCTGGGCAGGTGCCCGCCGCATTATTGAAAAGAATACAAAACGGCTGTTTGATTTAGGTGTAGATGCCAAAAGCCTCCTTCAGCTTCTCGAAAAACATCAATCCGATGCAAAATATCACCGGCCGTTTGAAGATATGAACCTGCCGCTTATAGACCCGGATCTTATAAATCAATGCACCGCCGAATGTGAACGCCGCAGCATATCATGGCAGCATCCAAGCGACATGTCAGATAAACAGCTTGTTCACCGTCATATCCTGCGGCATCAAACGGCGGAGCCCGAAAAACGTCTGCATCAGAAACGGAACATATAAAAAGCCGCTCCGGATTGCATCCGGAACAGCTGAGTAACTGGATTTATCCACTTGCTTCTTCCGTTTTCCCTTTTTCGTCGCGGGATACTTTCTCTTCACATGTGTCGAGAAACTCTTCGGTCTCCACACAGCCGGTAAGATTCCCTTCAAGCCGGTCTTTCATTGTCAGAACCATTTTCTTCCCGATTCCTTCTTCCCTATAGGAAGGATTAACGCAGATATGTTTCAGTTCGGCGGAACCGTCTTCATGGAAATACAGTCCCATTACACCGATAACATCTTCCTGCTCCTTCCACAGATAAAGCTGCCAGTTTTTCTCGTTCTCATAATACTGCATCGTTTCCTGCAGCTTCTTGACTTCTTTTTCTTCCGGCATATAAGACAGGAGACCCATCGCGATTTTTTTGTATGCTGACTTGAACTTGATAAACATTGACATCATCCCTTATTAGAGAGAGTATGTTTCTTCTCTCTCATTATACTTCATCTTCTTCTTTTGAAAAGAGTGAAACCGGATTCTTTAAGCTGAATGTATGACTTTCTCTCCTATTCAGCCTATGCATCTCAAGCGTTAACTACCGCCCAAATGTAACACAATTGCAATCGTTATGCCAACTCTATCTTAACCGCCCTTTTACAGCGTTCGGGCGAAGAATCAAATGACAGTCCTGCTTCCCTTTTCAGTTTCTTCAAACGGTACCTGCACTGGAGCTGCATCTCAAGTTTCCCATCATTTTGCCGTTTTCGCGCAGACAAGAGAAAACATGGCGGATTCCCGCCATGTTTCGGTGATTTCTGTCATAGTCTACCCTTTTTAAAGATTTTTATCAAGGTTAGCCATCTCCACAGCGGATACTGCTGCGTCCGCTCCTTTATTGCCGGCTTTTGTACCGGCGCGTTCCACCGCTTCTTCAATAGTATTTGTCGTCAAAATACCGAAAATGACCGGAAGATTGTAATCTAGAGAAACCCGGCTTATTCCTTTAGCCGATTCGGCACAGACGTAATCAAAATGCGGGGTCGATCCTTTGATGACGGTGCCAAGTGTTATGATAGCATCGTACTTCCCGGAGGCTGCCATTTTCTGTGCGGCAAATGGAATTTCAAATGCTCCCGGAACCCAGGCAATATCCACATTTTCCTCTGCTGTGCCGTGCCTTTTCAAAGTGCCTTTCGCACCTTCAAGAAGTTTTTCGGTGATAAAATCATTAAAACGGCCTACCACTATACCAATATTCAAATGTGTTCCATTTAGATTCCCTTCATATATCTGTCCCAATGTTGTCTCTCCTTTTATAAATGGAGCATATGCCCCAGTTTGGAATATTTTGTGCGCATGTAATTTTCATTGTCTTTATGATGGGGCATCTCAAGTGCAACCCGTTCCGCTACTTCAAGTCCGTATCCGTTCAATCCGGTAATTTTGCGGGGGTTGTTCGTCAACAAACGCATACTCGATATGCCGAGATCGCGTAGGATCTGAGCACCGATTCCGTAATCCCGCAGATCGGGTTTGAACCCGAGTTTTTCATTAGCTTCCACCGTGTCATATCCTTCTTCCTGCAGTTCATAAGCTTTCATTTTGTTAATCAGTCCGATACCGCGGCCTTCCTGCCTCATATAAAGAAGGACGCCCCTTCCTTCTTTTTCAATCTGCTGAAGTGCTGCCTGAAGCTGAGGTCCGCAGTCACAACGGTGGGAACCAAAAACATCTCCGGTCAGGCATTCAGAATGCACTCTCACAAGCGTCGGTTCACCGGGGATGAGCTGCCCTTTAATAAGAGCAATACTTTCTTTCTCATCCACAACAGACGTATAGCCGACAGCCCGGAAGTCTCCAAAATCGGTAGGAAGGTTGATGTCTGCTTCTTTTTGCACGAGTTTATCTTTTTTGTGACGGTACTGAATCAAGTCCTTTATCGTAATCATTTTAAGCTGATGTTCATCTGCTATTTCACGCAGTTCAGGAACCCTTGCCATCTCTCCGTCTTCCCTGATTACTTCGCAAATTACTCCCGCCTGTTCCGCTCCTGATAACGCAGCCAGGTCCACCGCTGCTTCTGTATGTCCTGCACGCCGCAGTACTCCGCCTTTTTTGGCAATAAGCGGGAACACATGACCCGGACGTTTAAAATGCCGGCTCCTGCTTCGTGGATTCATCAGTTCCCGGATGGTTTCGGCGCGCTCTCCCGCTGATATACCTGTTTTGGAGGACTCATGGTCGACACTGACAGTAAACGCCGTTCCGTGCGGATCTGTGTTCTGATCAACCATCGGCTGCAGTTCAAGCTCATGCGCCCGCTCTTCAGTGATCGGGGTGCAGACCAATCCTCTGCCGTACGTAATCATAAAATTTATGGACTCCGGTGTGATCCGGTCGGCAAGCGCCACAAAGTCTCCTTCATTTTCCCGGTCTTCATCATCACAAACAATGACCGTGCGACCCTGCATCAACTCATAAATAGCTTCTTCAATCGGATCAAACCAATTTTTTTCTGCCATCACATTCACCCTCTTTTTCTCTTCGTATCCTGCTTCAGGATGATATAAAATTGTTGTTTTTTATGCCTTTTTATCCGGGTTGCTTATATTTTCACCAAACCTGGCGGATAAGAGTCTTTCTGTGTACTTCATCAACATGTCAGCCTCGATGTTGACGGGATCTCCCACCTGTTTATCACTAATGGTTGTTTCCTGCCAGGTATGGGGTATAAGAGAAAGTGTGATGGTGTCTTTGTCATCATTCACATCAAATATCGTCAGACTGATACCGTCGACAGCGACCGATCCTTTTTCACTCATATAAGGAAGAACGGCAGCCGGCATGGAAATGTCTACATAATAAGCATTTTCGTAGGGGGAAACAGCAGCTATTTTCCCGGCAGCATCAACATGACCACTGACAAAATGGCCGCCGAATCTATCGGAAGCCTGCAGCGCCCGTTCCACGTTCGCCCGGGCTCCCTCTTCCAGTACATTCAGGCTGGATGCATACATTGTTTCCGGCATCACGTCTACAGTAAATGCGTCTTCACTGAAACCGGTCACGGTTAGACAGACGCCATTTACCGAAATGCTGTCTCCTATTTTTATATCTTCTGTTATTTTAGGAGCCTGCAGCGTGAGTACCATGGTATCCGAGTCTTTAAGAATACTTCGGACAACGGCTGTTTCTTCTACAATACCAGTAAACATTATTCATTCCCCTTCCGGACTGCTGTTACTTTTATGTCTTGACCGAGTTGTTCCACCGAATGTACTTCAAGGCGCGGCGCTTCATTCAAATGTGCAATACCTGAACCGCCGGCTGACGTTGGTGCCAGGCGTCCCCCGATCAACACAGGTGCGGTATAGGTGATAAACTCCTGAAAACGCTTTTCTTCGACAAATCTGCCGTGAATTTCAGATCCTCCTTCGACAAATACAGAGAGGATGTTTTCGTTTCCTAGAATACTCAAAACTTCTGCGAGCTGTACGTCCGCCTCTGAGGCCTGATAAATGACCGCGCCCGTCTGTGCCAGGTTCCGTTTTTTTTCCGTGGATGCCTCTGCTCCGCAGAAAATCCATACCGGAGCCATATTGTCCTGCAGCATCGATGCTTCAAGCGGTATACGCAGATGCCGGTCCAGTACTACACGGACGGGTTGTAATCCCCCTTCCACAGCCCTCGCCGTCAATGACGGATCATCATGAAGCACAGTGCCGATACCTGCCAGAATGGCATCGTGTTCATGACGCAGACGGTGACTGTCCTTCCTTGATTCTGTGCCGGTTATCCACTGGCTTTCACCGGTGGCCGTCGCCGTTTTCCCGTCCAGAGATACAGCTGTTTTCAGTGTGACATAAGGAAGTCCGGTTTTCATAAAATGCATGAAATACCTGTTCAGCCACTCCGCACGATTATTTCCTGTGCCGATGGACACCTCAATCCCGGCTTCCTGCAGCCTTTTTACTCCACTCCCACTTACTTCAGGATTTGGATCCAGGGCAGCGATGACCACCCGGCGGATACCACTTTTTATCACTGCTTCCACACAGGGAGGGGTTTTTCCGGTATGAGAACACGGCTCGAGTGTTACATACATTGACGCCCCTTGTGCATCGTTACCTGCTGCCTGTAATGCATGAATTTCTGCGTGCGCCTCTCCTGCCTTCAGGTGCGCACCCATTCCAGCTGTCGTTCCGTTTTTTACAACGACAGCACCGACAGATGGATTCGGGGAAGTCTGCCCTTTTGTGCTTTCCGCCAAGTGAAGAGCAAGATCCATATATTCTTCATCCGTCATACCGATTGCCTCTTTTCTTTTAAAATAAAAAACCCTGAAAACGGTATACGTCTCCAGGGTGGTTCAACATACGAAAATAAGCATTGTTCATTTACAAGCCTCTAACGAACCGGTCTGATCAACGTATGCGTATTGCTCAATAACGGCACACATCAAACTTCCCGGATACGTTCCGGCTCTGAACACGGCTTTTCTTCTCCCATCCAGACTATCACTGTCGGTCTCGGATTTTCACCGAGTCCACCGCCGAGACAGAGCCTCTGCGGGTCGCGGACTAAAAAGCAAAGAGCTTCATCACCGCCGGCTGGGAATTTCACCCCACCCCGAAGTGGTTACAATGTAACCAAACCGTTTCATATTTATATACTGATTTTATCTTCCTTGAAACATACCCGTCAACTATTTGAACCGCTCTTCTCAGAGCGGTTCAAATGTGTTGTTATATTTTTTCTTTCAACCGAAGGGGAAGATCGTTTTTCAAAAGGTCTTCGATTGATTCCCTCTGCACGACAAGGTCGGACTCTCCGTCCTCAACGAACACAACCGGCGGCCGGGTAAAACGGTTATAGTTGCTCGCCATCGCAAATCCATAGGCTCCTGTACAGAAAACCGCAAGAATATCTCCCGGCTCTGCGTCCGGAAGAGGGAGATTCCACATCAGCATATCTCCGCTCTCGCAGCATTTGCCGGCTACAGCTGTACGACCCGGCGCTTCTTCGTCAGCACGATTGGCCAGGATTCCTTCGTATTCTGCATTGTATAGTGCCGGCCGGATATTATCTGTCATTCCCCCGTCTACCGATAAATAGTTACGCACACCGGGAATGTTCTTTTTTGATCCTACTGTATAAAGAGTCGTACCGGCATCACCGCTGATGGAACGTCCAGGCTCAATCCATATTTCCGGGAGTGCCATATCTGCATCAGCTGCTTCTTTTTTGACGGCAAGAATAAGGTCTTTGACGTAATTCTCCGGTGCAAGCGGTTCGTCGCCTTCAACGTATCGGATTCCAAATCCACCACCAGCATTGAATACTTCCGGAACGAAATCATATTCTTCTCTCCACCGCTTAAACTCGGCAAACAACTTTTCCACCGTCAGCACAAAACCGTCTGTATCAAAGATTTGGGACCCGATGTGGCAGTGGATCCCCCGCAGATTTATAAAAGGATCAGCCTGCAGTGAGGCTATGGCCTGATCAGCCTGTCCACTCTGCAGATCGAACCCGAACTTCGAATCTTCCTGCCCGGTGGAAATATACTCATGGGTGTGGGCTTCAACTCCTGGTGTTGTACGGAGAAGCACCTGAACTGTCTGATTATTATCCCGTGCCTGCTCTTGAATCATTGATAATTCGTGAAAATTATCGACAACGATGCAGCCGACGCCGAGTTCCAGCGCGAGAGCTATTTCATCATCACTTTTATTGTTTCCATGCAGATGCGCCCGCTCCATCGGAAAGTCCGCTTTCGCCGCTGTTATCATTTCACCGGCAGATACCACATCAAGACTTAAGCCAAGCTCCGCGGCCAGCTGTACCATAGCTATGCAGCTGAATGCTTTGCTTGCATAGGCGACCTGATAAGGAACGTCCGCCTTTTCAAATTCCTGTTGAAATCCTTTTGCCCTTTCTCTCATCAACGCAACATCATATACATAAACAGGCGTGCCGTACTCACCTGCAAGCCGGGTCGTATCCACCCCGCCGATTTCAAGCCGCCCGTTTTTATTAATCCGACTGGTTCCGTGTAGATACATGACTCGTTCTCTCCTTCTAGGCATCAATGAATGATTACATTTTAGCATCATTTAAGAAGGAGAAAAAGAAAAACTGTTCTCCTGCCCGTCATGCTTTCGGAGGCTGCCGGATTTTATCCTGCGGATTCACGATGCCCGGGCGCCGGCGCAGATTAGGAACGGTTGTGCGCACAAGAACCTGCCAAAGCGCCTTACCGTCAAACGGAAGAAACGGCCACAGATACGGTTTGTTTAATGACCGGATCGAGGCAAGGAACAAGAACAGAACAGTAGTTGTGATAACAAATCCTACAGCCTGAAAAGAAACAACCGCAATCAAAAGGATAAAGCGGAATATTTTCAATGCAATCCCAAGCTCATAGCTTGGTGTAGCAAATGTTCCAATCGCCCCAAGCGCAACATATAAAATAACTTCAGAGGTGAACAGCCCCACTTCTATCGCTATTTCCCCAATCAACAAGGCTGCAACGAGACCGAGAGCTGTTGCAAGCGGGGAAGGGGTATGAATGGCTGCCATCCTCATTAATTCTATGCCGATTTCGGCGATAACAATCTGCATAAATTCCGACACATTCGAATCTTCCGTCGGACCGATATAGTTCAGCTGATCCGGCAGCAGCTGCGGTTCGAGTACGACAAGCAGCCACAATGGAAGTATAAAAAGAGAAGCAAACATGCCGAAAAAGCGGATCCATCTTAGATAGGTGCCGATAAATGGTGCCTGCCGGTATTCTTCGGCGTGCTGCACATGATGGAAAAAGGTAGTTGGTGTGATGATAACGCTTGGAGAAGCATCTACAATAATGACGACATGTCCTTCAAATAAATGAACCGCAGCAACATCCGGCCGCTCCGTATAACGGACAAGAGGCATCGGATTGGCACCCTGATCGACAATATACTCCTCCACTACTTTATCGGCCATTGAAAGACCGTCTACGTTAATTGCTTTCAGTTCATCTTTTATGATATTAACCATGTCAGGGTCGGCAATGTCTTCAATATACGAAATACAGATATCGGTTTTCGAACGTACGCCGACTCTCATAATTTCGTGGCGGAGTCTTTCATCTCTTACCCTTCTTCTCGTTAACCCTGTATTTTCGATAATATTTTCTGTGTAGCCGTCCCGTGCTCCGCGCACGACTTTTTCATTATCCGGTTCCTTCGGACTCCTGCCGGGATAATTACGCACATCGACGACCAGGGCCCGTTCTTCCCCATCTATGAGAATGAACACAAGACCCGAAAGCATTTCTACTATGCAATCTTCAAGGTTGTCTTTATAATCAACCTGGACTTCTGTTAGATGGTTTTCCACCGCTTCACGAACATAAGGCGTTTTCCGGTCTCTTGCCTCCACTTTCATAAGTTCTTTTAAAAGTTCGGTCAGCGCCTCCATATCAACGAGACCGTTCACATAATAAATCTGGATTTCCCTGTCCAATATGTGCAGTCTTCGGATGCCCGTATCAAAACTGGTTCCTATACCGACTCTTTCTTTTAAGATTTCTTCATTTTCTTCGATACTTGGGGAAATGCTCGAAGCTTTAGTGTCTTCCGGAGGTATCCCCTGTTTCTCCAAGTCCATCGCATCGGGTTTGTTCCGGAATATCCATTTTCCTTTACGCATGTTAGAAACTCCTCTATATATTAGAATGAGAGCGATACATAAACAAGCCAGTGAAATAATGACCCTGCCGTTTTACCAAGAACGATGGCCATCACTAAACTCATTACGTCATTTTCCATTCCAACCCTTTTAGCAAGAATAGGGAACACATTTAATACTTCTGCAAGCGCCGCAGCCAGCATGCCGACAAATACCCCGGCGGCAAGACCGACAGGTACCGTAAAAAAACCGGGAAGGGAAAAGCGAATCGGATGAAGGACGGCAATAGTGCCAAAAACTCCTCCGCCGGTAACCGCAAGTTCATACAACCATACGGCCTTTTTAGTGCCGGTGATCTGAACGAGTCTTGGTATGATTCCAAGAACAGAAATAAAAGCAACAAAACCGCTTCCTACCGCCAGTCCGCCGCTCAAACCTACAAAAATAATAATCAGGACTTCGACGGCCATTTTGAACTCCGGTCCGACTTGGATTCCGCGGCGTATTCTTCCATGTCCTGGCGGTATTGAAACATTTCTATTTCCAGTGGACTTGGTTCTTCATTCAGCCGCTTTTTAAAGAGACGATTAAAAAACAAAATCATTCCAAGACCAAGACCGAAAGAATAAGGAATCTGCAGAAGCAGAGGCTGCTCCAGGTGTTCTCCGGTGATCAGCTGATAGATGGTCTGATGGACTGCCAGCATACTTACATCTTCATGAAAATTCATAATGGCAAGAGCCGCCCCGGTAAACAGCAAAAACCATACGAGCAGTACCGAAATCAGCTTTACCTGTCCGCGCCCGGTACGAATGTCGACCACTACCTGTGGTCTTCCAAGAACATTCACTTCAAGATCAGGATACACCGAATGAATGCGCTGCAGTACGGTCAATCCATCGACAACAATGTGGTGTTTATCCTGAGCTGTCACCTCATACACTTCAATATCCAGAACTCCTGAAATAAGCTCTTTATCTCCTTCGACAAGTGCAACATCCTTCACAAACAGATGCTCTCCGGGAAGTACAGAACCGGGTGAAAAAAACTGCAGATACACACGATTTGCCATATCCACTCTCTCCTTTGGCTTAGTATGACAGCACCCGGGTCATGCTATACAAAAAAAGCCAGTCATCATTCCGATAACTGGCTTTTCATTTTTTCAAGTATCCGCTTTTCAAGGCGTGATACCTGCACTTGTGATATGTCGAGCCGCCGGGCGACTTCGGACTGTGTATTATCTTTATAGTAACGGAGATATACAATCACCCGTTCCCTTTCTTCGAGCTGTTCTACAACCTCTTTCACCGCAAGCTGATCGAACCATCTGTTGTCCTTTTGATCCGCAATTTGATCAATCAGCGTGATAGGATCCCCGTCGTTTTCGTAAATTGTTTCATGAAGGGAGGAAAGAGACCTTGCAGCTTCTGTCGCGAACACTATTTCCTCGGAAGGTACGTCGAGCTTTTCCGCGATCTCATTCAACCCCGGAGCTCGTCCCATTTCCTTTGTCAACTCTTCTTTTGCTTTGCGCACACGGTTGTTCAGTTCTTTCAGAGAACGACTCACTTTCACTGTACCGTCATCACGGATAAACCGCTGGATTTCGCCGATAATCATTGGCACTGCATACGTGGAAAACTTTACGTCATACGAAAGATCAAATTTATCAACTGATTTTATTAGCCCTATCACACCGATTTGAAATAAATCTTCCGGATCATACCCACGGTTGATAAAACGCTGCACAACAGACCAGACGAGCCTCGTATTGTGTTGGACAATATCGTCTCTTGCCTCTTTGTTCCCGTCTTGGCTTTTCTGTATCAACCCCCTGATTTCATCATCCTGAAGAGGTTTCTGTTTTTCCAGTTTAGTGTTCATGCCCATTCCCCTTAATTGCAGAGTGTCCGGGCGCCGGCCAACCTTTTTTTCAGGTAAACTGTCGTCCCGGTTCCAGGCTCTGAAATAATTTCGACCTCATCCATGAAGTTTTCCATAATGGTAAATCCCATACCGGAACGTTCCATATCCGGTTTTGTCGTAAACAGTGGTTCTTTCGCCTGGTCAATGTTGTCAATTCCATTTCCATCGTCTTTGATGGTGATTTCCAGCGAGTCGGTTTCAATTTTCACCATGACACGGATAGTGCCGGCCGGATTCTCGTCATACCCATGGAGAATGGAATTCGTCACCGCCTCTGAGACAACCGTTTTCAGCTCAGTCAGCTCGTTCATGTCCGGATCCAGCTGTGCAGCAAAAGCACCAACGCTCACTCTTGCGAATGCTTCATTTTCACTCAACGCGGAGAATTCAAGTTTCATTTCATTTTTCATCCTCAGGCTACCCCCAATATCCGTAATGCGTCCGTCTCCCTATGCTCAAGCCGCAGAATCTTAAACAACCCGGATAATTCAAATAAGCGTTTCACCGGTGCTGAAATGGAGCATACCACCATTTCTCCTCCCAATTTTCGAATCTGCTTGTACCGCCCAAGAATGACGCCGATTCCTGAGCTGTCCATAAACGTCAGTTCCTCCAGGTTCAGTACGATATGGAGCGGACGGTACTTTTCCATATGCTCTTCCACCTGCCCGCGTAATTCTCTTGACGCATGGTGGTCCAGTTCCCCTTTCAGCCGGATGCACATTACATCACCGACCTGCTCCAGGTTAACAGTAAGACTCATGTTCTTCCCCTCCAGTTCACGTAATTAAATGGTTCAGTGCTCTGTTCTCTAAGGGACAGTGCTTTTCCTTCACGCATGACAAAACTAGTGTGATTTCGTTAAAAAACCCCATCAGGACGCATTCCCCATCATCCGCTGCATGGACCGCCCAAACAGTTCCGTCCAGCCTGCCGGTACAATATCTTCTTTTAAGACAAGATCCGCTTCGGATAAAAGGTCGTTTTCATTATAATACCGGATGGTTCCTACCTGTTCTCCTGAAGAAGCAGGTGCTGTGACTATCTTTTTTGTTTTTATTTCTTCTGTAATATTTCCAGCATCCTCTCCCTTACGGAGAACAACACCTGCGTCTTTTTCAAGTACCGCTTCTGCTTCAGCATGTTTCCCTTTTTCTACACGTACTGAAGTCACGGTGTCCCCTTTGCTTGCAAGTTGATGATATTCATGGTGTTGAAAGGCATCATCAAGAAGCGATGCAGTAATCTGATTCCTTTCTTTCGGAGAATCCGCTCCCATCAGTACTGTAATGATTCTCATCCCGTTCTTTTCTGCCGTAGCAGTGAGATTATACCTGGCTTCTTTTGTGTATCCGGTTTTCAGCCCGTCCACCCCGTCATAGTGACGGACAAGTCTGTTCGTATTGACCAGCCAGAATTCGTTGTCCTTCCCTTTTCTTAAGTAATCTTCATACAATCCGGTATACTCCAGGATTTTTTCGTACTGCAGCAGTTCACGGCTGATTGCTGCCAAATCCTGTGCCGATGTATAGTGCTTATCTGCCGGTAGTCCCGTCGTGTTTTTAAAACTCGTATGTTCCAGGTCCAGGCTCTTTGCTTTTTGATTCATCTTTTCAATAAACGCGCCTTCCGATCCGGAAATATGTTCTGCCATTGCCACTGATGCATCGTTTGCTGAACCAACTGCAATTCCCTTCAGCATCTCATCCACTGTCATGACTTCGCCTTCTTCAAGAAAAATCTGCGATCCGCCCATCGAAGCAGCCCGATTACTGGTGCGCACCTTATCATTGAGCTGTATTTTTTCATCCTCCAGAGCTTCCATTATTAACAGCATCGTCATGATTTTTGTCATGCTGGCCGGCGGCAGCTCTTCTGTCTCATTTTTTTGATAGAGCACCTGACCCGTTTGTGCATCCAATACATAAGCCGATACGGCATCTTCGGCTGCCTCCTCAAACTGCGCTTTTGCTTCACTGCTTCCAAGAAGGATGACAGAAGCTGCTGCTGCGATTACCACAAATTTAAATCTTCTTTTCTTTCTCAAAACCAGCCACCTCCCAATTCCGTTTTCAGTTTTAGTATTTCCAATGATTTCTTTGTATATACAAAAAGATCTTCAGGATAATTATCCTGAAGATCTTAATGGGTCACTGCCTAAATGGAGTCGTATATTAATTCCGGTTTTTCCACTTCGCTTGGGGAAAAACTGTAAGCCTGTTGAATCATATCGGAGACAGCTTTGATATCGTCCTGATTGACATGCATAACCGCAAGTGTCTCTCCCTCTGCAACGTAATCACCGATTTTTGCTTTCAGTTCAATTCCTGCTGCGTAATCAATCACGTCATCTTTGGCAGCGCGTCCTGCCCCGAGCATCATCGCAGCCTGACCAATCCGTGCGGCCTGCATGCGGCTGACGTAGCCTGAATCCGCAGCCGGCACTTCTACTTGTTTCTGAGCGGAAGGGAACAAATCAGGGTTATCCACCGGGGCGGAATCACCTCCCTGGCTTTTCACAAACTGTTTCATTTTTTCAAGCGCTGTTCCATCGTTGAGTACGTTCTCCACGAGTCTGCGTCCTTCTTGTTCATCTGAAGCTTTGCCGCCGAGTACCGCCATGTGTGAAGCCAGAGTAACACTTAATTCGTGCAGATCCTCCGGCCCATTTCCACGCAGGGTATCGACCGCTTCTTTCACTTCAAGAGCATTTCCGACAAAATAACCAAGCGGCTGGTCCATATTGGAAATGACAGCCATCGTTCTGCGGTTCAATGAATTTCCGATATCCACCATAGCGCGCGCCAGTTTTTTTGCCTCTTCGAGATGCTCCATAAACGCGCCGGAACCTGTTTTCACATCCAACACGATGGCATCCGCACCGGCTGCGATTTTTTTACTCATTACAGAACTGGCTATAAGCGGTATGGAATTTACGGTTCCAGTGACATCCCGAAGCGAATATAATTTTTTGTCGGCGGGAGTTAGATTTCCGCTCTGCCCGGCGACAGCGAGCTTATTTTTATTGACGAGATGAACAAACTCCTCTTGGTCCATTTCGGTCCGGAATCCTTCAAAAGCTTCCAGCTTATCAATGGTTCCCCCGGTATGACCAAGTCCTCTCCCTGACATTTTGGCAACAGGAATATCGAGTGCTGCCACGAGGGGACCCAGAATCAATGTTGTTTTGTCTCCCACTCCACCAGTGGAATGTTTGTCCACTTTTATTCCATCAATTGCCGATAAATCAAGCTGATCTCCTGAACCTGCCATCTCTATCGTGAGAGCAGCCGCTTCCTGCTGGGTCATCCCCTGGAAAAAGACGGCCATTGCAAAAGCGGATGCCTGATAATCAGGAATATCCCCTTTGCTGTAGGCTTGAATAAACCAGGTGATTTCTTCTTCCGACAACTCGAATCCGTCTCGTTTCCTGGAAATGATATCGACCATTCTCATCGTGAGCACCGTTCCTTTCCTTCGTTATGTGGAGGACTGTAAAACCAGTATTTCCTTGACGAGAGAAATGAATCGGGGTTTCGTCCGGGACGCGGTCTCCATCACTTCTTCATGGGACACCCCTTCGATTTCCTCCCCTACAGCCATATCTGTAATACATGATATGCCAAGAACTTTCAGCCCGGCGTGATTCGCCGTGATCACTTCCGGAACGGTGGACATTCCCACCACGTCACCACCCAGGCGGCGCAGCATAATAAGTTCAGCAGCTGTCATGAATGAAGGGCCGGAAATGCCGGTATATACTCCTTTCTGCAGAGAGAAGCCAAGACGTTCAGCTGCTTTCACAGCTGTCTGCTTCCAGCCGCTGTCGTAAGCCTGGCTCATATCCGGAAACCGCGGTCCGAGACTGTCATCATTCGGACCAAGAAGCGGATTCGTACCGGTTTGGTTGATATGGTCTTCAATAACCATCAGATCGCCGGGCCTGAATAAAGGATTCATGGCGCCGCACGCATTCGTTACAATGAGAGACTGGGCACCAAGTGCTTTCATCACACGAACCGGAAACGTCACTTCCTGCATGGAGTATCCTTCGTAGTAATGAAAGCGTCCCTGCATTGCAATCACTTTCTGTCCCTGAAGCGTTCCTGTTACGAGACGGCCGGCGTGTCCTTCAACCGTGGAAACCGGAAAATGAGGGATGTCTTCATAATCCACTTTCACCGCACCTTCTATTTCTTCGGCCAGATCTCCGAGCCCTGAGCCGAGAATCATACCGATTCCGGGTTCGATGTCGATCGTTTCCTTTAGATAAGCGGCGGCTTCTTTTGTCTTTTTGGACATTTCTTCCATGTTATTCGTCTCCTTTTTCCACTCGTCCTATGATTTCTTTCATCAGCTGCAGAAAATCTTCACGAACCTTTTCTGTCGTTTCGATAACTTCACTATGACTGAGCGGCTGATCCAGTATTCCTGCTGCCATGTTGGAAAGGCAGGAAATGCCTAGAACATTCATTCCTGCGTGGTTCGCTGAAATGACCTCGGGAACAGTGGACATACCGACCGCATCTGCACCCAGTGTCCGGATCATTTTCACTTCAGCCGGTGTTTCATAAGCCGGCCCTGTATTGGCAGCGTAAACGCCTTCCTGCAGCGTAATTCCAAGGGAAGAAGCAGCGGATTTCGCCGTGTCTATCAGCTCCGGCGAATAAGCCGACGATAAGTCAGGAAACCGTGGACCAATTGATTCATCATTTTTTCCGATAAGCGGATTATCACCGAGCAGATTCAGATGATCTTTAATAATCATCAAGTTCCCCGGGGAAAAGGTTTCATTTACACTGCCTGCCGCGTTGGTGACAAGCAGATTCTTTACGCCGGCACTGCGCATGACCCGTACGGGAAACGTTACGTCCTGAAGAGTATAACCTTCATAATAATGAAAACGACCCTGCATAGCGATAACTTCGCGGCCCTGCAGTGTACCAGCTACCAGCTGTCCGGCATGCCCCTCTACGGTTGAGACAGGAAACCCTGGAATGTCTTCATAAGGAATCTTCACCGCATCTTCAATCTCCTCAGCTAAAACGCCGAGTCCTGATCCGAGAATAAGCCCCGTTTTTGGAGTGATGTCCAATTGATCCCGCAGATAATTTGAGGCCTCTTCCAATAAGTGTCTCGTTGTCATTTTTGTCCTCCTGATTCATGTATCTGATGTAAGAAGCTGGTCCCGTATTCCGGTGACGTAATCTGGAAATTGTCAGCAATGGTGGCACCGATGTCTGCAAACGTCATCCGGCGTCCCAGATCAATTCCATAAGCCGCCCGTTTTGTATAGGCAATAAGCGGTACAACTTCACGAGTATGATCGGTACCGTGGTGAACCGGATCGTTGCCGTGGTCCGCGGTTATAATAAGCAGATCGTCTTCTCTCATCTCGTCAAGCAGCGCCGGAAGACGGGCGTCATATTCCTCGAGGGCGCGGCCGTATCCTTCTGGATCGCGGCGGTGCCCGAACTTGGCGTCAAAATCGACCAGGTTTAAAAAGCTGATACCATGGAAATCTTCTTTTGCCGACTCCGTAATTCTCTCCATTCCGTCCTCGTTGGAATCCGTCCGCACTGCTCTTGTGATACCTTCACCGTCATAAATATCGCTTATTTTGCCGATGGCGATACTGTCCAGACCGGCGTCTTTCAATTCATTCATCACCGTCCGGCCAAAAGGTTTCAACGCATAATCATGGCGGTTGGATGTGCGTTCAAACGCGCCGGGGGATCCGGCAAAAGGTCTTGCAATCACTCTGCCGATCATATAAGGCGCTTCGTAGGTAAGTTCTCTTGCTTTTTCACAGATACGGTGGAGTTCCTCCACCGGTACTATTTCTTCGTGCGCTGCAATCTGAAGTACCGAGTCCGCAGATGTATATACAATCAACGCACCAGTTTCCATATGTTCTTCCCCGAGTTCCTTTATAATTTCCGTACCCGAAGCTACTTTGTTTCCAATAACGCTTCTTTCTGATACTTCCTCAAGCTGTTGGATCAATTCGTCCGGGAAGCCGTGCGGAAATGTACGGAACGGTTCACGGATGTGAAGACCCATGATTTCCCAGTGACCGGTCATGGTATCTTTACTGTTCGAAGCTTCCTGCATCACTCCGTAAGAAGCTGCAGAACGGGCTACAGGATGAATGCCTTCCGCCTTTTTAATATTTCCAAGTCCGAGCTGTTCCATCGCCGGCATCCGGAGTCCGTTACAGTGTTCAGCTGTGTGGCCGAGCGTATCTGCTCCAGAATCTCCGTACTCAGCAGCATCCGGTGCCTCTCCAATACCAACGGAATCCATCACAATGAGAAATATTCTTTGAAATGAATCATGTGTCATGTTTATTCTCCTTCCTCTCCTTCTTTATGCTCTGGGGTGATAGTGAAGATAAACGTCTTTCAGTTTCCTGTTGGAGACATGCGTATAAATCTGGGTAGCGGAAATATCTGCATGTCCCAGCATCTCCTGCACAGCTCTCAGATCCGCTCCATTCTCAAGAAGATGGGTTGCAAAAGAATGCCGCAGTGTATGAGGAGTCAGCGACTTCTCGACCCCCGCTTTCGCTGCCGATTCTTTTAGGATTTTCCAGAAACCCTGTCTCGAGAGCTTGTTTCCATGATGATTAACAAACAGTACATCATGCCTTTTCTTCTTCATTAAAGCCGGTCTTGCTCTTTGCACGTATTCCTCAACGGCATCAGCAGCCGCTTTACCAAGTGGAATGATACGCTCTTTATTACCTTTTCCAAGACAGTGTACAAAACCCATCTGCAGATGAATATCCCCGGTTTCCAGGCTGCACAGTTCACTGACCCGGAGCCCCGTGGCATACATCAATTCAAGCATCGCCTTATTCCGCTTGGCAAAAGAGGTTGTCCCGCCTGCTTCGGTCAATAAAGCTTCTATGTCTGTTGTTGATAATACGTCCGGAAGTTTTTTTCCGCTTTTAGGAAGTTCAATAAGTTCAGAAGGGTCTTTCACTGTTCTTTGTTCCCGAAGCAGAAACTGATGAAAAGCCCGGATGGAAGAAATGGTTCTGGCAATGGTTGACGATGAACGCCCATTTTCTTTTAAGTGATGCAGAAATTCAACAATCCAGGAACGTTCGATATTCTGCACATGCGTGATATTATGCTCCGTGAGATAATCAATGTACTGCCCGATATCTCTCTCATAAGAGCGGAGGGTGTTCTCCGCAAGCCCCTTTTCCACCTGACAGTAATGAATAAAATCGAGTAGGTCCGTCTTCAACTGCATTCCCATCCTTTTCCCAGTTACAGACCGGCAGAAAAGCATCACCGTTCCATACCTGTCTGGCGTCCGTTTCTGTTTTCCTGAGCCGGTCATCCCCTTCATATGTTTCACTTAACCATAGAATACCATAATAGAAGGAGAGAAGACACGCACTGAAAACAATAAAAATTTTAAAAGCCTCCATGATATGTGACAAGGTTTTTCCCAAGTATAATCTTCCTTTCTTTCAATCTTGAATTGCAATAATAAATGCAACAACCACCGAAATTCCATTATCTGTCATTATATAATTGTGGCCAACGCCTGTTCGTATCGGTCATTAG
>NZ_FOTY01000058.1 GCF_900114715.1 Salibacterium qingdaonense
TCCTACCTAAAAAGACAGCGCGTCCTCTTTTGCTTCAACCTGTTCTATCAATTAGCGAACCTATAGAAACCCTGTAGGTTTCTTTGTGTTGCTGCAAGAGCACCCTTTTCTAAAGAAAAGAAAACGAAGGCAGGAGTGGAAGGCGGCGCTTCCAGCGGGAAGAGCAGCAGCCGAAGATCCTATCAAACGGCGGTTTTTCCGTTTGATATAGCTGAGGCGCTGCCCGCGGAAAACGTCCGCCTGCAGCGGATGCCTATTTATCTTCAACGTATACCTGAAATAAAAAACGAGTTATAGATATAGAACGGAACCTCACTCAAACAATAACCCTCTTTATCACGGATTCAGGGCAAGGTTAGGTTGGAAAGGTCTTAAAGCAGAGGAATATGTTGATAATGGTTATATATTTCTTTCTACACCTAATATTAAAAATAGGCATATAGATTTTGAAAATGTAAATTTTATTACGAAATATAGATACGATGAATCACCAGAAATAAAGTTGCAAGTAGGTGACGTTCTCTTAGCAAAAGACGGCAACACATTAGGCATTACAAATATTGTTGAAGAATTGCCCTCGGCAGCGACAGTAAATAGTTCAATTGCAGTAATAAGGCCATCTGAGAATTTGAATAGTAAATATTTATATTATTATCTGTTGACCAATTATATACAACATATAATTCAAAGGTTTAAAGATGGGATGGGAGTCCCGCATTTATTTCAAAAAGATATTAATAAATTTTATATTGTTAAACCTTCTATGGAAGTTCAGGAAAAAATTGTTGAATATTTGGAACCAAAAATTCAACAAATTGATAAAATGGTCTTAAAATCACAGGAAATCATTAATAAATTGAAAGAATACCGGCAGTCGTTAATTACAGAAGTGGTGACGGGGAAAATTGATGTGCGGGATGAGCCGGAAGCAATGATGGAACCTCACGAAACAGAAAGAAATGAGGGGGAGTAACCAATGGTGATGGATCACCGGGAAGGTGCGTTTGAGGAAACGGTGCAGGCGATGCTTGTTGAGAATGGGGGATATGAAGCGGGAGATCCGGCCAATTTCGATGCGGAACAG
Source organism: Salibacterium qingdaonense (assembly GCF_900114715.1). Taxonomy (GTDB): domain Bacteria; phylum Bacillota; class Bacilli; order Bacillales; family Marinococcaceae; genus Salibacterium; species Salibacterium qingdaonense. The sequence goes on from NZ_FOTY01000058.1 coordinate 1,085, forward strand.
GCATTGGATCCATCTGTGTTGTTTAGATTTCTCGAAACGACACAGCCGAAGCGGCTGGAACAGCTTCGCACCATTCACGGGTCGTCTTATCAGCAAAAAATACGGCGCCGGTTGGAACAGACGTTAAAAAAACGGGGGATGCTGGATGTTCTGCGCCACGGTATGAAAGATTACGGCGTGAAACTGGATCTGATGTATCCCCGCCCGGTTTCCCGTCTGAACCCTGAAGCATTGGATCTGTATTATCACAACCTCCTCACGGTGACCCGCCAGGTGGCTTACGGCCCTAATCATCATAATACACTGGATTTAGTATTATCGGTGAACGGATTGCCGACGGCCACGATTGAATTGAAAACCCCCTACACGAATCAGAACGTACACCATGCTATGAAGCAGTACCGGGAAGACCGCAGTCCGCGTGATTTGATGTTCGATTTCAAAAAGCGTGCTCTCGTACATTTTGCCGTAGACCCGGATGAAGCGTATATGACAACAAAGCTGGCAGGAAAAAAAACGTTCTTTCTGCCGTTTAATAAAGGATATCAGCACGGGTCCGGCAATCCTCCCAATCCAGATGGGTACCGGACGGATTATTTATGGACGGAGATTTTCCCGAAAGACAGCTGGATCGACATTCTGACCCGTTTTTTACATTTGGAAGTGGAGGACGAACAAAAGAACGGACAGATGAAACGAAAAGAAACAATGATTTTCCCGCGATATCACCAGCTGGATGCGGTTCGTTCGCTGGAAGCCGATACGAAAGCAAGCGGGACCGGTACCAATTACCTTGTGCAGCATTCGGCAGGAAGCGGCAAATCGAATTCCATCGCCTGGCTGTCGTACCGTCTGTCCAATCTACATGATGAGACGGATCATCCCTTGTTTGATTCTGTCATCGTTATTACCGATCGAAAAGTGCTGGACCGGCAGCTGCAGGATAAGATTTATCAGTTTGAACACAAGCAGGGTGTCGTTGCAAAAATTGAAAACCACTCCCAGGAACTGGCGCGTGCATTGGAAGCCGGAACCAGAATTATTATTACGACGCTGCAGAAGTTCCCTTACATACTGGACAAAGCAGAAAATCTGAAAGGAAGCCGCTACGCTGTCATTATTGATGAGGCTCACAGCTCCCAGACGGGTGAATCAGCCAAATCGATGAAAGAAGTGCTGAGTGCAAACAGTTTGGAACAGGCAGAAGAAAAAGATCCATCGGAACAGGATGCTGAAGATGAAATGCTGCGGACGATGCAGGCTCACGGGAAACAGGACCATTTAAGTTTTTATGCGTTTACGGCTACACCTAAAAAGAAGACACTTGAAATGTTTGGTACACCAAGAGGCGAAGAGCAGCTTCCTGAACCGTTTCATCTGTACTCGATGCGCCAGGCCATAGAAGAAGGATTCATACTGGATGTTCTTGAAAACTACACAACTTATGAAACCTTTTTCCACTTGTCCAGGCAGATAGAAGATGATCCGGAAGTGGATAAGAAAAAGGCTTCCCGGGCTATTGCCCGATTTGTCAGCCTTCACCCGCATAATATTTCTCAAAAAGCGGAAGTCATGATTGAACATTTCCGCCGTATCACCCAGCACAAAATTCAGGGAAATGCCAAAGCAATGGTCGTCACGGCGTCCCGTCTGCATGCTGTCCGCTATAAAGAAGCGTTTGAAAAATACATCCGGGAAAAAGGATATACAGACGTCAAACCTCTTGTCGCCTTTTCCGGCACGGTTCAGGATGAATATGGGCAGGAATATACCGAAGCCGGAATGAACCAATTCCCGGAAAGTGAAGTGCCGCGCCGGTTTGAAGAAGAATTTGAAGTTATGATTGTGGCTGAAAAGTTCCAGACCGGCTTTGACCAGCCGCTGCTTCATACGATGTATGTCGATAAAAAATTACACGGCGTGAAAGCTATTCAGACCTTGTCCCGGTTGAACAGGACATGCCCGGGCAAAGAAGATACGTTTGTGTTGGATTTTGCCAATAAAGCGGAAGATATACAGGAAGCGTTTCAGCCGTATTATGAAAAAACAATGATTGATGAAACAACAGATCCTAATATGCTATATGATTTGGTGGATGATCTCGAGGCAGGTCAGGTGTATACAGATTCGGAAGTAGATGCTTTCTGCCAGCTTTATTTCAAGCCGGACTTTAATATTGAACGGGGAGTGGACCAGCGCCGTCTGCATGGGTTGCTGGATCCAGCGGTGGAACGCTTTGATCAAAAAACGGAAGAAGAACAGGAACTTTTCCGCGATCAACTGAATAAGTTTGTCCGTTTATACTCTTTCCTGTCCCAGATCATTCCATTTCAGGATCTGGATCTGCACAAGCTCCATACTTTTGGACGTTTCTTTCTCAAGAAAATCCAGCGTGACAACGGAGACCGCGAAACCTTTCATATCGACAGCAATGAAGTGGAACTGGCTTTCTACCGCCTGCAGAAACAGCAGGAAGGCACGATTGCACTGGAAAGCGGCGGTGATTATGCCGTAGGCGGCCACGTTGCATCCGGCAGCAAAAAGTCAGAAGACGACAAGGATAATCTATCTTCTATCATCGAACGTTTGAACGAACGCTTCGCGACAGATTTTAATGATAGTGACCGCCTCTCCATGGAAGCTGTGGAGGAAGAAATGTATAACGATATAGACCTGGCCCAGAAGGCACGCTCCAACTCCATGGACAACTACCGGTACGCCTTCGAGAAAGAATTTATTAATAAATGGATTGAGCGCATGGACAAAGATCAAAACATTTTTTCAAAGATTATGGATGATGATGAGTTTAAGGAAATGATGATGCTTGAGATGATGAAGCGAGTATATGAACGGCAGTCACAAATTTAATTTAAACGCTTAAATTCACATGTTGAAGATTTGTAAAAGATTGTTTACATGTTGATTTTTAGGGAAACAGGTTAAAAACACCTAATCTTGTATTACGGAGGTGAAAAATATGCCGGTTAAACATGAACCTACTGGAATTGTGCACAGTGGTTCAAAAGGTGGTACAACTGGTTGTGGAAGTAATACTAAAGAGCATTTAAGCCATTGGGTTAACACAAGTGCTAGAATCACATGTGAAAAAAATGGTTGCAAGAACTGATTTTTCACTAATTGTTTATTGCAAAATAGAAGTTAAGAAGATTGCAAGATAAAGTTTAGAAGTATGAAAATAAAAAAGGCTGCCCATAGTGGCAGCTTTAAAGTTTATAAAGTGGTGTTGTCTTTTAGATGATCAATCTTCAGAACCATATTATGAAGATCTCGACTCATTCTGTTTAAATAGGTGAACCCACATTTTTTATAAAAATCGATAGTATTTGTGAAGGATTCAACAGATACAAACACCACTCCCACAGACTCAGAGATTTCTCTGCATATATCAAGTGCAATATACATTAACCACTTCCCGTGATCGTTTCCTTGAAATGCATGATCAATGCCTATCGCATGAATTCTTATTGCTGGGTACATTTGCTTTCCTATCATTGATTGCACTGTCCAGTCTTCTTTTTTTAATTTAGATTTCGGTATGGGAACATAATCAGAAAACAGAGTGAAAAAGCCAATAAAATGGCCGCTGTCATTCTGAACGGTATGCGTTTTGGCAAGGTTTTGCTGATGATATTTGAGGGCATTTTCTTTTAAAAATGATTCTATAAAATTATTGGGGCTTGGACAAGAAAAGGATTGAACGGTGTCAGCTGGCATATTAGAAATGAGATCAAGATGCATTAGTCGTTAAAATTACCGCGTTTTCTCATTTCTCTTGCTTTTTTCACACCTTGACGGACTTCCTCTATGTTTTCAGGTTCTTTTTTATTTTTTCCTTCCGCCCAGTCAATAAAGTTTTGACGTTCTTCTTCACTGTCAAAGTTAACTTTCATCGGCTTGATTGTTGGGATTGACAAAGACTTATCCTCCTCATCCCTGCACATGCTGATACCACCTTCATTAGAAATGGTACTAGTATATGCCGGCTTTTCTATAAGTATACCATAGAGCCCCGGGAATGAGTATATCAGGCATAAAGGAAACAAAATGAGTGCAGCTACCCGGATGTGGCAGTCCGCACGGCATCTTTTTTAATATACTGTGCATCTTAAAGAGTCAGAGGGAGTTCCCGCTGTTTACCGCCTTTTATTTCATTGCTGAAAAGGGAGGATACCCATGAAAGCTGTACAAGTAACAGGGTACGGTGATGTAGACAAATTAGAGTTTGTGGAACGAAAAGCGCCGGAACCGAAAAGGGATGAAGTCCTTATTAACGTGAAGGCCTGTGGGATCAATAATACGGAAATCTGGATGCGGGAAGGAGCTTATGGATCCGGCGGGAAGTCAGGGTGGCGGCCGGAAGGGGTGCAATTCCCCCGCATTCCCGGTTCAGACATTACCGGCTGTATTGAGAAAACAGGAGAGGAAGTGGATGAAAGCCTGATAGTGTTACTGCTAGGGAAATTTGACCGTTTATTGCTGGACCGTATGGTCCACAAATTGACAGGCAGTCTGTCCGGGAACAGACGAAAGAAAGCAGGA
>NZ_FOTY01000011.1 GCF_900114715.1 Salibacterium qingdaonense
GGTTCTCGCATCCCGCGTTTCAACGTCCCATCCTTCGTCCTTTTTCGCTTCTCTCACCGGGTTATCCAGCAGGGTGAGAGCTTCTCCCACCAAATCACTGAACCAACGGAACATCAGCTGCTGCAGCTTTTCTTCCATATCCAAAACATCCGGTGTTTCTTTCAATATCTCGTGCATTTCTGCTATAATGGGTTTCATGAGAAGGCCTCTTTTCACTCTGTATTTGCTCGCTAGGCATACATTGATGATAGAGGACCTTCTCTTTTTTTGCCACCGATCAGCTCTCGCAACTACCGAGAACTATTTTACACATACATTCTACACCTTGTAACAGAATTTTAATGTACTGAAACTTGAATTATTAAAAAATTGATTCTATACTGAAAATAGATTCATCAAGATAGATGAGTAGATGGATATAGTGTTCGAAGACGGCATGTATAAAGGAGGTCTGTCATGACTGATAAAAAGTTCGCCTATCTTTATAATGGCACGGAACGGCAGATTACCGTCGGCACTTCCGACACCATCGAACGAATGCAGGGTGGAAATACGCACATTCATTATGCAGGAACCGAAGAAGAACTGGCAGAAGATGTGCATCCATATTACAAGCAGGAATACATCGTCACGATGGCTAACCGGCTGCACGATTTTGAAGACAAATTATTTTTATAGAAAACGGCCTGTTCTCCTGTTTAGGGAAACAGGCTTCTTTTGGTCAGGATTCTGTTTTTCTGCTTCATAAAGAATGTCCACTCATTTCCTGAAAGAATGAAATGAGTTTTTAAATAATATAGTCATCTGATGACCATATCACTTATTGTAATCGGTGTCATTCTTGTTTACAATAGTATAATAGATTGGATGGATAACAGACTAAAAGGGATTGTGCGGGGTCTGTCCTGCTTTAAAAAGCGAAGGAGGAACGAATATGACCGATAATCAAACGACAACCGAAGTTATTCTCATTGGTGCCGGCATCGTGAGTGCGACACTGGGAACACTTCTGAACAAGTTACAGCCGGACTGGCATATCACCATTTTTGAAAAGCTCGACACAGCAGGAAAAGAAAGTTCGAACGAATGGAATAACGCAGGTACAGGGCACGCAGCTTTGTGTGAATTAAACTACACCGTCGAAAAGCAGGATGGCTCCATTGATATAAGCAAGGCAGTTAAAATTAATGATCAATTCCAGGTTTCCATGCAGCTCTGGTCTCATCTGGTAAAGACAAATGATATTACAGATCCCCGGGATTTCATCCGTCCCCTGCCCCATATAAGTTTTGTGTCCGGGGAAAAGAACACAGCCTTTTTAAAGAAAAGGTATGACGCCTTGTCCAACCACCCCCAATTTCAGGGCATGGAATTTTCCGAAGACCCTGAACGCTTAATGCAGTGGATACCTTTAATGATGGAGGACCGCACTTCTGAAAAACCTGTTGCGGCAACAAAAGCCGGCCACGGAACAGATGTCAATTTCGGTGAATTAACGCGTCAGCTTCTGGACAGTCTGGCTCAACAGGATAATGTAGATATTCGTTATAATCATACGGTGGATGATCTCAACCAATTGGAAAACGGGAGCTGGGAAGTAAAAGTACAGAATACAAAACACCACACCCTGGAAGAACATACAGCCGATTTCGTATTTATCGGTGCCGGAGGTGGTGCGCTGCCGTTACTGCAGAAAACAGGGCTCCCTGAGAGCCGGCATATCGGCGGCTTCCCTATCAGCGGCGAATTTCTCGTTTGTCATAATCCAGAAGTTGTCAAACAGCACGACGCCAAAGTGTACAGTAAAGAACCGGAAGGCACACCGCCCATGACAGTTCCCCACCTGGACCGGCGGCATATCGAGGGGAAAGACACTCTGCTGTACGGACCATTCGCCGGCTTTACGCCGAAATTTTTAAAGACCGGTTCTTACATGGATTTATTATATTCTGTTAAACCGAACAACACCCTTACCATGCTGGCAGCGGGCGCAAAGAATATACCGATGATTAAATACCTGGCCAAACAGCTGAAAATGTCCAAGGAAGAACGAATGGAAGAGCTGCGTCAATTCGTTCCGAATGCTAAAAGCAGGGATTGGGATATCCTGGTGGCAGGTCAGCGCGTGCAGCTGATTGAAGATACCGAGAACGGCGGCCGGGGAGCTCTGCAGTTCGGCACAAAATTGATTCATTCTGACGATCAGTCGCTCGCGGCGCTTCTCGGCGAGTCCCCCGGAGCTTCGGTGTCAGCTTCCATTATGCTGGAAGTCTTGGAAAAGTGCTTCCCGGATCATCTCGAAGCATGGAAGCCTAAAATTAAAGAAATGATTCCTTCTTACGGCGAATCACTCGAGGACAATCCTGATTTGCTTGATACTGTTCATGTTTCAACTTCACGCACCCTCGGCTTGACCGATGCCAAAACGTAAAAAGCCGTATTCGGCTGAAAGCTGATTCCTATGGGAAAAGCAGCCCCATCTGTCATTTGACGGGGCTGCTTTTTTTAGAAAGATCCATTTACTGGAGCTCTGCTGCGGTTGTTCTTGGCCGCAGCGGTTCGGTGGACACTAAACCACCCGGCAGTGCCCATAGCATCTACGGAAGTACTGTTCGTGGACACTATTACTCCCCTGCCGGCAGATAGTGTCCATGGACTTCCGCCGGCACCTATTACTTCCTGCTTTCAGCGGCATAGTGTCCACAAAACAGTGATTCGTGTACACTATTCCCTTATTTTTCGACGGCAGTGTCCACAACCCGCTCAGCCCTCGTTTAAAATCAACTGCTCCCGGTTGTCTCTGGTGACAGCCGGGAGCAGTTTTTCAGCGGACATGCCGCGTATTATTTTTAGTCTTTGTTTTTCCATTTCTGCAGAGCTTCGGCGAGGGCCGGGTTGGCGATGCCATCGTCCTCCTGATTGTTCAGGTATTTATTCACGTCCTGCTTCGACGCTTTGTCCTGCTTTTCCTTATTACGCCGTTCCACAAAAGATGATTCTTTTTCTTTATACCCGCAGCGGCAGACGAAAATCTTTCCATCCCCTTCCCCGCGCAGCTCCATTTTCTTCTTGCAGTTCGGACAGCGGGCGTTGGTCGACTTTGCGATGTTCTTTTTGTACCCGCAGGAGCGGTCCTGACAGACTTTCATTTTACCGTTTTTGTTTTTTACTTCAAGCATCAATTTGCCGCATTCGGGACACGGCGTTCCAGTGACATTGTCGTGTTTGAACGACTGCGAACTCTTCTTTATACCGTCCACAATTTCTCCGGCATAGGATTTCATCTGATTGATGAATTCCTTCTTATTCAGGTTTCCCTTTTCAATATCATCAAGCTGCTGTTCCCACTCGGCCGTCAGTGTAGCTGATTTCAGTTCTTCGGGAACAAGGTCGAGCAGCTGCTTTCCTTTTGAGGTAACATGAAACGCATTTCCTCTTTTTTCAAGCAGAAAAGAGTTCTGGAGCTTATCGATAATGTCGGCCCGCGTCGCGACTGTACCAATGCCGCCTGACTGCTTAATTGTTTGAAGGAGTTCCTTGTCTTCTCCCTTCATAAACCGGGCCGGGTTTTCCATCGCCGAAAGCAGTGCCGATTCCGTCAGCGCCGACGGAGGCTTTGTTTCTCCTTTGTCGAGTCCGCTTTTCACGAGGTTCAGTGTATCCTGTCCCTTGACTCCGGATGGAATGCTGTTCTTTTCTTCGTTTTCTTCCGAATCATACACCGCTTTCCAGCCTGTTTCGAGCACCTTTTCTCCTTTTGCGGCAAACGGCTCTCCGCCGATCTCTGCCTGCAGGTCCGTCATCTCTTTTTTCTGCGGCGGGAAGAATGCTGCGAGAAAACGGGTGACGACCATCTCATACAATTTCTTTTCTTTATCGGACATTTTTGGGTATACCGGCGCTTCTTCGGTTGGAATGATGGCATGGTGGTCGGAGACTTTGCTGTCATTGAACATCCGGCCGGCCATCTTCCACCCGTTTTTGTTGATGGTCAGCACATTTTTCGAAAACGGACGGACATCGACGGCTTTCAGTCTTTCTTTCATCGTGCCTTTTAAATCGGAAGAAAGATAGTTCGAATCTGTCCGCGGATAGGTGAGCACTTTGTGCGTTTCGTACAGCCGCTGCAGGACACTGAGTGTCTCTTTGGCGGAGTACCCGAAGCGCTGGCTGCATTCGCGCTGCAGTTCGGTTAAGTCGTACAGAAGCGGCGCATCATTCTTCTTTTCTTTTCGCTCCACCGACGTGATAACGGCCGGCTTGTTTTTCACTTGTTGCTCAAGCTGTTCCGCTTTTTCTTTGGAAAACAAACGGGTATCGCCCGATTTTGAATGTTTCCACCAAAACACGGGTCCTCGTTCCGCCTTCGCATAAAGCTGATAAAACGTGTCGGGCTTAAATTCTTTTATTTCCTGTTCCCGGGACGCCACCATCGCAAGAGTCGGCGTCTGCACTCGACCGCAGGAAAGGGAGGCATTGAACTTCGTCGTCAGCGCGCGGGTGGCGTTCATGCCGACGTACCAGTCCGCTTCGGCTCTTGCCTGAGCCGCTGCATAAAGCGAATTGAATTTCCGCCCGTCGTGAAGGTTTTGAAAGCCCTGTTTTATGGCCTGATCGGTTACCGATGAAATCCAGAGCCGCTTGATTTTTTTCTTTGTGTTGGCTTTATCGAGGATCCAGCGCGCGACAAGCTCGCCTTCGCGGCCGGCGTCAGTGGCGATAATCACTTCACTGACATCATCACGGGACAGCTGTCTTTTTACCGTATTGAACTGTTTCCCGGACTTATTGATCACAGACAGTTTCAGCTGCTCCGGCAGCATCGGCAGGTCTTCCAGCCGCCACGTCTGGTACTTTGCGTCGTACGTATCCGGTTCCGCGAGGCCGACAAGGTGGCCGAGCGCCCACGTTACGATATACTTCGACCCTTCAATAACACCATTTTTTTCGTTCCTGCATCCCAGCACTCTGGCAATATCTTTTCCTACCGATGGTTTTTCGGCAAGAATGACTGATTTACTCATCGATCAAAATCCTTCCTCTTCTGTTCTCTCTCCCTCTATTTTATCATATCCTGCTTTTTAAAGGTTGACGGATGCAGAACGTCATCTTATGGTAGGATTCACACTGTTGTCAAATTTTCACCATGGGTATAAAGGGGGCGGGGACATGCGTGTCAGTATTCAAACGAAAATTATAGTACTTATCTTATCCCTGCTCACATTTATCACCGTTATTTTATCCGGTTTCTTTGCCTACATGGAGTTCCGTGACATTGAGGACAGACTAGGAGATAAGGCGTTAAGTACAGCAACCTACGTCGCAGGTTCACCTGTTGTCAAGGAGGCTTTCCGTTCCCCTGATCCAAGTGAAAGACTCCAGCCTTATGCCGAACGAGTCCGTAAACAGGCTGGGGCTGAGTTTGTTGTCATAGGAAATGAAAGCGGTATCCGTTATGCCCACCCGGATGAATGGAAAATCGGCAGACATATGGTAGGTGGTGATAACGCCAGAGCTCTTCAACATGGTGAATCTTACATATCCAGAGCAGAAGGAACACTTGGGCCTTCGCTGCGTGGTAAAACACCGGTTCGAAATGACAATGGTGATATAGTAGGAATCATATCTGTCGGTTTTTTAATTGAGGATCTGCGAAGTACTGTGCTGCAGCGCCTCGGGGTTCTAGGACTCCTTACCTTTCTTGCGATTGGATTCGGAACGGTTGGAGCCATATTCCTATCCCGCAGCATCAAAAACGATATGTACGGACTCGAACCGTATCAGATTGCTGATCTATATGAAACACGTCAATCTACACTGAAAGCCATACGAGAAGGGATTATCGCCATCGATACAGATGGAAACATTACGACGATAAATGACTCGGCTGCTGACATGCTGGGCTTAAAGAGCCATGTTGAAGGAGTCCCGGTAACGAGTATCCTTCCCAATTCAGTCATGAAACGAGTACTGCAGCATGGAGAACCGGAATTCAATCAGGAACTGTCGATGAACGGTAAACTTTTCATTGTGAACCGCGAACCAATTTATCATAAGAATACTATTGCCGGGGTGGTCGCAACATTCCGGGATAAAACAGAGATGATGGAGATGGCAAATACATTGTCGGACATAAAAAAGTATTCGGATGATCTCCGCTCCCAGAATCACGAGTTTTCAAATAAGCTCTATGCCCTTGCCGGCTACCTCCATTTAGGTAAAAACAAGGAAGCTGTGCAGCTGATTGAAGAAGAAACAGTTAATCAAGAAAAACAGGCATCCATTTTATTTCATCAGATTAAAGACAGTGCGGTCCAAGCCATACTCACCGGCAAAGCCGGCCGTGCTTCGGAAAAGAAAGTCGACTTACAAATCGATGAATCGAGCCAGCTCGATCCGCTTCCGCCTCATATCAGTCAAAGCCATTTAATATCCATTCTTGGAAATATTATCGATAATGCTCTTGAAGCAGTATCATACCAGGAGAATCCTGTTGTGTCCTTTTTTGTAACCGACCTTGGCCGCGACATTGTATTTGAGGTCTCTGATAACGGCCCAGGTCTTCAGGCTGATATCACTGAAATACTTGAGAAAGGCTTTACTACGAAAGACGGTTCTCAAAAAAGAGGATACGGCCTCGCTATTATTCAGGAAACTGTTCATGGTTTGGGTGGAATGATGGAAATCGAGAATGGAACAGAAAACGGAGCCGTATGCTCCATTTATATTCCGAAAGAAGAAGGGAGCGCAGCAAAGCCATGATACATACAGCTGTTGCAGAAGACGATTTCCGCATCGCATCCATTCACCAGGAACTTGTAGAGCGTGTCGATGGGTTTCAATGCAGCCACCAGGCATTGAACGCCAAGGAGACGATGGAAATACTGGATCAGCATCCGGTCGACCTTCTCCTTTTAGATATTTTTATGCCGGATGAACTTGGAACCAATTTATTCAGTCGAATCCGCGAGAATTTTCCGGATATAGATATCATTATTATCTCTGCATCTTCCAGTACCACTCACGTGCAGAAATCTCTCCGATACGGGGTTTTTGACTATATAGTGAAGCCAGTGTCTCTGGAAAGACTGGAACAGACGCTGCAGAATTATCTTGCTTTCCGAGGACTTTTAAGTGAGGACGGGGAAATGACACAGTCTCATATCGATCAACTCACCTTCCATCAGCCTCCCGATCCACCTTTAGAGCAAGTAGAAGTAAATTCCGAGGAACAGCTCCCTAAAGGTATAGACCCACTTACCCTGCAGTCCGTACGCAAGAAAATGAATGAGATGAAAGAAGGAGTTACCGCCGAAGAGATGGGAACATTTCTAGGAGCCTCCCGCACCACTGCAAGACGCTACCTCGAATACCTGATATCAGCTGATGAAGCAGAGGCCAAACCAATATACGGCATCGTCGGCCGCCCGGAACGTAAATACTTTCAAAAATAATCCCGCTTTGCAGAGCGGGGTTTTTTATGTCTGTAAAAGGCCTGTTCATCTTAACCTCCACCCCCTCGATTCCTTTTACCCTTTTATTTTTCAGAACCACCATGAACAGAATGAACATTATTCGTTTATTGTTTTTTATATCGTTTAAATTGAAAACGATTACATAAACCGCTGAATCTTTTATGATGTGTACAGTTATTTAAACAAAGGGGGTTTCTTAATGAAAAAATCACTGGTTTTATCTTTAAGTCTTTTCACGGTACTGGGTCTCGCCGCCTGTGGAACAGAAAATTCGGGTTCGAATGAAAATGGAAGCGCTTCCGGTTCGTCCGGACAGGAAAACTGGACACCACAGCAATCTCTTGAAATCGTTGCTCCCTCCGGAGCCGGCGGAGGCTGGGATACAACTGCACGTATGGCTGCCGAAGGATTCGAAAGTGAAGGCATCATTGATAAAGGCATTGGTGTGGTAAACAAAGAAGGCGGAGGGGGAGCCATCGGCTGGTCTTATATCGCTGAGAAAGCCGGTAATCCTCATCATATGTTTGTTTCATCCCCCCCACTTCTCTTGGTTCCATTAAACGGGCAATCTCAGTACGGATTTGAAGATTTCACTCCGATTGCCAATATGATTTCTGATTACGGAGCTTTCGCAGTCCGGGATGATGCAAAGTGGGATAACCTTAACGAACTGTTTGACGATATGAAGGACAATCCTGAAGATATAACGGTTATCGGGGAATCTTCACCAGGCAGTATGGACCACATCCAGTTCGTTAAAATCGCCAAGGCTGCCGGTGTTGATCCACAATCCATTAAATATGTATCGGCACAGGATGGGAGCACAATGACTAACCTGCTGAACGGCAACGCGGATGTCTATTCTTCGGGAGTAACAGAAACCATTGAGCAGGTTCGCGCTGAAGAAATACGGGTTCTCGGGGTTACCGCGGAAGAACGGCTGGAAGGCGATGTAGTCAGTGAATTCCCGACTGCAAAAGAGCAGGGTATTGATGAAACATTTGTAAACTGGAGGGGATTCTTCGGTCCACCTGATATGACAGAAGCACAAATCAGTTACTATGAGGAAAAATTCAAAGCATTGAGTGAGTCTGAACACTGGGCCGACACGCGGGAAAAATTCGCCTGGAATGAAATGTACATGGACAGCGGGGAATACACGCAGTTCCTGAAAGAAGAAAAAGAATCCATGCAGCAATTATTAAATGAATTGAACATTTCAGGCGGATAACACTTAAACTACTTGTGCCGTGATCGCATTCCGGTCACGGCTCTGTCTTACTTACCACCATTATAAAGGGGGTGCTGCCGGTGTTGAAGCCGGTCCACCGGAAAGCCAGTCTATTTCTCATTGCTCTGGCCGTTTTTTACTTAATTCTCGCCTATCGACTGGAAAGTTTCACAGCAGGACCGATCGGCGCTGATACGATGCCGAAAATTCTGGGGTGGCTCCTTATTCTTCTGAGTGTCATTCTGTTCTTTTTCAAAGACCAGGAGACAGAAGAAGAGAAACAAAGCAGGCGTATCGCAAAAAACGATCTTATAAAGATGGCAGGAGTACTGCTTCTTACTTTCTGTTATATCTTTCTGCTGGAACGTGTCGGTTTTATTGTTACATCGTTCTTGTTTATCTGGCTTTGTTCCTGGTTCCTTGGCTATCAAAAACATGTCAAAAACATTGTAACGGCAGTCTTGTTTCCAGTTGTTTTATACAGTCTTTTTACATTTATGCTCGGTATCGCACTGCCATCCGGCATTTTGCCGTTTTAGAAAGGAGGACAGATCATGGGTTCATTGGAAGGAATATTAAGCGGAGTACAACTTGCGTTTAGTTTTCAGGGATTATTATTTGTATTCTTAGGGGTCGTAGCAGGAACCCTGATCGGCATGATGCCGGGTCTTGGTCCTATCAGCGCCATTGCGATCATGATTCCGATTACGTATAACATGGATCCGGCTGTTGCGCTCGTGCTGATGGCAGGTGTCTATTACGGAGCTGTTTTCGGTGGATCGACTTCTTCCATATTGTTGAATGCACCGGGAATTTCCGGGACGGTCGCCACGACATTTGACGGGTACCCCATGGCACAACGGGGAGAAGCCGGAAAAGCCCTTGCCATTGCCGCCATCTCCTCGTTTGTCGGAGGAACAATCAGCGTTATCCTGCTGATGCTTTTTGCTCCGGTGCTGTCTAACATCGCTATTCAATTCGGCCCTGCCGAGTATTTTGCTTTAATGGTACTGGGTCTTACAGCAATATCCAGTCTGGCTGATGGTTCCACCATCAAAGCCTTGATATCAGCTGTAACCGGCATTATGGCCGTTACAATCGGTATTGACAGCCAGACAGGGACGACACGGTTCACATTCGGTAACCCTAACCTTCTCGAGGGAATTGATTTTCTTGTCGTCGCTCTCGGGTTGTTTGCTATTGCTGAAGTATGCGCTCTTATTATCAACCGGCATGAATCACCAGAGCGAAACGGCTCCATCGGAAGTCTAAAGTTGACGAAAAAAGACCTGAAAGACATGAGCGGTCCTATGGGAAGGCAGTCGTTTCTTGGTTTTATTCTTGGTATTCTTCCGGGGTCCGGAGCTACTATCGGCTCATTTATGGGATATATCTCAGAGAAAAAGATCGCTAAAAATCCAGAAGAATTCGGAAAAGGATCGGTCAAAGGAGTCGCCGCTCCGGAAACGGCCAATAACGCAGCAACGAGCGGAGCCTTTGTGCCGCTTCTCAGCCTCGGCATTCCGGGATCCGGCACTACGGCTGTGCTGCTGGGGGCACTGCTTGTCCTCGATATTCAGCCGGGACCGCTTTTAGTTCAGGATCAACCTGCATTGTTCTGGGGTGTCATTATCAGCATGTATATCGGCAATGTTTTTCTATTGATTCTGAATCTGCCGCTCATACCCTACATTGCAAAAATACTGGCGATCCCACGTCCGATGCTGATTTCCATGGTAATCATGTTTAGTATGATCGGGGTTTATGCCATCAGTTTCAACACATTTGATTTGTACCTGCTTTTGATTTTCGGAGCCATCGGATACATTATGAGGCTTTTCAAATTTCCAGCTGCCCCTTTCATTCTTGCCTTTATTCTCGGTGGGATGATGGAAGAATCATTCCGGCAGGCGATGACGATATCGAATAACGATATCACCGTGTTCGTCACCCAGCCGATTGCAATGAGTCTTTTACTTATCGCCCTCTTATCGTTTATTGTGCCGATCGTACAGAACACACGCCGCAAAAAAGCGGAGCAGAAATAAAACGGGAAACCACAAAAAAGCGCCCCGGTCCGGGACGCTTTTTTTCATTATTTCGCTTCGGTGTTAATGGTTACTTCGATGTTGCCGCGTGTTGCCTTGGAATACGGGCAGACTTGATGGGCAGCGGCTGTGAGCTCTTCTGCTTCTTCCTGGGAAACGCCGGTTATCTCCACGTTCAGTACAACACTGAGTTTAAATCCGTTGTCGGTTTCGTCTTTATTAAGGTTGACTTCACCGGTGACTGTGGAATCAATGTCCTTTTTTTGGTTCTTTGCGACAAGGTTCAACGCACCGTCATAGCATGCGGAATAGCCTGCTGCAAACAACTGCTCCGGGTTGGTGCCTTCATCAGAGCCGGTTCCCGGAGTGACAAGGTTTACATCAATTTTTCCATCTTCTGTTTTTACATGACCGTCACGGCCGCCTTCTGCTATTGCTTTTGCTGTATAAATTGCCATACAAATCACCAATCCTCTTCGTATATTTTTTAGTTATAAGTATCTAAGCTGCACAGTGATATATATTTCACGTTTCATCGCTGATTAAACATAAAATTGATGATTTTCTTTCTGCAAAGAGAGGAACTGCTTTAAAAAATTTGATATAATATAGTTTAGATATCAGGGCAAAGGAGTCAACACATATGCAAAATCCCTTTTCTAATCCAATCTCCATAGATCTTCTTATGAAGACTCTGGATGCCGCAGGCTCAGGTATTATCATTACTGACCCTGAAAAAAATGACAATCCCATCATTTACGCAAATGAAGGTTTTTTTCATGTTACCGGCTACAAAGCAGAAGAAGTCCTCGGATTCAACTGCCGCTTCCTCCAGGGAACAGATACCCCGCAGAAGGAGATTGATAAAATCCGGCATGCCATCCAGAATGTATCTCCTGTATCCGTCCAAATTCTGAACTACAGGAAAGACGGCACAGCGTTTTGGAATGATCTTCACATGGAACCTGTTTACATAGAAGAAGAAGATAAACATTATTTCGCCGGTGTACAAAAAGATATAACAAAGCAGCGCTCGGCTGAAGAAAAAGCCGCCGGCTACAACAAAGAAATTCAACTGCTTTCTGCGCCCATCATTCCCATTGCTGATGATATTTTTGCCCTTCCGGTTATCGGTAATGTGGATGACGAACGGCTGCAGATTATATTCGATCAAACCACTGAAACGATTCATTCCTCCAAAGTGGGAGTGCTTATTCTTGATTTGTCCGGCCTCACAAGTCTGAATGAGGAGACGATCAAAGGTCTCTTCAACCTGTATCATCTCGTCCGCCTGCTTGGTTCTGAACTTGTCATCACCGGCATCTCCCCTCATATGGCAATGAAGTCGAATCATCTGAACAGCGGGATCAGCAACATCAGAATTTTTTCTACGATTAAAGATGCTGTGAAGGTATTGCAGGAGAGTGATTAAATGTTGTAAAACATTTTTCGTTCAATGCTTGCATTTATTTGAAAGCCATGATAAGATGAACTTGCTATTTTGTCACCTAAGATTGTTGGAATAAATTTTCCGGGCAATCGTAGCGTTTAGCAAGATAAGTAATTTATTTGGTGCGCAAAAAGCGTACACAGGAGGATCACATGGAACAAGGAACAGTTAAATGGTTTAACGCAGAAAAAGGCTTTGGATTTATTGAACGTGAAGGAGCAGACGACGTATTTGTTCACTTCTCCGCTATTCAGGAAGAAGGTTTCAAAACACTTGAAGAAGGCCAGCAGGTTAGCTTCGAAATCGTTGAAGGCGACCGCGGTCCACAAGCTGCTAACGTAAACAAACAATAATGACAACAAAGATATGAAAAGGACCCTCCACGCGGAGGGTTCTTTTTACGTTTGAGGGTTTAATTCGACGGTTATGCCTGCCTCGTTACAGCTCCACCGCGCCATCCGTATAATATGTCACACAGGAACATAATCCTTATTTTTCCATTTAAGAATAAAAAAACGGCCGGGGTCTTTCCTTCGCGAAAAACTCCGGTCTTCTTTTTCTTCTTTAATGTTTATGAAAGTGATCAGAAAACAGAGCCATAAACGCCTGTACCACTTCCACCGATTGAAAGGTAAACAAACTTAACGCTGTCAGCGAAAACAATCCGACAGCAACAGCTCTGAGGTGCTGCATCACATGTAAGACAACCATCACGTATCCCTCCTGTATTATCTATTATATTCCGGTATTCCCCCATTGAAAAGCAATATGCTCAACTTTTGACTTTCCCGGCCGCTGCACGCTGCAATACCTCCAGAAAAGGTTCTCCATATGTTTCGAGCTTCTGCCTGCCGACTCCTTTGATTTCCATCATCTCCGATTCCTCCTGCGGCAGATGACGGCAGAATTCTTTCAATGTTTTGTCCGAAAACACCATATAAGGAGCAACACCGTGCTGTTTAGCCAGATGCAGGCGCAGCTGTCTCATTTCTTCAAACAGCGGATCTTCGCTGCTTACGGTTTCCGCTGTCAATGTTTCCTTTCTCATCACCCGGTCTGTGCCCCGCAATACATCTATCGCTGCGTTTGTCAGGGTGAGAACCGGATAAGCCCCGTCAGACAACGAAAGGTAGGCATGAGCAGCAAGAAAATCAATAAAGGCGGCGACGTCCTTCTGGGTTCTGTTCTTCATCAGACCGTAGGTAGGGAGTGTATGAAGATTCAGCGTACGGATTTTTTCATTGGATGACCCTGCCAGAACCTGAGCCGTCATCACTTTCCCGAACCGCTCCCGCATACGTTTCACACACGAAAACACCATCTGCGCTTCTTCGGTCACATCTTCAAGCGTCCGGTCATCGGTACAGTTCAGACACCTGCCGCACGGCTCCTGCGGCTCTTCCCCGAAATAACGGAGCATCTCATTCTGCAGGCAGTCTTCAGTATGGCAGTAATGAATCATCTGCCTCAGCTTGCGGTATTCTTTATCTTTTCGTTCTTCGTCAAGATGGGACTGATCGATCAAAAACTGGTGCGTGCCTGCGTCCTGCGGCGAGAAAAGCAGCGTGCAGTCTCCAGGATCACCGTCGCGTCCGGCACGACCCGCTTCCTGATAATATGATTCTATGTTTCTTGGCATGCGGGCATGAAGAACAAACCGGACATTGGATTTATTAATCCCCATTCCAAACGCTGTGGTTGCTGCCATGACCGTCACTTCATCATACACAAAACGCTCCTGCGCCAATTCTCTTTCGGCCGGTTCCATGCCCCCGTGATATTTTTCCACGGCGATGCCTTCTTTGTGCAGCATCTCCCAGAGCTTCTCTACTTCTTTTCTCGTGTTCGCATAAATAATGCCCGGATGTTGTTTACGTTTCTTGACGTAATCGATGATATAGGCCTCCCGGTTCTGACCCTTCACGACAGAAAACGTTAAATTTTCACGCGCAAATCCTGTTTTCACCATTTGGTCCGGCGGGATGTCCAAAGCATGCGATATGTCCTGTGCCACCTGCGGGGTTGCTGTTGCGGTGAGAGCGAGGACTGCTGTGTCACTGCCTGTAAAGGAAAGGAATTTTGGGATTTCCATATACGCAGGCCGGAAATCATGACCCCACTGCGACAAACAGTGAGCTTCATCCACCGCCGTAAGCGATACCGGAATGGACTGGAGTTGACGCAGAAACTCCTGGTTGGACAGGCGCTCCGGTGCAACATAAAGAAGCCGGCACTCTCCCCGCCGGAGAGAATCCATCTGCTCCTGCATCTCGTCATAGGACAGCGAACTGTTGATAAATGTTGCTGGAATGCCGGCTTCACGCGCTTCATCCACCTGGTCTTTCATTAAGGAAATCAAAGGGGAAATGACGACGGTAATCCCCGGAAGTAAAAGGGACGGAATCTGGTAACAGACCGATTTGCCCCCGCCCGTCGGCATAATACCGAGCACCGACTGCCGCTGCATGACGTGATGCAGAATATTCTCCTGTCCATTCAAAAACGTTTCATAACCGAAATGATGCTGCAGTTTCTCTTTCGCTTCGTCCAGCATAACCGTCCTCCTGTTCTTCATCTATTATACTGCGCTTTCGCTCTATTGAAAAAGGGATTTTTCAACGATTAGTAAAGCGGACCGAAGGGAATGCAAAAACCAAATGCTTTTTACCCAAAGGAGGAGAAAATGAAAAAAATAATAGCAGCAGGCAGTGTTATGATACTGCTTGGCGCCTGCAGTCCCGCAGATAACGAAGAAGAACCAGACAGCGGAATGGAAAACGGTGCCTCCTCCGGTCCGGAAACAGACAGCGGAGACGAACCGACAGACGGGAATACGATTGATGACGCGTCGTCTGCCTTGTCAGCCGAAACGATTGCCTCCGGTCTGAATGTGCCGTGGGACGTGGAGGTTCATCAAAATTCCTTTTATATCACGGAACGGGGCGGAACTATAGTCCACGTGAATGAAAATGGAGAAAAAGAACGGCAGAATATCGAACTGAACGAGCCTGTGGCGGCTTCCGGAGAGGGCGGACTGCTCGGTTTTGAACTGGCCCCGGATTTCGCGCAGTCGCAGGAAGCATGGGTATATCACACATATGAAGAGGATCAATCACTGTCGAACCGGATTGTGTCGGT
This sequence comes from Salibacterium qingdaonense, assembly GCF_900114715.1. Taxonomy (GTDB): domain Bacteria; phylum Bacillota; class Bacilli; order Bacillales; family Marinococcaceae; genus Salibacterium; species Salibacterium qingdaonense. The sequence goes on from NZ_FOTY01000011.1 coordinate 15,343, forward strand.
GACGCTTGAAAATGGAACATGGCAGGAACAGGACGTGCTGGTGGACGGTATTCCGGGAGGTGCAATTCATAACGGCGGACGCCTGAAACTCGGGCCGGATGATATGCTATATGCGACCGCAGGAGATGCCGGCAGAGAAAATGCCGCCCAGAACAGAGACTCCAAAGCCGGCAGCATTCTCCGGATGACACAGGAAGGAAACGTACCGGACGATAACCCGTTTGAGGGATCGTATATTTATTCCTACGGCCACCGGAATCCGCAGGGCATCTCCTGGAATGAAAACGGGGAAATGTACAGCTCCGAACACGGCTCCAATGCACGCGATGAAATCAACCGGATTGAAGCGGGCGCGAACTACGGCTGGCCGGAGATCACCGGGAACGAAAGCGCAGAAAACATGCGGGCCCCGCTCGTTCACTCCGGCTCGGACACATGGGCCCCGTCGGGAACAACGTTCGGTGAATCCGGCGCGTTTTATGTCACCGGCCTGCGCGGCACCCAGCTGATGCGTTTTGATGTGGAGAATGAATCAATGGAAGTCGTGTTCAGCGGACAGGGGCGGCTCCGAGACGTACTCCAGCACGACGGCTCCCTTTATGTAATCACCAATAACACCGACGGCCGCGGAAACCCCGGGAAAGAGGACGACCTTTTGCTGAGACTGAACGGCAGCTCCTGATCGCGCAGCCAAAACAAGCGACATATGATCCGGATGGTAAAGCCCGCTGTGCTGCCATCCGGATTTTTTAATGACTTACCAGCCAAATTTCTTTATTTACATGCCAAATGCCCGTTCATACATGCCAAGTGAAAGGCAATACCGTCCGAGTCATTTTTTACAATCCAACCGGAGCTGAATACATGCCAAGTCTCTCCCTTCACATGCCAAATCAACTGGAATACATGCAAAGTCCAAAAAACAACAGCGCAGCTAAAAAAGGCACCGGGGCATACACCCCGGTGCCTTCTTTCTTTTAAAATATTTTCTGCCGGTCCCGTTCTTCTTTCAGCATCTCCACTGCTTCCCGGAAGCGCTGGGAATGAACGACCTCCCGCTCGCGCAGAAATTTGAGTCCGTCGTTTAGATCCGGATCATCACTCATATCAATAATCCATTGATATGTAGCACGTGCCTTCTCTTCGGCTGCGATATCTTCATACAAGTCCGCAATCGGATCCCCTTTAGCCTGGATATAGGTCGCCGTCCAAGGTGCGCCGGCAGCATTGTGATAAAACAGCGCGTTATCATGATTCGCGTAATGAGCCCCGAGCCCCGCTTTCTCCATTTCCTCGGCAGTAGCATCTTTTGTCAGTTTGTACACCATCGTCGCAATCATCTCAAGATGCGCGAATTCTTCGGTACCGATGTCGGTCAAAAGCCCAATCACCCGGTCCGGAATCGAATACCTCTGATTCAGATACCGGAGGGCGGCGGACAATTCCCCGTCCGCTCCCCCGTACTGTTCGATTAAATACTTCGCGAGCATCGGATTACATGTGCTCACTTTCACGGGGTACTGCAGCTTTTTTTCATAAATCCACATACACAGCCTCCTTCATTATATCTGCCATGGCCACGGTGCCTGATTCCAGTTCCACGGATAACCGCTGTAGCTGTTACCGAACTGCTGCAGCGGACCGATGTACTGTTCGACTTTTGGAACGAGCATTCTGCGGTGGTAGGAGGCATCGTTGAACTGCTGGATTGCTGCATAATCTTCCGGGTGGGTATCAAGATAAAGGGTCAATTCGACGAGGACAAAATCCACCACCTGCAGTTCTTCCATCAGCGGGTAAAACTCTTTTGGGAGCTGCACCTGGCTGCTCATGACTCTTCCCTCCCCCAGTATCTGCCGTTGTACGGAGAAAACAGCGCCGGCCACAGCGTCCCGGCGTAAAGCGCCTGCTGCGGCGGATACTGCGGCAGATTGTACGGCTGATACCCAAGATAAAGTTCAGGCGGTGTTTCGTAGGATTTCACACGAATCGGCGGACACGGATCGAACGGACTGACATACGGCCGGTAATACTTCCGCTGGGTAAATTCTTTCATGTGCATACCTGCCTTTGTATAAAACGGATTACTTCACCTTATGCCGGATTATGTTTGATTAGAATGCTTTTCATTTTTCTTTTCTTTTTTTCAGCCATTTTTGCACAAAGCTTGTCTGATAGAGGAGATCCAATGCTGTGCTTATGATTAAGCCGTACAACACCACGCCGAGAATGCTGAGCAGGACGAGCAGAAAACGTCCAGCTCCGGTGACAGGATCAAAGTCCGAACGTCCGAAAAAAACGAGCGACAGCAGGCTGCTGGAGAAAGCGTCCCAGTAACTGACCAGCTCCGGCTCCAGGTGATAAAGCGGAATGATGGTGATAAATAAAAAACCAAACGCCGCAGATGCGACGAGTGCCAGGTTCTGCTTTTTCAGAAAGCGGATCAGCGGCATCGTATAATATTTCGTGATCGTCTTCAGGCGGAGAAGATGGAGGATTCTGGCGAAACGCGCAAACTGGAAGATGGCATCAAGCGGAATGACGGCAATGACTAGAAAGGGGTTGGCCTTGATAAACTGCCATTTGCTGTCGGCGCGCCAAAGCCGGTAGACAAAATCTGCGAAAAACACACCCCACGTTCCCCATATCAGATAATTATCCACCGCCGTGTCATACCAAAGCGTTCCGATCGATAACGCCGCGAGCAGCACCATGATAATTTCATATGTAATATCCAGATTGGAACGCTCAGTGTTTGCTGCAGTCATGCTCAGCCACTACTTTCTTTCGTATATAGGATAGATTGATTGTTTTATATCTAAAAAACCGGAGCAGGGCAGCTCCGGTTTTCATTACCCTCGATTTACTCAAGGTATTCCGCGAGTTCCTGGAGGAGGCGGGTGTAGACCTTCTGTCCTTTTTCAAACTGGGAAAGCCGGTAGAATTCGTTCGGTGCGTGCATGCCTTCATCAAAAACCGAGTAGCCGAGCTGAACGGTATGCACGTCAAGCAGCTGCTGGAGTAGTCCGGCAACAGGAATGGATCCACCGATACGGAGTTGGTGGGGGGATTTTTCCTCCACGTGCTGCACCGCTTCTTCCACAGCTTTCAGTCCGGGATGGTCTTCCGGGAGCATGTAAGGGTACGCTTTCCCTTCAAGCGGGAAGACGAGAGCATCCACTTCTGCGGGAGTATGGCGCTCGACGTGCCGCCGGATGAGATCAATCACATGTTCCGGATCCTGATTGGGCACCAGGCGGCACGTGACTTTGGCGTGGGACTCTGCTGGTATTACCGTTTTCACACCGATGCCCTGATAGCCTCCCCACAATCCGTTGATATCAAGGGTCGGGCGGATCAGCGTCTGTTCTCCCGGCGTGTAACCCGGCTCCCCGTACACCCGGTCCACGCCGGCCTTCTGCTGAAACGTCTCGTCGGAGCTGAAGGTAGCATTGATTGTTTCTTTTTCTTCATCGCTTCGTTCCATCACGTCGTCATAGAATCCTTCCACCGCCACGGTACCGTCCTCGTGCTTTAACGAATCGAGGATACGCGCGAGAGCCTGCGCGCTGTTTGGCACCGCGCCGCCGTACAGGCCGGAATGAAGATCGCCGCCAGCACTCCGCACATCAATCTGCACACCGGCGAGGCCGCGCAGGCTGACCATCGATGCCGGCTGGTCTTCTTCCATCCGCCCGGAATCGGCGCTGATCGCGGCATCAGCGCGCAGCAGTTCTTTGTTTTCTTCCATAAATCCGGCAAGCGATGGGCTGCCGATTTCTTCTTCGCCTTCAAACAGGAATTTCACGTTCACCGGCAGTGTGTTGGCGTCTTTCAGCCACGTTTCACACGCAATCACCGGCAGCAGGACGTTGGCTTTCATGTCTGTTGCGCCTCTGGCATAAATCCGTTCGTTTTCGATGACTGGTTCAAACGGCTGGCTGTTCCATAAATCCAGCGGTTCCGCCGGCTGCACGTCATAATGCCCGTAAAAAAGAACCGTCGGCGCCCCTTCGGCATGAAGCCAGTCCCCGTACACAATCGGATGGCCGTTTGTCTCCATCACCTTCACATGTTCAATGCCCGCGTGCTGCAGACGCGACGCCGTCCACTCCGCCGCCTGCTGCACACTTTCCTTGTATTCAGGCAGGGTCGAAATACTTGGTATCCGGAGAAACTCCGTTAATTCATCGATAAACCGTTTCTGATTGTCCGTTATATAGGAAAAATCCATGTCACTGCCTCCCTGTGATTTGCTGCTTTTATTGTACCATGTCATTTCTAAAAAAAATATTTAAAAACCCCTTGCAAAAATCAGGGGGCTCTTATATAATAGAATTTGTCTTGCGGTTGTGGCGGAACTGGCAGACGCGCACGGTTCAGGTCCGTGTGGGCATAGCGCCCTTGGAGGTTCAAGTCCTCTCAGCCGCACCAATTTTAACATGAAATGCAGGACCTATAACACAAAGCAGTGTTGGCTTAACAGTCAGCGCTGTTTTTTTGTATTATAAGTATGGACCCATAGTGAAAGTTTTCCGCGTTTTATACCATTTTTCAACATTAACGTAGTAACTGCATGATTTTGTCTTTTAACGGTGGAAGCTCTTTATCAATCACATTCCACACGATGTCATTATCTACGCCGAAATACTCATGAATTAATACGTTTCGGATTCCTCTCATCTCTTGCCAAGGAACATGAATGTGTTGGTTTCGAAAGTCTTCGGAAATATGCGTTGCTGCCTCCCCCTATGATTTCCAGATTACGAATCACTGCATCCTGTACCAATTTGGAACGGAAAAAGTCTTCCTTACCATTTGGAATATACGTTTCAATGTTTTCTATACACTCCAAAATATGAGTCAGATAAAGGTTGTCATCCTTCATAATTGTACAGCTCCATTTATGACATTTTCCTTGATACGCCAATGAACAGCGTTTTCCGTAACAACATCCACTTCTCTGTTAAACAGATATTCCATATCTTGTTTAAAACGTATCAAATCAAATAAACTTCTTCCTTCTTCAACATCAACTAACAGATCAAGATCGCTTGCAGAATTGGCTTCGGATCGCACAACGGAACCAAACACCCTTACATTTTTCATGCCGTGTTCCTGCGCTTTTTCCAAAACCACATCGCGCTTTTCCTGAAGATCGTCTAACATGCAAGTCCCTCACAATCTTCATACTTTTTTCTTGTATTCATTATACCATCTCCCAACAAATTTTTATGTTGGAGAGTATCTTTTAACACAACCGAAAATAGTAGTAACCGGCGGATAAAAGATGGCAGAGCATTGTTTTCTATTTCCATCAACAAGTCGGCAGCTGGAACAACCCCGTGTTCTCATGCTACTCGATTTTTCTTTGCTTCACCATTCCAGTCACAATCGGAGTGAAGACTCCTATTAGAATAATGGGCAGCATCCATTCCCCTGCCCCTTCTCTCCAGCCCAGGGCAATAGAGATCGATTCCACTAAGAGGAAAGCAAACATAATCAGGCAGATATTTTTCAGCTGGTTCACCATCTTCCGGCTGTGGCGGTAAAAACGGGCGGCATTGGATTCATTCAACCGCTTGGGATAGTTATGGATTTCCGGGAACTTTTCAAACAGCGTCATCAACAAAATAATAAAAACCCCGATGCCCGGCAGAATCAGAAGCTCCCATTTTGACCCCATGCGGTCCACCTCCCCTGCTGCGTTGTAGTGGGCAGGCACCTGTTCCGGAAGCGCGCTCCAGGTCAGGAGCAGAAAAACAATGGAACAGAAAAAACAGAAATACCCGGTGAAATCCCAACCTTTTTCGCTTTTTGTTTTTGGAATATTGATTTTAGGACGATTCTCTAACGCTGCCATCCATTCCTCTCCCTTTGAACAAACACTTCTGTGCTTTCTTCGTATTTTCATCATTGCAATCTATTCTTTATATTTAGGATAATGGAAATTACAACAGCTCACAAGAAGAGGTGATGGCATGAGTGAACTGGCTGATCTTTTAAGAGAATCAAACCATACCGTGGTGATGACCGGAGCGGGCATGTCCACGGAAAGCGGACTGCCGGATTTTCGTTCAAATACAGGGTTATGGCAAAACCGCGATCCGGCGGCGCTTGCGAGTGTGGATGCGATGGAACACCACCGCGGTGATTTCTTTGAATTTTACCGGTCGCGCATCGAGGCGCTGCACGGCGTCGAGCCCAATGCCGGACACCGGATTCTCGCAAAGTGGGAACAACAGAGTTTGGTGCAGAGCGTGATTACGCAGAATGTGGACGGGCTTCATCAGCAGGCCGGCAGCCGGAACACAGCGGAACTGCACGGTTCCATCGCGGGACTGCACTGCCATTCCTGCGGACACAACACCGGGAACGACCGCTACCTGGAACATGACACGACCTGCCCTGTCTGCGGTGGATTCCTGCGGCCAGGTATTGTGTTATTTGGTGAAATGCTGCCGGAGCAGGCGATTGCAACTGCGCAGCAGGAGGCCGCCCGGGCCGACCTTTTTCTCGTTCTCGGAACCAGCCTCACCGTCGCCCCCGCGTCACATTTTCCGGCGGAAGCCAAGCAGCAGGGCACCCGGCTCGCCATCGTCAATCAAATGCCGACCGACATGGATGACGAAGCAGACCTCCTCTTTCAGGGAGAAAATATCAGCACCGTGCTCAGCGAAGCCGATGCCTGCCTCCAGGACGGACCTTGATTCAGGGTCCGTTTTTTTATGATAATACCCCAGCACTGTTCCCCTTTCTTCCATAAAGTTTGAAAAATAATCTGACAACACATGCTTGTAATTGGAAATGATATGATACTATTTCTTTACATTATAGACGAAAGTCCGTGTTACAAAAGGAGTGTTTTTATGGAAGAGCTTCAGTTTCATATTGATATGGTGTGGATTATGCTGGGAGCGGTGCTGGTGTTTAGCATGCAGGCTGGTTTTACCGCTCTGGAATCCGGCCTGACCCGGGCGAAAAATTCTATTAACGTCGCGATGAAAAATATGACGGATATTCTGATAGCATCGGTCGTGTTCAGCCTGGTCGGCTTTCCGCTTATGTTCGGGGCGTCGTACGGAGGATGGTTCGGCACGGATGCTTTTTTCTTCGAGGGGATGGATGACTCGTTTACGTGGGCCTTTCTTATGTTTCAGATTGTGTTTGCCGGAACAGCGGCGACGATTGTATCCGGCGCCATCGCCGAGCGGGTGAAATTCAGCGGTTATATTCTCGGTACAATCGGTATTGTTATAATTATTTATCCAGTTTTCGGCCACTGGGCGTGGGGAAGCTTGTGGAATGCCGACCAGAGCGGCTGGCTGGAGGCAATGGGCTTTGTTGATTTTGCCGGGTCGACCGTCGTCCATTCCATCGGCGCCTGGACAGCTCTCGGCGCCCTTCTCGTAGTCGGCCCGCGTATTGGAAAGTTCGATCAAGACGGGCGGCCGGCGGAATTTGGCGGCAGCAACACCGTGTTGGCCGCGCTTGGTGTGATGGTGCTCTGGATCGGCTGGTTTGGATTCAACGGTGCCTCCACATTGACGGCTGATGGAAGCATCGCGCTTATTCTTTTAAACACACAACTTGCTGCGGCAGCCGGTGGTATCGCGGGTCTTGGGACCGGCCGCTGGATGCACGGAAAATTAAAAGCAGAAAGCTTGTTGAACGGAGTGATCGGCGGTCTCGTCGGTATTACGGCCGGGGCTCATCTTATGGATCCCCTGTCATCACTTGTCATTGGCTTTCTTGGCGGCGCAGCTGCAGTGGCGGGTGCCAAAGCACTGGAACGTTTCCGGATAGACGACGCCATCGGAGCTGTCGGTGCGCACGGTTTTGCGGGCGCCTGGGGAACTTTGGCAGTAGCTGTGTTTGCACCCATTGAAGCGCTCCCCGCCGCCGGGCGCGGAGCCCAGCTGCTCATTCAGTTTACCGGCGTGGCCGCTGCGTTTGGCTGGGCTTTCTCCCTCGGTTTTGCCCTCTACTGGATCCTGGATAAAGCCATTCATCTCAGGGTGTCAAAAGAAGACGAGCTTGCCGGGCTGAATGTGTCCGAGCACGGGGAACATATTGCGCTGGTGGATACCATCTCTGCGATGCAGGAAATCGCCGCATCCAAAGGAGACTTGACGAAAAAACTGCCGGTTGAGCCCGGCGAAGATAACGCGGAAGTCCATTCTGCTTTCAATACACTGCTGGACAAGTTGAATACATTAATAGGAGAAGTGAAAGCGCAGGCCCGGGTGGTTGAACAGGAAACCGGGCAGATCAGCGGCATCTCCTCGACCATCGAAGATCATTCTCATCATCAATATCAGTTCGTCAACGATTCGATCGGCTATTTTCATAATGCTTCACGGCAGTTTGAAGAAAACACTGCATCCACCCAGGAACTGATTGCCTCCATTCAGGAAACCTTCCAGTCGATCAGTGAATGGGGCCGGGATTTACAGGCGTTTAAAGAAGAACTCGACAGCATGCAGGGGGTTGTCCAGGAAGCCGATGAGTCGAACCGGCACGTGCAGCGATCGGTACAGCAGGTGAGCCGCACATTAACGGATATGAACGAACAGTCGACCGATATTCAAGATGCGATTTCAACCATTAATGGTATTTCCGAACGCATCAATCTTTTATCCCTGAATGCTGGAATCGAGGCGGTTCGTGCCGGAGAATCCGGGAAAGGATTTAAGGTCGTTGCCGAAGAGATCAAAAAGCTCGCGGAAGAAGCCAAAACCTCCACCTCGCGTATCACAGGGATCCTGGAGCAGAACACGGAAATGATTGCCTACGGAAACCGCAGCATGGAGGAATGCAGTGCACGAAGTACGAGCCTTCAGGAGACTCTCGGCCAGATACCAGTTCTTTTCTCGACGTTTCAGGAGAATATGGATCACATGACGCGGGGCACCGCGTCCATGAACGAACGGCTGGATCAGATGAAAACTGAAACCAGCAGACTCGGCACGTCCCAGCAGGAGCAGCTGGAAGAAATGCAGCGGCTGCTTTCGATGATGGACACGATGCAGGATACGACCGCCGAAAATGCCACCCTTGCCCGGCAGCTGCGGGAACAGATGCAGAGCCTGCAGGAGCGGAGCATGCAGCTAGGTGCCGAAGTGAATCAATTCACCATCGAAGAAGCACCTGCTGCCGGCTGGTAACCTTATTTTCTTCAACAAACCTGCCTGTAAAACAGCGCATGCCCATTTTTGGACGTGCGCTCTTCTACGATGCACTTCCTGCTGTGGAAACAATTATTGTGACTCTTAGACGCTGCCTAAACCACACATTTTCGGCTTGCCGCTCCAATTGTGACTCTTACCGCTTTTCTACGAGTCACAATCACAGCCTCTCTGCCAAATTGTGACGCTCAGACAGTCTGCTCATACAGGGAAACAACGTACCCGCAGCGGGCATTACAGGATCTGCAGTCTCACGGCTTCCCCGTATGCCGGCATGGAGGTATCCACTGCTTGAAACCATACTTTCACGTGCATCCCCGGTTTCAGTGCTGCACTGTTCTCCACATCATCTGCATCAAACTTTATGCCGTTTTCGTATTTTTTAAGAAGCTTCTTTGAAGACTCAGCTTTTGCTTCTCCTGGTTCTGCTCCCTTGATCATCAGCACGCTGTCTTCTTCCATCGACACAATCGTACCTGTTCTAGCGTTGTTTGCATTGGAGTCAGAATCCGCTGACATAAACTCTGACATGAACAGTCCTCCGGAGAAAAGCAGTCCCAGTACCACAACCAGTGCAGCAAGCAGTACTTTCTTCAACGTGCCCGCCTCCTTTTTTCTTCCTATTCTATCACATCCACCAAACATAAAGAGCGCACGCCCTATATTTGGACGTGCGCTGGTCTACGCTGCACTTTTTGCTTTTCAAACATTCATTGTAACTCTTAGACGCTGCCTAACCCTCACTTTTTCGGCTTGCCGCTCCAATTGTGACTCTTACCACTTTTCTACGCGTCACAATCGCAGTCGTTCTACCAAATTGTAAGGCTTAGCCATCTCCAAACCACGTGCTGCCTGTTCAAACCGCTCATCTGTCAGCAGAACGAGTCTTTGGATTTTGGCACAGATAGCCCAAACAGCGGCCGGATAAACAATGCGACAAACGTTCCGGCGAGGGCTAGAATGCCCCATAGGTAGCCGTGCAGACTGAAGGACGCGATGCCGGTGAAATAAGCGCCGATGTTGCACCCAAAGGCGAGGCGGGCGCCGTAGCCCATCAGCAGACCGCCGATGACAGCGGTGGATACGTTTTTCACGTTGACACTGGTGAAACGGAACAGGCCGCCTGCTGCTGACGCGATAAACGCGCCGAGGATGACACCGAAGTTCAAAACGCTGGTGCCATGGGCGAAAACACTGGACTGCAGCGTTTCAGCACTGCTTCCCTGCCAGTATCCCCAGCTGGCCACATCCATGCCCATCGTTTGAAGAACCTGGGAACCCCAGAGTGTGAACCCTGACGTGACACCCCAGCCGCTGCCGCGGGTAAGAAGCGTCAGCGCGTTAAGAACCGCCAGTACAACGGCTGCGGTGATGAGCGGCCATGACCCGCGGAGAACTCTTTTCCAGCCTGACGCTGTCGGAACCGGCGCCATACGGGGCGGCTGTGTCCTTTTCTCCCGGCGGAGGGTCCACCAGATAATGAATCCGAAAAAGAGAACCGAAACGGCCCAGGCGCCGAAATAACCGAGTCCGGTTGATGTCGCGAGCGATACAGAGCCGAATGACGGCATCTCTTCTGACCAGAACGGCAGGTGATAAGCGCCGAGCGTTGCGCCGATAATGAAAAAGAACAACGTCACAAACATGACCGTGCGGCCGCCGCCTACTGCGTACAGTGTACCGGATGCGCACCCGCCTCCAAGCTGCATGCCAAGACCAAACAAGAACGCACCGACAACCAGGCTGATACCGATTGGGTTTACGTTACCAGTGGCTGCTCCGCCGAAAAAGGTTGTACCTATGGCAAGAATCGGAGCGAACAGCGTAACGGCAACCGCGAGCATAACCATATGCGCCCGCAGCGCCTGCCCGTTGCCGACGGAGGCAAATCTCCGGAACGCCGATGTGAATCCGAATCTGGCATGAAATAACGTATAGCCAAGTAAAAGTCCGAGAATTAAAAGAATCGGCTGGGCCGGCTGCTGTGTCAGGGCCAGAAAGACCGTTAATACAGCAGCGACAATGAGGGCCCCGACAACAAGTGGTATCTGGGCTTGATTCAGCGAAGGCTCTTTGGCGCCTTCATGTTGATGACCGGTAACAGCTTCTGCTTGAACCGCCATATTATCCACCTCTTTCTTATAATACCTATATTATTAGTAGGGATTTAGAACAATCATATTATATACCGCCTTAAACCATATTGTAAAGTTAAATGCCCAGTTTTCTCATTTACTGGAGTACCGGGGATTTGTCGTTTTTTTGTTATCATAGAAGAGGCTGTATCAAAAATCTGTGAATAAAAAAATGCCTCGTCGACATATTGAGTATGCGCTGCAGGCGGACACTTTTCCTCCAGAGTACAAGAGCGGCATCGACTCGCAGATGCTCACTGCGTCTTCTTCCCTCTGGAGATGTATCTGTTTTTTTGCAGAAAAAGGGCCGTTACATCTGGAATCGAGCTTTGGCTGTTACGTACCGGAGTGGCTTCGTGGACACTGCATCGCCTGAAAAACACTTAGAGTCCACGGAGGTAGTGTTTGGGGACACTGAGACTTCCCCGCCGTCGGTTAGTGTCCTTTGATTTACGCCTGCACCCACTAATCCCTGATTCCAGCGGCGTAGTGGACATTAAGCGGTGCTTTGTGGATACTACGCCCCTATTTTTCGATAATAGTGTCCAAAACTGGAGGAATTGCAGCCGAAAGCGGCCCGCTGAAATACACGGCATGCACTTATCCTCCAGAGCACAACCGCGGCATTCCTTTCCTGCCTATGATTCAAAAAAAGGAGCTGTATCTGTTTGATACAACTCCTCTGTTCATTAATTCCGTATCAAGTAGTCAAAGGCGCCAAGAGCTGCAGAGGCTCCGGATCCCATTGACGTAATAATCTGTTTATACGGCATATCGGTGCAGTCGCCTGCCGCGAAGACGCCGGGAACATCGGTGGCGCCTGTTTTATCCGTGACGATTTCACCGAATTTATTCTTTTCTACCGTATCCTCAAGCCATGCGGTATTTGGATCAAGGCCGATCTGGACAAAAACACCGGCGAGTTCAATGCTGCGCTCTTCGTCAGATTCGCGGTCTACATAGCTCAACCCCTGCACCTTACTCTCGCCGTAAATTTCAGATGTACGTGCATTGGTGATAACCGTCACGTTGGAGAGGCTGTGCACCCGTTCCTGCAGCACGCTGTCTGCGTTCAATTCAGGCAGGAATTCGAGGATCGTAACGTGCTTGACGATACCGGCTAAATCGATCGCGGCTTCAATGCCGGAGTTCCCCCCGCCGATGACCGCTACATCTTTTCCTTCAAACATCGGACCGTCACAGTGCGGGCAGTAGGCGACGCCTTTATTGGTGAATTCCGCTTCGCCTGGTATACCGATCGTTTTCCAGCTCGCGCCGGTGGAAAGAACGATGGTTTTACTCTGCAGCGCCGCACCGTTTTCCAGTTTCAGCTCGAAATCGTCTTTTTTCTCCAGTGAGTCGGCGAGCATGGAATCCAGGATATCGACATCATAGTCGCGGACGTGTTCTTCAAGGCTCGCTGTCAGCTGCGGTCCTTCGGTGTACTTGGTCGCGACAAAGTTTTCGATCCCCTTGGTATCTGCTACCTGGCCGCCGAAACGATCCGCTACAATACCGGTACGAATGCCTTTTCTCGCCGCATAAATGGCAGCACTCGCGCCGGCCGGTCCACCGCCGACAATGAGCATGTCATACGGATCTTTATCGTTCAGGGCGTCGACATCCACTGCCGTATTTCCGAGTTTTTCAAGGATACTTTTCAGCGTCTGGCGTCCATCCACAAAAGCATCTCCATTTAAGTAGACAGACGGAACAGCCATCACATCTTTATTCTCTGCCTCGTCTTTAAAGGCTGACCCTTCAATCATCGTATGGGTGATATCCGGGTTAATGACACTCATAAGGTTCAGCGCCTGCACCACATCCGGGCAGTTATGGCAGGACAGGCTGACAAATGTCTCAAAATGAAGCGGACCTTGCAGCTGTCTGATTTGTTCAAGCACCTGCTCTTCTTCTTTCGGAGGACGGCCGCTCACCTGCAGCAGTGCCAGAACCAGGGACGTGAATTCGTGGCCGAGCGGTACACCGGAGAATACAACACCTGTATCTTCGCCGGGCCGGTTCACACTGAAACTCGGCACCCTCGGGAACTCTCCCTGTTCCATCGTGATTTTATCAGACATACCGGTGATTTCCTGCACGAGTTCATCTACTTCTTTCGAAACATCGTCGGAGCCGAACTGCACTTTCAGAACAATGTCGTTTTCGAGCAGTTTCAAATACTCTTTAAGCTGTGATTTAATTTCCTGATCGAGCATAGGGACCCTCTCTTTCTTTGTATCTCAACAGTAAGGAAGTTCGACGCCGTTAAACGTCGAACCCCCTTCAAAAAACCGTCATGTTTTTATTTTGCTGCGGATAACGGCGTTTCTCTTAAATTTTACCTACGAGATCAAGGCTCGGCTTCAGTGTTTCACCGTTTTCATCCCATTTGGCAGGGCATACTTCATCCGGATTTTCACGTACATACTGCGCTGCTTTGATTTTGCTGATGATGGTGCTTGCGTCACGGCCGATGCCGTCTGCGTTGATTTCCACCGTCTGAATCACGCCGTCCGGATCAATGATGAACGTACCGCGGTCAGCCAGACCTTCGTCTTCGCGCAGCACATCAAAGTTGCGGGAAAGCTGCTGGGATGGATCACCAATCATGGTGTACTCGATTTTGTTGATGGATTCCGAAGCTTCATGCCATGCCTTGTGTACAAAATGTGTATCTGTGGACACCGAATACACTTCTGTTCCAAGATTTTTCAGCTCTTTGTACTGTTCCTGCATGTCTTCGAGTTCTGTCGGGCAGACAAAGGAAAAGTCTGCTGGATAAAACACGACAACGCTCCATTGACCTTTAAAATTTTCTTCTGATACATCGATAAACTCACCTTGATGGAACGCCTTGGCTTGAAATGGCTCTACTTCTTTTCCTATTAGTGACATCGTATAGGTCCTCCTTCTTGAAAAAACAATATTGGATGTACGTTTTCTATAGTACCATTAAACTTGCCATTAATAAAAATATAATGGTTTTTTTATTATAAGAAGTATTAATAATTGTCACCAATTCATCAAATACATTCTCATAACTAAGAGTCCTTTCCCCCGATCAGTCAGTAAATAAACACAAGATTTTTTGAAAACGCTTTATTTTCTATTCTTAATGTATAGATCTAATTGAGAAAGAAAGGCTCTGTCAGCGCTTTAAAACAGCCTGCAGCGTTTTATTTCGATACAAATCGATTCCCCGTTTCCCAAAACCTGTAGGGATAGTCTCTAGCTTCTCCTGTATTCTCGATTCCTATCCGGGGCCCGGAAGAAATCTCTGCGGGATTTTGTCCCGGTATGATGTACAGCGGTTTTTCAGAAAAATGGCGTCCGTAATCCTCCATCGTGATGCCAAGGGCCTTCGTTAATTTCCCGGGACCGTTCGTTAATTCTATGTCCTTCTGCCGGTTCCGCCGCGTGCGCATGAGGTCGATTCCGTCCACCGGCTCAAGTGCCCGGATTAACACCGCTTCGGGCCTCCCTTCCGGTGCGGTCACTACGTTCACCAGACAGTGGGTGTGCATTTCAAACGTATAGACATGTCCCGGGGCATGGAACATAATTTCGGTTCTTTTTGTTCGTCTGCCACCATAACTGTGCGCGGCCCGGTCCTCAGGGCCTGTATAGGCTTCTGTTTCTACAATTCTACCGGCGGCGGCCCCGTCTTTTGTTTCTTTTACGAGTATACACCCAAGAAGATCTTCTGCTGTTTGCAGTGTAGATTCACAAAAAATTTTTTTGATATTGGAATGTCCCATTATTTCGCCTCACCTCGTACATGTTGGTATTTATAACGCTCTCAAACACAATATATGCGGTCAAGGTGCCCTTGACAGGACGGCAGTACAAGCGATATAGTTTGTCTACAAACATAGATATATGACGGAAACAGGCACCCTGTTTATTACCTTATCAGGATGGCGTGAATCTGCCGGGCTGCTTCCGGGATTTTCACTTCTTCTAAAAGAAAAACCGGCAGATCCGCTTGTTTTATGACACCGCCCGGTCTGGGGGAGACAGCCAGGTGTCAGATACCACGTATCCAGCTGGGTATTTTTACTTACGCTTCTCCCGCGCCCGCGCGCCGTAATTACAGTAAAAATACCTTTTTTTTACGGCTTTTATCTTTTATTATGAACACTTTATTCTACCAAGGAGGCAGCCATATGGAAACCAACTGGATCAGCAGTTCCCCCGGATACCCCCGGCTCGGGGAAAATCGCGAATGGAAACGGATCCTTGAAAGCTATTGGTCGGATAAAATCAGCAGAGAAGAATTTCTGCAGACGATGAAAGATCTCCGGCTTCAGTATCTGCAAAAACAAAAAGACAAAGGCATCGCGCTTGTTCCTTCCAGCGATTTTTCCTACTATGACCACATATTGGATACAGCTGTGATGTTCGGTCTTGTCCCCGAGCGGTTTCAAGGCAGCGGTGACATGCTGCAGACCTATTTCAACATGGCGCGCGGCACAGATGAAGCACCAGCGTGCGAAATGACAAAATGGTTCAACACCAATTATCACTACATCGTGCCGGAACTTGGTGAAATCACCCCGTCCCTTCAGGAAAACAAACCGCTTCAAGATTTCAAAGAAGCCAAAGAGGAACTGGGGATGGATACAAAGCCGGTCCTTATCGGGCCGTTCACGTTTCTGAAACTGTCCAAAGGGTACGAGACTGCCGACTTTGAAGCGAAACTGGAGCAGCTTCTGCCGCTTTACACGACTGTACTGCAGCAGCTTCAGGAAGCCGGTGCCTCCTGGGTGCAGATAGATGAACCTTCTCTCGTGCCGACAATAAGCGAAGAGGAATTCCGCTCTGTACAGCACATCTACGAGACGTTCGCCGCAGATGTTCCGGAACTCTCCATTCTACTTCAGACCTACTTTGAAGGTGTTCATTTTTACGAAAAGGTAACGAGCCTGCCCGCTGCCGGTATCGGGCTGGATTTTGTTCATGGATATGAGAAAAACATGGCCGCTCTGAAACAATTTGGATTCCCGGAAGACAAGACACTTGCCGCCGGCGTTATCGACGGACGCAACATCTGGCGCGCCGATCTGAAAGCCAAAGAAGAACTGCTGAAAGAAATCGATGCACATGCGCCCCAGTCGGATAAAATTGTGCAGCCGTCCTGCAGTCTGCTGCACGTACCAGTGACCAAAACACTGGAAACAAAGCTCGATTCCGTCCTTTACGGTGCCCTCTCTTTTGCAGATGAAAAACTGGAAGAGATTGCTGCACTTACGGATGTACTCAGTGGGCACAGTGCTGCAGATACTATGGAAGAAAACCAGCAGGCACTGAAAACTTTCGCAAAAACGTACCGGCAGCAATCTGCGGACTTAACAAAAGAACGTGAATCGCTGCCGTCCAAACGGGAGCTTCCCTTTGCTGAACGGAAAAAGTATCAGGATGAGACATGGGAACTTCCGCTTCTGCCGACAACAACCATTGGCAGTTTCCCGCAGACAAAAGAAGTCCGCGTAGCGCGTCAGCAGTTCCGTAAAGGAGAAAAGAGCCCGGAAGCCTATAACGAATTCATCCGCAGCAAAATCAAGGAATGGATTGATCTTCAGGAAGATATAGGCCTTGATGTGCTTGTACACGGAGAATTTGAGCGCAATGATATGGTCGAATTTTTCGGGGAAAAGCTGAACGGCTTTGCCTTCACAAGCTACGGCTGGGTGCAGTCTTACGGTTCCCGCTGCGTCAAGCCGCCGATCATTTACGACGATGTTACGTTTGAGGCGCCGATGACCGTGGAAGAGTCCCGTTACGCCCAATCGTTGACTGATAAGCCGGTAAAAGGTATGCTGACTGGTCCGGTGACAATTCTCAACTGGTCGTTTGAACGGGACGACATTCCAAGAAAGGAGACTTCTTTCCAGATTGCCGTCGCCCTCAGCCGTGAAGTGCAGGCACTGGAGGAATCCGGCATCAACATGATTCAGGTGGATGAACCGGCAGTACGGGAAGGTCTTCCGCTTAAGCGGGAGGAATGGGACGAATACCTGGATTGGTCTGTGACTGCGTTTCGGCTGGCCACGTCCAATATCAAGGCGTCCACCCAGATCCACACTCATATGTGCTACAGCGAATTTCAGGACATGATCGAGTCCATCCGGGATCTGGACGCCGATGTCATTTCCATCGAAACGTCCCGCAGCCACGGCGGGCTGATCGAGTCCTTTGAAACAGCTGTATATGATAAAGGAATCGGACTCGGTGTGTATGATATTCACAGTCCGCGGGTTCCTTCCGTCGACGAAATGAAAGATATGATTGACCGTGCGCTGCGCGTGCTGCCGGCGGATCTGTTCTGGATCAACCCTGACTGCGGCCTGAAAACAAGGAACACACCGGAAACGGTCGACTCTCTGAAAAATATGGTTCGCGCAGCAAGAGAAAGTCGGGAAACACGAGAAATGCCTACTAAGTAAAACAGAGGGGGGCCGCTGCACGGCACCCTAATGATGGAGGAATCAAAGTGACAGTAATTACGAAAGACAACGGTAACCGGGAACTCCCTTTTGACAGAGATCGCCTGAGCCGTTTCATTGACGACGTAACAGCCGGCTACCCCAATCTATCCATACTGGATTTCAAAAATGACGTAACGACCAATATTGAATTCAAGGACACGTACGCTTCCGAGCAGATCACCCACCTGCTTGCGTTAAACGCATCCGAACGGATTGACCGCACAGAACCGGACTGGACGTATGTCGCTGCCGGTATTTATCTGCGCCAGCTGTATAAAGAAGCTTCTAAAAACCGCGCGTATGACACGGATGAAAAATACGGCTCTCTCTACGGGCTGCTGAAAGTCCTTGGTTCCAAAGGTGTTTATGACCAGACCCTCCTGAGGGACTATTCCAAAGAGGAAATCATGGAGCTTGAAAAAGCAATCGACCCGGAGCGGGATAAGCTGTTTACATATGTCGGGATTCTGACACTTGCCCACAAGTACCTGGCTAATGATAAAAACAATCATGTATTTGAGCTGCCGCAGGAACGCTTCATGATTATTGCGATGAAACTGATGATAAATGAGCCGGTTTCCAAGCGTCTTGACCTCGTAAAAGAAGCTTACTGGGCGCTGTCGAACCTCTACATGACGGTTGCTACACCGACGCTCACAAACGCCGGCAAAAATACCGGACAGCTCAGTTCCTGCTTTATCGATACCGTTGATGACAGCCTGCGCAACATTTTCGATTCCAACACGGATGTTGCCAACCTGTCGAAAAATGGCGGCGGTGTCGGTATCTATTTCGGCAAACTCCGCAGCCGCGGTTCGGACATCAAAGGTTACACAGGTGTTGCCGGCGGCATCATGGGCTGGATGAAACAGCTGAACAATACCGCCGTCTCGGTCGATCAGCTCGGTCAGCGCCAGGGGGCATTCGCCGTCTACCTCGACGTATGGCATAAAGATATCTACGAGTTTCTTGACGCGAAGCTCAACACCGGTGACGAGCGTCTGCGCACCCATGATATTTTCACCGGCGCCTGCATTCCGGATCTTTTCATGGAAAAAGTCGAGAACCGCGAAGACTGGTACCTGTTTGATCCGCATGAAGTGCAGACCGTGATGGGCTGGTCCCTTGAAGATTTCTATGATGAAAAAGAAGGAGCCGGTTCCTTCCGTGAAAAATATCAGCAGTGCATCGACCACCCGGATCTGAGCCGCGAACGCGTACCTGCCATCGATATCATGAAACGTATTATGAAGTCACAGCTTGAAACCGGCACGCCGTATATGTTCTACCGCGATACAGTGAACCGGGACAACCCGAATAAGCACGCCGGCATCGTGTACAGCTCCAACCTCTGCACCGAAATCATGCAGAACATGAGCCCGACGACCGTGAAAGAAGAATATTTGACCGAAGAAGGAACCATCATTACCGAGAAATCTCCGGGAGACATGGTTGTCTGCAACCTCTCTTCAATTTCGCTTGCCAAGTCGGTACGTGAAGACGTGCTGGAGCGTCTCATTCCCATTCAGGTCCGTATGCTTGATAACGTCATTGACCTGAATACAATCGACGTGCTGCAGGCGCGCCATACCAATGAACGGTACCGCGCAGTCGGACTCGGCACATTCGGCTGGCATCACCTGCTTGCCCTCGAGGGGATAAGCTGGGAAACAGACGAAGCCGTAGAACTGGCCGACCGTCTGTATGAAAAAATCAATTACCTGACGCTGAAAGCTTCCCGCGATCTTGCGATAGAAAAAGGTTCCTATCCACTATTTGAAGGAAGCGAATGGCAGTCCGGCCGGTATCTGGAGCGCACGTACCGCACAAGCGGTAACGGCTGGACCGATGACGCATGGCGCGAACTGTCCGAATCCATCCAGGAAAACGGACTCCGTAACGGCTATCTGATTGCGGTAGCACCGAACGCTACGACGTCCTTGATTGCCGGTTCCACCGCGAGCATTGATCCGGTTTTCCGCCAGGAACACGTGGAAGAGAAAAAAGGCTTCCGTTCTCCTGTCACAGCACCGGACATCAATTCAAAGACGATCTGGTACTACAAATCCGCATTCAACCTCGACCAGTCGTGGAGCATTAAGCAGAACGCCGCCCGCCAAAAGCATATTGACCAGGCCGTCAGCTTCAACCTGTATATCCCGCGCAGCATCAAAGCCAAAGACCTGCTTGGGCTGCACATGCAGGCGTGGCATTCTGGTTTGAAAACGACGTATTACACAAGATCCACCTCGTCCGTCGTAGAGGACTGCGAAAGCTGCGAAAGCTGATAACAACGCTGAAAAGGAGCATAAGACATGTCGACTATTCATAAACGCGAACTCTATGACACCCAGGCACCGAACAAATCGACAGGAATTATTAACGGAAGCAGCTCCAACATTTTGAACTGGGACGACACGGCACGTAAATGGGCCTACCCGATGTACAAGAACATGCTGCGTAACTTCTGGATTCCGGATGAGGTTCCGCTTGTTAACGATAAAAGCCAGTACGAGACGCTGACCGAAGACGAGCGCGAAGCCTTTAACAAAATCATCGGCCTGCTTGCTTTTCTCGACAGCGTACAGACCGACTTTTCCTCGAAAGTGGCTGACTATCTGACGGACTCCAGTCTGTCTGCCCTCATGTCGGTTCTTGCGTTTCAGGAAGTTGTCCACAACGAGTCCTATACGTACGTTCTGTCGAGTGTAACCGACAGCAAGACGCAGGAAGAGATTTTTGAGTACTGGAAGACTGATGAAGTGCTGCTTGAGCGGAACAAGTTTATCGCCGACGGCTACACCGAGTTTACAGAGAACCCAACCAAAGAGAATTTTGTCCGCGCCATCGTTTATGACGTGGTCCTTGAAGGGCTGTTTTTCTACTCCGGGTTTGCGTTTTTCTACAACCTCGCCCGCAACGAAAAAATGCTCGGCACCGCTAAGATGATAAACTTCATCAACCGCGATGAGCAGCTTCACGTCCGGCTGTTCTGCAACATTCTCAAAGAAACTCTTGAGGAGAACCCGGAACTCAATACCGATGAATTTGCCCAGTTCGTGCATGACACGTTCCTGCGTGCGGCCGAACTCGAAATTAAATGGGGGAATTACATCATCGGCAACAAGATCGAAGGCATCAACTCCAACGAGCTGGAGAGCTATATCAAATTTATGGCCAATAAACGTATCAAAGAACTCGGTTTCCCTCACGTTTTTGAAGGCTATACAAAGAATCCAATGCGCTGGATTTCTGTCTATAACGACAATACAACCGGCAAGGCCGATTTCTTTGAAACGACCGTTACCGATTACAACCTTGTTGATTCCGATAACGACTTTGACTCCCTGTAAAGAAACGTAACAAATGCAGCAATGCCAAAGAGGCCCGGTTTCCGCGGGCCTCTTTCTTTTTTTGCACTGGAAGAAGGATGGAGATACATATGAACGAAGAAAAAAGCACCTGGATGACGCCCAAAAATCTGATACTGGTGTTCGGTATTATTTTTGTGGCGTTTAATTTACGTCCGGCCATCACGTCGGTCGGTCCACTGATTGGCATCATCCGCGAAGACACCGGCATCACAAACGGGGCAGCTGGTCTATTGAATACACTGCCGCTCCTGGCGTTTGCCGCCCTTTCCCCTCTCGCACCTGCGGCCGGACAGCGGTTTGGCAAGGAACGGATTGTGTATGCCGGATTACTGCTTCTCACGGCGGGCATTGTGCTGCGCGCAGCCGACATACTCCCTGCCGTTTACGTTGGAACCGCCATGGCCGGCGGGGGTATCGCGATTGGGAACGTTCTGCTTCCCGGCGTCGTGAAAGAGCGATTCCCACAGCATGTCGGCACGATGACAGGGCTGTACACGACATCCATGGTCCTTTTTGCAAGTGCCGCTTCGGGGCTCAGCCTCCCTCTCACCAACGGGCTGAATCTCGACTGGCATATGTCGCTCGGTTCGTGGGCGCTGTTATGCGTGCCCGCTCTTTTGCTCTGGCTCCCGCAGCTCAGGCAGAAACCGGAGTCTTGCAGCCAGGGCTTATCCGTAGAAAATGAAGCATCGGTCTGGCGTTCACCACTTGCCTGGCAGGTCACACTGTTTATGGGCCTGCAGTCGTTTTTATTCTACTGCTTGATTACGTGGCTGCCGGAAATTCTGCAGGCGCGCGGCCTCGATCCGGCTGCAGCGGGATGGCTGCTGTCCATCATGCAGTTTGTCAGTCTTCCGCTGTCCTTTTTCATTCCGGTTCTGGCCGCCCGTCTTTCCCATCAAAAAGGGATTGTGTCCGGAATCAGTCTTCTTTACATCATAGGTCTCTCCGGGCTGTTTATCGATGGACCTGTCATTTTACCGATTATCAGCGTTTTGCTGTTCGGACTAGCCCAGGGGGGAGCGCTCAGTCTTTCATTGACGCTGCTCGGACTGCGGGCCCGTACCGCTTCACAGGCATCACGTCTTTCCGGCATGGCCCAGTCTTTCGGTTATCTTCTCGCTGCCGTTGGTCCTTTTTCGACAGGACTGCTGTTTGATATGTACCAGAGCTGGATGCCCGCCCTTATCATTTTTGTCATCGTGACAGCCGTTATGTTCTGGTCGGGAATAAAAGCAGGAGAAGACCGTTATATTCTGCCCTCTTGATTTGCTGCAGCTGTGAAGGTTTCTTTCAAAAGAGCCAGGCGTTCCAGCTTATTTAAGCCAAAGCAGTATTCGCCCGTCATATCAAACGAAAAGGGAACCCGGGGTGTTTTCACGTATTGAAGTACATCCATGGAGGTGAACCAGTCCTTTCTCCAAATGCGGCGGGGCTGCCTGTCCCGCCAGACCGCGCCGAGTTCCGGACTGTACAACAGCGGCGCGTCCGTTCTGATTTTTTCAGCAATCAACCGTTCTTTCGGGCGTGCTGCGCGTCCTCGGGTTGTAAACAGACCGGGCCAGTAGTCACGGCGTGATCCGGAATGAGACACCTCTTTCATCCACGTGTTCACCCCGTCCTGCACCTCTTTTATACCAAAAAGCACCGCATACATCCGTTTGCCGGCTTCAATTCGTTCGGACAATGATGCAAAATGTTCAAGAGTCAGCCCGGCCAGACGGATACTGCTTTTCTCCCGGTAAGGAAACACAACTTGAGTCATCTGCAGCAGTTCCTGCGTGATAAACGGGAATGTCTGCAGCACACGTTGTTGAAAAGAATCGCTTTGGATCACCCGCTTTTCAATATAATGCTGCTCATTGATGATCAGTGCTGTCGTTAACAGTACCGGGTTACGGTGAATCCAAAAATCATCCCAGAATGGCTGCATGAACCGGGAGACGTGAAAAGATGGAAGCAGGTGAAAAAGATTCCTTCCCCGGCGTTTACTTTCCACGTACAACAGCAGCTGCGGATACGCATCCTGAAAGATGAGGAAATTAGCCGTTTCATAAAGGTCAAACAAGTTTTTCCGCTTTTCTTCAGACAACAGCTCCGGCAGCCACTCTCCTTTTAAATCTGTCATGCACCAGCCGCTGCTGCGCGACACCATGTGGGCGAGCATCGCCCAGTGAAGCTCCTCGTTTTGAAGATATATCCGGCGGTAGCATTCGGTTCGTGTGATATTATTACGGGCTCCCTCTCTTGTCTGCTGTTTGATTCGTTCCACGATATCTTTCTCATTAGACTCAGCCTCCCACCCGCGTACCCGTTGCTGCAGTTTTCGGCTCATCTCCGACCTGCTCTTTGGTGTAATTCTAAACATATCCCGGCGCCGCTCCGCCTTTATATGACGAACCGTACTCCCCGCCTTGGACTCCATAGGTAATATCAAACGTGCCAATGGATCCAATCCTTCCTCCCTCCTTTCCATTTTTTAAGTAAAACCTTCACTTCATGCTTGTGTCAGGATAAAAGCAGGACTCGCTGCAGACACTGAAGGGTGGAGGTGATGATAGTGCTGTCGCTGCGGAGTCTGTTTCATAACATCCGGTCCAATTTTCTCTATGTTCCGTCCCTTTACGGACTTGGTGCCTGCTTACTGGCGGTGCTCAGTGTATACATCGACTCTCGTTTTCTGCCACAGGCCGCACCCGTCTGGATCCCCTCCCCGCTGTTTATACCGCTGGAACTCTCACGCACGATTTTAGGCGCCATTTCAGCGGCCCTGCTTACGATGACAACCATCACCTTTTCCACCATCCTTGTCGTCTTAACAACCTACCTGTCCGAATTCTCGCCGCGCACCCTGCAGAATTTCATCAGTGATGCGAAAACACAGCGGGTGCTCGCTTTTTTCACGGCCGGCATCATTTATTCCCTTCTGCTTCTGCTGTTTCTGCGGGGCGGAGAGGAGGCTGTTTTTTTGTCACCTTCCCTCGCTGTATTTTTTGCGATAATTTGCGTCTTTATGTTTGTTTTTTTTATCCATCACGTGTCCAGCTGGATCCAGGTGAGCAGCCTGCTGCATTACATCACAAAAGACACATTGGAAAAAATAGAGAAAGAACTGCCTGATTTGCCTTCATGGGCGCCGGTTGTTCCGTGGGAAGACTGGGAAAGCGAAGATATTAAAACGATAAGCCCGTCACCGGTGCGCTCCGCGGATTCCGGGTATATTCAGCACATCGATACAAAGGGGATAATACGCAGGGCATCACGCGATGATTGTATCGTGCGGATTAATGCGGAAGTCAGTGATTATATAGAGCAGGGAGCTCCTTTTCTGTCGGTGTGGGAGCAGGGAAAAAAGATCCGTTCCGCTCATTACAGACCTTTTGTGACCCTTGGAGCGGAAAAGTCGTCGAGTGACACGATCGAACTGGCCTTAATTAAGATTGTGGAAATCGCCCTCCGCGCCCTTTCTCCCGGCATTAATGACCCGAACACTGCGGTTGCCTGTATCAAAAATCTCGGCAAAATCCTTGCCCGGCTCGGCCGCAAGCAGCTGCCCCGGACGTTTCATTACGACGCCTCCGGAGACCTGCGCCTGATCATGAAGCAGCCTGCTTTTTCGGATTATCTGTACACATCGTTTCATCAAATCCGGCAGTACGGATTTCAAGACCTGGCCGTGTTATCGGCGGCGCTCGATGCCTTCATTCTTATGGCCGACGTCAACGCAGATGAGGTGAAAAGCATCATTTGGGAATTCACCGAATACGTGATGGAAGGGCTGCAGCGCGAGGACCTGCTGACTCTTGACCGGAAACACCTGAACCACAAACTTCGCACGCTTGCCTCCATCTGCGGGCGCCGCCACCAGTTCCAGCCGCTGTAACCCGGCCCCCGCAGCACACTACTCCTGCTTTACTGAAAGGTTTTACTTTTCAGAAAAAAATCACTATAATTATTGATGTTACCTATATTCTGTGAATAAGGACTGGTGTGTATGGCAAAGACAAGAAAGCCTTTAGGGTGGGGGAGTATCTCCCTTTTTGTTTTCGTGTGTAGTACATTTGTTTCGTTCTGGTCGTTTAACAGACAATTGCTTGGAGAACATATAGTCGATTACCTGCATCTTGATATCAGCTATATTGTTATTACGATTGTTTTATTGGGACTCAGTATCATACTGGGATGGAAATTTCCGAAACACCTGTTTTCAAAATCAGGTTTAATCTCTTCTTCCATTTTTCTAAACCTGCTCCTCGTGCTGTTCGTTATAGATATCATCCTATCCATTTTCAACATGGTGCTTTGACAGCACACCTTTTCGTAAATAATACACAGGCGTTTCTTCCACCAAAAAAAGGAGCTGTACCTCTTGATACAGCTCCCTTTTTAGCAATGTTGTGTCCCTTTCATGATGTCCGCGTGATTTGTGGTTTTTTTACCGTACTTCGACTTCCACGGTGCCAAGGGTGGTGGTGGTTCCGCCGTCTTCTGCATTTAGGTAAACCTTGGCTGCGCCTTCGGATTCTCCGTGCAGGGTGATGTCATGGGCGGATAGTGTACCTTGAGGCTGCAAGGTCTTGGTCAACGCCCCTTCCTTTTCATCAAGACTAACAACATCAGGGTTGCTGACGCGCAGAATAATCCCGCCGGAGGCTTCATTGATATAAGACGTATCTTCTATACTGAACATCTCCTCCACCGGCATCGAGAGCGTGCTGCTCTCCTCGTCAAATCCCTTCGTCCCTTCTATCGTATTTAATCCAATATTCAAGCCTTCGGTCTGCTCGGTGGCCGTCTGCTGATCTGTTGTGTAATAATTTTGTAAGATTTCGTTCAGGGAAAACGAGTTCATAGATGTATCAGTGCCTGCGGCGGCTGCACTTCCACCGGCGGATGCAGCTGTCACGGCAACGGCTGCTCCAATCAATGTTTGTTTTACGATACGGGTTATTTTTTGTTTGAACATGATTTGTTCCTCCTTAAAAAGCGTTCGTCTCTGTCGTTCTATTAGATACGTTCCTTTTTTGTTACAAACTTAAACGTTAAATTAAGATAATATTACATTTTAGATACAAAAAGATTACAAAAAGAAAGAGAATAACAGAGACACAAAGGAGAAAACTATACGAAAAAGGGGGAAAGGA
The DNA here is from genome assembly GCF_900114715.1 of Salibacterium qingdaonense. GTDB lineage: Bacteria > Bacillota > Bacilli > Bacillales > Marinococcaceae > Salibacterium > Salibacterium qingdaonense. Next base: position 41,675 of record NZ_FOTY01000011.1, read on the forward strand.
TGTGGAGACTATCACTGAACTTTTCACCGTGGCCGGGCGCATCATCACGATTCTTCCCCTTCTTCTTTTGATGGCACTGTTCATGGGAAAGCGCGCCATCGGGGAGCTGCCCGTGTTCGACTTTTTGATTGTCCTGACGCTTGGTTCCGTCGTCGGCGCGGACATTGCCGACCCTGACATCCAGCACGTACACACAGCCGTCGCCGTTGTTCTCATTGCGCTGCTGCAGCGCGGTGTGGCAATGCTTAAAATAAAAAACAGGACGATTGGAAAATACATTACATTCAAACCGACCGTCGTTATTCAAAACGGGACATTTATCCGAAGTAACCTGAAAAAAATACGCTATTCCGTGGACAATGTACTCGAGGCCCTTCGTGAGAAAGACATTTTCAACGTAGACGATGTAGAAACCGCGGTCGTTGAAGCGAATGGCAGCCTCAGTGTGTTAAAAAAACCGGCAAAATCCACAGTAACAATTGAAGATACACCATACCTCAAACAGTCCTCGGCGATTGCGTTTCCGGTTGTCATCGAAGGCATCATCCAACACGACGTGCTCCGCCGTCAGAACGTCGATGAAACCTGGCTGCAAGACGAACTTGCTGCCCAGGGTATCACCGATATCGAAGAGGTTTTCTTCGCTTCGCTGACCCGGGAACTTCAACTGCACGTATCCCTGCAATATGCTGATACCCTTTCATTACCCCCTATTCTGCACTAAAAAACCACCTGAGGTGCTCCAGGTGGTTTTTGCATTATTTTTCGATGAACATCTGGGTCCAGTAATTTCCATTCTCTTCATAGCCTATGCCAATATGGGTGAGCTCCTCGTTTAAAATGTTTTTTCGATGACCTTCACTGTTCATCCAGCCTTCCACCGCCTGCTCCGGAGTTGTCTGGCCGGCGGCGATATTTTCCGCTGCCGCCTGAAAATCAGCCCCGTATTCTTTCAGCATCTGAAACGGAGATCCATAGGTCGGTGACTGATGGGCAAAGTAATCATTGGCTGCCATATCTTCCGATTTTGCCTGCGCTGTTTCAGCCACCGTCCCATTTTCCTGTAAAGGATTAAGTCCCCGCTTGGTGCGTTCCTCGTTCGTCAGGGCTATGACTTCAGCTTTGAGATTTTCCTCTCCCGGATTCCCCTGCTCCGTCTTCTGTTTTTCCCGGCTCTCCACTTGTTCTTCCTGTTGTTTTTCTGTCTCCGTGTCTTGTTCGTCATCCGGAAGCAGGTCAAATGGGATATTGTCTCCCCCCTCTTCCCTTTCCTCATCAACGATCGTCAGCGGTTGATTATCTCCGGTGTCCTGTTCCGCCTGCTGGCAGCCGCTGATGAAAAGAAGCAGGCATGATGCGGTGCATAAAAAACCTTTCATGATTTCACTCCTTTTCTCATACCATGAATGAACTACTATTACTATGGACCAGCCTGCTTGATTTTAACCGTGCAGGCCGGCAAAGGAGTGTCTTTTTTGAAAATATGCGACTTCCCCGTTTCCATTCAGACATACCGCCTTATGGAAGAACCGGTGTTTTTCCCGTGGATCGTTCACCCCGGCGCAGAAGCCGTCAACCAGGACATATTCTCCCGCGTGTACGGCATGTTTCAAAAATTGCAACAGGAGGGGTATTACCAGCCCGGAGTGACAGACATTCAAGGATCATTCCGCGTTAAAAACAATCAAGAGTGTATTGTCAGTTTTACGTTTTCCCTGTTTGCCAATTCCCCTCAGCTTGCGCATCCGGTGGAATACATGGATTCGGTGACAGCGGACGTGTCCCGGGATAAGGTATATTCGCTGTCAGAGCAGTTTCAGCCGGGCAGCAATTGGAAAGAGAACGTAAACCGGATCATTGAAGCGCAGATAAAAGAACGTGACATTCCTCTTTTGAACGGTTTCCCGGGAGTCAGTCAGGATCAGAAGTATTATCTTGCCGACAAAAGCCTTGTCATTTATTTTGATCAATACGATATCACGCCGGGATACGCCGGATTTCCGATGTTTCCTATCTCCGGATACTCTCTGCAGTCCGTCGTCCGCGAGTCTTCTCCGCTTGGAATGATGTTAAGCGGCGGATGACATGATATAATAAGGCGACACAACAAGTACATCTGGAGGTTCTATGCTTACATTCGAAGAAAAAATGGAAATACTTGATGGATTCCCGGAGCTCACGATGAAAGAAGTATCGCTCGGCCGGGTGAATTACCATTATGAAGACAGCGTGATTGATAAAAAAAATGTCGTCTACCACCTTCATCCAAACGGGAACGGTTTCGTCTATGCCGGACAGATCCACGGCATGAAAACCGATGAAAAAGGGATGGTCAACATCCGCGAATACAGCGCCGAGGGGCTGCGCGAGATCGTTTCTGCAGCGATTGAATCCATGTCGCCGCAGGAAGACCCGGAAGAAATGACGATGGAAGAATGGACGAATGAAAACGACCAGGTGCTCGTTATCATGAAAGAAGACGGCGGCTGGAACATCTACGCCGGGCTGGAGCTTGAAGGAGCCTTCAACACCTATCCCGAAGCCGCCGACTTTCTCGAAAAAGAAGGATTCACGAGAGCGTAGAATACGAAGGATAAAAAAATAATCCGAACGAGGGATACGGCATGCTGTGTGCTGTTTCCCTCGTTCGGATTTTTTCGTGGCTCTGTTCAAATGGAGTACTTTTTCATCCGCAGCCCTGCACGAAAGCAGGTGGAGCGTTCGCTTTTCATTTAATGGGATTTTATGAAGATTACAGACAAGAGGTGCGGAGAAATGTCCATAACCTGAAAATAAGGGACAGGTTGAATCGCGTGACACAGAAAAATGTCCAGTATATATAAATAACAGACACTTTCCGCCAGCAAGTCCAGTAAGTGTCCAGTAAAAGAAAATACTGGACACTCTGGTGCTGGTGCTGTCTATAAAAACCATCCTATAGCCCACAATAGAGCTGACACCGGAAAATTGTGACACTTAGACTGATTCTACGGGTTCCTTTTTTGGCCAACTGACCGAAATGTGACGTTTAGCGGCAGGCTGCGCGTCACTTTTTCGTATCCTACGGGCCATTGTGACGGTTACACACAAGAGGCACGGGGAAATGTCCCGTCTATAAACAACAGACACCGGCGTGAAGGGACAACTGGACGAGTGCTGTGCATTCTGCGGTGACTGAGGCTTGCTGTGTTACCAACTCCTGCACCAAAAGACTCGAATAACGAATCGTCTGGGTCTTTTTTATACTTGGACTTCTTTTAGATTCTGTTCTTTTTTGTTCTTGAGAAAGGCTTTTTGGTTCACGAGGAAACAGGCGGTGCTCATCACAGCGAGGAGAAGAAATCCGATGGCGTAAGCCCCGGTCATGTCGCGCACGACGCCGAGCAGAATCGGTGGGAAAAATCCGCCGAGTCCTCCGGCTGCACCAACGATGCCGGTGACGGTTCCGGTCGCACTTGGAAAAATACTCGGAACCATCTTGAAGACAGCACCGTTTCCAACCCCGGACGCCGCCGCAAGCAGCAGACTGGCGGCCGTCATGAGCATCATGTTTTCCCCGCCGATGGCAATCCCGGCTCCACCTGCCGCGACCGTGAGAAACACCCCTGCCAAAATAGGCCCCGGAGCTAATTTATCAGCAGCAAACCCACCGAGCGGGCGGATGAACGTGGCGAGTATAATAAACCCGGCCGTCCGACGTCCCGCATCCACTGCCGACAAGTCAAACACATCAGTGAGCAGCGTCGGCAGGTACACGCTGAACGTCACAAAGATACCGAACGTGACGAAATAAAACAGCGACAGCGTCCACGTATGTTTGTACGTAAGCACCGACAGTTCTCCTTTTACGGTGCGGGACGTATCCGCACTCGGCGTTTCCGGAGTGAAAAACCAGAGGAGCACCGCCATCGCGGCAATCGGCAGAATCAACGACCAGAATACCCACTCAAGACCCGCGGCAAGCGCAATCATCGGCAGCGCCAGACTGGCCGCGGCCGTACCCGCGTTACCGAGCGCATTGATGCCGAGCGCGGTCCCCTGCTTTTCTTTCGATGTCCATTTCGAAACAAACGTCATCGATACCGCAAATGATGTACCGGCCATCCCGAGGAAAAAAGCACAAACGAGAAGCGCTGCGTACGAATCCACAAATCCTGCCGCGGTGAGCGGTACAATCAGAAACAAAAGCAGCAGCGTATAGACTTTTCTCCCTCCGTACTTTTCCGTCAGAATGCCAAGCGGTACCCGCATCACCGAACCAAGCAGCACCGGCACCGCGGCGAGCACACTTTTTTCTGTGGCGGACAGGTTGTACGTCTCCCCGATCTGATTGATCAGCGGAGAAAACGCCCCCCACACCATAAAAGCCACCGTCATTCCAATCGTCGTCAACAGCAGCAGACTTCCTCCAGCACGTTTTTGTTCCATTGCCGGATCCCTCCTTCCTTGTTGCCCGGCTCTTTACTTATAGAGTCTGCCATAGTATTCCGGAACTGTAAGGGAATTAGGAAGGTTTTCTATCAATAAATCTGCATTTACGGTACATGTTTTATGGCACGTGCTGAATGATGACACGTAACCGCTGAAAAAATATTAATTCTATTAAAAGAGTATGGGACAAAAGTAAAATAGGTGGAGGACAACACGAATGTCTTGCATCCTTGCTCAACAGTCGAATGGTAGCGGAGTCAAAATGCTTCGACTCCTGCGGGAACAGCACGAGTCTCAAGACCCCGCAGGAAGCGATTTTCTTCCGAGGATTCCGCGAGAAGCGCCAGCGAATCGATGTCGCCCTTGTGCTCTGGAGTAAAAGCGAAGCATTTTGGCGCAGCGGTTTGTCTCAGCAACGAAAAATGCCGAACGATTTTTTAAAATCGTTCGGCATTTTTCTATCTTATAGAGGTTTTGTCCCAGACTCTTTTTCATTCTTACGGTATTGCATTATAGGCATCGTATTCTTTTACATCTTGTAATTTTTCGGAAAATCCGTCCGTGTCAATATAGAAGTATTGCCGTATAATGGTTTTCCCATTTTCCAGCTCATAAGCTATACTCACAGATTGTTTGGATGCTCCTTGTTCCTCTTCAGGACGATGATCAATAATCGCCTGATGCAGCTGCTGAACGTCATCCAGGTAAGCATCCGATGTACTGTACAGATTTTGATAATCTGCCGGGTGTGATATAAATTCTCCAACATACACACTCTGTACGGAGTCACTGTCCGGGATCGTGGATTCATAGCCAAATACATCGTAATGCAGCATCGCACCTGCGATAATAATCACAACAGCGTACCCGCCGTAACCGATGAGAGCTCTACCCCGGAACACCCTCCATGTTTTTTTCAAAATCATTTCCGCAATGAAGTACCCGGCAGCCGACCCGAAAACGTATCCGAAAATTATCCAGCCTGTATTATCATTTTGACTATAAAAGACGCTGAACGTCAGCATAGCACAGAATGTCACACCGTACTTAAATATGGGGCGCAGCACACGGAACGTGATCGCTTCCGATGCGGTTTCTATCGGACGGAGTTTGTATAAGACAAGCGCAGCAGCTCCAAACAGTACCGCCGCAGCCGCGTATCCCGCTAACTGCCATGCTGTTTGTTGATTTTCTACTATGTTAGATACAAACAGAAGCGGCGAAAAAGGTACGATGGCTTCCATGGCACTGATGTTAGAAGATGGAGCACCATATAAATAGAAGGCAATAGTACCATTAATAAGGGTGTACATGCCGGCCGGCAGTATAAGCAGAATCATGGTTATGATACCGGTCGCTATCGACATCCCGACAGCCATTCCCACAAATACTGTAAAGAGAAAGAAAAAAACACTCATAATGAGGAATGCTCCGGCCCATGACCAAATCGTTTGAGGGGTTAACTCATTGAATTCAGGATACATCCCGGCAATCACTTGTGCCGCTCCTGCAGTAATGAGTAATGGCGCCATGATCAAAACCAACCCGGTCAACACTTGATTGAAAAAAAGGCTTTCTCTGCGTACCGGCAGACTGTGCATCATGTCGGCTGCATCAGGAACCTGCAGGTATCGAAACAGAAACATGCCGGTTAAAATACTTCCGCCGACAATGACCGGAAGTTCTGTTCCATTGGAAATCTGGGTCATGGTAGTAACATCTTCCGGGCCATACCAATCGTCGGTAATCCTTATCATTCGCATGGGAACGATGAATATCCAACCTATTAAAATAACAATGCCGATCCAGCCGAATTGTTTAAAATTCTGTTTTTGTATTCCGGGATTAAAGAAGGACACTTTCGATGTCATAGCCGATGCCTCCCATCTCGTAAATGAAAATTTCCTCGAGCGTCAGCGGCAGCAGGTCAAAGACGCGCGGCTCATACGGTTTGAGCTGCTCCTCTATCGCTTCGCGGTCCCCGCGGACGATAAGCAGATAGACGCTTCCGCGTTTCTCTTCGTGAAGAATGTTCAGTCCGGCAGCGGCCTCTTCTTTTGTTTCGTCTGAGTCAAAGGCGGCCTGGACTTTATGTGTGTCGGTCTTCAGCTCATCGAGTTCTTTTTCGATGCGCAGCGTGCCGTTATGCATGATGCCGACCTGGTCGCAGATGTCTTCGATTTCCCGGAGATTGTGGGAGGAAATGATCACCGTCACGTCCCGCTCTGCGATATCCTGGAACAATAGATTCTTAATCTTCTGACGCATGACCGGATCGAGTCCGTCAATCGGCTCGTCGAGAATAAGAATCTCCGGCATGGCGGAAAGGGCGAGCCAAAAGGCGGCCTGGCGCTTCATTCCTTTCGACAGCCGTTGGATTTTTCGTTTCGGATCAATCTGGAACACCTGCTCCAGCTTTTGATAACGCTCTTCGTCCCAGTTTGGGTAAAACGAGCGGTAATAGGCAGCCATTTGCTTAATGGAAGCCTGCGGCAGAAAATACGGATTGTCCGGGATAAAAATCACTTTCTGTTTCTTTGGTACATTTTCATAGACCGGTTCCCCGTCTATCTGAACCGTTCCTTCGTCCTGCCGGTAAATGCCTGCGAGTATCTTCAGAAGTGTTGTTTTTCCGGCCCCATTTGACCCGAGCAGACCGTAAATATGCCCCTGTTTCACCGACAGATTCAGATCATGGACAGCGTCTTCTTTTTCAAACGTCTTCGTGACATGCTGCACGTCAATCACGATGGTCTCCCCCTTCCTGTTCTGCTTCCTCAAACCAGCGCAGCAGCTCCTCTTTCGTCAGTCCCATGTAGATGGCTTCTTTGAGAAGAGGCCGGAACTGGTCTTTCATCTCTTCCAGCTTTCGGTCATTGGATATCCAGTCGGTCGGTGCCACAAAATACCCCTTTCTGCTTGCGGAATACAGAAATCCCTGCCGCTCCAGTTCGCGGTAGGCTTTCTGAATGGTGTTCGGATTGACCGTCAGTTCCTGTGATACGTGACGCACCGACGGTAGTTTTTCATCCGGCCGTAACACACTGGTCACAATGAGTTCCTTGATATTATCCATCAGCTGTTCATAAATCGGCTTCCGGCTCCGCACGTCAAGCTCGAACAAATCATCCCCTCCTCTGCTTTACCGATTTGTATGCCTGGTGTGTTTTCTGTATTATATTTATTAATACAATTGATAGTATAATCGTTCTTTTATCTGTTGTAAAGATATAATTTCCATTTCATTTCAGAAAAAAAGTTGATGACTCATCACAGGCCGGCGGCAACAGCTGATCCACCTGCAAAATGTGGGCGCAATCGGTCGTGAGGCGCGCTCTAGCGACCAGTTCCAAGCCGCATCACAGAACAAACGGCCCCTGGGCATCCCCCAGGGACCGTTTCCCTCCTGCTCCAGCGAGTAACTAGCTCTTTGCACCGCCCTAGCGACCCATTCATTCCCCATTTGCGCGTAATTTGGTCGTTAGCAGAAACCGCCGGCAATCGTCACAAAAAAGCCCCGGCCGGCACGCTGAAGGTTGCGCGTGCCGGCCGGGGCCCTGGACCGGGCGATACGGTCAGGCGTTGGCTTTCTGCATTTTGCGGTACAGGTCCTGGTAGGCTTTTGATTCGGCGTCGCGGCCGAGATCAAGATAGATTTTAGAGAGCCAGCGCACGGGTTCGGGATCGGTCGTGTTCATTTCCATTTCCCAGCTGAAGCAGTCCACGGCCTGGTCGAGCTGGTTGAAATCATACAGCATCTCCCCAAGTTCACGCTGCTTTTCGGGGTCATCGTGGTAAGCTTTCATTTTCTCCAGCTGCTGGAGGACCGGGGAGGCATGCGACTTTTCCCGGATCGGCGCGAGCCACGTGATGACGTCCTGAAGCGGACGATCCGAAAGAAGTTCATTCACACACAGCTGCAGAATTTTCTCTGCTTTCCGGGGCTGGTTGTCATACATGGATGCGATGTAAAGAGGAAGGTCATCCAGCCGCGCGCCGGATGTTTTCAGATCCATCTTCTCCAGCATATCTTCCAGAGCAGCCTCTTGTTTCTCATTAAGAGACATATCGTGCTGCTGAAGGAGCCGCAGGGTGTTTTCCAGGTCATGACGGGACAAATAAATGGATAGCAGATCCTGAGGAAGCCGCTTCATGGACGGCACTTTAGCATACAGGTCGTTTAAAATCAGCTGCTGCTCCTCTTTGTCGTAATACAGATGGAGCCACTGCAGCAGTTCGTCGTAATAAGCGTCGCCGCCTTCCCGCTGGATTTGATCGATCATCAGCGAAAACGCGTCGACCCAGCGCTTTTCTTCTTTCAGGAACCGGAGAAGCTGCGCTGCGTTTTCCGGATCTTTGCGTCCGTAATAGCAGGACTTTTCCATATAAAGGGGGTCTTTTTCCCATAATTCCGGTTCCATCCTCTGATACATATCCTTAAAGGTGGAAAATTCCATATCGTTTGCCAGCTGTTTGACCCAGCTGTGTTTTGGTGTGAAATCCATCAGCACCCGGATAATCCGGTAACCAAGAAACAGCTGGCCGGTGCGCCGGTGCTGGTAGTAAAACGACTGGATGTCCTGAAACAGATCTTTTTTGGACACGAACGCATCGAAAAAGGTAAGCATACGGGCGGTTTCCTGATAGGTGTGCTGGCTCTGGAACTTGCCGCGGAGCTGGCTCAGACCGCGCTTTGGAAATGACGTTTTATCCGACAATACTTCCCCGATGAACGGATGCGGTGCCTCATAGACCGCGCCGTGCTTCACGGCTTTTTCAAGAAACGAACGCCGCCGCACGTGATGGGCTTTCATGGTCGTAAGATACTCATTTTTGAAAAAAATCATGTAGTAAACCTGTCCCGTTTTATCCCAGGCTTCTATCATTTTGCCCTGCAGAAATACGATGAGCGAGGCGGGACGTACCGTCGTCTGTTTTTTTCCATCGGTGATAACGCATTCGGTTTGGTTCATTTGAAAAACCTCCCTTAATATAGTAAATCACGTACAAAAAGAAGCAGCCGCGCGCGGAACTGCTTCTTTTTCTGAAGTCACGTCCGCAGCTGGTCCGCTTCAAATACAACGCCCAAATCCTCTCGGATCCGGTCGGTCTGACGCATCACCATCTGCGAATCGTGCCAATGTAATGAAGTTGTATCATTCGTATCACAGGCACCGATAAACGCTGCCGCTTCGTAATACATATCCGGATGCTGCTGGTTGATATCCACCGTTTCCGGTTCTCCTTTCACCGGAACAAACGTCAGATGCTCCATCTCATGGATGGTGTCGATATAGAGGGTGCCTTTTTCCCCTTGAATCTCACTCGGGCTGTTCGACGCTGTGATTTTCGAGTAGGCGGCCACCGCATCCATGCCGTCGTAGGAAAGAAGCACATTCGTTTGGCCGTCCACGCCGCTCTCGAGTACGTGGCCGGACGCCTTCACCTCTTCCGGTTCCCCGAACAGGCGCTGAAGCGGGTGCAGGCAGTACACACCGATATCCATCGTCGCCCCGTTTGAAAGCGAAGGCTTGAACGCGTTCAGGACCTCTCCGTTCAGGTAGGCATCATAGCGGCTCGAATACTGGGAAAAATGGAAGACGGCTTTGCGCACCGTGCCGACTTTCGGCAGCCATTCCTGCAAGGTTTGAAACCCGGGGGTATAAAGGTTTTTCACCGCTTCCATGAACACCACGTCGTGTTTCTGCGCGGTTTCAATCAGGTGACGGGCTTCCTGCTCATTGCTGCAGAGCGGTTTCTCGCAGATGACATGTTTGCCGTGCTCCATCGCCGACGCGGCCTGCTCGGCGTGGTACCGGGTCGGGCTTGCGATGTAGACCGCATCCAGTTCATCGTCACCAAACAGGGCTTCAAGATCCGAATAATATGTACCGGCTCCCGTTTTGGCCGCGAAATCCCGGGCCCGTTCTTCGTCTCTGGAATACACCGCATGCAGACAGAACGCATCCACGCCGCGTGCCGCATCGATAAAGGCCTCTGTGATCCAGTTCGTTCCGATCGTTGCCATCTTCACCGCCGGCATCCCCCTTTTTGTCTCCAGTTGTCCTTATTATACTATACTCAAGAATGTTTATCACGTATTCTTCTGTATTCAGCGTAACGTATTTCAGGTTCATATAAAAGGGCAGAGTATTCAGCCGCCGGTCTCTTGTGATGGGGGTGGTAATATGAAAAAGAATAAAAGGAATCAAAACGAAGATAACGAGAGAAAAAAGAGACTGCTGTTGGATAATATTTTTACAAACGGCATCTTTACCTTTTTGACATTTCCGGGTAAAGCAGTGGAAGATCCTAAAGAGTTCTTTACCATTCTGGCGGTCATCCTGCCTGTTTTAGGCGGTATGTTTTGGTTGATTCATCTTTTCTGGTAAACAAGAGTCAGCGCAGTGTATTCAGCGAAAAAATAAAATACGAGATATAGAGAACGACACCGGTTAAGAGAATCTGGATGAGGAGAAGCGGTACGAGAAAAAAGATAGAGTAGAACGTACTGACCCACAGCACAATCAGTGCGGTCCACTTGGTTTTGAGCGGAAGCGCCCGCTGCGTCCGGTACTGGTGGATGTAGGTGCCAAGCCATTTCGTGCGCAGCAGCCGGTCGTACAGCTTCTGCGATGATTTCGCGTAACACCAGGCGGCGAGCAGGAGAAACGGCGTTGTCGGCACGAGCGGCAGCACGATACCGATCAGTCCGAGCACAACACAGAGACTGCCGCTGAAAATGAGGAGTGTTTTTTTCATCGACGTAATCATGGTTTTGCCCCTTTAATATGTATCATTTATACATATTATAGTTCGGCGCAGGCGTTTCGTAAACCAGACAGCGGTTAGAGACATTTTTCTTCTGCTTTTGTCCGTAACCCGTCGATGATAGACAGTTTGCCTCTCATTTTGTCCTGTATCTTTTTTTACTGGACACTTCTTCCCGCAAACTTGAGGAAAGTGTCCGGTATCCTGATATAATGGACACTTTAAACCGGGAAGTGTCTGTAAAAAAACCTGCCGCCCGAAAGGCAGCAGGTTCCACTTATAAAGAGGGGAGAAGCGCGTCGAGGGTGGTGTCTTCAAGCGAATCCAGCCGGCGGTCGTGGTGCCCGAATGCCAGGGTTTCGGTCACTTTATTCGGTACAATCACGCAGCGCATGCCGGCGCGTTCGGCAGCGAGGGCGCCGTTGACGGAGTCTTCAAATACGACGCATTCTTCCGGCCGGACGCCGAGGCAGGCGGCGGTTTGTTCGTACAGCGCCGGATCCGGCTTCACGTCCTCTACATCATCCGAGGTCCGGATGCAGGAGAAATAGTCAAACAGCCCCAGGTTCTTAAGGTGCATGGACACCCAGTCCAAGTCGGAACTTGAAGCCAGGCCGACCGCGAGTCCCCTGTCCCGCGCTTCGCGGATCCGGGCTTCTGCTCCCGGAAGGGCCGGTTCTCCGTTCACCCGGTCCAGAAAACGTTCCTTAAACTGCTCGAGAAACATGTCCTGCTGCACCATCTTCCCCGTACGAGACGCCAGATAATCGGCCGGCGTGAATCCCGTCGATGTGCCGATTTCCTGCTGCCACACCTCGAGCGGCAGATCGGTGCCGTACTCTATGAACAATTCCTGCAGCACATCGAACTGCCTCGTTTCGGTATCCATGATCAATCCGTCAAAGTCAAAAATAACTGCTTTTACGTCTTGTCCCATGGGCTACACCGACTGCGGATGGCTGCCGCTCACCATATCAAGATCGGCCGCTGCCGCGTTTGATGCGACCTGGTCCGGGTTCTTGCAACCCGGTATCACGGTGGTCACCGCTTCATGCTTCAAACACCAGGCGAGCGCCCACTGCGCCATCGGTACGCCTTCGGGTACTTCGTTTTTCGCCAGTTCTTCGACCATTTCAAGCGTCCGGCGCGTCTCATCCTTATCGTGGCGGTGACGTACGTCATTGTCCGCAAACTGCGCGCCCGGCTTGTATTTCCCGCTCAGGTAGCCGCTTGCCATCGGTACGCGGGCAAGGACGCCGAGATTCTGTTCTTCGGCAGACGGCAGTACATCTTCTTCGGGAGAACGGTCGAGCCGGTTGTAGATGACCTGGATGCTTTCCGCTCCGGCGTCGGATGCGTTTTTCGTCTGATAGCTGTCTTCTTTTTTCCCGATGGAGAGGCCGATGTGACGGATTTTGCCTTCCTGCTTCTGCTTATCAAGCATCGTCCACAAGGCGTCGTTGCCGAATTCTTCCCCAATGCCGGTATGCATCTGATATAAATCGATGTAGTCGGTGCGGAGCGCGCGCAGAGAATCCTCGAGCTGCCGGCGTACGTCATCCGCTGAGAAATGACGGGTCCGTTCATACAAATCGTGAAACTTGTGTCCGAATTTCGTCGCCAGCACCCAGTTTTCCCGGTCTTTCTCTGTGGCGCGTCCGATGAATTCTTCCGACAAATGATCGCCGTAGCATTCAGCCGTGTCAATCAGGTTGATCCCTGTTTCTCTCGCCTTATCAAAAATAGCATCGACTTCCGGCTGGGTGTAGTCTCTGCCCCATTCGCCGCCGAACTGCCACGTTCCCATGCCGATGACAGAAACATCCATGCCGGTTTTTCCTAATGTACGGTACTTCATGTATAGATCCTCCTTTTTTCACTCCTGCTTTTTCTATTATAAGGCAAACTGCCGTGGAACGACAGTCACGGCATCTAGCTGGTTTATGACCGGTGGCAGGTGGATGGTGGCGGGGAGCGGCACGGGAACCGTTTGTGGTATCTACGGAGTGCGTAAACGTCACTCGGTATCGGTTCCAGTTACGTTTACACCACTCCCGCCTCCCGTAAACGTCATTAGAAATCTCTCCGGGTTACGTTTACGCCTCTTACCGCGGCGCAATCGTAACTCGGCAGCCCTGCCTCACGCCGGCAGCCTCTCTGCATGCAATGATTGAATGGCTACGTTCATTGTAGATTGGCTCCAGCGACGTTTCCCGCTGCTCCGGGACCCCTAAACGCAACTCGGAACCTGCCCCAGTTGCGTTTGCACCTCTCCCGCCTCCCGTAAACGTCATTAGAAACCTCTCCGGGTTACGTTTACGCCTCTTACCGCGGCGCAAACGTAACTCGGCAGCCCTGCCTCACGCCGGCAGCCTCCCTGCATGCAATGATTGAATGGCTACGTTCATTGTAGATTCGCTCCAGCGACGTTTATCGCTGCTCCGGGACCCCTAAACGCAACTCGGTATCCGTTCCAGTTACGTTTGCACCTCTCCCGGCTCCCGTAAACGTCATTAGGAACCTCTCCGGGGTACGTTTACGCCTCTCCCCCCGGTACAAACGTAACTCGGCAGCCCTGCCTCACGCCGGCAGCCTCCCTGCATGCAATGATTGAATGGCTAAGTTCATTGTAGATTGGCTCCAGCGACGTTTCCCGCTGCTCCGGGACCCCTAAACGCAACTCGGAATCTGCCCCAGTTGCGTTCACACCACTCCCGGCTCCCTTAAACGTCTTTAGAAACCTCTCCGGGTTACGTTTACACCTCTCACCCCGGTACAAACGTAACTCGGCAGCACCTGCAGCAACCTGAGGCGGCTAAAACTGAAACACGACGATCTGGTGGCCGCGGACTTCGGGTATCGTAACGCTCACCGCGCCTCTGTCATATGAAAAGGACAGCTTTTCTTCCGAGGGGGCAAGGTACACCTGCTGCGGCGTTTCGTCCACCCGGTGGGACACGGTTATTCCGTACAGCGGAATGACATCTTCGAGCACGTCCAGCCCTTCCGCCCGGCGCTGGTGGATGTAGTGCAGTACGTGAAGCATCCGGCGGTTCTTATCCGGCTGGTCATTGATCGTGATCTGCGCTGTGGAAGGGAGATTTGTCTTGAGAACCGGTTCAGGGAGCAGAGCATCGATGCACTGCGCCGCGAGCTGTTTGTACGCGCGGGTTCCATAGCGCCGGTACGATTCAAACACGGGATGAGCCAGATACATCACCGCCCCGTCCCGAACGATCGCCGGATCAGCTGTGACGTCATCCACCGGCGTATGAAAGTGGGACATATACGTCGTCCGGGTGCGGTTGAAATAGGGGCGCTGCACATAAGCCAGCACATCGGCACCGGGGGAGGCTTCCACCCTGCTGCCCCGTTCATAAAACACCTGCGCCGTATCCGGCAGGTCTTCAAACGCGTCCGCCATATTTATGTAATCCGGGGAATACGGCAGGTCCCCTTTATACTGCAGCCCGGCCGGAACCTCCCGTACCCCGGCTTCATTCAACCCGGAACGGTGGGACAGAAGAAGCTTGCCGCCCTGCTTGATAAACGCGTTGATCTTCTCCAAAAGCGTATCGGAAAACGGGACATGGTCCGGCGCGATAATCAGCCGTACCCGTGAAAAATCCGACGCTTCATCCAGGAGGCAGAACGGACGCCGCAGCTCTGTGAGCATGCGCATCGCCCCTTCATCGCTGAAGCTGGACGGTTCGTTTGCCACCCCTTCGGATACCTGGGACATCAGCACACCGATCTCATCTGCCGGACGCACGTCCCGGCACCATTCTTCTTTTTCTGCCGCTTGTTTATACACATCCCCAATCAAACGATACGTTTCCTTATCAAGAGCGCCGCGCGGATGAAGCTGGTCACCAATCACGCAGCCCGCGCCGTGCGCCATCATCAGAAAACATTCATACTCAAGCGCCGCCTGATTTTTCAGACTGCCAAAATCCCCCCACATCGTGTGAAACCGTCCGGTCATGCCGGTAAAAGGACTGTTGAGCGTTTTATAAAACGCGGCATACAATGGAAAATGATTGTATCCCCAGAGACCCCCGGGAAGCGATTCGATGTCCACATGCGTCATCCATGCCATTTCCGGCCGGATTCCGGCTTCTGCATTCCTATCCAGCCGAACACGCCCGTTGAAAAAAACCGGCAGATCCGGTTTCACAGCGTGAACGGCCTCTTCCAGCCGCTCCATCGTCTTTCGTTCTGTAATCAGACTATGCCGGAGCAGATCTTCTGTATCTTCCGGATCCATCCCCAGCACATCCATCTGCTCGAGACAGTACGGACATACGCAGCCCGGTCTCGTCTGGTGGACAATATCGAAAAAAACACCATCCAGATGATAACCCCGGACAAACTCCTTTGTATGCGTTTCCAAATAATCGACATAAGGACTGTTCATGCAGAGCCACTTCCAGCCCGCGGCATCACGGTTATCTTCGCTGCCAAGAGGCGTTTTCCCAACCAGCTTTCCGTCCCGGTCCACCTGGCGCCAGTCATTATTCTCCGCCGCAAGCTCGTCCCACACTATCGTCGTGTACACCGGCACCCGGATACCGCGGGCGTGACAGGCGTCAATCATTTCCCCAAGCATATCCCGCCGCAGGGACGGATGCTCCGTACCGATGCGGGTCGGATAATAAGAATACCCGTGATGGCACTTTGCAAACACTGTGACGGAATCGATAAAACTATCATGCAGCACGTTGGCAAACGCTTCCGGATCAAAATCCCGCCCCACATCCGGAATGTGCGGCGACGTATGAAAATCCAGATGCACCTGCCGGAAGCCAGCACTCATTC
Source organism: Salibacterium qingdaonense (assembly GCF_900114715.1). Lineage (GTDB taxonomy): Bacteria > Bacillota > Bacilli > Bacillales > Marinococcaceae > Salibacterium > Salibacterium qingdaonense. The sequence goes on from NZ_FOTY01000011.1 coordinate 57,695, forward strand.
GACCCACTCCTTTCCATTTTACAGTCTCCCCTCTTACTTCAACTTGTCTCTCCTGTTTCCTTTAAAAAATTTTTATATGTGCAACAGGATATGAAAGACCTCCTCTTCGTTTTCCATTGCCTGCATGTTGAAACTCGAAATTAAGTATTCCATTCGTTTCTTTCCATAAGCCGCCGAATGGAATTTCTTAATGAAAAGAATGTGTATGTCCAAATTAACGGCTGCACCGTATGCAGTAGAAGGCGGTCAAAATCCTTAGTCTGCTAGTTCAAAGGATCTGCTCCGCTTCCTCATTCTCTATCACTTTCATAGTCTGTAATCTATGACCTGGTAGGCCTGCGTTTGTTTCCTGATCCCGCCGTTTCTCCGGTTGAACGCGGTCATACGATAACGTAGTACGATTCCATGTACGACTGGAAAAAGGAGGCCGGGTTCACAATGAAGGTCGGAGTTATAGGTACCGGAAACATGGGCGAGAATCATATTCGAACGTACAAGTCTTTATCTGATTCCTGTCGTCTGGCTGGAATTTATGATACAAATGAAAAAAGAAACCGGCAGATGGCCGAAAACTATAATGTCCCTCCCTTCTATTCGCTGGAGGAGTTATTAGAGGAAGTAGATGCCGTTAGTATTACAGTGCCGACCCCGTTTCATTACGACGTCGGTCTGCGCTGTATTGAACACAAGGTGCATATGTTGATGGAAAAGCCAATCACTTCCACGGTCCAGGAAGCCAAAACGTTAGTTAAAAAAGCCGGAGAACAAGATCTCATCCTGCAGGTGGGGCATATCGAATTATTTAACCCGGTCATTCAGACATTAAAAAAAGAAATACAGAATCAGAACGTCATCGCTCTCGATACACACCGCTTGTCCCCGTACCAATCAAAATTCAAAGACATTGATGTGGTCCACGATTTAATGATTCATGATCTTTATATCATTAATGAACTGATGGAAGACGAATTAAAAGAATTTTATACACTGGGACAGTTAATCGAAACGTCCCCAAAACATGCTATTGTCATTGCTGAGTTTAAACAGGGTGTGGTGGCGCAGGTCACAGCAAGCCTGCAATCCAACAAAATGATACGTACGGTGCAGGTTTTAACGGAAAAAGCTTATTTTACAGCTGATCTTCTGCGAAATGAAATTAACATTACTCGTACCGATAAACCAAAAACAAAAGATTTCCCAAGCACCGTAACAAGGACAATACAAATCCCCCCTTTCTATCAACCGTTGATGTTTCAACTGAAAGAATTTATCTCTTGTATCAAGAACAACACAGAACCGTTGGTAAGTGGAACCGACGGCATCAAATCGCTCACGATTTCCAGTGAAATCAGCGAAGCGATTAAAAAACAAAAAGGGAATCGTAACTCCTGATCAGCTGCCAAAAAGGCAGCTGATTTTTTAAGCAGGATAAGCGCAGAACGCCTGAGGCTGGATTTTGAAATCACAGATTTTTCTATGTTCGGATACTATAAAAAAGACCTTAAAACCTGCTTTTTTAAGCAGATTTTAAGGTTCCATCCTTTATATTAAGAGTGTCAGCATGGGAGCTTTTCTGTGTCCACGATGAGACTTACAGGCATAAACTATGCTGCTGAGGCTGGAAAACGAACGTAGTTGATGCTGTTAATAGAGATATACAACCTGTTTCCTGATCCATACCCATTGGTAGTGTCAATGCTGATTAAATTATTGTTAACACTGATCAGTAAGCCTTCGACTAGATTTTCGCCTGTCGCTATTTCAATTCTTGAACCAAGCCGCGACGCTAATTCTGCAGCAAATGTGTTCTCAAACAATGTGAAACCCTCCTTTAGAGTTCATTTACTGTCTCAATATTTCCATAACGGACAAGGACTTGAGACCCCGTGTCGTCTACCAACACAATATAGTCGCTTTGGACGGATAAGAGCGTACCGTCCACCACTCCAAACGGAGTGGTCACCTCTATCTGTTCTCCTACCAAGGAACACAATACTTCCCACAGTGTTCCAGGTGTATTAGGGGAACATGCGGTGGTGGGGGGAGTATCATTGTTAGATGACGTCCCCCCTCCGATACTGGCGCTTACATTCGATAACTGGTTAACCAGCTGTTCTATATTTGCGGATGCCGAGGCGTTTACTCTAGCCATACTAATCCTCCTTTCTTCTTTTCAATATATTAGATGCAGGGATAAGAGATATTGTATAGGGAGACTACTAACTCTTTTGCCTATTTCAAAAAGTTTCCACAGTTGTCCTCTATTGAAAAAAGCGCAAGTCCCTCTGTAATCCCTCGAGCGGATGGATGCTGAAGCTGAATCCAGAAAACGCTGACATTATCTATAAGAAACAAAGCAGCGTATTGATGAACCCTCGGGCTCTCCCTGTCATAGATATAACTATTCCCCATCCCACAAGAAAAACAGGAGGGATTACGAAGTGAACGATATTACCGCTTTACTTTTCGGATATTCGAATAAAAAAACAGTACAACAAGCTCTCTGCTCCCTCGAAAAAATACACCACCGTATAGACATGGTTATGGTTTTGGATCCGTCCGTCCAAATTGGAAACGAAACAAAACGACACAGCTTCGATGTTTCCTTTATTCCCGAGCAGGACCCGGGACGCGCTTTGAACCGGATTTTGTCCTCTATTAAGACGTCCTATGTTTTGTTCTTACACGACGATGACTATTTCTCTTCCACTCTTCAGCCGTCCTATGTAAACCTTGATCCTTATAAATCCGTAATGACCGTACCACAGCACATTGGAAAAGCAGTCATTCAGCAGCCGTTCTTGATAAGAACGAATTCCGGCAATCTAAACCCTTTTCCTTCCATCGGCCATCTCCCTTTTCAAGAAGCGCTGCTGCCTGCCTGGCTCAGCACGTTGGAAAACCATCAAATAACAGCGATCCAAAGAGAAGGATTGAAAAAAATAAATAAAAACACTTCCAAAAGGGAAAGGGAAAAGATTCATTTTTTAACGAAATATAATACAGCTTCCATGGAATCAAAGTCCCCTTCTCTTTCAATTTTTATAGCCAATTATAATATGGGATCGTATGTGGAAACCGCATTGCTGTCCTGCATTTTACAGAACGTCCAGCCGGAATCTGTTTTTGTTATCGATGACGGTTCCACAGACGATTCCCGCACCCGGCTTTCTGAATGGGAAAATCACCCGCGGGTAACATTCATGGTAAAAGAAAACGGCGGAAAAGCAAGGGCTCTGAATGAGGTCCTCCCTCACATTTCTACTGAATTTGTGATGGAACTGGATGCAGATGACTGGCTTGATCCGGATGCGGTATCGATTGTGAAACATTATCTTCAGGACCTGCCGGAGCCAGCATGTGTTTTATATGGGAACCTCCGGCGGTGGAAACAGACAGCTGACGGCGGTGTTTTATATAAAGGACTCTCTAAAGGAAGGCCTGTGCGTGCGAAAAATGATCTAGTATCCTACCGTTTTCCACTTGGCCCCCGGATCTACCGGACATCTGCGCTGAAACAAATCGGAGGGTTTCCGGTGGTACCCTTTGAACATGGAAGACTGTACGAGGACGTCAGTGTTTTAATGAATCTTTTCAAAGAAGCTCCTTTGTTCTTCCAAAATTTCACCGTATACAACGTTCGCGAGCACAAGGAAAGTATTACAAAAAAAAATCATTCCAAATGGAATGATTTTTATAAATCATGGTTAGATCCCTATTAATCTTTCTGCTGATCAAAAAATTGGATAACGTTTGAAATGATATAGTTTTGTTTCTCAATAGAAAGCTCTGGAAAAATAGGGAGAGCCAGAATCCGTTCTGCTGTTTTTTCGGAGACAGGAAACCTCCCTTTTTGGTATCCCAAATAATGAAAAGCCTTCTGCAGATGAAGAGGAACCGGATAATAGACAGCAGATGCGATGCCGCTCTTCTTCAAATGGGCGGCTAATTCATCCCGCTGCGCTGTTTCTATACAGTACTGATGGTACGTCCGTCCCTCCTGCTCCCTCGTTTCCGGAGTCTTGACGTACCGGTTTAACTGTTCGGTATACCGCTTGGCAATTTCCTTTCTTTTATGCAGAAACAGCTCCAAATATTTGAGCTTCACCAGTAACACCGCCGCCTGCATCTCATCCAGTCTGCTGTTCACACCTATGGAAGAATGCTGGTACCTCATGTGACTGCCGTGATTTCGGAGTTCACGAACGTTGTCACAAATATTCTGTTCATTGGTAACAATCATTCCCCCATCTCCAAGGGCGCCAAGGTTTTTAGACGGGAAGAAAGAGAAGCATCCGACATTTCCAATGCCGCCTGCTTTTTTATCTTCTACCTTCGTTCCTACTGCCTGGCATGCATCTTCAATCACTTTCAAGTTGTATTTTTCCGCCAGTGCGAGAATGTCTTCCATGTCCGCTGCTTTTCCGAACAGATGCACGATGATCACTGCTTTGGTTTTTGGTGTCAACGCTTCTTTTATTTTCTCTGGGTCGATAGTATACGTCTGCTCCTTAATATCTGCAAAAACCGGAACAGCACCAGTTTGGGCAATCGCTTCTGCTGTTGCAAAAAAAGTGAACGGGGTCGTGATCACTTCATCTCCGGGTCCGATGTTCAACGCTTTTAATGATAAATACAACGCATCGGTTCCGTTTGCCACCCCAACAGCATAAGCCGTGCCGGTATAGGCAGCGATTTGGTTTTCAAGTTCCTCCCCTTTCGCTCCCAGCACGTATTCCCCACTTTTCAGGACGGTTTTCATTTCTTTTAGCAGCGGGGCTTTCAACAAATCAATTTCTTTCTGAAGATCCACCATAGGGATAAACTCTGTGCGGTTCACTATCTTTCACCTCCCGGTCCCCTTGTCACAAACCTATTCTTTCGTAGTAAATACCTAAAGCCGTGATGTTTTCCTTGTTTAAGTCGTTTCGTCCATCAAAAATCAGTTTACAATTTGTGAAGGCATCAAAAGAAAGAAATTGATATTCATGATGAAAGGCTTGAAGGATGATGGTATCGATTTGGGAAATTTTTTCATCTTCCAGCGATAACGGGGTCAAATCATACGCGGAAATCTCCTGATCCGTAAACAATGGATCGTTTACGTAAACCCGCGCCTTCCTCTGTTTCAGTGCTTCTGTCAGGAGAAATGTCGTAGTTTTTGTCGGTTCTTTTACATTTCCTCGATAAGACAACCCCAAAATCAGAACATTTTTATGCTCAAGGGTTTCCAGGTAATCTTCCATTTTGGCAACAGCATAGGCTGCCATGCTGTCATTTATCTTTCTCGCCATGGAAGTCAATCCATCCTGCAGTCCTCTTTTTATAAAGAAGTAGGGATAAATGGGAATACAATGTCCTCCGACGCCGATTCCAGGAGTGTGAATGTGCGAAAACGGCTGACTATTGCCTGCTTTAACCGCCTCCGAAATGTCTACTCCTTTTTTTTCGGCATAGACGGCTAATTCATTGGCAAGCGCGATATTTACATCCCGGTAGACACACTCCGCAGTTTTGGAAAATTCCGCTGTTTCTGCGGAGTCTACTTCTATCACCTCACAATGAAGGGATTGTTTATAAAAAGCCGAAGCCGTCTGCAGTCCTTTCCCATTCGTGCCTCCTACTATTTTCGGATAGTGCTGCAGGTCATGGATCATTTGATTGGAATATACTCTTTCCGGACTGTATGCTAAATAAAAGTCAGTGCCTGCTTTTAATCCGGAGATGTCTTCAAGCCTCCTGCCAAACCTATTCCGGGTATCTCCCACAGGAAGCGTCGTTTCAAAAATCACCGTTGTCCCTTTAGTTAATCCCGCTCCTATATCTTCCACCGCTGCATCCATAAACGAGTAATCTACCTCATTATCTTCGTTAACTGCCACGGGAACGATGACAACCACCACATCCGCTTCAGCCGCCGCCTCCGGTGTTTGCTGTACTGCCCGCAGCCTGCCATTGTGAACAGCCTTATGCACCAGCTGATCCAGTCCTGGTTCATTCTTTACGTGGGAAAATCCTTTATTTACGAGTGCCACGATTTCCTTCTTGCGATCAGTTCCGATAACATCGAATCCACTATCAGCAAAAACCGCTGCAAGTGTCAGTCCAATTTTCCCTAATCCTACGACAGCGACAGTTTGTGCTGTGTTGTTATGATTCATGTCTCTCCCCCCTTTTTCCTCTGTTCCTTTCCTCATTTCATACTTTATGTGGAAATATAGTTGATGACTGGACTATTAGGAGGGTTGGAAGAGTTTTCGTTATCTCATCCAAAAAGATAGAGAAGACACCCAGCTGCCCCTTCTTCCCCTTCACGGCCGCGCTGATTGAAACCCTGCTTCACAAATCTATTTAGACATTCTGCCGTTCCTATCATTCTTTCTCTCCTAATCTTTCATATAAACGGAGCAGTTTCTTTTCCATAATCCCCCAATGATAGTGCTCTTCCATACTTCGCCGGGCTTTTTGGCTCATCTTCTGAAGTTGTTCCTGATGGTTATAAAGATAGAACAACGCATCCGCATAATCAACAGCACCAGCCTGCTCCTTATCTACAATATATCCACACTGATGACGGTGGATCATGTCACTCATATCCTTACAACGATTCACCAATACAGGAACACCATTGTTTAAGTAACTTAAAAATTTATTAGGAAGCGCGTAATGATTGTTCAATGAATGCTTCACATCAAGATCCACCAGTCCGATGTCCACTTCTTTCATTGCCTGTGGAATGTCTTCATAAGGGAGCCATCCGTGCTGATGGACGTAAGGCTCTAAATGAACAGGAACAGAAAGTTCTCCTTGTTTATCAGCAGTTAAACCGCCTATGATACTTAAATGCAGATCAAAGCGGGGTTTACTGATCTCCAGCAGTTGAAACAGTTTTTCTGCTTTTCCCCTGCTTCGATTGACGATTCCTTCGTATCCCAGGACCAATCTGTTTGTATTATATAATTTGGGTTCGTATGCCGGGGTTAAAGGAGGGGAGTTATAAATGACTTCTACGGGTACGCCGGGTTGAACAGCGTGATACCAGGATTTAATCGATTCGGATACAGTAATAACATAATCGGTTTCCTGCAGCATGGCCGTCAGCATTTTCTTCATCGTTCGTTTCCAGGCCTCTCCGATAAGGCTTTTCGGGTCCGGTACCAGCTCATGACTGTCATAAATCAAGGAAACAGATTTTTTATTGGAACCAAGGGCCCGTTTCACACCAACTCCTGCATACAGGGAAAAAAACTCGTGAGCATGATAAATGTCTGCCTGCTCGGCAATCCCGAGTCTCGTCAACGCGTTCGTAAAACGGTCTGCTTTCGCTGATTGTACATGATGATGCAGTAATTTATACTTTTTTTCAAAATGTATTTGTTCATACGTGACGATTGTAATGCCTTCATGGATGAACGTATCTTGTTGAAATGTATCCCGAAACGGAGTTCCGTCGATATGAAACAACAGGCCCTGCCTCCTCGGCACAATCATTGTGACATCATACCCGTGGCGGAACAGGGTTTTGGCCTCTTTTTTGAATATTCTGGCATCTAAAAACGGATGATCCGCTACTAAAAAACAGACTTTCTTTTTCATCCCTTCCTTCCTCCTTATCCAGGATGTTTTCCTTTCATTTTATGTTGCGATATGTACAAAAACATAAAAAAAACATTTAGGTTCCATCCTTGTGTTATCTGTTGGGGCAGGGCGTGCTCTCTTTTCATAGCTTACTGTAGCTGCTTCATAAAACAGAAAAAGCATAGGAGGCAAAGAGAGATGAAAATAGTAACCGTACTAGGAGCCAGACCCCAGTTTATTAAAGCCTGCATGTTATCCAGACTTCTTCAGGACGACGACACTATCAATGAAATCATCGTCCACACAGGACAGCATTATGATAAAAATATGTCGGATGTATTTTTCACGCAGCTGCAGCTCCCGGCCCCTGATTACAATTTGGGCGCAGGTTCAGGATCTCATGGAAAACAGACCGCAGCCATGATGATTCACCTGGAAGAGGTGATAAATACAGAAAAACCTGACATAGTACTCGTTTACGGAGATACAAATTCCACCCTTGCCGGCAGCCTGGCAGCGGCCAAGCTGCATGTCCCTGTTGCCCACGTAGAAGCAGGACTTCGCAGCTTCAACAAACGGATGCCCGAAGAAATAAACCGGGTCGTGACAGATCACCTGTCATCCATCCTGTTTGCCCCTTCTCAGGCAGCTGTGGATCATTTAGCCCGGGAAGGAATCCGCGACGGTGTGTATCAAACGGGAGACATTATGTATGACGCCGTTCTTCATTATAAAGAAAAAGCCTTTCACCAATCAGACATTTTCGAGCGGTTGCAGATTGAAGCAAAAGATTATTATCTAGCCACGGTTCACCGTGCAGAAAATACAGATGAACCCAATCGGTTACAAAATATTCTTAAAGCCTTTCAGCACTTAGATAAAAAAGTCGTCTTCCCTCTGCACCCAAGGACAAAACGCGCGTTGGAGAAGGGGAACGAGGGCACACATTCCAATATTCTGTTCATTGAACCATTGAATTACCTGGATATGTTAGTCATGGAAAGCCAGGCCAAAATGATTTTAACGGATTCCGGCGGCATCCAAAAAGAAGCCTATATGCTTCGCACTCCGTGTATTACACTCCGGAAGGAAACAGAATGGGAAGAAACTGTCCGGGAAAAATGGAATACGCTGCTGGACCCTGCGGACCCTGCGGAATGGAGCAAAGCTGTTGCCAATATCAAAGTTCCCAGTTCCTATACTCCCCTTTTCGGTGACGGGAATACAGCCGGCCAAATATACCGCATCGTAAACAATCTCCCCTTTACCACTTCCTAAAGGGGAGATTGTTTGTTTAAAAGTAAAAGGAGTTAAAACGGTTGGAAGCCATGGACTGATAAACCAACAGCAGGTCCTTCTCCATTTTCTCCCAGCTGTAGATTCTTTCCATGACCTTTCTTGCATTGATGCTCATCTGCTTTAATTTATCCCTGTTTTCATGTAAGAATTGAAAAGCTTCTGCGTAGTCTTCAGAGGCGGCCTTTGTCTTATTGATAACCATTCCGCATTTGTGCGTTCTGATAAAGTGTTCCATTTCATGACATTTATTTACCACCACCGGTACTCCGTTGTTTAAATAACTGAAAAGTTTATTAGGCAGCGCATAAGATCGGTTCAGAGACGACTTGAGGTCATCAAAATCGATCCATCCTACATCTATCTCTTTCATCTGCTCGGATATTTGCTCGTAGTTAATCCACCCGGTTACTTTCACCTTCTCCTGAAGATGATCAGGAATGGAAAGCGTGTGTCCGTGCAGCACTCCTCCAATAATTTTAAAATGAAAATCGATCGTCCTGGAACATACATCTGTTATTTCAAATATTTTATCGCTGCTTCCCTTCTTATGATCAGCAACGTGCCCTTCATACCCAACGGTCAGTGATTTCTTTTCATATTCTTTTGGTTGAAACTCTTCATTCAAAGGCGGCGAGTTATAAATAACTTCTATCGGAAGTGAAGGGTTTTTAGCAATATACCAGGACTTAATGGAAGGAGACACCGTAATCAACTGGTCTACTTCTTTTAACATCGAATCCAAAAGGTTTCCCGTTACCGCATTTTTTGTTTGGGACTCTTCAAATGGATCAGGAATGAGGTCATGACTGTCAAAAATAAGTTTAGCTTCTTTCCCATTGTTTTTCATTGCTCTTTTCACGCCGATTCCCGCGTACAACGAAGCCGTTTCATGAGCATGATAAATATCGGCCTGCTGGTTTAGTCCAATATTTGTTAACACATTATTGAAATGGACCGAATTCGAGTCCAATCTTCTCTGCATCATAGGTGCAGTTGGTTTAAAACTTTCCACATTGTACGTAACAATATTTATTCCCTCATGCTTAAACGATTTTTGAAGAAATTTAGTCTGAAAGGGTTCTTTATCTATATTAAACAATTTTCCCTTTATTCTGGGGACGATCATTGTCACCTCATAGCCATTTTTCTGTAAGGTTTTCGCTTCCTTATGAAAAATCCTGGAATCCAAAAAGGAATGGGTATGAACCAACATGCATACTTTTTTCATCTTTCCCTCCCCGTTTCATCTTTTATTACCTACTTTTATATGGCTCCTTTTCCAACCCGTTATATAATGGGATTTTACGCCACGACTCTACGTAACTCCGCCATTTTGTTATATACTCCAGCAGCTTCTCATTTTTTGTTACTTCGTAAAACTCTTCTAATCTGTGAAGGTGTATAAAATGATACACATTATGCCATTTGGATCCAAACTGTTTAAATCTCGTTGGTTCACCAAGGTCCTGTAACATATCCCATGGTACGTTGAGGGTAATTTCGTTCCTTCCTTTCTGTATGGGCACCTTTTTGATCTGCTGGTAGCGGGACTGCTGTTCTTTGATAATATTTTTGGGAAAATACGTTGGAGGTACTATTAAAAATTGAACGGTGCTTTTTCCGGGACTGTACAGCGTAAATGTCAGTTCATTCTCCTTGGGGTAGGAATACCTGCTTAACAATACTTTGAATAGAGCACTCTTATTTTTCAAATATACGTTTTGACCATGTTGAAGGACAGAGGACTGGACAATAAAATGCTCGTATTTTTTATTTTCCGCAACAAAGACATTGTATTCTCCTTCACCCGGCACCCTGACACACACGTCCTGGAGTTCAAGGTTGGAAGAGGACAGCACCTTCATGGTGACCATTCCATTTAGTGTGTACCTGGAATTAGCAAGATGAGGAGCGTCAAACAATGGAAGTAATTTAGTAATGGTTTGTAAATTGTCACGCCAAAACACGTCAGCCTCTTCGTCCTCCACTAATTCAGCATAATGCTTTATCGAAGAAAGAGCGGAAAGCCAGCCGTTCAACACGTAACCATTCGGCGCCATGGGATACTCTTGAATACTGGGTCCCTGGGATGACCGATGGAAAACCCCCCCTTCCTCCACCGGGATTCTTAAGCTCTCATATACCTTTTCTGCCGCTTCTTGATACCTTTTATGGCCGGTAGTAACATACATTTGAGCTAACATATCTGCATAGTAGGCCTGAGTGAGGCCGGAATAATAATCCTTGTTTGTTGAATTAAAAACTGTACCTTCTCTATACCAATAGACGAGACAATGATGAAAGCTGCTCATCCGCCCGATAGCAGCGTCAGCTACTGTGATGGCTGCTTCTTGATAAGCGGGATCTTTTGTTTTTTTGTATTGATACAGATAATCTCTTATGACATATATTCCATAGATCGGATGCGGAACGACGTGATCCCCTGTATCCTTTCCCGGGTATCCGTCCTCCAAAAATTTGATTTTATATCTATCTTTACTGACAGCTGCCAAACGCGGCGTAAAACCAGGCATATTCATTTTTGTCCTCCTCTTGATGTCTTATCATCCAACCCTTTGGTACCACTGGTTTTTCTTTTCCCGGTTCCGTATTTCCTGTATATGTATCTGTTTATGCCATGGTTCCCCTCTACATGCATGGTATGTTTGAAAAATAAATGTATGCAAAAGAGCGGCAGACTCTATGGAAAAACGAATAGTCTTGATTAGTTCATAGTGTATTTCTCGTAAAATAGGCGGAAGAGTTAGTAGTCTCCCTATACAATAACGCCGGCTTTGCATTTGATGTATATAGAAAATGAATAAAGGGGGGAAAATCATGCAGCAAAACCCACGACTGACAGAAATGTTAGTTAAAAAAATGATGAGAAAATACAATGTAGATCCCAGCACCGTTCAGGTTTCAGACGAAGATAGAGAGTTACTGCAGAGTATCATCCAGGAAATTCAGGAGGAAGTTAATCAATTTCTTGAAGACCAGCAGGCCGCCGATCAGGGCAGTACCAATTCCAACAATAACTAAATGATAGAAAAACAAACGAATATATTAGGTAGTTTGTCCAAACCAGTATATTTCTTCGTCATATAGTGTAGTAGAAAGGAGGTAAAAGCATGAGTAACTGTAAAGACAGAGACCGCTGCAGAGACAGGGATCGGTGCAGAGACAGAGACCATTGCAAAGACAAAGACTATGACAGAGACAGAGATAGAAAACGGGATAGAAGAGACAAAAGACAGTGGGATGCGCTGGATCCATCCTGTACCCACGGCGGTGCGAATTCGTATGGGTTTGGTGGAGAAACACAATCTGCAGAACAATCAAACAAAACCGTGCAGGCGTCCGACGAGTATATCGAAGTCATTGACTCTTGTGACGTAAAAGTATCTACCGTCGATACGAAAGGTGCATTAAGCTTACAGGCAGGACTGCAGGCAGCACTTTTGATCACCATTTCCATTACCATCTTCGGCGGCGATACCACAAGTGCGGATGATTTCACACAGGAATTGATGCAGTCCTCGAAAATCAAGCAGGCAACGTACCAGCAAACGTATATTGAAAACAGCAGAGGCGTCACGATTGAAACAAACGACACACAGCTTGCCCTCAACATTCAACTGCTATTACAGCTGCTGTTAGCCATAGCAGTAATCGTGGATATCTTCTAAAAAAGTCTGCTCCAATAGCGCGAAACCGGTATACTCTCCGGTTTCGCGTATCTTCCTGTACTTACAGACCTTTGAAGCGGAGAAAACAGAGAGAGGAGATTCGCATATGTCTGATCATTCCAAAAAGGAGCAAACCGGGCAAAATGCAGTAATCGAAAAAGACGTAGTTATCGGGAAAAATGTGGTTATCGGCCACAACACGGTAATCTTGAAAGGTACCTTCATAGGCGATAACGTAAAAATCGGCGCTAATTGTGTTATAGGAATCCATCCGGAAGGAAATAAGACCATGCGGGAGAGTTTTCAAAACACTTCTCCCTTAATAATTAAAAACGGAACAAAAATCGGTCAGTTAGTATCCATTTATGCCGGTACTCTTGTAGGAGAAAATGTGTTTATCGGCGACCTTGCCAGTATTAGAGAACATGTATTGGTAGGAGATGAAACGGTAATTGGAAGATCGGCTGTGGTTGAACGAGATTGCAGCATCGGAAAAAACTGCACCATTCAAACGCAGGCTTACGTAACAGGGGATACCATTTTAGAAAACAACGTGTTTCTCGGTCCGAATGTCTCCATGTCTAATGATAAATATATGGGAGGCCGGGCTTATACGTTACGCGGCCCCTACATTAAGCAGGGTGCCAAAATAGGGAACAATGCATCGCTTCTTCCCGCTGTCCAAATTGGAGAGAACGCCGTAGTCGGAGCCGGAGCTGTCGTAACAAAAGACGTAGAAAGCGGGCTTGTTGTTACTGGAGTGCCTGCTAAAGTTAAAACGTAACACCTCCTGCACGTTTAGGTCCCATAAAATTCGCTACGTTTGCTGCTTAATAATGTTTTCCATGCTGGTCACTAACTGTCTCACTCTCTGATGCTTTGAGTGAAACTGATGGACAAATTCATACCCCCGCGTGCTGATTTTATCTCTCTCGCTTTGGTCCCGCAGGTAGTAATCCGCTTTTTCCTTAAAATTCGTTTCATCCACCGCCACAAAATGATAACCGGGGATAAATCCAAGATCCTCTAATTCAGGAAATGTCGGTGCCAGCAGCAGCGTGCGGCAGGCAAGAGCTTCAAAATATTTTTTAACAGGATAATGATAGATCGAGGGGCATGTAAAAAACAGCTTTGCTCTATTCAACTCCCTGGCATACCTTCTGTCTATCAGATAGTCTTTCTCCTCCTTTGTGGACAGGGTATGGTAGCCCGGGTGGGAGTGGTATACAAACCGATGGTCATGGTTGTACGCAGCGCGTATTTTCTGCCGGAGCGGATAATGATCATCGACAGCCCCCATCATTAACAAGTCAATGTTTTTTTCCTGCTGATCATCGTCAAAACGATCCGGATCAATAAAATGAGGAAACCATATCATCTTTTGCTTATGAGCGGGATAAACGGATAAAAACGTATCCCGGACTATTGAAAATATATAGTGAATATTACTCTTTTTAATATAATTGTCTCTTATTTTGGACAGGCGATGGACGTCATTCACGAACAAGCCCGTGGGGATGTTCGTGGTAGAAAGTCCTTTTACCCTGGGGTACAGCCTCTGCCCAATGTCATTTAATAAGAGTATAAAATCCGGCGGTTCAGGAAGCTGCTTCAGGATATAGTGAATATGTCCGGACTTTCTCCAAATATACAAGTCGTGTTCAACGGCCAGTTCTTTTTCCAACAGAGAAAAATTATCATCAACAAAACGTGACGTGTCATACGCGATCCACAATATCTTAATGAGTGCGTCTCCTCCTGTCAAATCATATTTCCCCATATTGTATGATGGAAGGCAGAGGTCATGATTTTTGAATAAAGAAGAGCGGCTCAGGCTGGAGAGGGCATTTTACCCTCGAGCATTCAGAATGCTTTCATAGCACATACCGAATGTACCTGCATGCTGGGCTGCAAAAAGAAACCCGGCAAAACCTTCAATTAACTATGCCGCGTGAGTGGTTCTTCACACGGCATACTAAATACTCGGGTTTTCACCATTACCTGTATCGGCAAGTTGGCTGCTTTTATCGGCGAAAGAAGGTTTTTTTATATAATCCCCTGCATCCGGAGAATGATTTCAGCGATGAGGGCGGAGCCGATGAACGTACCAAGAAACACGCAGGCGGCGACGACGAAGCTTCTCCAGCCAAGCTGCACGAAGTCGGCCCAGTTGCGTCCGATGGAGATACCGGCGTAGGCAAGAATCGGTGTGGCAAGAGCGAGCAGCTGAATGTTGGACGTCCACTCCACAACATACTCCGATCCCGGGAACCACGGCGTCGAAACGAGAATACCGAGAATACCGATATAGCCGACACTCGGAATGTTAACCGGGATGAGTTTCTGCAGGATCAGACCGGCGAGGCTGATAAGAATCAGAACAAAAATGCCGAGCAGACCGTCGACAGAAAGCATGCCGTAGCCGATCCAGTTCCCTAAATAAGCCGTCAGGCCGAATATGGCGAGCAGCAGAATCCATTCCTGAATATTTTTAAGCACCGTTTATTCCCCCTTCGTCTGCGCCGCATCATCCCCGCGGCGTCTTTGCATCAATCGATACAGTTTTTCCGTCAGCGGCAGTCCGACAAATATGCTTAGATACATGCCGGTGGAAAGCGACAGGAGGTTACTGGCACCGGCATATGCCGCGATCTGGTTCTCAAGGTCCGGAAACGCCGCAATCAGGGAACCGCTTGCCGCTGTCATCATACTGCCGCTCCCCACCCCGGAAGCCATCGCAAAAGAGAGCACGTTGAGCGGCGTAATGGTCGCAAGGAGCCCGGACAACAGGCCGAAAAACACGGCCCCGAACACTGTTCCGAAGATATAAATTGCCATGACGCCGCGGCCTTCCGGACTGTTAAAGGAATACTTATCAATAATCAGGCCGACGTTGGGTTCTCTTGCAATGGAGTGGGTCATACCGATCGACTCCCGTTTGAACCCGAGCAGTACAGCTACCGGAAGGGCAATAAATACCGTGGCCAGATTCCCCAGTTCCTGCAGTACAAGCGCCGGTCCCGCTTCAATAATCGTTCCGATATCCGGTCCGATAATCACGCCGATCTTGGCGATCAAAAGCGTGACACCAAGCACGATAAACGGTTCTGCGTTCTTCGCCGATGCTTTTTTTACAAGCGGGGTGAAATAAAGAATCAATCCGATAATAATGGCATAAAACATCGGCAGAAATAAAATGACCCCGGGGCCGACGCCGATTTCATAGGTTCCCACCCACTCTGTCAAAAGAACGATGAGAAGTACTAAAGCATGCAGGCGCCAGTCTTTCACCAATTCCATCTGCATCTTGCTCACCCTTTCTGTTGCTCGTGTTTATACATTAAGGACACGGCAGAACTGTCCATCTCCCCCATTCCGGCATCAGCGGCCTGGTCGTAGAGCTCTTTGATGACCGGAGCAGCAAGAAGGGAAATACGCTCATTCGTTGTGAAATCTTCCAGAAATGATAAATCCTTTGCCATGTGCTGAAGCGAAAATTTAACCTCATCCTGCGTTTCCGAGACGATGTTCTCCCCAAACACTTCCATCGCTTTCGTCGCCGCGGAACCGCTCTGCAACACTTCAGCCAGCACCGAAGAGGGGATGCCGTACGTTTCGCCGGTATGAAACGCTTCGGACAGTACCGTAATAACCCCGCTCACTACCAGGTTGTTGCACATTTTCACCACCTGGCCGCTGCCGGACGGTCCTAAATAATAGAGGGAAGAACCCATCTCCCGCATAAACGGTTCCACTTCCCTGAATCTGTCTTCCTTTCCACCGCACATCATACTCAACGTCCCGTTTTTGGCACCATCCGGACCGCCGCTTACCGGACAGTCGAGAAAATGCACCCCGGCTGCTGCCGCGTGCTCATTCAGTTCTTTTGTCGTCGTGATATCGGTCGTCCCCATGTCCAGAATATACGCACCCGGCGCAGCGGAGGGTATCACACTGTTCAGAATGACGCTCTGCATGATGACCGGAGAAGGGAGCGACGTGATGATAACGTCGCTCGCTGCAGCCAGTGCGGCGGCGTCCCCGGCCGGCAGAGCACCTTCCCGGCGCAGGTCTTCGAGTCTAACAGGTTCGGTGTCATAGATGTGTACGTTGTAGTTTTTTTGAAGAAGGTTGCGGACAATGCCGCCGCCCATCACTCCGCAGCCAATTACGCCTATCTGCTGCATAACCTTTCCCCCTTTACGCTTTAATATAGACAGTTTTATAGTCAGTCCAGAAGTCAAGCGCGGCACTTCCCTGCTCCCGCGGTCCTTTGCTGGAATGCTTCTTCCCGCCGAACGGAAACTGGTTTTCAAAATACGTCGACGGCATGTTGACATGCGTGACACCGGATTGAATATTCCGGATAAAATCAAACGATTTTTTCAAGTCATTCGTATAAATCGTCGAGGACAAGCCGTAATACGTGTCATTTGCGACAGAAAGTGCCTCTTCATAGTTTTTCACCTGAATGACGGCAATCACAGGGGCAAAAATTTCTTCCCGCGCGATCTTCATGTCCGTTGTCACATTCGTTACGACGGTCGGTTCGACAAAATATCCGCTGCCAAGCCCGCCTTCAGTCAGCCGGCGGCCGCCGTAATGAATCACAGCCCCTTCTTCCTTCGCGGAGGCGATGAACTCCTCGTACTTGGCCGCCTGCTTTTCATCAATAATGGCTCCGTTATCCACGTTATCTTCTCTTCCTTCTCCGATAACAAGAGATGCCGCTTTTTCCGTCAGCTTATCAACCACCTCCGTGTAGATAGATTCCGGCACGAGCAGCCGGCTCGTGCCGGTGCAGCGCTGGCCGTTATCAAGAAAGCCGCTCGTCACAATGCTGTCGACGGCTTCATCGATATCGGCGTCTTCCAGAATGACGGCCGGATTTTTGCCTCCCATTTCCGCCTGCACTTTGCCGCCCCGGGCGGTCACTGCCTGCTCCAGCTCTTCTCCGACCTGAGTCGATCCGGTAAAAGAAACAGCTTTGATATCCGAATGCTCACCGATTGCTTTACCGATGATACTTCCTGTTCCTGTGACCATATTGACCACTCCTGCCGGCAGCCCGGCTTCCTCGAGCATTTCCATGATTTTCACGCTGACAAGAGATGCATTTTCCGCCGGCTTAAAAATCACGGTATTACCGGCGAGAATGGCGGGTGCTATCTTCCAAAGCCCGATCCCAAGCGGAAAGTTGTACGGAGCAATTACCCCTCCCACACCGAGAGGTTCTTTGATGGTATAACCAAACAGTTCCGAATCCATCGCAGGAAGCGTTTCCCCGTCTATCCGGGAGCCTTCCCCGCTGAACTGCTTCATCGCCTGGATCGTTTTTTTCACTTCTCCGCCCGCTTCACGGAGAGATTTTCCGATTTCTTTTGTAATCAGGTCCTGGAGTTCCTCCGCCCGGCGCTCGAGGATCGGCAGAAGATTGAAAATGATATCTGCCCGTTTCGGTCCCGGGACCGCTGACCATTCCCAAAATGCGGTTTGGGCTGCCTTTACGGCCTGGTCCAGATCCTTCGCCGATGATTCCTGAAAATGGCCGAGTATCTCCCCGGTATCTGCCGGGTTAATGCTCGTATACGTAAGTCCTCCAGATGAAGACTCCCATGTCCCGGCAATGTAATTCCCGTATGTATGCACCATGCAACCCTCCTTGTATTGTAAGTATAATTCTAATATTCAGATTTTTTAAAAGAATGAGGGGGGAGTCACAAATTTTATTACTTATTTTTGTGGCTCTCTCCAATTCCATTGCGAAATATCCACCGCCAGTCTGACGTCCATCCAGTCTTTTTCTTTAGAAAAATCAAGCTGCAGCTGCTGTTGGATTTTATTCAGGCGGTAATAGAGGGTGTTGGGATGGATATGCAGGCTGTCGGCGGTTTTTTTATGGTTCTGGTTACAGGAAATGTACATCCGCAGGGTTTCATACAAAGGAGAACTCCCCTGCAGGAGCGGACCCAATTTGTCTTCCACAAACACAGTCAGGCTTTTTCTGTCGAGTTTCTCAAAAAAACGTTCAAATCCAAGATCCGCATACCTCACAACGGGTCCCGAGGTTCCGGTCTTTGCGAAGCTCACCGCTTCTTTCGCTTCCTGGAAAGAATAGCGTACTGTTTCAAGCGGTGTTTCCCGTCCAATGCCTGCTGCCATATCAGCATAGACACGCAGCGTTTTCTGAAGCTGATGGATGATTGTGCTCAGCAGCTTTTCTCCCTTCGCCGGCATGACCATAATCACCTGAATGCCTTTTGGCACTACAAACGACGGGACACCGAAGGAGGACGCAAGCTGTTCCACTTTTTGCAGCACCTGATGCTTCACCATCGTCCTGTCGACTTCCCACAACGGGTGGTCTCTTCCCTCTATCACCATCACCTGGAACGTATCGATAGTGTTCCATCCCATCTGACGGGTCAAGCTTTCGATTTGATAAAGCGGATCTTCGGTCAACAGTTTTTCAAACCATTCTTCGCGCAGCGCCAGTTCTTTGTCATGAACAGCCCGGGCTTTCAGCATCTCCAGCGCCAGCGCCGTCCCCCCGTGTTCCAGCGCACTCTGCTGAATCTCACTAAGCGACGAAAGCGGCTGTTCGAGTTCCAGGCAGCCGATATATTCCTTGCTGTGGACGATCGAATACAGGGTCTCTTCTCCTTCCGGGGAGACAGGGTCTTGGGCTTCATAGAAATGAACGGACTGCTGCAGAATCTGTTCCAGCTTCTGCAGCAGCCGCCCCGGTCCTGATCCTTCCAGCACAAGTCTTGTGAAATCCTTATGAATCGATAAAGAGGAATTCAGCAGCTGATTCTTTTCTTTCAGCGATTGGATCAACCTGGAATTCATGATTGCAATGGCACTGTGGTCGGCCATAATCTGCATCTGATTCCGGTCATGTATCGTAAAAGGAATTTCCGTTTCGAAATTGTTCACTACCAGCACCCCTAAACACTGGTCATGGTAAACAAGCGGTACGGCGATGGAACTTTTGATTTCACGGTGGTAGACCGCCTCCTGGAACCACTTTTTGTTCGAAGGCTTCATGGAAGTCATGAAAGTCTGCATCTCCTCCCGCGTACACAGATAAGGTGTTCTCGTACGGAAACAGTGGCCGGTTAACGATTCGTCCGGAGAAAACGCGACATGCTCAAGCCTATCCTTTCTAACACCGAGCCCCTCAACAAAATGAAGGTACCCCGTCGTGTCGTCATGCAGGTACAAAATAACCGTGTCGCTGTCCGTCATCAGCTCAAAGGCCGCTTTCGTGATCGTGGAAAGCACGTCTTCTATTGTATGAATGCTTGTCATCGTCCTTGTGATGTGCAGCAGGTATTCCCAGTTTGATTCCATCGATTCCGGCATGCCGGCCCTCCTCTCTTATTGATGGTTTATTGTATCATAAAAACAGCGGCACAGAATAGAACACTATCAATCCCGTCACGTCCTGGGCGATCGCCGAATGAGGGGGCTTCGAGCTTGGCAGATGAACAACATCACGACGGCGCATGAATTGTTGTTCAAACAGCAGATAAAAAAAGGGGCTGTATCAAAAGCCGTTAAACGTTAAGGCATCCGCTGCAGGCGGACGCTTGCACTCCAGAGCACAAGTGCGACATCGGTTCGCCGGGGCTCACCGTGTCTTCTTTGCCGCGGGCAGCGCCTCAGCTACATCAAACGGTAAAACCGCCGTTTGATGGGATCTTCGGCTGCTGCTCTTCCCGCTGGCGTCGCCGCCTTCCGCTTCTGCCTGAGGTGAATTTTCTATATTACAGAAAAGGAGCTGTACCTTTTGATACAGCTCCGAATTATCTATGTCCGGTTAAAGAGGAAGACAGTGTATCATACAGCATCGTTATCGTTTCTTTATTCAATAATGGTGTTTTCTGCTGAAAACGACTGATGAATATGTTGCGCTGAATATACTCCGACAATTCCTGATGATGAATCAAAATCCGGCTGGAACTACTTTTCCGCCAAATCGGCGCGATGTCAAAAGTGGACGGAGAAAGAAAAGAAGCAATGGAAACAAAATAGTCATGATACTGCGAAGGAATTCCGGCCTGGACCGCCTCCCTTTTTTCATCCAGTCTGGAGAAAGGATTCGCTATTTCCACGGTGTCATTCAAGTACCAGGTCTTTTCTTCCATGTCTGCCTGGATGTGTCCGGTTTCAGTCTGCTGATTCACAATAAATATACCGCCGGGGGAAAGAATTACATAATCCATAGAATCCGCACCGGATCCGGCCGAAACGCCCCGCATATACTGTATTGGATGCGGAAGCTGCTCGAGACCTTCTTCGATTTCTTTCATCATCGCACGGCGTGTATCTTTCTTTTTTTTCTGAAATATGTTCTGAAGCTTCATCATTATCCTTCCCCTTGTCCACTTCTTACTCTTATCATCGGCTGTTTGGGCAATATTTTAAAATAAAATCATATTTGCGGGATCTCATCAAGTCATTTGCGGAAGTATGGAAACGTATAGGACAGTCCACGGATCGTTATACTACCTGCGTAAAAGGAGGTGATGACTTCGTGGATGAGTTACGCACCCGTGACATTGCCGATTCCCCGGTTATGGCGGATGTCACGTACGACGGCACCCCTGTCTACATTCAGCATGTCGATGAGGACAGCCAAACCGCCCGCATTTACTCTCTTGAGTATCCCGATGAGGAATTAACTGTTTCGCTGGGGCAGTTAATGGAACATTAAGAAAAAAACATCGTAGAGAAGGTGCTTTTTCACCGTATTGCCTTCTAATAGTATATCTACAAAAAACTCCGCTTCCTATTTGGAAACGGAGTTTTCCTGTCTGTTTTCACAGCTTTATGACGACATACTCTGCAGCACTTCTTTCAGCTTCCCGATCTCTTCGGTGCTGAGCGTGACGCCTTTACCCATTTTCTCCCGGCCGGGCGCCCAGTCCCGCAAGTCATATTTCGGTTCGCGGTCGTTCCAGCTCACCCGGTTCAACTCTTTCGTCCACCCTTTCGGCGATTCAGAGAGAACGCCGATATGTTCGATAATCTCATAGTTAATATCAGCCATGGTCATGTCTCCTTTTTTCTCTATTTTATCCCATCCTAAACCGGAAGGAAACAGCCGCTCACGCTGAAGCTGGAATATAACCTTCCCACCCTGTATATACAAAAAAAGAACGGGACCCGCGTCCCGATCTTTCTGTTTACTGATTGTCTGCATCGAATTTACGCTTACCGAGTTCTTCTTCGAGCATGAAAAACGCGTTGCTGTCACTGTCGATGCGTTTCAGCTTTTGAATAAGGTCGTCAAACAGCGATTCTTCCTCAATCTGTTCTTCAATGAACCAGTTCAGGAAATTCATCGTTGCGTGCTCGCGCTCATCCAGTGCCATGTCCGCCAGTTTATAAATGCGCTGGGTTACGTCCTGTTCCTGCTTCATTCCTTTTTCAAACGTATCGAGAATGGAAGAAAACTCATTGTTTGGTTCGCTGAAACCTTGGAAAGAAGCACGTGCGCCCATATCATTAAGGAAATAATAGAATTTCATGCCGTGAAAACGTTCTTCTTCTGCCTGTACAAGGAAGAAATTCGCGAATCCGTCCAGACTTTCCGCAGAGCAGTACGCCGCTGCTGCCATGTAAGCATGGGCCGAGTAGAACTCGTAGTTCATCTGCTCGATTAAACCTTCTTTCAGTTTGTCGCTGAACATGTCACATCCCGCCTTTCGAAGTAATTTTCATCGTTTTTACAATTATTATCATAGCATGAGACAAGAGGTGTGTATACTAACCCGATCTATTCTTTGGTCTGATTCTCCTGCACTTCTTTTTTGGCCTCTTCATGGATTTCCTTCTCTTCTTCTTCCCTGTATTCCCAAATGGTGTTGTACACTTCCACCTGGCTTTCTTCAGGCAGGCTGTCAATCAAGGCGTGGATGTCGTCTCTTAGTGTCATCATGATGCTCCTTTCTATGTTTTCTTTTCAATAAGCCTTAATCCCCTTCACCAGCCGCATCTTTCGTTCCCCTATGCTTTAAGTACAGTTACCTGTTGAAATAATTTTTAAACCTTGAATCGAGACGTCACAAAACCTTCATTATTTATATTGTGAAATAGTTCACATTGTGTGTTATTATATATGTGAAATAGTTCACAAACAAAGGAGGATCTTTATAATGATTAAAAACAACCGGATTGTTATTATCGGCGCGGGAGCCGTCGGGTGCAGTTATGCTTATGCCCTGCTGCAGCAGGGGCTGACAGGCGAGATTGTACTTATTGATGTGAATGAAGAAAAAGCAGCCGGGGAAGCGGGCGATCTTCGCGACGCTGTTCCGTTTGCCCCGGTGCCAGTGACGATTCGAAGCGGTGGATATGAGGACTGCAGCGAAGCAGAGCTTGTCGTAATCACTGCCGGTCTGGCGCAGAAACCCGGCGAAACACGGCTGGATCTGCTTACGAAAAACGCGGACATTTTTGAACGTATCGTAACTGAGGTCATGGCCCATGGGTTTAATGGAATATTTCTTGCTGCGACGAATCCGGTCGACATTTTAACCGACATCACCCAGCAGGTATCAGGCCTTCCGGCAGAAAGAGTGATTGGCTCAGGCACGGTGCTGGATTCCGCCCGGCTGCAATCAGTTGTAAGTGCTTGTTTCCATATCGACTCACGCGATGTTCACGCCTGGATTATCGGCGAGCACGGGGACACCTCTCTTCCAGTCTGGAGCAGCGCGTTTGCCGGCATGAAAGACATTCGAACGATGGCCGCAGAAGAGGGACAGCAGCTGGATTCGATTTTTCAGCGCGTGCAGTCGGCCGCTTACGAGATCATTCAGCAAAAAGGCGCAACACATTTTGGCATCGGTATGTCGCTCGCCCGGATTACAAGAGCCATTGTCCACGACGAAAACGCGGTACTCCCCGTGTCCGCCCGTCTGAACGGAGAATACGGAGAAAATGGCATCTACATCGGTGTCCCCGCTGTGATCGGCCGGACCGGCATCCGCAGCGTAATGGATCTTCCTCTCGATGAAACAGAAACGCAGCAGTTTGCCCATTCCGCGCAGACCCTGCGGGAATCAAAGCAGACCCTTTCGTATTAGAGAGGGGGGAGGAACAGTTCATGGTTGCGTTTAGCTGCTCCCGGGATGTCCTGAACGTCATCATGGACGAGTCATAATGACGTTTGTGCTGCTTCCTTCCCGCTTTTTGGCCGCATGATCCCTCTTACGTGACGTTTACGCCCTTCTCCGCCTGCCCAAACGCAACTTACACGGCGCACGACGCAGGGCTTCATGAAAAAAGAGGGCTGCCGCGCTCTTAGTTGCGTTCAGGGTCTCTCATGTCCACTTAAACGCAACTGGGAATGTCCCATGAGGACGTTTGCGCACCCAGCCCCTCCCCGTTTTGGCCGCTTAAACCTTTCTACGTGACGTTTGCAGCTATTTTCAACAGCTAAACGTAACTGGACGCTGCCCTCTTCCTCCTTCCAGGCACAAAAAAATCCGGATGAGTACGCGCAAGCGTCTTCATCCGGATATGTGCGTTTCTTTATCTGCCGCTCGTCCGGCTGTGTTCCAGTTTCTTTTTCATATCATATATATCCTGTTCATGGTGCCAGTCTTTCACCGCCAGCAGGTCGACCCCGCTTTCCACTTTAGAGAGGCGCTCCTTGATTTCGTCCTGGCCTTTATCCAGCTTGTCTACGTTGACTTCCAACTTGTCAAAACGGCTTTCCAGCTTATCAAAACGGCCCTCCAACTTTTCAAAGCGGCCTTCCAGGTTATCGAACCGGAGCTCCAGCTTATCGAACCGGCCTTCCAATCTTATCATGCGGTCATCCAGCGACTTGACGCCGGCGGTAATTTCTTTCTGACCTTCCAGGAGAGCGTGCAACAGCTGTGTCGTTTCTTCCGGCATAGCCATCGTTCCTTTCTTCGTGGTACAGCTATTGTATCACACAGCCGGCTGTCTCCCTACTATTTTTCACTCTTTGCTGTCCGGCATACTTACCTGGATGCCCTGTTCGATGCGGCGGCCGGCCAGGTACAAAAATGCCACACATGTGCCTATGGTGAGAAAAAGAAACACGAGGACGCTGAGCGCCATCACGAGCGCGCTGTTTGTCAGTTTCAGCTGCAGAAGCGACGCGGCCGCAGACGCACTGCCTCCTATGATGCCGCCACCTGCGACTTGTTCAAACAGCCCAGCGCTTTCCGCGGGAACAACGACAAGCAGCACCGGGATCAATGTCAGCACCACGTACACATAGGACAGTGCCAGCATCAGGAGCGATGGCGCGAACTGCAGCCGGTTCTGCGGGTTGGAAGGATTGTATTTTCCGCCGATAGCGCCGGTCCAGATGCCAAGCGCGCTGAGCGCAGGACTGATGAGCGCGCTCAGCACCAAGCCAAGGAGAAAGAAAGACACCGGCCATCCGAGCAGAATACCAGCCGTCATCTGCAGTACCGATACGGGAAGAAAGGGAATAAGCCAGCTCATCCACAGCTTTCCGCACGCGATCTGCACACCTGTCAGCGGCAGTACGTGCAGCATCCAGGTCGAGCCTGCCTCGCGGGCGACGAACGACGCGGACAGACTGCCGTTGAAAAACGCGTAGATAAACAGTGCCGCCGCCTGCACCGCAGTCCAGGAAAGAACCGGGTCCAGCTCTCTGAATGCCGCAACAGATGAGCCGCCGGCCGTGTAACCAAAGCCCATAAAGATGAACAAAAACACAAACGGCATGAAAATGAGCCATTCCCTGATGTCGCGCTTCATGTAGCGCCATTCTTTCCATCCGATTTCGGCTACGGGCGATCCGACTTTGAACCGGCGCCCCTTTTCTCCGGCTTTTTTCTTTTTATTTTTTCCTTCATTTAATTGAATCCAGCCGCTTCGAAAACCTTTCTCCACGAGAGCGGAGGCGGCAAACGACAGCCCGGCGGCAGCAGCGGCGAGTCCGGCCGTCGGAAGAAGGAACGATACTTCTCCTGCCATCGCGCTGGTTAACGCGGACGCCCCCCAGCTCATCGGCAGCCAGGCCGGCATCTCAGGCAGCAAACCGGTTGGAAGCGCCATGTCGGAACCGGGCTCCGCGAGCAGGTTCGGAAGCTGGAACATGCCGTATACGAGCACGCCGGACACCGCGCTCATCACCGTCATCAATTCATTGGCGCGCTTGGCTGGAATAATATGCACGAGCCCCATATTGATAAAATAGGCAGCCGCCACCCCGAGCGCCGGCATGGCCAGCGTCACGATGAGCAGGGCGGGATAAAAATACCCGTGCACCCCGGCGTGAAGCCCGTAGGCAAGTCCCGGCAGAAACGTCACGACAAACAGCGCCGCCGGTATATTGAGAAAACTTTGTATGTATTTCACCCAGAAAATGTGACTTACCTTGATCGGCAGGGTGAACAAAAACGTTAAGTCCCGCGAGGCATACAGATGCTTGAACACCTGCGGCACACCCATCAAAAGGATCAGCCCGAGCATCATCATAAAAACGTACGAAAAGAGCAGTTCCACCAAGCCGGCATCGTACGCTGCCGGCAGCGACGTGACAATATTCAGAGCGAACAGAAGAAATAGGATGACGACAAACCCAATAATGACGTGCGACACATTCGTGCCGGTCTTGTTGGTTTCCATCGTATGTTTCAGAATCTTGGCCTGGACGCCGAGCAGGGTACGGATCATGGCGCATCCGCCCTTCCACCGGCGAGTTCCCGGATCAGTTCCTGCTGCTCCTCATCGCCGGTCAGCTCAAGGAAAATATCCTCAAGACTCGCACTGCTTTCCCCACGCAGTTCTTCCATCGTCCCAAGCGCTGCAATCTTCCCGTCCCGGATGATGCCGATCCGGTCACACATTTCCTGGGCGATTTCAAGAATATGCGTCGAGACAAATACGGTCGTGCCATCGTCGCATAACTGCCGAAGCAGGTCTTTCAGCGTCTTCGCGCTCTTTGGATCAAGCCCGACCGTCGGCTCATCGAGAAAAATAACGTCCGGGTCATGCAGCAACGCGCCGGTTAGCGCCATCTTTTGCTTCATCCCGTGGGAATACCCTTCAATCAGTTCATCGGCCCGGCTTCCAAGCGAAAATAAATCAAACAGCCGGACCGCTTTTTCCTCCGCCTGCCGGGCGGGAATGCCGAAAACAGAAGCGATGAAGCGGATGTATTCCCAGCCCGTCAGCTTCTCATACAGCGTCGGATGATCCGGCACGTAGGCGATCTTTTTTTTCGCCTGAAGCGGCTGTTTCCACATGTTGATGCCGCCGATCTCAATCGTACCGTCCGTCGGCTCAAGCAGCCCCGTCATCATTTTAATCGTCGTCGTCTTCCCCGCCCCGTTCGGACCGAGAAATCCGAATAATTCTCCTTTTGGGATCGTAATTGATATGTCCTCGGCTGCTGAAAAGGAGCCGTACTGTTTGGATACCCCGTTCAGCACCACAGCCGGTTCTGTCATGTCTACCACCTCTTTCTTCCTGCATGTACGCTGCATCAGGAATGCTGGTTTCATCGTACATCAAAATCCGCCCGGCTTCCACCGGACGGAAAGGATCTGCTCGTTACAGCTCAACAGCTTCCGCGTCTGATTCAAGTTCGCGTTTCAGCCTCTCTTTCACATTTTCAATCTGCTCCTGGGAAACATCCATTTTCTTTTCGGAATCTTCCAGTTTCTTCAGCAGATCACGCTTATCGTTTATGTCACCGAAGCGGCGCTGGTATTTTTTATACGCTTTGCTTTCAGCCGCGTAACCCGTGCTGTAGATGACCGCCGCGTACCCGTACGTGTAGCGGAGGCGTTTCGCTTCGATACGAACGTCATGCAGCGCCTTCAGTGCAGCTTTTGACGCCTTTCCTTTCTCCGCAGCCGTTTTGTGGTACGTCTCTTTTTTCTCCTGAAAGGTCTCTTCAAATTCCTCCAGCCGCTTCGGCAGATCGAGCGTCCGCACAAGGTGCGGCAGTTCACTCACACAGAATCTGTCCCAGTGCTGCTGGAACTTGGCATTAATAACTTTCGGCAGATTCTTGGCAAGCTTTTCCTTCTCTTTCTCCCGTTTCTGCCTCACCACCTCAGCAGCTTCGTGAAAGACGGCGGCTTCTTCCCCGCTTTCTGCCTTGGCAGCCCGCTCTTCCACGACCTCGACAAACACGTCCCGCTCCCGCAGACGGCCGAGTCGTTTATGCGCGTCATCCAGCCGTTCGAACAGTTTATGATCTTCATCCAAACCAAGAAACTCAAGCAGCGTCCGGAGCCGGCGTCCTTTCACGCGGGCCTGGTGAATCTCTTCCATATCAGCGCTGGATACTGCTTTCTCCGAGTAACCGATATAATCGCCCGCCACTTCCTGCAGCACGTCCTGCCAACGCTCACTCCACGCCGCACCGGCATCCTCCATACAGCTCCGGCACAAAAACCGTCCTCTAATTTTGACAAGCGATTCCCGGCTCTCACAGACCGCGCAGTGTGCCCCTTCTCCCTGTAGAAGGACACCCTTTTGCTCCGACTGAATTTCGATCTTATCCCCCTGATTCCAGTCGAACTGCCGCCGCACCTCTGCCGGAATAAGCAGCCGCCCCTGTTCATCAAGGACTTTATGCTCTTCCTCTTCATCTGTTTCCACTGCCTTGAACACCAGCACCGCCTGCCGGTTCGCCTCATACTGCAGCGCAAGCGGCTGCTCCGGCAATGTCAGGTCGTCCCGGATATCTTTGGGGATAACAACACGCCCCATCGCATCCACCTGTCTCGTCTGCACCTTCTCTGCCATTTTACTCCCCCCGCTTTTTACCCATTTTCTAACCCATTCCCTTTTATCCGATTTCCAAACCCTCCATTACATTCAAAGAGAACAAGCATACCACCCCTTATTCACCATATGTTTACCATAGCAGGAACATCCTGCCAATCCCTCCCTTTTGAGAAAAAAACAGGCACAGAACGCGCAGAAGTGTTCCATGTCGCGCAAATAAAAAAAAGACCGGAAAACAGATTGTTTGGGCTGCCTGCAGACGATTGGTAAAATAGGGATGCAGAAATAACCAGCAGAAAGAAGGGAACGATAGATGAGTCACGTATTCGAAAACATCCGCTACTCCGTGCTCGACCTTTCTCCGATTGTAGAAGGAGGCACCGCTGCCCAGTCGTATCAAAGCACGGTCGATCTCGCCCGGCGCGCAGAAGAGCGCGGGTACGAGCGTTTCTGGCTGGCCGAACACCACAACATGCCGTTCATCGGCAGTTCGGCGACATCGGTACTTATCGGCCACGTCGCCGGCGCCACGTCCTCGATCCGGGTCGGCTCCGGCGGCATCATGCTCCCGAACCATGCGCCGCTCATGGTCGCCGAGCAGTTCGGGACGCTTGCGACGCTGTATCCAAACCGGATTGACCTCGGACTCGGCCGCGCGCCCGGCACAGACCAGCCGACCATGCAGGCGCTGCGCCGCAGCAGCAAGAGCGACGGCCACGATTTCCCGCAGATGCTCACGGAGCTGCGTCAGTATCTCGATTCCCAGCTCGCTCCGGACCATCCACGGATCCGCGCCATCCCTGGACAGGGGACGGATGTTCCGGTCTGGCTGCTCGGCTCCAGCGGCTTCAGCGCCCAGCTCGCCGGACAGCTCGGACTGCCGTTTGCGTTTGCCAGCCACTTTTCCCCGGACAACACGATTCCGGCGATGAACCTGTACCGCGAATCCTTCCAGCCGTCGCACGTGCTGGATGAACCGTATGGTATGGTGTGCGCGAACGTCATCGCCGCCGACACCGACGACGAAGCGGATTACTTGAGCACGACAATGATGCAGCAGTTCCTCAATATGGTACGCGGCACCGAAATGAAACTCCAGCCGCCGGTCGAGAACATGGACCGCATCTGGAATGAAAACGAGAAATTCTCGATCCATCGTCAGCTCGGCTCCTCCATCGTCGGCGGCCCCGAGAAGGTGAAAAACGGGCTCCACCGCTTCCTGCAGGACACCCAGGCCGATGAAATCATGATCAACGCCCAGATTTATGACGCAGAGGCGCGCCTGCGTTCCTACGACATCGCCGCTGATATTATGAACGGGCAGAAATAGAAGAGAAGAGGAAGCTGCCGGATATCGGCGGCTTCTTTTTTTCATATACAGCAAGCGGTTGGGCGGCTTGGCAGGTAAATCTGCTGTTTTGGCATGTAAATGGTTCCATTCGGCTTGTAAAAGGGGTGGCTTGGCATGTAATGCAGCAGTCGGACTGTATTGCCCTTTATTCGGCATGTAAATGACGGCTTTTGGCAGGTAAACGCCGCCATTCGGCAGGTAAAGCATCCCCTTCGTTTCACCACCGGCATTCTGTGATGAAAGGAGGAAAATATGGGCAGTAAAAATTAGAGTTGTCATCCAAAAGAGCGGCGCACAATGAGCAGTACCAGATCTCAAAGGATGCCAATCGTCCGCACCATGATAGCAAATGGACGTTGCTGCCTTTAGAAAAACTCTTTTTTCAGTTCTTTTTCAATGTGACTGTGGAGAGGTTGCAGTTTCAATCCATATACTTCTTCGGCCACTAACTTAGCAATCTGGACAGCACCTTTTTCTTGGAAATGGGTATTATCTTCTGATCCATCTGGATAGTTCGAGTGTTCTCCTGGTTCAAGCCACATAAATAAATCCTTGCTGTCTTCCGGACCGGCCTCAGTATACAATGCCATGCTTTTTTCGGTCATATCGATTACAGGGACATCTTCCTCTAATCCCAGTTCCTTCATTGCGCTTGGGTAATTGCCATGGGAACGTTTTGCCTCACCATCAACCGTGAACCCTCTTCGTTCAACCGGTGTAAGCAGCACGGGAATGCCTCCCTTCTCACGTGCTCCATCAATATACTTCTTTAAGTAACTTTTATATGTCGTATCTGGATCGGTATAACGGTCCGGGTCATCTGACTTAGAGTCATTGTGCCCGAATTGAATAAATAGATAGTCTCTCTTTTCAATCTCCGCAAGAATCTTATCCAGGCGGCCTTCCTCTATAAAACTCTTCGAACTTCTGCCGGGGGCTGCTTCATTATGGACCTCGATTTTTTTATCAAACATACGATCAAGAACTTGTGCCCACCCCATACGCGGAGCGCGGGCTTTTTCGTAGTAAGAAGCTGTAGAATCCCCTGCTACGTAAATCGATACGGTATTTTGGTTATGGTCCTTTCCTTTTTGTGTTTTTTTCATTATATTCCTCCTTCTTTTTTATAATGATAAGGCCCTATCCTCTTTAACACGTATTACATTACAATATAGAATAACATATTGACGGAATATTTCGTTTTCTTGTCTTGCTTTTTTTTCTATTCCTCCTTCTTATGCCGGTTCCCGTTTCACCACCCTCATTCTGTGATAAAATGAAGAAAAATGCGTGAAAGGATACATAGACATGCTTCTCATTGAACCACAATTATACAACCTGCTGACGGGCAGCTCTCTGCCGGAGGAAGTGGACATGCCGGAGAGTGACCGGCTTCCCGGGACCTACGTACAGCAGGCAGCCGATCAGCTCGATACGATGCCCCGCTTTTTCCGGCGCAACCGCCACACGCTGACGTGCCGGGCGTGCGGCCACCGGGCGAAATACAATATCGGACAGCCGCTGCTCGTGCATGCTTCTGTCGATACCGCGACCATCATTCAACAGGATATCAGCAAACTTGATGTGCAGTTCCCGCTTTATTTCCGTTGCGGGCACTGCAATGCCGCCGAAGGCTGGGATTGGGGCGAGCGGCTCGAACGCGCCCTCACCGAAGGATTGCTTGGGAGTACAGCCAGTAAAAATGATCCGTCCATGCCGGTGAACGGCGAATCCCGCCTGTTTGACGGATACAAGCCGGAATGGGCCGCGGACGGGGAAAAACGGCTCCTCGCCTACATCGAAGAAAAGCCGGAGAGCGCCTTTCTATGGTACAAACTCGCCGTGCTGTACTACCGGGGGCACCGCGCGGATCTTGCGGCTGCGGCGCTGGAACAGTCGGTGGCGCTTGATCCGAAGCACACCGAAGCGCTGTACACCCTCGCCCAGCTGCTCGACACTGTGAATGCCGAAGCGTCGCATGACTTTTTCCAGCAGACACTGCTCAGCATCCCGCATTACGACGGTCTCGACGCCGAAACGCTGCGCGACGTCGCGGCGCACAGCCTGTGGGAACTTGAAACGCTGCAAAACGACAGCGGCGCGGCCTGGCTTCCGTCCGCTGAAGCGGCTCCAAAAGACGCGGACACGGCTCTGCGTGACTTTCTCGCTCTGCCGGAAGAACAGCAGAAAGAACAGCTTCGTCTCGTGCAGGGAGAAGAGGAAAAGGACCTTTCTTCGTTTTACCCTGTCGCGGAACTGTTTCTCGGTCGTCATGCCGAAACGCTGGATGAACTGGAAAAGACAAACCATCATCTGCTGCAGCCCGAAGTGGTCAAGCAGCGCAGGGAGCAGCGGGAGCGCTACCAGGACTTCCGTCAGACCGGGGTGCAGCTGCACGGCGATATGTTTTCGTATTTAATCGAACAGCGCGGACCGCGGACGATGCGGGATATCGGGGACAGACTCGGGGTCCCGTTTGAGGATGATGCCGTGTTTGATAAAGACGCGATCGCCGATACCGGCATTTATGACGAGGTACTAGACGGCAGGCCGCTCATCCGGCAGTACGACGCGCAGCACGAGGAAGACGGAAACCGGCGTGCTGTCCTTGACGCGGGACTGCGGAGTCACGCCTCGCTGTATGAAGTGACCGGCGGCAGCCGTATCGACGGACTCGTCCGGCTCCGCGACGTTTTCGGCGGCGGGGAATGGACGATTATTGATACGAACTTCAGCAAAAGCGCCGCCAAAGGCGACATTCTGTTTGCGCGTCTCCTGCCGTTTGACGATTTTTCGATGACATCCGGAGTGTTCTTTCTGTTTCCGGAAGCTCACCGAAGCGTCATCGAACGCCGGGTGGCGAGACACAAAAGTACGGCGAAGGCATTCCAGGAAGCGTACCGGTTATACCGAAGCGAAGGATACGGGGTGAACAACAATGGCAGATAATGGACAACGCCGCGCCGATTTAAAGGCAGGCATGGAAGTCGATATCGTCCTCAAGCAGGATCAGCGCTCCGGGAAGCGGACACGAGGTATCATTCAACAGTTTTTAACCAAATCCGCGTCCCACCCACACGGCATCAAAGTCCGGCTCGAAGATGGAAGCGTCGGCCGGGTGAAGGAGATTATCAGCGGATGACCCGGGAAAGCCATCCGTTTGAAGCGTGGACCGCGGTGCAGGAAGAGCTCAAACAGGCCCGCGCCCACAGCTCCCGGCTGATGGCATGGTGCGAGGAAGGCATGGCGCTCCTGCCGGACGTGCTGCCCCATTTCACCGAACCGCCGCGCGCCATCGCCTGCCGCGACCTGTTGATTCAGGCACTCGCCGCCCGGGACGAGTTCGACCGTGCCCGGCTCGTCATCGAACGTGCCGCGGAGTCCGGAGCCTACCGTCCGGAGCGGAAGCAGGCAGCACTTGAGCGCGTGGATGAAATGGAGAAAGCAGCCGGAGCCGTACACGCCTGCATCAGAGACCATCCCGGTCTTTCAGGCAAAGACGCCTATGACAAAGCCTCATGGTTCAGCGACGCCGGCGCCGTCCAGTGGTACATCCAGCACAGCCGTACGATCCGCAGAATGCCCGGAAGCGCCGGTTATACGCTGTCGGAGCCTTCTTCCAGCGGAAACCGTACGGTCAAGGCCGCCGTCGTCGACGTGGAAACGACCGGCATGTCCAAGTCCAGCGATGAAATTGTAGAAATCGGCGTCATGCTCTGCCGCGTGGACGAGCAGACCGGGGAAATCGTGGAAGTGCTCGAAGAAGTAAATAACCTGCATGAACCGTCGTTTCCGATTCCACCCGGTGTCATCAAGGTCCACGGCATCCGCGACCGCGACGTCGCCGGTAAGGAAATGGATAGGCCCCGGCTCCGCCGGCTGTTCGCCGAAACCGACGTGCTGATCGCCCACAACGCTTCCTTTGACCGCGGCTTCGTGCAGAAATACTTTCCTGAAACCGGAGGCATGACGTGGCGCTGTTCCGTGAAGAACGTGGCCTGGAAGGAGTACGGCTTCCCCACGAAAAAACTGCTCGACCTCTGCCAGCGTCACAGCATCACAGACTCACAGAACCACCGCGCCCTCGACGACGTCAAACTCACCGTCCGGCTCCTGCAGCAGCAGAATCCGGAAGGCGAGTATTATATGAAAGAATTGCTTCCGTATTAAGAGCATGTCCGCATGTGGACGACTGGGTACCGAGCCAAGTCCCGCATTGGCAGGTATTTTCGTTGTTTTGACTGGTGAATCCTCTGACACATCTCAGCGGTAAGCGGAAGGAATTTCTTTAAATGCAGAACGCTCTGTCACCGGCGAAACAACAACCATGACATGCGGAGATGGAGACCTTCCCACACCAGCTCCCCTATTAGTTCTGCAGCTTCTGTAAAAGCAGCGGAAACGAGTATTCGCTGCTTCAGAATGCTTCGGTACATAAGCTGTAAACGACATGCTGGTTTCATCCATCAGTTTCAAAACATCTTCTTCCGCCATGCTGTCTTCAATTGAAAATAACGAACATTAAGGAAGGGGATTTGATTCAGCATTGTTATTTGTAGATGCTGCCTCTTGGACCGATATCTAAGACAAGGATAAGCAATTCGTCATTATGTATCCGGTATATTAAACGAAAATCTCCAAGCCGGTACCTGTAGGTTTCAAAATCACTGCCCTTTACAGGCTTCACATTCCCTACACGATAAGGATCGACTTGGAGCTGTTCTATAACTTTCATTATTTGTTTTTTTCGGATGACATCTTGTTTTTTTATAAATTTTTCTGCTTTCTTTTCAATGATTACTCTATAATTTGAGGTCATCTTTTAACTCCGCAAAAGTAACATATTCTCCGTTATTTATATTGCTTTCCGCTTCTTCTACTGCTTCTTTTTCCTCTTTTGTAAAAGGAGAATCATCACATTCCACAACGGTCCCATCAATCACCGTGAATTCTCCCTGAACAAATTTACTCAAAACGTCATAAGCCGTTTTATTGTGCTTCTCCTTGATTTGTTCCACTAAATCATGCAAATCTTGTTTTTTTACACTCATGGGATTCACCTCTTCCTGCTATTATACAACACTTACATTGACATTACACACATTCCATTCATGCAAACTCCTGAAGTATGACCCCAGATTGTATCGACACTTGAGCCTCCTGTGTATTGCATTCTACAGTTCCCCCTGAAATCGAGTAGTAGTAGTTGATTAACCCTGCCCTCCCCACCACCTACGTGCGGTTCCGTGTACGTCGGTTCAATGGGTTGGGTGTGCTTTCTTGAAGACCAATTGAAAATTTTCCAATTCAACTCGTTAAAAAATGTCATTTTGTATTGCTTGGTGAAGAATATGGTTGCCGGCAATACGCAAGTATACTTTCCACCTGGAATGTTTAATTTCACACGGTTTCGGTGTTTGGTTTGAACCATTTTCGATTACCTCATATCATTTACCTCATCCGGTACCTGAACCATCGATCCATGCACACGTCATATCCTTTCATATATATGATGCCGAAGCATTTAATCCATCCGGTTGTTATTTCGTTCGCTTTTTTTATAACCTGACGAATATTGCTACCACGGCAACACAGACTCGCAGTATCACCATGCTCTCGACGAAGTCAAACTCACCGTCCGGCTCCTGCAGTAGCAGAATCCGGATGGAAAGTATTATATGAAAGAACTGCCGACGAATTAACTACTTTTGATTGACATTTAGTGTTAAATGTTGGCATGATAATTATGTCCTGAATCCGTGATAAAGAGGGTTATTGTTTGAGTGAGGTTCCGTTCTATATCTATAACTCGTTTCTACTTTAGGAATACGCTGGGGGCAAAGAAGCATCCGCTGCAGGCGGACGTTTTCCGCGGGCAGCGCCTCAGCTATATCAAACGGAAAAACCGCCGTTTGATAGGATCTTCGGCTGCTGCTCTTCCCGCTGGAAGCGCCGCCTTCCGCTCCTGCCTTCGTTTTCTTTTCTTTAGAAAAGGGTGCTCTTGCAGCAACACAAAGAAACCTACAGGGTTTCTATAGGTTCGCTCATCGATAGAACAGGTTGAAGCAAAAG
>NZ_FOTY01000009.1 GCF_900114715.1 Salibacterium qingdaonense
AAGCGTTTAGATGTCACAGAACTAATAAGGGGCCGAACCAAGCATCATGGCAGATGAATAAAAAAAGGGGGAATTCACCTTATTCTTCATTCGAAACATCGAAAACGCGCATCACTGTTCTTTGACAATGAAATAGAAGCCAAATAGTGTAGTAGCTATCCAAGCTTCAATGAATCGTTGAATCCATTTCATTAAACAAAGTTTATTGATGAAATGAAATTTTTCCTATTGTTTTTCCTATTGTATGTAAAGGTGAAGCGATTCATCTTTGGCTGAAAATTGGATGAACATATGGCTGAAATTTCAGTTGACAATTACACCTGGGTGGCGACTACCCTTATAGGTGCTTTGTTTATCCTTGCCATTTGGTTCGGTTCTACCTGGGCGACAACTCCGGTTCTGCAGCACTACCTTGTATCGCTTTCTCCGAACTCCTCTGATTTAGCAATTGGCTTAAATAATTCAGTTCTCCAATTCGGAATGTCGGTAGGAGCCGGTGTAGGAGGATGGGTGATCAGCCAAACATCCATCATGAGTCTGGGCTGGGCAGGAACTATTAGTGTCATAAGCGGTCTGCTTATTACATTTTACTCGTTTTCATTAAAGAATAGAAACACGGAGCAACATGCTTAAAGGCAGGGATTCCAATGTAATGGCGTATTGTTTGTTCTTGTGACAAAAACTATTTCAATCCGCCGCTATTTCCACAAGAAGTTATTCAATAATTGGGCCATATTGTTGAACAAATAATTGTCTTATCGGGAAAATTAACTATTGGCTGATCTGCAGACAACCTTCTAATATTTACATCAATTTGCATTAGAACGTTGTTAGAGTGGTTGAAATACTTACAAATGCTTAATTAGCGCATTAAGTATGTAGAGGCATCCAAGCACAGACTAAAATAATCTGTGCTTGGATGCCTCCTTAGTAATTATCACCGGCTATCTATGTGAATTGCTCGAAGTATTAACCGTCATCGGATGTGAAGCAAGCGCGGTTACCTTAATATTAGCATAGGGCCTGACGGGCAAACTTTCCAAGATTTGTTCGAGTTTATCGGCATCTGGTGCGGACCAGATCCCGATGTTGAAGCGGGTGCCGGGAAGTCGCCAGAAGTGACGCAGCACGTTCTCCTCCATTAACTCTCGACCGCGAACTCGCTCACGCTCGATTAGGTCAGCACACTCGTCGGAGGGTAGTTCATAGGCGCGTGAAGCGTCAATTTCTACTAGGAAATCCATATGATTGTTATTCCTCCTTCTGTTTATTAGGATGATTTAAGAGCATCATTAGATTATGACGTAATTATCATAAGCCTATATTCGCTAAATTCAAGAAAACATTATACTATCTTTTACATCATTAAGGTCGTTCAAATACAGAAAACGAACTCCCCTCAGATGAGGATAGTCAGTCGAATTTGTTTAAGTCATGGAATTCGCGGTCATTTCCTGCTTCATTTTTGTTGGAATGAGGACGGCCATCAAAATGACCAATACGGCAATAAAAACGGCAAAGATGAAAATGGCCCCATATAATCCGATCCATTCAGCAATGAAACCAATACCAATGACAGGCAGGCCTACCCCAGTATATATAATCACATATAAGCTCGAAACAACATCCCCTCGCCGACTTTCCGGGACGACTTCATTGACAAGCGCCATGCTCCCCATGAAGGAGAGACCTTGTCCGAGTCCGGTGATGATAGCACTGATCATTAACAATAAAACGGATTGTATGGGGACCGCGAATAAGACCCCTGTAAGGCCAATGATCAATAAACTGAGCCCAGAGATCATAGACGTCTGAAAAGCTAGATTTTTGAGCGTAAACTGCATGATGGCTGAAGCTACAAATACTAGAAATACCACTCCCCCCGTAACGGCTAAATTATGAATCCCCATCAGTGACGAGATATACGAAGGTAAAAGGGACATGAACAAGGCCATCACCGACCATGCAGCAAAAGATGTAACAGCACCCATTATAAAAGGCATACGAATCGTGGAAGGGACACTTGGTCGTTGCAGTCGCCAGCTTCCTGACGATTTTGATTTTATTGTTTCACTCATAATAAGGATCGCAATAAATCCTGGAATGAATAAAATGATATGAACAATATACGGCAAAACAAGAGGGCTCGGCGCATATTGGGCAAGGATTCCCCCTAAAAGCGGTCCGACGCCACTCCCACCAGCCGTTGCAATCGTAGCAACTAGCGAAGCAGTCTTTCGATGATCGGGACGTAGTTCAACCAATGCTGCTGTAGCTGTTCCACTCATCATTCCTGCTGCTAATCCCTGCAGGCCACGCGCAACAAATAACCATACTAGATTTGTAGCGAAAACAAATGTAGCAGAACCTGCAGCTGCAATCACCAGTCCTATTAGAAGCACTTTTTTTCTTCCAAACCGGTCGGATAGCTGTCCGAAAACCAACAAGGAAGGAATAAGAACGAGGGCATATACAGCAAAAATCAACGATATTATACCCGATGAGAAACCCATTTGATGTTGATATACACTGTATAAAGGCGAAGGAATATTGGTGCCTGCCATTAATATCATGAGAGAATAACCAACTAACCAAAAAGCTGCGTTACTGTTTTTATGCATTGATAATCACCTCTGTTTGAAATGTTCATCTGAAGTAACTTTTCCTAAATTCGCGGCCATAGGTACTGCAATACAATCCAATAATACAAAGTAACATTGTTTTAAAACTATTTAACTAATATTCAAAAAAACTGACCACACTAGAGTGTAGCCAAAAACCCCGGTAAATAATGATCAAATGTTTCTTTATTTAAAGAAACATATTTTGTTACACCTTCACGTTCAATCGAAACTAATTGTGCATCAGATAAAATTTTTAAATGATATGAACTGTTGGATTTGCTGATTTCCAACCTCCCTCCAATATCCAAACACATTAGGCGATTGTTCTCGTGGAATAGTAAACGAATCATCCGTATTCTTTTTTCATCTGCCAACGCATTAAATACCTTCATACGTTGCTGGTCATTTGTTTCTTTTAAAGTCATAACATTATTGTACTATAAAGATTAAAAATGTCAACACGCGCGCACAATGAGTTTTATCCATGAATGAATATTGTGAAGTAGTTCACTTAAACAAACGGGCGCGACTGTTGAAGAAAACTTAGTTTTCTAAACAACTATATTTCAGACCTCGTCCTTACTTAGAACGGGGTTATGCATGTTTAAGGTTATAAAATTAAAAAACTTTATTGTCACTTTACAAAGGCAATTACTGAAAAGGTATGCCTCTTTAGGGGCTGATAGTGTAGTTAATTATACAAATAACAAAGCATCGGCCGAGATGACTGTATCCAGTATACAAAATATGGTACCAAAGCACTAGCGATTCAGGCAGACATTTCAAATTTGGGTAAAATTCGAATCATGTTCGCAACTACATTAAAGGAGCTTAAAAAAATGGACATTATAGTAGCGAACGCAGGCGTTGAGGTTGTTTACCTTCCGGCAATTGATATTACTGAGGAAGATTATGACAAATTATTTACCATCAATACAAAGGGTGCATTTCTCACGGTACAAGGGGGCGCAAAACACGCGGGGGATAACGGACGAATCATTTACATTTCTTCAAGTACTATCACTAATATCCTTGAGGGCAAGGCTTTGTACGGCAGCAGTAAATTGGCGCCGATGTATCTGGTAGAGGTACTTGCAAAGGAAATTGGACAATACAAACAACTTGAAGAAATAGGAATGGATATCCAGCCCCTCCATCTACGAATCGTTTCCGCAGCTCTTTTATCATCCTGTTGATCCTGAAACATCTTTGGAACGTCTATTTGTCTTCCCTGTCCCCTTTTTCACTTTGTAACGGATTGGTTTTTCAACAAATCGCCAGGAAATGGTGGACAATCTGTCCATACTTCAGATCACTATACAATTGGCCGCTGTTATCGTGATTATAGATAAAACTGCTCCTCTACAGCCAGAGACCAAAGATGTAACAAAGGAGTAGGCTCACGTAGCCGAGAAAGTCAACACTAGAATCGGGTAATGCCAGATATAGATGCCATATGAACGAACACCCAGCCAACGAAGCGGCCCAAATCCCAGCACACGACCGATCCAAGCGCAGGATGAACCGCAGCGGCGATGATGGCTGTTGTTGCAAAATAACCGACATCCGTGCCAATGTACCACCAATTCGATACATAAAGAAACGAAGCCAACCAATGCCCCCAAATATCGACAAATCGGGAAAAGTGAAAGACAACCATCCATCCTCCTACCACGATTAATAAAAGAAACAATCCCGGCAGCAGGCGGCGGGCACGGCGCAGCCAAAAATCTTTCAGATCGATTTTCCCTTTGTTTTTCCATTGCCTCATCAAAATGTCCGTAATCAAGTACCCGGATAAAACAAAAAATACGCCAACTTTCAAAAATCCGCCAGGTGCCCATGCAAAACCAAAATGGAAAGCAATCACTGCACATACAGCAATTGCTCTTATCCCATCTAATCCCGGCATATAACGACCTTTTATCTCTTCGGCAAGGTTGTCAACCATTGGTTGTTTATGCATATCATAAGCTTGATTGTAAAATTAAATGCAACAGCTAAAGGCATCGTTAAAGATATAGCTAAAGCCATCGTTATTCCATTATGATGAAAGGAACCCAACACCCAACATAACAGGAGGAATAACGATGACCACTTCCCATGGTACCACAGAAAAGCGGTGTTTTTCTCATCTTTCGGCATTTGATCGAGGACAGATTCAAGCCTTTCGTCAAGCAGGCAAATCCATGCAGGCCATTGCGGATGCAATTGGGCACCATAAATCAACGATATCTCAAGAGCTTCAACGAGGAACCACAACCCAACGATCGTCGGATTTGACGAAGTATCAGACCTACTTTCCTGAAACAGGGCAAGCTGTTTATGAGGCCAACCGTGCGCATTGCGGCGCCAAATACAAGTTGGCCCATGCAGCTTCCTTTGTGCACTTCGCCGTGGCCAAGATACAATCCGAACGTTGGTCTCCCGATGCTGTTTGCGGGCATGCCAATCTCCATCAGTTATATGAAGGAGCTAAAGTATGCACCAAAACGCTGTACTACTATATTGATAAAGGGCTTCTTCCCATCAAAAATATCGACCTTCTGCAGAAAGTCCGGAGAAAAACGAAAACGAAGCGGCCCAGGGTTAACAAGAGGATTTATGGAACGAGCATCGAAGAACGCCCCGAACATTTGGAGAACCGCGAAGAATTTGGTCATTGGGAAATCGACACAGTGCTGGGCCAACGCCTGAAAGGAACTGCCCTCTTAACGTTGACCGAACGACAGACACGCAAAGAAATTATCATGAAAATCGGGCAAAAGACATCGGAAGCTGTCAACCAAGCTGTCCAGCGGCTCAAAACCAGGTTTGATGACACTTTTTCGTCCGTCTTTCAGTCCATTACATCGGACAACGGTTCCGAATTCAGCGAACTTACCGAAGCCGTTGACTGTGATCAGGTTAGCGTCTATTATACGCACCCCTATACCTCCAGCGAGAGAGGTACGAATCAACGCCATAATGGACTCATCCGGCGGTTTATCCCCAAAGGAAAATCCATCGATGATCTGGATGACAGCGTCATTGCCTATGTGGAGAACTGGTGTAACACGCTTCCCCGCAAAATCCTGGGGTACCAATCTCCCAATGACCGGTATGAACAGGCATTGACCAGCGTTATATAATTACAAATAATGGAGTTAAGGTGGTTGTTGCATTTATTATTGCAATTCGGAATCTATCAATATATCAAAATGGAAGAAGAACCTTGACGACATGAAGCAGGGAGCGTTAGAGTGCGGAACTTCGGTTCTGCACTTTTTTTATGATTGCATCCCATCTGCATCTGATCTGCACAAGATCTTGACATCCTTCCCCTATACTTTCCCTTGAGCATGCGGAGTTGCACGATGCATGGAATAAGATCGATTCTGCATTTGAACTGGACGAAAGGGAAGTGATGAAGATGGGAAAGAAGAAATTGGGAATGATGATACTCGCCTTGTTGGCCTCGGCGTATGGCAACAACGGCCAACCAAACGCTCCAAATGGGGAATCTGAGGACTTTTCTTCTGGGGAGTCAGAGGACGGTGTCGCCTCGAAGTCAATATCCTATGAGAAGTTGTATCAAACGAGTGTGTTTCTCGGTGGTTCGATTACGGAAGGACTGTCTTACCATGATGTGCTGGATGAGGAGAACGTCCTTGCAGGTGTGGGAAAAACAGCTGAATTTGCGCTGAAGGAGGATGTAGATCGACTGGTCAGTCGAATGCCGGAGCATATCTATATCCAACAGGGTTCGGATGACATTTTGTGGCCGAAGCAAAGTGCGGAGTGAAGGTGCGGGAGGGGGGAATAAGCGTTGGTATTCAGCAGCCTGATTTTCCTGTTTCTGTTTCTCCCCGCTGCTTTGCTCATTTATTACTTGTCGCCGGGGAAGCTGAAAAATGCCGTACTGTTCGCCGCAAGCCTCGTCTTTTACGCATGGGGCGAACCGATCTATATCGTCATTATGATTTTTTCCACCATATTCGATTATGCGAACGGGCTGTTGATCGATAAGTACAGGCACCGCAAACCGATATCCCGAGCAGTGCTTATCGGCTCCATCGGCGGTAATCTGGCCATACTCGGTTTTTTCAAATATGCCGGCTTTGTCATTCAGAACGTGAACGAGCTGTTCGGCTTGAGCCTGCAGGCCGCCGATCTGCCGCTTCCGATCGGCATATCCTTCTACACGTTTCAAACGATGTCTTATATAGCGGACGTATACCGAGGCAAGGTGCCGCCACAGCGTAACATGATAAACTTCGGCACTTACGTGGCCATGTTTCCGCAACTGGTCGCCGGACCGATCGTCAAATACGGTGATATTGCGAAACAGCTGGCCTCTCGTAAAGTGACGCTGGAACGGTTCGGTGAAGGGGCGAAGTGGTTCATCCGGGGACTCGTCAAAAAGGTGCTTCTGGCGAACAATATTGGAATGTTGTGGACGAGTGTGAAATCCACCCCGCTGGAGGAATTGAGCGTTCTTTCCGCTTGGCTTGGAATTTTGGCGTTTACGTTTCAAATTTATTTTGACTTTAGCGGGTATTCGGATATGGCGCGCGGACTTGGCAAGATGTTCGGCTTTGATTTGCCGCAAAACTTTAATTATCCATATATTTCAAGAAGCGTGACGGAATTTTGGCGCAGATGGCATATTTCACTGGGTTCCTGGTTCCGGGAGTATGTCTATATTCCGCTTGGCGGCAATCGGCGCGGCTTGCGCAAGCAGCTGAGAAATCTCTTGATCGTCTGGTTTTTGACCGGTTTGTGGCATGGGGCAAGTTGGAACTTTGTCGTATGGGGCTTGTATTTCGGTTTTATCGTGACCGTTGAGAAGTTGTTTCTCCTGAAGTGGCTGACGCGCTGGCCGAATTGGACGGGACATCTATATACGCTGTTGATCGTGATTCTGGGGTGGGTCCTGTTCGAATATGAACATTTGCCTTCCGCATGGGCGTTCATCGGGACGATGTTCGGGCTCGGAGCGCACGAGTGGGTGGATCGCCAGGCGCTTTATGACCTGCTGACGAACGGAGGATTGTTCGTGCTCTTGGCAATATGTGCGACACCGCTTCCGCGGAAGATGGTCGAGCTTGTGGAAAGGCGCTGGAATCGCGGAGGCGTGATCGTGGTTACCACATTCTATACGATCGGATTGATATTGTCGACCGCTTATTTGGTTGACGAGTCTTATAATCCGTTTATGTATTTTCGCTTTTGAGAGGAGGGGAATCTTGACTGGATATAACAAATGGGTTCGGTCTGTCATCGGCTTATTGCTGCTGTTATTTATCGGGACGATGGTTGTCATCAACTTTTTGACGCCTGACAAAACGTTCTCGGAAGCGGAAAACCGGGTGCTGGATAGCCGGCCGTCTTTCTCGCTGCAATCGTTACTGTCAGGGGAATTCATGAAAGATTATGAGCAATATGTAACCGATCAATTTGCATTCCGGAACGAATGGATCGGGATAAAGACCGATGCGGATCGCGCTCTGGGTAAAAAAGACAGCAACGGCGTATATCTGGGTGCGGATGGCTATCTCATTCAATCTTTCACGTCACCGCAAGAGGCGGATATGGAAGAACGAATCAGGGCGATTCATTCGTTTCATCAGGATACGCCCGACCTTCGCAAGTATATTCTGCTGGCACCGACGGCCGCCTCGGTGCTTCAGAGCAAATTGCCGGCGTATGCGCCAGTTGGCAATCAGCGGGCTGTTCTGAATCAATTCCGGCAGAAGCTTGAGCGGCTTGGGCCCGATATTCGCTTTATTGACGTGTATCCCGCCTTATATGCGAAGCGGGAGGAATACATTTATTATAAAACGGATCATCATTGGACTACAAAAGGCGCTTATTACGCTTATCAAGCGCTGGGTCAAGAAATGGGGTTAACACCGAAGGAGGAAGAGTACTTTAACATTACAAAAGGGGCGGATGCATTTTATGGTTCACTCTACTCGAAAAGCGGCTTCAAACATTTAAATCCCGACAGTATTTCATTATATTTGCCAAAAAGCAAGGAGCAGGTTCAGGTTGAATATTTGGGCGGGGAATATAAAAGCACCGATTCGCTTTATGCCATGGATCATCTCCATCAAAAAGATAAATATGACGTATTCCTTAACGGCAACCATTCATTAGTGAAAATCACAACGGGTCATGAACAAGAAAGAAAACTGCTGGTGGTGAAGGACTCTTATGCGAATTCCTTTATTCCT
The DNA here is from genome assembly GCF_900114715.1 of Salibacterium qingdaonense. Lineage (GTDB taxonomy): Bacteria > Bacillota > Bacilli > Bacillales > Marinococcaceae > Salibacterium > Salibacterium qingdaonense. The sequence continues at coordinate 8,843 of NZ_FOTY01000009.1, forward strand.
TTTTTGGCATTGCATTTCAGTGAAATTTATGTCGTGGATCTCCGATATTATACGGATTCTCTCGATACACTCATACGAGAAAATCAAATCCAGGACATGTTATTGCTGTATAATGCCACCACGTTTTTCGACGATCCGTTTATAAAGGATTTATCCGAGTGAATATGCGAAAAAATCGATACTGGAAAGGGGCTTCGAATCACATGCTTCACTATTTTAAAATGTTCAATAAAAAGTCATTTGTTACAATGATGGTATTTACCATAGGTGTTTTAACCGGATGTTCCAGCAAAGAGGAAATGATGGATCTTTCAGCTGTAGAAGTCGGAGAAAAAATCAAACAGGATGTCAATTTGGATGAAATGCAGGAGGAAGACATCGAACAACTTCAAAACCTTTATGACATCCGTGCTGAAGAGGTTGAGAGTTTTATCCTTAATCTTGCTTCCACCAATGTGCAAGCAGACGAGGTGGCTGTGATCAAAGCAAAAGATGCCGAAAATGTGGCGGACATGAAAGAAAAAATAGCCAACAGAGTCCAAGATAAAGCGAAAAGTTTTCAAGACTACCTTCCTGCTGAATATGCACTCATCGAAAATTATGTATTAAAAACAAAAGGCAACTTTGTGTTTCTTGCGATATCGGAAGAGGTAGATCAAATCGAACGTGCGTTTGATGAAGCTTTAAATGGCAACTTACCTTCCACGGCTTCAAATGATTCAAATGATCAAGATCCCAATCAACAACCAAATTCTTCCTATCAATCCACGTTCAGCAACAGTGTATTTGTGGGTGATTCCATTATTGGCGGCCTGACCAATGACGATCTTCTGGATGGCATTCATGTGATGGGGGGTTTGGGCGCAACCGCTGAATTTACATTGGAACATGTGGATGAAGTAGTTCGCCGAAAACCGGGATATGTTTTTTTATCTTTGGGGCAAAACAACATTGAAGAACCCGTTAAGGAATCAAAGGAAAATTTTGAAAATCAATATTCAAAATTGGTGCGCGAGATCCAGGAAAAGCTCCCGAATGCAAAAATATACATGTTATCGATTACACCCGTATCATCGGATGTCCCGGAAGGTAATCTTTCCAACAAAGATATTGATGATTTTAATTTGGCATTGCAAGACATCGCCGAGACGGAAGATGTTGACTACATCGACCTGTCCCCCATTTTTGAAAATAACGATATTCGCTACGCCGAAGACGGTTCGCATTTCCAAAATGATTTCTATCCGCTTTTGCTTGATTATTTAAAGGAGGAGACGGATATCGAAACACAGTTCCAAAAATCAAGGGTCATCGATTCTAATGATGAATATAAGCAAATATTTAAAAATAGCGTGTTCATGGGAGATGATATCATTGGATCGCTAACTTATCTGGACAAATTGAATGAAGAAAATGTAATCGCACCTTCAGGGGCAACGCTGGACTTGCTTCAACTTAATGTTGAACAATTGGTAAATCAAAAACCTGAACATATCTTCATTCTGATTGGCAGCAACGATATCACCATTGTGGACCAGGAAGAATTCATCGAGAAATACGTAAAGTTAATCAACAGTATTCAGGAGGAGCTTCCGAGTGCCAAAATCAACATATTGTCGATTCCGCCTGTTTCCGATAATGCCTTGCGCAAAGAGCCTCGTTATGAAAATATCGAAGCGTATAATCAATCGCTCCAAGATCTTGCTGCAACTGAAAAAATAAATTACATTGATTTATCGCCTATTTTTAAAAATAATACAATCCAATACACTAAGAATGGAATACATTTTAAACCTGATTTTTATTCCCTATTTCTAGACTATATAAAAGACGACGTAGGTTAGGGGGGACATTGATGCTCTGGATGTTGGCTTAACGTAATATCGAGCGAAAAATGAATCGAACCCCCATAGCAAAAAAGTGGCAGCTCATGTTCTTGGCTGCCTTTTTCTTTGTCCTTATATCCCTTCAGTGACAATAACGAAAAGAAATAGATTGTGCAGAAATAAAACCCAGGATGGCGTTTCATAAAATGGAATACGTAGTTGAGGCAGCCACAAAAGAGATCCGTACTGTTGAGTTTAAAAAAACGTTTGGTTGTAACCGTCAAGTTAATTTGAACAGTTTTTGCTCATTTATTTTGGGGTCTAAACCATAATATGTTCTTGACTGCTTAATACTGAACTTTCTCTTCATTACACTCCAGCAAAATGCGTTGCTTGTACCCTTCGGGGTTGCGAGTGAAGGAATGCCGGCGCTGCAGCGCTTTGATTTTATTATTTTTGCCTTCGACGGCTGCATTCGTATAACGGACTTGTGATAATTACAAATCTCTTCCTGCCAAGTCTGCATTGTTTTTAAGCAGGACTTCACGGCTGGATGATCGATGGATACTCCGTCCTGCAGCCATCGCTGAAATCCTTTTTTGGCAAGCTTATAGGAGGAACTTTCGTCGTACCATTGCATAAATGATTCTTTCCAGGCATGGGGTTGGTGAAGCAGCGGGGAATAAGACAGTAAAACAGAGAGCTCCCGCCGTTCCCTTTCCGTGAGACGATCCTGTCGTTTCCCTATCAAGTGGTGGTTGCGCTTTAGATGACGGCCTTCGTGAGGGGTCAGCTTTTTTTGTTCTGCCTTCCGGACATGCTGCAGCGCCTCTGTGACGTAACGATTCACGTGACATCGGTCTGCAATGCGAATGGCAGAGGGGTAGATTTCCTTAACAAACCTATGGTAACTGCTTGCTAGATCAAGAACGACAGCTGTCGGCTGAAGGGTCCCCCATTCGGGGTTTTTCTCGACATAATCATGGAGTTCTTCTTTCGTGCGGCCGGGAATCACATCAAGAAATGTTTCGCCGCGCAAATCATGCAAACCTGTATTATAAGTGTGGCCTTTTCGAATGGCGAAATCATCCAAGCCTAAAACAAGGGTTGGACGAGCCGCGGCTTCTTCCCTGCATTCCTTTTGGATACGTTGACTTTCGGTGTTCATCCATCGGTGAAACCATCGCGTCAGAGAGGTAACCGGCATCTGTAACAAGGCCGCTGCATGTTTTACAGTCGCCCCTGTAATAGAAGAAAAAGCCTGCCGTTCCAATCTTTTGGTAACCTTTTTTTTCGGCTCTACACTCTCGTAATTCCAGACAAACGAACCCTTACAGGAATGACAATAAAGCCGGATGGCTGGCAGATGGAGAAATACTTTAGAACCAAAGGCTGCAAGGTCTCTTACTTTCCGGCGATAAGCCACACCGCGCCTAATAACGCGTTCTTTCGACCGGCAGGTCGGGCAGGACTGCCGCGAAGTGCAGGGTTTGACCCCAAATTCAATTGTATCCATCTCTTTTTGAACGGAGATAATCTTTAACTCTGGCAGATCTAATAAATCATTGATAGAATGAACGTACATCTGTATCCCTCTTTTGTTGGTTGGTGGTACTTTCAACATAACAGAGGGGCAGGTGTTTTTTCATTTATGACGACCATTTAAACGCATCTATTTTATTGTCAAGAACATGTTTCGGTGTAGATCCAAACTTGATTTATTGATTCTGGATGAGCTTGGGTATATCCCCTTGCATAAGCAGGGAGCTGAGCTGTTATTTCAAGTCATCAGTCTGTGTTACGAAAAGAGAAGCATCATCATCACAACGAATCTTCAGTTTGGAGAATGGAATCATGTATTTGGAAATCCCATCTTAACAGAAGCTGTCGTGGATCCTCTGATTCACCATTCTCACCTCGTATTATTTGATGGCGACAGCCATCGGCTGAGAGAATCTATGGCTTTTCAGCCTATGTAAGAATCAGGGAAGCAAGTGGCTACATAAATGTTTTGCCGTTTTATGCATTTTTCTCTTGCCAAATACACTTATCGACATCTTCCACCTTAAACTGAAACAAGAATGATGATTGTGTTTCCGCATCCACAGGTTTATTTTCCTCGCCAACTCCTTCGGCCATCATTTTTCGAGGTAACAGTTCGATCTTGGTTTCCCCAGTGTCAAAAAGAGCATACTCTATGCCTTCGTCACACATGATAATCGGCAGCTTGAAAAAAACGGACCTCCTTTCCTGAGTGAACGGAAACCCTTCATTTTCCAACGACATTAATCAAAGAATCATTAACAGCCTTACGATTTTTAGGGCATCAGGAAAATATCATCATTGCTTATTTTGGATGAATTAGGATATGTGCCGTTCCAAAAAGAAGGAACAGAGCTTTTATTCCATCTTATAACAGATTGTTACGAGCGAAAAAGCGTTATTGTCACCACCAATCTGGAATTCGGGCAGTGGAATCGTGTATTTGGAGATAATCGTTTAACGGGAGCTCTTGTGGACCGTCTGGTCCATCACGCTCGAACGGATCGGATGGAACGAAACAAAAGGTGCTGTGGAAAATAGCCACTGCTTAAGGAAAGTGGTATAGCCCGGGTTCTTTCGATTTCTTTTTTCTCAAGCGGTATGTTCGAGGTGTGCGTGTCGGTTAACGCCTGGAAACCGGGATGTTAAAGGTTTTTACCGGCTTCAACAGCTCTTTTGATCAATTCCATTGGGTTATTTTTTTCAGATTTTAATTCATATACTACACGACCGTCCTGCCATTTTACGACGGAGCTGGGAGAATCCTTGAATCCTTGGATTTTGATGACGCCTTGATTATCAGGAGCTGGTAGATAGTGGGTTTCGAGATACGCTACAATCGTTTCTGCCAGCTTTCGGCTATCCGGGTGGTTTTTTACAGCGTACTTCGATTGAATAGGGTAATCTATTTTAATGAGCCAGTTTCCCTCATTCCAGGAAATAAATTTATGACCCGCACCTGCATCCTGCAAGGCTGTGATGCCGTGGCCAAGATCAATATTCGTCTGTTTGACTGTACGATAATCACTTATGGCAGCCGCGGCTTTTTCAGAGTTGTCAAAGCTTTGTTTTTCAACTCCGCTGTTTGTAGAGGAGGCACTGGTATCATTGCTGCTTGATGCTGTTTCCTGCTGTGAAGGTTCCTGCGCTTCCTGACTGCTGCCGACTTCTTGCGTGTTTTCCTGGTGGGTGCTGCCGCTGTCATCTGCCGCTGAAGAGTTGGAAGTGCAACCGGTAAGCAGGATAGAGAAAGCACAGAAGGCGGCTACATGCATTCGTTTCATCGTTTCGTTCACCCCTACTTATTGTAAGTGTATTCTATTTTAATCATACTCTTCATAAAACACTTCTACAACGGTACTGCTCTCATGATTTTTCACGTATATAAAAAAGTCGGGGTAAAAGCCTGACATCCTTATCTCCGCATCAAAATAGCTTCATCTTTTTTTTATTTCCTTCCTTCCTGATATACTCAACACTAACATCTCCTAGATGGTCTTCTGTCCTTATTGGTTGCTCAAGCAGGAAGTCTATTGATTTTGGGAATGGTTAACAAGTGGCTTTTTTTGTTTTTCACCTTCTTAGCCAACCAACATAGAAGGCCTGCCATTACCTACATTTTTAGAATGCCATAAACAGTTCACCCGGCATCTGAGATAACCACTATTGCTAACAACAAATCATAGACCAGCGAGGGGAGCACAGCTTCCTCTTTTCACACGAAACAGCGAAGAGCCGCATCTTTATCTCATCTTTACATCACTATGCTATCTTTTAAGGTAGTAATCATTTAGGTATTGTGGGGGAGACAAATGCCAAAAACAATATTAATCGTAGAAGATGAAGCCATTTTACGTGAAATAGTTAAGGATTATTTATTAAATGAAGGATATGAAGTATTAGAAGCAGCAGATGGGAATGAAGCTTTAGCTATTTTTGAAGAACATGATGTACATTTAATTATTTTGGATATTATGCTGCCGGAGGTAGATGGATGGTCCGTTTGCAGAAAAATCCGTAAAACTTCCGATGTGGCGATTATTATGCTGACAGCACGTACGGATGAAGATGATACACTGCTGGGTTTTGAATTAGGCGCTGATGATTATGTCACAAAGCCATACAGTCCGCCAATATTACTGGCGAGAGTGAAACGATTAATGGATAGCCGCTATGCCCGGGCAGGTAAGTTATCGGATGAAGACACTTTAATCAGTAATGGTATCCATGTCCACTTTTCTACGCGGACAGTGACAGTAGATGGAGAAAGAATCAGTCTGACATACACGGAATTTGAAATATTAACCTATTTAATGCAAAATCAAGGGATTATTATTACAAGGGAACAACTTATCACTAAAATCTGGGGCTATGAGTTTGACGGTGATGATCGAACAATCAATAGTCACATCCGCAATTTGAGGCATAAAATAGGCGCTAAAGGAAATTGTATTGTCACGGTTATTCGGGCTGGCTATAAATTTGAGGACAAAACATGAAAAAAGGCATTGTATTAAAATTATTTTTGCTGACAGCCTTATTGTGTATGCTTATTCTTGCAACGATATATATTGGACAAACGGTGTTTTTCAAGCAATATTATGCAACACAAGAGGTAGATGACATTAAAACGAGTATTGAATCTTTTAAGAAGGAATTCTTGAAGGCCGGGGAAAATGTACAGGCAATGAAAAGGTTGGAGCAGGATTTCTATCAGGAGCATTCGACGTGGATTACAACGTTAGACAGTGCAGGAAATATGAAACACACAAATGATTTTTCTGTGACAATTCATTCAGATGCTTCTCAGAATAAGAACCTCGCTAATCGTGATATTACTATCCCTTTGTACAGTTTTATCGGCTTAGAGGACTTAGAAAGGATAAAGTTTGATTTAGAACAAGGAAAGCGTATTACGATAGATGGGATACTAGCAGATAATACAGTAATTCCTGCCATTTTAACTAGACAGAACGGGAATTTTGGATTAGAGAATAAGCTGCTCACGGAAGAGTTATATGGAAACAGCACGGAAACAGACCCCCTTGGAGCAAGAGACTCGCAGGTATATTTAACGGGAAACATTAAGAAATTACAATTACCTGTAGGAACCGTACGTTCACCTATTTACACAAATCGTGTGTTTATCGAACAAATCAAACAATTTCAAGCAAAGCTGCTATTTAATGATAATTATAATGACCGTGCGAAAACAATGGATTATGAGAAAAATGGTATTGAGTACAAAATATTCATCCGACCGATGAAAGATGCGAATGGTGAAACTGCTTATATTTTTGCTATGACGTCATTACAGCCAATTGATGAAGCTGTGCAAATGTTAGAAGATTATTATATCTACCTAATTATATTGGCATTGCTCCTTATTGTTCTGGCATCCTTTTATTTTTCGAAAAAAATCGCCAAACCATTGCTGCAAATCAACGATACGACAAGCAGAATGGCCAACCTGGATTTTTCCGAGACCATACCTGTCAAGTCAAAGGATGAAATTGGTACGTTATCCCACAATATTAACAGTCTCTCTACCACCCTGCATTCGCACATTAATCAATTGCAGGAGGATATAGAGAAGGAAAAACAACTGGAACATACACGTAAAGAATTTATTTCCGGTGTGTCACATGAATTAAAGACACCTTTAAGTATATTGAAGAGCTGCATCTCTATTTTAGAAGATGATGTTGCTAAGGATAAAAAAGATTATTATTTTAACGCAATGGCAAACGAAGTCGATAAAATGGACATGCTTATTGTCGAAATGCTTGAATTGGCAAAATTTGAATCCGGAACGTACAAAATGGAAATGGATGTCTTCTATATTGATCAAGTCATCGAGTATATTTGCGAACAATTATCTTTAGATATCGCTGACAAGCAATTACATGTGCATAAACACCTTTCCGGGACAAGAGTCGTTGCAAATCAGCATCGCATAGAACAGGTTGTTACGAATTTCATTACCAATGCGATCCGCCATACCCCGGAAGATAAAAACATTATTATTTCTACTAAAAGTGAGCAGGAACTTGTTAAAGTATGTGTCGAAAACAACGGGTCTCCTATCGCAGAAGAACATGTAGAAAAAATATGGGATCGTTTTTATCGTGGAGATACGTCCCGTGACCGTTCAGAAGGCAGTATGGGATTGGGGCTTGCTATTTCAAAAAATATCTTGGAATTGCATGGTGTGCAATATGGTGTAACGAATACAGAAGAAGGCGTGCTGTTTTACTTCTATTTGAATAAAAAAGAATAGCAAATTTTATGAAGCAAAAAAGCCGTCCGTTTAATTTTATTGAACGGATGGCTTTTTTGTATGGAGTGACCACAAAAACCGATTCTATCAGATTACAAATTTTTTATACGGTATTGATCTTATATGCACCTGAACTTTACATCTATCTATTAATCTTTAAAACGCAGCTTTGAAAAAGAAAGGATAGATGAAAGATGGTATTTCAACAGAAAAATGGGAGAAATCACAGGACACGAAATATATTGGTTGTTACATTGCTTTTATTTCCCATTCTATTAATGTCGGCTTGCTCCGGCAATCCCGAGAACAACAATCATAATAATGCCAGTAGCAGCAATAACAGTGAAAACAGTGAAAACAAAAACACAGCCTTTAAGGTGGCGATCGATCCGGGACATGGCGGGAGAGATCCCGGCGCAACAGGCGCCAGCGGCCAATATGAAAAGAGTTTCACGTTAAATTTATCGAAAAAAGTGGAAAAACGGCTGGAGCAGGAATCGGGAATGGAAGTTTTCATGACGAGAACAGATGACAGCTTTATTTCCCAAGAAAGCCGAGAAAGGCCCAAATACGCCAATAGAAAAAACGCAGATGTATTTATATCTATTCACGGTAACACTTTTTCCGATCCCAATGTTTCAGGTACCGAAACGTATTATTATCACAAGACTTCCCACCAGTTTGCTCAGATTTTACAGAAACATGTGGTGAAAGCTACCGAATTCAGGGATAGAGGAATCAAGAAGAAAGATCTGTTCGTTGTAAGGGATACGGAAATGCCGGCAGCCTTGCTTGAAGTAGGTTACCTGACGAATTCCGCGAACGAATCCAAAATGCATACGGACGATTTTCAATCACGTGTTGCCGACTCCATTGTGAAAGGGATTAAAGAATACAAAGAAGAATCAGAAAAACAAGGTATTTTCAGCTGAATCTTTTAGGGGCCCGCCCAAAGATCTCTATGGAATGCAGGCTATCCAATTTTCTGACTTTATAAGTCAATAAATTGGATGGCTTTTTCCGTTTTATCAAATCTTTAGCTCAAGTCCATTTCATCTTCATTTCGTCTTTATCCCACTTTATTAATCTGTCTACAAGATTAATAAATGAAATCGAGGTCTTTATATGAAAAAGCTCATACTATTTATTTTCCTTGGCTGTTTGGTTATTTTTTATGCCTGTAGTACGGAGACAGAACCTGATAACGAATCATCTGAGATATATTCGGAAGATAAAGGCTCATCCGATTCACAAAGAACAGAATCTGATAGGTCACAGGAAAAAAATATAGAAAAAAAGACTGTCTACTTAACCTTTGATGACGGTCCTACTTCAGCAACCACAGATATTTTAGATACTTTACACCAATTTAACGCCAAAGCAACCTTTTTCATGCTGGAACCTTCTATGAGAGAGTCACCAGAAGTTGTAAATAAGATCATAGAGCAAGGTCATGCTGTAGGTTTACATGGTGTGACCCACGACATAAACAACTTTTATAAATCTGAACAATCCGCTCTTAAAGAAATAACTACCGCACAGGAGACCCTTCAACAAATTACAGGAGTCAGGTCCAATCTCATTCGGACACCTTATGGCAGTGTTCCGTATTTAACTAAATCATATCGGGAGGTTTTAGACAGCAATGGTTTTAAATTGTGGGATTGGAATGTTGACAGCAGGGATTGGTCCTTATCCAGTGAGCAATATTTGGATACGGTTATTGAACAAATAGAAGAACAAGTAAATGCAGGAGTGACGCCAATTATTCTTATGCATGATAAACAAAACACAGCTGACCATTTGTCTAGTCTATTAGCTTATCTATCGGAACATGGGTTCCAGACTGAAAAAATTAAAGAAAACACAAAACCATATAACTTTAACTGTTATCAACGTTGTCATCAAATATCCACACAGGAATAGAGTGAACAAGAATTGAAGGAGAGCGTTAATGAGTCTCCCCCTGCCAGCAGTTGTTAAAAATTTGCTTATCATCGACTCTCAAGTTCAATTTTTATTATTATTTAATTTTAAAAAAACAAGATTGCTTGGATTCAGTAGAAGGTTGCCCAAATGAAAGGAGAACCGATTCCTGCTTCGGTAGAGAACCAACGTATTTTTCGTTGAAATCTTTACTTGAGATCAACAACATCCTCATTTGATCTTTACCGTACAAGGATGCCCTGCCGTTTTCACACAGAGCATCGATTGAAATTTAGGAGGTAATGGATATGACAAAAAGAAAATTTCTTACGGTGCTTATTGGAATCCTCATCATATTGGCTGCAGCCTGTAGTAATAAACAGGACGACAATCAAACAGGTTCTGCCGGTGCAGGAGACCAGTATAAATCTACTTACAGAAACAATATATTTTTAGGAGATTCTATATTAGATGGTTTATCAGAAGTATTGGATGATTCCCGAGTTATAAGTAATGAAGGGGCTACGGCTCAATTCGCCATAGAAGAGGTGGATCAAATTGTCAATAAAAAAACACAGGATATTTTATTATGCTGGGGTCCGCTGACATATTGATGCCGGTGGACAATCCAACGGAACATTCCATGACGCATTACACGAAATTAATCGAGAAACTAAAAGAAAAACTTCCAAATGCCCAGCTGCATGTCTTATCGGCACCCCCTGCGACCGAAGAAGCCATAAAAAAAGAACATTCGACCTTTGTTGAAGAGGATGCCTAGATGCAGACAATGAAAAGTAGATATATGCCGGGATTGGATGGGATCAGGGTATTGGCAGTATTTGCAGTGATCGCCTACCATCTCGATGTGGGATGAGCCTCCGGAGGATTTTTAGGGGTGGGTGTATTTTTTGTTTTATCCGGCTATCTCATTACAGATTTAATGATGAAGGAATGGGAGAAGACAGGACAGATTGATTGGTGTCATTTTTGGTTTCGGCGTGCCAAACGGCTGCTGCCGGGAGTGCTTCTTTTTTTGATTGTGCTGGCTGGATGATCTTGTTTCATGTTTCCCAATTAGCTGACCTTTGGGACGATTGGCTGGCTTCTCTATTTTACGTTGCTAATTGGTGGTTCATATTTAATGATGTTGGATATTTCTCCTATTTTGGAAATCCTTTGCCGTTATTACATCTCTGGTCTCTCGCTGTAGAAGAGCAATTTTATCTCGTTTGGCCATTTTTACTGTTATTGGGACTTCGTTTCGTCCAAAACGTAAGTTCCTAATCGTGCTTATCCTCGTTGGTGCATTGGTTTCAGCACTGGAAATGGCAGTACTCTATCAACCAGGGCTGCTGGATACAAGCAGGGTTTATTTCGGGACTGATACCCGTGCGTTAGCCCTTCTGATTGGGGCAGCTCTTGTGTTATTTTTGCCCACCCAAATGTTCACGGGTAGAATGGCTGATAACAAACGTCTACTTCTTACTCTGGATATAGGGGGAACGATGGGTCTTGTCAGTTTATGCTGGCTGATGTGGCAGGCTAATCAGTATGATCCGTTTCTATACCGCGGTGGAATGGTCCTCCAATGTATTGCCGCAGCTGTTCATCCATCCAGTTGGATCACTCGCATCATGGGATGCAGGCCGTTGCGTTGGTTGGGGATTCGTTCATATGGCATTTATATTTGGCATTATCCCATCCTTGTGTTGACCTTTCCTGCTGCAGTAACGGAAGGCTGGCAATCTATACCTCGTATTTTTATACAAATAGCTGTTATTCTTTTGATTGCGTCTTTTTCTTGGCGGTTTATTGAGAAACCCATTCGTTATAGAACGCCGGCAAAAAAATCGGACGTGCCAAAAGGGAAGCAGGCTCAGCCATGAGGAAAATAAGCGTCAAATAGAACCACCTTTTTCCCCTAACAGGAATGCTCCATTTTCACTGACGGTCATTCTGCATCTGCTGCCCCTGCGGTAATTCTTCCAGAGCCTCAAAAGACCGGTAGGTCACCGTTTTTGGGATATGATATATTTCTCTCCATTCCTTGATATAGGTTCGAATGGTGCTGTCTCCTGCTTCTTTGAAAGCATGTTTTTCTTCCAGCCAGTCCGAAATCTGCGAAGCCGACAGGTCCGGGTGCTCTCTCAACCAACGCAGGATGTAGTCCTGATAGCGATCCAATTTCCTTGTCCTGGTCTTTAACGTTTCGACCCACTCCATCGCTTGATCCCAATCCATGTCTAAATAGGTATAAACCGTGTTTCTTGATACGCCGCACTTGCGGGCGATAGCCGAGATACTGAAACCCTCGTCTTTTAAGTCATGAATACGCATATGATCTTTCATTTTACTCACCTTTCGTTTCCCCCTGACCAGCGTTCATCGTTGCTTTTAGTATAGCTGGTCAGAGAAGAGTTAGTAACGAAAAAGTGTTCAATTTTATCAAGCAAAAAGTGTTAACTCTAATCTAGCAGTTACACTGCAAGTTTACTGAACTTGAAACGTAAAGTTCGGCGGAATATTCCACTTGCTACGAAAGAAGCACCTTTATTAAAACCAACACCATTTGGCTTGGTTAAAGGTATATTTTCCCGCACCTTTAAAAAAGACCCATGACTTTTAGGACAATAAATAAAACGGAGAAAAAGCAGGGCAGGCCGCGCCCTGCTCTTTTTTTGCAAATCAGTGAGTGTCGGATATTGTAATAGAAGTGACGAAAAAAGGTAAAAAGTATTAAATATAAAAAGAGATAATAGTCGTATCACCTATTTTACGTTAGTGCCATTTCGTATCCATTATTTTCTTAAAAAATTACAGTGACAGCTTGTTTCATGAAGGAAATGTAAGATCAAATATTCCAGCAATGAAAATAGTTATAAAATGAAAACTATTTAAATGAGAAATAAATCACTGGCAGTTACATATTTTTATTGTTTCGTAAGATGTATGTCCAATGTCTTATTTTTATCACCAAGAAACATCTCTTTAAGAAAAATGAATTGAAGGAAAACATTTCCTGTGATAAAAATATCTATTAGGTTGTATCCATTCATGACTGCTTTTTTAAGGTGACTATTATATACATACATAATTGAGGATGATAAACATGCTTATTGTACTGGACGAGACTATTGGATTCAGCTCCCTGCCGTTTCAAGCTGAAAATGATATTTCCTACGTTATAAAGCCTGCGAAAACAAAAAAGCAAAACCAGATGTTTGAAGAGTATGAAAAGGATCAATCTTCGACTGTATTTTCTAAAAACCTGCGATTTTCCCCGTATTCTATGGAAGACAAGAATGGCTGGGAGATGCGGTATCAGAAATTGCCCCGAATCTCGGTGAGAAAATAAAAGAGTACAGCGGGCAGATGGAAGGCATTATTAAAGGCCTTACCAACCCTGATTCAATAGGAGATTTTCTGAAGTCATTAGGGGAAGGGCTGTTTGCACTCTCCCCCGCCGGCATGAGCCAGATGTTTGCTGATTTGTTATCAAGTGGTGCGGTTGACGCGTGGAATGCAGCGCCTGACTGGGTCCAGGGATTACTCAAAGGACTCGGAGTTGGATTAGCAATTGCCGGTGCCATTATCGGCGGTGCGCTCCTGCTCGGCATTGGGGGCACAATGCTTGCTATCCTGGCAGGAATTGGAGCACTTGGTGCTGCGATTTATGGTGCGATTGTCGGTGGAGATAACTTTAATGCGCTCACCGCCGGCGGTATTGTATTGGGAACCGTGTTCATTCCACTGGGAGGCTATAGTGCTGGAGCACTGCTCAGTACACGGGCAGCGTTCATGTTGGGAACAAGATCTCATCTTGCGCTCAGTAGGTTTGCCGGATGGGCGATGACAAAATTATCAGCCGGCTGGGCAAGTCTTTCCGGAGTTTTTGGTCAAATGAAATGGGGGGCTATTGTCGGGGGAGGTATACCCTCTCTTCAACATTTTGCTATTTTATTAGAAGATCCTTCAGCCTTTGACATGAAAAAAGCGTTGGTGGACATCACAGCAGGTACTTTAACTGGCGGGTCCCTGGCTGTACTGGGCAGCGGATTTATGGCTCCTGGTCTAGCGAACAAATTGAAGAGGGTACTCACAGCTTCCGGAATAGGAGGAGGTGCTTCTACCCTTGGTGACTGGGCTCTTGGCGATGGGTTGACCCTCTCATCATTTCTCACCGGTGCGTTGATTACTGCTATCTTCTTCCCATTGGGATCTTATTCGACGACCATGGCTAATCAAACGATTGGAAAAACGATGACCTCAACACAAAAGAAAAATTTGAATATTGCTGTCGATGTTATCAATGGTTTCAAACAGACCGCATTCACCAACACTTTCAAAAAACCAATAATGAACGGGTTTCATAAACTGGGTGATATGTTCTCTAATGGCTGGAACCGTTTGATGGATGGAAACGTAAGCAATGTCGACCACACCGATACGGAACAGCTTCAGCATGACATCGATGAAAAAACCAATAGTCGTTCGCGAGGATAGGAGGGTACCTATGTTAGTGAGGGTATTAAATGTATGTGTTGTTTTGTTTATTTGTATGATAGTTACTGCCTTTTCTATAGCTGGTTTCACGCCAGAGGTTGCAGAAAACCTCTTTACCATTTCATGGTTGAGTGTATCCATGAGAATTTTGATATTTATGGTATGGACCGGTACAGTGACGAATGCTGTTCGCAAGTATTACAAGGAAAACCAAGTGAGGCTTGTTCACTTTCGGATTGGCCTGTTGGTAACGATAGTTGGTCTTTTGTTCTTTGAATGGAAAAACGGCTGGCCGATTATCAGTTCAATTTTCTAGTTTGTTCGTCTGTCGTGAACACTTTAAATAAGCAGAGGTAAAGCGGCAGCCTCCCTGTTGAAGATGTAGCCTGCGCCGATACAGAATCAACTTCAACATAACATCGATGAAAACAAATAGCCGTATAGGGGATGGGTATGTTAGTGAAGATATTAAATGTATGTGTTGTCTTATTTTTTGGTATAGGGATTGCTTTTTTGGTTTTAGGAAGTATCAATTCGTAGTTGGGGATGTTTACCATTTCATGGTTCAGCATCTTTATGAGGCTGTTTATGTTGATATTAATGATTGGTGCGATGACCAATTTGTTCCGGATGCATAAAAAGAAGACCAAGTGAGGCTTGTTCACTTTCGCAATGGTGTATTGGTAACTATATTCGGAATGTTATTTTTTTACTGGAAAAATGGTTGGCCGATCATGAACTCGTTGTTTTAGTGTTGTATTCGTTGTCAGGCACTTAAGTGGATTGTGCAGCGGATGTACGCTTTTACCGGAGCAGATAGGTGGGGCTAAAGTTGGTAAAAGTATTAAATGTATGTGTTGTTATATTTATTGGAATGGTAGTTATTTCCTTTTCTATGGCTGGTTTCATGCCAGGTGTGGCAGAAGACTTATTTACTATTTCATGGTTGAGTGAATCCTTGATGATTTTGCTATTTATAGTAGGTATAGGATCAATTACCAATTTCGTTCGCAAGTATTTTGGGGAAGACCAAGTGAGGTTTGTCCACTTTCAGACTGCCCTATTGATAATGATAGTCGGCCTTTTAATAGCTGATTGGAAAAATGGGTGGCCGATTATCCGTTCATATTTCTAGTTTGTTCGTCTGTCGTGAACGCTTTAAATAAGCAGAGGTAAAGCGGCAGCCTCCCTGTTGAAGATGTAACCTGCGCCGATACGGAACAACTTCAACATAACATCGATGAAAACAAATAGCCGTATAGGGGAATACGTATGTTAGTGAAGATATTAAATGTATGTGTTGTTATATTTATCGAAATGGTAGTTATTTCCTTTTCTATGGCTGGTTTTACGCCAGGTGTGGCAGAAGACTTATTTACTATTTCATGGTTGAGTGAATCCTTGAAGATTTTGATATTTATAGTAGGTATAGGGTCAATTACCAATTTCGTTCGCAAGTATTTTGGGGAAGACCAAGTGAGGTTTGTCCACTTTCAGACTGCCCTATTTATAATGATAGTCGGCCTTTTGTACTATGAATGGAAAAACGGGTGGCCGATTATCCGTTCATATTTCTAGTATGTTCGTCTGTCGTGAACGCTACAAATAAGCAGAGGTAAAGCGGCAGCCTCCCCTTGGAAGATTTCGACTGCTCCGATTCGGAACAACTTCAGTATAAGTTCGATGAAAAAAACAGTCATTCATGAGGATAGTGAGGGGATGCGTATGTTAGTGAAGTTGTTAAATGTATGTGGTGTAATATTTATTGTCTTGATAGTTACTTCCTTTTCTATAGCTGGTTTCACGCCAGAGGTAGCAGAAGACATATTTACCATTCCATGGTTAAGTGTATCTATGGGAATTTTGATGTTTATAGTATCGACTGGAACAATGACGAATGTCATTCGCAAGCATTACAAGGGAAAACCAAGTGAGGCCTGTTCACTTTTTCTGTGGCGTATATATAACGATATTCGGCTTTTTAATAGGTGAATGGGAAAACGGGTGGCCAATCATTAGCTCGTTTTTCTAGAGTTGTGTACGTTTTTCGTGAACGCTGCAAATAAGTAGAGGTGAAGCCGGATGTGCCTCTCCCTTGAAGATGTAGCCTGCGCCGATACAGAACCAACTTCAACATAACATCGATGAAAACAAATAGCCGTATAGGGGATGGGTATGTTAGTGAAGATATTAAATGTGTGTGTTGGATTATTTCTTGGTATAGGAATTACTGGCTTTGCTATAGCTGGTTTCGCGCCAGAAGTAGTAGAAGATATCTTTACCGTTACGTGGTTCAGTGTTTCCTTGGGATTATTGATGTTGATATTACTGAGCGGTGCGGTGACCAATATGTTACGTATACATCATAAAGAAAAACAGGTAAGGTTCGTTCACTTTCGCAATGGCGTATTGATAACGATATTCGGTCTTTTGTTCTTTGAATGGAAAAACGGTTGGCGGGTTATTAGTTCATTTTTCTAGTTTGTTTGCCTTTCGTGATTACTGCAAATAGGCAGAAGTAAAGCGGCATCCTCCCCTGGGAAAAGCTTCAGCATAACATCGATGAGAAAACAAACAGTCGTTCATGTAGATAGGAGGATGAGTATGTTAGTGAAGGTATTGAATCTATGTGGTGTATTATTATTAGGTATAGGACTTCCTTCCTTTGCTATAGGTAGTTTCGCGCCAGAGGTGGCAGAAGACCTCTTTACCATTACGTGGTTGAGTATATTATTGAGAATTATTTCATTTATAGCATATATTGGAACTGTGACGAATGTCATTCGCAAGCTTTACAAGGAAAACCAGGTGAGGCTTGTTCACTTTCAAATTGGCGTATTGGTATCGATATTCGGCCTTTTAATAGTTGATTGGAAAAGCGGGTGGCCGATTATCCGTTCATTTTTCTAAAACAGGGAGGATATGATGTTAAAAAAATCAGGAATGCCGTTCCTTTTACTCGTGATAGTTTTAGCTGCGTGCGCCGGAGAGGATGATTCTGATTCATCCGGTGAGTCTGCACCCGACACGGGGGAAGAAGCGCAGGAGCAGGAGTCAGTCGATGAAGCGCAGCCGGAAGAGGAAGAACAGAAAGCAGAGGAAGAAGAGGAGGAAAAAGATAACGAAGAAGACTCTGGTTCTTCTTTTGATTATTCACCTCCCGATGTGTCTGCTCCTGAGGTATCTGCACCTGAAGTGTCTGCACCTGAAGTAACAGTTCCTGAGGTGAGTGCGCCGGAGATCACCGTTCCAGAAGTAGGGATAAGTATGGGAGAGGAAATCACGATTAACGTGCCGGATCATCTCCTGTTTGACTTTGATGAGTCTACGCTTCGAGATGATGCACTGGCTTTACTGGAAGAAATCAGCGGGGAACTGGAGCAGTATGAAGCAGGGGAAGTCAAGATTCATGGGCACACCGACAACCAGGGAGAGGCGTCATACAATCAGCAGCTCTCCCAGAAACGTGCAGAAGCGGTGGAGGCTTACTTTTTAGAAGAGGAAACGATGGATGATTTCGACTTTTCCACGAAAGGATTTGGGGAAACGGAACCGGTTGTCTCCAATGATACCGAAGAAAATCGTGCGAAGAACCGCCGCGTGGAAATAATTATTAAACCAGAAGAGACAAAATGAAGTATTGAAGCTGGAGAGAGGGGAAGACGATGGGAAGAAACAGTCTGTTTTTTATGAGTCTGCTCGTGATGATTGTGGGAGGGACCGCATGCAGTTCAGAAGATCCGGCAGCAACAGAGTCCTCTGATCAGACAGAAACAGTGGAGGACGCAACGGAGAAGGAAGAAGCGGAAAAGCAGGAAGAAGGCAGTACAAAAGAAGAAAAAGGGATGGAAAATCAGGGGGATCCTCGAGTGGACATAAACGGGGAGATTGTGTTCAGCCGGGATAATGATACCGTCCAAATCGAAGGAACGACCAATTTAATGCCGGGCGCGGATTTGACTGTAAGCTTTGATGCGGTGAAAAACATATTGTTTTCGAACTGGACAAACCTCACGGTGGAAGAAGATGGATCTTTTTCCGGTGAAGTAGACTATCCGAATGTTGATGAACCACTGGATCTCAAGATTACGTACACCCCGGACGATCAAAAGGAAGAAATGGTAGAAGCTTACGGTGAATACGGAGAAAACATGGAAGGTCCGTTTGTTCGAATTGACCCGGATGAAGAACGGGAAAATGGCGAACCAAAGCATATTCTTTACACCGATTACGTTCTGGGGGAAGAAGATCAAACGATAACGATAGAACCTCCAGAGAACGAGCCGCCTGAAGATTATGGAGAGATGGAGGCATGGCTGGACTTTGACGCAGAAAGAGAAGGTGACTTTGTATACATAGAAGGACAGAGTAACATTCTGCAAGGTGCGAGGATACTAGCCAGTATTGATGCAGATAACTACATTATTTCGGGTTATAACGACTACGATGATGTTCGGCCGGACGGAAGTTTCCGGATGCGGGTACCTATTCCAGGGGAAGACAAGCTGGGTGAAGACGCTGATCCGCACGTTGAAGTGGAAATGAGCGCACAAGTACAACCGCCCTACATTCAGGAAGTATACGGGGAAACGGGAGGAAACCTGCAGGGATCGATGGTCGAAGAAACGTCAACCGATAGGTATAGGGTAGTCAAGGAAGTTAAAATATCTGAGTTGTCCGGTTCAGAATAAATGATGGTCTGTTTCATTGTGTAAAAGCTTCACGTTATAATAGAGGGAATGAAAATAGAGGGAAGAAAATCGGCAGATGGATAATCTGCCGGTTTTTGCGTTCAGCCGCTCTGAAACAAAGTCTTCTCTTGTGCGTAGAAGTATAGTATAAAGGAAGAAGAAGGAGGGGCGCCGATGACGCTGACACTGGATCACATTACGAAAACATTTGGAGAGACGACAGCGGTTCGTGATCTTTCGCTCGAGATTCCGGAAGGGGAGATTTTCGGCATGCTCGGGGCAAACGGTGCCGGGAAAACAACAACGTTCCGTATGATTATCGGACTGCTTGAAGCGACAGAAGGAGAAGTGTACTGGAACGGCGGCAGAATGACATATGCGGGCAGCGGCATGATCGGGTATCTTCCCGAAGAGAGAGGCTTGTATCCGAAACTGACCGTCCGGGACCAGTTGGTATATCTCGGCCGGCTTCGCGGCATGAAGAAAGCGGATATTGTGAAACAACTGGAAGGCTGGCTCGCGCGGTTTCAGGTGCCGGATTATATGGATCAGAAGGTGGAAGAGCTGTCGAAAGGGAATCAACAGAAAATCCAGTTCATCTCCGCGGTGATTCATCAGCCGAAGCTGCTGATCCTGGATGAACCGTTTTCTGGTCTGGATCCCGTCAACGTGGAACTTTTGAAGCAGGCGGTGCTGGACGTCAAGAAGATGGGCACAAGTATTGTCTTTTCCTCCCACCGGATGGAACATGTCGAGGAATTGTGCGAGCATGTCTGCATATTGCAGCACGGACAGCCGATTGTGCATGGCAGTCTGAAAGAAATCAAACGTTCCTACGGGAGAAAAAATCTCCGCATCCACGCTGATTTTGATCTTGGCTATCTCAAAGAGGTGGAGGGTGTTGTAACCTTTGCCGAGGTGCCGGATGGATGCGTGCTGCAGATCGACCGGGAAGAGACGGCGGAACATATTTTTCATACGCTCCAGGGCAGAGGATTTGTGCGCCGATTCGAACTGGAAGAGCCTTCATTGAATGATATTTTTATTGAAAAGGCGGGCATGTCGTATGAATAAATTCGGTATTATCTTAAGTCATACGTATCTAAGCAGAGTAAAAGCCAAGTCCTTTCTCATTACGACCATTATCACTGTTCTGTTTATTTTTCTTGCGGGCAATATGCCATCCATCCTGTCTTCCTTTGGTGGAAGCGGAGGAGAAGACACCGGCCAGCGTGTGGCGGTTTTGGATGAGACCGGGGACGTTTTTCCGGATTTAATGGAAAATATGCAGCGTGCAGGCGGGAACATATCGCTTGAGCAGTATGGAGGTTCGGAGGCAGAAGCCAAAGAGGAGGTAAGAGAAGGCACATTCGATGGCTTTCTGAACATAATGATGGCAGGCGGTGAGCCTCAGGCGGCGTATTTTTCGATGCAGGGCAATCCCTCCGCACTGTCCCAAAGCCTGCAGCAGGCATTGCAGCCGGTGAAAGTGAACATGGCGGCAGCGGACGCCGGCGTGGATCCGGCGGTGGTGGAACAACTCACGTCTCCGGTCGTTTTTGACACATCGGCGCTTGAGCAGGATCAGGGGGCGCCATCGGCGGAGGAACAAAACAACGCCCGCGGTATTGTGTATGTGATGCTGTTTTTATTGTATTTATCGGTTATTATGTACGGCAACATGATTGCGATGGACGTCGCGAACGAGAAATCATCAAGGGTCATGGAAATCCTGGTCTCGAGCGTCTCGCCGGTGACGCAGATGTTTGCCAAAATTGCGGGAATCGCGCTGCTCGGTCTTACGCAATTCGGCATCATCCTTGCGGCAGGTTACGTGATGCTTCAGACGAATCAGAACCAGTTAACCGGCGGCGTGTTTCAGTATTTCGGTCTGCAGAATGCGGAAGCCGCCACGTTCATTTACGCGATTATCTTCTTTCTGCTCGGTTATCTATTGTATGCAACAATGTCGGCGACCATCGGCTCTCTTGTGAGCCGGACCGAAGAAGTAAACCAGTTAATGGCGCCGCTTATATATCTCATCATGATTGCGTTTTTCATCGCGATTTTCGGACTGAATTCACCGGATAATATGCTCGTGACAGTTACGTCCTTCATTCCTTTTTTCGCACCGATGATCATGTTTTTGAGGGTGACGATGCTGGAAGTGCCGATATGGGAAACCGCTTTGTCGTTCGGGCTGCTGATCGGTACCATTGTCTTACTGGCGGTGGCCGGTGCGAGAGTCTACAAAGGCGGCGTGCTGCTGTACGGGAAATCCAATTCCCTGAAAGACGTGAAGAAAGCCCTGCAGTTATCGAAAAAAGAATAAGTGTGACAGATCCCGCTGCGAGGACAGCGGGATCTTTTTGGTGTAGGGTGGTTGGTGGTTTGATTAGTGGTTTGGCATGTATTTTATCAACATTGGACTGTATCGGCTTCCACTTGGCTCGTATTAAATCAGCCGGCATGAATTGGAGCCCATCCGGCATGTAACCGATGTGATTCGGCTCGTATTCGACAAAACACGGACAGTACCATCCGACACAAAAACAATAAAGGAGAATCCTCGTCACACGTCGAATAACAGGAAGGACAAAACGAAAGAGGTGATCCACCTGATTAAAAAAGAACGACAAATCCCGTGGAAAATAAGAAAATGGGAAGCGGTGCTGCGGCGGCTGCCGGCTGCTCATCCGGAGCGGGCGAAACTGGAGGAGTAGCTTGCGATGAGCCGCGCCGGGTACCGCGGGGAGACATCGATTGATTATCACTTGAATTTTCTTCCCTTTGATGACTGTTACATTCTTCATGATCTCCGCCTCCCTGGGGAACGCAGCACTTTTTTTCAAATCGACACGCTGCTCGTCACTCCGCATTTTCTTCTGATCCTTGAGATTAAAAACATAGCGGGAACGTTATACTTTGACCCATCGTTTCAACAAATGATTCGCACCCTGGACGACAAAGAAGAAGCGTTTCCCGATCCGCTGCTGCAGCTACGGAGGCAGCAAAGTCAGCTGCAAAACTGGCTGATCCGTCATAAACTTCCTCAGGCACCGGTTCCGGGGTTTGTTGTCATCAGTAACGCCTCGACTGTACTCAAAACTGACCCGGCGCACCGTGACATGTACCACTCTGTCATCCGTCCCCCGTCGCTTCCTTATTCCTACGAATCGCTTCAGAAAAAATACGAAGCCGTTACGCTCACCAAGCAGCAGATGCAGAAAGTCTCCCGCAAATTAAAGAAACTCCATCAGCACCATATCCCGGATACGCCAAGTGAAATCGATCCGCGTCTGCTGCACACCGGGGTATATTGTCCGGATTGTGATCATCTGCCGCTGCCGAGACAGCGCGGCGGGTGGTACTGCGGTGCCTGTCATACGCTTCATCCCCATGCTCATACCGCATCCCTCATCGATTATGCACTTCTCCATAAATCCACCATCACCAACCGGGAATGCCGCACATTCCTGCAGCTCGACTCTCCTTCTGTTTCCGCCAAACTTTTCCATCAATTAGATCTCCCTTACACAGGATCGTATAAAAATCGAAGGTATACATTGCCGCTGGATATACTTGATCGCATGTAAGAGGTGACATTCCGCATGTATTCGACATAAATTGGCTTGTAAAAGCATGAATTTGGCAGGTACTGCGGGCGTTGGCATGTATTGAAGTCGATGTGGCATGTATTTTATCAACATTGGACCGTATCGGCCTCCACTTGGCTCGTATGAAACCAGCCGGTATGTAGCAGCCTGAATTCAACCGGCGCAATGAAGGCCGCGCCGGACCTTTGTATAAGATTCCCAGTCTGAATAATCACATAGACGGGTATAGGGGTGGTATACACTATACCAATAAAGGAGTTATCCCCCTATGACAGCCACCAACCGAAGGCCGGTGATTGCATTAACCGGTGCCAGCGGCTATATCGGGCGGAACCTGCTGAAGCAGCTTACCCCTTATGCCGATATTATCGCTTTGTCCCGAAACGGCGATGATAAAGAAGATACCGAGCATGTGACGTGGCGTTCCTGTGATTTGTTTTCCATGGCGGATGCGGAGAAAGCACTGGAAGGAGCGGACTATGCGTATTATCTCGTTCATTCCATGAAACCGTCGGCAAAACTGACGCAGGGCACATTTGAAAATATGGATGTCATTTTGGCGGACAATTTCGCACAGGCTGCTGAAAAGCAGGGGGTCAAACAGATTGTCTACTTAAGCGGACTCGTTCCCGATGCCGATCACCTCTCCCGTCATATCCGGAGCCGCCTTGAAGTAGAACAGGTGTTAACTTCCTATCAGGTGCCGGTCACAACACTGCGCGCCGGTCTGATCGTCGGGCCGAACGGGTCATCGTTTCCGATTCTTGCGAAAATGGTCAAACGTCTTCCCGTCATGCTGCTTCCGAAATGGACGAGAAAAAAGACGCATCCGATTTATATCGGCGACATGCTGGATTCGCTCGTCCGGTGCGCGGGCCGGACGGATCTGTATGACCGCTCGATTGACGTCGGCGGTCCGGAAGTCATGACCTACAAAAACATGATGAGAGAGACGGCGGAAGTCATGGGAAAACAGCCGAAAATGATTCCGGTTCCTTTCATGACCGTCAATTTATCCAGGCTCTGGGTCAGTCTCGTGTCCAACTCGCCGAGGGAAATGGTGTATCCGCTGATTGAAAGTCTGATTCACCCGATGATCGCGAGGCCGGAAAACATGGTCAGCGGCATCAGCGTGGGATCAACCCCATTCCGGGAAGCGGCGCGCAAATCCCTGGAAGAGGAGAAACAAAAACGCCCCGCCGGCCGGTTGAAAGTGCTGACGATTCCAGATATCGACAACGACGTACGGTCTGTGCAGCGGATACCACTTCCGCACGGCAAAACAGCACTTTGGACGGCGCATTACTATGCCGAATGGCTGTCGCGTAAAATCCATCCGCTGCTCAGCGTTCAGGATGATTTCGACGGTGTCATAAACATACAATTCCGCGGCTGGACCCTGCTCGAACTCCGTCATTCGGCGGACCGAAGCCAGCCGGACCGTGCCCTTTTCTACATCACAGGCGGGCTGTTTGATGATAAAAAGGAGAATGAGCGGGGCAGGCTGGAATTCCGGAAAATCCCGGGAAGAGAAGAGTGCATCATTGCCATCCATGACTACATGCCGTCGCTGCCATGGTTTATGTATAAATACACGCAGGCCAAAGCCCACCGCTTTGTGATGTACCGCTTCCGGCGCCATCTGGAAAAAGAAGAAAGAAAGCATGGAACGGCGCGGCTTCCATTACTTTTGCAGGGCCGCCCGTTCATTAATCAGTAGACGACATAAGAAAGGCTGTGATGATCCATGATCCGAATTACGCTTGTGAATCTATTATTTTTTATTCTCATGATCGCCGTGAACTATTCCTCGGCCACCAATGTAGGCATCACGGCCAACCAGGAACCGGCTTTGATTCAGCCGGCGGGCTACGCTTTTTCCATATGGGGACTGATTTATGTTCTCGTGCTCTTATGGATTCTCCGGGCGCCGTTTCAGCGCCGGGAGAAGGGGGACATCTACCGGGACACGCAGGTATGGATCCCCATCAATTTCCTCCTGAACAGCGCCTGGATTGTCGCGTTCACGATGGAGTGGATTCTTGTATCGACGATTGTCATTGTGCTGCTTCTCGTTTCCTTAATCCGGATTTACCAGATTATTTACTGGAAACATAAACGGACCGGCTTTGCGCGGCTGCCGTTTTCCATTTACATCGGCTGGGTGTCCGCGGCCGCTGTGGTTAACATTTTCACCTGGTTTGTCTGGAATGACATCGTGCCGTTTCTCGGCATGGGGGAAGAGACCTGGACGGTACTCATACTTCTCCTTCTGGCTGTCGTGGCTGTTGTATTCACCAGAGTGAACCGTGACGTCTGGTATTCCCTCGTCTTCATCTGGGTGTATGCAGCGGTGTTCGTAAAAAGTGAACAGAATCTGATTGTATTGACCACTGTCATCGGTATTCTTGTCCTTGCCGTCCATCTTGTTATGCAGATCATATCCCGGCGGAAGGCGAAGAAGAAGAAGCGGGGAACGCCGTCGTTGAATACGAGAAGGTAGGAATACGGGGACGTGCAACACTCCTGGCGCCGAAAAAACCAAGTTCGAGAAATTCGATGTATGAAAAAAACGCCCGAGGCTGCTGCGGGCGTTTTTTGTATGAGAACGCGGGAAAGCCGCGCTTTCATGGAAAAATCCCACCACGGATTCGGCGGCTGCGAACCCGCGGGTCTGAAACGAGTGAACAACCAGTTCGGCTGGTGGGTGGAACAAGCATTTTACCAACTGGGCCAACGAGGTGGTTGATGCCGTATAAGCACAGTTTTTTCATGAACACTATCATCGAACATTAATTGCGTAGTGTCCACGGGGCACTGATATGTGGACACTATCCTGCGGAAATCAGAAATTAGCGGCCCCCGGCGAAAATCAATGGACACTATCTTCCGGAGCGGCAATCTTAGTGTCCATCGCCCCCGCTTGAGTGGACACCACGAATGCGTCCGGGTGATTTAGTGTCCACGGAACCAACGACCCGTTCCGGAATATACGAATCCAATCTCCAAGCACTTCGTTGTTACGCTTTGTAATGCAGGCAAGGCGGTGAATCATACACAAAAAATCCCGAACGATTCACAAAGAATAGTTCGGGATTTTTAAATTATTATTTATGCCGGCCGGCGATTCAGCGGAAGTCGCGGCTTCCTTCCATACAGCGGCTCGCAGCTGTGTAAATGGCGGCTGCAGCAACTGAAATCAATGATATAATCATAAACCAGTTCTTCATTTTATTCTCCTCCTTCTGTGTTCTTTTAGAAGAAACGGACTTTCCCTTTTTTCAGAATCAGTTTCGGTCCGCCGACGAGGAACAGGTAACGGTTGTCGATGACGTTTTTCATGAGTCGTGCTTTTTTGCCGAACAGCTTATAGTCATCGAGAATGGTGCCGATGGCGTCCCCTTTGCCAAGCGAAGCTACTGTACCTTTGTTGTCAAAAACAAAGTTGTTTGTTTCTTTGCCTTGCAGGAGCGCCTGGAGGTTCGCAGCACAGGTGTCAGCTTCCTGAATGGCACTTTGGGCGTTGACCGGAAATGGTTTGTCGTTTTCGTGGTCCCATACCCAGGACGTATCGCCGATCATGAATACATTGTCGTAATTTGGTGCGCGGAGGTCATCGCGTGCGTTCACTTTTCCTTTGGTCAGCTCGAAACCGGAATGTCCGACGACAGGGTTTGCCTGAACACCGCCTGTCCAGACGACCGTGCCGGCTTTGATCTCTTCGTTGTCGTCGCCGACGATAAAGCTGTCCGGTGTACATTCCTGAATCTTCGTTCCGATACGGAATTCTACGCCGCGGTCTGACAGGTTCTTCTCTGCATACTCAATTAGTTCTTCGTCAAAACCGGGGAGAATGGACGGGGCGGCTTCTACATTAATGATACGGACCTTGGACTGGTGAATGTCATACTTGCTGCAAAGCTCGGGAACTTTTTCTACGACTTCTGCGAGAAATTCGATGCCGGTGAAACCGGATCCGCCGATAAGTATGTTCAGTGCGGTGTCGTCCTCGGTTTCGCCGCTTGCGTATTTGATGAACTGCGATTCTATGTGATGATAAATGGCTTTGCTGCTTTCTATATTCTCAATTTTCCATGCATTCTCCGCAATTCCCGGTATGCCGAACGTCGCCGTTTCAAATCCGAGGGATACTACCAGATAATCGTAGGACAATTCGCCGTTTTCGAGAAGGACACGTTCATTCTGCGGCTGAAGTTCGGTGACAGTATCATACACCATCTGCACGCGTTTTGTGTCAATCACATCACTGATCATAATCCGGGCGCGGTTTGGATCAATCGTTCCTGCTGCCACTTCATGCAGCCAAGTGGTCTGGTAATGATAGTTATGCTTATTGACGAGGACGATGTCCGCTTCCTGCGGCTGCAGCTGCTGGGTCAGGCGCTTTGTCGTCATCATGCCGGCATATCCGGCGCCGACTACGACAATTCTTGGTTTTGTGCTCAAAATGATCACCTTTCTGTGCTGAGATATAAAACCTAACATCCTAAGTCTTGTCCAAAGACTGAAACGTTAACAATAACCACCTTCATTATAACAAAAAAAGGGAGGTAACGTTAAATGTTTCACAAATTCCCCCTTTCCTGCTCTTTAAATGATTTCCGCTTCTTAACGGAAAAAGTATGCGTTTTCATAACGTGCCTTTTCCCATAAACTGAAGGTAATCAAAGAAGGAGGAGATGCCCCGTGACAAATATTTTACTGGCGTGCTCTGCCGGCATGTCGACAAGTCTTCTTGTCTCGAAAATGGAGGAAGCTGCTGAAGCAAAAGACATGGATGTCCGTATCTGGGCAGTAGCCCAGGATAAAGCGGAAACGGAAATGGAACAGGCCGACGTGCTGCTGATCGGTCCGCAGATGAGATTTATGAAAAACAAATATTCCAAAACAGCAGAAAAAATAGGAATACCACTTGATGTTATCGATCCTGTCGCATACGGACGGGTCGATGGGGAAGCCGTATTGAACAAGGCGCTGGAACTGATAGATAAAAAATAGAAGAAGAAAAGGGGTGGAGAAATAATATGAAAAACAGGGGGAACGTGTTGTGAATAACAGTAAGTTTATGGACCTGCTGGAACGAATTTTAATGCCTATTGCTGAGAAGTTGAATAACAACCGTCATTTGACCGCTTTGCGTGACGGATTTCTGGTCGCCCTGCCACTCATCATTTTCGGATCTATTTTCGTCGTTATCGCGAATCTTCCGTTTCTTGATCAGCTTTTGAGTGAGGAGGCGTATACAGCCTATCAGAATGCGCTGAACCCGGCGTCTGCTGCAACCCTCAGTATTATGGGATTGTTTGTCATTATAGGTATAGGGTATAAACTGGTAGAACATGCCGGAGGGGAAGGAATATACGGCGGTGTTGTATCCCTTGCCGGTTTTCTGATTCTTACCCCGCAGACGGTCGAGGAAACAAGTGGTGTGATTCCGACCGCAAGTATCGGAGCAGAAGGGTTGTTTCTCGGGATACTAACGGCCTTTCTCGGAGCGGAAGTGTACCGGTTTTTTGTGAACCGGGACTGGACGATAAAAATGCCGGCCGGGGTCCCGGGGGCTGTGACCCGTTCATTCAGTGCCCTCATTCCGATTGCAATGACATTATTTCTCTTTCTTATCATCCGTATTCTTTTTGGCTTAACGCCTTTTGATACGGTACAGAATTTCATTTATACCGTTTTGCAGGAACCACTCACCGTACTGGGAGGAGGTCTTCCGGCAACGATCGTGGCGGTACTTCTTATTCAGCTGTTCTGGTTTTTCGGCCTGCACGGTCAGATTCTTGTCAATTCTGTGCTGGATCCGATCTGGTACACGCTGAATAATCAGAACCTTGAAGCTTTTCAGGCCGGAGAAGAACTTCCGAATATTGTGACAAAGCAGTTCATTGATACGTTTATTGTCGGTATCGGCGGATCCGGGATGACACTTGCGGTTATTATCGGCATTTTTCTTATCGGACGGAGCCGTCAGATGAAACAGGTCGGACGCGTGTCCGCGCCGGCTGGTATTTTCAATGTGAACGAACCGATCATCTTCGGTCTGCCGATTATTATGAATCCTTTGGTGCTTGTACCTTGGCTTGTGGCACCGGTTGTAGTGGCTGTTGTTGTATACTTTTCGATGGCAGCGGGATTTGTTCCAAAGCCCGCCGGTATCATCGTACCGTGGACAACGCCGCCTCTCTTAAGTGGTTTTCTCGCGACCGGAAATGCCTGGCAGGGGGCAGCCATTCAGATGGTCAGTATGTTTATCGTCTTTTTCATCTGGTGGCCGTTCCTGAAAATCATGGATAAACAGTATTATGAGTCCGAACAGCAGGAGGACGCCGCAGCTTCAAAAGAATAGATAAAGGTGGAAGGCAGGAGGGGAACCAATGATGGAAGAAATAACAGAAACCGCATTTCAGATTATTTTATACGCAGGAAACGGAAAGTCAAGCGCGATGGAAGCTATTCAGGAAGCAAAAAAAGATGATTTCGCACGTGCGGATGAGCTGATTGAAGAAGCCGGCACGGAGCTTGGTAAGGCGCATGAATTTCAGACGAGACTGCTTCAGCAGGAAGCAAACGGTGATGAGGCGCCTTTGAATGTAATGCTCGTTCATTCCCAGGACCACCTCATGACCTCCATGACGGTTCGGGATCTGGCCGTGGAAATTATCGAAATCTACCGCAATAAATAAGCAGGAGGGATTGACATGACACTTAAATATCGTTTTCCGGAAGGATTCTGGTGGGGCAGCGCAACATCTGCCACCCAGATGGAAGGAGCGGCCTTTGAAGGCGGCAAAGGATGGAATATATGGGACTACTGGTATTCCAGAGAGCCGGACCGATTCTTTGAAGGAGTCGGTCCGGAGGAAACATCTGATTTTTACCACCGGTACAAAGAAGATATTCGTAGAATGAAAGAAATCGGTCATAACACATTCCGGTTCTCGATATCCTGGTCACGCCTCATCCCTGATGGCGATGGGGCGGTAAATGAAGAAGCTGTTACTTTTTACAGTAATGTAATTGATGAGCTGCTTTCCCAGGGAATCGAACCGTTTGTGAATCTATTTCACTTTGATATGCCCATGGAGATGCAGAAGATCGGCGGCTGGGAGAACCGGTACGTAACCGATGCCTATACCGCCTTTGCGAAAGAATGTTTTGAGCGGTTCGGGGACCGCGTGTCGACATGGTTCACATTTAATGAACCGATTGTACCGGTGGAAGGGGGATATCTGTACGATTTTCATTATCCGAATGTCGTGGATTTCAAACGGGCGGCGCAGGTGGCCTATCACACGATTATCGCCCATGCCAAAGCGGTGCAGGTATTCCGGTCTTTTTCGATGCCGGAAGCAAAAATCGGAATTATCCTGAACCTGACGCCGTCCTACCCGAGAAGTAACAATCCGGCGGACCTCCGGGCGTCACGTATAGCGGATCTGTTTTTTAACCGGAGCTTTCTTGATCCGGCGGTAAAAGGAGAGTTTCCACAGGAACTGCTTGAGATTCTCGAAGAGCACGGGCAGCTGCCGGAAACAAAAGAAGGGGACAGCAGCCTGATCCGGGAAAACACAGCGGATATGCTTGGTGTCAACTATTATCAGCCCCGCCGGGTCAAGGCTAAAGAACATCTCCCGAATCCATACGGGCCCTTCATGATGGATTGGTTTTTTGACATGTACGAGATGCCGGGACGGAAGATGAATCCGTACCGGGGATGGGAGATTTATGAAAAAGGCATTTATGATATTATGATGAATCTAAAAGAAAACTACGGCAACATAGAATCGTTTGTATCAGAAAACGGGATGGGCGTTCAGAATGAAGAACGTTTTCTGGAAAATGGACAGATTCAGGATGACTACCGCATTGATTTTATCAAAGGTCATTTGAAATGGCTGCATCAGGCGATTCAGGAAGGAGCCAACGCAAAAGGGTACCATCTATGGTCCTTTATGGATAACTGGTCCTGGATGAACGCGTATAAGAACAGATACGGGTTCTTTGCAGTGGATCTGGATACCAAAGAGAGGACTGCGAAGAAAAGTGCAGCCTGGTTTAAAGAAACGGCACAAAACAACGGATTTTCATAAAGCAGCAAAGAGAAAGGTGCTGACAGTGGAAGGCAGGGAATTCTTCCAAGGAAAGGAGGGAAGCTATGAATGTACGCTGCATGATGCTGCTCCGCGAGTTTATGGCGGCAGATACACCGCTTACGAGCAGGTACCTTGCGCACCAAAATGAGGTGACGACGCGGACAACAAGAAATGATATCAAACAGCTGAATGATGGGCTTACTCGTCACGGCGCTGTCATACAGGCCCTGCATGCGAGAGGGTATGAACTGCGGATTGATGATGACGAGAAGTTCCGCCATTATCTGGAACAGATTTTTCAGGAAGATGCAGCACCGGACCAAACGATGCCTGATGAACCGGAAGAACGGGTGAACTATTTAATGAAGCGCCTCCTGCTGGCAGGGGAATATGTGAAACTGGATGATATGGCAGAGGAGCTGCTCATCAGCCGTTCCACGATTCAAAATGACATCCGTATCGTCCGGGATATTTTACAGACGTATGATATTACTCTTGAAAACCGGCCGAATTACGGGTTGAAAGTCAGCGGCAGCGAAATGAAACTCCGGTTCTGTATGTCTGAATATGTATTTGACCGCAGTATCAAAAACGAAGCCTCCCGGTTCAACAGCCGGCTGCCGTGGCTGATGAAAGATAACATGAATGAAATATGGGACATCATCGTAGAAGAAATTAAAGAACACGATATTACCCTTTCGGATATTGCGTTAAATAATCTGTTTATTCATACGGCCATCACCTGCAAACGGGTACAAACCGGTCACCATATTTCTTTTTACGCAAAAGAATTCGATGAAATCATGGACCAGAAGGAATATGAAGTGGCAGAAACAATTGTGAAGAAAGTGGAACAGGCCCTCGATGTAACGTTTCCGGAGGTGGAAATTGCCTACATTGCGATGCACCTGCTTGGTACCAAAATGATTTCTGAAGCGAATATGACAGAAGACCGTATCGAAGCAGTCATGGATGAACGTGCCTATTTCCTCACCTCTGCCATACTGGAGGAAGTGGAGCAGAAACTGGACCTTGGTGTCCGGCACGACCGGGAATTACAGATCGGCCTCAGTCTTCACTTAAAGCCGGCGGTAAACCGTTACCGGTACGGCATGAATATTCGGAATCCACTGCTTGATGATATTAAAGCCAATTATCCTGCTTCCTTTGAAGCGGCAGTGATTGCGGGGATGGTTCTGGAAAAGGAAGAGAATGTCAGCATTGAAGAAAGTGAAATTGGTTACATTGCGCTTCATTTTGGGGCGGCTATGGAACGAAAAAACCTGAAGAAAAAACCGAAACGCTGCATGATCGTCTGTGCCTCGGGAGCCGGCAGTGCCCAGCTGATTTACTACAAACTGCAGGCCCGGTTTGGTTCGCAGCTGGAGCTGGCCGGCACGACAGAATATTATAATCTTCCCCGCATCCCCCTGGAGGAGCTCGATTTTCTTATCAGCACTATTGCGATTCCTGAAGAGATCTCTATCCCCGTCATTCAAGTCAACACCATTCTTGGAGAAGGGGATCTGAAAAAAGTGGAACATGTCGTATCTGAGGATCAACAGAGAAGCATGTTGGAGTATGTGAAAGAAGAACTGATTTTTCTGCAGCAGGATGTATCTTCAAAGGAGGATGTGCTGCATTTTCTAAGCAGTCAGCTGATGGAGAAGGGTTATACGGAGGAAGGCTTTCTGGAAAAACTATATGAACGGGAAGAGGCAGCACCGACCAGCTTCGGCAACATGACGGCGGTTCCGCATCCCATCACCCCGCAGACAAAGACGACCTTTCTCGCTGTATGTACCTTGCAGAAGCCGATTCTCTGGAACGATAAACGGGTGCAGCTTGTCTGCTTGTTAAGCGTGGAAAAAAACAGCCGCCAGGATCTGCAGGTGCTGTACAAAAGCCTTGGCGCTGTTATTGATGATCTTTCCCTCGTCCAGCAGCTTGTTCACTGCAGTACCAGAAACGAATTTATACGTCTTTTTTTATCCTGAAACGAGGAAGCAGGGGCCGGAAACGGTGCCTGTTTTTTTAACAGATCCAGATATAGGATTTCCAGCATTTTCTGGAGTACGCTCCAGCCCCTCAACAAGCTGCGTTTCTTGTATGCCGCACTTCGTGATTTCTTCATGGTAAATCGTAATGTTTTACAAAAGGAAAACAGTGGTAGAAAATAGGGGTGTACGTGATATTACTAAAGGGAGATGTGGTACCATGCCCGAAACAAATGAAAAAATTCTATTGGCAGAACGCCCGGAAGGTATGCCTTCCCACGAAACCTTTAACTATCAGGAAGAACCCATCGAACAACCGCAGGACGGCCAGGTTCTTGTGAAGACGATATACTTATCGGTCGACCCTTACATGCGCGGCCGGATGAGCAGTGCAAAATCATACGTTGAACCGTTTGGAGTCAATGAAGTTATTAACGGCAGTGTTGCCGGCGAAGTGGTGGAATCCAAGTCCAGCTTGTTTGAACCAGGAGACAAGGTCATGGGAATGCTCGCCTGGAAACGGTACAATACAATCGAAGATGCCGCAGTCCGCAAAATTGACGACACTATTGCCCCGTTGTCCGCCTATTTAGGAATTCTTGGTATTACAGGACTCACCGCTTATTTCGGCATGCTCGATATCGGAAAGCCGGCCGCCGGGGAAACAGTGGTTATCTCCGGAGCAGCCGGCGCGGTCGGCATGGCGGCCGGACAGATTGCAAAGCTGCGCGGTGCCCGCGTTGTCGGTATTGCCGGCACAAATAAGAAGACAGAGTATCTGAAGAATGAACTCGGTTTTGATGAGACGGTTAATTACAATCAAGTGTCTGATCTGACAGCTGCTCTGGCAGAGGCCTGCCCGAAAGGCGTTGACGTCTACTTTGACAACGTCGGAGGTCCGGTGTCGGATGCTGTGATGTCCCAGCTGAACGATTTCTCCCGGATTCCGGTCTGCGGCGCGATTTCTTCCTACAACAAAACAGAAGCCGACGTCGGCCCGAGAGTGCAGCCGATTCTTGTGAAGAGCCGGGCCTTGATTCAGGGTTTTATTGTCGGTGATTACGCTTCCCGTTTTCAGGAAGGAAGCGAGAAACTGGCTGCGTGGCTTTCGGAAGGAAAACTGACGTATGAAGAAACCATTGTAGAAGGATTTGAGAATGTACCGGATGCATTTCTCGGTTTATTCACCGGTGAAAATCTCGGCAAGCAGCTCGTGAAAGTCAGTGAGCCTTCGAAGTAAACAGGGAAAGGATGATTTAGAATGAAAAAAGAAACAACACTCGGCCGCTCCGATGTTACGGTTCATCCCATTGGAGTCGGCACGAACGCAGTAGGCGGCCACAACATTTATCCGAACCTGGATGAAGAGCAGGGCAAAAAGGTTGTCCACGATGCTCTTGATTATGGGATGAACTTTCTTGATACAGCGTATGCTTACGGAATGGGCCGTTCTGAGGAACTTATCGGTGATGTAATAAAAGAACGCGGAAACCGCCGTGAAGCAGCCATTGCGACGAAAGCGGCCCACTCTTTTAAAGACGGAGAGATGGTTTTCAACAATCATCCTGATTTTCTGAAGCAGGCGGTGGAAGACAGCCTGAAGCGTATGCAGACGGATTATGTGGATCTCTTTTACATTCACTTTCCAGATGAAGACACGCCGAAAGCCGAAGCTGTCGGTGCATTGCAACGGTTACGGGAAGAAGGCAAAATCCGTTCCATCGGTGTGTCCAATTTCTCTGTTGATCAGCTGAAAGATGCGGACCAGGATGGACATGTGGATGTTATCCAATCAGAATACAATCTGTTTAAGCGGGGCGCGGAACAGGATATGCTGCCGCTGGTGCAGGAACGAGGCATCACGTTTATTCCGTACTTCCCGCTCGCTTCCGGTCTGCTTGCCGGGAAGTATGATCAACATACAACGTTTGCAGCTGACGATATCCGTGCGAACAGTCCGATGTTCCAGGGAGAAACGTTCAAAGAGAACTTGGAAAAAGTAGATCAGGTACGCCGCATTGCGGAAAATAAAGGAGCCGGCACGGCCCACGTTGTCCTTGCCTGGTATTTAACAAGAAACGCAGTGGATGCTGTGATCCCCGGCGCCAAACGGCCGGAACAGGTGGTAGATAACCTGAAAACCATCGACGTCCATCTCACAGACGAAGAAACGGCTGAGATCGACCGTATCTTCAAATCATAAGAAGTAAATCCCGGATGCCGGCTGCGCATCCGGGATTTTTTTGGACGCCATGTCTGTGGATGAGAGGGGTAGAGCAGTGGTAACAGACAGAATGGCTGGCAAAGTGTCTGTAAAAACAGGTTATGGACCATTTTGTCTTATATTTCCTCCCGAAGTGTCCAGTAAAAAAAAGTACTGGACACTTTGCATGTCAACATGTCTGTTATTTCGGTTTTACCGACACTTTCCACAGTAAAATGGTTGTAACGGTGCGCCGTGCACATGCCGGTCCGTTCATTTTTTTAACTTTCGTCTGTCATAATCTCAGGCCTCCTGGCAATAATGAAGAAAAGAGGGAGGCGATACGCACGATGTATGACAAAAACAAGTATCAGCATGAAAAGAAAGAAAACCTGACGAACCGGCAGGGGCATCCGGTCACTGACAACCAGAATACGCGGACCGTAGGAAACCGGGGCCCGACAACCCTTGAAAACTATGATTTTCTCGAAAAAATCAGCCATTTTGACCGGGAGAAAATTCCCGAGCGGATCGTGCACGCCCGTGGAGCCGGAGCGCATGGTTATTTTGAATCCTACGGCATGGTCGGAAAGGAACCGGCATCCACGTATACACGAGCGAAAGTATTTCAGGAAAAAGGAAAGCAGACACCGGTGTTTGTCCGGTTTTCGACAGTGAACCACGGCAAGCATTCGCCGGAAACGCTGCGTGACCCGAGGGGGTTTGCGGTGAAATTCTACACCGAAGACGGAATATGGGATCTTGTCGGTAACAACTTGAAGATTTTTTTCATCCGGGATCCCATCAAGTTTCCTGATTTCGTCCACGCGTTTCAGCCGGATCCGGCGACGAACATTCAGGACGGGGAGCGGATCTTTGACTTTATCTCGCAATCGCCGGAAGCGATGCATATGATTACGTTTCTATTTTCGCCGTGGGGCATTCCGGCGGGGTATAGACATATGCAGGGGTCGGGTGTGAATACGTACAAATGGGTGAATGAAGATGGAGAATCCGTATTGGTGAAGTATCACTGGGAGCCAAAGCAGGGCATCAAGAATCTGACCCAGGACGAAGCGGACCATATTCAGGGAAAAAATTTCAATCATGCGACCCAGGATTTGTTTGAAGCGATTGATGAGGGCGACTATCCGGAATGGGAATTGTACGTGCAGATTATGAGTGATGAGGAACACGCGGAACTGGATTTTGACCCGCTTGATCCGACGAAACTGTGGTATAAAGATAAGTTTCCGTGGCTGCCGGTCGGTAAAATGGTACTGAACAAGAATCCGGACAACTATTTTGCAGAAGTGGAACAGGCGGCTTTTGGTACCGGCGTACTGGTGGACGGCCTTGATTTTTCCGATGACAAGCTCCTGCAGGGGCGCACGTTTTCCTATTCCGACACGCAGCGCTACCGTGTCGGCACCAATTACCTGCAGCTTCCTATTAATAAACCTGACAAGGAAACTGTTACAAACCAGCAGAAAGGACAGATGGATTACCGGACTGATTATGCCGGCCCCCGCAACCCGCATATTAACTATGAACCATCGTTCATCGAAGGGTTGAAGGAACAGCATAATCCGGGAACGGAACATGAGCCTTATGTATCGGGGCGTCTGAAACGTGAATCGATCAAGCGTACGAACAACTTCGGCCAGGCCGGTGAAACATACCGCCGTCTCAGTGACTGGGAACGAAATGATCTGATCAACAACCTGGTCAACACGTTAAAAACCTGTCACACCGGAATTCAGGAACAAATGATTTCCCTGTTTCATGAATGTGACGAAGAGTACGGCAAAAGGGTGGCTGAAGGGTTGAAGATGGCGGATGAAAATGGAAGCAGCGGTCCGATTGCGACCGATGGCAGTGAAGAAGCTGTGATGGAAGCGGAAAAAACTGGACATGTGTCGGATCCGTATTAAGAAAAGAAAGAATGGCAGAAGGGCTTTTTTCAGACCCGGGGACACTATCTGTTTGAAAAAAACGCATGAACGGTCGTGGAAACTGTTTTGGGAGACACTATAGTACTGGCCCGGGAGTTTAGTGTCCCCGGGCACTCCTATTAAGCCACTAATGATTGATTTCAGCAGCTTAGTGTCCACGGAATGATGTTCTGTGGACACTAACGCCTGATCTCAAGCTGTTAGTGGATACAGCCAAAACGCTGCTGCAAAAGGCTGTTTCAATCTGTACAAAAACGAAGCTCCCGCCTATCCTGATCAATAGACGGGAGCTTCGTTTGTACCCGGGTTCTTTTGATTATCCTGCCTCACCCAAGTGCGACATCCAGTGTCATCATGACAGCAAACCCGATCATGAGACAGATGGAGGAGAGCTGGACGTACCCGCGTTCCTGGGATCCCGGGATGATTTCTTTGGCGACGACAAAAATCATGGCACCAGCCGCGAAACTCAAGGCATAAGGCAGAACAGGTTCAATCATAATAATGGCAAAAGCTCCGATCACAGCCGAAATTGGTTCGACCATACCGGAAAACTGTCCGTACATAAAGCTTTTTCTCCTCGACATCCCTTCCCGCTGAAGCGGCATGGATACGGCGAGCCCCTCCGGGAAATTCTGAATCCCAATGCCGAGGGCGAGCGCGACGGCCCCGCCGATGGACGCTGTGGTTATATCACCGGCAAGAGCCCCGAAAGCAACACCAACCGCCAGTCCTTCCGGTATATTGTGAAGCGTTACGGAAAAGACGAGCAGGGCGGTCCGGTGTTTGGCCTTCGTGTCTTTGATTTCCGTGAAATACCGTTCATCACGGAGCATCGGCAGCATTCTGTCAACGAGAAGCAGCAGGGCGCCGCCAAGCAAAAAGCCGATGACGGCCGGAATGTAGCCGGGAACACCACTTTCTTCCGCTCGTTCAATAGCCGGAGACAGAAGGGACCAGAAACTGGCTGCGATCATGACTCCGCCGGCGAATCCAAGCATGCCGTCCATCACACGGTAATTCGCCCCTTTGGAAAAAAAGACAGCTGACGCACCGAGAGCTGTCATGAACCACGTAAATAAACCAGCCAGCAGCGCCTGCATAACTGGATGCAGCGATAGAAAGTATTCCATTTTTTTCTCCACTCCCTTAATGTTGATCTATTCATATTTTTTTGCCTTAGGTAAACTTTTACATTCATGCTACTCCTCCCTGTCGAACCCTGTCAAACAAAATACGTTAGATAATATTGACAAACACATCAAAACTGGTAGAATGATAATCGTTATCAGTTAAGTTGATAATGATTATCATTTTTAAATTGTGCGCGCAGGTATAAATGATCACTTGAAAAGAAGAGAGAGTATGGGACAACTATGAAAAAAAGATATTTGGCAGCAGCACTGCTGGTACTGTCCTTTGCCTCGGTCTTTATCGGTGTCACACCGATATCGCCGCTGGACCTGTTTGATTTAACAGAAGACCAGGCCCACACCCTCGCAGTCAGTCGTCTGCCGAGGCTGGCAAGCATATTGATCGCAGGGATGAGCATGAGTATCTGCGGTATGATCATGCAGCAGTTAAGCAGAAACAAATTTGTATCACCTACGACGGCGGGAACGATGGATTCCGCCAGGCTCGGTATTCTCGTTTCCCTGATGATTTTCAGCAATGCGTCACCACTTGAAAAAGCAGCAATATCTTTTGCCTTTGCGCTGGCAGGGACGTTTGTATTTATGAAAATTCTCGAACGGATCAAATTCAGAGATACCGTGTTTATACCGCTGGTCGGGTTGATGTTTGGGAACATTATTGGTTCTGTAACCACTTTTTTTGCATACAAAAACAATATTATTCAGAGCATGTCGTCGTGGCTGCACGGGGATTTTTCAATGATTATCAGCGGCCAGTATGAATTGATATATGTCAGTCTCCCCGCTCTTATCCTGGCGTATGCTTTTGCCAACAAATTCACGGTCGCGGGGATGGGGGAAGACTTTTCCACCAACCTCGGTCTTGATTACCAGAAAGTAGTCAACATCGGTTTAATCGTCGTGGCGGCTGTTACTTCTGTTGTTGTCCTGACCGCAGGTATGATTCCGTTTCTCGGCCTCGTGATCCCAAACATAGTAAGCATCTTCCAGGGGGACAATCTACGGAAAAACCTTCCACATACAGCGCTTCTCGGTGCCGTATTCGTATTGTTCTGTGACATACTCGGCCGGGTTATCATTTTTCCATACGAATTATCAATCGGTCTGACCGTCGGGGTGATCGGAAGCGGCATCTTTATTTATTTGTTGTTGAGGAGAAAAGCATATGAGTCATAAGGCCAAAATATTCGTGCTGGCCGTGCTTGCTGCAGTTTCCCTGGCGTTGTTCATGTTCCAGGGGGTGGAAGGAAACTGGAGTTATGTGCTGGAAAGCCGTGGCAAAAAGGTACTGGCCATCAGCTTGACAGGGGCAGCCATCGCATTTTCAACGATTATTTTTCAGACGCTTACGAACAACCGCATTTTAACACCGAGCATTATCGGGATGGATTCCCTTTACATGCTGACGCAGACGGCCATTATCTTCTTCTATGGATCCGATACACTGACCATTGCGAACAAACAGCTGAACTTTTTCCTTTCGGTTGGTTTAATGATGGTATTTGCCGTGCTTTTGTATAAATTCCTGTTCCGGGGAGAAGGACGCAATATTTATTTTCTTCTTTTAGTCGGACTGGTCTTTGGCACCTTTTTTGAAAGCATTTCTTCCTTCATGCAGATGCTCATTGACCCGAATGAATTTCTGATTGTACAGGACCGGATGTTTGCCAGTTTTAACAACGTGCAGACCGAACTGCTGTTGATATCGTGCGTGGGGATGGTTCTGGTGTTTCTTTATTTTCTGCCGGCTGCGAAATATCTTGATGTTCTGGCTCTTGGCAAAGAACATGCCATTAACCTCGGGGTGAATTACAAGAGCGTAGTAAAACGGCTCCTTCTCGTTGTTGTTGTACTGATATCCATTGCTACAGCGCTTGTCGGGCCGATTACCTTTCTTGGACTGCTCGTTGCAAACGTTGCCTATGAGTTTATGAAAACGTACCGGCATAAACCGTTGATAATAGCAGCCATTCTGATAAGCATTATCGCGCTCGTGGCCGGGCAGATGCTGGTGGAGCGGGTTTTCGCCTTTTCCACAACGTTAAGTGTCATTGTTAATTTTACCGGCGGTGTCTACTTTATATACCTTCTGTTAAAGGAGAATAGAAAATGGTAAACGTGAAGAATTTATTCAAAACATACGGAAACCAGACCGTGGTAAGCGACGTGTCCGCAGAGATTGAGCCTGGTAAGATTACTACATTTATCGGGCCGAACGGAGCCGGCAAAAGTACCCTGATGTCCATGGTGAGCCGGTTGATTGAAAGGGACAGTGGAGACGTGCTGCTGGATCAAAGAGATGTTTCCGGGACGCCGTCGAGAGAGCTTGCCAAGCAGATTGCCATCCTGAAACAATCCAATGAAATGAATGTCCGGCTGACGGTGGAGGAACTTGTCACGTTCGGCCGTTTCCCCTACTCACAGGGGAGACTTACTTCCGAAGACCGGCGTTATGTGAAAGAAGCCATCACGTATATGGAACTGGATGAAATGAAGGACAAATTTCTGGATCAGCTGAGCGGCGGCCAGCGTCAGCGCGCCTTCATCGCTATGGTTATTGCGCAGGATACCGATTATATTCTGCTCGATGAGCCGTTGAACAATCTGGATTTAAAGCACTCGGTCCAGATTATGAAAGTTCTTCGTCAATTGGTTGATGACCTCGGAAAAACCGTGGTTCTGGTCATACATGATATTAATTTTGCATCCTGTTATTCCGACTATATCATCGCGATGAAAGATGGAGAGGTCTTCAAGGAAGGGACTACCGATGAAATCATTGATCGCGAAGTACTGCGGGATATCTATGAGCTGGATATGACGGTTCATCATATCGATCAGCAGAAAATCTGTGTGTATTTTTAAGTACAAAAAAGGGGGGAGACACAGGTCAACGTCATCATAAAAGAAATCAGATTTCAGGTTTTAAAATAAAAAGGGAGGAATGAACATGTTGAAAAAATGGAATTTGATGATCGCAGGAGTGCTGCTTGCTATGGGGATGACCGCTTGCGGAACGGATAACAGTGAGGAAGCCTCCAGCGGAGAAACATCCGGTACGTCCGGTGACAGCGCCGCCGAAGAGAGTGCATCATCGGAAGGAAACGCAAGTGAAGAAGACGCAAATGGTGAAAGTACCGAAGCTGAAGAGATAACCGTTTCCCATGAACTGGGAGAAACGACCGTTCCGAAAAATCCGGAAGACGTTGTGGTGTTTGACTTCGGAAGTCTTGATACGCTGGACACTCTCGGAGTTGATGTAGCAGGATTACCTAAAGGAACGGTGCCGGGCTATTTGAGCCAGTATGACAGCTCCGAGTATGAAAACGCCGGTGGCATCAAAGAGCCGGATTTTGAAAAGATAGCGGCGATGGAACCCGGCCTCATCATCATCTCCGGAAGACAGTCCGGCGCTTATGAAGAATTGAGTGAGATTGCACCAACGATTTATATGCAGGTTGATACGCAGAATTACTGGGATTCTTTTGCTTCCAATGCGCAGACACTCGGCGAGATTTTCGGTGAATCAGACCAGGTGGATGAGAAACTGGCTTCCATCGAAGATAAAGTAGAGTCCCTTGAAGAAGAAGCTTCTTCCGCTGACGGTGAAGCCCTTGTCGCGCTTGCCAACAACGGGGAACTGAGTGCTTATGGTGCGGGCTCCCGGTTTGGTGTCATCCACGATGAATTCGGGTTTGCCCAGGTGGATGAAAACATAGAGACTTCCACGCACGGACAGAGTGTGTCGTTTGAATACGTGAAAGAAAAGAATCCGGAGTATTTGTTCGTCATTGACCGGACAGCTGTGGTAGGCGGAGATGTGTCTGCTGAAGAAGTGATTGAAAATGAACTCACCGAACAGACGAAAGCCTATAAGAATGACAATATCGTCTACCTGAATCCGGAGTACTGGTACATTTCCGGTGGCGGTTTGCAATCTGTGCCCGCCATGGTGGAACAGGCATCAGCTGCTCTCGAATAGAATGTAACAGGAAAGAGACTGGGTAAAACCAAAAATACCGAACGATTTCTCAGTGAATCGTTCGGTATTTTTTTGTTCTGCATCCTGCCATCGCTGTGTTGACAATCTTTATAGGAGCTCTTTTTCATTTGGGATCTGCAGCAGGGCTGTGGCTGATCCGGGCTGGGGTGCTTCCGTGGACACTAACCCGCCCGGGAGCATACCTAGTGTCCACGGAAGTAGTGTTCGTAGACACTGTAACTCTTCTGCCGGCGGTTAGTATCTATTAATTTCCTCCAAGGGACACTACATTCCGATTTCAACGGCGCAGTGTCCACAACATGATGCTCCGTGGACACTATCATTGAAAAATAAGGGCGTAGTGTCCAAGGCCTGATAGATGAAAGCGGAAAGAGCTTTTTAATTCCATCCCATAAAAAATAGTCTGGAACAAAACCCGTATAAGATAGAAAAATGCCGAACGATTTAAAAAAATCGTTCGGCATTTTTCGTTGCTGAGACAAACCGCTGCGCCAAAATACTTCGCTTTTACTCCAGAGCACAAGGGCGACATCGATTCGCCGGGGCTCATCGTGTCTTCTTTGCCGCGGGCACGGCTCAAGCCTCCTCGGAAGAAAATCGCTTCCTGCGGGGTCCCCGAGACTCGTGCTGTTCCCGCAGGAGTCGAAGCATTTTGGCTCCGCTGCCATTAGACTGTTGAGCAACGATGCAAGACATTCGTGTTGTCCTCCGCCTATTTTACTTTTGTCCCAGACTCGCTGCAGTCTCGTTTTTCTAGAATAAATTTTCGTCAGTGACGGCGCCTTTTGCGCTGGAGGAGACGAGTTTGGAGTATTTGGCAAGTGCACCGGTTTTGTAGCGCGGTTCAAATGGTGCGCGGTGGCGGGCACGTTCTTCGAGCTGCTCGTCCGTTACATCAAAGTTGATCTCCTGCGTGTCACTGTCGATGGTGATCGTATCTCCGTTTTGCAGCAGGGAGATCGGTCCGCCGGCGGCTGCCTCCGGCGCAAGGTGGCCGATCACAAAGCCGTGGGATCCGCCGGAGAAGCGGCCGTCGGTAATAAGAGCGACTCTTCCGCCAAGCCCGCGGCCGACAATCATGGACGTGATGGAAAGCATTTCCGGCATCCCCGGTCCACCTTTCGGACCGACATTGCGGATCACAAGCACGTCGCCTTCCACAATTTCACCGGCTTCGATGGCTTTTGTTGTTTCGGCTTCACTGTCGTACACTTTGGCCGGTCCTTCGAAACGGCTGATTTTCTGGCCTGACATTTTCGCTACCGCGCCCTCGGGAGCAAGGTTTCCTTTCAGCACGACGAGAGGCCCCTGCTGTTTGATCGGATCATGCAGCGGTTTGATGACGTCCTGGCCTTCTTTCAGGTCTGGTGCATCTTCGAGGTTTTCCGCGAGCGTTTTGCCGGTAACGGTGAGGCAGTCTCCGTGAAGCAGTCCTTCCTGATGAAGCATTTTCAGCACGGCCGGTACACCGCCTGCTTCATACAGATCCTGCATGACATACTGTCCGCTTGGTTTTAGGTCCGCGATATGCGGCACGTTTTTGCGGATGCGTTCGAAATCGTCGTACGTCAGGTCGACATCAGCGGAGCGGGCAATCGCGATAAGGTGCAGAAACGCGTTGGTGGAACCGCCGAGTGCCATCACAACGGTGATCGCATTTTCAAACGCTTCTTTGGTCATGATATCACGTGGATAAATTTCTTTTTCGAGAAGGTCGGTGATCATGGCACCGGCCTGGCGGCATTCTTCTTTCTTATAATCATAAATGGCAGGTGTAGACGAAGAGCCGGGGATACTCATGCCGAGAGCTTCCACCGCCGCTGCCATTGTGTTGGCAGTGTACATGCCGCCGCAGGCTCCGGCGCCGGGACAGGCGTTACACTCCACCCGGTGAAGCTGCTTTTCATCAATGGTTCCCTGCTGATACTGCCCGACGGCTTCAAAGGAAGAGACAAGGTCGATGTCTTTGCCGTCGAGTTTGCCGGGCTGGATGGTTCCTCCGTATACATAAACGGAAGGAAGGTTCATC
Organism: Salibacterium qingdaonense; assembly: GCF_900114715.1. GTDB lineage: Bacteria > Bacillota > Bacilli > Bacillales > Marinococcaceae > Salibacterium > Salibacterium qingdaonense. Next base: position 53,192 of record NZ_FOTY01000009.1, read on the forward strand.
CGGCCGATGGAAATCAGGCAGCCCGGTGTGGTTTTATCGCAGGCACCAATGGCTACAAATCCGTCCAGACGTTCCGCGCCGGTGACGGCTTCGATGGAATCCGCGATAATGTCCCGGCTCGGCAGGGAATAATTCATGCCATCGTGTCCCATCGAGATACCATCGGAAACAGAAATCGTATTAAAGATCATCGGGGCAGCGCCGCTGTCGGATGCTCCTGTCTTTGCCGACCGCGCCAGCTCGTCAATATGTATATTACATGGCGTTACTTCTGTCCATGTGCTGGCTACGCCGACCATCGGTTTCTGAAAATCTTCATCTTCAAAACCTACGGCGCGGAGCATAGCACGGTTCGGAGCCCTGTTGGGATCGTCACTGATTACTTTACTGCGGATGCGCAGGTCTTTGTTTTCTTCCGTCATTCATTAACCCTCCCAAGTGATGTTCTATCCTATATAGGTAGATAAGGTTTGTGTATTTTGTGAAAGAAACCTTATTCTCATAATACTAGGACTCGGACTGACTATCAATTGTATCTTATGACAATGTCAAAAAATTTCTCCTATTTGTCGTTCTGGCCATCCTGCTGCTTGTTACGACATGTGATGCCATAAAGATTGTATGTTACTGTAGGATGAAATGGTAAATAAACGATGGAACTAAAGGCGGCTGATGGCACATGATGTACGGTAGAAAATGGAACGTCATTATTATCGTTTTGGCGGTGGTTGGACTTTTCGCACTCGTGGGAGACAACGTGGGGATGGTGGTATCCATTCTTACTGCGATATTTCTCTTCTATACAGGAGCCAGGCTGCTGCGACGAGCAGGATCGGGAATTTCTGTTGCGTCCGGGCTTATATTATTTGTTATCGGTGCGCTTGTGCTTGCCGGATCGATTTCGTTCTGGGCAGGTATTGTGGTGCTGGCGGCCGCAATGGGGATGCTTTGGAAGCAGCGCAGGGACAGTGCAGCGTGAAACCCCTGAATCAGCAGACCGGCACATTGTTCTGCATAGAAAAGAGTCCTCTGCATAGAATGGATGGAAATCATCCTGGCGGGAGGACTTCTATTGCATATCCCTGTCGTGAGGGCCTTTATTATGCTGGTAGTATGTGTTGTGCTCTTCTTTACAGCCCCTGTGTTTTATGAAGAAGCAAAGGGATACCCTCTGCAGGTGATTGGTTTTACCGGCATGGTGTTTTCCCTGTCTTATGGAGTGCTTCTCTGCCGCGAGCCGACCTGGTCAAAGCAGCAGAAAGAAAAGAAGGATCAGCTGCACGGAAGCGGCTGATCCTTCTTTTAGTATGCCCGGCATTAATTTCGTTTGATGCGGTGGGACACGTTTTGGAGACGGTCTTTGATCGGTTTAATCGGTTCGGTGTTCTCCCGGTTTGCTAGAAACTCCGGACGCGGCGGCTGCCCCGAAAACGGATCCTGCAGTTTGTTTTCCACCGAATTGAATACGAAAAACACGTTGCTGCGCGGATACGGTGAAATGTTGCCGGCGGATCCGTGCATCGTGTTGCAGTCAAAGAACAGGACGGAGCCCGCCGGCCCTGTAGCGCGGTCGATGCGGCCGTCCGCACGATCAACCAGACGTGTCATACTGTCATTATCCGGCACACCGGTTTCCTGTTTTTTTAACGAACTCTTATAGTTCTGTTCCGGCGTGGCTCCCGGGCATGATACAAACCATTTCTGCGATCCCGGCACGAGCATGAGGGGACCGTTGAATTCATAGTTGTCCGTAAGTACAATCGAGCAGCTTACTGCGCGCATATCCGGCATGCCGTCTTCCTGATGCCACGTCTCAAAGTCCGAATGCCAGTAGAACTCCTTACCTTTAAAGCCTGGCTTAAAATTTATCCGGGACTGTGTGATGTAGACCTGACTTCCAAGAAGCTGCTGTGCGACCTTTACGATGCGTTCATTTTTGGCAAGAGCCTGAAAGAAACCGCTGTCTTTGTGGATTTCAAAAACAGACCGTATTTCATTGCTTCCAGGTTCTTTAATCACATCGTCGGCACTGCGGTTCTGATTGTACTCCATCGTCCGCTGCAGTTCACTTTTCATGATGGATACTTCATCATCATTGAACAATTTCTCAAACAGTAAATAGCCGTTCTCCCCAAAAGCATTCATCTCTTTTTCGCTGAGAGGACCATCTGAGAATGCAGGATTACGGTGAACTACAGGATCTTTCCGTTCCATCACCTGAGCCTGCTGCCCGTTTCTGGAAGGATATTTATCGACTGCCATTACACCATCACTCCTTTTCCTATTATTCTGTTAATGAAATGGCGGGTCCGTCACACTCTTACCCGTATATATTATGAAATAAACACAATTGTAAAACTTTTAAATATATCACGATGAAAGATGCTGTGTAAAATGCAAAGTATCCGATGTAGAACATTTTTTATTCTGCTTGATTGTAACTAAAAAAACGCCGCCCTGTAACATCAGGCGGCGCGGACTGTTGAATTAATTGATGGTTCCCTGAGCGGGAAGTTGGTTAGTGTACCCGTTGAACTGCTGGTAGGACTGGCTGAGTGTGTTCGTTTCGGCTGCGTCGAAACTGTACCATCCTTTTTTGAACATCATGTTAAACAGGGAGCGCTGCAGATTCTGGGTTTCGCTTGAAATCATCGCGATATCGTCGTAAAGATCTTCATGGCTCGCTTCATTCATGGCGTAGCTGTAGGAAGATGTCATGTATTTTTCGGTCGACAGCATATCGTTTAAAAAATCACGGTCATTCATTTCCGGCGTCTTGGGAATTTGGGTCTGAGGGTTCTGAATTTTTGAAGACGATGCCATAGGAATCCTCCTTTTAATTAGCACCCGGACCGGGTTGCGCGGCGGGCTGCAGATGGGTAAGAAGCTGCTGGTAATGTCTTTCGTGCATTTGGGCTGTTTTTTCGAGCTCTTTTTTAACTTCCATGTCCATGCATTGTTTGGCGAAAAAAGCCGCTTTTTTCGCAGCAGTCAAATTCCAGCTCAGCATATCACTTAGATACAGATGGTCTTTCACCGTTACGGTCTGCGGCGGCTGGGGCATTACATTTTCCGGGGAAGAACCGGGCTGCTGTTGTGGACTCATTTTATCCTTCCTTTCGGTGTTATCGTTTCGCGGGTAGTATCTGCAGGAGGACGGAAAGATATGTGAAAAACAAACCAAACATGTCTTCTGGTTAGAGATGCAGCGGAATTTACGGTATACTGTACAGAGAATCTCCAAACAGAAAGGAGGCGGAAAGAATGGCGCTGACTTATTATGGCTATCCGCCCTGCGGTACCTGCCGGAAAGCTAAAAACTGGCTTGATGAAAACAATGTGTCCTACGAGGAATATCATATTGTGAACGAACCGCCAAGCCGGGAGCAATTGCAGAACCTTTATGAGAAAAGCGGTCTTCCGCTTAAAAAATTTTTTAATACGAGTGGAAAAAAGTATCGTGAGCTTGGCATAAAAGATAAAATGAAGACAGCAGACGAGGATGAACTGCTGGATTTGCTTGCTTCCGACGGCATGCTGATGAAACGGCCGATCCTGACAGATGGGAGTAACGTGACGGTCGGGTTTAGCGAAAAGGAATTTGAGGAAGTGTGGAAGCAGTAGGTATTGATAATAAGGAGGTTTAACGTATGAGCGTCCCAAAAGAATTGAAGTACTCCCAGGAGCATGAATGGGTGAAGGTGGAAGACGGAAAAGTCCGTGTCGGCATTACGGATTTTGCGCAGTCCGAACTCGGTGATATTGTGTTTGCCGAACTGCCGGAAATAGGCAGTGAAGTGAAAACGGACGAGCCGTTTGGCAGTGTCGAATCGGTCAAAACTGTATCCGAGCTGTATGCGCCGATTACAGGGAAAGTCGTGGAAATTAACGACGAACTTGAAGATTCGCCGGAATTTGTAAACGAATCCCCGTATGAAAAAGCTTGGATGATTGTCGTAGAACCTGCTGACACGGCTGAAATCGATAAGCTCATGACAGCAGAGCAGTACGAAGAAATGATCGGAGACGATTAATACATAAGTCCCGCTCTTGAAGAGAGCGGGGCTTTTTTTACTTTAACTTTCAAATTTTCTCAAATAGAACGGTACGGTCTTTTTAGATCGGTGTTTCTTCCCTGGTCTTTCTTTCCCTTTTATTTTAAGACTGTCCTGCTTCTCGATACAAAGGAATAAAATCGGTATAGTAATACTACCGTTTTCCAAAGGAGGAAAGATGTGAATACATTCAAACGCCTGAGACATTTTTACCTGCCGGACCGGAAACTCTTCTTTGCATCGATTGTTTTCCTGATCATGATGACTAGTTTGACGATGGCTTACCCTATTGTCCTTCAATACGCTATTGATGAAGTGGTTATTGCTTCCAACGCGTCCCTTCTTCCGTATTTAGCTGTCGGTTTTGTGCTTTTGACTGTTTTGAAAGCGATTGCTACATACCTGCATCAATACTGCGGCGACATGTTTGGAATCCGATCGGTTTACAGGCTCCGTCAGTCACTGTATGAAAAGCTGCAGTACCTGCCATTCAGATTTTATGATAATGCAAAGACAGGGGATTTGATGTCGAGGTTGACTGCTGACGTGGAAGCGTTTCGTTTCTTTCTATCTTTTGGATTTGCCCAGGTGATGAATCTTTTTCTGATTGTTGTACTGAGCTTTACGGTGATGATGGTGTACAGTTACCAGCTGGCCCTGGTTTCCTTGATCTCGATGCCCTTTCTTGCTGTCGTTGTGTATCGGTTTGACAAAAAAGTTCATCCGGGATTTAAGAGAATACGAGAATCATTTGCCGATATGACGACGAAAGTACAGGAGAATGTAAGTGGGATGAGTACCGTAAAGTCGTTGTCTCAGGAAGGTATGGAAAAGGATCGTTTCAGCCGCCGGAATGATGATTATAAAGAAAAGTCATTGTATAACGCTGGACTCTGGGCTGTATTTTTTCCTGTGATGGAACTTATAGGGAATATTTGTGTCGTTCTTCTGCTGGGCTTTGGTGGATATCTGGTCATGACCGGACAGCTTCAGATCGGCCAGCTGGCCGCTTCCTTCAGTCTGATGTGGTATATTGTCAGCCCTCTAATGAACCTGGGATTCATTATTAATACATTTTCCCAATCGAAGGCGGCCGGGGAGCGTCTCCTTGAGGTGCTGGATGAAGAAGAAACGGATATCCGGAAGGGAGAACTTTTTCTGGATCGTTTGAAGGGGGATGTTGAATTTGAACATGTTTCTCATATATATCAAGGAGAAGCATCAAATGCTCTCCAGGATATTTCATTCCATGCTCCTCCAGGCAGTACAATCGGACTTATCGGAGCCGCCGGATCGGGGAAAACGACAATTACTCAATTAACGGCTGGTTTTTATCACGCTGCAGAAGGAGATATATTTCTGGATGGTCAGCCGATTTCCCGGTACAGTCTTGCCGACCTGCGCAGTAACATAGGATTTGTCCTTCAGGAATCGTTTTTATTTTCGTCGACGATCCGGGATAATATAGCCTACGGCAGGCCGGATGCTTCCATGGATGATGTTGTGGAAGCTGCAAAGCGTGCCCAGGCTCATACGTTTATTATGGATTTGGAGCATGGATACGAGACCGTCCTGGGAGAACGCGGGATGGGATTGTCGGGTGGCCAGAAGCAGCGGCTGGCTATTGCCAGAGCCATCGTCATGGATCCAGCTGTTCTGGTGCTTGATGACGCAACAAGTGCGGTGGATATGGAAACCGAACAGCGGATTCAGGCTGCTTTTGGGGAAGTGATGAAGGGCAGAACGACCTTTATCATCGCACATCGCATATCTTCTTTAAAGCATGCAGATCAGATTCTTGTACTGGAAAAAGGAAGTATTGTGGAACAAGGCACACACGAAGAACTTCTGGATCATGCATCCATGTACCGCAGAATTCATGATATACAATTCCGGGACCAGTATCAGGTGATGCAGCGTCAGGGGTAAGAACGGGGGGATGGAGATGAAAAGAATAGAGGGATCCGGACAGGACAGAGCATCCACGGGGCGGTTTCATTACCCTCAGGACCGTGTTGTGGACAAAGCGTTTAACTGGTCTCAGTTGAAACGGCTGTTCAGCTACATGAAACCCTACGGCAGAACATTGCTTCCGCTCGCTGCGGCAGCGATGTTGATCGGAACCATTGTCCGGCTGGCTGCACCGGTTCTTATCGGTTATGCCATCGATCAAGCGATAAGTCCCGGGAATCGGGATTTGCTTCTCTGGGTTGTGGTGGTGCTAACGGGAATGTACGGCCTGCAGTGGGTTTCGAATGTTTATCGTATCCGCTGGATTAACCGTATGGGCCAATATATTATTTTTGACCTGCGCCGGGATTTGTTTAATCACATTCAGACGCTTTCCCACCGCTTTTTTGACCAGCGCTCGGCAGGATCGATTCTCGTCCGGGTGACCAATGATGTCCATTCGCTGCAGGAACTGTTCACTAATGGAGTAATTAATTTGATGATGGATATCATCATGCTGGTTGGTATTGTAAGCATTTTGTTTGTGATCAGCCCGGAATTGACGACAGCAGTCATGATTGTGCTTCCGGTCATGTTTTACATTTCCACAAATCTGCGGCGCAGAATCCGGCGGTCCTGGCAGGTGGTCCGGCTCAGGCAGTCCACGATGAACGCTCATTTGAATGAGAGCATTCAGGGGATGCGGGTGACACAGGCGTATCATCAGGAACAGGAAAACATGCGTTATTTCGGCGATCTCAATATGGATACGTATGACGCGTGGGAACAGGCCACCCGTAAAAGCGCGAAATTCCGCCCTGTTGTTGAGCTTTCCAACGCTGTCGGCACCGCTGTTTTGATCTGGTACGGTATTCATTTGATAGGAAACGGTACGCTCTCCATCGGGAATTTCGTTACGTTTGCTACGTTTCTTGGTATGTTTTGGGAACCGATTTCCCGTCTCGGGCAGATTTACAATCAATTATTGATGGCAATGGCTTCATCCGAAAGGATATTTGAATATCTGGATGAATCTCCTTCTGTTCCGGAAAAAAAGGACGCTGTATCTATCGGTACAATGAAAGGAGACGTTCGTTTCGAACAGGTTTCTTTTCAGTACGACGCGGTGAAATATGCGCTGCAGGACCTGGACCTTCATATTCGTCCCGGGGAAACCTTCGCTTTTGTCGGTCATACCGGGTCGGGAAAAACGACGATAGTGAATCTCATCAGCCGCTTCTATGATCCCACCGCTGGGACAGTGTTGATCGACGGCCAAGATCTTCGTGATGTTACGCTCGACAGCCTCCGTTCGCAGGTCAGTGTTGTTCTGCAGGATACTTTTATTTTTTCAGGTACGATTATGGATAATATCCGGTTTGGGAATCCGGAGGCAGATGACGAAGAAGTGAAAGAGGCGGCTTTCCAGGTTGGGGCTGATCGTTTTATCCGTGAATTGAGAGATGGTTATGAGACAGAAGTGGAAGAACGCGGGAATGTTCTTTCTGTCGGAGAGCGCCAGCTGATCTCCTTTGCCAGGGCGCTGCTGGCGGACCCCCGCATTTTAATTCTTGATGAGGCAACAGCTTCTATCGATACAGAAACCGAACAGATTATTCAGCAGGCACTGCAAAGACTGTTAAAAGACCGGACTGCAGTGATGATTGCCCACCGTCTTTCGACAATCCGGGAAGCAGACCGGATCATGGTGCTGAAGGAGGGCAGGGTATTAGAGGAAGGCAGTCATGATGAATTGATACGGCAGCACGGAGAGTACAACCGGCTGGTCAAAGCACAGTTTCAACATTCTCATGTCGGATAAACCTATACCTTGCCCCCTCTAACAAAAAGTGTAACTCATTTTCGCGACCACGGGCAGGGGATGTGACCATGGACACTAAAATCGTAAACAAGCGGCGTAGTGTCCATGAATTATCGTTTTGTGGACACTACGCCGCTGACATCAGAAGTTAGTGAGTGCCGGTGGAAATCGAAGGACACTAATTGCCGGCAACGGAGTTTTAGTGTCTACCCAAATTACTTTTATGGATACTAGGTATGCTGTTTGGCGGGTTAGTGTCCATGGAGCTGCTCCGATCCTGAGTAACCGCATCCCCTGACGCTGCTGTCTGCCCTTTTTTATGAAAGAGAATGCAATAAGGCGGCGGCTTTTGATGCTGCCCTTGTACTTTGGAGGGAAAGCGTCCGCCTGCAGCGCATGCCCAACATGTTAACAAAGCCTATTTTGGCTGGCAGCAGCCCTTTGTTCTAATCAAACAAAGTTGTCTGTTTCTGTTGACATGCGACCGGTACCGTGCTAGTGTTTTTTATGATTTCAAAATAAGAATACGCTTGTTCTTTCCGGTTCTGAATGTGCTGATCCGGAATTTTTATAGGAAACATAATAAGTTTTCTGATAAGTTTAATCAGGATTAACGGAGAGGGATACTTTATGATAACGATGCATCAATTGTCGAAAATTTTCCGTACTCCTGACCAGGACATAGCTGCTGTTGATACACTGGATCTTTCCATCAATGAAGGGGAGATTTTCGGCATTATCGGTTACAGCGGTGCCGGCAAAAGCACGTTGGTCAGACTGCTGAACATGCTGGAACAGCCGACAGCCGGACAGGTGACAGTCGGAGATAAAAACATGTCTGAACTGAAAGGCCGCGAGCTGCGGAAAGCGCGTCAGGAAATCAGCATGATCTTTCAGCACTTTAATCTCCTTTGGTCACGGACGGTAAAAGACAATATAGCATTTCCGCTCGAAATTGCAGGGATGTCAAAACAGGAGAAAGACAGCCGGGTCAACGAACTGATTGATCTGGTTGGACTGACAGGGCGCGGGGACGCCTATCCTTCCCAGCTCAGCGGCGGGCAGAAACAGCGCGTCGGCATCGCCAGGGCACTGGCTAACAATCCAAAAGTACTGCTGTGCGATGAAGCTACGTCGGCACTCGATCCAAAAACGACGGATGCCATTTTGGAGCTGCTCACCGATATCAATAAAAAACTGGGGCTTACTATCGTGCTGATCACACACGAAATGCACGTGATCCGAAAAATATGTCACCGGGTTGCCGTGATGGAGGAAGGAAGAATCGTGGAACAGGGAAATGTTCTCGAAGTCTTTCGTTATCCTCAGGAAGACATGACAAAAGAGTTTGTCAAACAGATCACGGAACCTGAAGAAACGATGGACGCTGTGTATGAGCTCATTGATGATGAAAACGGTCCTGTCGTGAAGCTGAGGTTTGTCGGAGAAGATGCAGAACAGCCTGTCATGACGGAATTGGTGCGTCATTGCGGGGTAGGAGTCAATATTCTTCAAGGGAAACTGTCCAAAACCCAGCACGGAAGCTACGGTACATTGTTCGTGCAGCTTCAGGGAGATGATGAACACCTGAAGGAAGCCCTTCGTTTTTTGGAAGAACACCGGGTGAAAGCGGAGGTGCTGCAGCATGATTGAACAATTGTTTCCGAACGTGGAATGGGCGGCTCTCTGGACAGCATCGCTTGAGACTGTCTATATGAGCCTTGCAGCTGTTATCATGACATTTATTCTTGGAATCATACTCGGTCTGCTTCTTTATTTAACGGATAAGGGGAATTTCTGGGAAAATAAAACACTGCATGCGTTGACGGCTGCCGTTGTTAATATTTTCCGTTCCATCCCTTTTATCATCCTGCTTATCCTATTGATTCCTTTTACCAATGCCATGCTTGGAACATTTCTTGGACCGAGTGCTGCGCTTCCGGCACTTGTTGCCGGCGCGGCACCGTTTTATGCGAGGCTTGTGGAGATTGGATTCCGGGAAGTCGATAAAGGGGTTATTGAAGCAGCCCAGTCCATGGGCGCCGGCCAGGGAAGAATTATTATGAGGGTGCTGCTTCCTGAATCGATGCCGGCCCTTGTTTCCGGCATTACGGTTACAGGTATTACGCTGGTCAGCTTTACAGCTATGGCAGGTGCAATTGGTGCAGGCGGTCTTGGGGATCTTGCGTACCGGGAGGGATTCCAGCGTACGCAGCCTGACGTGACTTTTGCATCTACCATCGCCGTATTGATTATCGTATTCGTCTTCCAGATGATTGGAGACCAGCTGACCAGTAAATTAGATAAAAGATAAAATGGAGGGAACGAACATGAAAAAATTGGCACAACTTATCGCTGTTCCATCATTGGTGCTGCTTCTTGGAGCATGCGGCACAGCCGATAACGGTTCGGAAGAACAGGATTCCGGATCTACTGGAGAAAATAACGAAGGAAATGCTTCGGAAGAGGAAGAAAACACAACCCTTACAGTGGGGGCAACCAATGTACCGCACGCGGAAATTCTGGAATTCGCCAAAGATCAGCTGAATGAAGAAGGCATTGAGCTGCAGATTGAAACGTTTAACGACTATGTACTTCCGAACAAAGCACTTGCTCAAGAAGAACTTGACGCCAACTATTATCAGCATATCCCTTATTTTGAGGGACAGCTTGAAGATAATGACAACTATGATTTTGCAAATGCAGGTGGTGTTCATATTGAGCCGATCGGTGTGTATTCCCAGGAGTATGACAATCTTGATGAACTCCCTGAAGGTGCCGAAATCATCATGAGCAGTTCTGTGGCCGACCACGGACGTATTCTGCAGATGCTTGACGAAAAAGGGTTGATTACGATGCCGGAAGATTCGGGCGTGGATGCGACGATTAATGACATCAAAGAGAACCCGAATAACTTCACATTCCGTGCTGATGTTGAAGCTGCAGTGCTTCCACAGGCTTACCAGAACGGAGAAGGAGATGCCGTGCTGATTAATTCCAACTATGCGATTGATGCCGGATTAAGCCCGGTTGAGGATGCGATTGCACTGGAAAGCGCTGAAGACAACCCTTACGTCAATATTGTCGCTGTACGAAGCGAAGATGAAGATAAGGAAAGCATTCAAACGCTCGTCGACGTGCTGCAGTCTGAGGAAACCGCCCAGTTTATTGAAGAAGAATACGACGGAGCTGTTATACCGGCAAAGCAATAGGATATTATAACGGTTTGTGAAATGGGAAAAAGGGACTGGGACAACACCTTAAAAAAATGAAAAACGCCGAACGATTTCAGGAAATCGTTCGGCGTTTTTCGTTTCTGAGATCAACCACTGCGCCAACATACTTTGCTTTTACTCCAGAGCACAAGGGCGACATCGATTCGCTGGCGCTCATCGTGTCTTCTATGCACTCCATAGTACAAGGGTGGGCATCGATTAGCCGGGGCTCCACCGGATCAGCTGCCTGTCGAAACCGGCGTAGCCCGGATGCTCCAGATCTCTGATCACGACGCCGGCCGGTATAGCGCAGTATAAAGGCAGGCAAAGGCATGGCGGATGTACGGGAGGTTTAGAACATGGAGGCGTTAGTGCGTGGCGTTCGGGATGGGTGGACGAGCGTTGTTCGTTGGGAATGGGTCCGAAGGCACTTTAGGAGGTGCTGCGTCCCCCTAAACGTCGTTAGGCCTGACGCCGAAGGCACTTTAGAGGGTATGGTGCGCCTTTAAACGTCGTTATGAATGATTCATAAGGCACTTTAGAGGGTTTCGCGCACCCGTAAACGTCATTATGAACGGATCGAGGCTGCGTTCAGCCGGGAAACGAACGGACCAATGCAGCAAAAAGCTCGTGAAATGAGGGATGAATAGTCCCAAGGCACTTTAGGGGGTTCCGCACTCCCGTAAACGTCGTTAGGCCTGACGCCGAAGGCACTTTAGAGGGTCCGGTGCGCCTTTAAACGTCGTCATGAATGATTCATAAGGCACTTTAGAGGATTCCACGCTCCTGTAAACGTCGCTAGTCACATCGCCTGAGGCATTTTATAGTACGGGGTCCCTCGTAAACGTCATTATCCTGTGGAGGTATGTCACGTGCAGGCGCCGAACGGACCGCCGCACATCTTGCCGAGGAGTCACGGGTCGCACTGTTCGGAGCAGGAGACCAGGAGTCGAAGCATGTTGACTCCGCTGCTGTACGACTGATGAACAACACCGCAGGACATTCGTGTTTTCTTTTGTCCCGGATTCTTTTCGTTTTTGAAGGTAAACTGCGTCCGCTTCCTGATGTGTGCCGACTTCTTTCTTACAAAGCGGTATAAATCAATACAGCTGCCGGCATACTACAGGAAAAGGAAATAAGGGAGGCCGTGTCATGCCGCAGCAGGAACAGCAACAGCAGCAGCAACAGCAGACATCATTTATTCAGCAGGCGCTGCAGGAGTACAAAGAAGGAATCGGTATTTTCCAGGAGAAAATCCCCCACATTGCAAGACGGTATAACGCGTTCACAGAAGCCTGTTTTAAATCAGGGGAACTGCAGGCGAAGGAAAAACAGCGGATGGCCCTTGCGCTCAGTGTGTATGCACAGGATGAGTACTGTATCATCTATCATACGAAAGGATGCCTGGATGAAGGGTGCACCGAAAAAGAAATCATGGAAATTCTCGGGGTGACCGCAGCATTTGGGGGCGGAGCAGCGATGAGTCAGGCTGTCACCCTGGTTCGGGAAGCGGTGCAGGAACTAAGCACGGACAATCAAATGAAACAGTAAAGAATAAAGAAACGCCGAAAAACACCCAGCATGTTTCCGTCTGTTCGAAAGAAACAGGACAGATTGCTGCTGAGTTTCATTTGTTAGAAAATTTAACAAAAACAAAGCTTTGTTTTGAAAAAGAGTGCGTGGTACCGTGGATAATGTGTTAAAAACAACGAAAGGATGGATTCGTTATCCACGCAATCAGCAGCAATCCGACAACAGAAATGGAAAAAGCTATGCACCAGTTTCACGGCTTTGGTTACGCTGAGTACAACAACAGTCTGGACCGCCGCATCCAAGTAGAAATTTCCCGTGAACAAAATCACAGAAAAGGCCGCCAGTTGGCTGAACAGTTTGGTGAATAATATACCATCTGCTTTTCCTTTGAATCATTGCGTGTTTTTGTTACAATAAAAAAGATAAGTGGTGAAGGGGGCTGAGCCTGGAAGGGGCGGCTCCCTTTTCTATTGAAGCACAGAGGCCCGTGTTTCTTGAAGTCTATTTGAATTTGTTTTAAAATGATAATGAGAATAAATTGAGAATCATGAAGGAACGGGAATGTTCCTTTAATATTGATATGATGGAGGTATTTCTGATGGCAGGATCAACCCTTAAGATTCAGGATCTGCATGTGGAAATTGACGGATCGGAAATTATCAAAGGACTCGACTTGGAGATTAACGGCGGCGAGATTCACGCAATCATGGGCCCAAACGGTACCGGGAAATCAACACTTGCTTCCGCAATCATGGGTCATCCAAGATATGATATCACCCAGGGCAGCGTTTACCTGGACGGTAAAGACGTTCTGGAAATGGAAGTGGACGAGCGCGCCCATGCCGGCATGTTTCTTGCGATGCAGTACCCAAGCGAGATCAGTGGTGTGACAAACTCCGACTTCATGCGTTCGGCCATTAACTCAGGACGCGAAGAAGGCGATGAAATTTCGCTGATGAAATTTATCAAAAAGATGGACAGCAAAATGGATGAACTGGAAATTGATCAATCTTTTTCCCAGCGTTATCTGAACGAAGGCTTTTCCGGCGGTGAGAAGAAGCGGAATGAAATTCTGCAGCTTCTTATGCTTGAACCGAGAATTGCTATCCTTGATGAAATTGACTCCGGACTCGACATTGACGCGCTGAAAGTTGTTTCCAAAGGAATCAACAGCATAAAATCCCCGGATTTCGGCTGTCTTATCATCACTCACTATCAGCGTCTTTTGAATTACATCACTCCAGACAAAGTCCATGTCATGATGCAGGGACGTGTCGTGAAGTCCGGTGGTGCAGAACTGGCTCAGCGTCTTGAAGACGAAGGGTACGACTGGATTAAAGAAGAACTCGGCATTGAAGACGAAAAAGTCGGCGAACAGGCGTAAGCGAGGGAGGTAATAGAATGTCAGTGGATACGAAATGGACGTACGACGAAAATTACGTAAGAGAATACTCCCAAAACCGCGGAGAGCCCGAGTGGCTTACAGAACAGCGTGTTACCGCCATTCGTCTGGCGGATGAGCTGAACCTGCCAAAGCCTGAAAAGACCAACATCAAAACGTGGAACTTCACTGAATTTAAACATGAACCGGGCGAACTCTCTGCCATCGATTCGGTGGATGAACTTCATGAAGACGTTCAGAAACTGATCGACCGCAGCACAGAAGAGCAGAATTTGATTGTGTTCCGGGACGGCAAGCCGATTTATCGTACCGGAAGTGACCACCTTCAGGAACAGGGCGTTCTGTTTCTTGATATAGAAACGGCGGCCAGAGAACACAGTGATCTTCTTAAAAAGTATTTTATGGGAAGTGCCGTGGACGTTGATGAACACCGTTTGACAGCTTTGCACGTAGCTCTTCTGAATGGTGGAATATTTATATACGTTCCGAAAAATGTAACTGTTGAATCGCCGCTACAGACGATTTACTGGCAGGACGATCCGGAAATGGGTCTTTTCAATCACGTTATTATCGCTGCTGAGGATAACAGTGAAGTGACGTATCTGGAAAACTACGCTTCCTTTAACAGAGAGCAGTCGGCAGCGGCCAATATCATCTCCGAAGTGTACGTTGGACAGAATGCGAAAGTATCTTATGGTGCGGTGGACCATTTCGAAAAAGGCGTCACTACGTATGTGAATCGGCGGGGCCGCGTGGAAAGAGACGGCTATCTCGAATGGGCACTGGGCCAGATGAATGAAGGCAATACCGTTTCCGACAACACAACCGTTCTTCAAGGCGATGGTTCAAAGGCAGATACAAAAGCTGTATCGATCGGCCGGGGTGACCAAAGCCAGAACTTCTGGACCGATATTATCCATTACGGTAAAAACTCCGTCGGTCATATTTTGACGCACGGTGTTATGAAAGACCATGCTTCCTCCATTTTCAACGGAGTGACAGAAATCAAACACGGCGGCACAAAAGCAGATGGACAGCAGACAGAACGTGTTCTGATGCTCAGTGAACGTGCCCGTGGTGATGCCAACCCGATTCTGTTGATCGATGAGGACGATGTGACAGCAGGACACGCTGCTTCTGTCGGCCGGGTCGACCCGATGCAGATGTTCTATATGATGAGCCGCGGCATCTCAAGAACGGAAGCGGAACGACTGATTATTCACGGCTTCCTTGCGCCGGTGGTTAATGAACTTCCGATTCAGGCCGTCAAAGAGCGCTTGACGGAAGTTATTGAAAGGAAAGTCTACTGATGGATGTAAAGGAAATCAAAGAACAGTTTCCTATCCTTCAACAGGAGGTTAACGGAAGTCCGCTCGTCTATCTGGACAGTGCCGCCACCTCCCAGAAGCCGAATAAGGTGATTGAAGCGGTGGAAGATTACTACCGCCGCTACAACTCCAACGTGCACCGGGGTGTTCATACACTCGGAAGTCTGGCAACGGATGGTTATGAAGGAGCCCGGGAAAAGGTGCGTTCCTTTATCCATGCGCCAAGGGCCCGTGAAATCATTTTCACGCGCGGGACAACGACCGCCATTAACACCGTCGCGTACAGCTACGGGCGGTCAGTGCTGCAGGAAGGCGATGAAATTGTGCTGACGCCGATGGAGCATCACAGCAACATCATTCCGTGGCAGCAGGCAGCCAAGGCGACAGGAGCTTCCCTGAAGTATATGCCGATGCACGAAGATGGAACGCTGTCTCTTGAGGATGCCCGCCGCACCATTACGTCCAAGACAAAAATCGTGGCCGTTACGCACGTCTCCAATGTACTTGGAACCATCAACCCGATTAAAGAGATCACACAGATTGCGCATGAGCACGATGCCGTAACTGTTGTAGATGGGGCGCAGAGCGTTCCGCACATGAGGGTGGACGTTCAGGATCTTGACTGTGACTTTTTTGCTTTTTCCGGTCACAAGATGGGCGGTCCGACCGGCATCGGAGTGCTGTACGGGAAAAAACGTCTTCTTGAAAAAATGGAGCCGGTGGAATTCGGAGGGGAAATGATTGATTTTGTTGACCTGTATGATTCCACGTGGAAGGATATTCCGTGGAAATTCGAAGGCGGAACCCCTATTATTGCAGGGGCAATCGGTCTCGGCGCTGCGATTGATTTTCTTGAGGACATCGGCATGGAAAATGTCGAAGCCCACGAAGCGGAACTCGCGCAGTACGCAATGAAGAGGCTGAAAGAAATCGACGGCATTCACATTTACGGCCCGGAAACACGAGCAGCTCTCGTTACGTTCAATGTGGATGAACTGCATCCCCATGATGCGGCTACCGCACTTGATATTGAGGGAATCGCGGTCCGGGCGGGCCATCACTGCGCGCAGCCGCTCATGAAATGGTTGAATGTGGTGGCGACGGCAAGGGCAAGTTTTTATATCTATAACTCAAAAGAAGATGTTGATGCCCTTACGGAAGGTTTAATAAAAACAAAGGAGTATTTTGGTGATGTCTTCGCATAGTAATCTCGATACTCTTTACCGTCAGGTCATTATGGATCACTACAAAAATCCCCGGAATAAAGGGGACATGGAAGGGGAAACTCTCCATGTGAATATGAATAATCCCACCTGCGGCGACCGGATTCAGCTGCAGCTGAAAGTGGAAGATGACAAAATCTCAGACGCCAAATTCGTCGGAGAAGGATGCTCAATCAGCCTATCCTCCGCCTCTATGATGACAGAGGCTGTCAAAGGTCAGCCGGTGGAAAATGCACTGGAAATGTCCGACATCTTCTCGCAGATGGTGCAGGGTGAGGATTATGATGATAAATATGACCTTGGCGATATTGAAGCGCTGCAGGGTGTAACAAAGTTCCCTGCAAGAATAAAATGTGCTACACTTGCATGGAAGGCCATGGAAAAGGGCCTCGGTAATGAGGAAGAAGAAACCGACTGATTTGCAGGGAAAGTGACAATATACCTTTCATTAACGGGGGGTTACCCCCTATAATGGGAGACAGAACCCGATAACCTTGTACAACGGCAGAAAATCGAAAAATTCTATGGATTTTTCTAAAAAGGAGGTCATTCAATAATGGCTAAGCAAATGCCGGAAATGGAAGAGTACCAGTACGGGTTTCATGATAAAGACGTTTCGGTGTTCCGTTCCGAACGGGGACTGACAGAAAACGTTGTTCGTGAAATATCCAATATGAAGGAAGAACCTCAGTGGATGCTGGACTTCCGCCTGAAAGCACTGGAACAGTTTTATAAGATGCCGACGCCGCAGTGGGGCGGAGACCTGTCGGGTCTTGACTTTGACGATATCACGTATTATGTGAAACCTTCCGAGCGCTCGGAAACATCATGGGATGAAGTACCGGAAGAAATCAAGAACACGTTTGATAAACTAGGCATCCCGGAAGCCGAGCAGAAATACCTTGCCGGTGTATCCGCGCAGTACGAATCGGAAGTGGTGTATCACAACCTTCAGGAAGATCTTGAAGAAATGGGTATCGTATTTAAAGATACAGATACAGCTCTGAAAGAAAATGAAGATCTCTTCAGAGAGCATTTCGGAAAAGTTATTCCTCCGTCAGACAACAAATTCGCAGCACTGAATTCCGCGGTTTGGTCCGGCGGTTCCTTCATCTATGTTCCAAAGGGAGTGAAGACCGAGACACCGCTTCAGGCATACTTCCGTATTAACTCGGAAAGCATGGGGCAGTTTGAGCGGACCCTTATTATTGCCGATGAAGACAGTTCCGTTCACTATGTGGAAGGATGTACCGCTCCGGTATATAATAGCGACTCCCTTCACAGCGCTGTTGTGGAGATTTCGGTAAAACGAAACGCATACTGCCGTTATACAACCATCCAGAACTGGGCGCCGAACGTGTATAACCTTGTCACAAAGCGTGCAACAGCCGACGCAGGTGCGACGATGGAATGGGTCGACGGCAATATCGGTTCCAAGCTCACGATGAAATATCCATCGGTCCTGATGCGCGGGGAAGGTGCGAAAGGAACCATTCTTTCCATCGCCATCGCAGGTAAAAACCAGCATCAGGACGCAGGTGCAAAAGTGATGCATCTCGCGCCGAACTGCTCTTCCACTATCGTTTCGAAGTCGATCTCCAAACACGGAGGTAAGGTGACGTACCGCGGCATCGCCCACTTCGGACGGAAAGCGGAAGGCTCCAAATCGAAAGTGGAATGCGATACGCTGATCATGGACAATGAGTCCACGTCAGATACGATTCCGTATAACGAGATCATGAACAATAATATCGCTCTTGAACACGAAGCCACGGTTTCCAAAGTATCGGAAGAACAGCTCTTCTACCTGATGAGCCGGGGCATCTCTGAAGAAGAAGCGGTGGAAATGATTGTGATGGGCTTTATCGAACCATTTACGAAAGAACTTCCAATGGAGTACGCGGTCGAAATGAACCGTCTCATCCGTTTCGAAATGGAAGGATCCATCGGTTAATAGACGAACACTATGAGAAAGCGGACCCGTCCGAAGGGTTCGCTTTTTCCTTTCATATTAATACATAAGGGGAGACTGGTATGATTCTGACAGGGTTGACAGGCTGGGGAGATCATGACCTGCTGTATCCGCCGGGAATCCGGCAGCAGGAAAAGCTGGAAGAATACAGTGCCCATTTTCCGGTGGTGGAGCTTGATGCCTCGTTTTACGCTGTACAGCCGCTGAAAAATATGGAGAAGTGGATCCGGCAGACGCCGGAGCGTTTTTCGTTTATTGTGAAAGCGTATCAGGGGATGACAGGACACGAACGCGGCGAAATCCCCTTTTCCTCCAAAAAAGAAATGTTTGCTGCTTTCAAGGCTTCACTTGAGCCGCTGCAGCAAGCGGGAAAGCTGGCGATGGTCCTCTGTCAGTTTCCTCCGTGGTTTGAATGCACCAAGGAAAACGTTGCTTATCTGCGCTACGTCCGTGAAGAACTGGCACATTTTCCATGCGCTCTCGAGTTTCGTCACTCGTCCTGGTTTAACGAAGAGTGGAAAGAAAAAACATTGGCGTTCATGAAGCAGGAAGAATGGATTCACAGTATCTGTGACGAACCACAGATCGAAGAGGGATCGGTGCCGCTTGTGCTGCGTGCGACAGATCCCAAAAAAACGCTTGTGCGGCTGCACGGCCGTAATAAGGAAGCATGGAGACGTCCGGTACAGGGGGAGAACTGGCGCAATGTCCGCTATTTGTACAATTACTCCTATGAGGAGTTGAAAGCATGGTATGAACGGCTGCAGTATTTGGAAAAAGTAACGGAGAACATTTATTTCATTTTTAATAATAATTCCGGGAGGCATGCCGCGCCGAATGCAGAAACTTTTCTTAAGATTGCCGGTATTTCCTATAAAGGACTGGCTCCACGGCAAATTTCATTGTTTGATGATATGGAATCATAGTAGAATGGAATAATGAATTCTTTACAAGGAAACGTAAGGGAAGCAGATAGCAGAAAAGAGGATTACTATGGTTTGGATCCTGTTGATGATGACAGGTCTCCTGGCGGGAATACTGGGAAGCTTGATGGGGCTTGGCGGCGGTATTATTGTTGTACCGGCGTTGATGGTATACAGCGGCATCCATGAGTTTTTTTCCCATGTTACGCCGCAGACGGCGGTTGGCACATCCCTGTTGATTATGATATTCACCGGTCTCTCCTCAACGCTTGCCTACATGAAACAAAAAAAGATCGATTATGTTGCAGGGGCTGTATTTTTTATCGGAAGCGGACCGGGGGCATTAACCGGAGTCTGGTTGAATAAAGGTATGGAAACAGAGCCGTTTCTTGTTTGGTTCGGTATATTCATGATTTTTATGTCATTTATTCTGATCGTCCGTAACCGGCTTCCTGCGATGAAAGCCCCGAAAAAAGGGATCCGCAGGACATACATAGATGCAGAAGGGGACGAAAAGGAATACGGTTTTCAGCCAATTACTGGTGTGCTGACTGCCTTTGTTGTAGGGATGTGCTCGGGCCTGTTCGGCATTGGCGGCGGTTCGCTCATGGTACCGGTCATGATCCTTCTTTTCAGCTTTCCTCCTCATACAGCTGTGGCGACCTCCATGTTTCTCGTTTTACTTTCCGCGCTGACCAGCTCCGTTTCCCACATTGCTCTTGGAAATGTAGAGTGGCTGTATGCGCTGGCACTCATACCGGGAGCCTGGTTTGGAGCGAAAATAGGAGCCGCTGTCAATCAACGCCTGAAAAGCAATACCCTTGTCCTTATTCTCAGGATATTTCTTGTGATCATAGGCATACGTTTAATATGGCAGGGAGTAACCGGAACTTAGCATCACGTGGCAGTTATGAAAAAGGCGGTGCACGTTATTGTCTTCTATACAACCTATTTATTTATACCATACGAATGATCTGCACAGTAACCTGGAACAATGGCCGGCAGCGGTGTCCTATATGAAAGAACGGAGCCGTTTTCATGAAAAAAAAGACGAAACTGCTCTGTTTTTTGATCTGGGAGATCATGCGGACCGGGTTCATCCAGTGACAGAAGCGACCCGGGGGAAAGGAAATGTGGCGCTTCTTAATCACGCCGGCATACAATACGCTTCTATCGGTAATAACGAAGGGATTACGCTGTCCAAAGATGAACTGGAAGCATTATACGAAGAAGCAGATTTCAAGGTGCTTCTGGCTAACCTTTTTGATGAAAACGGGCATCTCCCCTCCTGGGCTGAGCCCTATAAGATTGTCGAAACAAAAGAAGGGGTAAGGCTCGGTCTGATTGGAATGACTGTTCCTTTTTACCCGTTCTACCGTGAACTGGGCTGGGATGTGAGGGATCCCGGCGGCATTCTCCCCGGTCTTGCAGCAAAAGTGAGAAAGCAGGCTGATGCTGTGATTCTTCTATCCCATCTCGGCTATCCCCAGGATGAAGAGATTGCCAGGACGTACTCGGACATCGATGTTATTCTCGGAGCTCATACGCACCACCTGCTGAAAACATCCATTCTGCTGAATGATACACTTATCGCCCAATGCGGAAAAAGCGGGTATTATGCCGGGCAGGTGAAACTGGAATTTGATAAAGAAACGCATCAACTCGTAAACAAAGAAGGGGCAGCTGTCGATATCAGTAAGGAAGAACCTGACAGCGATACGAATCATCTGCTTCAACAATTAAAAAGTGATGCAAAAGAGACAATGAACAGAGCAGTGGCGTCTATTAAAGAGCCTCTGCCGGTCTCCTGGACGGACGCTTCCCCTTTTGCTGATAAGCTGGCGCAGGGGTTAAGAGAATGGTGCCGTGCAGAAATTGCCATGGTCAATTCCGGTTTGCTGCTGGAGTCTCTGCAGGCCGGGACGGTCAGTCGAGCAGACCTTCACCGTCTCTGTCCGCATCCGATTAACCCTTGTGTACTGCCGGTACCGGGAGCTGTGTTAAAAGAAACCATTTTAGCTGCTTTTACCGAAAAAATGATCCATCTTCCGGTGAAAGGTCTCGGATTCCGAGGAGAAATGATGGGAAGAATGGCTTTTTCGGGTCTGGATCTTGTCTGGGAAGAAAGAAAACATGGAGCGCAGATAAAGACGGTTCTGATTCACGGAGAACCCCTCGACCCGAAACGGACGTATCAACTTGCTACAGCGGATATGTTCACCTTCGGCCCGTTATTTCCGGGTCTTGCCCAATGTGGTCCCAAAACGTATTACATGCCGGAAATGATGCGGGACGTACTGGCAGCTGCACTCAAGTAAAGCGATGGGGGAATGAATTGATCAGCAGAGGATTCGGGGAGAAATGGGAGTGATACTGCAATGAAAATAAAACGGGTCCAGTCTCTGAAGCCCGGTGAAAAGCTGGGACAAGCTTTGGTCGATGATGAAGGAAAGATTCTGCTTCAACGTGGAGTGGAATTAACACCTGTGCTCATTAAACGTTTGATGGATAAATCATTCACGTATATTTATGTCGATGATCCGCTCACTAATGATATTGAAGTGAAACAGCCGCTCCGGGATGAAACAAGGCTTCAAGCTGTACAGACAATGAAAGAAGAGTTCAGCTGGATCGGCAGGGAGGAGAACCTGGCCGGCTCTTTTAAAGGACAGAATTTAAGCAAAACGTTCTCCGGCATTGTAGATATGGTCCTAAGCGACGTGAAAAGCCACGACGAAGCCATCGGACTGCTGTCGGATGTGCTGCTGTATGACTCCTATGTATTCACACATTCACTCCAGGTTACCGTGTATACACTCCGCCTTGCGTTGGAGCTTGGCTTTTCGGAGAAAGCACTGCGCGAAATCGGCCTTGGTGCTATTTTGCACGATGTCGGAAAGATGATGATTCCGGAGAAAGTGTTAAATAAACCGGGAAAACTGACTGATGAAGAGTTTGAATTGGTAAAGCAGCATACATCGGATGGGTATTATATTCTCAAAGATATGCCCAATGTCCCGATCCTTGCCGCTCACTGCGCCCTTCAGCATCATGAACGTATCGATGGAAGCGGATACCCGGAAGGACGCAGGGGGAAAGATATACATGACTATGCGAAAGTGATGGCGGTAGCTGATGTGTTTGACGCCGTAACATCCCACCGGGTATACCGTAAAGCGATGCTTCCTCATGAAGGGCTTGAGATTCTGTATAAAGGGGCGGGGACCCTTTTTGACAATGAGATCGTTGCTGCGTTCCAGAAAGTTATTGCGCTTTACCCGAATGGGGTTAGCGTCAATGTGAGTAACGGAAGCAAAGCGGTCGTAGTCAGGAAAAACCGGAATCTCCCGTGGAGACCGGTTATACGAGTGGTTGAGCAGGAAGGGGAAGCGGTTTTTGAACCCTATGACATAGACTTGTCGGTTCGTATGGATATTACGATTGCTAACGACGAAGACGATGAACAGGAGATGGATGTATACCATTTTTGAAAGGTGGAAGAGGGATGGAACAATATTTAACCCTGTGCCGGCACATTCTTGATCACGGCATTCAAAAGGAAGACCGTACCGGAACCGGCACAATCAGCACGTTCGGCTGGCAGATGCGTTTTAATCTTGAAGAAGGGTTTCCGGTCATAACGACAAAAAAACTGCATCTGCGGTCGATTATCCATGAGTTACTGTGGTTTTTGAAAGGAGATACCAACAACCGGTATCTCGAAGAAAACAATGTACGCATCTGGAAGCCGTGGGCCGGTGAAGACGGTGAACTGGGACCGATTTACGGGAAGCAGTGGCGTTCCTGGGAAGGGGCGGACGGAAAAACGGTCGACCAGATTTCACAGGTGATCGACCAGATCAAAACAAATCCTGATTCCCGTCGTCTGATTGTGAGCGCCTGGAATGCAGCGGAGATTGAAGACATGGCCCTTGCTCCCTGCCACTGTTTGTTCCAGTTTTATGTGCACGACGGGAAGCTGTCCTGTCAGCTCTACCAACGAAGTGCTGATATGTTTCTTGGCGTGCCGTTTAATATTGCCTCCTACGCGCTTTTGACCAAGATGATTGCGCAGATATGCGGACTGAAGGCATATGAGTTCATCCATACATTCGGTGACGCCCATATTTATCTGAACCACGTGGAGCAGGTGAAACAGCAGCTTGAACGGACGCCGCGTCCGCTTCCGGAAATGAAAATTAATCCGGAGATCGACTCCATCTTCGACTTTTCGATTGATGATTTTGAATTGCAGGGGTATGATCCGCATCCGCATATCAAAGGGGAGGTCTCGATATGATCAGCTTTGTTGCCGCGATGGATGAAAACCGGCTGATCGGGGCGGACGGCTCGATGCCGTGGCACCTTCCAAACGATCTGAAACACTTTAAAAACGTCACATACGGCGGGCCTGTCATTATGGGACGGAAGACGTTCGAATCGATTGGAAAGGCGCTTCCCGGACGGAGAAATATCGTCGTAACTTCGAACCCTTCCCTGGATGCACCGGACTGTGAATTGGTACATTCCATTGAAGAAGTCAAGGCGCTGGACGATGAGGATCCGAAAGAAGAATTGTTTGTTATCGGGGGAGAAGCGTTGTTTGAGGAACTGCTGCCGCAGGCCTCCAGGATGCACCTTACGTTAATCCATGATCATTTCAACGGCGATACATATTTCCCGGCATGGGAAGAAAAAGACTGGCGCATTGTTTATGAAGAACAAGGTGCTGTGGATGACAGAAACAGGTTTCCCCACACGTTTTTAACGCTCGAACGAAAACAGTAAATCATGGATTGAACCCGTCTTTTTCTGCATATATATGAAGCAGGCAAAGGAGGACGGGGCACCCATGAAAAAACGGGGACGACTTTTCAGGAAACCACGGCTTCTCAGAGGACCGCTCCCTTTCCGGTATGTGTTTTTGATATCGTTTATTCTATTTGGATTGTTCACGGTACAGGGACTGATACTGGTCGAAAAAGGAATACGGCCGACGTTGATGGCCATTGCTCATACTGAAACCCAGAAACTTGCGACCCAGGCGATTAACGATGCCATTTCGAATAAAATTGTGGAGAACATTGATGTGGAAGACATTATTGACATGCAGCATGATAACCAGGGCAATGTATCTTCCATTAACTTCAATTCGAAAATGTACAATCGGGTTCAGTCAGAATCCGTCATGCGGGTACAGCGGTATCTGCAGATGATGGAAGAAGGAAATATCAAAGATCTCGGACTGCCTCAGGAAATTGAGCAGGAGCTAGACACAGAGCAATTTACCGAAGACGGAATCATTCATGTTATTCCACTGGGGCAGGCTACCAATAATGCACTGCTCGCCCAGCTCGGTCCTCGTGTGCCGGTACGTTTCAGCGCCATCGGTCACGTGAAGGCATCGATGAGTGAATCGATTATTGAGTCAGGCATCAACAATACGTATGTCAGGGTATCGATTGATATCAAAGTCGACGTCCGGGTCGTCATTCCGTTTGCGACCGATACCGCAGTAGTGGCGACATCCATTCCTGTCGGCGTAGCTTTCATATCTGGAGAAGTGCCGGAGTTTTACAACGCAGGAGACGGCGACATGCCTTCCCCGGCTGTTATACAAGAAGAAGATATTACGAGTGGCGGCGGGGAGCAGGAAGAAATCGAAGAAACCGAAGAACCGGCGCTCGAAGAACGAACAATGGAATGAAAAACTGTTTTGACAAATATCACAGAAAAAATTACAATAATACAATGAATTATCAGAAAATAATGGAGCAGAGGAGGATAGGAGTCGTTCCTTATTGCAACACTATTCTGAATATATAAACAGCGCACAACATATTAAAAAGGAGACAGAATCATGAGTATGAGAGAGCAGTGGGGAACACGCGCCGGCTTTATTCTGGCTGCGGTCGGCTCCGCGATAGGGCTCGGAAATATCTGGCGTTTTCCGGCCACAGCCTTTGAAAACGGCGGCGGTGCCTTTTTCATCCCTTATTTATTTGCCCTGCTCACGGCGGGGATTCCGCTTTTGATTATGGAATTTACAATAGGTCATAAATACCGCGGATCCGCGCCGCTGAGCTATGCCAGAATGAATCCGAAGTCAGAGTGGATCGGCTGGTGGATGGTGCTTGTCGCGTTCGTTATTTCGACGTATTATGCGGTTATCATCGGCTGGGCGATATCCTACAGTATTTTTTCTTTCAATCTGCAGTGGGGGCAGGATACAGAAACCTTCCTGTTTCAGGACTTTCTGCAGGCTGCTGATCCCGGGCAGGTCGGAGGTCTCGTTCCAGGTATCCTGATTCCGCTCATCATCGTATGGGCCGTCACGCTCGGAGTGATTTACCGCGGTGTTAAAAAGGGAATCGAATTCGCGAACCGGATTTTCATTCCGACACTCTGTATTATTTTCATTATTATCGTTATCCGCGCGGTGACGCTTCCCGGAGCGGCGCAGGGTCTGCAGGCCTTCTTTGAGCCTGATTTCACTGCCATTATGAACGGCGATGTCTGGGTGGCGGCATATGGTCAGATTTTCTTCAGTTTATCGATCGCGTTTGCGATTATGATTACGTATTCGAGTTACCTTCCGAAAACATCGGATATCACGAACAATGCCTTTATTACCGGATTCAGTAACTCCAGTTTTGAACTGCTCGCCGGGATCGGTATTTTCGGAGCACTTGGCTTTATGGCCACCCAGTCCGGCGTACCGGTGGAAGATGTGGCAGCAGACGGCATAGGCCTTGCTTTTGTTGTCATTCCGCAGATTATCAACCAATTCCCGGTGCTCAGCGGGCTGTTCGGATTTCTGTTTTTTGCTTCCCTGACACTGGCGGGACTTTCTTCATTAATTTCCATTACGGAAACCTACGTGAAAGGCTTGTCGGAGAAATTAAACCTTTCCCGCGGCAAAGCCGTCCTGTTCGGGGGAGGTCCGGCTGCGCTCATTTCGCTCTTGTATGCGACGCGCGGCGGTATTAACTTCCTGGATGCGGCAGATTATTTCATCAACCAGTTCGGTGTGGCACTGCTCGGCCTGGTGGAAGTTATCACCATTGCCTGGTTTATGCGCAGACTCGGTGTACTTCAGGATCACGCCAACGGTATTTCCGATATCCGGGTCGGCGGATTGTGGAAACTCTGTCTCGGTCTTATTACCCCGATTGTACTCGGGTATATGATGTTTGATCTTTTCCGGCAGAATCTGTTGAAGCAGTTTGAGACCGATAACGGAAACTATGAGGGTTATCCGGATATGTTCATCCTGACAAACGGTTGGTCGGTCCCGGCGGCTGCCCTGATTATTGGTGTCATTCTGGCTCTTATCCGCTGGAAACGTAATCCGGAAACCGAAGCGGACAAGGAGGCGTGATAGAGATGACAGGCGGCGCTGTATTTATGATGATTCTCGGTATGGTCATTATCTGGGGCGGTCTTATTTCAAGCATATTGTATGCCCGGAGTAAGACTAAACAAAGAAAATAACGCATACCAGCCAAAAGGCTGTCCCGTTTGATGCGGGACAGCCTTTTCCTGTGTGCTGCGGTATGGCCGGCGTTTTTTTTACGCAGAGGCATCCTTTTTCGCCTGTTTCTCCCAAGACTTCAGCGAAGGGTAAGGGTCAAACGACCACTCGCTGTATCCGTTATCGCGGTACATGCCGTAGTGCAGATGCGGCGGGAATTTTCCCTCGGTGCCCGGCGGGCCGTACCCGGAGCTTCCCACGTAGCCGATCGTGTCTCCCGGGGCGACAATATCCCCTTTTTCCAGTCCTTCTTCATAACTGGTTAAATGACCGAAATAATGATACGTATTGGTGAGATCCCGGATACCGAGCCGCCAGCCTCCGTATTTATTCCACCCTGTCAGTTCCACAACGCCGTAGGATGTGGCCAGCACCGGAGTTCGGTAGTCCGCGAAGATGTCTGTTCCTTCGTGAATACGGCGGCCTCCCCAGCCGCGGGAGTCCCCCCACGTGCTGTTGTAACTGTAGTTATAACGAAGCGGCACGGGGAAAGCATGGTCATCCAGGTCAAGGGTGCCGTATTTACGGTAAATCCGCGCATGGTTCGTGATGCTGCGCACCGCCTGGTCCCGTTTATAATAATCCCACAACCCTTTGCGGATGTTGTTGTCATCATATCCGTATCCCGAAAGGTAGTCTGCGAACGTGTACAGCACATCCGCGTCTTCGGATAGAGAAGCGGTACCGTTGCCGTTTCCGTCCAACCCGACCCCATTAAACATGGAAACAGCCACCGGGTTCTCTGCATCAAATTCTGGATTCAGCGGCCCGCTCCATTCTTTCGGGGAATAATAAATGCTGATAACGCCCTCCGCTTCTTCCCGCTCATTTCCAGCGCGGCGTATCCCTCTTTCATAAGCATCGGCGCCGGCCAGCCAGTACCAAGGAATGTGAGTGACGGTTTCCATATTTTTAAAAAGTGCCATGCGTTCGGCGTAAACGTCCTGTTCCGGATCTTCCTCCGCATCAGCGGTTATTGTTTCTGCTGTACCGAAAATCAACAAGACAGCCGTCATTATCATTATTTTTCTCATGTTTATCATTCTTTCTTCGTTAATTTTCTGGTCATAGTGTGTGACATATGAGCATTTTCATTATCGCCAAGTATTGGAAAGGAAAAAAGAAATTTGGCGGGGGTGTGCCGGACATGTTAAAGTAAAGGATATACAGTTGTTACATGAAAGATCTTCCTACCCGAAACAAGCAGCAGGAGTGATAAAAGTGGCAAAAACAGAAGAGTATCTGCGTAAACCGGAATGGCTCAAAATAAAATTGAATACCAACGAATCCTATAAAGGCCTGAAAAAAATGATGCGGGAGAAAAACCTGCACACTGTCTGTGAAGAGGCGAAATGCCCGAATATCCATGAGTGCTGGGGTGAACGGAAGACAGCGACATTCATGATACTCGGGGACGTCTGCACACGGGGGTGCCGTTTCTGCGCGGTTAAAACCGGTCTCCCGAACGAACTCGACTGGGGCGAACCGGAACGGGTGGCTGAGTCTGTAGAGCAGATGGGACTGCGCCACGTTGTCATTACCGCAGTAGCCCGGGATGACTTGAAAGATGGAGGTTCTGCGGTTTTCGCTGAAACAGTGCGTGCCATCCGCCGCCGCAATCCGGGAACGACCATTGAAGTGCTGCCTTCTGATATGATGGGACGTCCGGAAAACCTGGAAACCCTGATGGAAGCACGTCCGAATATCCTGAACCACAACGTGGAAACCGTGCGTCGTCTGACTCCGAAAGTAAGAGCGAGAGCTACATACGAACGCACCCTGACGTTTTTGCAGCAGTCCAAGGAACTACATCCGGATATTCCGACAAAATCAAGCCTGATGGTCGGACTTGGAGAAACGAAAGAAGAGATTGTCGAAACGATGGACGATCTCCGAGCTAACGATGTCAATATTTTGACGCTCGGACAGTATCTCCAGCCGTCAAAAAAGCATCTGAAAGTGCAGCGTTATTATTCTCCGGAAGAATTCGCCGAACTGAAGGAAATAGCGATGGAAAAAGGGTTTAGTCACTGTGAAGCCGGCCCGCTCGTACGCTCTTCCTATCACGCGGACGAACAGGTCAACGAAGCACAGGTACTCGAAGAAGCAGACAAATACCGCGCGTAGTTCATGGTGAAGGCCGCTGCTCCTGCATGGAGGCGGCCTTTTCTTTCGGAGTGGTTGGTTGTTCTGTCGTTTCCAGCATGGTGTCAATCGTGTGATGGAGGGCTTCACGGCCTTCACTCGAGCGGGCATCCATGCCTTTAAATGCTTCGAGATCCTGAATCATGGTCGGATTATCCGTAACAACGGTAACAAAAAAATAGGGGACAGCGGCTTCCACCATCATTTTCACGTGTTTTGCTGCTTCACTGCTGGCGTCGGAATCTGGTTCGAAGGCCGCCAGTGCATATTCATTGGTAATTAACACACCGGCTTTGCTCACATCCGGGGACGTAACGAGAATCCTGCTTAATCCTTCTGCGATGCGCTGGCGGTCCAGGAGGTCATGCAGGGACAAATCTTCGTCGAGATCCGGTTCTGTGCTGCCGCTTTTGTTCCATCCAAACAAATTCCCGGTACTGCGGCCTTCCGGAGCGTCATCTTTATTATTGGAGATGTAATCAAGCGAATCCTCCGGGCCGTATTCGGCAGCCAGATCTTCTTTATCCATACTAGTGAACCCGCTGCATCCCTGCATGAAAAGACAAAGAATAACAATAAAAACGATTGTTCTCATGATGCATTTCCCCCTTTGCTTCAAGTGGTCCTGCATTTAGTATGGCTGCCTGGCCGGCATTCTAAGATGGGAATTAGCGGTAATATACGAAGCGGCGGGGGATGTGCTATAATGGCAGTGATAAGTAAAGTGAGGTGTTTGGTTGTGATACAGGTTCACGGCCGCAACTACGAACTGCTGGAAGAATCAAGGGACGGCTGGGATGAACAGGTTTTTAAGGAACGCTACAGCGAAGTGCTGAATAAATACGATTATATTGTAGGCGACTGGGGGCATAATCAACTGCGCCTCCGCGGCTTTTTTGAAGATTCCAGAAAAAAGGTATCATACGATTTTAAAATCGGTACCCTCCAGGATTACCTTCTCGAATATTGTAATTTTGGCTGCGCTTATTTCGTACTGAAGCAGGTGCGGGAAGAACAGACCGAATAAAAAACGAAACATCAAACGACGCAGCAGTGCCCCTCAAACGTTTTATTGATACTCCAACGTTTGAGGGGCACTGCCTTTTTTCATGAACCACCCTGGTTTTTCAAGCTCCCGTGTATTTTACTTTTTCTTTTGGGAATAGGAATGAACAGGGTGACTGTTTGGATAATGCCGCGGGTTGTCGTTGTGGAGATTTCTGTTTTCATACGTAAACGCACTGACGGCATGCTGTCCTTTTTTCCAGGACGTGCTTTTTCCGGGCTTTTTGTTAATAGGAGAGCCGTACGGTCCCTCTGGAAAAATTTCCGGAAGTACGGTATCACGCGCGTCTTCCACGTTGGAGAAATCTTCGTATTCCGCGGATTCATGGCGTTCCCGGTTTTTCTCATATCGGTTCGGCATGTTTTTCCCTCCTCCGTTTTAAAATGCCCGGCTGAACGGCCGGGCATAAGAGGGAATATCTGTTGCGGCATCTAAAGAAAAAGCCGGTCCTACTCTTCTTCCATAATCAGATGAGGTTTATGTTCGAGATGGTGATGAGCTTTAATGAACCGTACGGTACGTGTTTTGGCGCGCATCACGATGGAATCCGTTTCGGTCCAGTCTCCCCCGAGAAAGCGGACGCCTTCCAGAAGTTCACCCGAAGATACGCCGGTAGCTGCAAAGATGGCGTCGTCGCCTTTGACGAGATCACGGAGTTCCAGCGGTTCATCTGTATCTTCAATGCCCATCTCACGACAGCGCTGCAGTTCCTCGTCATCTTTTGGAGCGAGACGGGCCTGCATGTCGCCGCCAAGCGCTTTAATGGCAGCCGCGGAAATGACACCTTCCGGAGCACCTCCTGTTCCGACAAATAAATCAATACCCGTCTGCGGGAGTGCCGTGGCTATGGAAGCGCCGACGTCCCCGTCCCCGAACAATTTCACCCTTGCTCCTTTGGCGCGTACCCGGTCAATCAGAGGCTGGTGGCGCTCCCGGTCCTGAATGATAACCGTCAGGTCGCGGACTCGTTTGTTGGTCATCTTGGCTGTTATTTCAATGGTTTTTTCAATCGGGTCATCAATTCGTATCAGCCCGGCGGCTTTAGGTCCAACGACGATTTTTTCCATGTACATATCCGGAGCATGAAGAAGGGTCCCCCGGTCTGCCACCGCAATGACTGCCATAGCATTGGCCCGTCCGCCGGCGACGATATTGGTTCCCTCAAGAGGGTCGACGGCAATATCAACTTCCGGTCCTTCACCGCTTCCGACTTCTTCGCCGATATAAAGCATCGGCGCCTGGTCTTTTTCGCCTTCGCCTATAACAACTGTGCCTTTGCAGCTGACAGAATCAAACATGGTCCGCATCGCGGTTGTCGCTGCATCGTCGGCTTCATTTTTTTCGCCGCGGCCGAGCCACTGGGCGGATGCAATACCTGCCGCTTCTGTCACCCGGACGATTTCAAGCGCTAATTCTCTATCCACAGTGTGTCCTCCTCCATCTTTTCCAGGTAAGAATAAATCCGTCATTATCCTATCACAAAAGAGAGGTCAATGGATAATTTCTTTCATGGAAAACGAGGGAGCGGCATGTGGTATAATACGATGAGAAGATGTCAGAAGAGGAGGTTTTGACTTGTATTTTGTAGACCGGAAAAAAATCGAAGAGATATTGGAGTACATGGAAACATTGGCGGCAGCATTCAAGAGCCTCGATAAAGTGGACACTCAGATTGAGAAACTGGCGCTTGAGAGAATGGCACAGGGCTGGGTGGAAGCCGTAACTGATACAGGCAATCAATTGATCGACGGGTTTGTGATGAGGGATCCCGGCAGTTATGAGGACATTGTGGATATTTTAGAGGATGAAAATGTGCTGCCTGAAGAGGAGGCGCAAGGTTTGAAAAGCGTTATAGGATACCGCCGCATGCTGCTCCAGGATTATTATGCAATCCAGGTGCACGCCCTGCATGAAACATTGTCCGGCAATCAGCAGGCGCTCGAACATTTTCCCGGCCGCGTGCGTACCTTTCTCGCACATGAACCGGGCACTGTTTCGGCTTTTCTGCCGGAGGAGGACCGCGGGCAATGAAGGAAGACCATGCACCCTATGAGGCGTATCTTTTCGATCTGGACGGAACGATCTACCGGGGCGCCGATCCTATTCCTGAGGCCGTTGATTTTGTGAACAGGCTCCGTGACAAAGGCATCCCCTACGTATTTGTCACCAATAATTCAACAGCACCGCCGCGCTCGGTGGCAGAGAAATTGAGAAAGATGGGGATATCGTGCAGGGAAGACCAGGTGCTTACGACAAGCATGGCAGCTGCGTCTTACATACAATCCCGGGGACAGTCCGATCCGAGTGCCTACGTTATCGGAGAAGCCGGATTGAAAGAAGCCATACAGACCGCAGGGATTGTGGAGAAAGAAGACCATCCTGATTACGTTGTCATGGGAATGGACCGTGACCTCACATACAGCAAACTGGCAGCTGCCTGTACCGCCGTCCGAAACGGTGCTTACTTTATCAGTACAAACGCTGACAAAGCCATGCCGTCTGAAAAGGGATTTGTTCCCGGTAACGGGTCGTTAACATCTGTTGTCAGTCTTGCTTCCGGAGTGGAACCGGTTTTTATCGGAAAACCCGAGAGTACGATGGTGGATCAGGCCCTGCAGATGCTTGGTGTACAAAAGGAAGAGCTGCTCCTTGTAGGAGACAATTATGACACAGATATTGCCGCCGGGATCCGTGCCGGTATCGCGACGCTTCATGTCGGAACCGGCGTGACGCCGGCGCATGAAATTTCCTCCAAACCTGTTCTTCCCACTCACGCGGTAGCGACGTTGTCGGACTGGCGTCTGTGACACCCGGGCACCTGTGTTTATTCAACAGAGGTCCGTTCTGCGCTCTTGTAAAATAACGCAAAACCTTATATAATGTCCATTATAAAAAGACATTTGTTTTTGTCGTGAAAACACATTAATCGAATCAGAAATAGATAGAAGCAGCAGGAGGAGAGAGAAAATGACCCAAAAAGCGGCGGTTGGCATATTAGGTCTTGGAACCGTAGGAAGCGGTGTGATCCGGATACTTGAGGCTCACAGGAAAGAACTGACGCACCAGACCGGGTGCGATATATATGCGAAAAAAATACTCGTTCAGGATGCATCCAAGCAGCGTGATGTGAATGTAGAAGGTATGACGTTGACCGAAAATGCTGCAGACGTTCTGGAAGACCCGGAAATCCGCATCGTTATTGAAGTAATGGGAGGAGTGGAAGAATCCCGGGATTACATTCTCCAGTCGCTCGGCAGCAAAAAACATGTGATTACCGCAAACAAAGATGTTATGGCTCTGCATGGAACGGAACTGCTTCAGGCAGCCGAAGACAATGGCTGCTGGCTGTTGTACGAAGCAAGTGTCGCCGGCGGAATTCCCGTAATACGAGGGATGACCGAAGGCCTGGCCGCCGATCGAATTTCGCGGATTATGGGAGTGATGAACGGGACGACCAATTATATTCTGACGAAAATGTTCCAGGATGAAAGGGACTATGAAGAAGTCCTTGCCGAAGCTCAGGATCTCGGTTTTGCAGAAAGTGATCCGACATCAGATGTGGACGGCCTTGATGCTGCCAGAAAAATTGCGATTCTGGCAAGGCTTGGTTTTTCCACGAATGTGGAACTTGAGGATGTTGAAGTGGAAGGTATACGAGGCGTAACGACAGAAGATATGCAGTACTGCGCCCAGCTTGGTTACAGCCTGAAATTGATTGGGCTTGCCAAGAGATTGGAAGACCGGATTGAGTTGACCGTACAGCCGATGCTCATTCCAAACGATCACCCTCTCGCTTCCGTGCAGGATGAATACAATGCGGTGTATATTCACGGGGAAGCAGTAGGAGAAACAATGTTCTACGGACCTGGTGCCGGATCGCTTCCAACAGCAACGGCGATTGTATCGGATGTGACTGCTGTCGTAAAAAATATGATGCTTGGAGCAGAGGGAAGTACGATTTCCAAACCGCTTCACACGAAAGTTCTTCAAAACAACGAGGAAGTAGAATCGAAATACTTCATCCGTCTTCATGTGAAAGACCAGACAGGCACATTCGACGATCTATCCACTTTGTTCAAAAACGAAGATGTCGGATTTGATAAACTCCAGCAGTGGCCGCTTGAAGAAGAGAACGGCGCGGCGTCGGAAGTCGTTATTATTACGCACAGCACCAACCGGGCAGCCTATGAACGCATATACCATGAACTGGAGAACATGGACGTTGTTATTGATGTAAAAAGCACGTACCGCGTAGAGGGAGGAAAAGTCTCATGAGCAGCTGGAAAGGTTTGCTCCATGCCTATGATGAATTACTGCCATTGACAGAAAAAACCCCGAAACTGTCGTTGAATGAAGGAAACACTCCTTTAATCGGACTCGAGAATCTGTCTGAGCAATGGGGAGCCGAAATATACGTAAAAACCGAAGGGACGAATCCGACCGGTTCGTTTAAAGACCGGGGAATGGTAATGGCGGTTGCCAAAGCCAAAGAAGAAGGCAGCAAAGCTGTCATCTGTGCTTCCACCGGTAATACCTCGGCTTCAGCTGCCGCTTATGCGGCCAGAGCCGGACTCCGCTGCATTGTCGTCATCCCCGAAGGCAAAATTGCGCTTGGAAAACTCGCACAGGCAGTGATGTACGGAGCGGAAGTGTTTGAAATCCAGGGCAACTTCGACCATGCCCTTGAGATTGTCCGCTCCATCAGCGAAAAAGAAAACATTACGCTCGTGAACTCCGTCAACCCATACCGGATTGAGGGCCAGAAAACATCAGCCTTCGAAATTTGTGATGCACTCGGTGATGCACCGGATGTGCTTTCCATACCGGTTGGTAATGCCGGAAACATTACCGCTTACTGGAAAGGGTTTAAAGAGTATCATGAGAGCAAAGGAACAGCTCTCCCGCAAATGCGCGGTTTTGAAGCGGAAGGCGCTGCTGCGATTGTGCAGAACCGCGTTATCGATTATCCGGAGACTGTGGCCACTGCCATCCGCATTGGTAATCCGGCAAGCTGGTCGAGTGCAGTCGAAGCAGCGGAGGAATCAAACGGATCTATCCGGTACGTCACCGATGACGAAATACTGAACGCCTATCAGCTCCTTGCCCGGAAGGAAGGTATTTTTGCCGAGCCGGCATCGTGCGCTTCCATTGCCGGTCTGAAAAAACAGCTGGAGAGTGGTGAAATCGCCAAAGGTTCCAAGGTGGTGTGTGTACTCACCGGTAACGGACTGAAGGATCCAAGCACCGCCATCGACACAGTAACCGTGAAGCCGACCGTTATTCCGAACAGCGAAGAAGCCTTTCTGGAGAAGATTAAAGGAGGTGCCGCAGGTGCAAGATGAGAAACTGGTCATTACCGTGCCGGCGAGTTCCGCGAATCTTGGCCCGGGGTTTGATTCAATCGGTCTCGCTGTGAACCGCTATCTGACACTGGAAGCAGAACCGGCTCCGGAATGGCATTTCTCTTCTGATTCCGCGGAACTTCAGGATATCCCGCAGGGAAAAGAGAACTTCATTTATGTGGCAGCAGAGGAACTGGCCAGGCAGCTGGGGCTGGAACTGCCCCCGTGCCGCGTGAAAATGACCAGTGACATTCCGCTTGCCCGCGGACTGGGAAGCAGTGCAGCGGCTATCATCGCCGCTGTGGAACTGGCTGATCGATTAACCGGCGCTTCTCTTTCGAAAAAGGAGAAAATGAGATTTGCGAGTCTATGGGAAGGTCATCCCGATAACGTAGGCCCCTGCCTTTACGGCGGGCTGCTTGTCGGAGCTCATTCCCAAGATGCGACGGACATGGTTCATTGTGGTGTGCCGGGGGTTGATCTTGTCATGGTTATTCCAGCGGCAGAATTAATGACAAAAAAAGCCCGCGGTATCCTCCCTGAACAGGTGGAGTATCATCAGGCCATCCGCGGCAGTTCCGTCAGCAATGTATTAGTCGCGGCGCTCATAAAAGGAGATTGGGAGCTTGCCGGGAAAATGATGGGACAGGACGTATTTCATCATCCGTACCGGGCGAAACTCGTTCCTGGTCTGGAAGATATCATGGAACATGCCAAAGAGTACGGGGCATACGGCGCTGCGCTTAGCGGCGCGGGCCCTACCGTGATGTGTCTTGCTCCGCGTGGCAGCGGGGAAACGGTTCAAAAACAGCTGCAGATGGATTTCCCCGATTTTGATGTGCAGACGGTACAGCCCGACGCATTTGGGGCAAGCGCCAAGTACGTGCAGATGAGCGAAGACAGTACGATGAGCATGTAGCCGCTGCTTTCAGACAGATACCGCAAAAAGAAGCGGGATCCGGTTTTGCCGGACCCCGCTTCTTTTTGATGCTGTATTTAGAATACCTGCTCCAGTTCGACAACGCCTGGTACTTCTTCGAGCAGTGCGCGTTCAATACCGGCTTTGAGTGTGATGGTGGAGGACGGGCAGGAACCGCATGCTCCCATCAGCCGAACTTTCACGATGCCATCTTCTACGTCTACTAATTCAACATCCCCGCCGTCACGAAGGAGGAACGGACGGAGTTTTTCGAGAACTTCATTAACCTGTGCATACATATTGTCAGTCGTCTGCGGCATGATTCAATCTCTCCTTTCTTCTACCTTTACCAAACGCAAGGCTTACTACACATTCTACTATGAAATACCCGTAAGTGGCAACCGGCACAGCTCCGGGATAACGTCCACAAGTATTCTCCCTTTTGAAGATAAGTTTTGTGTTATACGCCGGAGTGGTGTTTATACATCCACAGCACACCACTTTTAAGAAGTCGCGCAACCCGGCCGGTGAGTGCTGTATCTCCCATGACACCGAAGCCATGTTTTTTGCCGAGGGAGCCGAGGACTCCTTTCAGTTTAATCGGAGGAAGCCGGTTCGGGAGTTCCTCTCCTTTCCAGCGCTTTTTCAGGATGGATGCAATCTGTTCTCCCTGACCTTCGGCAAGCTGGGCGCTTGGTGCGTGGGGGAGGCTGGCACAGTCGCCTACAACATAAACATTTTCATCGTCCGGAAGGTGATGGTGGTTGGTAAGGATGATACGATCTTTATCGTCTTTTTCCACATCCAGGTTACGAACCACCTTATTCGGCTGGACACCTGCTGTCCAGATAATGGCGTCAGAAGGCATAAACTCATTGTGGTTATAAAGGCCGTCTTCCTCCACCTTGGTGATATCGGAGTTACTGATGACATCCACATTGTTTTTTTCAAACCAATTCTGCACATAGTTGCTGAGTCTTTTCGGGAACATCGGCAGAATGGTCTCGCCCCGGTCAAATAACCGGATATACAAATCATCCCGGCTTTCCCGGAGCTCGCTGGACAATTCCACTCCGCTGAGTCCTGCGCCGACAACCGATACGACGGAGTTAGGAGGAAGGTTGTTCAGTGCTTCGCTGGTGCGGCGCGTTTTTTCCATACTTTGAATGCTGTACGTGTGGGTATCAGCGCCCGGAACTCCGTGATATTTGTCCTCACAGCCAAGCCCGATAATCAAGTAATCATAAGAAACAGGTTCCTCTCCGACCAGGTGAATCAGGCGGTTCTCCCTGTCGATCTGTTCCACGGTTCCAAACCGAAGAACCAACCGGTCCTCTTTCGGAAACGGGACGCGGACTTCCTGATCGGATTCTGTACCGGCGGCAAGGGCGTAGTATTCTGTCTTCATACAGTGGTAAGGGAGCTTATCAATCAAAACGAGTTCCACGTCATCGGGCAGTTCGTTCGGAAGCAGCTTCTGAAGAATCCGCATTCCTCCGTAGCCGCCGCCTACCATAACTAATTTTTTCATCATGCGATGTCCCCTTTGCGTTAAAATACTTTGCAGACTTACATGCACAAGCGACATTAATTCATGCAGAAATGCGTCTTTTGTTTCCTTTCTGCAGACAGCCAGAGTGTAATAAAAATGGCTGCTGATCACTGAAGCCCAGGTCCGCAGAGAAATGTCAGGTGCAATATCCTGATTTTTCATTCCTTCTTCCAATAGTTCTTCCCATTTTTTCAGAACATAAGAATCTGTTTCCAGAAGGTTCATCCAGGCGCGCCTGGTTAATTCTCTGTTCCTTTCATATTCGCCGAGAAAAAAGCTGAAGTAAGCTCGCAGCTTCGGAAGAAAGGGAAGTTTCCACAAGCGGTATGTATCTATGTGTTCATCCAACTGCAACAGGCGGTCCTCCGCAAGGGTCTGCATAATCGACTGTTTGGTGGGAAAGTGATTAAAAAAAGTTCCCTTGCCGACTTGAGCAGCTTCGGTTATTTCTTGTACAGTGGTATTGTCGAATCCATGATTTCGAAAGAGACCGGCTGCTGCATCAAGTATTTTCTGGCGTGTCTGTTGTTTTTTTTCTGTACGTTTCAAGGAGAATCAACTCCGCGCTGAAGTAAAAATGACCCTGGTCACTTTGATTATAACGACTATAATAAAAGAATACAATGCGCAATTATTTCACTCAAGCATACAGGTTGACGAATCGAAGCTGCAGAGATAGGATGAACAAGAGTATCATAAAGAGGGTGAATACCAATGCTGCCAATTATAGAATTCTGCATGAGCAACCTGGCCAGCGGCGCCCACGATGCCATGGAGGAACTGGAAAAAGATCCAAGCCTCGATATCATTGAGTACGACTGCCTCGGTAATTGCTCGCAGTGTGCAATGTCCATGTACGCACTCGTAAACGGTGAGGTTGTTCAAGGGGAAGACGCAGATCAGCTTGTAAGCAATGTTTATCAACATCTGGAAGACAATCCGATGTTTTAATAAGAACGGGGCTGCTTCTTACAGACCAACGGCTGTTTGGAAGCAGCCCTGTTTGTACCACAACGACGATGGGAGGAGCCGGATGAAACCAATTCCATTTGAACAATCATGGCCGTATGAAAAGCAGGGAGAAGACATTTATATTGAAGAGTGTCCCTTCTGCGGCAGCACGAGCGTTTTAACACATATGAAGGAAAAACACCTGCAGCAGGCAAAAGAACGCGTGAAAACAAGGCTCGTTATGCCCTGCTGCCACGGCCGGATGATGATCATTGAAGCGGATGATGATTATTTCTGGACGACAGAAAAGCTGCGGCAGTGAGGAGAGACAGAGAATGAAGTTTACGAAAATGCATGGGCTCGGCAACAGTTATATATACGTCGATGGGTTTGAAGAAGTACTGGACGAAGACGGACTTTCGGTGTTGGCACAGGAGGTTTCGGATAAAAACACTGGTATCGGTTCCGATGGTCTGATCCTCATTGGTCCCTCCGATACAGCAGATATAAAAATGAGAGTCTTTAATGCAGATGGCTCCGAGGCCAAAAACTGCGGCAACGGAATAAGGTGTGCCGTGAAGCTCGCTTATGAAAACGGCCGGGTAAATTCTCCTCGTATTCAAGTGGAAACATTGGGCGGCATCATGAAAGCTGTTCTGGATGACGGGGACACAGGCGGAAAAAAGACGGATGTCACAGTGGATATGGGGGAGCCGCATCTCCGAAAACAGGACGTGCCAATGGTATTGGCCGGGGATTCTGCTTCTCAGACTGTGGAGGAGCCATTTGAATTTAACGGCCGAAGGCTTTTACTCACCACTTTGTCGATGGGAAATCCCCATGCTGTATTATTTGAGAAAAATCTGGAGACGGCACCGGTTGCCGAAATAGGACCACTGCTTGAGAACCATTCGATGTTTCCAGATAGAGCCAATATTGAATTTGTAGAAATGGTAAACCCAGGCGAAATGAACTTCCGGGTGTGGGAAAGAGGATCAGGAATAACTCAGGCCTGCGGAACAGGAGCCTGTGCTGCTGTGGCAGCCGCCTGTCTGACCGGGAGAAGCAGACAGGGAGAGGAAGTACTTGTTCATTTGGAAGGAGGAGACCTGCGGATTACCTGGGATCATGACGGACGCGTCTGGATGAAAGGGCCCGCTGAAACGATTTGTCACGGTACTTATATCCGTTCGTTGTAGGAAACCGGGTGGTAATAGAGGCAGAGATACTCAGGCGGGGCTTGAGTATCTTTTTTGAGATGAACTGGAAGTGAACACTAACGGACTGATTTACAGCGATAGTGTACGGTGGAACGGTATTTACGGACACTGTGGCGCCGACGGCAGTGCTGTAGTGTCCACTAAACGCTGATGAGTGGACACTAATTCTTCGTCAGCCTCTGACAGTATCCATGCGAAACAGCTTTCCATTAAAAGAGTCTGGGACAAAAGTAAAATAGGCGGGGGAAAACACAATGTCTTGCGGCGTTGTTCAACAGTCGTATAGCAGGAGTACGGGTACTCAGAAGGATGTGCGGTCAGGTCGGCGTCCGAATGTGATGTACTTCCACAGGATAATGACGTTTGCCGGGGAACGAGACTCTCTAAAGTGCCTTATGAACCATTCATGACGACGTTTAAGGGGACACCGGACATTCTAAAGTGCCTCAGGCGATGTCCCCAGCGACGTTTGCAGGAGCGCTGTCCCCCCTAAAGTGCCTTGGGGACCATTCATCCCTTTTTTCACGCAGGGATGCGGGCTCTTTGCTGCGTCGGCCCGTTCATTTTCCCGTTGAATGCAGCCTCGATCCTTTCATGGTGACGTTTATGGTGGCGTGACCCCCTCTAAAGTGCTTTATGAACCATTCATAATGACGTTTAAGGGGGCACTGGATACTATAAAGTGCCTCAGGCGTCATGCCGAACGACGTTTACGGGGGCTCTCAACCCCCTAAAGTGCCTTAGAACCCATTTTCAACGAACGTCCGTCCCCCCAACCTGAACGCAACAAGCAGCTGATCCGACAGCACCGCGGCCGCAAACCGTATTCAGGCATAGAAGACACGATGAGCGCAGCGAATCGATGTCGCCCTTGTGCTCTGGAGTGCATAGAAGACACGATGAGCGCCAGCGAATCGATGCCGCCCTTGTGCTCTGAAGTAAAAGCGAAGAATGTTAGCGCAGTGGTTTGTCTCAACAACGAAAAATGCCGGGCGATTAAAAAAATCGCGCGGCATTTTTTCAGCTTATAAAAGGCTTTGTCGCATCCTCATTTCCGGTTGTTAGTATGTCTTAATGCGGTTATAGAAAGTGTCCCGCTCTACCGGTTGTTTGTTGGCGGCTTTGATGAGGTGAATCAGTTCTTTTCTTGTCAGTCCCTGGGACGTTAATGCACCGACAGAATGAGAAATCCGCTCTTCAATCAACGTACCGTGAATGTCGTCGGAACCGAACGTGAGCGCCATCTGGGTAAGCTGCGCGCCGATATTAATCCAGTACGCTTTAACGTGATCGAAGTTATCAAGCATCAGACGTGAAATAGCAATGGTGCGCATATCATCATATGGAGATGTACGCTGGTGCCATCCGGCATTCAATTTACGCGGCTGCATGGCAAGCGGAATAAAAACCATGAAGCCGTTCGTTTTGTCCTGCAGCTGACGCAGACGATCCATATGAATGAGCCGTTCTTCAAATGTATCAATGGAACCGTAAAGCATCGTAGCATGGGTTTTCATGCCGAGATTATGGGCTGTTTCATGTGCTTCGAGCCATTCATAGGTGGAAGCTTTTTCCGGGCTCATTTTGGCGCGGTAACGCTCAGTAAGTATTTCAGCCCCGCCGCCTGGGAGTGTGTCCAGTCCTGCATTCATCAATTCCTGCAGAACTTCTCTCATGGAAAGGCCGGAGATACGGGCGAAAAACTCAATTTCCGCAGCGGTATATGCTTTTACAGCGGCCTGTGGATAATGTTTTTTCAACGTGCGGATAGTATTCAGATAATATTCAAAACCGACTTCTACGTTGTGGCCGCCGACAATGTGAAATTCCTGGATATTGTCATTCCAGCGTTTTTCCACGTATTCAAGCAGTTCTTCTTCATGCATCGTATAGGCGCCTTCCTGCCCCGGTTTACGTTTAAACCCGCAGAATCCGCAGTTGGCTTCACAGACGTTTGTCGGGTTGATATACATGTTCTCGATGAAGTAGACGTTGTCCCCGCTTTTTTGTTTATTAACCTGGTCGGCGAGCTGGCCGATTGTAAGTAGATCCGTTGTATCATACAGGTAAAGGCCGTCCTCGATGGATAACCTTTCTCCGGTCTGGACTTTAGCGGCGATTTCTTCCATACGGGTGTCTTTCGATAAGGTGACTGCCATTTTATCCTTCCTTTCCAGGTGGACGGTTTAATAAGTTTGCAGAATGCGATAAAGCGTGTCCCGCTCGGCAGGGATGTTCCCGGATTCTTTAATCATATCAATGAACCACTGTTTCGGCACCATATGTGATGACTGGTTTCCTGCAGCATGAACAATCTGTTCTTCCATCACTGTTCCGTCAAGGTCATCGACACCAAACTGCAGAGAAATTTGTGCCAGTTTCTTCCCAATCAGCATCCAGAAGGCACGGATATGCGGGAAATTATCGAGCATCAGCCGCGCAACGGCAAGTATTTTCAGATCATACCATCCGGTGGACGTCTGATGAATATTGAATTCCCCCGCAAGCGTCGTGTTCTCCGGCTGAAACGCAAAACCGAAAAAAGCATGGAATCCATTCGTTTCATCCTGCAAAGCCCGCAGCCGGAGGAAATGGTCCACAACATGTTCAGGTTTCTCGATATGGCCGTAAAGAATGGAAGCATTGGACGGCATCCCCAACTGATGGGCGGTTCTGTGGATATGAAACCAATGTCCGGCATCGGTCTTATGCCCTGATATAATGCCCCTGATTTCAGGGTCGAAAATCTCCGCCCCGCCTCCAAGTATAGAACCGAGTCCAGCCGCCTGCAACCGCTGGAGCACTTCCTCTTCAGGTATCCGGGATACTTTGGCGAGGTAATGAATCTCTACAGCAGTGAAAGCTTGAATGTGAATGCCGGGGTTATGTTTTTTAGCCAGTGCCAGCATATCTTCGTAATAGGAAAATGGGAGCCTGGGGTTCACCCCTCCCACAATGTGGAGTTCGGTGAATCCTTTTCCCCGCAGATCCATGAATTTCTCTTCCAGCTGTTTTAAACTAAGGGAATAGGAGGAACTGTTTTCTGGTTTAACGCCAAAGGCACAAAGCTTGCAGTCAAGATAACAGACATTCGTGTAGTTCAAATGGGTGTTTTGGATAAAATACACATGATTTTCATTCCATTTTCTGCGTACACTGTCGGCCAGGGAGCCAATGTTCAGAAGGTCGGGGGACGTCATGAGAAACATACCGTCTTCAAAACTCAAACGTTTACCAGCATGGACTTTTTCTGCAACATCCTGTATCTGATCCGGTATCAGCTTTATGTGAGCCGCCTCCTTCACCCTTATATTTCCTATATTATACTACTGGTTGTAATAAAATTAAAGACGATGGAAGAAATACACATCAAATTTTGAGCAAAAACAATTGTTTTTTTATGGAAAAAAAGGTAGAATAGAAGTAATCACCGTTTTAAGAAGGGGAACCTTTGAAAAGGGAGGTAGTGTGATGGGGAATAGGTATGGTTACTATGATTATCAAAAAGAGCATCTGGAACTTCTACGCATGAAAATGATGGAAGCGGCCCGGACACACGGCTTTCATCATCCATTGGTGCTTTACTACAGTCATGAAGTTGACCAGGAACACAACCGTATGCTCGGCCTTCAGTATCATGAAAAGAGGTTCCCTTCAACGATTTATCCAACTCGCAGACATTGGCGTATGTGTAAAATAGTTCTCGGTAGTTGCGAGAGCTGATCGGTGGCAAAAAAAGAGAAGGTCCTCTATCATCAATGTATGCCTAGCGAGCAAATACAGAGTGAAAAGAGGCCTTCTCATGAAACCCATTATAGCAGAAATGCACGAGATATTGAAAGAAACACCGGATGTTTTGGATATGGAAGAAAAGCTGCAGCAGCTGATGTTCCGTTGGTTCAGTGATTTGGTGGGAGAAGCTCTCACCCTGCTGGATAACCCGGTGAGAGAAGCGAAAAAGGACGAAGGATGGGACGTTGAAACGCGGGATGCGAGAACCGTCCAGTTTTTATTCG
>NZ_FOTY01000032.1 GCF_900114715.1 Salibacterium qingdaonense
GAGTTCCTGCAGGGTTTCTATACGTGCGCGTTCAAATGTGCTAAGGTGTTGATAGCTCATGACAGCACCTCCGTGATTTGTTTGTGTGGTAACTAACATTTTACACGAAGCTGTCATGAGCTGCTTTTTTGGGGAGGGCTCTCCTTTCCCACCCTTATGGTTAAGCCGTTCAAAACGATCTATCGTCGCTTTGAACGCCGCTTCCAAGGGTGGGAAGCAGATAAGCCGTCAAGACCTTTCGCGGCATATCCTCGTTTCACTCCGGTATTCCACGATATCTTGACGCCTCCCCCAAAACTTAAAGAGTGTTGCACTTGATATTACAATCTGTCTAATACATAAAAAGGGAGGAATCCGTCAGTGGCATCACAAGTTCACATCACATTTCCAGACGGAAACGAGAAGGCATTTGAAGAAGGCGTCACCACCGAAGAGATAGCTGCTTCGATCAGCCCGGGGCTGAAAAAGCAGGCATTGGCAGGAAAGTGGAACGGGGAGCATATTGATCTGCGCACACCGATTCATATCGATGGTGCCGTCGAAATTATTACTGTGAAAAGCGAAGAAGGGCTCCACATTCTAAGGCACAGCACCGCGCACCTGATGGCACAGGCTGTGAAGCGGCTGTTCAGCGATGTGAAGCTTGGTGTCGGCCCT
Source organism: Salibacterium qingdaonense (assembly GCF_900114715.1). Classification (GTDB taxonomy): domain Bacteria; phylum Bacillota; class Bacilli; order Bacillales; family Marinococcaceae; genus Salibacterium; species Salibacterium qingdaonense. The sequence goes on from NZ_FOTY01000032.1 coordinate 658, forward strand.
GTTATTGAAAACGGCTTTTATTATGATATCGACATGCCGCATCAACTCACACCGGAAGATCTCCCGGTTATCGAAAAAGAAATGAAAAAAATCATCGATGAAAACCTGGAAGTTGTCCGTGAAGAAGTGACCCGGGAAGAGGCGAAAGAAATGTACCGGGAGGTCGGAGACGACCTGAAACTTGAATTAATTGATGACATACCTGAAGGGGAACCGGTCACGATTTATGAACAGGGAGAGTTTTTCGACCTGTGCCGGGGTGTTCACGTACCGAATACAGCGAAATTAAAAACATTCAAGCTCATGAGCATATCCGGTGCTTACTGGCGCGGCAACAGCGACAATAAAATGCTGCAGCGCATTTACGGAACAGCATTTGAAAAGCAGGCTGATCTGGACGAATACCTAAGGCAGCTGGAAGAAGCGAAAGAGCGCGACCACCGGAAGCTTGGCAAAGAGCTCGGCATTTTCTCCATCAATCAAAAGGTTGGACAGGGCCTGCCGCTCTGGCTGCCAAAAGGCGCGACCATCCGCCGCACGATTGAACGCTATATCACGGATATGGAAGAACGTCTCGGCTATGACCACGTGTATACACCGGTTCTTGGAAGCTCCGAGCTGTACAAAACGTCCGGCCACTGGGACCACTATCAGGACGATATGTTCCCGCCGATGGAAATGGACAACGAAACACTCGTCATCCGCCCGATGAACTGTCCGCATCATATGATGGTGTTTAAGAACGAATTCCACAGCTACCGGGATCTTCCCGTACGTATCGCCGAGCTTGGCATGCAGCACCGCTATGAAAAATCAGGGGCTCTCTCCGGACTGCAGCGGGTGCGCGGGATGACGCTGAACGATGCGCATATTTTTGCCCGTCCGGATCAGCTGAAAGAAGAATTCATCCGTGTCGTCGAGCTTGTACAGCATGTCTATCAGGATTTCGGACTGAATGACTACTATTTCCGGCTTTCCTACCGCGATCCGGAGGACAAAGAGAAGTATGTGGACAATGACGAGATGTGGGAAAAAGCCCAGGCGATGCTGAAAGAGGCGATGGACGGCATGAATGTCGAATACGTCGAAGCGGAAGGGGAAGCGGCCTTTTACGGACCGAAACTCGACGTTCAGGTGAAAACGGCTCTTGGTAAAGATGAAACGCTGTCGACGGTACAGCTTGACTTCCATCTGCCGGAACGCTTTGATCTTACCTATGTCGGTCAGGACGGACAGGATCACCGTCCGGTCGTCATCCACCGCGGCATTGTTTCCACGATGGAACGTTTCATCGCGTTTCTGCTTGAAGAATACAAGGGAGCGCTCCCGACGTGGCTCGCACCGGTTCAGGCGGAAGTGATTCCGGTATCGGCGGACGTTCATCTGGATTATGCCAACAAAGTACAGGATGAACTCAGAAAAGCCGGCGTCCGGGTGGAAGTGGACAGCCGGGATGAGAAAATCGGGTATAAAATCCGGGAAGCCCAGACGAAAAAGATTCCTTATATGCTCGTCATCGGAGACCGGGAAATTGAAGACAACGCCGTAAATGTCCGTCGTTACGGGCAGCAGGATTCAGAATCTGTCTCTCTTGAGAGCTTCACAACCCGGATCAAAGATGAAATTGACAACCGCCGGCTGGATTGATTGGTTCTGGTGAAAGAAAAGTGTATTGACAGTCTCCCTGTCATTTGATACATTGAATAAGTGTTTGAACAACCGAAACCAAAGCAAGCAGAAGCGCCCGCTTCTCACCTGACTGACGCAAGATGCTGTTGGCAGGTCCTGGTACTTTTTAAAGAATGATGAGCGGGTGCAGTGTGTACATTGCGCCCGCTTTTTTATGCCTCGAAAAGACCTGCTGTATCAGGAGTGATACGCAACTGGCTGCTTTGATTCGTAATTTTTTTGGAGGTGGCACATTATTCGTAACGATATGAAAGTGAATGATGGAATCCGTGCACGTGAGGTACGCCTCATTGATTCCAATGGCGAACAACTCGGGGTCAAATCGAAAAACGAAGCGTTGGATCTTGCCGAAAATGCTGAACTTGATCTTGTACTGGTAGCTCCAAATGCGAAGCCTCCGGTTTGCCGAATTATGGATTATGGAAAGTACCGATTTGAGCAGCAGAAGAAAGAAAAAGAGGCCCGTAAGAAACAGAAAACCATTGACGTCAAGGAAGTACGTCTCAGTCCAAGTATTGAAGAACATGACTTTAATACGAAGCTGAAAAATGCCCGTAAGTTTTTATCAAAAGGCGACAAGGTCAAAGCGGCTATCCGTTTTCGCGGCCGTATGATCACGCATTCTGATATTGGTAAAGAAGTACTCGACCGGATGGCCAAGGAATGTGAAGATATCGCAACGATAGAAACGAAGCCCAAGATGGAAGGGCGCAGCATGTTCTTAATGCTTGCTCCGAAACCGGAAAAAGAATAGTACTTCGTTTAAACACAATGAATGACACTGAAGGAGGAACAACCTATGCCTAAAATGAAAAACCACAGCGGGGCGGCAAAACGCTTCAAAAAAACAGGAACGGGCCGGTTGAAGCGTCGTCACGCCTTTACAAGCCACCTATTCCGTAACAAAACAACCAAACAGAAAAAACGGTTGAGTGATGATGCGATTATGGATAAAAGCGATCATAAGCGTGTAGATACACTGCTTCCTTACAAAAGACGCAAATAATATGAAAAACGCAAAATGAAAAGGGAGGGATAGACGATGCCAAGAGTAAAACGTGGTTATGTGGCACGTCGTCGTCGTAATAAAGTTCTAAATCTAGCAAAAGGATATCAGGGTTCCCGTCATCGTTTGTTTAAAACGGCACAGGAACAGGTAATGAAATCCCTGCGGTATGCATACCGGGACCGTCGTCAGCGTAAACGTGATTTCCGCAGACTGTGGATCACCCGTATTAACGCTGCAGCGCGTCTGAACGGATTGTCCTACAGCCGTTTGATGCACGGATTGAAGCAGGCTGATATTAACATGAACCGTAAAATGCTTGCTGACCTTGCGGTGAACGACGAAAAAGGCTTTGCCGAACTCGCCGAAAAAGCAAAAGCCAATCTTAAATAAGAAAAGCGTAAGCGCCCTGAATCATTGAAGTTCGGCTAAGAACGCCACTTCCTGTGGCAACACCGAACTGACCTGCATCCTGCAGGCCCGCGACAGGTTCTGGACCGGGCGCTCCGGGCGCTGAAGCTGGATCTCATAGCGCCAATATTTAAATACTTTCTTATTTTATAAACAGAAACGGCCCGGGGTGGACCCGGGCCTGTTTTATTGGGAGTACATATCATGATATGGTTTTTAGTTTATGCTTTCATTCTGAATGTAGTTACTTTTGTTGAAGCAGGAAGAGATAAGCATCAGGCCCGTCATAAAAAGCAGAGAACTCCGGAAAGACGGTTCTGGCTTTTTACATGGGCAGGGGGGAGCGCCGGGATGCTTGCAGGCATGTACGCATTCCGGCACAAAACACAGCATATCCTTTTCAAGGCAGGGGTGCCGTTTGTGTGTGCCGTCCATATTTTTATTGTTCTTTATCTGACTGTGCTATAAATTCCCGGACGGGGCTTTTCCATTCAATAACAGCATGCGGATACTGATGCTGGATTTCTCTTTCCATAAAGGTGAAATCCTCGATTTGAAGGCCTTGCAGACGGTCTCTGTTTTTTACCCAGATGGCAGCGGAAACGATATCGAACGCGTTTTCTGTGGTACCGAGATATTTTTCCCCTTCAAACATCACGCCTTTATATGTGATGAGGAAATTTTTGCGGACATTATCAGCTTCATCCAGAAAATAAAACTGTTTCTTGTCATGGGCCAGTTCGAGTTTGCGTTTTGGATTGAGAATATATTTAATCACAGCATAAATGACAATGATGACGGCAATGAGAATCAGAGTTCGGAGCAGAAGCGCCATCTCTCATTCCTCCTCTCGCGGAGTATCCTTCTCTCGAAAAAAATGTCTTGTCTGCATTATACTATACGGAGCAGCATTGTTGTTAGTTTCATTGTAATGGAATTTGAAGGAGAAAGGAAAAGATAGAGGATGAACCAGTTGTTTGCTATTCAACGGAAGCTTGATGAAAGGATTCTCGAGGATCACAATCTGAACCGCCGGGAGATTCACGCCGAAAAGATGCTGGCTCTTCTTGTGGAAATCGGCGAACTGGCCAATGAGACCCGATGTTTTAAATACTGGAGTCAAAAACCAGCATCGGATCGGGATGTCATTGCCGAAGAATACGTGGATGGTCTCCATTTCATCTTGTCACTCGGTCTGGACGGGGGCTGGGAAGAAGTGCCGGAACCCGGCGCAGCGTCGGAAGCCGGCACGACAGAACAGTTTCACCGGGTGTACGAGGCTGCCCTAAGGCTGAAAGAAACATTCTCAAAAGAATATTTTCTTGACCTTTTCAAAACGTATTTAGCACTTGGTTATCAGCTCGGCTTTTCAAAAGAAGACATAGAAGCTGCATACCTTCAAAAAAACGAAGCAAATCATCAACGCCAGGAAGAAGGTTACTAATATTCGTTTGAGTATCTTTACATTGGGCATTATAGTAAAATGGAAAATGATGAGTCAGCAAAAGGAGGAATAAACATTGGACCAAACAACACAGATGCTGAAAGAACTAACCGATGCAAACGGCATCCCGGGCAATGAAAAAGAAGCCAGGGATGTCATGAAAAAACACATCTCCCCTTACGCAGATGACGTAACGACCGATCATCTCGGAAGTTTGATTGCCAGAAAAACAGGAAAAGCAGGAGGACCTAAAGTCATGGTGACCGGTCATCTGGATGAGATCGGCTTTATGATCACCCAGATTGATGATAACGGCTTCCTGAAGTTTCAGACGGTCGGCGGCTGGTGGAGCCAGGTGATGCTCGCCCAGCGTGTGAACGTTATGACGTCCCGGGGTAACATTACCGGAGTCATCGGATCCAAGCCGCCGCACATTTTGACAGCGGAACAGCGCAAAAAAGCGGTGGAGATCAAAGATATGTTTATCGACATCGGCGCTTCTTCCAAAGAAGAAGCGGAAAGCTTTGGAGTCAAGCCGGGTGACTCCGTCGCGCCAATCTGCGATTTTACCGTCATGAATAATGAAAAGCTGATGATGGCCAAAGCCTGGGACAACCGCATTGGCTGCGCCATTGCGATTGAAGCAATGAAACGACTGCAGAATGAAGACCATCCGAATGAACTGTACGGTGTAGGTGCGGTGCAGGAAGAAGTAGGACTGCGCGGCGCGAAAACGTCGGCGGCTAAAATTGAGCCGGATATCGGATTCGCCGTGGACGTCGGCATTGCCGGTGACACGCCGGGTGTTACAGAAAACGATGCCAAGGCGGAAATCGGTAAAGGACCACAGATTCTTGTGTTCGACCGTTCCATGGTTTCGCATAAAGGCCTGCGTGAGTTTGTGACGGCTACGGCGGATAAGCACAGCATTCCGTATCAGTTCGACGCGATGAGCGGCGGTGCCACAGACGCAGGATCCATTCACCTCACAGGCCAAGGTGTACCTAGTCTGGCTGTAACCGTTCCGACCCGTTACATCCATACCCATGCCGCTATCCTGCACAAAGATGACTTTGAGCATGCGGTACAGCTGTTTGTCGAGATCATCAAAGAACTCGGCGCCGATAAAGTGAACGAAATCACGTATGATTCGTAAAAAAAAGAAGCGCTCTCCGCCTGCTTTGGCGGGGAGCGTCATTTTTGCAGATGAAAAGGTATTTCCACTTCTTATTGAAGGCCGTCGGCTATATCACGAATAACCTGGTCTTTTTCATTGTCGGAGGCATGTTTCCAAAATACCTCAAATAACACACCGAGTCCCGGAAGCATTTTTTCCTCTCCGCTTTCGACGGCGTCCTGAATCGTCGCTTCCACCTGCTCTTCATTGTTACCCGACACATTTTGCAGTACTGCAGCACGAAGATTAAAAGACATCCATATGCCCTCCCTTTTTGTGATAAAATAATGACTAATAGGTGTAGTATGTTCATCCGGAGAAAAAATATGTAGATAGGGGATTGGGAAAAGGGAATGCCATGGAATCAAATTGACTCTGTAAAAAATCCGAAAGTGAAAAATGTAAAGCGCTTAATGAAGCGGAAATTCCGTGAACGGGAGCAGCAGTTTGTCATAGAAGGCTGGCACTTGTTAAAAGAAGCCGAAGCCCATGATGTAAAAATCACAGATGTTTTTATAGAAGAAACGAAAGATATTCCAGAAGATGTAGATGTTTCAGATCTCCCCGTTTCGCTTGTCACCGGGCAGGTGATGCAGGAAATGAGCCGGACCGAGACGCCGCAGGGTGTGGCCGCAATCTGCCGGATGCCGGAGGAAACCGTTCTGGACGTGCACACCGGTCATACGTATTTATTTATAGACGGGGTACAGGACCCGGGTAATCTTGGAACAATGATCCGGACCGCGGATGCAGCTGGTGTAACAGCGGTGATTCTCGGAGAAGGCACGGTGGATGGATATAATGATAAAGTGGTCCGGGCGACACAAGGTTCTCTTTTTCATCTGCCGGTGCTTAAAGGAGAACTCGGAGAATGGATTCAAGCCTGCCGCACGCACAAGATTCCGATCTTTGGAACGTCGGTGAATGAAGGAACTTCCCATACCGCTATCGGGGCTCAGAAAGGCTTTGCGCTTCTGGTCGGTAATGAAGGATCCGGCGTACAGCATTCCCTGCTGGACGAGACGGATCAAAATATTTACGTTCCGATATACGGAAACGCTGAATCCCTGAATGTGTCAGTGGCCGCCGGAATCCTGCTGTATCATTTAAAGCAGCCTTATTAAACACCTTGCATTCGTTTTTATTTTTTCTTATACTTATCCCATGATCATGAACGAAAAAGATGAAAAGGCTGTGAAGGAGAGTAGTACACAGGATGCCGTCACTCAGGGAGGAACCGCCGCCGACTGCAAGCGGTTCTGTGACAGGTCTGTGGAATTCGCTCCGGAGCCGGCACCGGAAACCAGCGTGGTGTCACCTGCTGGTAAGGTGTACCGGGAATCCCCGTTATCCTGTTAATCGAGTGAACCGGACGTTTCTATACGTCTATGGTTAACAAGGGTGGTACCGCGGAACCTTCGTCCCTTAGAAATAGGGACGAAGGTTTTTTTACGTTAAAGGAGGAAGAAAAACATGATTGACCGCCTGCAAGAACTTGGCAGAGAAGCGCTTGAGGAAATAAAGCAGGCAGATTCAGTGAAAGCACTGGAGTCTGTCCGGGTGAAATACCTTGGAAAAAAAGGACCGATAACAGAAGTTCTCCGCGGCATGGGACAGTTGTCGGAAGAGGAACGTCCGAAAGTCGGACAGAAGGCCAATGACGTCCGGGAAGAAATCAAGGAGAAACTGGAAGAAAAGACAGAACAGCTTGAAAAAGCGGCACTTGATGAAAAGCTGAAAGCAGAAAGTATCGATGTCACGCTCCCGGGCAAAGAAGTGAAGCAGGGAGCACGCCATCCGCTGACTGCTGTAGTGGAAGAAATTGAGGATATTTTTGTCGGTCTCGGTTTTCAGGTAACGGAAGGACCGGAAGTGGAAACCGATCAATACAACTTTGAAAAGCTGAACCTGCCGGCCGAACATCCGGCCCGTGACATGCAGGATTCCTTCTATGTAACGACCGATATGCTGCTGCGCACGCAGACATCCCCGGTTCAGGCACGCACAATGGAAACGTTTGAAGGGCAGGGTCCGGTCAAAATCGTCTGCCCGGGAAAAGTGTACCGGCGTGATGATGACGACGCGACCCATTCTCATCAATTCATGCAGATTGAAGGCCTTTATGTGGATAAAAATGTGCAGATGAGTGATTTGAAAGGAGTGCTCGAAGCCTTTGTTCAGAAATATTTCGGAGCCGACCGCAGTATCCGGCTGCGGCCGAGTTTCTTCCCTTTCACAGAACCGTCGGTGGAAGTGGACGTTTCCTGCGGCATCTGCGGCGGCAAAGGCTGCCGGGTCTGCAAGCATTCCGGCTGGATCGAAGTACTGGGAGCGGGAATGATACATCCCAATGTGCTTGAAATGAGCGGATTTGATCCGGAAATCTATACCGGTTTTGCCTTCGGTATGGGAGTGGAACGTTTTGCAATGCTGAAATACGGAATCGATGATATCCGTCATTTCTATACAAATGATATCCGGTTTTTAAACCAGTTCAAACGGGCATAAGGAGGATCTTAGCATGTTAGTTTCTTATCAATGGTTAAAAAATTATGTAGATATAGACGACCTGAGCGCAGAAGACGCTGCGGAACGGCTGACGCGGGGAGGCGTGGAAGTCGATATGCTTCACATCCGGACTGAAGGAGTGGAACACGTCGTTGTCGGTTACGTGGAAGAATGCAGCCGGCATCCGGAAGCAGACAAGCTGAGTGTCTGCGTTGTCGATACAGGCAGCGCGAAACGTACCATCGTCTGCGGTGCTTCCAACATTCAGGCCGGACAGAAAGTAGTCACAGCTGAGCCCGGCGCTGTTCTGCCTGGAGGTGTAGAAATTACCACCACCACCCTGCGCGGTCAGGAGTCTCAAGGGATGATCTGTTCCCTCCAGGAATTGGGTGTGGAGCAGAAACTTGTCGCAAAAGAATATCAGGATGGCATTTATGTTTTATCGGATGACGCAGAGATCGGGGCGGACGCCGTGGCCGAAATCGGTCTGCGCGACACCGTGCTGGAACTGGATTTGACCCCAAACCGTCCCGACTGCCTGAGCATGCTCGGTGTTGCCTATGAAATAGCAGCACTGCTCGACAGAGACATTGTTCATCCGGACACCGCACATAAAGAAAGCGCAGAACATACTTCAGGTCATGTCTCGGTTCAGGTGGATGTGCCAAAAGACAATCCTTTCTACGGCGTGAAAGTCGTGAAAAATATTGTAGTCGGTCCATCGCCGCAGTGGATGCAGAACCGGCTCACGGCAGCCGGAATCCGCCCGATCAGCAACGTGGTGGACATCACGAACTATGTGCTTCTTGAATATGGCCAGCCGCTGCACGCTTTTGATCTGGACAGGCTCGGCTCGTCGGAAATTCTCGTGCGCCGCGCGGCAGAAGGGGAAGAGATGACAACACTTGACGGGGAGACACGCACCTTGTCTTCTGAGCATATGGTCATCACAAACGGGAAAGAACCTGTCGCTCTTGCCGGCGTCATGGGTGGTGCAACGTCTGAAGTGCAGGATGACACCACAACGGTTTTGCTTGAAGCGGCGTACTTTCAGCCGGCGAGAGTCCGAAAAGCCTCGCGCCAAACCGGTATACGCAGCGAATCAAGCATCCGGTTTGAAAAAGGTATTGATTCCGGACGGGTTGAGGAAGCAGCAGAACGGGCGGCGTCGCTGCTTGAGACCTATGCCGGGGGAGAAGTGCTTCAGGGCCGTGTGGAAGTGGATCACCGTCCTTCAGAAAACAAAAAAATTGAGACGAGTGCCGGTGAGTTAAACGGTCTGCTCGGTATGAATCTTTCTGAAGACGACATATTATCGATATTCCGCCGGCTCCGTCTGCCCGCCTCTGCCGAAAATGGTGTGATTATTGTGGAAGTGCCGACGCGGCGGCCGGACCTGGAGCGGGAAGTCGATCTGGCGGAAGAAGCAGCACGACTGTACGGATATGATTATATTCCGACCACGCTTCCGTCCGGTGTGACAACACCCGGATTTTTAACAGACCGCCAGCGGCGTGAACGCCGTATGCGCCGCTTTCTTGAAAGCTCGGGGCTGAATGAAGCCCTGACGTACACGCTGACGTCCAGAGAACACAGCAGCAGGCTGCAGCTCCATACGCTGCCGGGAAAAGTGGACGTATCGCTGCCTATGAGTGAAGAACGAAGCACGATGCGCACGAGCCTTCTTCCCCAGCTTCTGGATACAGTGCAGTACAATCGGAACAGGCAGATCAACGATGCCGCAGTGTTTGAGCTGGGATCCATTTTCATAGGAGAGTCCGGCGGTGAACTGACAAAACAGCCTCAGGAAAAGACGGTTCTTGCCGCGGCTGTTACCGGATGGTGGGACACCCATCTGTGGCAGGGGGAGAAGAAAAAAGCCGATTTCTTTATCATAAAAGGTGTTCTCGAAGGATTATTTAACGAACTGGGCGTGGCTTCTGCGGTGGAGTTTGTCCGGTCCGCACATACGGAACTCCACCCCGGCCGTAGTGCCGACATCTATCTGAACGGTGTCTATGCCGGATTTACCGGGCAGCTTCACCCATCTGTTGAGAAAGAATGGGATCTCAAGGAAACGTATGTGTTTCAGCTTGATATGGATCTGATTCTTTCTTATGATGCTGTGTCTGTTTTCTATGAAACGGTGCCGCGTTATCCTGCGGTAACAAGGGATATTGCTCTGGTTGTTGATGACGGGGTGCCGGCCGGAAAAGTGGAACGTGTGATCAAAGAAGCAGGAGGAAATCTTCTGCATGATACGTCCCTCTTTGACGTATATCAGGGAGAAAACCTGAGTGCCGGAAAGAAATCTCTTGCGTTCTCCCTAGTTTACCTCGATCCTGACCGCACACTTACAGATGAAGAAGTCAGCAGGACCCACGATAATGTACTGAAACAGCTCGAAGAAGAAGTGAGCGCGGAACTTAGGAAATAAACGAACAAAGTGATGACTTGGCGAAAAGAGTCTGGGATAAAACCTGTATCAGATAAAGAATGCCGAACGATTTTTTTAATCGTTCGGCATTCTTCATTTTGGGGAGGCACCGCTGCGCCAACATACTTCGCTTTTACTCCAGAGCACAAGGGCGGCATCGAAACAACATCTGAACGGATCCGGCCGTACGGACGCAGAAAATGCGGGCGTTTGTTTGCTGTGTTCAGATTGGGGGGGGGACGGACATTCGTTGCAAAGGGGTTCTAAGGCACTTTAGGGGGAAGAGGCCCCACCCTAAAACGTCGTTGGGTACATCGCCGAAGGCACTTTATAGTACCCGGCGCGTCCATAAACGTCACTATGAATGATTCCGAAGGCACTTTAGGTGGAAAAGGACCCCCTAAAACGTCGTTGGGCATAACGCCGAAGGCACTTTAGAGGGATTGGTGCCCCGGTAAACGTCATTAGGAACGAATCGAGACGGCGTGCAGCGGAAAATGAACGGGTCGACGCAGCAAAGAGCCCGCGTCATGGCAGGAAAAGAGAGAGAAATAATCCCGAAGGCACTTTAGGTGGAAAAGAACCCCCTAAAACGTCGTTGGGTACATCGACGAAGGCACTTTATAGTACCCGGCGCGTCCACAAACGTCACTATGAATGATTCCGAAGGCACTTTAGATGGTTCCGCGCCTCGGTAAACGTCATTAGCCTGTGGAAGTACGTCACGTGCGGGCGCTGACCTGACCGCACATCCTGCGGGGACCCGCGACTCGTGCTGTTTGGAGCAGGCGTCCAAGCATGTTGACTCCGCTGCTGGACAATGGTTGAACAACGCCGCCGGACATTCGTGTTTTTCCTCCGCCTATTTTATTTTTGTCCCTGACTCTTTATTCTTTTGGCTGCACGTCTGTTTTACGCTCTTTAAACCTTTGTAAAATCCGGCAGCAGCCTATTTGTTTTTCCGCCTGCCGGAGCGGGTATACTATCAAGGAAAAAACATTTCCATTCAGAAGCGATTCTGTTATTATTATCAGTAGGTATTTTGCTGACGACAGGAGGTTTTACCCGTGGATGACGGGAACGATAAGCAGCGCACGACAGTCACCATATTCGGGCAGCCGTACACGATTGTCGGAGACGAACCTCCCGAACATGTCATGCAGGTGGCAGAACACCTGAATCAGAAAATGCGTGAATTTAAGGAACACAATCCATACCTGGATACGACCAGACTTGCTGTGTTAACAGCGCTTAATATAACGGACGATTACATCAAGCTGAAACAGTCGGTAGAAACCGACGGGCGAAATGAGAGAGAAGAGGAACGGTAATTCATGCTGAGTCTTTTGATACTCCTGATACTGGTTATCAGTTTTTTTGTCGGACTTCGGAGAGGTTTTATACTGCAGGCTATACATTTGGTGAGCTTCTTTATTGCTCTATTTGTTGCTTTTACATTTTATCATGAGCTGGCCGGGTATTTGAGATTATGGCTCCCCCATCCTGAGATTTCAACCGATGGAGACGGTATTGTCCAGATGATGGTCGCCTCGTTTGATTTGGAGGCTGTCTATTATAACGGCATTGCGTTTATCCTGATTTTTTTTGCGGTGAAAATAATTCTTCAGATTGTTGGGTCCATGCTCGATTTTGTTACGAAACTGCCGGTCCTCCGTATGGTGAACCGGTGGCTCGGCGGCATCCTATGCTTTGTGGAGACGTATCTGCTTTTATTCATTTTACTGATGACAGCAGCGCTGATGCCGATAGAGATGGTGCAGCAGGCCATTGATCAATCTACTATGGCTGACATGATGATAAATCATACTCCTTTTCTATCTGATTGGCTGAAAGCCCTTTGGATGGAAGAGGCTTAAGGAAAAAACTTCTCTATCAGCGGGAAGTTTTTTCGTACGTTGGGAAAGGGAGGAACCGAGGATGAATAAAAAAGAGGTTATCCAGGCGCTGGAAACCATTGCGGTATATATGGAGATAAAAGGAGAAAATGCATTTAAAACGTCGGCATACCGGAAAGCGGCCCAGGCACTGGAACAGGATGAACGCTCCCTTCGTGAAATAGAGACACCTGCTTCCCTGAACGGTATTGGGAAAGGCACGGCTGCGGTGATTGAAGAACTCCGGGATACAAATCAAGCCGAGGTGCTTGAAAAGCTGAAAACGGAAATTCCTGAAGGTTTGATTCCACTTCTCGATCTTCAGGGCCTGGGCGGGAGAAAAGTTGCTAAATTATATCAGGAACTTCAGATTACTGATGCCGCTTCGCTGAAGCAGGCTTGTGAGTCCCGGCAGGTCCGGGAGCTTTCCGGATTCGGAGCTAAAACAGAAGACAAAATACTTGCAGCACTCGAGGATGTGGGAAGCCGTCCGGAACGGCTTCCGGTTGCTTTTATGCTTGAAACAGCAAAAATGCTGGAAGAAAAAATAAAGAACCTGACAGATGTGAAACGCTGGGCCCGGGCCGGAAGTCTGCGGCGGATGGAGGAAACCATCAAGGATCTGGATTACATTCTTTCGGTTGAAAACCCGGATCACATCCGTAGGCAGCTGAAAGAACTGCCGTATGTATCGGAAGTGATTGCTGATGGTCCGTCCAAAGTATCGCTGGAATTGGCTCTGTCCTATCCGATTCAGATTGATTTTCGTTTAACGCATGACGATGCCTTTGCGACGACCCTGCATCATTTTACAGGTTCCAAAGACCACAATGTTCAGATACGCCAGATTGCAAAGAGCCGGGGCGAACGCGTGAGTGAATACGGCATAGAAAACCTGGAAAGTAAAGAGGTAACCTCTTTTTCGTCTGAGGAAGATTTCTTTCATTATCTCGGTCTCTACTATATTCCTCCGGAGGCAAGAGGAGGTACAGGTGAAACAACAACATACCAGCAGCCGTATAAAACGGTAGAACGAAGCGATATTAAAGGGGACCTTCACATGCACACCACGTGGAGTGACGGAGCTCTGTCGGTGCAGGAAATGGCTGAAGAAGTTCGAAGCCGCGGTCATGAGTGGATGGCGGTAACGGATCATTCCAAATTTCTGCAGGTGGCGCACGGTCTGGATGAAGAACGTATTCTCCGTCAGATAGAGGAGATCCGCCGCGTGAATGATCAATATGAGGACTTCACTGTACTGGCTGGTATTGAAATGGACATTCGTCCTGATGGGACGCTGGATATTGAAGATGACGTACTGTCCCGGCTTGATGTGGTGATTGCCTCGATTCATTCTTCTTTTTCCCAAAGCCGCACCGATATTATGAAACGTCTCGATGCTGCGCTGGAACATCCATCAGTTCATATAATCGCTCACCCGACCGGCCGTTTAATCGGACGGAGAGAGGGTTATGATGCTGACATGCAGACACTGCTCGAAAAGGCGGCGGAGACAGGGACGGCACTGGAACTGAATGCCAATCCCAACCGCCTTGATTTATCCGCGGCCTGGCTGCGCAAAGCTGCGGATGCTGACACCATGATTTCCATCAATACGGATGCACACACACCGGATATGCTGGATCATATGGAGATAGGAACTGCGTCTGCAAAGAAAGCACTGCTTCAGAAAGAACAAATAGTAAATACAAGAAATATAGAGGAACTGCGCGCTTTTTTACAGGGGAAACAGGAACGCACAAAACATTGAAACCTGCCCTGTTACAGCTTGTGTGGAAAGGATGACCGGGCATGAACGAACGCGTACGCCGCGTACTGGAATATGACAAGATGAAAGAACAGCTGAAAAATCATGTGGCGTCCACCCTGGGACGAAAAAAAGTGGAAGCACTTGAGCCCTTTACTGAACTTACAAAAGCGGAGGAAGAATTGAACCGCACAGAAGAAGGGGCCAAAGTACTTCGTCTGAGAGGACAGGCTCCACTTGGGGGAATTACGGACATTCGAGCCCATTTGAAACGAGCTGAGATCGGCGGAACGTTAAATGCCGGTGAACTGCTGGAGACCGCCGACACGATTTACGGCGGGCGGCGCATGAAGAAGTTTATCGAAATGATGGTGGAAGAAGAGATTGAACTGCCGCTTCTTGCGGAACTGGCCGGGCCGATTGCCCCGCTTTCCGACCTGGAACGTGAGATCAAACAGTCGATTGATGATCACGGGGAAGTACTGGATGCAGCAACCCCCGCCCTGCGCAGTATCCGCCAGAGAATACGGGGAATGGAAGCCGATATTCGTTCCAAGCTGGAGCAGATGACCCGCTCTTCGCAACAGAAAAAACTGTCGGATGCGATTGTTACCATCCGTAATGACCGCTACGTTGTTCCGGTGAAACAGGAATATCGTTCTTCTTTCGGAGGGATTGTTCATGATCAGTCGTCTTCGGGGGCTACGCTTTTTATCGAACCCCAGTCCGTTGTAACAATGAACAATCAGCTTAGTGAATCAAGAGTACAGGAACGCCGGGAAATCGAAAGAATTCTAAAAGAGCTCTCGGAACGAGTGCAGGGGGCTGTGGATCAGCTCCTTGAAAATCTGGATTACCTTGCGGAACTTGATTTTCTTTTTACGAAGGCGTATTACGCGAATCAACTGCAAGCATCCCGTCCGCATTTGAACGGCAGCCGGCGGCTCCGCTTCAAGGAGGCAAAGCACCCTCTTTTGGACAGCGGTGAAGTGGTACCGATTGATGTAGAGCTTGGAACAACATTTTCGTCGCTTGTTATTACCGGGCCGAACACCGGCGGTAAAACGGTAACACTGAAAACGGTAGGTCTGCTTACGCTCATGGCACAGTCGGGGCTGTACCTGCCGGTGGAAGAAGAGTCAGAAGCAGCAGTGTTTTCCAATGTGTACGCCGATATCGGGGATGAGCAGTCGATTGAACAGAGTTTGAGTACGTTTTCTTCCCATATGACCAATATTGTTGAAATTCTTGATTATGTGGATAAAGAGAGTCTGGTGCTGTTCGATGAAATCGGCGCCGGCACGGATCCAACCGAAGGCGCCGCTCTGGCCGTCTCGATTCTCGATTATGTGTACGCAAGTGGTGCCAGACTGGTGGCAACCACCCACTTCAGCGAACTTAAGGGCTATGCCTACAACCGGGAAGGTGTCATGAATGCAAGTGTCGAATTTGACGTGGAAACCCTGAGTCCAACGTACCGGCTTCTTATCGGTATGCCGGGGCGGAGTAATGCCTTTGCGATATCGCGCAGGCTGGGACTCGGAGAATCCATCATTGAGGCGGCAGAATCGGAAGTTCACGAGGATACCCGCCAGGTGGAAAATATGATTACTTCACTCGAAGAGAAAAAGCAGGCTGCCGAAGATGAACTGAACGAAGCCAGGAAGACGCGTGAGGAAGCAGAGCAGCTGCATCGTGAACTGGAACAGAAGCTCCAGGAAATGGACCGGAAAAAACAGGACGTCATTTCTTCTGCCGAAAATAAAGCACAAAAAGAGCTTGAAAAAGCCCGCGCACAGGCCGATGATATCATTAAAGACCTTCGGGAGCTTCAAAAAGAAGGACATCAGGTAAAAGAACACGAATTGATTGATGCCAGAAAACGGATGGAACAGGCAGCTCCGGATTTAAGCAAGCGGCAGCAGCAGATCAAAAAACAGGCGGACAGCGAGCGGACCTTTCATCCCGGAGACGAAGTGAAAGTACTCAGTTTCAACCAGCAGGGACAGGTCCTTGAGAAAAAAGGGGATAAGGAATACCAGGTGCAGCTTGGGATTATGAAAGTGAACGTCAAAGCTGACGATATGGAAAAAGTCAAGCAGGAGCCAGTCCATCAACCTTCCCGCCCCGTAACCAACGTGTCGGCAAATAATTCCGTGAAACCGGAACTTGATTTGCGCGGGGTGCGCTACGAGGATGCCATGCAGAAAGTGGAAAAATATCTCGATGAAGCAGTACTCGCCGGTTATCCACAGGTTCATATCATACACGGCAAAGGCACGGGCGCGCTGCGTAAAGGTGTTAAAGAACTCCTGAATAAACATCCCAGTGTCACAGAAGCCAGAGACGGCGGAATGACCGAAGGCGGGATCGGCAATACCGTCGCCCGTTTGAAATAAAGCAGGAGAAGGTTTCATAGGAGAGGCGGATGATATGGAAAATCTGATGCAGAACCCATTTGTAGAGACAGCGGCAAACTTCAGCGTGGCTGTTCTTTCCCTTATCGTTTTTTTGACAGTTTTTGAGACTATCACTTCTTATAAAAATTGGGAAGAAATAAAGAGTGGAAACATGGCGGTGGCTCTTGCGACAGGCGGGAAAATATTTGGAGTGGCAAATATTTTCCACTTTTCGATTGAACACAATGATGCCATATTGACGATGGTGCTGTGGGGCACGCATGGTTTCGTTCTGCTCGTGTTCAGCTATGTAATGTTTGAATTTTTGACCCCGATGTTTAAAGTCGATGAAGAGATCAAGTCAGACAATCGTGCTGTCGGCTTGATTTCATTTATCATTTCCGTTGGAATGTCATTTGTAATCGGTGCCGGTATCCTGTAGTAACATGCTGACCCGGGGGGAGGAAAACGGACGTGGAACGTTTAGCGAAAATCTTGATTGCATGCTGTGTTCTTTTTGTGCTGTCGGGAGCGGTCTATCTGTTGTTTTTTTCTTGAATCAGCGAACCTTCTATCATAAGATGTTACAGATATGTTTTTTAACCAGCTTGTCCGGGTAATATAATTGCAGTTGAGCAGTTTATTCGCAACAGAACAATCCGGGTGCTATAATACCAACAGTATCAAGTTATGAAGACTAAAGGAGGACCATTATTATGGCAATAGTAAACGTATCCGACCAGGACTTCACAGAACAAACGTCTGAAGGAGTTGTACTCGCAGACTTTTGGGCAGACTGGTGCGGTCCATGTAAAATGATCGCTCCTGTTCTGGAAGAAATTGATTCAGAAATGGGAGATCAAATCAAAATCGCGAAACTCGATGTGGATGAAAACCAGGAAACAGCAGGAAAATTCGGCGTTATGAGTATCCCAACGCTGCTTCTTTTCAAGAACGGTGAAGTGGTGGAACAAATTACCGGATTCCAGCCGAAAGAACAGCTGGAAGAAGTGCTGAACAAACATTTATCCTAAAACGAACGAAACTGCTGATGTCCGCGTCAGCAGTTTTTTTCGACCAGGAGGGCAGTGTCATGCCGGTAAAGCTGAAACGAATATATGAGGAAGCAGACAAACAGGATGGGTACCGTGTGCTGGTGGATAATGTCTGGCCGAGAGGAGTTTCCAAAGCAAAGGCGGAACTTGATGACTGGGCAAAAGAAGTACCCCCAAGTAAGTCTCTTCGGAAATGGTTTCATCACGATGAAGAAAAATTCGATTCGTTTGCCGGGTACTACGAAGAAGAACTGCAAAATGACGAGGACGCACAGCGAAAGATAAAGGAACTTGCAGATAAAGCTGTTTCAGAGACTGTCACTCTACTGTTTGCAGCGCGCAATGAAACCCATAACCATGCGGTGCTTCTAAAGCAGTGGATCGAAGAAAAGAGGTGAAGTCCTTGTCCGACATCAAGGAAAAACTGGCGGTTCTGCCGGCACAGCCGGGCTGTTATTTAATGAAAAACAAGCATGGCACCATCATTTATGTCGGCAAAGCGAAAGTGCTGAAAAACCGGGTGAGATCCTATTTCACAGGTTCGCATGACGGCAAAACCCAACAGCTTGTTGCAAATATTCATGATTTCGAATACATTATCACCTCTTCCAATATAGAGGCGTTGATTCTTGAAATGAACCTCATTAAAAAGCACGAACCGAAGTTTAATGTCCTTTTAAAAGATGATAAATCCTACCCTTATTTGAAAATTACAAACGAAGAGCATCCACGTCTTATTACGACACGCAAAGTAAAAAAAGACGGCGGCCGGTATTTTGGACCGTATCCGAATGCCATTGCTGCAAATGAAACGAAAAAACTGCTGGACCGGCTTTATCCGCTGAGAAAGTGCCGGACAATGCCGGACCGGGTCTGTTTGTATTATCATATCGGACAGTGCCTTGCCCCGTGTGAATTTCATGTGCCGCAGGAGAGAAACAAGCAGCTCGTGCAGGATATGGTCCGCTTTTTGAACAACGGCCATCAGGATGTGAAAAAAGATCTTCAGGAAAAAATGTACGAAGCCTCGGAGGAAATGAATTTTGAGCGGGCAAAAGAATTGCGCGATCAAATCCAGCATATTGATGCTGTCATGGAAAAGCAGAAAATGACAATCAATGATGGGCAGAACCGGGACGTGTTCGCGTATGCCTATGATAAAGGCTGGATGTGTGTGCAGGTCTTCTTTGTGCGGCAGGGCAAACTGATTGAACGCGATGTTTCGACGTTCCCGTTTTATCAGGACCCGGAAGAAGATTTCCTTACATTTCTCGGTCAGTTTTATCTGAAAGAAGACCATATCAAACCACGGGAAATTCTGCTGCCGCAGGAAGTGGATAAAGAAATGGCAGAGCAGCTCGTCGACGTAAAAACCCAGCAGCCTCAACGAGGACAAAAACGAGAACTGGTACGGCTCGCTTCCCGGAATGCCGAACAGGCACTGTCGGAGAAATTTCAACTGATTGAACGTGATGAAGAGAGAACGGTCCGTGCCGTGGAAGATCTCGGAGAGAAAATGAACATTGATACACCGTACCGGATTGAAGCTTTTGACAACTCCAACATTCAGGGAGCGGATCCGGTATCGGCGATGGTAACGTTTTTGGATGGGCGTCCGTACAAGAAGGATTACCGGAAATATAAAGTGAAACAGGTGGAAGGTCCCGATGATTACGCTTCCATGAAAGAAGTTATCCGCCGCCGTTATGTGCGGCTGCTGAAAGAAAAAGCGGAACTGCCTGACCTGATTTTGATTGACGGCGGCAAAGGACAGCTGAGTGCGGCGAAAAGTGTACTCGAAGATGAACTCGGACTACTCGTGCCGGTAGCCGGATTGTCCAAGGATGAAAAGCATAAAACATCCGAGTTGATCATGGGAGACCCGGTGGAAGTGGTACCGCTGAAGCGTAACAGTCATGCGTTTCACCTGCTGCAGCGGATTCAGGATGAAGTGCACCGGTTTGCCATTACCTTTCACCGCCAGACCCGTAAAAAGAATATGTTCACATCTATCCTTGATGATGTGCCGGGTGTCGGGGAGAAACGAAAGACCCAGCTTCTCCGCCATTTCGGATCTGTTAAAAAGATGAAGGAAGCAACGATCGAAGATTTCCGGGGCATCTCTATTCCCGATAACGTGTCGCGCGAATTAATGAAGCGTCTTGAAGAAAAAGAGTAAACGTACCACAGAATGAACAGAAAAAAGTCCATGAATTATGTAAAAACATCCATTCCTCCTTGGGTGTTTTTTATTTTATCATATTAGTTGATAATGATTTTCAATATCATTTAAGGGAGGGCAGCAGAGGCAAATTTTCATAAGTTAAAATAGGGGGAGTAAAAATGAATACCACAATAATCTGGAATCCAAAAGTAATGGTATCAGCAATTATCAGTCTTATTTTGGCAGGATGGCTTACCGCGGCGGTACAGGCCTCGGAATCTGAAGGGAATGAAGCAGAAGCAGTGAATAAAACAGCGATCAGCAGTGTTCAGGCTTTAAATCACGGAGGGAGTGTGATTGAAGTAACATTCACCCGTCAGGTGGAGTCATTCGACCGCTTTGATGTACAGGTTGTACACGACGTTTCGCGGGAGAGAAAAGGGGTGAAAAGAGTGGATATGAATGAAGACGGGACCGGCGCTGTCCTTCATATGTACCGCTCCGCCGAACTGGAACACCTTCAGGATTATACAATGAAAATACAGATCGGGAAAGAGACATTGACGAATCACGTTCACCGGACACAATTCATGGATGGAGGGAAGATTGAGAACATGGATGCCGGCGACGTAAAAGAACGGCAGGTAACACTGACATCGGGAGAGGAATCAAAAACACTAACGGTGCCGGATGGGCTGGATCTCATCCATGCCTTTAATAAAGACATGCATGTCAAAATAAACGGCAGGAATGAAATGGTATCGTACGAAATGGTATCCGAAGAAGAGCTGGACCGTGATGATTCCTTTGTTGGTCAATTCGATATGCCGTATCATCTCCTTGTAGAGAAGAAACAGGGGACTACGGTGACGGGAGTGAGTCAAGAGCTGGACCTTGCTTCTTTTCTGATTGTGAAAAACAACGAAAGAATAACGTTGGATGATGTGAAGCAGGGGGACATGCTCTTGTTTAATGAAGATGAAGGTGTTGCTGAAGTTTACAATCAAACACTAAACGGTCCTCTCGAAAGAATCTTTGAAGAATCCATTGATATGAATGGAAGCAATTATGAGTATGCGGGTTCGTTTGTGGAAGCGGATGGGGATACAACGTCCTTTGATTCGGATGTGGCAGAAAACCTGAAAGGCTCGGTTACAATGTATCTGAATCCGGATGATTCGATCCTCGCTGTAACAACAAAGTAACGGTACATGAGGTAGAAGGCGGCCCTTTGTAGAGAGGTCGTCTTTTGTCAACATAAGCTGTACAATGTACAATTGTAATTGATTATCATTATCAACTGAGAAATGTCAGAAAAAAGGGGTCAAGTATGGGGATGCTGCATCATGTATTCGATATAACAGACATTCAGGCCGAAAAAATGACGAACACGTTTTGGTGGACCGGGACCAGCGGAAAGCCTGGTGACTCGGTTGTTATGTATATAATCGATGGCAGGGGAAAAGTGTCCCGGGAGGAAACCAACGTCGACATGAAAAAAGGGGATGGCATTCAAGCTCTCAACCATCACACCGGTGGATTATACATCATTCCGCAACCGTATGCCCATATACTATTTGTAACCTTCACTGCAGCCCGGGTATTCCAAAAAGACGGGAAGTGGTGTGTGGAACAGAAAAAGATCCCGGACGAAGCAGAAGAGCTGGAGAAAATGCTGCATCCACTGGCCGGGTATTATCTAAACAAGCTGCATCAAATGTGGGCGGAAAACCAATCAGATTATTCACAGATTGTTCCTTATTTTCATCATGTGATGGAAGAGATAGAGCAGGCGCAGATATCCGAAGAAAAAAGCGCTGAATGCGGGATAAAAGCAGCCCGGCATTATATTGATCATCATTTTCATGATGACATCCCGGTGCAGAAGCTGCTGTCCTGCTCAACACTGAGCAGTTCCGCGTTCTACAAAGGTTTTAAGTCCTATACAGGAAAAACACCGCGGCAGTATATTATACATAAACGAATGAAAGAGGCCGGCCGACTGCTGCAGAGTACGTCGATGCCCATTTTCAGGGTGGCACAGGAAGTGGGATATGAAGACAGTTACTATTTCAGCCGTCTCTTTAAACAATACAGCGGTTTATCTCCGCAGGAATTTCAAAAGAGATGCAGACGCGATGATTCACAGGTATCGTTAGAGAATCAAAGGTGGTAGTCTGGAAATAAGAAACAGGGAAGGAAATCAGAAAGAGAGGATGACAGAAGTCTTTGAAACGACAAGTGGTATGCGTACTATTTTTTCTATTTATTTCCGGGTGCAGCCAGAATCAGGATCAATCTTTTTCGGAAGTAACGATGAAACAAGCACAAACCGTAACAGAAAATTTCATCAGCCAAATGGTAGTAGAAAACGGAGTATATATGTATTTGGGCGAAAAGAACAACTACCTCTTTCTAAACGGTGTTGCCCCTGATGAAAATAATAAAAATACCATCTTCAGCAGTGTCGTGTCTGAAACAAAGGGAAACAAGCTGAACATTTATTATGAAACAGAGAATGTTACAAAGGCTGAAGATAATGAAGAAGCCGGCTTTCAAAGACTCTACCGTCTGCCTCCGAATGATTCTTACTCTACAATTCAAATCATTGAAAATGGCAGAGAGGTACCGATTGACACCATTTATGCGTCTTAAATAAAAATGAGAACGGTTTGAAGAGAAGGTTTTCATTCCGTTTTTTTGTTGTTTATTTGTCTTACAATTCAAATTAATAAATAAATAATTAATAACGCTTTTATAAGCTTTTAGGTTAGAGGGGAGGGGGCAGATTGAGTAAAGATACAGGCCCGATAAAGATGGAATCCGTCGGTGACACCAGTAGAAGATGAGCATTATGAAGAACTGAAAGCAGTATTGAAAGCTGCATTGAAAAAGTATCCGCCAAATCGCGAAGTGACACTTTAAAAAATAGAAATATTTATCGGAAGGGGTATTATGGCTGTCAAAACATTTGACGAATTTTCCAACTACATAAACGGAGGATGGGTTCCTTCGAGCACAAAGGAGGGCGTAACAAACAGAAATCCGGCTGACCTAAACGATATTGTCGGCAGTGTGCAGAAATCTTCGGCTGAAGATCTGGAACAGGCTGTAACAGCGGCTTCCTAAGCTAAAAGAGAGTGGAGAAAGCTCTCAGGTGCCGAAAGAGGAAACTATCTGTACAAAGCAGCTGATCTAATCGAAAGCCGTAAAGAAGATATAGCACAGTGTATGACCCGTGAAATGGGAAAGATCGCATTCCAACAATCACTTTGACATTTCGCTTGCGATGTTCACCCATGTGGCTGCGGCAGCCCCGGGCCCAATTACAGCCATCGACACCCACTGGATCTGGCAGGACGGCCAGCGGCTGACAAAAAAGCCGTTCTCAATCACAGGCGGAAAAATAACCGTTCCGGATAAGCCGGGGCTTGGCATCGATGTAGATATAGAAAAAGTGGAAGAAGCCCATGCCCTGTATAAAAAAATGGGCCTGGGCGCCAGAGATGACGCGGCAGCGATGCAGTATTTGATACCAGGCTGGACGTTCGATGCCAAACGCCAATGCTTAGTCCGGTAAATTCAGTATAAGGATTATATAAACCCGAACGACGCCCGCGGATATCGTTCGGGTTTTTTGTGCTGCAGGAGTGTCCGTCATAAGGTGTTTTGCTGATACTAACCGTCTGATTCCGTATGATAGTGGACATTGCTGATTCAAAGGAGCGCTGTCTCCACTTAGGTAACCGAAAAAAGGAGCATTCCTGTTAGGGGAAAATGTGGGTTTTGAACAAAAAAGAGCCCCCTTGGTATAGTACGGAGTGTCCGATGAAAAATCATCGGCCTCTAACCCAATAGAACCAAGGAGGACTCACCATGTATTATACGCAAAATGAAAAACTCACGCAAATCACCTCTAACACCCTCATTATTGGCGTAGATATCGCGAAAAACAAACAGGTGGCTCGTGCTTTCGATGACCGCGGCTTTGAATTTGGAAAACGAACCAGCTTCTCCAATGATAGAGAAGGCTTCGAAGCTTTTCTACGGTGGGCAGCCATGCATCAGGAAAATCATCACAAAA
>NZ_FOTY01000026.1 GCF_900114715.1 Salibacterium qingdaonense
TTTCCGGAAAGTAGGCCTGATACTCGGATAAATCCGACGTTCTTTGCGTTGTGGTGCCCCGCTTTAGTTCCCGGGATATCGTTGATTTATGGTGGCCAATAGCCTCCGCAATGGTCTGCATGGACTTGCCTTCTTGACGAAGGGCTTGAATCTGTCCCCGATCAAAGGACGAAAGATGAGAAAAACACCGCATTTCTGTGGTACCATGGGAAGTGGTCATCGTTATTCCTCCTATTATGTTAGGTGTTGGGTTCCTTTCATCATAACGGAATAACGATGGCTTTAGCTATATCTTTAACGATGCCTTTAGCTGTTGCATTTGATTTTACAATCAAGCATAAAGACGGAACTTCCGCTCTCTTCTTCCTTCTCCTTTCAAAAAAAGAAGGAGTATAGTAAAATAACCTTAGCTTAGAGAAGGTGTACGAAAGGGAGGCTCTGCTATGACAATTGAAATGAATTCTCAGCTTGGTTCCATTGATGTTTCCAGGGAAGTGGTTTCCACTATTGCAGGAGGAGCTGCAGTGGACTGTTACGGCATCATCGGCATGGCTTCCCAGAAACAGATCAAAGACGGACTGTCGGAAATGCTTGGAAAAGACAACTTTTCACGCGGCGTATTAATCCGTGAACTGGAAGACGGCATTCATATAGATATGTACATCATTGTCAGTTATGGAATCAAAATCTCTGAAGTGGCGTATAACGTCCAGTCGAAAGTGAAATATCAGCTTCAGCAGATGCTCGGTCTGACCGTAGATTCGGTAAATGTGTACGTGCAGGGTGTAAGAGTAACTTCGAACCAGGCTTAGGAAGTGAGGAGGAGAAGACGTTGACGGACAGGAAAGTAAATGGAGAACAGCTGGCCTTAATGTTTCGGGAAGGGGCTGCCGTTCTTGGTGCCAATGTAAAAAAGGTGGATGCCTTGAACGTATTTCCTGTACCCGACGGGGATACCGGCACGAACATGAATCTTACCATCACGTCCGGTGTAAGGGAAGTCGATCAAAAAGAAAGACACCACGCCGGTAACGTGGCCAAGACTTTTTCAAAAGGTCTGCTGATGGGGGCACGGGGAAATTCGGGGGTTATTTTGTCGCAGCTGTTCCGGGGTTTTTCAAAATCAGTGGAGAAAAAAGAGACACTAACTGTTGATGATTTGCAAAAAGCCCTTCAGGAAGGGGTGGATACTGCTTATAAAGCGGTAATGAAACCTGTGGAGGGAACGATTTTAACCGTAGCAAAAGATGCAGCTGATACAGAAACCGGTCATAACAGCGGAAGTCCCGCCGGCTGGATGGAAGAAGTGTACAAAAATGCAGAATCCTCGCTGCAGAAAACCCCGGAGCTTCTGCAGGTGCTTAAGGAAGTAGGCGTCGTGGATTCCGGCGGACAGGGACTCGTTTATATCTACCAAGGAATGATGCAGTCGCTTTATGGAATAACATCACAGCAGGACAAGGCGAATAACCCGTCGATGGATGAACTGGTCAAAGTAGAGCACCATCAGAACGCCCAGTCTCATTTATCTTCAGAAGAGATAGAGTATGGATACTGCACGGAACTGATGGTAAAGCTGAATAAGGAGAATGGAGCAGGACAATCTTTTGATGAGAACGCCTTCAAACAGGAAATAGCCCGCTGGGGGGACTCTCTTCTGGTCGTTAGTGATGACGATCTTGTAAAAGTACATATACATGCCGAGTACCCCGGCGAAGTGCTGTCAAAAGCACAGCGGCACGGCAGTCTTCTTCATGTTAAAATCGATAACATGAGAGAGCAGTATGAGGCACTGCACAAAGACAGGCAGGAAGAAAACCCGGGAGCAAAAGAAGCAGATACTCCTGCCGGAGCGCCTTTTGCACCATTTGGGTTTGTGACCATTGCTGCAGGAGAGGGCGTCCAGGCATTATTCCGCGGTCTCGGCGCTCAGGAAGTGGTTGCTGGAGGACAGACGATGAATCCAAGTACGGAAGATATTTTAAACGCAGTGACGAAAGTGGAAGCTGAAACGATTTTCATTCTTCCGAACAACGGTAATATCGTCATGTCGGCCGAACAGGCAGCAGAAGTGTCAGGGAAGCACGTCCGGGTTATACCCTCTAAGACGATACCACAAGGTCTCAGCGCAATGTTTGCGTTTTCAGAAGACGCCTCTCCGGACGACAATGATAAAAAAATGAAGCAGGCATTAAGCGAGGTAACAAGCGGTCAAATCACTTATGCTGTAAGAGAAACAAAGATGGGTGGTCTCCATATCAATAAAGGAGATTATATGGGGATTGTCGAAAAAGATATTGCAACGGCAGGACCGGAGCTTGAAACGGTGACGATTAATCTCTTACATGAGCTCTTAAACAAAGAATCCGACATTGTCACGTTAATCCGCGGCGAAGGTGGAACAGAAGCGGTGGAAGAGGCAGTTTCTTCGTTTGTGGAAGAAACGTATCCGGATGTGGAACTCGAAATTCACGACGGCGGTCAACCGCTTTACTCCTATATCATAGCGGTTGAATAGGCGCTGATACTACACACAAAAGGCAGGGATGACGGGTGGGAAAAGTGAAAATCGTAACGGACAGCACTGCGGACATACCAGCGGAACTGCTTCAGAAATACCAGATTACGGTTATTCCGCTGAAAGTAATGATGGAAAACGAAACGTATCAGGATGGAGTGAATATAACTCCGGAAGCGTTCTATAACAAGCTTGATATGATGAATACCGTACCCGCCACTTCACAGCCGACTCCTTATGAATTTGAGACGATGTATCAGCGGATCCACGAAAAAGCCGGGGAGGATATATCGATTCTGTCCATCCATCTCTCTTCTGCTATGAGCGGCACTGTACAGTCGGCGGTCCTGGCTGCAGACTCGGTAAAAGACGAAGTCAACGTAGAGATCGTGGACTCGTTAAAAGCTTCTTACGCGGTAGGTATTCTCGTTGTCGAAGCAGCAAAGCTTGCCGCAGATGGAGCAGGTATTGACGAATGCAGAAAGAGGCTGGAAGAACGTAAAGAGGAAACGAGTGTGTACTTTCTTGTTGATACGCTTGAATATCTTCAGAAAAACGGAAGGATCGGCAAAGCCTCCGCTTTAATAGGGTCGCTTCTGAAAATGAAACCGGTCCTGAGTTTGAACCGCGATGGAGAGGTATATCCTTACCACAAAGCCCGTGGAAAAAAGAAGGCGGTTGCGGTCATTCAGGAGGCACTTGAGCAGCAGTACGGAAGACGCCCGGTTCATATAGGAGTATCTCATGCCGAAGCAAAAGACAGCGGAAAAGAACTGCTCCACGCTGCAGAGAGCGTGCTCAACAGCCGTTCATCGACGTTGACGAAAATAGGGGCGGTAATCGGCTCACATACAGGTAGAGGAACCGTTTCGGTGGCAGTGACTCCGGCGGAATAAACATAAAGACTGACCTGGAAAAGCGGAACCGGGACAGTCTTCTTTTTTCAGGCAGGATATATACAGGAAGGGGGGAAGCCGCATGCATGAATCAGCATGTACCATGAACTGTTTCAGAACACGAAGCTTCCCGCATGAAGACAATGGATGAGAAACTGAAACAGCCGGCCGGCATTCTTCACGGTATCGGGGAAGAAAAGGAAAAGGAGCTGCAGCAGCTCGGGCTGTTTACTATTTATGATCTCCTGCACCATTTTCCTTACCGCTATGAAAATATGGAAGTAGAACCGGTTGAAAAACTCCGTCACGGCGATCGTGTAACAATAGCCGGCATGATTCAGTCGGAACCGGCCGTTCGGTATTACGGAAGAAAAAAATCAAGGTTGAGCGTTCGTATTCTGGTCGAAAATATTCTTGTC
Organism: Salibacterium qingdaonense; assembly: GCF_900114715.1. Lineage (GTDB taxonomy): Bacteria > Bacillota > Bacilli > Bacillales > Marinococcaceae > Salibacterium > Salibacterium qingdaonense. Next base: position 3,834 of record NZ_FOTY01000026.1, read on the forward strand.
ACCGCTGTCTTCTTTAATAGAGCTTTTTTGAAAAGCAGAATGAACAGTGGAGATATGCTCACCCTGACCGGCAAGTGGGATAAATACAAATTAACGATAACCGTTCAGGACGTTCAGTGGGGCAGCCCTGATCCGTCGAGGCAGCTGCAGCCTGTATATTCCGTCGGAGGCGGCATAACCGTGAAGAAGATGAGCAGGTGGATACAGCAGGCTCTCCAGGCCTTTGGAAATAATGTGGAGGAAGTACTGCCGGAGTCCCTGCTTTCCTCTTACCGTCTATCATCCCGTAGTGAAGCGTTTCACATGATTCATATGCCGGCTGATAAAGAGAAGCTGAAGCAGGCAAGACGCCGGTTTGTGTATGAAGAACTCCTGACCTTTCAGCTGAAAATGCAGACATTTAAAAGACAGGAACGCCTGGCTTCGGCCGGAAACACTCATGAATTCAATAAAGCGGAAGTGGAAACGTTCCTGCAGACCCTGCCGTTTCCGCTCACAGGTGCCCAGCGCCGGGTAATAGATGAAATCACAAAAGATATGCAGGACCCGTTAAAAATGAACAGGCTTCTCCAAGGTGATGTAGGTTCCGGTAAAACTGTTGTGGCTGCTGCCGCGATGTATGCCTGTCACCTTGCCGGCGGCCAGTCGGCGCTGATGGTTCCGACGGAAATACTGGCAGAGCAGCATGCCGATGGGCTGCGGCAGTTGTATGCAGAAACCGGATTGAACGTCGTTTTATTGACAGGCTCGGTTAAGGGCCGCAAACGCCGGGAGCGCAATACTGCAATATACGAAGGGGAAGCTGACATTGTAGTCGGCACTCATGCCTTAATTCAGGAAGATGTGAATTTTAAGAACCTTGGACTTGTGATCACAGATGAGCAGCATCGTTTTGGAGTGGAGCAGCGTAGAATTCTGCGCGATAAAGGGTATGAGCCGGATGTATTGTTTATGACTGCGACACCCATTCCGAGGACCCTTGCCATTTCCGTATTCGGCGATATGGATGTTTCCTCCATTGATGAACTGCCGGCGGGTAGAAAACCAATCCAGACATACTGGGTGAAGCATGGTATGCTGGAACGGATTCTAAGGTTTATCGATAAGCAGGTAAAAGAGGGGCGGCAGGCCTACGTTATCTGTCCGCTCATTGAAGAATCGGACATGCTTGATGTACAGAATGCGATTGATGTTCACGCCCAGCTCCAACAGTTTCTTGATTCCTGCCACGTCGGCTTGATGCATGGACGTCTGTCTTCTGAGGAAAAAGAGCAGGTCATGCAGGCTTTTGCCGCAAATGAGATACAAGTGCTTGTATCGACGACAGTAGTGGAAGTCGGCGTCAATGTGCCGAATGCGTCTGTTATGCTCATCTACGATGCCGACCGGTTCGGCCTTTCGCAGCTTCATCAGCTCCGGGGCCGCATCGGGCGCGGGGAGTACCAGTCCTACTGTGTTTTGATGGCAGATCCTAAAGGTGAAAACGGGCAGGAACGAATGCGGATCATGCAGGAAACCGAAGACGGATTTACGCTTTCGGAAAAAGATTTGGAACTGCGGGGTCCGGGTGATTTCTTCGGCAGAAAACAGAGCGGTATGCCGGATTTTAAAATTGCTGATGTCGTTCATGACTACAGGGCACTTGAAACCGCCCGCCGTGACGCAGCCTCCTTAATCCAGAGCCGGTCGTTCTGGAATGACCAGCAGTACGCCGGACTTCGCTCTATACTCGAGGAGAGCGGGATCCTGGATGGAACCAAACTTGATTAAACATGCTTGAAAAAGAAAGACTGGAATTATATACTACTCTTAGTACCTAGTCATAGAAGCGGATGGTGTAGGAGTGAAACAAAATAAAAAAGAACGGCAGCGTCAGTTAAAGCAGATGCTCGAGACAGACCCGTTCCTGACAGATGAATCGCTGGCCGTAAATTTTGAGGTGAGTGTCCAGACGATCAGACTGGACCGGCTGGAACTTTCCATCCCGGAATTAAGGGAACGGATCAAACATGTCGCCAGGGAAAGGCTGGATGAAATACAGGCCCTGCCTCTGGAGGAAGTAATCGGTGAAATCGTTGATCTAAGGCTCGATAAAGAAGCGATTTCGATTCTCGATATTACAAAGGACCATGTTTTTTCAAGAACAAAGATCGCAAGAGGCCACTACCTGTTCGCGCAGGCTAATTCCCTGGCGGTTGCGATCATTAACGACGAATTGGCGTTGACAACGAAGGCGTCGGTTGATTTCAGCCGGCAGGTGAAGGAAGGGGAACGGGTTGCCGCAAGAGCAGTCGTTACCCGCTCAAAAGGTCATAAAACGTGGGTGGAAGTGACGAGCAGTGTTCAGCAGGAGCCTGTTTTTAAGGGTGAGTTTGTCATGTATCGTTCCCACCGCTGAGTATAAGTGAAAAAGGAGACAATGTTCATGAAAATTGTCATCGATGCAATGGGAGGGGACTATTCCCCGAAAGCACACGTTGCCGGTGCCATGGCAGCAGAACGGGCATTCGACGATGTGGAAATCATACTCGCAGGTCATGAAGATCAGATTAATGAACATTTAACAAGAACGAAACGTATTTCCGTTCTCCATACCGATGAGAAAATAGAGCCGGAGGATACACCGACCAAAGCGGTACGTAAAAAGAAAAATGCGTCGATGGTGCTTGCTCTCCGGGAAGTCCGGGAAGGACGGGCGGATGCGTGCATTTCCTCCGGAAATACAGGGGCGCTCATGACAGCAGGACTGCTTCATGTCGGCCGTATTGAAGGAATTGAACGACCAGCGCTTGCGCCAATGCTTCCGACTTTGGACGGAGAAGGATTTCTGCTTCTTGATGTTGGAGCGAATGTTGATTCCAGGGCAGAACATCTTCTACAGAATGCTTTTATGGGATCGGCTTACATGGAAATGGTAAAGAAAGTAAACCAACCACGCGTCGGGCTCGTCAATATTGGTACCGAAAAAGGCAAAGGCAACGAACTGTCCAAAGGAGCCTATGAGCTTCTGGAACAAGCTCCTCTTCATTTTGTCGGGAACGTCGAGGCCCGGGACCTGCTTGAAGGAGTCTGTGATGTAGCAGTATGTGACGGGTTCTCCGGCAATCTGATTTTAAAATCAATTGAGGGAACGGCCGGATCGTTATTTTCCCTTTTAAAGAAAGAATTAACGAGTACCTGGTCAAACAAACTGGCAGCCGGCATGCTTCGTTCGAGTTTCAGTAATATCAAAGATAAAATGAGTTACTCGCATTACGGCGGAGCAGGTCTGTTCGGACTGAATGCTCCAGTCATCAAAGCGCACGGGTCCTCGGACCACACGGCTGTTTTCCATGCGATACGCCAGGCACGGCAGATGGTGAATGAACAAGTGACAGATATTATGAAAAAGGAAGTCAAGCATCAGGAGGAATGGGAAAATGGGTAAAACTGCGTTCCTTTTTCCGGGCCAGGGTTCTCAGCACCCCGGAATGGCGGAAGCATTCTATAAACAAAACAACGATGTAAAAGCGCTGATAGATGAAGCGGACCGTATTCTTGATTATCCGCTTTCCGGTTTGATGTTTGCCGGGCCGGAAGACGAGTTGAAAAAAACAGAACATGCCCAGCCGGCTTTATTAACCGCAGAAATGGCTTCGCTTGAGGCCTTGAAGCAAAAAGGCATAAAGGCTGATTTTGCTGCCGGACACAGTCTCGGGGAATATACAGCCCTTACGGCTGCCGGGGTTATATCCTATGAAAATGCCCTTCGCATCGTAAAACAGCGGGGTCTTTTCATGGAAGAGGCCGTTCCGGCGGGTGATGGTACCATGTCAGCTGTTATGGGACTGGAAAGGGAAACGGTGGAACGGATTTGTTCGGACATTTCTTCTGCCGGCGGCATCGTACAGGCGGCCAACCTTAACGCTCCCGGCCAGATTGTTATTTCCGGAGACAAAGACGCTGTCGCCAAAGCAGAAGAAATGGCACAGCAGGAAAACGCAAAACGCGTTATCAGCCTTGAAGTGAGCGGGCCTTTTCATTCCCGGATGATGGAACCGGCACAGGAAAAACTCAGGAGTGCCATCGAACCGATTACTTTTTCCAAACCGGCGTTCCCGGTTCTCTCCAACGTCAATGCCCGGGAAGAAACCGATCCGGCTCAGTTGAAGCAGCATGTCATTGAACAGGTGACTTCTCCTGTGTACTGGGAGGATACAATCCGCCGCCTGCTGGAGCTTGGAGTGGATACCTTTATCGAAGCGGGTCCGGGCAATGTTCTTGGCGGGCTTGTGCGCCGCGTGCAGCGAAGAGGAGTGAACGTTTATTCCGCGCAGGATCCGGAGTCTGTCGAAAAAACCGCAGCAGCTTTATCATAAGGAGGAAACAACATGCTAAAAGGAAAAACCGCCCTCGTAACCGGTGCTTCCAGAGGTATCGGCAAAGCCATAGCACTGGAACTTGCTTCCAGTGGCGCTGATGTTGCCATCAATTATTCCGGCAGTGCCCAGAAAGCAGAAGAGGTCGCTGCGGCGTGCAGAGATCAGGGAGTAAAAGCTTTTTCTGTTCAGGCAGATGTCGCGGTTGAAGAAGATGTGAAAGCGATGATAAAAGAAGTGACCGAACAATTCGGACAGTTGGATATCCTGATTAACAATGCCGGCATTACGCGCGATAACCTTTTGATGCGTATGAAAGAAGATGACTGGGATGCTGTACTTGATACGAATCTTAAAGGCGTCTATCATTGTGCGAAGGGAGCGTCCCGGCAGATGATGAAACAACGTTCCGGAAAAATTGTCAATGTTTCATCGGTTGTAGGTGTGATGGGCAATGCAGGACAGGCCAATTACTCAGCGGCAAAAGCAGGGGTCCTCGGCCTGACGAAAAGCCTGGCAAAAGAATTTGCGCCACGCAATATCCAGGTGAATGCGGTGGCCCCGGGCTTTATTGAAACGGAAATGACCGAAGAAATGGGGGAAACAACCCAGGAATCCCTGCTTCAAAATATTCCGCTTGGAAGGCTGGGTGAAGCCGCAGAAGTGGCAAGAGCTGTGCGCTTTCTGGCGTCGGCGGATGCTGATTATATTACCGGTCAGACCCTGCAGATCGATGGTGGAATGATTATGCATTAATCTTTACTGTCTGTAAGATGGCATTTTTGTATGTTATCTTCTATAATAACGGCAGGCACCAATTTTTTTAAGGAGGTGAAGAGAATGGCCGAAAACACGTTGGAACGTGTCAAAAAGATTGTAGCTGAACGTCTGGATGTAGAAGAATCAGATATCACCCGGGAAGCTTCATTTAAAGATGATCTTGGAGCCGACTCCCTGGATGTGGTTGAGCTTGTCATGGAACTTGAAGATGAGTTTGATCTGGAGATTTCCGATGAAGAAGCTGAGAAAATTGTAAGTGTTGCTGATGTTGTGAACTACATAGATGGTCAGCAATAAGCGGCACAGCCGGAGCCGCTGAAAAGCTTTGAAAAAGCGGCTCCACGGCTTTGCAGCCGGTAAGGCAAGGATCGACTAAACGGAGGACGTTATGGGACAGAATACAGATAAAAAGAACCATGGATTCCGTTCAAAAAAAACGAAGAAATTGGTATTAACCGAAAAACACCGCCAGAATCTGTACCAGACGCTGGAACGTCTTGGTTTGTCTTTTTCGGATGAAAAACTGCTTATCCAGGCTTTTACCCATTCATCCTATGTGAATGAGCATCGGATTCGTTCGGTCTATGATAATGAACGACTGGAATTTTTAGGAGATGCGGTGCTTGAATTGTCGGTATCGCAGCACCTGTTCAAACGATTTTCCACAATGAGTGAGGGAGAAATGACGAAATTACGTGCCGCTATTGTCTGTGAGGCATCGCTTGCCAATTTAGCGGAAGAGCTGGAATTCGGCGAACTCGTTTTTCTCGGTAAAGGGGAAGAAATGACCGGCGGACGCAACCGCCCTGCTCTCCTTGCGGACGTATTTGAAGCATTTACCGGAGCTCTGTATCTCGATCAGGGAATGGATGCCGTATACACCTTTTTGGAACAGACGGTGTATCCCAAAATCGACGACGGTGCTTTTTCGCATATGATGGATTTTAAAAGCCAGCTTCAGGAACATTTGCAAAAAGATAAGCACGGAACGATTCATTATGAAATCAAAAACGAGATTGGTCCGGCTCACAGCAGAGAATTCATTTCGGCTGTCTTCCTGAATGAAGACTTTTTAGGTGAGGGACGAGGCCGGTCGAAAAAAGAAGCGGAACAACATGCCGCTCAGCAGGCTCTCTCTAAACTGGATCCGGATAAAAAGAAAGAAGACTGAAAGAGGCTGCCCCAGATACGTGGGACAGCCTCTTTTTTTTAGGTTTTTTTAATACGTCCAAGTTCGGAGATGATTGCGTCCATTTCACTGACGCTTATGTTTTCTTTGGATTCAATCATATCATACATTTCTTTTATCTCGTCATAGTGGCTGATATCAAAATTACCCGGTTCGAACGCGGAAGCATTCACGACCTGCAGTTTTTTTCCGATTTCCTCCACCATGAAGTTAAGGTTGTCTTCTGTCGGCTGTTCAAGACCCAAATGATTCTCCCCCTTCTATGTTGTGGTTGTATGCCGCTCGTTTTATTGTATCGGCTCATTGGAAAAAGAGCAAATACCTTTTGACCAACCTTATGCACACTTTCGTATTATGGTAAAATAGGAAAGTGTTCTTTTCCTGTAATGAAAGGAACTCGAAGAATGATGACAACCAGGAGGAGGACACCTGATACGATGTTCCTCAAAAGAATAGAAATTAAAGGATTTAAATCGTTTGCTGAAGCGATGAACATAGAGTTTGTACCCGGCGTAAATGCGGTAGTTGGTCCCAATGGAAGCGGAAAGAGCAATGTGTCCGACGCCATCCGCTGGGTACTGGGCGAACAGTCGGCCCGTTCGCTGCGGGGGGCAAAAATGGAAGACATCATTTTTGCCGGCAGTGACACGAGAAAGCCGATGAACGCATCCGAAGTTACTCTGGTGCTTGAAAATGATGATCAGTATTTGGATCTTGAGTATCATGAGGTCAGCGTCACCCGGAAGTTGTACCGTACCGGGGACAGTGAATATTTAATCAACCGGCAGTCCTGCCGGCGGAAGGATATCGTGGAGCTGTTCATGGATTCCGGGATGGGAAAAGAAGCTTTTTCCATCATCGGCCAGGGCCGGGTGGAAGAAGTGCTTTCCAGTAAACCGGAGGAACGGCGCGCTATTTTTGAAGAAGCGGCCGGAGTCTCCAAATACAAACAGCGAAAAAGCCAGGCGGAAAAGAAATTAAGTGAAACGGAAGATAACCTGAACCGGGTGGAAGATATTCTGCATGAACTCGAAAATCAGGTGGAACCGTTAAAAGAACAGGCATCGATGGCGAAAGACTATCTGGCAAAAAAAGAGGAGCTTGAAGAGAAGGATATCGCGCTGACTGCAGCTGAAATAGAACAAAAGCATCAAAGGTGGAGCGCCCTTCAGGACACAATCGGACATCTTGAGGAGCAGCAGAAGAAGACGGACAGTCTCGTCAAAGAGCAGGAACAAAAGCGATCAGAATCCGAAGCAAAAGCAGAAGAGATTGATGAAACGATCAGCCGTATTCAAAACGATCTTGTCAACGTCAGTGAAAATCTTGAAAAAGAAGAAGGACGCAGACGGGTGCTTGAAGAACGGGGAAAAAACGCCGGTGAAAAAAAGGAAGAATGGGAAAAACGCTGCCGGGAGTTAAGAGAGAAAAGCGAACAATCCCGAAAAGAATGGGAAAACCAGGCTCGTATTATGAAAGAAAGCAGCAGCCGTTATCAGTCGCTCGAACAGAATTATGCATCCATTCAGGAGGAATGGAAGAAATACAAGGAAAGCCGCCGTGAAGAAATTGAATCATTAAAAAGCGAATACATTGAGCGGTTGAACGAGCAGGCAGCCGTCCGTAATGAAGAGAAATACCTTGAAGAACAGAAAAAGCAGCTGCAGCACAAACACGGTTCACTGGCAAAAGAAAATCAGGAATATGTAAAAGAACGCACCCAGGCTGAAAAACTCGTGGAAAACGCCCGTGTAAAAAAAGATAAGGCAGCAGCAGATCATGAACAGGAAAAAGAAACGTGGAAACACCTGCAGGAAACATGGAAAGAACAAAGTGAATCTGTTGAACAGCTCGAGCAGAAATTGTATGAAGCGTACCGGCATGTGGACCAGACGCGTTCCAGAATTCATGTACTTGAAGAAATGGAAGCAGACTATTCCGGTTTTTACCAGGGAGTAAGAGAAGTATTAAAGGCCGGAAAAGACACATTGACCGGTGTTGTCGGTGCTGTGGCCGAACTTATTGATGTCCCGAAATCGTATACGCTGGCGGTGGAAACAGCACTTGGCGGAGCACTTCAGAACGTTGTAACAAAGACGGAAGAGGACGCAAGAAAAGCGATACAGCTGCTGAAAACACGCCAGAAGGGCAGGGCAACGATTCTCCCGTCAGAAGTCATCCGCCCGCGCCGGTTATCTTCTGATTTCCGGAACAAACTGCAGTCTGCCGATGGATTTATAACGACTGCTTCCGAGGCGGTAAATATAGATGAAGGATACCGGCATATCATCGATCATCTTCTAGGACAGGTCGTGCTGGCTGAATCGCTTGAAGCAGCGAACCAGATGGCCCGGCTAACCGGTTATAAGGTGCGCATTGTGACTCTTGACGGTAACGTGGTTAATCCCGGTGGTTCGATGACCGGCGGCAGCAGCGGCAAAAACAGCAGTCAGATTCTTGCCAGGCAGAACGAACTGGAAGAGCTGAGAGAAAAGCATCGGGACATGCAGGCTAAGACCGAAACGCTGGAGGGAAAAGTCAGACAGGAAAAGCAGAATCGCGATGAAACAGCAGCGCAGCTGGAAGAAAGCCGCAGGCGTGGGGAAGAAGCAAGAGATGCGCTCGAACAGGCCAAAGAAGAGCTGACCGGCGCTGAAGCGGATCTTGAAAAAGCCAACTCCAAGCTGTCGATGTATGATAAAGAGTCCTCTTCTCTGGAAGAGGAAGAGGAGCGCCTGCAGTCCCGTGAAAAAGTGCTGATGGAAAATAAAGAAAGCGTTGCAAAAAAGCTGCGAGTGCTCGATGAGCAGATTGAGGAACTGGAAAAGCAGGAAAAAGAGCGCGGCGAAAAGCTCGAGCAGCTGAAAGATCAGGAAACAGACATTAAAGTGAAATTGGCCGGGGCGAAAGAATCCGCTTCTAATGATGAAACAGAGGAAAAGCGTTTAAAAAAACAATGGGAGGAAGAATCCGCCCAGCTGGAAAAGCTGGAACATGATATAGCTGTACTTGAAGAACAGATGTCTTCCATGGAGGGAGACGAAGATGTGGAGACAGGCATCGAAAAGCTGCGTGAGGAAAAGGAATCACTTTCCCGCGAGATGGCAAAACTGCGCCGGGACAGAGTGGAAGCAGGGGACGACACGCAGCAGCGCAAATCACGTATTCAACAGCTGACCCATGAACGAAATGAAAAGCAGCAGGAACTTCAAAATCACCAGATTGAGCTGAATCGTCTGGATGTAGAACTTGATACAAGGCTTGAACATCTGCAGGCAAACTATGAAATAAGCTTTGAACGGGCAAGAGATCAATATCCTCTGACTGAAGATCTGGAAGAAACCCGGAAACGGATGGAACTGGTGAAAAGGGGAATCGACGAACTGGGGAACGTCAATCTCGGAGCGATTGATGAATATGAGAGGGTGCACGAACGTGTTACTTTTCTCCATGAACAGCAAAAAGACCTGCAGCAGGCCAGGAATTCGCTCAAAGAAGTAATACAGGAAATGGATGACGAAATGAAACGCCGGTTTTCCGAAACATTTGAAGCGATTCGTTACCATTTCCGCTACACGTTTCAGGAACTGTTCGGCGGAGGAGAAGCCGATCTTGAGCTCACGGATCCAGACCATCTTCTTCATACCGGTGTAGATATTGCCGCGCGCCCGCCGGGGAAAAAACGCCAAAACCTGTCGCTCCTGTCGGGAGGGGAGAAGGCGCTGACCGCTATCGCCCTGCTTTTTTCGATAGTTAAAGAGAAGCCTGCCCCTTTCTGTGTGCTCGATGAAGTGGAAGCAGCGCTGGATGAAGCAAATTTGTCCCGTTTTGCCAAATACCTGCGCACATTCAGTGAAACGACCCAGTTCATTGTAATCAGCCACCGCAAAGCCACGATGGAAGAAGCAGATGTGCTGTACGGTATTACTATGGAAGAGTCAGGTGTATCAAGAATGGTATCGGTCAAAATGGAGGATGCTGGTGAATTGGTGGAATCCGCCGCACCGTAATCGTAAAGGAGGTAGAATCTGCAGAATACTGCAGGCACAGCTATGGGATTTTTTGAAAAACTAAAAAACAAAGTAACGCAGCAGACGGACACGGTAACGGAAAAGTTCAAAGAAGGACTGACAAAAACAAGAGATTCCTTTGCAGAGCAGATGAACGAATTATTTGCGCAGTACAGAACTGTCGATGAGGAGTTTTTCGAAGAACTGGAAGAAATTCTAATCGGCGCGGATGCGGGTGTATCCACCGTGATGGAATTGATTGATGAACTCAAAGAAGAAGCCAGACGGCGCAACATCAAGGATTCAAAAAACATAGCTCCGGTCATAACCGAAAAACTGGCTGAAAAGCTGGATAAAACCGGTGATGATGCTTCTTTGAATATGCAGGGGGATGAGATGACCGTGATTTTGTTTGTCGGCGTGAACGGTGTCGGCAAAACAACTACAATCGGGAAAATGGCTCACTCTTTTAAAGAAGAAGGAAAAAAAGTAGTAATGGCTGCCGGCGATACGTTTCGTGCCGGTGCTATTGAACAGCTGGACGTTTGGGGCGAACGGGTAGGTGTGGACGTTGTAAAACAGCAGGCCGGCTCAGACCCCGCAGCGGTGATGTATGATGCTATTCAGTCAGCCCGCTCCAAAAATGCTGACGTATTATTGTGTGATACCGCGGGTAGACTGCAGAACAAAGTCAATCTCATGAAAGAACTGGAAAAAGTAAAACGTGTTATTTCACGCGAAATACCGAGTGCTCCGCATGAAGTACTGCTTGTACTGGATGCTACAACCGGACAAAATGCCATGAGCCAGGCGAAGACCTTCCAGGAAGCCACCGATGTCAGCGGAATTGCGCTGACAAAGCTGGACGGTACCGCCAAAGGCGGCATTGTCCTGGCGATCCGGAATGAACTTGATATTCCGGTGAAGCTGGTGGGACTCGGCGAGAAAATGGATGATATGCAGCCGTTTGATGCTGAGCAGTTCGTATACGGGCTTTTCCGTGAGCTTGTGGAAGAGCAGGCGGAAGAATCATCGTAAAGGTTTTGTCTTGACAGTACACAATGTCTTTAGTAGCCTTGTGTGTATGTGAAGGATACAGGCTTAACAAAAGGGTGGGACTTATGCTGGAAAAAACGGTGCGGATGAACGCATTGTTTGACTTTTATCAACCCTTGTTAACGGCAAAACAGCAGAAATACCTGGAGCTCTATTATCTGGATGATTACTCGCTCGGCGAAATTTCAGAAAGATACGATGTGAGCCGTCAGGCGGTGTATGATAATATCAAACGAACCGAAGTCATGCTGGAAGAATATGAGGAAAAGCTCGGTCTCTATCGTAAATACAAGCGGCGGATGTCCTTTTACCGGGAACTCCGCCAGTATGCGGGCAGCCATGCTTCTCCTTCCCAAGAGATGCTGGATGCGATAGAGGCGCTGGAAAAACTCGAGGAGGAGGGGGCGATGTAATGGCGTTTGAAGGGTTGGCGGAACGGCTTCAGTCCACGTTCGATAAGATGAAGGGACGTGGAAAAGTATCGGAAGCCGACGTCAAAGAAATGATGCGGGAAGTACGTCTGGCCCTCCTGGAAGCGGACGTAAACTTCAAGGTCGTCAAAAAATTTGTAAATGATGTAAAAGAACGTGCGGTAGGACAGGAAGTGATGAAAAGCCTGACTCCCGGCCAACAGGTAATTAAAGTCGTCAATGAAGAGCTGACGGCACTTATGGGCGGGGAAGAAAGTAAAATCGCAGCGTCGCGTAAGCCTCCTACTGTTGTTATGCTCGCCGGCCTGCAGGGTGCCGGGAAAACAACGACAGTGGCGAAAGTGGCCAATCACCTCCGTAAGCATCACAACCGAAAACCGCTCCTTGCCGCGGCCGATATCTACCGGCCGGCTGCGATTGATCAGCTGGAGACGCTTGGGAAGCAGCTGGATATGCCCGTTTATTCCAAAGGGACCGACGCGTCTCCTGTAGATATTGCTAAAGGTGCGGTAGAAGAGGCGAAAGAAGCAAACTGTGATTATGTTCTCATCGACACCGCGGGGCGTCTGCACGTGGATGAAGAACTGATGGACGAACTCCAGCAGGTAAGAGAAGCGGTTGAGCCCGAAGAAATTCTGCTCGTTATTGATTCAATGACCGGACAGGACGCCGTAAATGTAGCGGAAAGCTTCCATGAACAGCTTGAGGTGACAGGAGCCATCCTCACAAAACTGGACGGTGATACCCGCGGCGGTGCTGCTCTTTCTGTCCGGGAAGTGACCGGCGTTCCGATTAAATTTGCCGGAACAGGCGAAAAAATAGATGAAATCGATGTATTTCACCCGGAACGCATGGCATCCCGTATTCTGGGGATGGGAGATATGCTGTCCCTGATTGAAAAAGCAGAGACGAGTGTGGATGATGAACGCGCCAAAGAACTCCAGAAAAAAATGAAGTCAGCCGACCTCACTTTCGATGATTTTCTGGAACAGCTGGAACAAGTGCGCAACATGGGGCCCCTTGATGATCTGCTGCAGATGATGCCCGGCGCAAACAAAAAAGCCATGAAAAATATTCAGGTGGATGAAAGCCAGATCGGCCGGGTGGAAGCGATTGTCCGTTCGATGACCAAGCATGAAAAAGACAACCCGTCGGTGATGAATGCAAGTAGAAAACGACGTATCGCAAAAGGAAGCGGCACAACGATTCAGGATGTAAACCGGCTTTTGAAACAGTTTGAAGATATGAAGAAAATGATGAAACAAATGACCGGCGGGAATCAAAAAGGCAAGAAAAAGGGGAAAGGCGGAATGCAGCTTCCTTTTTTACAGTGAAAAGGAAAAACCCTTTACAGGGAAATGCAGTCCTATTATAATAATTTATTGTGTGAAAAATATTTGGAGGTGTCTGCTAATGGCAGTTAAAATCAGACTTAAACGTATGGGAGCAAAAAAATCACCATTTTATCGTCTTGTAGTGGCCGACTCCCGCGCTCCGCGCGACGGCCGTTTTATTGAAGAAATCGGAACGTACAACCCGCTGAAAGACCCGGCGGAGGTCAGCATCAACGGCGAAAAGGCTGTACAGTGGATGCTCGACGGCGCCCAGCCTTCCGATACAGTCCGGAACCTCTTTTCCAGAGAAGGCCTGATGGAACGTCTTCATAACGAGAAAAACGGGAAGTAAAAAGCGCTGTCTGCTGCCCGATTATGGAGAAAGGCGGGAAAATCTGTGAAACAATTGGTCAAAACAATGGCCCGCCCGCTCGTTGACTTTCCAGATGAGATGGAAGTGACAGAGCGCCGGGAAGGAGAAATTCTCGTTCTGACATTAACGGTGCATGAAAATGATATGGGAAAAGTAATCGGAAAGCAGGGTGGAACAGCTAATGCGATGCGTTCCATTCTGCAGGCCGGTGCCTCTTATCAACAGGAGCGCGTTCGATTGGATATTATCAAATAGGAAAAAGGCAGGGATTGCGGATCCCTGCCTTTTTAAAAAGATAGAACGGGTGTAATGCCGGCTTTTCAGGAAGCCAGCCCTTTTCCTGTAAAAGCGGCCGGGTGACAAGAGCCCGGTCTCTTTACTACACGGATGCAGGCCGCTTCATCATTTGTTCCCAACCGAGGTGAATCATGCGTATCATAAAAAAGGCCGCTGTAAAACATGTATTGACGGAAAAAATGCGGGACACGATGATTTCTGATTTTCACCGGGACCAAAAGCAGCTGGACAAAGAAATAGAGCAGCTCCGGTTTCAAATGCAGAAACAATGGAAAACTGCAGATACCGGATGGAAGAAAACAGAAATCAAAGATCGGTATGATAAAGAAATAGAAAAGCGGAAAGAAAAAAAGCAGCGTTCTGAATTTCAGCTGTCGCAGCTGGAACAACTGCCGCTTGGTACCGAGATTGGATCCAAGGAAGTAGATGTAATCGAAGAGGTGGCAGAAGGGGATGAGTGGCCGTCCCGGAATCAGGAAATTATCGTTCAGGACGGTATTGTTACACAGATAAGGAATAAAAGATCGGATGATGAGAATGGAATGGTTTAATGTTGGAAAAATTGTAAACACCCATGGAATAAAAGGAGAATGGAAAGTATTCCCCATTACCGACTTTGAAGAAGAACGGTTTGCTCAAGGAATGGTGCTCTACCTTTCAAAAGGCAGCATGGAACGTACCCCGGTCACCGTGTCGCACTCCCGCCGGCATAAGCAGCACCGTCTTCTGACGGTGGAGGAAATTTCGTCTGTGGAAGAGGCCGAAACCTGGCGGGACGCTGTACTTCAGATACCCGAAACAGAACTTACAGAACTTCGCGAAGATGAATTTTATTACTATGAAATCATCGGCTGCCGGGTTTACGCGGAGGAAGGAACCCTGCTCGGTGAGGTGAAAGAAGTGCAGTCGCCGGGCGCCAACGACGTCTGGGTGGTCGAAGCCGCTGGAGGCGGCAGTGATATTCTCGTTCCTTACATTGATGATATTGTCAAACAGGTGAATGTGAAGGAAAAAACCATTACCATTCATGTAATGGAGGGTCTGCTGCCGTGATGAGGATGGATTTTTTAACGCTTTTTCCCGATATGTTCCCGGGTGTTCTCCAGTCATCCATGTTAAAACAGGCTCAGGACAAGCAGGCTGTATCTTATCATGTTCATAACATCCGTGATTTTTCAGAGAATAAACACCGCAAAACGGATGATTACCCATACGGCGGAGGGGCCGGAATGGTTCTAACACCTCAGCCGGTTTTTGATGCAGCTGCTTTTGCCGGAGAGAAACGGGAGGAAAAAGCGCGGGTTATTCTGCTCTGTCCGCAGGGAGCACCTTTTACTCAGAAAGACGCAGAAGAACTGGCGGATGAACAACAGCTGATTTTTATATGCGGTCATTACGAGGGGTATGATGAACGGATACGCACGCATCTGGTCACCGATGAGTATTCCATCGGCGACTTTATCATGACAGGTGGGGAACTTGGTGCTATGGCACTGGCCGACAGTGTCACGCGGCTTCTTCCCGGGGTGCTTGGAAACAACGAGTCGGCGGCAGCGGATTCCTTTTCCGAACCTCTGCTTGAGCACCCTCATTACACCAGACCGGCTGATTTCAGGGGAATGAAAGTACCAGATGTGCTGTTGTCCGGACACCATAAAAACATTGAAACGTGGCGCCGCGAGCAGGCATTGAACAGAACACGGGAAAGACGCCCTGATCTGCTGGAGAAAGGCGGGCAGCACGGCTCTCTGAAAGAAGACGAAAAAAACCGTTGAACAGTAACTCTCGCTGTGATAGGATATAATTTGTGGTGAAAGCCGCTTACTACGATGTTCCGCTGCCGGATAAGACGGCAAGAGCATTCGAGAGAAGGAGGCAATGAAAATGCAGGAACTACTTCGTGAAATCACGAAAGACCAGCTTAAAACCGATCTTCCGAATTTCCGTCCAGGAGATACTGTACGGGTGCACGCGAAAGTCGTGGAAGGCTCCCGTGAACGTATCCAGGTATTCCAGGGCGTAGTTATTAAACGCCGCGGAGGCGGAATCAGTGAAACGTTCACCGTACGTAAGGTATCTTACGGTATCGGCGTGGAACGTACATTTCCGGTTCACTCCCCGCGTATTGACAAGATCGAAGTGAAGCGCCGCGGCAGAGTACGTCAGGCGAGACTTTACTATCTCCGCAATCTGCGTGGAAAAGCTGCCCGCATCAAAGAAATTCGATAAGAATCCAGAGGACTGCCACGGCAACTGCGCCGTAGCAGTCTTTTTTTTAGAAGATAGAAATAAAATGCTTGTGAACAGTCCGGCAGGAAGATGGAAAGGAGAACAGCCATGACAATTCAATGGTATCCGGGTCATATGGAAAAAGCCAAACGTCAGGTAACCGAGCAGTTGAAGCGGGTGGATGCGGCGGTGGAACTGGTCGATGCAAGAATTCCTTTTTCTTCGCGGAATCCAATGCTTGATAATATACTAGAGGACAAGCCCCGTATCGTCGTTCTTACAAAAAGCGACATGGCCGATCCCGATGTAAGTGCACAGTGGCTCCGCTTTTATGAAGAACAGGGAGCTGAAGCGCTGACATTGAATGCTCTCCAGAGTAAAGGGGCAAAACCGGTTGTAGACAAGGCGGAAAAGGTAACGGCGCCGATTTTTGACAAAATGAAACGAAAAGGGATCCGGCCGCGCGCCATCCGTGCGATGATACTCGGAATTCCAAACGTCGGAAAATCGACGGTCATCAACCGGCTTGTCGGAAAGAAAACGGCAAAGACCGGGGATAAACCCGGGATAACAAAAGCGCAGCAGTGGTTGAAAGTAGGAAATAAAATGGAACTTCTGGATACACCGGGGATTCTGTGGCCGAAGTTTGAAGACCAGATGGTAGGATACAGACTTGCAGCGACTGGTGCTATAAAAGATGAGCGCCTGGATATGGAAGACATTGCCCTTTATTTGACCGGGCTTTTGAAAGAACGTTATCCGGCAGCATTAAGGGAGCGGTACCGGCTGGAAGAACTGCCTGCTGACGATCGTGCTCTGTTTACAGAGATAGGGAAAAAAAGAGGATGTCTGCAGGCGGGCGGTTACGTGGATGAAGAACAGTGCGCCGCTTTGATACTTCGTGAATTCAGGGACGGAAAACTCGGACGTCTGTCGCTTGAAACACCGGCAGATCATGAGGAAAAAAAGGAGCCGGATGACTCTTCGAAATCAGGCGGGTCGTCCGATATAAATAGTAGAGATGAGGAAGCAGGTCCATGAAAAAGTTAAGCATTTCTGAAATCAGGTATTATTTATTTGAGGAAAACCCAGAGGCGGCTTGGCTGGATATGATGCGCCGGGATGAGAGAAAGGGTGTTCAACAGCTTATCAGCCGTTACGACAGGCAGAAAGAAGAGCAGAAAGCACGGGAATCAGCCTTTCTGGATTCTTTATTCTTTGAAAACCAGTACAGAGAAGAAGGATTTACTGCTGCAGCGGGAGTGGATGAAGTCGGAAGGGGTCCTCTGGCGGGTCCGGTGACAGCAGCTGCTGCGATTCTGCCGGAGAACTGCTTTCTTCCGGGACTCACGGATTCAAAGAAACTGAAAAAAGAAGAACGTCATTATTTTTACGAAAAGCTGCAAGCAGACTCTGTCTATCATATCGTTCATATTCCGGCAGAAGTGATCGATGACATCAACATATACCAGGCTTCCAGAGAAGCCATGAAGCAGGCAGTTGAAGGGCTCCAGACAAAAGCAGATATTCTGCTCGTTGATGCGGTTACGATTTCCACCAGCCTTCCACAGCTCCCTTTGACAAAAGGGGACGAAAGAAGTGCTTCCATTGCCGCTGCGTCAGTGCTTGCGAAAGTGGAGCGGGACCGGTATATGTCAGAACTGGCCCGGAGGTATCCGGAATACGGCTTTGATACAAACATGGGATACGGGACAGCTCAGCACCTTGCTGCTCTGGACCGGATTGGCCCCACTCCGGAACACCGGCGCAGTTTTGCCCCGGTAAGGGAGAGTATTCAGAAATAAGAAACAAGGTGGAACATTATGGATCCTCTACAGTTGCAGGCATCATCTTTAACCAAAAGCAGCACGTCCCGGCAGACGACTTTGTCCCTTCCAAAGGGACAGGTTTTTGAGGGAGAAATCGTCAAACTATTTCCCAATCAGACAGCGGCTCTCCGTCTTGGAGGAATGACTGTAACGGCAAGGGTGGAAGCGGCGTTGAACGCCGGACAGAGATATTTCTTCCAGGTTCATCAGAATGACGGTATCCCAAGACTTCAGGTCCTCGAGGCTGATCAGCAGGCTTTAAAAAGCTCTTCTGCAGATCAGGGGAATGCAGCGAAAGTGCTCCAGGCCCTTGGTCTGGAAGAAAATAAGGCCAATCTTTCGATGATCCGGCACTTTCAGTCTGAACAGCTGCCATTCTCAAAAGACATGATCCGCCAGGGAGCTGTTCTGCTGAAGCAGGCAGGTGCGATGAACCAGGAAGGTGTGCAGCTGCTTTCAGCTATGAACCAGAAAGGCTTTCCGCTCACGCAGGAGACGTTCCAGAGTCTTTATCAGGCTGAACACGGAAAACCGCTCAGCGCACAGCTTCAGCAGCTGCAGAACAGTCTCCAGCAGCTTCAGACAAGCGGTTTTTCCGACAGCCGGACTGCGGCAGTGTCAAACCTTGGCCGGACTCTTCAGGAAACGCTGTCTGCCGGAACGATGAACCTGGCAGGCCGCACAGATCAAACGAATCAGCTGGCGCGTCTTTTTCAGCTCGCTGGGGCAGAGGAGGCCCCGGGATCTGTCCGAAGTGGAGCGGTATCGCTTCTGCAGAAGGCAGGTGTTATGCCTGCTGGAATGGACACAGCCGAAGGGCTTGCTGCCTTCAAACAAACCATTCTTAAGCCGGAAAACCAGACAGCGGTGCAGCAGATCTGGCCGGAAATGGGTGCAGGCGGCAGTGGGAGAAAACTTGCTTCCATGGAACCCGCAGAGATGTTTCAGACATTAATGACCAGATTCACTCCGGCAAAAGGAGAGGCCGGCAGACAGCAGCTGCAGCAACTGCTGTCGCTTCTGCAGCAGGCAGGCGGCCAGTCCCGCGGAGTACAGGCTTCGCAGGATCAGATGCAGCAAATGATGCAGACGATGCTGGCGCGGGCGTCAGGAACCGCGGAAAATCAGGCTCTTACCGTTCTGCTGCAGGGTTCTTTTGCCAATGACCGAACGAGTGGAGCGCAAGGTTTTTCGCAGACAGCGGGGCAGCTGACCCAGCTTCTGCAGCAGCTTGGACTTCACCATGAATCCGGGATAGCCCGGCAGCCGGCATCTTCAGGAAATACGCCGGAACATATGAATGCCGATAACCTGAAACAGTCCCTCCTGCAGCACATGGCTTCTCTCCCCCAGCCGGTGCGTGATCAGGCCGAGACGCTGCTTCATAAAATTTCCGGACAGCAGCTTCTTTCACAGGAACAGCAGGGTCAGTATCAGCAGACAGCTGTGCAGGTTCCGCTGTCTCTCGCCGGTTTTCATACTGATTTGTCTATTCAGTGGGAAGGAAAAAGGCAGGAGGATGGCAGTCTTCATCCAGATCACTGCCGCATTCTATTTTATCTGGAAATGGAGCATCTGGGTGAAACTGTTGCCGACGTTCAGATTCAAAACCGCAGTGTGACGGTACATGTATACAATGATACAGAGAAGCCGGATAAACTGATGGAACTGATTCAGCCTTATTTGGAGAAGCGTCTGGAAGAACAGAACTATTCCTTGAACGCGGTCCACTGGAGACCTGTCAATGAAGAACAGAATGTATACAAAACTCCAACCGCATCCTACAGCGGCTGGGAGGGAGTGGATGTACGTATATGAGCGGTAACGAGCATACGCGCCGATCAGCGGTAGCGCTTGGCTATCAGGCGCAGTCTGAACAGGCACCAAGCGTGAAAGCAAAAGGTAAAGGACTTATTGCCGAAGAAATCATCGAACGCGCGAGGGAAAACAATATCCCTGTACAGGAAGACCCTTCCCTCGTGGAGCTTCTTTCGCAGCTGGAAATCAATCAATCGATCCCTCCTGAATTATACGAAGTTGTTGCGGAAGTGTTCGCCTTTTTATACCGCGTCGATCAACATTCTTCATCATAGAATAACGGTGGAATGGGCACCTTACAGATAAAAAGGAGCCTGTTATGAAACGAAGACGCCAAAAAAAGAAGAACCGCTCTTACAAAGTGGAAGCCGGACAGGAGCTTGGGTATTTCCGCAGCACCTCCGAAACCGGTTCTTTGTCCCTTTTAAAAGAATTTTGGAGAAAACTGATGAAAAAAGCACGTGAAAAATGAAGAGTCCCAAAATATTTCCCTTGTATTATTGCTGCTCCCGGAGGCTGTGCCCCGGGGTTTTTTCATTGTTTCGGTAAAAAAGTGACAGCGGTTTATGACAAAATCGAGCCGAATTGTTGAATTTACCGGTTTTTTTTTATACGATAATAAGTGCGTGCGAAGCAATGGTCTGCTGATACAGCCTGCGCCTGGCACCTGATATCCTTTCCCGAAAGGTCCGGCCTGAAGCGGGTATTCGTATCGAATCGTTAGGAGGATGGAGAGAACATGAATATTCATGAGTATCAAGGAAAAGAGCTTCTCAGAGAATACGGGGTAGCCGTACCAAATGGAAAAGTAGCCTTTTCCGCGGACGAAGCAGTGGAAGCTGCCAAAGAACTCGGATCTGCAGTTTCTGTCGTAAAAGCCCAGATCCACGCAGGCGGGCGCGGAAAAGCCGGCGGGGTCAAAATCGCAAAATCACTGGATGAGGTGCGTACATATGCCGAAGAACTTCTGGGCAAAACGCTTGTCACGCATCAAACAGGTCCGGAAGGAAAAGAAGTCAAACGGCTTTTTATTGAAGAAGGATCCGACATTCAAAGTGAATATTACGTCGGACTAGTCATGGACCGTGCATCGTCCCGCGTTGTTATGATGGCATCGGAAGAAGGCGGGACCGAAATTGAGGAAGTAGCGGAAAAAACCCCTGAAAAGATTTTCCGCGAGTATATTGATCCGGCAGTCGGCATGCAGCCGTATCAGGCGCGCCGTCTCGCATTTAATATCAATATTCCGAAAGATCTTTTGAAGCAGGCGGTTAAATTCATGCTCGGACTGTACAATGTGTACATGGAAAAAGACTGCTCCGTAGCAGAGATCAACCCGCTTGTGACAACAGGAGACGGCAGTGTGATGGCACTGGATGCGAAACTGAACTTTGATTCCAACGCGCTGTACCGTCAGAAGGACATCCTTGAATACCGCGATCTGGATGAAGAAGATCCAAAAGAAATCGAAGCATCCAAATTTGACCTCAGTTATATTGCGCTTGACGGCAATATCGGATGCATGGTCAATGGTGCGGGTCTTGCCATGTCCACGATGGACATTATCAAGTATTACAACGGCGATCCAGCCAACTTCCTTGACGTCGGCGGCGGTGCCACGGCGGAAAAAGTTACGGAAGCCTTTAAGATTATTCTCGAGGATGATCAGGTAAAAGGCATTTACGTTAATATTTTCGGCGGTATCATGAAGTGTGATGTTATTGCTGAAGGTGTAGTGGAAGCAACTAAGCAGATCGGTCTTGAAATACCACTCGTTGTGCGTCTTGAAGGCACAAACGTGGAAACCGGGAAGCAGATACTGGAAGAATCCGGATTGAACATTACAGCGGCGGATTCCATGGCTGACGGCGCACAGAAAATCGTATCTCAAGTGCAATAGAAAGGCGGGACGAAGTCAAAATGAGCATCTTTATCGATAAAGATACCAAAGTTGTTGTACAGGGCATCACCGGTTCAACCGGTCTGTTTCATACCCAGCAGGCGCTTGCCTATGGAACGAATATTGTTGGAGGCGTGACTCCAGGGAAAGGCGGCACGGAAATTGAAGGCGTCCCGGTATTTGATACCCTCCGTGATGCAGTAAATGAAACCGGAGCCAACGCTTCTGTCATTTATGTTCCACCTGCTTTTGCGGCGGATGCCATCATTGAAGCGGTGGACGAAGAAATGGATCTTGCTATCTGCATCACTGAAGGTATTCCGGTTAGTGATATGCTGAAAGTAAAGCGTTTTATGGAAGGTAAGAAAACCCGCCTGGTCGGACCGAACTGCCCGGGGGTTATCACACCGGAAGAATGCAAGATTGGTATCATGCCGGGTTATATTCATAAAAAAGGTCATGTCGGCGTCGTTTCCCGTTCCGGTACATTGACGTATGAAGCAGTACACCAGCTCTCCACCAACGGTGTCGGACAGTCTACCGCTGTAGGCATCGGCGGCGATCCGGTGAATGGAACAAGCTTCATCGATGTGCTGAAAGAATTCAATGAAGATGATGATACCGAAGCAGTTATCATGATAGGTGAAATCGGCGGTACAGCAGAAGAAGAAGCCGCTGAATGGATCAGGGAAAACATGGATAAACCTGTTGTCGGCTTTATCGGCGGACGTACTGCCCCTCCTGGAAAAAGAATGGGCCATGCAGGTGCCATCATTTCCGGCGGAAAAGGAACAGCCGATGAAAAGATTAAAACCCTCCAAAACTGCGGGGTTTACGTTGCCGATACACCGGCTGAAATCGGAGATACGTTAATCTCTTCCCTGAAAGAAAACAATCTGTTTGAAAAGTGCCTGACACACGATCCACAATAGAAGAAAACAGGGGCGGGCTTTTATCAAGCCCGTCCTTTTTTTGAAAGGATGAATGCCTACGGAAACGACACGGCTCCTCCATTTGCACGAAGCTCCTCATATGACTTGGAAAAGGACAGCAGCCATTCACCGCATCGATCCGACTTTCTCTCTTCCTTATCATCTTAGTGCCCCTGAACTTGCCGACTGCCTCCATCTCAAGCCTCATCAAGCATCTTTACTGTACCGCTATCTTCATTCCACGGAACGCACACCTGCCTGCTATGAGAAACAAGATATTCACATTCTGACACCTTTCATGGAAGAATACCCGGAACGGCTCCGACACATATACGATCCACCCTGGGTGATCTATGCCAAAGGCAGCACAGATCTTTTGCACAGCGAAAAGAGCCTTGCTGTCGTAGGAACAAGAAAGCCAACATCCTATGGTATAGAAGCTCTTGAAGAACTACTCCCGCCTGTTATGGAACGCGGCACGGTCATTATCAGCGGCCTGGCTTCCGGCACAGATGCGGCTGCCCACAAATTGACAATCCGAAAAAAAGGTGCAGCTATAGCTGTACTAGGGGCCGGATTTGATCATATTTATCCCCGGGAGAATACAGCTTTATTCCACCACCTTTCCCGTTATCATCTGCTCTTGAGTGAATTCGCCCCGGACACCCCGCCGAGAAAATGGCAGTTTCC
Source organism: Salibacterium qingdaonense (assembly GCF_900114715.1). Taxonomy (GTDB): domain Bacteria; phylum Bacillota; class Bacilli; order Bacillales; family Marinococcaceae; genus Salibacterium; species Salibacterium qingdaonense. The sequence continues at coordinate 27,060 of NZ_FOTY01000026.1, forward strand.
GATGCGGAACCGGATCATCAGCGGCTTGTCCGATGCGGTATTTATAACCGAAGCCGCTTCCCGCAGCGGATCTCTGATCACCGCCTACCAGGCTCTGGAACAGGGCCGGGACGTGAAAGTACTGCCTGGATCGATATTTTCCCCGATGTCTGCCGGAACGAACCAGCTTATGAAAGAAGGAGCTGCTCCGGTTATGAGCGCTGAGGATCTTGTGGATCCTAAGTGACCAGGAATGAAAGGAACATAGACATTTTGGGTGGACACGGCACATAAACTGTGAAAAAATGATTGTGATTTGTTTCCCAAAACAAAAGATAGTTTTACTAATTAGCGGAGAAAAGAATGAATAGACACATTCAGAACGGTAGACGAATAAAAGCAGCAGCATAAAAATGTGAAAGATTTGACAAAGCACAGGACACTGGTTGATAATATGGAAAATCGAAAAGCAGCAAAAAGGGGGAGGAAACAAGAGATATGGCAGATTATTTAGTAATCGTGGAATCTCCCGCTAAGGCGAAAACGATCAGCAAATATCTTGGGAAAAAATATACAGTAAAAGCTTCCATGGGGCATATCCGGGATTTACCAAAAAGCCAGATGGGAGTGGATTCAGAAAATAATTTCGATCCAAAATATATAACGATCCGGGGAAAAGGCCCGATTCTGAAGGAACTGAAAGCAGCGGCGAAAAAAGTGAAGAAAGTGTATCTGGCCGCCGACCCCGACCGGGAAGGGGAAGCCATTGCCTGGCACCTGGCCTACAGCCTTAACATAGATCCGGAATCAGACTGCCGGGTTGTTTTTAATGAAATCACAAAGTCGGCGATCAAAGATGCTTTTAAAGAACCCCGCAAAATTAATATGGATCTTGTCGACGCCCAGCAGGCCCGCCGGATTCTGGACAGACTTGTCGGGTACAATATCAGTCCGCTTCTATGGAAAAAAGTGAAGAAAGGGCTGAGCGCCGGCCGTGTACAGTCCATCGCGGTAAAAATGATAATCGACCGGGAAAAAGAGATTCAACGCTTTGTACCGGAAGAATACTGGAGTATCGAAGGGTCGTTTCAACGTGGAAAAGACACTTTTGAGGCGAAGTTTTACGGCGTGGACGGCAAAAAGCAGGAACTGCGCTCCAAAGAAGATGTAGACCAGGTACGAAACCGGATGACCGACGATTCTTTCACGATTCAAAAGGTTACGAAAAAGGAAAGAAAGCGCAATCCCGTACAGCCGTTTACAACGTCTCTTCTGCAGCAGGAAGCAGCCCGGAAACTGAACTTCCGCGCCAAGAAAACGATGATGATCGCCCAGCAGCTGTATGAAGGAGTCGATCTCGGCAAAGCGGGCACCATCGGGCTCATCACTTACATGCGGACCGATTCAACAAGGGTGTCCAACACGGCAAAAGAAGATGCGAAAGCGTATATTGAAGAACATTACGGGAAAGAATATTTAGGAACGAACCAAAAACAGTCCACGCAGAATTCCAATGCCCAGGACGCCCATGAAGCCGTAAGGCCGACAACAATCAGCAATGATCCAAAAAGCGTAAAATCCCACTTAAGCCGGGATCAGTACAGGCTGTATAAACTGATCTGGGAACGTTTGATGGCAAGCCAAATGGCGCCTGCTGTCATGGATACAATGTCAGTGGATATGGATAACAACGGAGTTATCTTCCGTGCGAACGGATCCAAAGTGAAATTTCAGGGATTTATGAAAGTGTATGTGGAAGGAAGCGACGACGGAAAGAAAGAAAAAGACACCTTTCTGCCGGACCTTAAAGAAGGAGAGCAGGTGCAGGAACAGGAAATCTCGGAAAACCAGCACTTCACGCAGCCGCCTCCGCGTTACACAGAAGCTCGTCTGGTGCGGACCATGGAGGAAATGGGGATTGGAAGACCATCCACCTATGCGCCGACACTTGATACGATTCAGCGCCGCAACTATGTTGCTCTTGAAGAAAAACGTTTTGTACCGACGGAACTTGGTGAAATAGTACTTGATTTGATCGTCGAATTTTTCCCGGAAATTCTCGATGTTGAGTTCACTGCAAAAATGGAAAATGACCTTGACTATATTGAAGAAGGACGCCAGAATTGGATTGAAATCATCGATGAATTCTATCAGGACTTCGAAAAACGGCTGAAAGTCGCGGAAGAGGAAATGGAAGAAGTCGAAATCCGTGATGAACCAGCCGGGGAGGACTGTGAGGAATGCGGAAGCCCGATGGTCTATAAAATGGGGCGTTACGGTAAATTTATGGCTTGCTCAAACTTTCCGGAGTGCCGGAACACCAAAGCCATTGTAAAACAAATCGGCGTAGACTGTCCCAAGTGTAAAGAGGGGAATGTCGTCGAGCGTAAAAGCAAAAAGCAGCGGAAATTTTACGGCTGTGACCGCTATCCTGAATGTGACTTCATTTCCTGGGATAAGCCCATTTCCCGTCCTTGTCCGAAATGCGACTCCATGCTCGTCGAGAAAAAGACGAAAAAAGGTGTACATGTCCAGTGCACGAACTGTGACTATAAAGAAGAACCGAACTAACGACAAAAAGGAATCCCCTTTTTTACAAAAGGGGGTTTTCCTATGTTTTCTTAACATAGGAAGGATTGGCCCTCGTCAGAATTTTATGAAAAAATAATTAATTTCCTTGAACGGGTGCAGGGTCTATGTTAGAATTTAAGAGCTTTTGTGCGTGAGGTGACAAACATGAAAGAAGAATGGAAATACTGGAATAATGCATTCCTGCAATATCTTCAGGTGGAAAAAAACGCATCTTCCTTAACGATTGATGCGTACCAAAAAGATCTGGAGGACTATTTTTATTTTTTACAGATGGAAGGAATCCAGAATCCCCTGGACGTGAACATGAACGTTGCGCGGCTGTATTTAACACGTCTTTTTGACGAGCAGTACGGACGAAGCAGCGCCGCCCGTAAAATTTCCGTTCTGCGCACGTTTTACAGGTATCTTAAAAAAGAAGGACAGATGGAGACCGATCCATTTGCGTCCTCCAGCCTGCCTAAAAAACAGAAAAAGCTGCCCAGGTTTTTGTATGAACAGGAGCTCGAGGCGCTGCTTGATTCTTTTGATACAGCCAAAGACCTCGATCAGCGTGATCTGGCCATTTTTGAACTGCTGTATGCCACAGGACTGCGCGTGAGTGAGATGTGCCGGCTGAAAGAACAGCATCTTGATGAAGATCTTGGCACTATTTTAGTGCACGGAAAAGGCGGCAGAGAACGTTACGTTCCTGTCGGAAGTTTTGCGATGGAGGCGCTTGACCATTACCGCCGGCATGGAAGAAAGCGCCTGGTTCAGAAGAACAGCGGGGAGACCTCTGTTTTGTTTTTGAACCATAGAGGAACGCCTCTTACGGACCGGGGAATCCGGTATATTGTGAATAAACGGGTGAAAGATGTATCAGCGACGCTCCAGCTGTCTCCCCATGATCTGCGTCATACGTTTGCGACGCATCTATTGAATCAGGGGGCGGATCTGCGCAGTGTGCAGCAGCTCCTGGGACATGCGAATCTTTCCACAACCCAGATTTACACCCATGTAACAAAGGACCGGCTTCAGGACGTGTACAACAATGCCCACCCACGCTCGGAAAAGAATGGAGGATAAAACCATGGAGTCATCGTTTCATGCCACAACGATATTTGCCGTTCATCATAATGGAAAAGCCGCAATGGCCGGTGATGGACAGGTGACATTCGGTCAGGCGGTTGTTATGAAGCAGACCGCACGAAAGGTAAGGAAAATTTACCATGACCGGGTACTTGCCGGGTTTGCCGGATCGGTTGCGGATGCGTTCACCCTGTTTGATATGTTTGAAAGCAGACTCGAACAGTGGAACGGCCAGCTGCAGCGCGCTGCTGTGGAACTTGCCAAAGAATGGCGCAGTGACAAAACGCTTCGGCGTCTCGAAGCCATGCTCGTCGTGATGGATAAAGATACCCTTCTTCTGGTGGCCGGAACCGGTGAAGTTATAGAACCGGACGACGGTCTGATTGCGATAGGATCGGGAGGAAATTACGCGCTTGCAGCAGGACGCGCACTCAAGCAGCATGCTCCCCATATGGAAGCGGGGGAAATGGCGGAAGCTTCTCTGAAAACCGCCGGCGACATCTGTGTATTTACCAATGACCAGCTGGTTGTAGAAGAAATCGAATAATGGAAAGGGCGGATGAGTGATGAACACCCCGCTGACACCGAAAAAAATTGTGGAGAGCCTTGATCAGTACATTATCGGTCAGAACCAGGCGAAGCGGTCTGTCGCAGTAGCGCTTCGCAACAGATACCGGAGAAGCATGCTGACAGAAGGCCTGCAGGATGAAATTACTCCGAAAAATATTCTCATGATCGGACCGACTGGAGTCGGAAAAACCGAAATTGCGAGAAGGCTGGCCAAACTTGCCGGGGCTCCTTTTGTGAAAGTAGAAGCGACAAAATTTACCGAAGTCGGCTACGTGGGCCGTGACGTTGAATCCATGATCCGGGATCTGGTCGAAACATCGGCCCGGCTCGTCAAAGAAGAAAAGATGGAAGAAGTGAAACAGGAAGCCGCACGTGAGGCAGAAAAGCGTCTTGTGAAGCTGCTCGTTCCGGAAAAAAAGAAGCAGCAGCAGAGCAAAAACCCATTAGAAATGCTCTTTCAGCAGCAGAATCAGGAAGAAACGAAAGAAGAAACGGAAGAAGACCAGGATATCGCCGGTAAGCGGCGCCGCATGGAACATCAGCTTGCAATGGGTGAACTGGAAGATCATATGGTTACCATCGAAGTGGAAGAACAGGGCCGCGGCATGTCTGATATGTTTCAAGGGTCCGGTATGGAACAGATGGGCATGAACATGCAGGAAATGTTCGGCAGTATGATGCCTAAAAATAAAAAACAGCGGCGCCTTCCGGTAAGAGAAGCGAGACCGGTGATTGAGGAGCAGGAAGCCCAGCAGCTCATTGATATGGATGAGGTTGGACAGATTGCTGTTTCGAAAGCTGAACAGCTGGGTATGGTGTTCATAGATGAAATCGACAAAGTTACCGGAAATCAGCAGTCCAGTGCCGATGTGTCGCGGGAAGGCGTCCAGCGGGATATTCTGCCGATTGTCGAGGGATCGGCCGTATCGACCAAGTACGGGACGGTAAAAACCGACCATATTTTGTTTATCAGTGCCGGAGCTTTTCACACGTCAAAACCGTCCGATTTGATTCCGGAACTGCAGGGACGTTTTCCGATCCGCGTGGAGCTTGATAACCTTGGAGCGGATGATTTTATCCGGATTCTGCAGGAACCGGACCAGGCGTTGACCAAACAGTATCAGGCACTGCTCCGCACCGAGGGTATAAATGTTGAATTTTCTGACGAAGCTGTACACAAGATCGCGGAGATGGCACAAGATGTGAACCAGCACACGGAAAATATCGGAGCCCGCAGGCTTCATACGCTGCTGGAACGCCTGCTTGAAGATTTATCTTTTGAGGCTCCGGATATTACGATGGAGACGGTAACGATCACCTCGGCTTATGTGGAAGATAAACTGGCTTCGATTGCAAAAAACAGAGATATGAGCCGATATATTTTATAAGAGAAAAAAACAGGAGGAGTCACAGATGGATCTACTATCAAAAAGCCGCAAAATTAATGACATGCTGCAAAAAACGGCAGGAGATCATGTAAACTTTAAGGATATGGCGGAAACACTCCGTGATATTATAAGTTCCAATGTGTTTGTTGTGAGCCGCCGGGGAAAACTGCTCGGGTACGCTATCAAACAGGAAATTGAAAATGACCGGATGAAAAAAATGCTGGAAGAACGACAGTTTCCGGAGGAATATACGTCCGGTCTTTTCAAAATCGATGAAACCTCTCCCAATCTTGATATAAACAGTGACTACACTGCTTTTCCGGTGGAGAACAGAGAACTGTTCAGCTCCGGTCTTACGACAGTCGTTCCGATTAACGGCGGCGGGCAGCGTCTCGGGACGCTGGTGCTCGCACGCCTTAATGAGCATTTCGATGATGATGATTTAATTCTCGCGGAATACGGGGCAACGGTAGTAGGAATGGAAATCCTCCATGAAAAAACGCAGGAAATCGAGGAAGAGGCACGGAGCAAAGCGGTTGTTCAAATGGCAATCAGTTCGTTGTCTTATAGTGAACTGGAAGCAGTGGAGCACATTTTCGAAGAGTTGGAAGGAAAAGAAGGACTTCTTGTCGCAAGCAAGATTGCCGACAGAGTCGGAATCACCCGTTCTGTGATTGTGAACGCGCTTCGGAAGCTTGAAAGCGCTGGAGTCATCGAATCCCGTTCCCTTGGAATGAAAGGGACATACATCAAAGTATTGAATGATAAATTTCTCTACGAACTCGAAAAACTGAAAGCCAACAGCTGAAACCAAAAAGTAATGATCAAACCCGCTGCCTGAATGAGGCAGCGGGTTTTCATATTTTCAGAAATCAATAAGTTTGGCCTATGTAAGGACACTGCTGAGTTTCGAATTGCATGAAACACGAATCAGGGCTAAAGAAAGCGCGGCAAGCCTTACACTATATTGAACGGGGTGTGAAGGTCTCAGGAATGAAAACGATACCAGTAAATTTTAATTAGGAAAAAAGAACTAATTATATTGGAAAAACTGGTGTGGTCCTTTTTTATCGAAATGAAAAACCATGAAAACACCCTTAGACAAATGTCACATATTTTTATACAATTTGGGTGGAAGTCCTCGAAGTATAGAAAAAAATGGTAGGTTATGTCGTAACCTGAATCCGTGATAAAGAGGGTTATTGTTTGAGTGAGGTTCCGTTCTATATCTATAACTCGTTTTTTATTTCAGGTATACGTTGAAGATAAATAGGCATCCGCTGCAGGCGGACGTTTTCCGCGGGCAGCGCCTCAGCTATATCAAACGGAAAAACCGCCGTTTGATAGGATCTTCGGCTGCTGCTCTTCCCGCTGGAAGCGCCGCCTTCC
>NZ_FOTY01000030.1 GCF_900114715.1 Salibacterium qingdaonense
TTATCAAAGGGAGAATGGTCTACATCAAGAGGAAGAAGAGACATATCATCCGCCTTCTGCGTTGTATCGGTCGATACAACCGTCGGAGTGAGCGAAGACGACCGTTGTTTTAAGAACCGGGTGTTTTCCTCCCATATCAATGGGAGAGTTTCCGGATGCTGCGCCAGCTGATTGAAACGCTGCCGTAATGTCGGGGAAGATGGGACTCCCTTAAGACCAAGGGATTGTTGGAAAAAGACATCACCACGGGATTCTTCTATCCAGTCAAAATCATTTTTTCCCTGAGAGAGAAGACCGAGATAGCTGTACACGACATCGCCGTGGGAAATGGCGGCCGACGATGTTAAGCCGGGCATGGATAAGGAATGGAGACGTTTATGTAAGTTCAAGGATTGAAGAAGTTCCCCTATCAAGAGAAGTCCACTGGCAGATATAATATAATTATCCGTTAATTGGATATCAAATCGACGTTTCATTTTTTCACCTTCCGGGTGCATTCATCCAATAAGATGAATAGGATCTTATCCCCTATTTTATCAAGGTTTTGAAGGGTATGTCGAAAGATATCATTACGGATTCAGGTCGTAATTTAAAAGCTGGAATCAGCTTTTTAGCTTAACAAGGTCTTTAGTAGGGGGAAGGAGGTAGCGTATGGGTTTATTTGATTCCGCCACGTTTTACAATCTGGAACAGGGACTGAAAGGTGCGGCTACGCGGCAGAAGACGATATCAGACAATATTTCCAATGTAGACACGCCGAATTACAAAGCGAAAAGCACCCACTTCAAACATACCCTGAATGAAGCCATGCAAAACGACAAGTTTCAGGCACAGCAGACAAATCAGCAGCACATTCCTTTTGGAGGAAGCGGCAGTGACTCGATTTATGTCAGCCGGGATAGTTCCACGATGTATAATCATAATGGCAACAATGTCGATATAGACAAGGAAATGACAGATTCCGCGAAAAATCAGATTTATTATAATGCACTGACTGATCGGTTAAGCAGCAAGTTCAGCAGCCTGAAAACGGCGGTACGCTCTAGTTAATTGACGATGAAAATGGAGGGAATGAGCAATGGGATTATTTGATGGGGTGAATGCAGCGGCTTCCGGGCTGACAGCCCAGCGTCTGCGCATGGATGTTGCGTCGTCTAATACAGCGAATGCCGATTCCACCAGAGGAACTCTTGTAGATGGAGAGTGGGAACCATACCGCAGGAAGATGGTTACGATGAGTTCATCGGATTCCGGGTTTTCCTCCCACCTTCAGCAGGCGATGGGAAGCGGAGACCGTACGCAGGCAGGAACCGGTACAGAAGTGACAGGCATTGTGGAGGACGACTCCCCTTTTAAACAGGTGTACAATCCGGAGCACCCTGATGCCGGGGAAGATGGGTACGTTGAGATGCCGAATGTGGATCCTCTGAAAGAAATGGTAAACATGATGGGGGCAAGCCGCTCCTATCAAGCTAATATTACATCTATGAATGCGTCGAAAAACATGATGCTTAAAGCACTTGAAATAGGAAGAGGTCAGTAAGAGGAGGACTATAAATGTTTGAAAGTTTTATAGGGGGCCCGGAAGCGGCTCAGCAGACCGGGGCATTGAAGCCGGCCTCAACGAACAACACATCTCCTGCTGAAGCCCAGGAATCATTCAAAAATGCATTGAACAATGCGGTTACAGAGGTGAATGACGCCCAGGTCAAATCGAATGAAATGACGTCAAAACTCGCCTCCGGTGAAGTGGAGAATCTTCATGAAGTCATGGTTTCCGCAGAGAAAGCAGGCGTCATGCTGCAGACCACTGTCGAAGTGCGGAACAAGGCACTGGAATCCTACCAGAAAGTCATGCGCATGCAGGTTTGATCTGCTGACAGCGGATAATGGAAATCGGGAGGCCCCATGAAAGAGAAGCTACTACAATTCAGACAGAAAACAACCGAATACTGGCGCAGCCGAAGCGGCGTACAGAAAATACTGCTTATCGGCTCCATTGTTTTACTAATACTTATTATTTTTCTCGCTGTATTTTTTACGACCAGAACGAACTTCGCTCCGCTTTATTCTGAATTAACCCAGGAAGAAACTGGGCAGATTACGGAGAATCTTGATTCCAGGGGGATAGCCTATGAACTATCAAACAACGGATCCACCATCCGGGTACCTCAGGAACAGGTCGATTCCCTGAAAGTGGATCTTGCTGCCGAAGGTCTTCCGGACAGCGGAAGTATTGATTATTCTTTCATTGAAGATCAGATGGGCTTTGGTATGACGGACAATGAGTTCAACACGATGGAACGTGCCGCGATACAGACCGAACTCGGTGCACTCATGGAGAACATAGATGGTGTGGAAGCGGCTGATGTCATGATTAACATGCCCAAAGAGTCCACATGGGTGGCTGAAGAAGGTGGAAATGCCTCCGCGTCTGTCGTGGTTGACACAGGTGGAACAACAGACCTCGAACAGTCCCAGGTCAGGGCTCTGCATCATTTGGTCTCAAAAAGCGTGCCTGAACTGACAGTGGACAACATCGTCATTATGAATCAGATGTTTGAACAGTTCACCTATGAGGACTCCGGCAGTGGCTCCACGATGAGTGCTTATGAAGAACAACGGAGCATCCAGGAGGATATTGAAAAGGATATTCAATCAAGACTGCAGCAGATGCTCGGCCGCATGATGGGACTGAACAAAGTGGCCGTTTCCGTCACGACAGATCTTGATTTCACCCAGGAGACGAGAGAAGAAGCTTTGGTTGAACCGGTCGATGAAGAGAATATGGAAGGCATCGCTGTCAGTGCTGAGCGGATTGAAGAAGCCTACGAAGGACAGCCGCCTGAAGACGGCGGCGTTGCGGGAGCAGGCGAAGGCGACGTGGCGAACTATCCAGCCGGAGCTGCCAACGGACAAGGTGACTACGAGCGCGATGAAGAACGAATTAATTACGAAGTGAACAGAATTCACCGTGAAATCACGGAAAGCCCGTATAAGATCCGTGACCTCGGCATTCAGGTGATGGTGGAACCGCCGGAACCGGATAATCCGGACTCTCTTGACCCGCAGACGATCACCGATATTGAAGAAATGCTTACCACAATGGTCAATACAAGCATTAACGCCGAGTATCAGGAAGATATGGAAGCAGGCGCTGTCGAAGATAACATTTACGTAGCCTCCCAGCCGTTCAACGGGCAGCAGGAGGTTCAGGAAGAAGCGGGAACATCCATCCCGATGTGGGTATATATTGCCGGAGGAGTACTGCTGTTCACGGTTCTTGCTCTCTTTATTATGTTAATCCGGAGAAGAAACCGCGGGGAGGAATGGACCGAAGAAGAAATGACTACAGCCGAACCGATACCGGATCTTCCGGAGGAGGACAACAGCGAAGAAGCACAACGGAGAAAGCAGCTGGAGAATCTGGCTCAGGAAAATCCAGAGGAATTTTCGAAACTATTACGGACTTGGCTGTCCGATGAGTAAGGAGGTCCTGCCATGCCGAAAGCTAAAGATACCCTGACCGGAAAACAAAAGGCGGCCATGCTCCTTATCTCTCTTGGGCCCGACGTTTCCGCCCAGGTATATAAATATTTGAACGAGGACGAAATCGAGAAACTGACACTGGAGATATCCAATGTCCGGAAAGTGGACAGCGACACAAAGGAGAATGTTCTTCAAGAGTTTCATCAGATTGCGGTCGCTCAGGATTATATTTCCCAGGGCGGGATAGGTTACGCCAAAAGCGTGCTGGAAAAAGCACTCGGCGAAGATAACGCGATGCAGATTATTAACCGGCTTACCTCTTCGCTTCAAGTCAAGCCGTTTGACTTTGCGAGAAAAGCCGATCCGTCGCAGATTCTTAACTTCATTCAGCATGAACACCCCCAGACGATAGCTTTAATTCTATCTTATCTGGAGTCGGAACAGGCGGGGCAGATATTGTCTGAACTTCCCCAGGACGTTCAAACCGATGTGGCCCGGCGGATTGCTGTTATGGACAGCACATCCCCCGAAATTGTGAATGAAGTGGAATCCATTCTCGAACAGAAACTCTCTGCTACCGTTACACAGGACTACACGGAAGCAGGCGGCATTGAATCCGTCGTGGAAGTGTTGAACGGGGTGGACCGCAGCACCGAACGCACCATACTTGATTCTCTTGAGATTCAGGATCCGGAACTTGCAGAAGAAATCAAGAAACGGATGTTTGTTTTCGAAGATATTGTCACGCTGGACAACCGTTCGATTCAACGTGTTATCCGGGATGTTGAGAACGATGACCTGCAGCTTTCCCTGAAAGTGGCCAGTGATGAAGTTAAAGAACTTGTTTTCAACAATATGTCCCAGCGGATGGCAGATACGTTTAAAGAGGAAATGGAGTTTATGGGACCGGTGCGCCTGCGTGATGTGGAAGAATCCCAGACACGAATTGTCTCTGTGATACGCAGACTGGAAGAGACCGGCGAAATTGTGATCGCACGTGGAGGAGGAGACGATATCATTGTCTAGACTTATCAAACGGCCGTCTTCTTCTGCTTCGTCGGACAATGTACGTGCGATTGGTCTCAGACAGGTAGCGCCGGATGTTTCCCGGAACAGCCGGGAAAGTGGTGAAGAGATGCCGGGAGAGAAAGCAAATGTCCAAGAAAAGTACCGTCTCGACAGGGAACGCGAAGAAATCGAGCAGCTGAGACAGCAGGCACAGCAAGAGCTTGAGGACGCACGCAGAAAGATCAGTGAGGAAGAGGAGAATTCCAAGCAGCGCATCGAACAGGCTTACACGGATGCAAGACAGGAAGGCTGGAATCAGGGACTTGAAGAAGGAAAAGAAGAGGGATATGCTGCTGTTGAGGCTGCGGTGCAGGAAGCACAGCAGACCATAACAGCAGCGCGTGAAGAGTACCACCAATACCTTGAACGGGCGGAACCAGTCATTCTCGATCTGGCGCTCACCATAGCGAACCGGATCATTTATGACTCTCTGGAAGACCGGGACGGCACATGGATGGAAATAGTGAAAAACGCGGTGAAAGAAGTGAAAGATCATGAAGAAGTTGCCGTATACGTTCCGGTCTCCAGAGTGGAAGAAACCAGGAAGCAGCGAAATGAAATGGAGAAGCTGCTTGCCTACTCCCAGGATCTTCTGATTTATCCGGACAGCACCCTCGGGGAGAGTGACTGCACGATTGAGACTCCGTACGGCAAAGTGGATGCTTCTCTGGACAGTCAGCTTCAGGAACTGAAAGTACAGCTTGAAGAAAAACTGAAAGAGGGCGGTACGAATGAAAGCAGCTGATCTGGTTAACGACATTCATACCTTGAATCCGTATAAACAATACGGAAAAGTAACAAGAGTGGTTGGCCTGACTATCGAATCCAAAGGCCCCCGGACCTCGGTTGGAGAACTGTGCTTTATTTACCCTGAAGGCGGAAGCAGACCGGTTCTTGCGGAGGTTGTTGGCTTTAAGGACAAATACGTCCAGCTGATGCCGCTTCGTCACACCGTGGATATCAGTCCGGGCAGTCTCGTCGAAGGAGCCGGCAAACCTCTGCAGGTCAAAAGCGGTACCGGATTGATCGGCAAAGTCATTGACGGAACAGGACAGCCGCTTGATGGATCGAAGCTGCCGGACGGGCTGGTTCCGGTGCCGACAGAAGCAGAACCGCCCAATCCCCTTCTCCGCCCGCGGATTAACGAACCGCTTTCTCTGGGGATTAAAGCAGTAGATGGTCTTTTGACGATGGGAAAGGGGCAGCGGATCGGCATTTTTGCAGGAAGCGGTGTCGGAAAGAGTACCATTTTGTCGATGCTCACAAGACACTCGGAAGCAGATGTGAATGTGATTGCCTTGATCGGTGAGCGCGGACGCGAAGTGAAAGATTTTATCGAGCGGGATCTCGGTGAAGAAGGAATGAAAAAATCTGTCGTGGTTGTAGCGACATCTGATCAGCCGGCCTTAATGAGAATTAAGGGAGCCATGACCGCAACGGCGGTGGCGGAGTATTTTCGGGATCAGGGAAGAAATGTGAATCTAATGATGGATTCTGTAACGAGGTTTGCCATGGCGCAGCGTGAAATCGGACTTGCTATCGGTGAACCTCCGACGACAAAAGGTTACACTCCTTCGGTTTTTGCTATGCTTCCTAAACTGCTGGAGCGTTCCGGTACAAGTCAAAATGGAACAATTACCGCGTTTTACACCGTGCTGGTGGACGGAGATGACTTGAACGAACCGATCGCCGATGCGGTCCGTGGTATTCTGGACGGCCACCTTGTGCTTGATCGTAAACTTGCTGATAAAGGCCATTATCCCGCCATCAATGTCCTTCGAAGCATCAGCAGGGTAATGGAGGATCTCGTGGACAAAGACCACCGGGAAGCAGCTGAGAATCTGAGGCACTATCTGTCCACCTATACGGAGTCGGAAGATTTGATAAACATTGGAGCTTACAAAAAGGGCTCTTCCAAAGAAATCGATCAGGCGGTCAATATGCAGCCAAAGATTAATCAATTTCTTCAACAGGATACAACAGAAATGCAGCCGCTGGCAGAAACGAAAAACGAGTTGGCCGCCCAGTTCGGTAAAGGAGAATGATGAATGTCGTTTACATATTCTTTTCAAAACATACTTGAGCTGCGAAAGCGCCAGAAAGAACAGAAATCCCAGGAGTACGAACAATCGGTTCAACAGTTTGAACGGATGGCGTCCGCTTTGTACGACCTGCTCAAACAAAAAGAGGAACTCGAGTCACTTTATGAAAAACAAATGAGCACGGGAATTTACGTCCATCAGCTGCAGCAGAGTGAAAAAGCAGTATTTCAGCTGCAGCAGCGGATTGCAGACATTCAGAAACAGACCGATAAAGCCAGGGACAACATGCATAAGAAAGAAGAAGAGATGCAGGAAGCTTCAATAGAATGGAAAAAGTACTCCAGAATGAAAGAATGGGAAAAAGAAGAATTTCATCTGGAAGAGAAGCGGCAGGAAGAAAAAATGATGGATGAAATATCAACCAGGAAGTTTGCGTTTCGATGAAATGTGGTGAATCCAATGGCCAAACAAAAAACTGAAAAAAGAACAAAAAAAGGGCAGTGGTTTTTCCTTATCATTTTCATTCCAGTCGTGTTTGCGCTCATTCTAGGTATTGTCCTCCTGTCATTTCTCGGCGTGAACGTGGCTGATATGGGGCGGAGCATGATAAACGAAGTACCGGGTATTTCCATGGAAGCCGAGGATACGGAAACGACAGCTGGAGAATCTGCCCCGCAGGCAGACCCGGAAGAACTGGCAGCCAAAGAAGAAGAGATAACATCACTGGAGCAGCAGCTCGAAGCGAAAAACACAGAAATCCAGGAACTCGAGGAGGAGTTGGAAGCCATGCAGGTGGAGCAGCAAACCGAACCCTCCGAGCAGGAACAGGATAATTCTGCGCTGCAGGAAACCGCTCAAGTCTACGAAAGTATGGGGGCATCGGCGGCAGCCTCTATTTTAGCAGAGATGAGTGATCAGGAAGTCGTTCGTCACCTGTCGGAAACGGGAACGGAAATGAGGGGCGACATTCTGGCGGAAATGGAGCCGCAGCGGGCTTCTGTTATTTTGAACACATTAAGTGAATAAAAAATCATTACCGAAAGGGGGTGAAATAGATGCAGATGCAGATGCTTATGCAGTCGCTGCCGAATGCGGAACTGAACGTGCAGCGTACAGGGAAAAGTGGTCCGGATGCAGGAGGCGAAAAAGGATTCATGCAGATGCTTGGGAAAGCGTTAAACGCTGCAGAATCAGAAGGAACGGCTTCCAAAGCGGAATCCGGCGGTTCACTGGAAGAGTTATTGTCCGGTTTTTTCAAAAATGGGGAGAAATTGTTCGAGCAGTTTTCAGATGAGTTGAAAGCTTTGTTTGAGAACGGCAGCTTCGAATGGTCCGGCAGTATGGAAAAGCTGCTCGATAAACTGCCAAAAGGCATGCAGGAACTGGCACAGGCTTTAACAGAACTCGATGGACAAGAGATGATGCAGTTTCTGGAACAGACGCTTACTTCTTCTGGCAAAGGCAAAGAAGCTCTGCCTGAAGCTGTACAGAACCTGTTTTCAAATAAACAGAACGGCTCGGAAGCCGGGATCAACAACCTGGACAACAATGAGCAGAAACTAGCTGCTTCTTTTACGAGTATGCTGGCCCTTTTACAGCAGGCAGGAAACCTTCAGGCTCAAGGGACAGACTCATCTTCTCAGAATGCAGGAGCCGGAAGCAGGAACAATAGTTTCCAGGCAGCCCTTGCTTCGCTTGCCGGATCATTCACAGGAACCTCCAACGCTCAGCAGAGCCTGAATCCCGAACAAGCGTTAAAACAGGTTACCCAGTGGGTGGAATCCGCCGGCGGCCGGCAGAATCAGCTGAAAACGATGGACGGTTTTTTCCAGGCCTTGAAAAACACTTCTTCGTCCGGTCAGGACTCCAAACAGCAATATCTTCAGCAGCTGCTGAACCGAAGCATGACAGGAGGCGGTACGGAGTCGAACACGGCTAATGCCCAGCCTTCCTCCATGAGCTCCCAGGATGGAACCGGTGTGATGGCAAAAGCGCAGCAGGCCGTCGTTTATCTTGGAGAGGGGAAAACAGAGCACGCCCGTGCCCAGGAGTTTGTGAAACAGTTCCAGAATATTATCGGGAAAAGCAGCCTGCAGTCGTTTAAAAACGGCACACAGCAGCTCACGGTGAAATTGGTACCGGAAAATCTGGGACGGCTCGACGTGAAAATTATGCAGCAGAACGGACAGTTAACCGCCCAGCTCATGACAACGTCAAGTAATGCCAGAGAAATGGTGGAAAGTCAGATTCATCAGCTTCGTGCCGCTTTCCAGCAGCAGAATATACAGGTCGAACGGATTGACATTTCCCAGCAGCAGCCATCCACCCTGCAGCAGGACGACGAAGGACAGGAAGATAATGAAGACCTGAACAGCCATGATGGAAAGGAAACAGACGTGGACGAAGATGCAGAAGAATCGTTTGCGGACGTGCTGGATGCATTAACATTTAATGAACAAGTGTAGGTGAAAAACATGGCAAATACGATTCAGGATCAATATGCAATGCCGACCCAGACGGAGTCTCTTCGCACAGATAAGAAAAACGGCAGTCTCGGAAAAAACGATTTTCTCGAAATTCTGATGACCCAGCTCCAGAACCAGAGTCCGGCGGATCCGATGAAGGACAAGGAATTCATCAGTCAGATGGCACAGTTTTCATCTCTTGAGCAGATGACGAACATGACATCGGCTATCACAGACATGGCTGGTGCCCAGCAGAAAGGATCGCTCGTCCAGCACAGCCAGCTCATTGGCAAAACAGTGACATGGCAGCAGACGGTAAAGGATGAAAACGGCGTTGAGCAGACCGAGGAGCGAGTCAACGAGGTCACTTCCGTGAAACAGGACGCAAGCGGAACAATCCGCCTTTTGATGGACAACGACCAGTGGGTGGACAGTGAACAGATGATTCAGGTCGATGCCGCGTCGGATGAGCCGGAAGAGACCGGAAATAACGGACAGGACAGCACCGGCAGTTAACGCCGCAGCTGTGACAGGCAGGAGGCAGACAAAATGAGTTCAGGGATCCAACCCGGTGGACTGCATCAGCTGCCGCATCCCGCAACATCACCGCCGAAACAAAAAGCAGAATCATCTCCATCCGGGCCATCGTTTCAGGAACTGCTGAACGGGCAGCTGGAGAAAACGGCAGAACTGAAAGTGAGCAGGCATGCACAAAAACGTCTGCATGACCGGGATGTCATCGTAACCGAAGAACAGTGGCAGAAGATCAGTGACAAACTGGAAGAAGCACGCACGAAAGGGGTCAAGGATGCGGTCGTATTTACACACGAGAGCGCTCTCGTTGTCAGTGCAAAGAACCACACCGTTATAACAGCGATGCAGCGTGATGAGGCGGCCGACCATATCTTTACCAATATTGACGGCACGATTAATGTAAGAGACTAAACCGGCCGGACCTGAAAAGGAAGCCGGAGGACGGCGGACCGATTGAAGCCGTCCGAACTACTAAAATGGAGGATGAAACCATATGTTAGCTTCAATGTATTCAAGCATTTCCGGAATGAAAAACCACCAGCAGCAGCTGGACGTCACGAGTAACAACATCGCCAACGTCAACACGTACGGGTACAAAAAAGGAAGAGCCACGTTCAAGGACATGATCAGCCAGCAGATCCAGGGCGCCACCGCTCCAAATGACACTTCCGGTGGTGTAAACCCGATGCAGGTCGGACTTGGCACGCAGATGGGAAGCATCGATACGGTGCATACGCAGGGCAGTCTGCAGAATACCGGCCGCAGCCTTGACCTCGGCATCTCCGGAGACGGTTTTTTTACAGTAGGTGAGCATACAGGTGACTGGGAAGGAAATAACGTTGCAGGTGCTGTAGATGATGACGGCAATGGATATGGAAATCTAAATACTAGTTATACCAGAGCGGGTAACTTTTATTTAGATGAGCAGGGACACATCGTGAATCAAGATGGCCAGTATCTTATAGGAAACACCACAAATTCAGATAATGGAGAAGCCAGTGTAGGAGACCTACCAAATGTCGAAGGTGACACAACTCTTGATGACAATAATGGTGATCCTGGTAGAATACAAATTCCAGCGGATGCTGAAAGTTTCAGTATCGGGGCAGATGGCAGTGTGAGTTTTGTTAGTGCTGACGGTAATCAGCGGGTAGCAGGACAGGTTCAAATGGCCCGCTTCGAGAACCCGGGCGGTTTGTCCAAAGCAGGAAGCAACCTCTTCCAGCCGACCGATAACTCCGGAGAAGCCCAGTACAATAACCCGGGCGACGGGGCCGGCGAACTGGTACCGGGGACGCTTGAAATGTCCAACGTAGACCTGTCTGAGGAATTCACGAACATGATCACCGCCCAGCGCGGGTTCCAGGCGAACACCCGCGGTATCACAACCGCCGATGAAGTTCTGCAGGAGCTCATGAACCTGAAGCGTTAAGACGGCCCATCATTTAAAAAGGAGGCGTGAGCCGGGTCCTGCCGCCCGGCTCATCCAATACATATGATTACATTAACGAGATTAAAAGGACAAACCTTTTTATTGAATGCAGCGATGATTGAACAGGTGGAGGCTTTTCCTGACACGACCATCACGCTCAGCAACGGCAAAAAGATCGTCGTGCAGGAGAGTATGGAGAGTGTTCAACAATTAACAACAGCGTTTTACCGGAGGATCGGCCTGATCGGCCTGTCAGCCAAAGAGGGGGACGAGTAACGTGTTTCAAAATCGTTTAGTGAACATTATGCTGATTATTATCATCTCTTTGACCCTTGTCGGTGTTGTAGCGTTTGTGCTGTTCAACTATTTTTCTTCTTCTACTGAAGCCGGGGCGGAACCGACCATCGATGAAATTATTAATAATTCCTGGGAAACCGAGGAAATGACGACCAACCTGAAGAACGGGGACATCTTTCGGGGACGCTTCCGCGTTCATGTCGAAACAAAATCGGGCGCAGAGGAATTGCAGAAACGTGATTTCCAGATCAAAAATATTATCATTCATGAACTGGCAGACCGAAACCCCGAAGAACTGCAGAGCAAAGAAGGGCTCAAGGAACTTGAAGACACTCTGCGCTCCGATATCAACAGCATCATGGAAGATAGAAAAGTCGTGCGCGTCTACACCACACAACGGATGATTCAGTAATGGCAGCTTATGCAATAAAAGGAGGTGGAAACGTTTGGCGGACGTTCTTTCACAGGGTGAAATAGACTCACTGTTATCCGCACTTTCTACCGGGGAAATGGACGCGGACGAACTGAAAAAAGAAGAAAATGAAAAGAAAATACAAACGTACGATTTCAAGCGGGCGCTTCGATTCTCCAAAGATCAGATCCGAAGCCTTTCCCGGATTCATGAAAATTTCTCAAGGCTGCTTACCACGTCTTTGTCCGCCCAGCTCCGAACGTTCGTACAGATATCCGTCGCATCAGTGGATCAGCTGCCGTATGATGAATTTATCCGGTCGATTCCAAAAATGACACTGTTAAATGTGTTTGATGCGTATCCGCTTGACGGCCGTCTTCTGATGGAGGTGAACCCAAATGTCGGCTATGCGGTACTCGACCGGCTTCTCGGCGGAAAAGGGACGAGCATTAATAAGGTGGAGACACTGACAGAAATCGAAACGAAACTCATGACACAGGTATTTCAGACAATGCTTGAAACGTTTCAGACTGCCTGGGAATCCGTGGTTGAAATGGATCCGCAGATGGAAGATATTGAAGTTAACCCACAATTTCTGCAGATGGTATCGCCTAATGAAACGGTTGTTGTCATATCGCTTTCGACCACGGTAGGGGAAACGACCGGCATGATTAACATCTGCCTGCCCCATGTCGTTCTGGAAGAGATTCTTCCGCATTTGTCGGTTCATTACTGGATGCAGACAAAAAAGAAAGAGCGGGACCCTCATGAACTGGAAGAACTGCAGCAGACCGTGAAAGCCGCCCCGCTCACGCTGCAGGCCGTTCTTGGCACGTCGGAAATTTCGATTGAAGAATTTCTTGGTCTGAATGAAGGAGATGTACTGGAACTGGATCAAAATATTAACGATCCGCTTCTTTTGAACGCCGGCGGGGAAGCGAAATATTATGCACAGCCGGGGCAGTGGAAGAAAAACATCGCCGTTCAGATTACAGAGGAAGTAGAGGAGGGGAACGAGTATGAATGATGATATGCTCTCTCAGGAAGAAATTAATGAACTGCTCAAAAGCGTGGAAGGCGGCGACGACGACTCCGGCAATAAAGAGCAGGGCGGGGAAAACTCGGAGTCCACAACGGGTGAGCCCGGAGAATTGAATGTGGAAGATTATCTGTCTTCTGTGGAACAGGATGCGTTAGGCGAAATTGGGAACATTTCCTTTGGAAGTTCAGCGACCGCCCTGTCACAGCTTTTGAATCAAAAAGTTGACATCACGACACCGGTCGTGTCCGTCGTGCAGCGGGAAAAGCTGGACGAACAGTTTCCGCGGCCGAACGTTGCTGTTCACGTACGGTATACAGAAGGGTTTGAAGGAACCAACCTGCTTGTCATCAAAACGAGAGATGCTTCCATCATCGCTGACTTGATGCTGGGCGGGGACGGTACCAATCCTGCCGAAGAGATGGAAGAAATGCACATAAGCGCTGTACAGGAAGCGATGAATCAGATGATGGGATCGGCATCAACCTCCATGTCCACGGTTTTCAATAAACGGGTCGATATTACACCGCCCGGAATTGATATGATGGATCTCAAAAATGAAGAAGGGGCCAGCAATGTCCCCGATGCTGACACCCTTGCAAAAATATCATTCCGGTTGATCATTGGAGATTTGATAGACTCCAGTATTATGCAGCTTGTATCTGTCCCGTTTGCTAAAGACATGGTGGATAATTTAATGAATCAGTCTGAGCCAGAAGACGAAAAGGCGCCGGAGCCGGAAGCAGGCACTCAAGCGCAGCCGAAGCCGGAAGCTTCTTCCCCGCAGCCCAGTGCAGCGGCAGAGCAGCAGAACTCGGCCGGTCCTGAACGTCAGTCTTCGACTGGAGATCAGGAGCGCTTTGTCGGGGGACCTTCCGGCAACGTACAGGCAGCACAGTTTTCATCATTTGACACCCCGTCACTTAGTGAGAGTGAATCAAAAAATCTTGACATGCTGATGGATATTCCGCTTGAGGTGACGGTGGAACTGGGGCGTACTCAGCGTACCATCAAAGACATTTTGGAATTCTCGCAAGGATCGATTATTGAACTCGACAAGCTCGCCGGCGAACCGGTGGATATTCTCGTGAACCAGAAGCTGGTTGCCAAAGGGGAAGTTGTCGTGATTGATGAAAACTTCGGGGTGCGGGTGACAGATATCGTCAGCCAGGCCGACCGTATTAAAAAACTAAAATAAGAACATACAAGGAGGAAAACAGACGATGGCACATTCTGTACTAGTCGTAGATGATGCATCATTCATGCGGATGATGATCAAAGATATTCTCGAAAAAAATGATTTCACGATTGCAGGTGAGGCAAAAGATGGACAGGAAGCGGTAGATTTATATAAAGAGACAACTCCTGATCTGGTCACCCTTGATATTACGATGCCGGAAAAAGACGGCATCGCAGCGTTGAAAGAAATTCAGGCATTCCACCCGGAGGCAAAGGTGATTATGTGCTCGGCTATGGGTCAGCAGTCCATGGTTATTGATGCGATTCAGGCCGGCGCTAAAGATTTCATCGTTAAACCATTTCAGGCGGACCGCGTTCTTGAAGCGATTAATAAGACGCTCAGCTGACGCGGCCGGGGAGGTATCCGGCATGAATGCAAACAAAGCGGTCCGGCTGGTGCTGGTGGTATTTCTCGTATGGTTTTTACTTCCCATCCCTATGCAGGCGTCTTCAGGAGAAAACTCGATGATAGGCGATATTCTGGAGAACAGCCCGCAGGAAGGGGATCAAAATAACGAAGAAAATACGGGCACATCGGAAGAATCAACAGACACAACCGAAGAAATGGATTTTGCGGAAAGCACCAATGTCTTCTCCATGCTCGTGCAGCTGTTTCTTGCTTTGGGGGCTGTCATCGCGCTCATGTATCTGCTGCTCAAGTTTATTAATAAACGGTCGCAGCGGTTTCAGTCCCACCGGACGATGCAGAATCTCGGGGGCGTACCACTCGGACAAAATAAGTCGGTCCAGGTTGTGAAGGTGGGGCGCCGGCTCCTCGTTGTCGGTGTTGGTGATTCCATTCAGCTATTGAAGGAAGTCGAAGAGGAAGAGGAGATGGAGGAGCTGCTTGAACCAAACCGCGGAAATGAGGAAAGTGCGCTGCAGAGGCTGCAGTCGCTGTTTCCGAAGAAAAATCCGCAGCAGGAAGGCGGAACTTCCGATTCATCTTCTTTTCAGAAAGTACTGGAAGGACAGCTCGGCGAGATGAAACAAGCACGGAAAAATGTCCGGCGGCGCATAAAGGAGTATGACGAATGATTTTTGCGATTCCCGGCCTGGATCTTGGAGGCCTGATCAGTGACGATCCGTCCGATTTAACGACGAGTCTGCAGTTAATTTTTCTAATCACGATTCTATCACTGGCTCCGGCCATATTAATTTTAATGACGTGTTTCACCCGGATTGTCATTGTTCTTTCTTTCGTCCGGATGGGACTGGCTACCCAGCAGATGCCGCCGACCCAGGTATTAATCAGCTTAGCATTATTTATGACGTTTTTCATAATGGCCCCGGTGTTTTCTGAGGTGAACAATCAGGCACTGACTCCTCTTTTGAATGGAGAGATGAACCAGGAAGAGGCATTTTCAGAGGCAGCGGCTCCCATGAAAGAATTCATGTCCGAACATACCCGGGAGAAAGATTTGTCTTTGTTTATGGGCTACGCCGAAATGGAACGGCCGGAAACGATTGAAGATATTCCACTGACAGCGCTGGTACCGGCTTTTGCGATCAGTGAACTGAACACGGCATTTCAGATCGGATTTTTAATATTTATTCCTTTTCTTGTTATCGATATGATTGTGGCCAGTGTCCTCATGTCGATGGGTATGATGATGCTTCCTCCGGTCATGATTTCACTGCCTTTTAAAATTCTGCTGTTTGTGCTGGTAGACGGCTGGTATCTCATTGTTGAATCGTTATTATTCAGTTATTAGGTGTTAGAAGGAGATGGAACCATGACGGCGGATACAGTCATCAGCCTTGCGGAGAACGGGGTATGGGTTGTCTTTCTTGTTGCGGGACCTCTTTTGGTAGTGGCGCTCGTGCTCGGTTTCGGCGTTGCCATATTTCAGGCTACCACTCAGATTCAGGAGCAGACCCTTGCTTTTATACCGAAGATTCTCGGTGTGCTTGCGGCTCTTATTATTTTCGGCCCGTGGATGCTGCAGGTCTTGACCGATTTTACAGCAACAATTTTAAGTAATTTAATGGAATATATAAGGTAGGCTTATGACGATTGAATGGCTGAACCAATTACCGGTTTATTTGTTGGTGTTAATCAGGGTGCTCGCGTTTTTTACAAGCATGCCTCTGTTTTCATATCGGAACGTTCCCTCTCATTTTAAAGTAGGGTTGGGTGTTTTTTTTGCATTTATTATCGTATTCACTTTGGATATAGAGAGCATTTCCATCGACAGCACGTATATTCTGCTTATTTTCAAGGAAATGCTTGTTGGTCTTTCCGTTGGCCTTCTCGCCGGTATCATGGTGTATGCCGTGCAGGTGGCCGGGATGTTTCTTGATATTGCTCTGGGCTTTCTTGTCGCCAATGTTATTGACCCCCAGACGGGAGCGCAGAGCCCGTTAATGGGAGGGTTTTTGTATACGTTCGCGCTCATGTTCCTGCTGGCTGTGGACGGCCATCACTTGATTATGGACGGCATTTATTACAGTTACGAATTTATTCCGGTCGATCAAGTGACTCTCCCTTTTGGAGACGAGGCAGTCGCCAATCACATCCTTGAGTCGTTCAGTACGATGTTCATGATTGCTTTTCAGATGGCGTTTCCGATTGTCGGCTGTTTGTTTTTGACCGACCTCGCGCTTGGCATGATGTCCAGAGCCGTACCGCAGATGAACGTATTTGTTGTCGGCCTGCCGCTGAAATTGTTTGCCGGTCTGCCGCTTTTAGCTGTGACACTGCCGGGCTTTTTCATGGCGGTTGATCATCTGTTTGATGAAACATTTGAAGCCATGCGGACGTTAATGGCGATGTTTGGGGGGGCATGACATGAAACTGACTCTGGATCTTCAGTATTTCCAGCAGGAAAAAACGGAGAAAGCGACACCGAAAAAAAAGCAGGAAACGCGGGACAAAGGCCAGGTCGCCAAAAGTACGGATATCAATACAGCTTTTATTCTGCTTGCCGTTTTTCTCTTCATGTTTATGTATGCCCCGGTACTCGGGACGCATTTATATGACACCATGCAGACCGTATTCACTGAATTTCTGATGTGGGAGATTACAGAAAACACGATTCCTGAAATTTTTTATGAACTGACTCTGGAAACAGGCATTGTGATGGCTCCAATTATGCTTATAGCACTTGTTTTTGGTGCAGGAGCCTCCATACTGCAGGTCGGCTTTTTGTTTTCACCGGAAGCGATCAAATTTAAACCATCGAAAATCAATCCTTTGAGCGGCATTAAGCGGATATTTTCTGCAAGGGCGCTCGTGGAATTTATGAAGTCCATGTTTAAAATCACGCTTGTCGGCCTGCTCACGTTTACGATTATCTGGCTGAATCTGGATTCGCTCCTTTTTTTAAACCAGAAAGATGTGGCTGACGGTTTCGGTGAAATAGCGCAGTTAACCGGGTTAATCGGTGTTTGTTCGGCGCTTCTCCTTTTGTTTCTTGCGATTCCGGATTATCTGTATCAGCGCCATGACCATGAAAAGCAGATAAAAATGTCCAAGCAGGACGTGAAGGATGAAAACAAAAAGATGGAAGGCGATCCACAGATTAAGCAGAAACGGCGTCAGCAGCAGATGGATATGGCAACGCAGAGAATGATGCAGGAAGTTCCGGAAGCGGATGTAGTTATCACAAACCCGACTCATTTTGCGGTTGTCCTGAAATATGAAGAAGAGCATATGGCTGCCCCGAAGATCACAGCCAAAGGTGCGGATTTTGTCGCGTACCGTATACGATCCACAGCCAGAGCCCACGACGTGGTACTCGTCGAGAATAAGCAGCTCGCAAGGTCTCTCTACGACCAGGCTGACATCGGAGATGAAGTACCGGAAGAATTATTTAAAGCGGTGGCCGAAGTGCTGGCCTATGTGTACCGCCTGAAAAATCAGCTCGTCTGATAAGAATGAATGGAATCGAGAAAAAGGAGCATTTAAATGGGTACAAGAGAGTTTTCCGTATTATTTGGTGTTATTTTAATCGTTGTCATGCTCATTATTCCACTTCCTACCTTTATTCTTGATATTTTAATTATTACTAATATCTCTCTTGCCCTTATCATCATTCTCGTTTCGATGAACACGAGAGAGCCGCTCGAGTTTTCCATATTTCCTACATTGCTGCTGCTTGTGACATTGTTCCGGCTCGGGTTGAACGTTTCGACGACCCGCTCCATTCTCGGAGACGCAGAAGCCGGCAACGTTATTAATACGTTTGGTAACTTTGTGGTGGGCGGCAGTCCCCTCGTTGGCTTTGTCGTGTTTTTGATTCTTGTCATTATTCAATTTGTCGTGATTGTAAAGGGCGCCGAGCGGGTATCGGAAGTAGGAGCACGTTTTACCCTCGATGCTATGCCGGGCAAACAGATGAGCATTGACGCGGATCTGAACGCCGGGATGATTTCCGAGCAGCAGGCCAAACAGCGCCGTGAGAAAATCCAGGAAGAGGCGGACTTTTACGGATCAATGGACGGAGCCAGTAAGTTTGTGAAAGGGGATGCGATTGCCGGTATTGTCATCGTCATTATTAATCTTATTTTCGGACTGGTTATCGGTATGGTTGAACACGGCATGGGTGTCACTGATGCGGCGAGTACTTACACACTGCTTACCGTCGGGGACGGTCTCGTAAGTCAGATTCCAGCTCTGCTTGTATCAACGGCGACCGGTATCGTCGTTACCAGAGCCGCATCAGAAGGAAACCTGAGCCATGACGTGACGAGTCAGCTGTTTGCTTTCCCGAAGATGCTGTATATTGCGTCTGCTGCCATATTTCTTCTTGGTCTGCTCACCCCGATAACGGTGCTCCTGACAACCGTTATCGCGGCGGGGCTTGCTTCGATGGCATATTTCATGAGCCGTGTTGAGCAGCCGCCGGAAAAAGAAGAAGAAGAGCCGGAGGAAGCAAGAGAAGATGACGATATGAAGTCACCGGAGAATGTTGTCAACCTGCTGACGATCGATCCGATTGAATTTGAATTCGGCTACGGATTAATTCCGCTTGCTGACGCGAACCAGGGCGGCGATCTTTTGGACCGGGTGGTGATGATACGCAGGCAGCTGGCCCTTGAGCTCGGGATGGTCGTACCGGTTATCCGGATACGGGATAATATACAGCTGCAGCCTAATGAATATGCCATTAAAATGCATGGTAACGATGTCGCTTCCGGAGAACTTCTTCTGGACCACTACATGGCAATGAGTCCCGGGGTGGAAGATGAAAGCATTACAGGAATCGAAACGACAGAACCTGCTTTCGGACTGCCGGCCTTATGGATAGGGGAGGAAATGAAAGAACAGGCGGAACTTTCCGGGTACACGGTGGTGGATCCACCATCGGTTGTATCCACGCATCTGACCGAAATCATTAAAAACCATGCGCATGAACTGCTTGGCAGAGAAGAGGCAAAGCAGCTTGTCGAACATTTGAAAGAAACCTATCCGACCCTTGTGGAAGAAGTGACGCCAAACCCACTTTCACTCGGTGACATTCAGAAGGTGCTGTCCAATCTGCTGAAAGAAAAAATATCGATCCGCAACCTGCCAACAATTTTTGAAACACTTGCCGAATACGGAGCCTTAACAAAAGACATGACATTGGTGACTGAATATGTCAGACAGTCTCTCTCCAGGCAGATAACGAAACAGTTCAGCCCTGACGGGGAGCCATTGTATGTTGTAACGATGAGCGGCCAGGCGGAGAAAAAAATCGCCGAATCGGTCCAGCAGACCGAACACGGCAATTTCCTTGCCATGAATCCCGATGATTCCCAGTCTCTTGTCGAAAATATCGGCCGGGAAGCAGAGCGGTTGTCCGAAATGGGACAGACTCCTGTGCTGTTATGCTCCCCGGCGGTGAGAATGCACATTTCACAGCTCATTGAGCGCTTTCTGCCGCAGGTGCCTGTTCTTTCTTACAATGAGCTGGAACCAAATATTGAAGTGCAGAGTACAGGGGTGGTGAATGCCTGATGAAAGTAAAAAAGTATACAGCGGGAACCATGCCGGAAGCGATGACGAAAATTCAAGCTGAACTCGGTGATGATGCTGTTATCCTGAATTCAAAGCATGTGAATTCGGGAGGGTTTCTCGGTTTATTTATGAAAAAGAATATTGAAGTGATTGCTGCAAAAGAAGAGACGCCTGCGGCTGCCCCTGGACCGCCAAAAAAACAACAGGCGTCCGCGCAGCAGAAAACGGCGCCTTCACAGGCGGCGACCGCTCCCTCAAAAGAAAAGCTTGAAGAAGAAGTACAGGAACTAAAAACAATGGTCAACGGACTCTATGAAAAAAGCCACACCTCCACAACCGGTTATCCTGCACCGATACAAACTGTCGCAGACATGCTGGAAGAACAGGAAGTGGAGGAAGTCTGGACGTATGAACTGCTCAAGCACCTTCTGGGGGAATGGTACCGCAGTTTTGAAGAGGCAGACAGTGAAAACGTGAAAGAGTGGACGGCTTCTTATCTCAGCCGGCTGCTCCCTCAACATATGGGGCCTTCGGCTTCCATGTCGAAAATTATTAATCTGGTGGGGCCTACGGGGGTAGGGAAGACAACAACAGCTGCAAAAATAGCAGCCTACTATCATCTGGAAGAGAAAAAGTCTGTCGCCTTCATTACAACAGACACGTATCGTATTGCCGCCGTTGAACAATTGAAAACCTATGCGGAAATTCTCGACATTCCTGTCGCTGTAGCCTATTCGATTGAAGACTTCCGCGAGGCAAAGGAGCAGTTTGCGGACAAGGATCTTGTCATTGTTGATTCAGCGGGACGCAATTTTACAAATCCGCTCTATGTCAAGGAGCTGGGGAAAATCATCGATTTCGAAGAAGAGATGCAGACGTACCTTGTTCTGGCACTGACGTCCAAATTCAAAGACATGAAAACCATTTATGAGCAGTTTTCGCTTCTTACAATAGACCGATTTGTTTTCACTAAAAAGGATGAAACCGCGACTTATGGAGCTTTATTTAATCTGATGGCGCACACCGGTATCCCGGCGGCTTATATAACTTATGGTCAAAGCGTTCCTGACGACATGGAGGAAGCAGATCATACAAAAGTTATGCAATGGCTCCTGGGGGAGAACGGCAATGAGTGATCAGGCGCAGAATTTACGCAGAGTACTGGAACACAAAGACCGGGAATCCCCGAAAAAGACCAGAGTCATTTCAGTAGTGAGCGGAAAAGGCGGTGTCGGCAAATCCAATTTTTCGGTGAACGCCGGTATAGGACTGGCGCAAAAAGGATATAAGACAGCCTTGTTTGATCTTGATATAGGGATGGCCAATGTGGATATTCTACTGGGTCTTCAGACATCCGGTGATATCGTGGACATGATAGAAAATGACCGCTCCATATGGGATATTATGGAGACAGGACCTGGTGGTCTTCACATAGCAGCAGGAGGATCGGGTCTGAACGATATTTTTGAGATGACCCCGGAAAAAAAGGAACGTTTTTCAAGACAGATGGCCATGCTGGACGGAGTTTTTGACTATATTTTATTTGATATGGGGGCGGGAGCGGACAGGGACAGTTTTCACTTCATTCTTTCCTCTCACGAAGTGATCATTGTTACGACGCCGGAACCAACGTCCATCACCGACGCGTACGCCGTCATCAAACACCTGCACCTCCGTGCGCCTGACCTTGGCTGCTCGATTCTTGTAAACCGAAGTGAAACCAGCAAGGAAGGAAAACAGACGGGGGAAAATCTGCAGCGGGCAGCAAAACGATTTTTAAAAAAAGATGTTGACCTGCTTGCAGCCCTTCCTCAGGATAAACATGTTCTGCAGGCGGTAAAGAAACAGGAGCCGTTTCTGCTTGCTTTTCCGTACACGCCGGCTTCCAAAGCATTACAGACATGCCTGGAACGCGTCGCAGGCAGAAAGAATGCCGAAAGTGATACGGGATCCTATAAACAATTTATCGGCCGATTGAAAGAATTTTTGCTAAAGGGGGGAGGACGGTGATTCGTGTTCTTGTCGTCGACGACTCTGCGTTTATGAGAAAGTTGATCAGTGATTATATCAACGAAGAGACGGACATGACCGCAGCAGGTACCGCCAGAAATGGGAAAGATGCGTTGGAAAAAGTACGGACCGGTAACTTTGATGTCATCACACTCGACGTCGAAATGCCCGAAATGAATGGTATGGAAGCTCTCCGCTCTATCATGGAGACCTGTCCTCATCCAGTCATCATGGTGAGCTCCCTTACGACACAAGGAGCCGAACAGACGATAACAGCCCTTGAACTGGGAGCTGTGGACTTTTTGGCAAAGCCTTCAGGATCCATATCGCTTGATCTTCATCATGTGAAAGAAGAAATGGTTGAAAAAATCAGGACAGCGGCCCAGGTGGATGCAGGAAAGAAAATGGCCCCGTCTGCCCCTGCAATGCAGATAGCGAAGGACGAACCGGATGGTATCTCACTCGACGGCAGGAAGACAGTCGCCATCGCCACATCAACCGGGGGGCCTAAAGCACTGCAGGTTCTCCTATCCGGGCTCCCGGAAGACCTTCCGGCACCGGTGTTTATTGTGCAGCACATGCCGCCTGCTTTCACACAGTCGCTTGCGAACAGGCTGGATCAGCTGAGTCGTCTGCATGTGAAAGAAGCACAAGATGGTGAGGTTGCCAAAGCCGGAACCGTTTATATTGCGCCGGGAGGCAGGCATCTCGCCGTCCGCAGAATGGGACGATCCCTGATTACCGAAGTGCTCGACACACCACCGGTCAACGGCCACCGACCATCGGCGGATGTATTGTTTTCCTCTCTTGCCGGTGTAGATGGTTTCAGTCACGTTGGTGTCGTGCTCACCGGGATGGGGGCAGACGGCGCCACGGGTCTGGCAGAAATGAAAAAGGCTCAGGACTGCCTCCTGATTACAGAATCACAGCGGACATCCATTGTGTACGGAATGCCTAAAGCAGCCCGGCAGCGGGCTGGAGCAGAACACAGCCTGGACATCGGGGATATAGCCGGTTTCTTGTCGGCCTCCCTGCTTCCTGGATTAAACAAATAGGAGTGAAATGTTATGACGGACATTAATCATATTCAGCCGGTGCATCTGGATGTTCTGCAGGAAGCCGGAAATATCGGGGCCGGCAATGCGGCAACCGCCTTATCCCAATTGCTCAACAAAAAAATCGATCTTCAT
Organism: Salibacterium qingdaonense; assembly: GCF_900114715.1. GTDB lineage: Bacteria > Bacillota > Bacilli > Bacillales > Marinococcaceae > Salibacterium > Salibacterium qingdaonense. The sequence continues at coordinate 23,162 of NZ_FOTY01000030.1, forward strand.
GTTCCTTCTGTCCGGATGGTGGATTTTCAAGCGATGCAGGCCATAGCCGGAGGCGAAGAAGAAGTAGTGGCAGCCGCCTTTTTACGAATAACAGGAGAAGCTCCGGGAAGCATGTTTTTTATTCTGCAGAAAGAAGAAGCCGAGGAGCTTGCTTACACACTGACAGGCAAAAAGGTGAATATTATAGATGATTCATTCGATGAGCTGGCAGCGTCTGCACTTAGAGAACTCGGCAATATTCTGGCAGGAGCATATCTTTCTGCCCTGGCCGATTTTACGGGACTTTCCATGCAGCCGTCGGTACCTTCTCTTGCAGTTGACATGGCAGGAGCCGTCATTAGTGAAGGCCTGCTCGAGGTTTCCACAAAGGGAGATCATGCGATTGTAATCGACACCGAGATGGAAGAGGCAGGTAACAATAATACTGATGCAGTCACCGGGCAGTTTTTCCTGCTTCCCGACCCGGATGCGTTTGAAAAGATATTTAAATCTCTCGGAGTCGAATGGTTATGACAAAATTAAAAGAAGATCAAGTGATAAAAGTAGGGATGGCGGATTGGAAAACCGCTGAAGCTCCGGAAAAACTGCGGACGTCCGGGCTTGGCTCCTGCGTCGGTGTGGTTATTTATGAAGAGAGCCGAAAAATTGCCGCCATGGCCCACATTATGCTTCCGGATTCATCGATGGCAGGAAGCCGTTCGCTGCAGAGAGCAAAATTTGCTGATACGGCGCTCGAAGACGTGCTGGATTGGTTTCAGGAAAAAGGATGCAGATGCCAGCGTCTTCAGGCGAAACTGGCAGGCGGTGCGCAGATGTTTTCGTTTACAGAGGGCAGTGAGATGATGAGGATCGGACCTAGAAACAGCGAAGCAGTAAAAGCTGTTCTAAAGCAGAAAGGCATTCCTGTAAAAGGAGAAGACATCGGTGGCAGCAAAGGACGTACAATTGAATTCAATATAATGGACAGCAGTCTGTTCATCCGAACGGTGAGTCAGGGGAAAACCATCATTTGAGATAGTTTAAAAGAGAGAAAATCAAACGCTGCAGGGGATGGAACAAATCAGAGCAGGACTCATCAACAAAGAGAGGAGGACATTCATGATGAATCCCGGATCATCAGAACACAAAGAGTGGTGGGACAGATGGCTCTACAAGGAAGACGAAACAGCTGCTGATAAATTGGTGGAAGCATATATGCCGCTTGTGAAGTATCACGTGCAGCGCATAGGTTCTGGTCTCCCACGCAATGTTTCCAAAGAAGAACTGATCAGCCATGGAATGAGCGGATTGTACGATGCCATGAAAAAATTCGATGTGTCCCGCAATCTGAAGTTTGATACGTATGCCTCCTTCCGCATCCGGGGAGCCATCATCGACGGGCTGCGGCAGGAAGACTGGATGCCAAGATCCCTCCGTGACAAATCCAAGAGAATAGAAGAAACGATGGAAGAACTGGAGCAAAGACACGGGAGGTATGTCTCTGAAGACGAAGTCGGTCACGTTCTTGATATGAACGGTGAAGAGGTGCGTAAGGTCGTGACGGAGACATTTTTTGCGAATATGCTCTCGATTGATGAAGAAACACCTGAAGGAGAAAGGGAAGAAACATACAGGGCTTCCATTGAAGATACGTCATCCCCGTCTCCGGAAGATATTCTCGTTCAATCCGTTTCTGTGTCAGAGCTGGCAGAAGTTATGGAGCAGCTGTCGGATAAAGAGAAAACAGTTATCGGTCTTTTTTATCAGGAGGAACTGACACTGACCGATATTGGGGAAGTTATGGGCCTTTCCACATCCAGGATTTCGCAGATTCATTCAAAAGCATTGTTTCGATTGAAACAGGCTCTTCTTAAAAAAGATAATCTTTGATATAATCAGAACAATTACAGGATGAAAGATTCAGGACTGTCCTGTTATAAAAAGAAAAATATCCAAAAAAGCCGAACGGCTAAAAGGAAATTTTAAGACAAAAGGCGGATGGATATGGAGACTTACAGAGTTCGTGATTATTTTCAGTTGAAGACAGCAGAAAATAAATTATCTGCTGTCGTAGATGCATTTTCCCCTCCGGAAGATTCTTCCTGGAGCACAGAGGAATGGATGGCTTTCCTGCAGGAAGAAGGGATTACATACGGAATACTGGAAAAAAACATCGAACGGTTAGGCAGCGACCCTCTTTCTGTAGTGTATCCACTGGAGGTTGCCCGCGGTATTCCTCCTGTCAATGGAACTTCCGCTTATATTGAACCTGCACGTTTTGACAAGGGAGAAAAAGAAGAGGAAGATCCGGCGGAAGTGGATTTGAAAAATGTTATCCATATAGCAATGGTGGAAGCTGGAGCATACACCGGCAGAAAAGTAGAGGCAGAGCCCGGGGAAAACGGAACCGGGGTGGATGGAAGTGATCTGCAGGCAAAAGCCGGGAAGGATTTCCCACTTCGGCCCGGAAAAAACACAAGGGTGGAAGGAAACGACATTTATGCTGTACAGGCCGGCCAGGTGAGTGTCCGGAAAAAGACCATTCATGTTAATCCATTATACGAAGTGAAAGGCGACCTCGATCTGAAAACCGGTAATATTGATTTCACCGGCAATATTATGGTCCGCGGAAATGTTCCTTCCGGCTTTGAACTGAAAGCGCAAGGGGATATCCGGGTGCTTGGCACTGTCGAAGCTGCTGTACTGACAGCTTCCGGTTCGATATTTATAAACGCCGGCGTCAACGCCCGGAATAAGGGGAGCATCGAAGCGGGTCACAGCGTTCATGCGACCTATTTGAATGAAGCCGACGTCAGCGCGGGCGCAGATATAGTTGTCAAACAGACGGTTATGCACAGCCGCTGCACAGCCGGCGGCAGTCTGATCTGCAATCAGGGCAGAGGGCTGGTCATAGGCGGAATCATTTCGGCCGTTCATGAAATCAACGTGAACGAAGCGGGTAATTCTATGAACACCCCTACTTCTTTTTATATAGGTGCCACCCATGGATATGTTGAACGTAGAAGGCAGCTTGAACAGGCATTGTATGAAGCGAAAGAAGAGAGCACAAAAGTCTCCGATCTTTTGAAAACGATACAGAGTAAAGAAGAAAACGGCATCTCTCTATCTTCAAAGGAACGTGTTATGAAACTCCGGGCCAGAAACACCCTCGAGGCTGCTAAAGACAAAGCGCGGGACGCGGCCGAAGAGCTGGAGGAATCGGCACATGTTTCCCCGAACCCGGAAAGTGGTATAATAAGAGTGGGAAAAACCCTACACTCCAATGTAGACGTCCATTTCGGTAAATACCGGAGAGTGATGAATAAATCACATGACCGGGCCGTTGTTTTTATGGAGGAAGGAGAAATCACACTGAACGTCACATGATGGGTGATGATATAGTAAAAGGAGGCGGAAGCCATGAGCTGGAAAGCAGTGGAACTTCAGGTCGCCCTCCCGAGAACCCAGGATGCAGGAAAACTTCAAGAGCAGCTTCAACAGCGGGGGCAGGCTGCCCAGGACCGGATGGCAGCTGAGGAGGAAAAAGAACAGGAAAAATCACGAACACAGACGCCCGGCGCGGTCGAGTCGGAACAAAGCCGGCTGCAAAGCGGGGATGGGGAGCGCTTTCCGGTTAGAGAAGAGCGTCTGTCCCATCCGTCCGGAATGGAAGAAGGAAAGAACAGGCTGAATCATCCCTTTAAAGGAAGATTAATCGACATCACAGGTTAGGATGGAAAACATGACCCTTGTAGTACTTGTGTTCAGTTTGGCACTGCATGCTCTCACTTTTTTTGTATTGGTGCGTTTTTATTCGCATGTACAGAATGTTAAAGAAGAAAGTCGTCAGCTGCACGGCATGCGTGAAGATCTGGAAGAGATACTCCGGCAGTATACAGAAGAAATCAAACAGGAAAATCAGGAGCTGAAAGATTCTCTGCATTCCTACGCTGATCAAAACGCCGGATCAGCGGCCGCACATGAAGCACCGGCTCCTGTAGAAAAAGACCCACAACCTCATGCCTTTCAGAAAAGAGCGGAAGAAGCAGTGGAACATGCGGGAACAAAGGAAGCAGAAGACAGTTTCTCCCCGCCTCCGCCACCTGATGAAGATCAGATGGAAACTTCAAACCAGGCCAAAGTACTTTCTCTTTCCGCGCGTGGTTACACGAGAGATGAGATTGCCAAAGAGCTTCAGATCGGCAAAGGCGAAGTGGATTTGTTTCTGAAATTTTACCTTGAATTGCAATAATAAATGCAACAACCACCGAAATTCCATTATCTGTCATTATATAATTGTGGCCAACGCCTGTTCGTATCGGTCATTAGGAGATTGGTATCCCAGGATTTTGCGGGGAAGCGTATTGCACCAGTTCTCGACATAAGCAACGACGGTATCGTCCAGATCGTCGATGGATTTCCCTTTCGGTATAAACCGTCGGATTAACCCATTGTGACGTTCATTCGTGCCTCTCTCACTAGAAGTGTAGGGATGGGTGTAATAGACGTTCACCTGGTCGCAGTCAATGGCTTGCGTCAGCTCGCTGAATTCGGAGCCGTT
>NZ_FOTY01000051.1 GCF_900114715.1 Salibacterium qingdaonense
ATCCATGGTAAGGATGAGGTCACCGGTTCGAATCCGGTAGGAAGCTCCATGAGTAAAGCTGATACAGAGCAGGTTCCAACGATTTTGGTTCCTGCTCTTTTTGTATGGATGAGGTCAGTTGCAAACAAATTGCAAACATTCATTTTAGGATCGATCCGATTTTATCTGCAGCTTCTTCTTGAATTCCAGGGGTGATATGCGAATAAACATCAAGCGTGGTTCGAACAGAAGCATGCCCTAAACGTTCGCTAACGATTTTGGAATGGACACCTTCACTCAACATCATAGAAGCATGTGTGTGGCGCAGATCATACATGCGTATTTCTTTCACTTTTTCTTGTTGCACAAGAGGCTGTATGATTCTATACCAAGTTCGTAACACATTCCGATGGCCGACCGGTTTCCCGAGCTTAGTTGCTATCACTAGATTATTATCTTCGTATGATTTGCCGGCTCTCATTTTGTGTTCTTTTTGTTTTGTTCGATGGGCTTTTAAGTGGGATACGGTATCATCGTCTAATGTAATGTAGCGCTTCCCTATAGAGGTTTTAGGAGACTTAAAGTGCATTTGCCGAGTGAGAGAGCGTGTTACATGCAGCGTCTTCTTCTCAGGATGAATGTCAGACCACTTCAATCCCAGTATTTCACCTGGACGCATACCAGTAGAAAGCGCTAAGTGAAAGAAAATATAAAGCTCCTCATTTTTTGCTCTCTCAAGAAACAACTTCGCTTCTTCTCTCGTCCAAAAACTCATCTCCTTCTCCCCTTTCTTTGGATTGTCCAGCTTATCCACGATATTAACTGCAATCATGTCGGTCTTGTAAGCGTATTTGAGGGCTGCCTTCAATACACTGTAAGCTTTGTGGATACTTGTCTTTGATAAGTTCTTCTTCTCCAGCTCTCCCATCATTCTTTGAACATGCATGGCTCTAAGTTTGGATAGAGGTATCTGCCCAATGGAAGGAATAATATGATTTTGAACCTGCCGGCAGTATGAATCATACGTGTTCGAAGAAAGGTCAGATTGTCGTATTTTCAGCCATTCATTTAAAAATTCAGACACTGTTGCTTTGGTAGGTTCTATGAATGACCCTTCCTGTAGTTTGGCGACGATTCCGGGCAGGTCTTTTTCTGCGTCTGTTTTATTGGAATACCCGGAGAACCATTTCTGCTTCCGCTTCCCTCTATCATCATAGCCGACATCAACGACAATGGCGTATTTATTTCCGCGCTTACGTATATGCCCTCTCATCGTTATCCCTCCTTAACATTGCTATTCTCCAAGAGCCCTTGCTAACACATCAAGGCAACGTTGGTAATTCAATTTCTGCGAACTCCTCCAGGTCGTCGCACAACAGGATAAAGTAATCGACTTCATATAGGTTATCCGGATCCAGCTTGTGCTGCTTCAATCTTCCTTGAATCAAATCAGTGTTGATCCCAAAGCTATTATCCTCAAACGGATCCTGTACCAGCTCACTCAAACTGACAGATAGAGCACTAAAGTCATCGTGAAAGTCTTCCGGGTAAAACCGTTCAATCGGCTGGTCGGTAGAATAATAGAGCGTATTGCTTTCTCCCTCGGCTACACCAGCTTCAACAATCACCCATTTCGCCTGCAACTCACCGTCGATATCTTCAAAATATACGTTCATGATCGATTACCTCCTGACCGGTTTGACTCTTTAGCTGGTTCATCACACGCCATGTTTCGATCGACCATCTATCCGGGTTATAAGACCGCGATTTTAATGTCTTCTTACTTTCGTGATTCTCAGTAGGCATGTAATTATACCGGCTGTTCCGTTTCAGCTGTTCCACCCGGCTTTCTACAATATGAACAGGCATTCTGAACAGTTCAGCAATTACACTTATGTCTTTGGTAAGGTGCGGCTCCATAATGTATCGGGGCATGGACGCGTAAAGAGCAAACTGATAAGCCTTATTCTCGAGGTATTCGCGGAACATGATAGGCATGGTGCGTTGATCGCCAACATGTTTCAGAACATGCCCTAACTCGTGAAAGAAATCTAATCGCTGCTTAGGAAGAGGTTGGTTATGCTGAAGCATGATCAGACCGTACATTTCGTCAGTAAAACTCTTGGAACCCTGACTGCTGTACATTACATCGACGTTAAATTGGCAGCCAAGGTTCTCGATACTCAAATCATCGAGAGAAGTAATCCCTCGCTCTTCATATTCGTGTTGGATCCACTGTTCCAGCTCTGTTTGAATCATAGACTCACCCCTTGCAGAAGTTAAAGAACAATTGTTCTAGGAATATATGTTCTATTTTATGGTAAAAAGAAATGCCCGTAAAGGCAAAATGGGCAATTCAAACTATAATGTGCGTGCTATAATGAAATTACCGTGCGCGGAAGCTCTAGTTTCTTCTCCGATTCCGTTAGACAATCCGAGTACAGTGTCGTTAAGTTTGTTCATGTTATTATCAACTCCGAAATCAAACAGACTAGAGAATGATCTATTAACGTCAGGAATTCCAAGCGTCATTTCCGCGCCAATCATTTTGTTACCGCACGGGCTTTTTATCCCGTGCTTCTTTGTGTTTCCACAAAGGCCAGCATATCTTTTCATCCCAGTAGGATGCCGGACGCTCGTGGGCAGATTATTGGTTCCCCTTCCTCACTGCCTATGCGTTGCACCTTCTGGAGTACGAAACAAGTTCCCCCAGCTTGGCTCATGGTTGCCCTATCCCAGACGTAGGCTTCCCTTGAATTCATCCGGTTGTCACCTGCAGATTGCTCCACAGGGCGGCAATTATTCTTTATCTTTCTCCCGCTGCTCCAACCACTGCTGCTTTCTCTTCCTGTATATACGAAGTTCTTCTTCCAGGTGTTCCTGCTCGTCCTCGGAAATTTCCCCGCCGTAGAAAAAGATACTGGGTTGTTCTGGCGTAGGATCGTCGGTGCGGCCGAGGAGGTAATCCGCTGAAACCTCATATAGATCAGCGAACTTACTAATTAAATCCGGATCTGGATTAGAATGTCCGTTTTCATACCTCGACAACTGATAGTTAGTTATATCAAATTTTTTAGCAGCTTCTTTTTGATTAAGATTAGCTGCCTCTCTTGATTTTCGTAGCCGTTTAGGCCATACATTTTCCATTATGAGTGCCTCCACTACTTATTCCTCCCTCTATAATACCAAGTTTGCACATAAAGCAAAAACTAATTGCGAAAATCGCTATTTTATTGTTGACTTTGCAAAAATCGCGATATATAATGAACTTAATCAATTGCAATTAATGCAACAGAAAGGAGCGGAAACATGGAAACAGTGAAGCTTGATAAAATCAAGCACCTCAGAAAAGAAAGAAAGTTATCTCAAAGCGATATGGCTGGTATATTAGGCTTCAATACACTATATCCTTATCACCGAAAAGAAAGCGGTGAGCAAGCTTTCACTGCTGATGAATTGCATAAGATAGCAAAACATTTCGGTTACAATTTGGAATATTTTTTTGAAGATTCTGTTGCAAAAAACGCAACAAAATCCACATCAGCTTAAAGGAGAGAGACCATGCTTAATTTATCAGGAACGGAATGGAGCATCTTGGCTCTTTTCGCCGTCGTTTTTCTCGTCGCTGTGACGACAGTGCATTTCAATATTTAAAGGAGGTGAGCACATGAACAAAAATCAAAAAGTGACCAGTAATGGCTGCACCAATTGTGGGAGAGCATGGGACGGTTATCTAAGATTTTGTGGAGTCTGCGGGAATCGGCTAATCCCCACAGACCAACTTGAATTTTACTTTCCAGGTCGTAAATTCGTGAAAGTCGACTGATCACCAGCCTTGAGAACGTTTGTCCCACCACTTTTGAGACTGAGACAGATCTAGAACGTTTTGAATTCTGGTGATGTCTGTTAAAGAGTTGTCAATTTTCCCATTGGTGTTGTCTAAATTAATTTCTTTAAGGGACTCGCTGAATAGATCAACACTAGCTTGCCCATCAATTAATCGAAAAGATAAATCACCAGCTCTTTTATAGACGCCGTTTTCATCAGGAATGAGCATTTCAACCATTTTGTTTGAGACATTCACAGCTAGCAAAAAACCGTTAGGTAAGTCGATTATATAGGTTCCTATTTTACCGTGGTTTTCAGGGAATCGATACCATTTCCCTGATACAGCCTCAACAAGAACACTGCCATCTTCAAAATCAGCCATAAAAACACCTCCTTTCTAGCACTAGTTTACTAGAAAAGGAAGAAAATCACACTAACTCAGGAATTCACGGCCAGCTGAGCTCAAGCCAACAACTCGATCGTGCTTCATCTGCAGCAGACCTGACTCTGCGATTCGGTCGATATGTACATCAATGGTTGCCGAGTCTTCGTCAGGCAAGTAGATCTGAGTCACTTCGGTTAGATCGAAACTAAGCAGTCCGTCAGCAACAGCGTCAACGAGAAGTAGAAGTTCACGGGTCAATTCACGATTCATCAAATCATCCTTTCAAGGGAGGTAAGAAAATGAGCAACTTAATCACTTTTCAATTCGGTGGGCAGCAGGTACGAACAGAAACGATTGACGGAGACCCGTATTTTCTATTGAAAGATGTTTGCGAAATCTTAGAACTTGGTCAAGTCGCCGGCGTAAAAAGACGTTTGGATAAGGACGTGATTTCAAATCACCCCCTTGAAACGTCCGGCGGAATGCAGGATGCAACCTTTATCAATGAGAGCGGCTTATACGATGTGATTATGGATAGCCGCAAGCCGGAAGCTAAACAGTTCCGAAAATGGGTGACAGATGAAGTCATTCCGTCCATCAGAAAACACGGCGCGTATATGACGCCGGAAAAAATCGAAGAGACGCTGATGAATCCAGATACCATCATTCAGCTGGCGACCAATTTGAAAGACGAACAGCAGAAACGGCAGGCAGCCGAACAGCAACTTCAACTGGATAAGCCCTATTCAACCTTCGGGAAGGCAGTCTCTAATTCAAACGCAGCTATTAACGTTGGAGCTTTCGCCAAAATGATTTATGAGAACCACGGTTTGCGAATCGGTCGTAATAAATTGTTCGCTTGGCTGAGAGAGCAGGGATATCTGATCAAACACGGCCGCGAACGGAATAATCCGAAACAAAAGTACATTGAGCAGGGGCTCTTTGATACCAGCGTTACCTTAATCAGTCGCACGGAAGGCGATGTGGAAAGCGTGACTACATTGGTGACCGGAAAAGGCCAAGTCAACCTAATGAAAAAGCTGCTTAGCGAATACACGGAGGTGACAGAATGACCATCGAGGACACCATCAAGCAAGCCGTTGAAGAAGCAATTCAACCGTTGGCGCAGCGCATCGATAGATTAGAGAAAGGTGATAGCAACCTTCCCGTGCTTCTAACGAAACAAGAATTGAAGGAAGTGCTCGGAATCGGAAATACGAAAGCGAGCGAACTGTTGAACCGACCCGACTTTCCAGTCATTCGGGAGTTCGGAAACCCCAAAGTTCCGCGTGATCAGTTACTGAAATGGATTGACGAACACACCGAATGGGTCGAAGAAAATGAAATTGAATTCGATCCTTGGGACAACGTGTCATAAGGACAAACTACATTAACAGTCACAACCAAAACAGTAGAACTATGGTAAAGGAGGAGCAATCAAATGAAAACAGGTGAAGTTGTAGCTCAGGCAAGGAAAGAGAGGGATTTATCACAGCAGGAACTTTCAGAATTACTCAATGTATCCCGCGAATCTGTGAGCCAATATGAGACGGGCCGCGGAACCATTCCGGAGGACTTGAGAACTGCAACAGTCAAAGCACTGGATGATCCTCAAGTAACCATCGCCATGTGGGCGGAGTCGACCGGAGGTGTGTCGGTACCATATCTGGACGGGCCGATGATCGATCACCACCCGGCTGCACTTATGGATCTAGCGAAAAAGGAGCTGCACGAGGCTGAGGCTAGTTTAGAAGATGTTCCGACAACAAAACCTCTATCCATGTTTACGGACGAAGATGTGAAGATGGTCAGAAAGTCGAACAAGGAACTGCTCGATGCCGCGGCCGTCATTCTTACGCAAGTCGCAGACAACTGTAAGCTGCTCAGAAAGTCGTTTTCCAGAGAAATTAAGGAATGGATCACAACCTTAATCGCTCGTAAATACATCACGCGGAGGAATGTTTAATGCTCATAACCGATATTCAAACGTTCATGGATAAACTGGACGAGCTGCCAAGGCGACTTCAGAAGCGAGTGGAAGACGAATGGAAGCCAGTAGATGGATTTAATGGGGCAGATATTCAGCAAAGTGGGGATTACACATCGGTAACGCTAGTCACTCTGGATTGGGTAATCGATATCTCGGCATTGAAAGACGATGGCTTTGTGTCATCGAAATCATTCAGGAAGGTCGATATCATTCATCATTACGATCTAATTATGAAAATCAGGGAGGAATTGAAAAATGAGAACACATAACAAAATCAGTCACGAACTTTTGGACTATGTAGCAGACGCGGACGCTCACACAAAGCTTTCAGACGTAGCGTATTCCACGGACTTAAGAGAAATCGTTAAAGTCGGCCACATGATCGATCGTCACAAAGAAAAAGCACCAGCAGCGGGAACTGCTAGCGCTTAAGATAGGGATTCATTACTGATTTAATCATACCACTTAGGTTGATAAGCAGGCAAGCCGGTTTCCGGTTTGCCGCCGGGCCCATGACGATGGATATCCCTTCTGTACACTATCCATTCCCCTCTGCCCAGTCATGGGCTCGGCGGTGCACCGGCGCCAGAAAGGACGGTGAAGCAATTGTACTTGAACTTTTACAACGATCCGAAAGCAGTAGGAGGTTGGCTGGCATCGATCATCAACCCCAATGGTGACTGCATCGGCTTTGTTAAAGAATCGGGCGAAATGATCTTCGACTGGTAAAGGAACGATATAAGGTTTCGCGGGGTCGTTTTGTAGAGCCTTTCCGGCCCCGATTTTCGAAAGGAGAGTGAAGACAATGCAGGTAGAAAATCCAATGGTTCTGCCGAGTGGCTATCTGGACCGAGACGATCCGGAAATATTGGGCGAATGTGAAGGCTGCGGCCGTGAAATTGCAGACTATGAGGAAGCATTGGAGTTTGAACAGGACGTGCTATTGCATGACGACGTGGAATGCCTGGCTGATTACATCCGGCAGCATGCTATGAAAGTGGGGTGGAGGAATTGATCACAAAAAGTGATATTACATTCTACATCATTCAGCACATTAATGTTCTTGGAATGGAGAAAGGCGTCGAACAGGTAGCGAATCGACTGGCTTTTAACAAAGATTCTGTCCGAGATATTTATCGAAATAGAAAAGCCGACCAGATGGCGGTCTGATCGGCACATTAAGAAAAGTCATTTGACTCTATTGTATGTGAACGAAGCTAATTACACAAGTAGGAGGAGCAGTAAATGAATAAAAAACGATTTGATCAGGTGAGCGATGGTGCTCTCAACGATCTGAAAGAGTTGATGCGCGATGCTGATGTTATTGGGGCGTCTTTGGATGCAACGGCAGAACCAAGGCCGAAGCTACAACTGCAGGTATATGATGTATCTTCTTTCATGGAAATAGCAGGCGATCAATGGGGAGTGGAAAATCGTGAAGAGTTCCAATTTCCCTACGAACTGTTCTTTTTGAGCGGAGATATCAAAGTCATTTGCCTACTCTCCAAAAACCAATATCAAGCATTACCAAAGAAAGAGGAGGTCCAAGCATGAGCGAACTAGCTGCACAATATGACAACCAACCACAAATGCAAAACGGAGGTACGATGGCACAAGCCTCATCCTCCCGTGAAATGGAAGAAGTCAAAGGGCAGATATTTATGGCGAAACAGTTTCCCCGCAACGTGTTCCAGTCGGAGCAACGGATTCTTGATAACTGCAAACGTACAGGATTGGCTAAGGATGCCGTCTACCAATATCCGAGGGGCGGAACGAAAGTAGAAGGTCCTTCCATCCGACTGGCCGAGGTTCTGGCACAGAATTGGGGCAATCTTTCCTTCGGCGTCAAAGAACTGGAACAGCGAGAAGGGGAGTCTGTGGCTTTGGCTTATGCCTGGGACTTAGAAACGAACGTCCGGCAGGAGAAAACATTTACCGTTAAGCATTCCTTGAAGGCAAACGGCAACATCAAAAAGTTAACAGATCCAAGGGACATTTACGAGAAGGTTGCCAATGACGGATCCAGAAGAGTCAGAGCCTGCATTCTCGGTATCATTCCCGGCGATGTTGTAGAAAAAGCTGTGGAGCAATGCTCCGAGACGCTTAGAAACGGCAACTCCAAGCCACTCAAAGAACGTATCAGTGAAATGCTCAAGGCTTTTCAAAAATACAAAGTGACGCAGGCAGAAATTGAGGCTCAGCTCGGCTACAACACAGACGCTTTCACTGAATACGACATCGTGGAGTTAGGGAAAATCTATAACTCTCTCAAAGACGGGATGTCCAAGAAAGAAGACTGGTTTAAAAAAGAAGCTGCGCAGAAGCAGGAAACAGGTTTAGATCAGGCTTATCAACAAGCGGATGACCAAAAGGACAAGACAGAAGAAAAAGCTGACACAAAGGACGGGGAAGCTCCTGAAACGGAACACAAGCAGACAAGCTCCAATAAGAGCAAAGAGAAAGAAAAAGAGGCGGTGACAGCGGATGGCGATGACGGAACAAGCGCTGAATTTACAGCAGACGAACTACCATTCGACTGACGCCGATCAACAATATATGTCCGTCTCTCAGTTCAAAAATTGGTTGGACTGCGAGGCAAGAACGCTGGCAGAGATCAAAGGGGACTACGTTCCCCCGATCTCTACGCCACTCATTGTCGGTACTTATGTCCATGCAGCCTTTGAAAATCAGGAAACCTTCCGCAGCATTGAAGAGCAGTATTCAGACATGATTTTTAAGAAAAACGGAAGTAAGTATGCGGACTTCGAAACAGCTGACCGGATGATCGATACCATCAAGCAGGATGATTTTGCGATGTTTGCCATGGATGGGGAAAAAGAGAAGATATACACCGCCGATTTATTCGGTGTACCGTGGAAGATTAAAGTTGACTCAATCAACCATGACCGAAAAAGTTTCACCGATTTAAAAACCACACAGGACTTATACAAGCGGTACTGGAGCAAGAAGTATGAAGGCTTTACCTCGTTTGTTGAAGCGTGGGATTACGTGCTGCAGATGGCGATTTATCGAGAGGTTATCGCCAAGAATACAGGAGAGGCATACACGCCTTACATTGTGGCTGCTACGAAAGAGAGCCCATCAAACAAAGCAGTGCTACATTTTGAGCCTTCACGCTTTGATTTTGAACTGGAATACACCGAGGCGCAATTAGAACACATCATGAACGTGAAGAACGAAGAGGTACCACCTCGACGATGTGAACAGTGCTCCTATTGCCGCAGCACGAAAAAGCTTACGAACACAATGGAAATTGGGGATTTGATCTACTGATGCAATACAGAATACCGATCCCCGGCTCCTATGTGGGTCTGACAAAAGATTGTGAGGACCGGGGTCGGCTCTTTAAACAGTATGTGCAGGGTTACATTAATAAAACCTACCCGGAAATGAAGCTACTAAAAATCGAAGGCATGACAGCGATATGCGAAAAGAAAAACAGCCTTGCTGACTGAGGGAGGGGGTAGGCATTGCAAGGATGTAATTGTCAACTGAAATTTCAGCCATATGTTCATCCAATTTTCAGCCAAAGATGAATCGCTTCACCTTTACATACAATAGGAAAAACAATAG
>NZ_FOTY01000027.1 GCF_900114715.1 Salibacterium qingdaonense
GGATTCTTCTATCCAGTCAAAATCATTTTTTCCCTGAGAGAGAAGACCGAGATAGCTGTACACGACATCGCCGTGGGAAATCGCGGCCGACGATGTTAAGCCGGGCATGGATAAGGAATGGAGACGTTTATGTAAGTTCAAGGATTGAAGAAGTTCCCCTATCAAGAGAAGTCCACTGGCAGATATAATATAATTATCCGTTAATTGGATATCAAATCGACGTTTCATTTTTTCACCTTCCGGGTGCATTCATCCAATAAGATGAATAGGATCTTATCCCCTATTTTATCAAGGTTTTGAAGGGTATGTCGAAAGATATTATCACGGATTCAGGTGTCATGATAATGAAAGAAACACCGGATGTCCGTATGTGGAAAGATGTATATGAAGGCTTCAGCGGATTAACGAAAATGGAGCAGACAGCTTTATTTGATGCAATGAAGCGAGGTTTGTTTTCGGAAGAACCAGACAAAATCACAAAACGACTCAAAACCATTCATGAGGCACGATTTGATTCTGGAATGGCTTGTGTTCATTGCGGGAGAATTCCTGTTAAGCGTAATGGTAAGTATCATTCTCTACAACGCTATCTATGCAAGGATTACGGTAGAACATTCAACGGTATGACTAATACGCCATGAAGAGGCCGGTTAAAAATAGCAATTTAATCGCTTTTCTCATTTACAGACTTAGTATTCTTAATCAACTTATAAAGCTGATATATACTACCAATTGCTATAACGGAACCAATTATGACATAAGAAACTTGAAAATCATTCAGTGCATAAGAAGCAATGATACCTAAAGCAATTAGGACTATAAAGATATGAAAGCCTACTTGAAATTTCGTATATCCATCAGATTTATTCATAATACGCATCCCCCAACTTAACTACCTTGTTGAATTATATACTAATTTTAACAAAAAAATGAAGAGCGGCAAAATATTTAATAAGACCACAATCTTTGAGAAAACAGCCTTATAAAAAGACAGAACCTAAAAATCCGTGGTGCGATGAATGTGTCACTAATCACGTACACAGATTACAAAGAGGGAGGTAAAACATGAAACGAAGCAGCCTGAAACCTGTAGAATACCCGGATTCGATGACGGTTCGTATTGCAGGGGTTGTATTTCTTGGTTTTCTTCTTCAAGTACTGCTGGACAATATCCTGCCAACATTACATCATTACTATCAATCCCATGACGGCGGTTCTTATGATGGAGATCTTATTGCTCGTGGCGATGCTCTCCTGGCTTATATTATGTGGATCTTCCCTGTTGCTTTTTACTGTTTTACTATACCAAAGAGTAAATTATTTCAAGGCATCTTATTCACGACTGTCGTCATGCTTCCATTAATATGGTATGACTATTATGACTTCATGGGGGTGCATGACAATATTGAAACAATCAGCATTTTCCGGCATGCCTTTTTCTCCGTGCCGTTCATGTTTACGCTGCATTTACTGCTGCCGGAACCTGACCCTCTGCCAAAACAGGAAATCGAGCCCCAAAAGCGGCGCTGTTCTGCTATGGAGCACTCCAGGTGGTAGGCGGCATGAAATGTTCTACACTGTGATTTTAAGGGCTGGGCACATTTTTTCTTTGCGGGGGCGCGTTACCGGCCAAATGGTGCTGCATACAAGCGGAGTAGTGTCGAATACATGCCAAATCGGCCGCGATACATGCCAGCCCCGCAGCAATACATGCTGAATTCCAGAAAATACGGGCCGGGGCCGGAAGCTGCATACAAAAAAACGGAGCCCGGGCTCCGTTTTTTTACATGTCTATTATACGATCCCCTGCTTAATCATCGCGTCGGCTGTTTTGACGAAACCGGCGATGTTGGCGCCGGAGGCCAGATCGCCGGAACGGCCGTAGGACTGGGCGGCCTGGGTGCTGTTCTGGTAGATGGTTTTCATAATGTCCTGTAATTTGTCATCGACCTCCTGGAAGGTCCATGCCAGACGGCTGCTGTTCTGCGCCATTTCGAGAGCGGACACAGCAACACCGCCTGCGTTGACGGCTTTGGCCGGGGCAAACAGGACGCCCGCCTCCTGGAACGTGCGGATCGCCTGCAGGGTGGACGGCATATTCGCGCCTTCCCCGACCGCTTTGACGTTGTTTGCTGTAAGTGTCTTTGCCGCTTCTTCGTTGATTTCATTCTGCGTCGCGCAGGGCAGGGCGATGTCGCAGGCTGTCTGCCAAATCGCCGACGGATTGTCGTGATGCTCGGCGTCCGGATGATAGGAGGTGTAGGCGGACAAGCTGTTCCCCTGTCTCTGTTTCACCTCCCGGACTGTTTCGATATTTATGCCGTTTTTGTCGTAAATGTACCCGCGCGAGTCACTGCACGCCACAACATGCGCGCCGAGCTCGGCCGCTTTTTCCATCGCGTGGATCGAGACGTTACCCGCACCCGACACGACGACGGTTTGATTCTCAAACGACTGCCCGTGATCTTTCAGCATCTCTTTCATAAAATAAACGGCGCCGTATCCGGTGGCTTCCGTGCGGCCGAGAATACCGCCGTGCTCGATCGCTTTGCCCGTGAAAGCGCCGGATTCAAAGCGGCCGCGCAGTTTTTTGTACTCGCCGAACATATAGCCGATTTCTTTCGGACCAACACCGATATCACCCGCCGGAATGTCGGTATCCGGGCCGATATAACGATGCAGTTCATTCATGAAACTTTGGCAGAACCGCATGATTTCAGCGTCCGATTTTCCTTTTGGATCAAAATCAGCCCCACCCTTACCGCCGCCGATCGGCTGCTCCGTCAGGGCATTTTTCAAAATCTGTTCGAATCCGAGAAATTTAATAGTTCCGGCGTTCACCGATGGATGAAAGCGTGTACCGCCTTTGTACGGCCCGAGGGCGCTGTTGAACTGCACGCGGAACCCGCGGTTTATGTGCACGGAACCCTCATCGTCGACCCACGGGACACGGAAGGTGATCATCCGTTCCGGTTCCACCATCCGCTCGAGGATATTTTCCTTCCTGTACATCGGATAGGCTTCAAACACAGGTTCCAGCGCATCGAAAATTTCCCGCACGGCCTGATGGAATTCATCTTCGCCCGGGTTGCGCTCGACCATCTGCTGATATACGCGGTCTATGTAGGCACCGGCTTCGGTCTGTTCGTTTTTTTCTCTATGGGTGGTTGTCATGATTGATTCCAGCCTCTCTGTTGAAAGTTGTCCTGCCGGGAGAAGTATACCCTTTCTGCCTCGGTGAAAAACACAGCGGGGGAGGGTTTGCCGCAGCCAGCAGAGGGAATACTGAGTATAAAAAGACATGGGAGGCGGGAGTCGTGTTTGATGCGCATATTCATTTGGAACAGTACGATAACCTGGATGAACGGATAAAACGATGGCGCGAAGCCGGTGTGAAGCAGGTAACAGCGGTATCCAACGACCTCGCCTCGTCGTACAGGACGCTTGAAATCAAGGAGCGTTATCCGGATGTTGTCAGGGCGGGGTGCGGGTTTCACCCGGAACAGCCGCTGCCTGAGACGTCGGAGTGGGAAGAGTGGAAGTGTCTCGTGAAGCTCGAGCGGGAGCATATTGCCTGCATCGGTGAAATCGGACTGCCCCATTACGAACTCGATTATCTGCCGTCACCGCTCGAAGCGTATGAGGAATTTCTCGCGGAGTGCCTGCTTGTCGCGCGGGAGTTGAAACTGCCGGCTGCGCTGCACGCGGTGCATGACAAAGCGGAGCTGGCATTTGACATTCTGCGCCGGGAAGCGCCGGCTGTCCCCGCCCACTTTCACTGGCTGAAAGCACCGGAAGATGTAGTGGCACGCATCACGAAGGCAGGGTACATGGTATCGGTCACACCGGAAGTCTGTTACCGGGAACGGGACCAGCGGCTCGCGGCCGCGGTACCGCCGGATCGGCTGCTTGTCGAAACCGACGGTCCGTGGCCGTTCCAGGGCCCGTTTGCCGGAATGGAAACCACGCCGGAGCTGCTTCATGATGTAATCGCAACGCTTGCCGGTATAACAGGGGAGAAGGAAGCAGATCTGGCGGCGCGGACGCAGAAGAACGCAGAGCGGATGTATGGCGGTATGTAGAAAATGGAGGCGTTTGTTTGTTGCGTTCAGGTTGTGAGGAAAGCAGGTGGACACACGTTCGTTGGGAATGGGTTATAAGGCACTTTAGAAGATCCGGTGTCCCCCAAAACGTCGTTAGGAAAGCTTCCCAGAGCACTTTAGAGGGTTCCGCACCCCCATAAACGTCACCATGAACGAATCCGGGTTACGTTTAGCCGGGAAATGAAGGGATAAACGCAACCCGGGGCTCGGGCCGATGCGTGAAAAGGGAGAGGAATAATCCATAAAGCACTTTAGGGGGTAACACAGGCTTTAAAACGTCGTTGGGCATGTTGCATGAAGCACTTTAGAAGATCCAGCGTCCCCTGAAACGTCGTCAGGAAAGCTTCCCAGAGCACTTTAGAGGGTTCCGTACTCCCCTAAACGTCACCATGAGCGTATCTACGTTACGTTAAGTGGAAAAATGAACGGATAAACGTAACTTAAAGCGAATAAACCGTGTGCTCCCGGCATACATCATAAAGCCGGATGTCTATTTGATAGACATCCGGCTTTAATGTATGCTCCTGAATATCAAACGACCCCTTGGTCTGCCATGGCGCCGGCGACTTTGAGAAAGCCGGCGATGTTGGCACCGGCGGCCAGATTTCCGGATTGACCGTATCTCTCCGCAGCCTCCACGCTGTTTTGATAGATGGTTTTCATGATATCCTGCAGCTTTTCATCTACTTCTTCAAATGTCCAGGAAAGCCTCGTGCTGTTCTGGGCCATTTCGAGGGCGGATACAGCGACGCCGCCTGCGTTCACGGCTTTGGCTGGTCCGTATAATACATCATTATCCTGGAAAACATGAACGGCATCCAGCGTACAGGGCATATTTGCTCCTTCTCCCACTGCTTTCACGTTGTTCGCGGATAAAAGCTTCGCCGCTGTTTCATCCAGTTCATTCTGGGTCGCACACGGCAGGGCGATGTCACAGGGGAGAGACCATATGCCGGATCCTGTTTCTCCGAACTCGGCATCGGGATGTTCGTTCACGTACTCGGCAAGGCTTTCTTTCCGCTCTTCTTTGATGTCCCGGATCGTCTGCAGGTCAATGCCGCCGGGATCATAAATGTACCCGTTTGAATCGCTGCATGCCACAACGTATGCCCCGAGGTGAGCCGCTTTTTCCATTGCATAAATCGAAACATTTCCCGAACCGGATACAACGACGGTCTGTCCCTCAAAGGATAGTCCGTTATCTTTGAGCATCTCCTGCATGAAATAGACCGTGCCGTAGCCCGTGGCTTCTGTCCGGCCGATACTTCCGCCATACGGCAGTCCTTTCCCGGTAAGTGCCCCGGCTTCAAAACGCCCGCGGAGCTTTTTGTACTGTCCGAACATATACCCGATTTCTCTGGGTCCGACGCCGATATCGCCGGCCGGTACGTCTGTATCCGGACCGATATGACGGGAAAGTTCGGTCATGAAGCTTTGGCAGAAGCGCATGATTTCGGCGTCCGATTTTCCTTTTGGATCAAAATCAGACCCGCCCTTACCGCCGCCGATCGGCTGAGATGTCAGGGCATTTTTGAAAATTTGTTCGAAGCCGAGAAACTTAATGATGCTGGCGTTTACGGTCGGATGGAAACGCAGTCCCCCTTTGTACGGCCCGATCGCACTGTTGAACTGCACCCGGAAGCCCCGGTTGACGTTCACGTGCCCCTGATCATCGACCCAGGGAACCTGGAAGGAAATCGTTCGTTCTGGTTCCACCATTCGTTCGAGGATGCCATAGTCCATATATGCCGGATTGGCAGCAAGAACCGGAACTAGAGAATCAACGATTTCACGCACGGCCTGGTGGAATTCATCTTCATTTGGATTACGTTTTGTCACGGTGTCAAATACATTGTCTACGTATTGCTGTGCACGGTTTATGTCAGTCTGCGTCGTATTAACAGCAGTCACCATGTCACTATCCCAACCTCTCTTCAACACAGACAGTTTAGTGTGTGTATTCTGAAAAATCTGTTATAGAATATTTTATAATTGATAGCTCAATCAAAACAATACGAAATAGAGATTGGTTTCATGCTGTTATGAGATAAGGATGAAATAAAGGGAATGGGGTGGTTATGTAATAAACAGCCGGCCGGCTTAGATAGGGGTGGGTTACTGGTTGTCAGATGCAGGTTGAGTCACAGGACGCATATGGTTCGTCCCGTATTTCCGGTTCACCTGTTCTATCCGTTTTCTGCGGAGGGACTCCGACATTTCCGGTTTCGTGTAATCTTCTCGTATGACCTCTTTTTGCCATAATTTCCAGGATGCTTTGTTCACAAGAAATTCTCCTTTCCCAGACAGTACTATGTTGAATCATTGTAAAGGAAACGATTCAAGTGTATTGTAAAAGAGCAGGATTGTTCTAATCAATATAAATAAAAGATAGAACCTATATCAAAATGCGATGAACGGAGAGTCCAACGTGGAAATACGACAGTTGAAATATTTTATGGAAGTCGCCAAACGAGAACACATTACAGAAGCTGCTGAAGAACTGCATGTTGCGCAGTCTGCGGTGAGCCGCCAGATCGGTAATCTTGAGGCGGAACTCGGCGTTGATTTGTTTGTCCGGCAGGGCAGACGGGTTCGTTTAACACCGGTGGGAAGAGTGTTTCTGGAAAGCTCCAAAAAGTCTCTTCAGATGCTGGAAAACGCAACCCAGGAAGTGCAGGAGTATCTGCATCCGCACCGCGGAACCATCCGGATCACGTATCCGATCAGCATGGCGGCGTATACGCTTCCGACCGCGATCTCCTCGTTCCGCCAAACCTATCCGGATGCCAATTTCCATTTGAAACAGAATGTTTACTATGATGTGCTCGAGGAAGTGATGAGCGGCGAATTCAATATGGGTCTGCTTGCTCCGGTTCCCGAGGACCACGACCAGGTATACGGACACGTGCTGTTCACCGAAAATGTAATAGCGCTGCTCCCACAGGATCACGCGCTGGCCGGTGAACCGTATGTCACGCTGCATCAGCTGCGGGAAGAATCGTTTATCCTGCTTCCGGAAGGGATGCACTTCCGGGAATTGGTGATTGAAGCGTGCCGGAAACAGGGATTTGAACCGAAGACGGCCTTTGAGGGAGATGATGTGGATGCGTTGAAAGGGCTGGTATCGGCGGGCCTTGGCATAGCGTTGATACCGGAAGTCACCCTGGTGGATACAACGCCGCGCTATACCGTAAAAAAGAAAATCCGAAACCCGGATGTGACGCGCACCGTTGGTTTGATCACACCGAAGGAACGGGAGCTTCTGCCGACGGAACGGATTTTTTTCGACTTTCTCCATGATTTTTTCTCTTCTTTTTAAGAACGAGAGGAAGCGGCGGTGTTTGGAAATTCAAGTCGGGCCCGGGGTTTGTTGCGTTTAGCGGGAAAATGAACGGACAAACGCAGCATAGAGCGTATGCTGCCGGCGTCCCGAACTAAAAATATAAAAAAATGACAAACAACCGCCCTATACAAGAGCGGTTGTTTCATCTTACAGTGTTGATTCGTGTTCGACTGCTGTTTTGTCGTTAAAGGTATTCCAATTTAATTTTTTCAAGATACGTGATGACAGTGTACCTGTGAGCATAGAACCATTAACATTCAATGCGGTGCGCCCCATATCGATTAGTGGTTCAATGGAGATTAATAACCCGGCCAGAGCAACCGGCAGCCCCATGGACGAGAGTACAATCAATGCTGCAAATGTGGCACCACCACCGACTCCGGCCACACCAAACGAGCTGATTCCAATGATTAATACCAACTGAATCAAAAAACCAGGTGTGAAAGGATCTATTCCAACAGAAGGTGCGATCATAACAGCAAGCATGGCTGGATAAATTCCTGCACATCCATTTTGCCCGATGGTTGCTCCAAATGAAGCAGACATATTGGCAATGCCCTGATCAACACCAAGGGAATTCTTCTGGGCCTGGATGTTTAATGGATCGTTCCGGCACTGGAACGGGAGGTGAATGCGAAACTTAAAACCGGGAGTACTTTTTTTAAATAAGTCATGGGGTTCAGTCCAAATACACCAATCAGAACCAAGTGAATCAAAAACATAACAAGCAGGGCTGCGTATGACGCAATAACAAATTTACCTAACTGCAGGATTCCTGCCATCTCTGTACTGGCGACAGTTGTGGAAATTAATGCAAGTATACCGAATGGTGTTAAGCGTAGAATTAATGTAACGATACGCATGACAACGGAAAAAACGGTATTGACCCCTTTAGTAAACCGCTCTGCTTCTTCTGGATTTTTACGGCGCAATCCTAATACCGCAATGCCGACAATCATAGAAAAGATAACAACGGCTATAACAGACGTTGGACGATCCTGGGTCATATCCTGAAAGATATTGGAAGGAACAAAGCTTAGAATCCTTTCTGGCATGGATTCATCTTCAATATCTCCCAATGTTGATTCTAATACCGATCCCCGTTCCTGTTCAGCCTGACCGGACTCAATTTCGCCTGCATTCAGGTCAAAAACGGCAGCACTTCCGACTCCAACGAGAGCGGCCGCCATAGCAGTGGAGACGAGAGATCCGATAATCCAGGTCGACATTTTGCCCAGATCTGATGTTTTTTCCAAATTAATAATCGATTGAATAATAGAAACCATTACGAGTGGAACAACAATCATCATCAATAATTGCACATAACCACTGCCGACAATGTTGTACCATCCTATTGTCCCGGAAAGCACATCGGATCCTGTACCATATACAGCCTGCAGAATGACACCCAATAGAATTCCAAGGCCAAGCCCTGTAAAGACACGTTTACTGAATGAATAATGTTTTTGCTGCATGCGTATCAGGAGTCCAATAAGTGCAATAAGAACAACAACATTTAAAATAATATAAAATGTATTCATCATCATTTCCCCCTTTTGTTTATGTTGGATCCAAGTCCTTAACGGTCATGACATTTGAAAGTATGCATAAGAGTACATTTATATATCACTATCTCATATCTCCTCCTATAAACTTATAAATCATATAAGTTTAGTATGTTTTAAAAATATATTCCATGCGGTAAAATGTCAATAAAATCTTTTACAATGACTCTAAAGACACATATTGCGGAAATAGAAATGATATTCAATTTATCCCGGTGGAACAGTGGTAACATACATATAGAACGTGCAACATAAGCAGTATCCATCTCGTTTTTGTGGTAAACGAAAAACGAAAGGATGGCAGGGGATGCGTACTTTTTGAAATTAAATATCTTGAGTCTGCTGTATGGGTGTATGACAGCCGTACCATGTTTACTTTTATACAACACATACCGGATTGATAATCTCATTGGATTCAACACCGGAACGCAGGATATCATTTTCATCATTGTCACTTTGATTGTATACATTCTGGGAGCCGTCTCAGGCCTCTACCTTACAGTAACATGGTTAAAGAACCGCATTATCAGTATGTGGACGGTGCTGCTGTGGTTTCCTTATTGTCTTATTATTCTCAGGACCTTTGGATGGATATTTCCTATCACGAATGAAGGACTTGTACCTGGACCGGGTGGTGGATTTACTCTTATGGGAATATTCATACTTTCCATTATCTATTTGTTTTTCATCAATATACCTTGGATAAGTAAACGCATTGTAGAAGAATGATGGATACCGTACTGACTGTGATAAAAGAAAATGGAAAACACCGCTTCGTGTCCTGCGCTGAAGCGGTGTTTTTTTCTGTGCAGCTGGGCGGATGCGGCGTTCGTTACGTTTAAGCGGCGGGAAAGGAGTTCAAACGTCGTTAGAAATGGCTCATAAAGCACTTTAGTGAGCTTTGTGCCCGTATAAACGTCACTATGAATCATGCATAAAGCACTTTAGGGGAAGCTGCGCACCCCTAAACGTCATCATGAGCGATTCTACGTTACGTTTAGCGGGAAAATAAACGGACAAACGTAACCTGGAGCTCGTGCCGCTGCGTGAAAAGGGGGAGGAAATGTCCCTAAAGCACTTTAAAGGTTCGAGCCGCCTTTAAAACGTCGTTATGAATAGTCCCTAAAGCACTTTAGAGAATCCAGCGCCCCCTCAAACGTCATCATGAACCACCCATAAAGCACTTTTGTCGACCCATCCCCCCTTAAAGTGACGTAGAGCATGTCCCGCACATAAAAAAAGGGCAGGGAAAGCGCTGCGCTTTCTCCTGCCCTGCTGCGTGATTTACTTGCTGCCCCACACGTCGTCGGCGATGCGTTTGACGTGAGCCAGTTTTTCCCACTGCTCTTCTTCGCTCAGAATGTTGCCTTCCTCGGTGGAGGCAAAGCCGCACTGCGGGCTCAGGCAGAGTTGATCGAGGCTTACATACTCTGCGGCCTCGCGGATCCGCTTCTTCACGTCCTCGGGATCTTCGAGCTCGCCGAATTTTGACGTAATAAGACCGACCACGATGAAGAGGTCTGAGCGTTCTACGAAGCGGAGCGGTTCAAAGCCGCCGGCGCGGTCGGTGTCGTACTCGAGAAACAGCCCGTCCACGTTCAGCTTCTGGAAAATGGTCTCCGCTACTCGTTCATAGCCGCCGGACTCAATCCAGGCGGAGCGGAAGTTGCCCCGGCAGATGTGCATCGTGATGGTCATATCATCCGGACGGTCGGCGATGGCGTCATTGATGGTTTTAGCGTACCAGTTCTTAATATCTTCGGGATCAACGCCTTCCCCGAAAATCTCTGCGTCATGATTTTCCGAGCAGAAGTGCGACCAGGACGTGTCGTCGAGCTGCAGGTAGCGGCAGCCTTCGTCGTAAAATGCCTGAATCGCTTTTTTGTAAGCCTGGGCCAGGTCGTGGAAAAACGACGCCAGGTCCTCATACGCACTCTCGGCGAATTCGGTGCGGAAATGAAGCATGCTCGGACTCGGAATCGTCATCTTCGCCTCATGATCACCGGCCACGCTTTTGAGAAAACGGAAATCGTCAATCATGGAGTGCTCGTTGAAATCGATTTTTCCAACAATCCGGATGGCGCGGGCTTTTGTCGTGACCCCTTGAAATGGAATGCCGGATTCGGCTTCATACTCTTCCACCCCGTCGAGCTCGGCGAGAAAATCATAATGCCACCAGCCGCGGCGGAATTCGCCGTCGGTCACAGCATGAATGCCGGCTTCTTTCTGCTTCTCTACGATTTTCGTAATCTCCTGATCTTCGATGTCGCGCAGCGCCTGTTTATCGATATCCCCGTTTTCAAAACGCTCTCTTGCGTCTTTGATAGGTTCCGTCCGAAGCAGACTTCCGACATGATCGGCGCGGAATGGAGGTTTTGTTGACGTAATACTCATGACTATCCCTTCCTTCTCGTGAAAAGTTTCTATTCCATTGTAACACGTTAAAGAAGAAAATCGTACGAAAAATCAGAATCACATTCGAAGGAGAAATAATAGATGAAAAAATGTCCCGCGGATCACGTATTATTCATATGCGTGCGGTAGAATGCTTTTCGGAATTCAGTCGGTGTCATGTTTTCATATTTTTTGAACATCTTCATGAAATATTTCTCATCCTCGATGCCAAGCGCTGCCGCTACTTCTTTCACACTGCTATTGGTGCGGCTCAGCAGCTCTTTTGCTTTGGAAATTTTAAGCAGATGGATGTATTCGCTTAGATTCATGCCGATTTTGGATTTAAACAGACGTGACAAATAGTTTTTATTGTAGTTGAACTGCTCCGCCACTTTTCCCACCGTGATATCCTCAAACGCGTGAACCCGCGTCCATTCCATGATTCTAACCAGGTGATGATCCATTTGATTGTCTTTCAAATCATAATAGAAATTCGTGATATTCTGCTCGGACAGCTCAATCAGCAGGGACGTCAGTAAATAATGAACGCTCGTTGAGGTGTAGTAATTGGAGTTGTCGATATGAAGCAGCTGCTGAAACAAAATATTGACACGGTCCGACACAGCGCCGTGAAAATACTGCGGCAGGTAAATGTCGGAAATCGAGCTTTGGGTATCAGGATTTTTTCTTAAGCGGGAGATCTCCTGATCCATTTCTTCATTGCTGATGTGATATACCGGCGAGGGGGATACAAAGTGGACCCAGTAAAACGAAAGACCCGGGGCGCACGGACAGAAACCTTCGTGAATCTGATCCGGCAGCACGAGCATTGTCTGCCCGGGGTCGATGTTGTATTTCTGGTCCGACTGCTCC
Organism: Salibacterium qingdaonense; assembly: GCF_900114715.1. Taxonomy (GTDB): domain Bacteria; phylum Bacillota; class Bacilli; order Bacillales; family Marinococcaceae; genus Salibacterium; species Salibacterium qingdaonense. Next base: position 12,279 of record NZ_FOTY01000027.1, read on the forward strand.
ATATACAAGGTATCGTTGACCCCGATAATCAGCTCGTAACTGTCGATGACTCTTTTTTCATGTGTCCATGGTTTACTTGAGATAAACTGCCCGGCTGAAATAAATTCCAGTGGTTCTTTCGTGCTTGTTTTGATATGCATCCGTATTCTCCTTTGCACATATAGTAAGAAAAATACACCTATTCTTCCATATGAACTACCGACACCGTCACACGGTAGTGATATGATTTCGTTAGAAGGATAAGCTGAAATGACATATCAGGCGGTTCCAGGTACGGTGGCGCCTGGAATCCGGCAACTGTCCGGGTCATTATATTCCACTTATTCTTATACCTATTACTCGAAAGGGGATTCGTAGAATGACAAAAATGACAGCGCTATCAATATCAAATATAACATTTTCAGATAATTTGTGGAAGAAGAGACAGCAGCTCATAAGGGAATCGGTCATTCCTTATCAGTGGGACACACTGAATGACAATGTTCCCGGGGTGGAACCAAGTCATACGCTCGAAAACTTCAGGATAGCTGCAGGACTTTCGGACGCGACGTATTACGGCATGGTGTTTCAGGACAGTGATTTGTACAAATGGCTGGAAACGGTCGGCTATTCGTTATCGATGCACCGGACCGAGGAATTGGAAAAAAAGGCGGATGAAGCGATTGATTTGGTTGCGGCCGCGCAGGAGGAAAGCGGCTATATCCATACGTATCATCAGTGCGTGAGGCCTGATAAAAAGTGGACGAATCTCCGCGATGATCACGAACTGTACTGCGCCGGACATCTGATGGAAGCGGCCGTAGCCTACTTTGACGCGACCGGGAAGACAGTACTTTTAAACGTTGCCTGCCGGTTTGCCGATCTCATCTCAGACTTGTTCGGCCCGGGGGAAAACCAAATGAAAGGGTATCCAGGTCATCCGGAAATAGAGCTTGCACTGCTGAAACTGTATAAAGCAACAGACAACATTAAATATCTGAATAGTAGCAAATTTTTCATTGATGAAAGAGGGAACGAGCCGCACTATTTTGAATGGGAAGCCGCGCAGCGGGGTGACAACAAAGGAACGCCGCCTTCTTACTGCCAGTCCCATCTTCCGATCAGAGAGCAGTCGAGTATAGAAGGGCACGCGGTCCGCGCTGTTTATCTCTATACAGCGGTGGCGGAACTGGCGGCGGAAACGGGGGACCCTGAACTGGTGGAAGCAAGTGAACGCGTCTGGCGAAATATGACGGATAAGCGGATGTATGTGACAGGCGGCATCGGTTCGTCCCATTATCATGAATCGTTTTCGTTTGATTACGACCTGCCAAGCGACAGGGCCTATACCGAAACGTGCGCGTCCGTCGGGCTCGTTTTCTGGGCGGAGAGAATGCTTCAGCTTAAAGAAGACGCCTCTTATGCGGATGTGATGGAAAGAACCATCTATAACGGTCTTCTCTCCGGCATGTCGCTCGATGGTACGAAGTATTTCTACGTCAATCCGCTGGAAGTGTGGCCCGAAGCGGTGAAAACACGGAATGATCTATCCGACACGGAACTGGAGCGCCAGGGCTGGTTTGTGTGCGCGTGCTGCCCGCCTAACATCGCCCGTTTCATCAGTTCGTTCGGAGATTATGTCTACGCCTTTAAGGAGGACAGAAAGGAACTGCAGGTCAACCTGTATGCCGCCGGGGACGCAGTATTTTCAACCGATACGGAAAATATCCGTGTCCGGCAGACGACGGAGTATCCGTGGGGGGAGCACGTATCCTTTACACTAGATTCGGACAAAGGGGGTGTGGAGCTGACGGTGGCCCTTCGCGTACCGGGATGGTGCCGGAATCCGGAATTAAAAGTGAACGGCGAAACGGTGGACATTGAGGACGTCACAGAAAACGGATACGCCAAAGTGCACAGATACTGGCAAAAAGAAGATGACGTGACGCTGTTTCTGCCCATGGAAGTGGAATGGATCCGCGCGGACACAAGGGTGCGGGAAAACATCGGAAAAACAGCGCTGCAGAGGGGACCGATGGTGTACTGCCTGGAAGAACACGACAACGGAAGTGAACTGCAGGAAATTCTTGTGTCGGACGAAAGCCCGTGCGACGTGACGTTTGAAGAAGGAGACCTTGGCGGTATCAACGTGATTACCGGTCAGGGATACCGCGAAACGCTGCACGGCGATGCATTGTACACGACGCAACGTCCTCATAGAGAACCGGTAACGTTTAAAGCTGTTCCTTATTTTTCATGGGCCAATCGAACGCCGGGGGAGATGAGAGTCTGGCTCCGGGAAGCGAAGAACGACTAAAAATAGCTGCGGGTGTTCCGGATGATTGTCAAACTATTTCTGCCGCTGTCCATCCCGGTCGTTCTCATATCCGTCGTGCTCCAGCGCTGCATCATCAGCGGCCTGACTGCCGGAGCGGTGAAAGAATATTTTTGCATTTTTTTCGAAACGAAAGAAACAAAAAGCGATCCGTTTGTTATAGTTGAATTATCAAACAAAAAGGTAAGGATCAAAGCCGGCCTTGAGCATTCCATTATGACAAGAGAACGGATGAGAATAACATTGAATACCAAGCAGAAGTTGATAAAATTTTCGTTAATAGTATTGGCATCAGCCCCTTTTGTACTGATAGCTTCGTGCGCTAATTTCGATAATGGGGGGCTGATAGCCGAGAGTAACACTCACGGGGCTGAAGATGCTGAATATTACCCAGTGTTTCATCAAAATGATTTCGAAAACAGATGGAATCAGTTTGATTTCAGGAACACCGCTCCAAATATAGATTGGGAAGAATATGCTGTTATCTTTATAGCAACAATTGAATCAAAAAACTGTACAAAAGAAATAGAAAATATTGAATCTAATCCTGATGATAATGTTATAGATATAACACTGGAAGAAAATAATACACCTTGTTTAGAAATGGGAATACCAAAAACCTTTGTCCTAAAACTTGATAGAGAAATGGTTAAAAATATGGAAAAAGTTCAAATTAACTCTGCTGATGTTAAACTTGGAAACGTTCACCGCCGGGACCCCGCCGTTTCATCAATAAACGCATTGTCATCTCATAAAAAAGATCCGATTATCCATGCAGGATAATCGGACCCTTTTTTTATTCAACATTTTTCGATTTCAACTCATATATGGTTCGTTCGTAAAAAGAAAATGTCTTAGGCTTCGAGCGTTTCGACGACTTTTTCCGCGGTGCTTTTACTGGACTGCGGATTTTGGCCGGTGACGAGCTTGCCGTCCACGACGGAGAAATCGCTCCAGCTTTCACCGCGTTCGATGTTGGCGCCTTTTTCGCGGAGCTTGGATTCGAGCATGAACGGCATGTGCGCATCCAGCTGCATTTCGATTTCTTCATCATCGGTGAATGCTGCCACGCGTTTGTTTTTCACAACCGGTGTGCCGTCGGCGTAGGTGGCGTTCACCAGACCGGCCGGGCCGTGGCAGACGGCGCTGATCACGTTGTCTTCTTCCGCGAAATGCTGCAGAACATTCTGCAGAACGTCACTGTCCGGGAAGTCGAACATTGTACCGTGGCCGCCCGGAAGGAAGACAGCGTCATAGCCGTGTTTGTCTTCTTCGCTGAGCTTCACGGTGTTTTGAAGAACCGCTTCCGCGTCTTTCCATTCCGCGCGGTCTTCGATGCTGTTTGGATCAAGCGGAACTTCGCCGCCTTCAATGCTTGTTACTTTTACGTCGTATCCCTGTTCTTTAAATACATTGTAAGGTACAGCAAATTCTTCGAGCCATAACCCTGTTTTATGATCGTCGGAGATGGTGGTGTGGTTCGTCACGACCATCAGTACTTTTTTATCTGCCATGCAATCGACCTCCTTTATGAATGTGCGGGTACATCATATAATGAAATTCCACTCCGCGTAAAAAATAATGCTCACGGACCGGCGTCCACTCCAAGTATTCCTCCTGTGGGGTGGGGATAAACATAAGAAAGGAGCGTTTCCGGTGAAAATTGCAGTTCTTGGGGATACCCATATCAAGAAAACGGACAAACCGCTTCCGGACAGGCTGCTGCGGGAACTTGCGGCTGCCGATCATATCATTCATACAGGAGACGTGCAGGTTCCGGAGGTACTGCATACATTGGAGCAGCACGCCCCGGTAACCGCCGTGTGTGGCAATGTGGATGGAGAAGACATCCAGGACCTCGTACCACACAAACAGCTGCTCGACATCAACGGCTGGGCGGTAGGTGTCGTCCACGGCCACGGGGAGAAAAAAACAACCGAACAGCGCGCCCTTGAAGCGTTTCAGGATCCGCCTGATATTCTCGTTTTCGGCCATTCCCACCTGCCGCTGCTGCGGTACAGCGGCAAAACGCTGCTGTTTAACCCGGGATCCCTCTTATACCGGCGCAGAGCACCGTACTGCTCCTTCGGCATCCTCCATCTCGAAGACAACATAGAAGCTTCCCATGTCTTTTTGTGACAGGTTATGAAATAAAGTAAGAATGTTCCACCTATTCTTCTGTTCCAGCTACCGATTTCATCGATATAGAATGGTAACCTTTAAGTAACGGCGGAACCAAATTGCCAAAGGGGCCGCTGATTCATTATTACGGGATGCAGAACAGATAATGAGGTGAGAAGAAAACACGTAAAAGAGCTGCCCAGTATCATCCGGGGCAGCTCTTTCTTATGTTTACAGTTTCTCCTCATTCAGCTGTTCGTCGATAAAATCAAGGTAATCATCTTCGTTTTCGGGTTTAAGGGCGCCGGTTTCCTCCAGAATGCGCTGAAGCTGGACATAGCCTAAGGCGTCATAATGATTGGATTCGTCAATCGCGCTGTTCAATTCGTCCAACGCTTCTTGCGCAGTCTTCCCTTCCAGTTCGGTATCCATCGGCTCAATCGCGTCTATCATATTTTCCATTCCTTTAATAAGCTGCTGCCGGACAAAATCAATCTCTCTTGTTTCCAGCTCCACGCGCTTTGTGTCCATAAGTATATCAGGAACGTTATTCATGAAACGATTATAGTGAAGTTCAATGGTTGTCTCTGCCTCAATGGCGGTTGTAACTCCATTTACGTAAGAATCATACTGCTGTTTATGTTCATTTGTTAAGGCTTTGACCAATTTCTCATAATCGCTTTGCAGGGCTTCTTTGGAGGATTCCACTTCGAGTCCCACATCCGCCCACACTTCCTCATATTCATACGGTTCGTAGTTTTCTCCGTCGGCGCTTCCACCAGCCTCATCTTCACCGGTTCCTTCCGAATCAGCACTTTCAGAACCGGTGTCCGTTTCTTCTGATGCCGCCGTTTCCTCCGGACTGTTTTCAGCTTCTTCCTGCTGTTCTTCAGCCGCTCCGCTCTCTTCGGCTCCTGCCGAAGACTCCGCATTCTCTCCGTTGCTGCCGCACGCAGCCATGACGGTTACTGTCACTGTACATAAAATCAAGAAAAATATCTGTTTCATAATAACCTCCTGCTTCTGTTACGATTTTCCACACATGATCCAGCATACAAAAAGAAATGGTATGGAGAAAGAGGGTGTGGAAAAAAAGATAAAAACAGGAAATTCGATGCAGGGATAGTGCTTTTCTCTCATAATATTGTTTGTTCATATACTGCTTAGGGTTTTTACGGACACTTTACCGAAGAAAATGTCTGTAAAACCTGTATTACGGACAAAAATAGGGACGAAGGCTGTTAAAATGGCTGTAACCTCAGGATATTGGACACTTTTCCCTCCCAAATGTCCGTAACCGGCCGATACTGGACATTTTGCCGCTTGAAATGTCTACAACCACCGTAGCAGCTGCTTCGTAAAAAATCAGGAATCAATAAAGGAGATGAAGGGACAGGGGCAGAAGTGGTAGAATAAGAATAAAGCATGAAAAGGAGACTGGACATGACAATAAATATTGGATTCATGGGAACCGGGAATTTCAGTAAAAAGCATGCCGACATTCTATCCACCCGACGGGACGTGAATATTGCTGCATTTTTTGGCACGAGTCAGGAGAAGGCGGATCGGATGGCGAAGCAGTACGAAGCCACCGGTTACGGCGATCTGGCGGAAATGCTCGATACCGAAAAGCTGGATGCGGCTTATGTGTGCGTTCCTCCGATGGCGCACGGCTCGATTGAACAGGAGCTGATCGACCGCAGCATTCCTTTTTTTGTAGAAAAACCGCTCAGCAACGAAGCGGACATGCCGGCTGATTTTGCCCGTCAGATTGAGGAGAAATCGCTGATCACCTCGGTCGGCTATCATTTCCGGTACAAGCAGAATACGCAGACGATGAAGAACTTTCTTGAGCTTCAGGAGATCGGGATGATTACCGGACGCTGGATGAGCGGCATTCCGCAGACGGCCTGGTGGACCGACCAGGAAAGGTCCGGCGGGCAGTTCAATGAGCAGACGATTCATCTGGTCGATCTGCTTCGTTTCACTGCCGGGGAAGTGAAGAGCGTGTATGCTGTCTTTGCGAACACGATCCTGGGTAAAGACGAAAATAATGTATCCATCGCCGATGTTGGCGCAGTAACGCTGACGCTTGAAAACGGCATTATTGCGAACTTCTCCAACACGTGTGTCCTGCCGCCGCATGTTCACGACATCGGCATCACCTTCTACACCGATGACGGCATTTTAAGCTGGCAGCCGGACCGTGTGGAGCATGACAGCGGCGGCGTGATGGAAGAATATAATGACCGCGACGACCCGTATGAAAAAGAAAATGAAACCTTTATCGAAGCGGTGAAAAGCGGAGATACTTCTGAAATCCAATCAGATTACAGCGATGCGCTCAAAACCCAGCAGATCACCGCTGCCGCCCTCCGATCCGCAAAAACCGGACAGGTCGTTGAAATCACGAATCATGAGAACCAAACAAAGTAGAGAGCCCCCCCCCCCCCCGACAGCAGATACGCTCTGCTGTCTTTTTTTGCGCTGAAGACTGTTTCACCGGCGGGAGAGGGAGGAAGTGGTCGTTAGAGCAGGTCTGGGGACCAACGGCACGCTGAGGCGAAAGCTGGATTGGTCGTTAGAACGCTCCAGTGGCCAATCCACCGCTGACCTAAGCTGAAATTGGCCGCTGGCTCCCAGCTAACGACTGATTCCCGCCAGCCGGAATGGAAAATTGGTCGTTAGGGAAGAGCACCAGGCCGCCCTTCCCCCGGACACCCATTCAACGCTTTTCCCCTGGGGCATGTACGCGCTAACGACGATTCCTCTGGCTGGTCAGGGGGAAGAAGGTCGTTAGAGCAGTCCTGGCGACCGATTGCATGCTGGAGCGAAAGCCGGATTGGTCGTTAGAACGCTCCAGGGACCACTTCACCGCCGCTCCCCACTGGAATAAGTCGCTTGACGCTGTCTAAGGACCAATTCCCGGCGTCCGAGGCAGACAAATGACCGTTAGCGGATCCTAGGCATTGATTGCAGAAATCCCCGGCCGGTGAAAAGGAATTCCGGGAGAAACGGCTGCGCCTTTATGATTCGATTCCCGCGATTTCTGCATCAATCCGTGCGTTTCTGCATCGATTCCCGGGCTTTTTCTCTTTTTCTCGATCGATTCTCTGGATTTCTCCCTCGATTCCCGGATTTTCCCAATCGATCCGCATGCAAACAGCATCAGGACGCCCCCTGCATAAAACCATCACAGTGTGTGACAATCGAACGTGCAAGAGACTGGGATGAAAGCGTATACATCAAAGCTTGTTCCGATGATAGAATGAACATATGGAAAGGGGGGAGACGATGCAGCTTGACCAGCGGAGCAGTGATCTACTGAATGAACTGGCTGCTAATCCCGGTCTGAACAGCAAAGATCTTGAGGTCAAGTACAACCTGAACCGGCGCCAGCTGAAATACAGTTTTGACAAAATCAACGGCTGGCTGAAAACGAAAAATCTGCCCTGCATTGAGCGGACGAGACAGGGGCTGTTCCTGATTGATCCGGTTGTTTCATCCACGCTTTTCGGAGGTGAAACGAAAGAGCAGCAGGAAGACAACGTTCTTTCAGAAAAAGAGAGGGAGGATATCCTGCTTCTTCTGCTCCTGGGCGGCCCGGAAGAGCTGTCCCTCATACATTTCACGAGCGCGCTTGATGTCAGCAAAAACACAGCGTTGAATGATCTGAAAAAAGTGCAGGAACGGCTCGCACCCTACGACGTCACCGTCACGTATTCCAGGCGGACCGGGTACGAACTGGAAGGGAAGGAATTCGCCATCCGTCAGGTCCTGCTCCACACCGTGGCCCGCATCATGGGGCATTCCGGGGCAAAGGGACGCTTCCTTGAGACGACGGAGCTTCATGAAGAAGAGATCACATTTTTTCAGGAGGTGATTCAGGACATCGAGCACAGCCTGCAGCTGAAATTCACTGACGAGAAAATGGAATCCATGCCTTACGTGCTGTCGCTTCTGCTGCGCAGAGTAAGCCAGGGGCACTGTATAGATTCGTTTTATATTCATTATGAAGAAGTGATGGACACAAAAGAATGGAAAGCAACAGAAAAAATTCTCGAAGGACGGGCGGAAGTGCCGGTGGAGGAGCGCCTGTTTATTACGCTCCATCTGCTCACTGCCAATGTGTACTGGGCGCAGGATCTGACAGAAGATGCTATTCCGGATCTTCTCACAGCGCTTGAAGACATGGTGCGGTTGTTTGAAACGTATTCCTGTATTCATCTGCATAATAAAGAGCAGCTGCTCCACCGGTTGATGCTTCACGTGAAACCCGCCTATTACCGGGTGAAATACAAGCTGACCGACATCAATGAATGGGAGCTTGGGATCAGTGAAGAATTTCAGGAACTGCATCACTTGGTGAAGCAGTCGACCGGACCGCTTGAGACGCTGATTGGAGAGCCGATGCCGGACAACGAAACAACGTACATTACGATGTTAATCGGCGGCTGGCTGACCAGGCAGGGGGACAGCATTCACAGCAAGACGAAAGCGCTCGTCGTCTGCCCGCACGGTGTCTCGGTTTCAAGACTTCTGTTCGGGGAGCTGCGCGATGTATTTCCGGAACTCGTCTTTTTGGACGCGTTGTCGGTCCGGGATTTCCAGAAATATGAACTGGAATACGACGTCGTGTTTTCCCCGGTCTTTGTCCAAACGAAGGCGACGCTGTTTCTCGTAAGCAAGATGCTGGACCCCGATGAGAAAAAACGGCTGCGCCGGCAGGTGATGTCGGAGCTGCACGGGTATACCCCGGAACATTTAAGCGTGGAAACGATGCTGGACATCGTGCACAAACACGCCCATGTGTCCGATGAAGATGCCCTGCAGCAGGAGCTTGAGAAATACGTGCACCGGGACAGCGGGTCGGCGGATGCTGATCCAGCCGTTCAGCGTAAACCCCAATTGTATGAAATGGTCACCCCGGAACGAATCCGCATCCTTCCTAAAGCGGCGGACTGGACCGGTGCCCTGCAGGCGGCAGCCCGGCCGCTGGTGGAAGAAGCAAGCATTACCGAAGAATACGTGGAGGCGATGCTGGCGCAGGGACAGGACGATCCATATTTTATACTCGGAAACCACGTAGCCATCCCCCATGCCAGCCCGGAAAACGGGGTGCAGCAGATGGGAATGAGCCTGCTGAAACTGGAAGAAAGCGTGTCGTTTGATGACACGCACCGGGCCCAATTCATTTTCGTCATCGCCGCGATGGATAAACACGACCACCTGCAGGCGCTGCGTCAGATTATGAAATTGTCCCAGAACCAAAGCGATATAGAAAATTTAAGGAATGCAGCAACGACCGATCAAATCCAAACGATCCTGCAGAAATATGCCTTTTAAGACTACAAGCAGAAGGAGTGCCGGCCTTGAGTGATTTACACATCGACGAAACTTTAATACTGGATAACATGCAGGCCGCAGACGCCGACGACGTGCTGCGGACGATGGCTGCCAATTTGTACGATCATGAACTTGTGGAAGAAAGTTATATTCAGGCGGTCATCGACCGGGAGCACGAACACCCCACTGGTCTGCCGACGAAGGGGCCGGCTGTGGCCATTCCCCACACGAGCAAAGAGCACGTCCGTCAAAAAACAATCAGTATCGGCGTGCTGGATGAACCGGTTGCGTTTGGCATCATGGGCGAAGAAAAGGAGACGGTCCCGGTGGAACTGGTTTTTATGCTCGCCATGGATGACGAACATTCGCAGTTATCAATGCTGCAGCAGCTGATGAGTATTTTTCAGGACGAAACACAGCTGTCTTTTTATAAAAATACGAAAGACAAAACAAAGCGGAAAGAGGCGCTGATAGACACGCTCTCACTATCCCGGCAAGGAGGTGAAACAAGATGAAAAAAAGAGTGCTTGTGGCGTGCGGCACAGGTATTGCCACGTCAACGGTCGTGAACGATGCGATTGAAAATATGTGCAAGAACCACGATATTGAAGCAGAAGTCATCCAGTGCAAAATTTCCGAAATAGCACAATACGAAGATTCCGCTGATTTATTGGTTACCACAACGGTGACGAAAAAAGACTATCCATTTCCGGTCATCAACGCCCGCGCGTTTTTAACCGGTATCGGAACCGAAGAAACAGAGCAGGAGATTCTGGATGCATTGAAGCAGTAAAAAACTAAAACCTCCCGGAACGGCCGGCGTCCGGGAGGGGTGTACTTTTATTTATTATTTATACATTTATTACTAATTATGGAATAAATAATTATTTATTTATCAAGGGGGAAACATTGTGCAGGGACTTATAGATGGTTTTCAGGCATTTTTGAATATCGGTCCGACGGTTATACTGCCTGTGGTTATTTTCATCATCGGTATTGGCTTCGGACAGAAGCCCGGTAAGGCATTTCGTTCCGGGTTGACGATCGGGGTGGCGTTTGTCGGTATTAACCTTGTCGTCGGACTGCTCGTGGATAATCTCGGACCTGCGGCAGAGGCGATGGTGGAGAGGCTCGGGGTCGAGCTGAACGTCATTGACATCGGCTGGCCGGCGGCGTCCACGATTTCCTGGGGGATCCCGATTGCCGCGTTTATTATTCCGCTGGCCCTTCTTGTGAACGTTATCATGCTGGTTACAAAAACAACGAAAACGATGAACGTCGATATCTGGAACTTCTGGCACTTCGCGTTTATGGCAGGCATGGTTTATGTGATGAGCGGCAGCATTATTCAAGGCTTAATTGCGGCCATTCTGTTTGAAATTGCGTGTCTGAAGATCGCGGACTGGACCGCACCGATTCTCGAGCGCGAATTTGATCTGCCCGGCGTATCGGTGGCAACCGGAAGTACGGCCTCTTACGCTCCGCTTGGCATCCCGCTCGTATGGCTGGTGCAGCGGATCCCCGGCATCAAGAAGCTCCACGCCGATCCGGAGACGATCCAGAAACGCTTCGGCGTCTTCGGGGAATCGATTTTCATCGGCCTGTTTCTCGGAATCGCGCTTGGCATTCTGGCAGGATATCCGTTTGGGGAAGTGTTCAACATCGGTATTACAATGGCTGCCGTGATGCTCTTGATGCCGCGGATGGTGAAGATTCTGATGGAAGGGCTCATGCCGATATCGCAGTCGGCGCGTGATCTGCTGCAGCGTAAATTCGGCGCGAAAGACATCTACATCGGTCTCGACGCAGCGGTAGCAATCGGTCATCCGGCGGTTATCGCGACGGCACTCATCCTCGTTCCGATTACGGTGGCCCTTGCGATTGTGCTGCCTGGTAACAATGTACTTCCGTTCGGGGACCTTGCCACGATTCCATTCATCGTCGCCTTTATCGTCGGAGCCGCGCGGGGCAACATCATTCACTCCGTCATTGTCGGCACCGTCATGATCGCACTCACGCTCTACATGGCAACCGACGTCGCCCAGATTCATACCCAGATGGGCGAAGCAGCCCAGTTCGATATGCCGGAAGGAACGAGTCAGATTTCGAGTCTCGACCAGGGCGGCAACATGATCAACTACGTCATCTACAAATTCTTCTCGCTCTTTAATTAACGAAAAAAGGAGGAACGCGTGATGCAGGCGCTTGTGAAAGAACAAAAAGGGTACGGCCATCTCATCGTCAAAGACGTACCGGAACCTGCTCCCGGACCGGACCAGGTGAAAATCGAAGTGAAATATGCCGGCGTCTGCGGGTCGGATCTGCATGCTTACGAAGGGCATTATGACGTGAAAACACCGGTTATTCTCGGTCATGAATTTTCCGGAGTTGTCGTGCAAATAGGAAGCAATGTCACCGAATGCCGACCGGGAGACCGGGTGACAACCGAGACAACGTACGACATCTGCGGGGAGTGCCGGTACTGTGAAAGCGGGGACTACAACCTCTGTCCCCGCCGCGTCGGCCTCGGCTCCAAGCAGGATGGCGGCTGGACGAATTACGTCATTGCGCGTAAAGAAAGCATCCATGTGCTGCCGGAGGAAGTCGATTATGAAGCAGCCTCGTTAACCGAACCGCTCGCCTGTGCGTATCACGCGGTAGAAAAAGCAGAGGTAGGAAAAGGGGACACCGCGGTCGTTCTCGGCCCCGGCCCGATCGGCCTATTGACCGCGCAGGTGCTCCAGGCGGGAGGCGCTTCGGTCATCATCACCGGTCTCAGCCACGATAAGACGAGGCTTGCCAAAGCGGAGGAACTTGGCATCGATGAGCAGATCAACATCGAAACAGAGAATGTGAAAGATATCGTTTTGGAGCGCACGTCCGGATACGGCGCCGATCTTGTTTTCGAATGCACCGGCGCTCCGCCGGCGGCCAATATGGGACTGGATCTCTTGACGAAAAAAGGACAGTACGTCCAGGTCGGTATTTTTCCGGAGGAGAAAGTCTCGCTGAATGCAAGCGACATCATCCAGAAAGAAATCCAGGTGACCGGCACCCGCAGCCAGAAAGCGGCCGACTGGGAACCGAGCCTGGAACTCATACGAAGCGGAACCGTTGATACGAAGGCTCTGATTACCCACGAATTCGATATCACGCAGTGGGACGAAGCGTACGACGCGATTAAAAACGGCGGAGGCATTAAAGTGTCCTTGACGCCTGTCAATATGGAAGAAAGAGGGGATAATACATGATTCAATCGATGGTGGAAACGATGCTCGGTCCGTTGAATCCGGTACTTGATATGTATACGGCGAACCAGACGTGGATTAATACCATTCTCGTGGCAGCGGCATCCATCGGTATCTTCCGGCGCCGGTTCGGCCGCGGGAACACAGAGGAATCGTCGTCATGATGATGAAGGCGCTGACGCTGCACGGGAAGAAGGATCTCCGGATGGAAGACGTGCCGCTGCCGGAAGTGACCGCGCCGGATGACGTCGTGATACAGGTGGCGGCCGCCGGCATCTGCGGGTCGGATTTGTCCCGGTATGCCAAGCTCGGCCCGTATGTGAAGGGCATGACGTTCGGCCATGAATTCGCAGGCACGGTGCTTGCAGTCGGAACAGGTGTCACCCACGTGAAGCCGGGGGACCGGGTGGCCGGATGCCCCGCCTTTCCGTGCGGGACGTGCCGGGAATGCGAAAAAGGAAACCCGGCCCGCTGTCAGGCACTCACGGTGCTCGGCGCTTTCCGGCCGGGCGCTTTTGCCGAACAGACGAAACTACCCGCCGCCAACGTTGTGCCGGTACCGGAAGGCGTAACGATGGACGCGGCAGCGCTGATGGAGCCGTCCGCGGTCGCCCTGCACGCCTTGTACCGCTCGGCTTTGGAGCCGGGCGCAGCAACTGCTGTGCTTGGCTGCGGCAATATTGGGCTGCTCAGCATCCAGTGGGCCAAACAATTCGGCGCAGATAACGTCTATGCGATCGATATCGATCCGTCCAAGCTCGAACGCGCCGCCCGCCTCGGCGCCGACGTCTGCCTGAATCCAAAAGAGCAGAACGTGGAAGAAGCGCTGCTTGCATACAACGGAGAGGGAGTGGACGCCGCCGTTGAATCCGCCGGATCCCCGGTCACCTCCGTTCAGGTGCTCGCCCTGCCGAAAAAAGGCGGCGACGTCATCTACATGGGCATTCCGTATAATGATATCACGTTTGAACGCTACTACTTTGAACGCATTGTACGCAACGAACTCCGTGTCCTCGGCGGATGGAACGCCGTATCCGCCCCGTTTCCCGGCCGTGAATGGAGCGCAACCGCCGCGGCTCTTGCAGATGGAACCCTCGAAATGGAACCGGTCATCTCGCACCGCCTGCCGCTTGAGGAAGGCCCCGCCGTTTTTGAAAACATCATCAACCAGGAAGAACCGTTCAGCAAAGTCATCCTGCATCCGGATGGCTGAACATTCAGTCTTCGTATCGGATTCTACGCGCCGCTGTGTTATAATAAGTAGGCGTAATAATCCACGATAAAGGGGCTAACGCTCATGAAATACGGTTTTGCAAAACGGGTTAACCATATGCAGTCTTCGGCGGTGCGCGATATCTTAAAGGTCGTGAACCGCGGCGACGTCATTTCGTTTGCCGGCGGCCTGCCGGATGAGAATCTGTTCCCGGTCGAAGAAGTGAGGGAGGCGTTCAACAAAGCGCTCGACACCGATGCCAAAGCACTCCAGTACGGCGAAACGGAGGGTGTGCCGGCACTCCGGTCAAAACTGACGGAACGCATGGCGGACAAGGGAATCCACCGCATGCCGGAAAACGTGCTCATCACCTCCGGCTCGCAGCAGGCGATCGATCTGTTCGCGCGCGTTATGTTCAATCCCGGCGACATCGTGCTCACTGAAAATCCAACATACCTCGCCGCGATTCAGGTGTTTCAGTCCTATGAAGTGAACATCGTACCGGTGGACGCAGACAACGACGGCATGACAAAAGAGGATCTCGAAACAAAAATCCAGCAGCTGAAGCCGAAGTGTATCTACATCGTTCCGACGTACTCCAACCCCGACGGCAAAGTCTGGTCGCTCGAGCGGAGAAAAGAACTGCTCCGGCTCGCGGAAAAGTACCATACGATCGTATTCGAAGATGATCCGTACGGCGACATCAAGTTCGATGAAGCAGAAACCGTGGCGCCACTCGCTTCCCTCGATGAAAACAAATACGTCGTCTACACGAGCACCTTCTCGAAAACCGTCGTGCCCGCTATGCGCACCGGCTGGATCACGGGGCCGTATCAGATCATCCGGATGATGGCCCAGGCGAAGCAGGCGACCGACCTGCACACGAACTCGCTTACCCAGCACGCGCTCGTGAAGCTGCTCGAGGACTTTGATCTCGACGCCCACATCCGCACGCTGCAGCGCACGTATAAAGAACGGATGCACGTCATGAAAGACATTTTCGATCGCGCCGATGACATCGACATCCGCTACCACGAACCAAAAGGCGGCATGTTCTTCTGGGTTTCCATGCCGGAATACGTGAACACGAAAGCGCTCCTCGACGACGCGGTCGACAACGGCGTTGCCTTCGTACCCGGCGCCCCGTTCTACGTAAACCAGCCCGCCCAGAACACGATGCGCCTCAACTTCACCAACGCCGAACCGGAGTTGATTGAAGAAGGCATGAAACGACTGGTGGAAGTCATGAACAGCGCGCCGGTGCAGAAATAAGATGCTGATGGATGGAATCCTGCGAGCGGGGTTCCATCTTTTTTTGCGTTGCGGGGATGGGGGAGAATAAGGGGACACTAAGTTAATGAGTTCATGTGTTAGTGTCCATGCAAGGGCAGGTTGTGGACACATCCCTCTGTTTACTGCGATTAGTATCCACCGGTGAAAAAGAGGAACCAATGGCGCCGGATTCCCGCGGCATAGTATCCACTGATGCAGGATGGAAGGACACTAAGCCACTGTTTTTCCATCGCAGTGTCCCTTAGTATACATATGAAGATGGTAGAAATGTGAATTTATGGGTTGTAAAATAAGAGCAGGATAAATAGAAAGAGGGGGCAAAGATGCAGAAGAACGCAGGTTTACTACTGTTCTCGATTAATCTGCTAATCGTTTTCGGAGGCGGATTTGTGATTAGTTATGTGAGGACCGGTGACTTTTATATAGGACAGATGATAGGCACTGATGACGCTGAACCTGCCAATTATAGCTGCCATCGGTTCCGGGATGGTAGCCGGCGTTTTGTTTATAAGTAAACTCATCCGTTACCTTCTCGCGAATTATCCGGCGGCAACGTATGCAGCAATGGTTGGATTGGTGAGTGGTTCCATATTTGCCATTTTTCATTCTTTAGAGGGGACGCTGAACAGTCAAATCATCATCATGTCCTCGCTACCATTCCTGGCCGGTATAATCAGCGTGATCCTTTTAAACCAAACCTCACATCCCCGGTCCGAATAAGTTTTTTCAGGAAACGCTGAGGCTGCATAATCAATACTCTAGCTATATCCATCGGGATTTCTCATGAAGAGTGGGCCATTTTTGTTTTTTGAGGTCATCATGATACTCTTGACGGTATTGCTTATCATGATCTCAGGCAGAAAGTAAAACCCCATCCTTACATTAGAGAGGCAACTCTAAAAAGGATGGGGTTTTCATAACCTACTGAAATTGTTGCCCTCTTTGAAGGGCCGTCTGCATCGTTCAAGAGGCAGGGGCAGTTTCCGCTGTCCCTGCCTTTTATTATGCTCTAACTGTACCATATTATGATAATAATATCAAAGCAATAAATCGAAACTCAGCAGAAGAAGTATTCGTTAGGCATGAAGCAGCGCCTTGGGATTGCGCAGGCCATTATGGAGAAGCCGAGCGTCGTCGTTTTGGATGAACCGACGAACGGACTGGATAAACAGGGCGTGAAAGGTGTACGAAATGGACGGTGGCCGCATCCAGCGTGTGGTAGAAAGAATCGGACAGTCTTAATAGGGCAGAGGATGGAAGCCGGCCGGGTTTCCATCTTTTTGTGGCGCTGGAAAGGGAGTGGACACTAAGTGATTGATATGGTGGCTTAGTGTTTTCCAGCGTGAGTTTTGGGTACACTATCATTCTATTATCTATGAATAGTTTCCACCCGCAGAAAACGGGAACCACTAACACAGCCCTTCAGCCGTATAGTGCCCACGGGCATGGATTCGGAGAACACTATGCCGCTTTTTTCATTCGTAGTGTCCCTTTCGAAAGATTCCCTTTACATCGTGAACATGCATTTGCTCGAACGAACAGAAAAAGGGGCTGTCCTGATGCAGGAAGCCCCTTTGACCCGGCGTATGACCGGCTTCGATTAGGCATGATCCATTTTTACGATCGGTTTAACGGTTGATCCATTTGCTGAATCATCAAAAGCTTGATTGATGTCTTCTAAATTGTAATATTTCACTAATCGGTCGAAAGGGAATTTCCCTTTTTTATAAAAATCAATCAGCCGGGGAATAAATATTTGAGGTATGGATTCTCCTTCTATAGCTCCGGACAGCGATTTTCCTTCGGCCATCACGTCATCAAATACATTAAAACTCATATCCTGTGTCATTCCCACTACTGCGGAAGTGCCCATAGGACGCAGAGCCTGCAGTGACTGCCTTGTTACTTTAGCTGCGCCTGTTGTTTCTACAGCATAATGAGTGCCGCCGTCTGTTTCTTTATTAATTTCCTCGACAACGTCTACTTCACTTCCATTAAAGGTGTGGGTGGCTCCAAGTTCTTTGGCCAGTTCCAGTCTGCTGTCATGCACATCCACGGCCATAATTTTAGAAACACCGGTTAACCGGGCACCCATGATGGCACTTAAACCTACAGCACCGCATCCGTAGACAGCGATTGTTTCACCGAATTGAGGTTTTAATTTGTTCATCACGGTTCCGCTTCCTGTTTGAATCCCGCAGCCCAGCGGTCCAAGAACAGCCAAATCAATATCTTTGTCAACTTTTACAACGTTGCGCTCATTTGCGACGGCATACATGCCAAACGAGGATTGGCCAAAAAAGGAGGATAAATGCTCTCCGTCTTTTGACAGTCGCTGTGAACCATCCAGCATCTTACCGCCGAAGTTCAATGGGGTCATTCGTTCACAGTAAGCAATGTTGCCCTGTAAGCAGTTTTCACATTGACCGCAGGATACATAAGAAAGAACAACATGGTCTCCTTCCTCCACTGACTTCACCCCGGGTCCGACTTTTTCAATAATCCCTGAGCCTTCATGACCCAGAACGGCGGGCAGAGGAGTGGGAGCTTCCTGGTCCCGCGCTACAGCATCGGTATGGCAGACACCCGAAGCGACAACTTTTATTAATACTTCGTTTGTCTGCGGTTCCTGAAGTTCTACTTCTTCAATTTCAAACGGAGCACTTTCGGCTGGTGTGACGGCAGCTTTCATTTTCATATGTTTCTCCACCTTTCTTAAGAAGCATATAGTATTTTTCCCTCATGTATAAGAATAAAACTTGCTAAAATCTGTGTTAAAAGTTTCGATCATATTCCTGTTGTGAAGAGAATAACTGACCATACCAGTAAGAAACATAGCAACTTCTGCCACATCACCCACATGAAATTCTTATCTGAAACAAAAAAGTCAAGATTATTCCACAGTATTTTCGCATTTGTTATTATGTCACTTTCTTTCTCGATGAATGCACTGTTATAGAAGAAACTATTGGAAGCCGGTGGGAGGAGAGGGGAGAGAACACTAAATAGTCAATATGGCGGCATAGTGTCCCCGATGGAATACGTCCTGCCGGAAGTCTCTACATAAAATACCGCCAACGTTTACTATTCTGTATCTTTTCCAGCAAAAATAATCCCTCCGCCGCATAAATGGTCCAGGCCTGCTTATCCTAACGACAGAAAGAACAAAGGAGGGCCTGCAATGGATATATTACGTGCAAAGGAAATTTCGGAATCACCTGTTATGGCAGGCGTCACTTACGACGGAACGCCGGTCTATATTCAGCGTGTTCATGATGAAGATAATACAGCAAGGATCTATTCGCTTGGGGATCCCGACCATGAACTGACCGTGCCGCTGCACGATTTGATTGAAGATTAAAGGCATTTCTTCTGCGGAATGTCTTTTTTATTTTCGAATGCAGGATAATCTGGTCCAGAACGTTATGGTGACGCGCACAGAAATTTTTATCGTATAACGTGGATTCACCGGGACCGGTTTGAACGATGAGTACGGCATTTGATTTGTACCACCAATGCAATCTTTTTTACCAACGAATGCAGCGTATTTTACCACTCTCTGCATTTGTCTTTACCATTCCACTGCCTCCTGTATACTTAGTGGGCATGCCTTACGGCATGACATTAGGAATACAGGAGGTTTTTTATGTTCCCTTATCGTCGAATACTGGAATTACATGGCGAAGAAGAAAGGAGTTTACGAAGCATATCCGCTATAACTCGTCACTCCCGGCAAAAGGTGACGGAAGTCATACGACTTGCGGAAAAACGGGGGTTGAAGTGTCCATTGGATGAAGATATGACGGATCCCTGGATTGAAGATTTTCTTTA
>NZ_FOTY01000004.1 GCF_900114715.1 Salibacterium qingdaonense
AACCGCGCTCGGTAAGGCAGCAGCGTCAATGGGCCCGCATGGTACGGATGACCGATATTCTCCGGGACCCGGCCCGGGCATCCAACGGGACGACAGCCGGTGTCATACCGCTGCATGCCGCCCATTCCACAGCGATGGGCCATATGGTAAAGAGCCTTTCCTAACCCTCGCTGGAAGGTCTGTTTTCGCCAGAAAGCAGACCTTCCGGCGAGGCCACCAAGCGGAGCGCGGTAGGAGATTCACGGTGTACAATAAGAGAGGGCCGGAAACTGCCGTCTTTCAGGCTTACCGAGAAAAACTTGACGCAGACACAAGGTGCCCGGTGATTGTCAAACGAATAGGAATTCGATACGATAAAAGGGAAGGTGAGGGATGGACCATGGATTCAAAACGAATGCAGGATATGCAGCAGGAAGTCGAAAAACATATCGGACAGTATAAAGAAGGGTATTTCAGCCCGCTTGCCATGATGGCCCGCTTATCAGAAGAAACAGGAGAACTGGCAAGAGAAATTAACCATTATTACGGAGAAAAGCCAAAGAAAGAATCAGAGCAGGACAAGCCGCTTGAGCAGGAAATGGGAGACATCCTATTTGTCCTCATTTGTTTTGCCAACTCTTTACATATCGATCTGGACGAAGCGTTTGACCTGGTCATGGACAAATTCCGGACGAGAGATGCCGACCGATGGACAATGAAAGAAGAAGGAGAGAAATAACATGACAAGCATTATTATTGCCGGACCACGTGGGAAAATGGGGAAAGAAGCTGTGCACCTCGTTCATGAGACCGAAGAATTTGAACTGGCGGCTGCTGTAGACTCCAGAAATGCAGGAAAAAAATTGCGCGACCTTGCCGGTATGCCGGAGGAGACTGCTCTTATTTATGACGATATGCAGACGTGCCTGGAAGAAACAGAGGCCGATGTTCTTATTGATTTGACGACACCGGAAGCTGGAAAGAAACACTTGGAACTGGCACTTGATTATTACGTGCGGCCGGTTGTCGGTACGACCGGTTTCAGCAATGAAGACATACAACGGCTGAGACAAAAATCCGAAGAAAAAGAAATGGGAGCTGTGATTGCCCCGAATTTTGCTGTCGGAGCTATCTTAATGATGAAACTCTCCCAGATGGCTGCCCGTTATTTCTCTGATGTGGAGATTATTGAAATGCATCATGACAATAAACTGGATGCCCCATCCGGTACAGCTTCCAAAACAGCGGACATGATTAATGAAGTCCGCACACCAAAACGACAGGGACATCCGGATGAAAAAGAGGAGCAGACCGGCGCGCGCGGAGCTGAAACAGATGGTATGCGGATACACAGTGTGCGTCTTCCGGGACTTGTTGCGCATCAGGAAGTGCTTTTCGGAGGGGCCGGTCAGTCTCTTAAGATACGCCATGATTCCTACAACCGGCAGTCTTTTATGCCTGGTGTTAAACTGGCAGTGGAGAGTGTCCTGCAGGTAAAAACACTCGTCTACGGTCTCGAAAATCTAATGGAATAGAGGTGCCTTCCGTTGAATATTGCTTTAATTGCGCATGATAAAAAGAAAGAAGACATGATCCGGTTTGTGCAGGCGTATGAACCGGTTCTGCGGAACCACCATCTGCATGCCACCGGTACAACGGGGTCCCGTATTGAAGCAGAAACCGGCCTTTATGTTCATAAGCATTTGTCTGGCCCTCTTGGCGGAGATCAGCAGATTGGAGCGCTCATTGCCGAGAACAATATGGACCTGATCCTGTTTCTCCGGGATCCATTGACGGCTCAGCCGCACGAACCAGACATAACAGCACTTCTCCGGCTTTGTGATGTGCATACCATACCGCTTGCGACCAATATGGCGACAGCTGAAGTACTTGTGAAAGGCCTGGATCATGGTATGCTTGATTTTCGAAATGTCCAACCGCCTAGAGAGGACGCAGGTTATGAATAAAAAAAGACTTCTTTGTATCGGCGCTCATCCGGACGATGTGGAAATTGGTATGGGAGCAGCAGCAGCGAATCATGCTGCAAAAGGCGATATAGTGTATGTATGCTCTTTAACGAAAGGAGAATTATCCTCCAATGGAACGGTGGAAATGAGACAGCAGGAAGCTGAAGACTCTGCCGCTGTTCTTAAGGTCTCCGGACGGTATCAGCTTGACTTTCCCGATAGAGCAATCACGAAAACACATGAACAGTACAATACCCTGATTGAGACCATCCGGGAGGTAAAACCTCATGTTGTGTTTGCTCCGTACTATGAAGACCGTCACCCTGATCATTCGGCATGCAGCGTTGTGGTGAAAGAAGCATTGTTTGATGCCGGGATTCGTAAATATCCTGAAGTGGCCGGCCCTCCACATAAGACAGCGGCTTTTTATTACTATTTTATCAACGGAATCGGGCTTCCCGACTTTTACGTTGACGCAGCGGCGTGGCAGCAGCACAAAGAAAAAGCTCTTTCCTGCTTTCAAAGCCAGTTTCAAAAAACTTCAGGCAGTGTATCTACTCCATTAACGGAAGGCTATGTCGAGAGTGTGCGGGCAAGAGACGCGGTTTTCGGAAAACAGGCCGGAACGGATTATGCTGAAGGTTTCAAAACTGCTTCGCCGCTCGTTTTATCTTTCATTCCGTAAAGGAGAACACTATGGCGTTTAAAATTGGCATAACATGTTACCCGACCGTCGGCGGTTCGGGAGTCGTGGCGACAGAGCTTGGAAAATTGCTGGCTGAAAAAGGACACGAAGTTCATTTCATTTCAACGAGCCTGCCGTTCCGCCTGAATCAAACAAATTCCAACATATATTATCATGAAGTGGAAGTGAATCAATACGAGGTGTTTCAATACCCGCCTTATTCCCTGACACTGGCGAGCAAGATGGCCGAAGTTGTAAAAAGAGAAGGGCTGGATATTCTGCATGTTCATTATGCCGTGCCTCATGCTGTTTGTGCGCTCTTGGCAAAAGATATGATTGATGATGATATCCAGGTCGTAACCACGCTGCACGGCACCGATATCACGGTACTTGGACACGATCCATCGTTAAAAGACATCATCCGGTATGCGATTAATAAATCCGATAAGGTGACGGCGGTGTCACACTCTCTCGTGCAGGAAACAAAACACATGCTGCAGACCTCAAAACCAATTGAAACAATCTATAATTTCATAGATGAGCGGGTGTACAGTGATGAAAACCCTCCGGAGGATCTCCGGCTTTCCTACGGTATTAAAACGGAGGACCGGGTAGTTATTCATATATCCAACTTTCGGCCGGTCAAACGGACGGTGGATGTTGTAAAAGCTTTTGCTGCCATGCATTCCCGTGTGTCGTCTGTATTACTGATGATCGGGGATGGTCCGGAGAAACAGGCAGCCTGCCAGACAGCTGAAGCCCTTGGCATTGCAGACCGGGTAATGTTTCTTGGCAGTCAAAAACAGATTGCGGATTTTCTGAATATCTCGGATGTTATGCTGCTTCTTTCTGAAAAGGAAAGCTTTGGACTTGCCGCTCTGGAAGCAATGGCGTGCGGAGTACCGGTGGTCGGCACTGACGCAGGTGGTATACCGGAAGTTATTGCTGACAGGAAAACAGGGTTTATCACACCGGTTGGGGAGCCGGAGGAAGCTGGAGCTGCAGGAGCAGAACTGCTGGAAGACCCTTCGCTGCATGAAATGATGTCCAGAAACAGCAAACAAAGGGCAGCTGAAGTATTTGGGTCAGAAAGCATCGTCCGGCAGTATGAAACGTTATATGAAGAGAGCGGATCTTCCAGGATAGTGCAGGAGAACTGAAGGTGGATGCGATATGAACAGGAAAGGTTCAGCCTGGAGTGCGGCTCTGGAAACTCTTGAGTTCTTGGAAAAAAACAAGGTTAAAGGGTATGTCATAGGAGGAGCTGTACGAGATACGATACTTTCGCGTGAAATCGAGGATATTGATATTGTACTGGAAGGAGCCCCTGACATCGTTTGGTCTTTGTTTCCACATGCTGTACAGCCTTCTTCATCTTTTCCTGTATTTATTGTTCCCCGGCATGGATACGTGTTTGAAATAACGACGTTCCACCCGGATAAAGAGTCGCTGCAGATGAACCTTGAGCATCGGGATTTTACGATGAATGCGATGACCGTGGAGATAAGCGGGAACCTTATTGACCCATACGGCGGCCAGAGCGATATAAACAGGCGGCTGATCCGTTCTGTTTCGTCTCCGCTGCAGCGTATGAAAGAGGACCCGCTTCGGAAACTGCGTGCTTTTCGATTTGTTTCTGAATTTAACTTCAGCCTGGAAGAATCAACCTGGCAGGCGGTATGCGCTGATGGAATCGGTCTTCAGGATACAGCGAAAGAACGCATTCAACGGGAAATTGAAAAAATACTCGAAGGGAAGGCATGCTCCAGAGCTTTAGAGCTGCTGCTTGCTTCCGGGGTGATAAGCGATTTTCCAGATTCCATCAAACCGGAATACATCTTAACGAATCAGAAATCCCCGGAACTGGAGGATTTTTCAACGATCGAAGAAAAATGGGCGGTATTTTTCTTCCTGCTGTACAGCGAACAAGCATGTTGTTTCGTAAACAGTTGGCCGATAAAAAAAAGGATCCGATCCCGTATTCATTACATCATAAAGATGTGTACTGCCAATCCGGGCGGGGTGAACTGGGACACGGAGATGGTTTACCAAAACGGATGGAGGACTGCCATCCAGATTGAAACGGTCAGTCAATGGTTGACAGGTGTTCAAGACAACAAAAGGCTGGAACATATCTTGAATCTTGCCCAATCCCTCCCGATTGTGTCCAGGGATGACCTGCAAGTGGACGGGAGGGACATAGTCAGGCAGCATCCCTGTCTGCCGGGAAGGTGGATAGGTTATCTTCTGGATTATCTGGAAGAAGAAGTGCTGTACGGACGTACTGCCAACAAACGGGACGAATTACTATCCCTTGTAAAGGAGAAACTGTCACATGAGAGATAAGCTGCTGCAGGTGCTTGAAGATACAGCGGATGTCTATGTTTCCGGTCAGGAAATCAGCCGGCTGCTTGGCATCTCACGCACCGCTGTATGGAAACATATGGAGGAATTAAGGAAGGCCGGCTACGAAATTGAAGCGGTGCCCCGGAAAGGGTACCGTTTGACCCATATCCCCAACTTGATAAGTGCTGATGAAATCAAATCACGGCTCCATACAAAAACATTCGGGCAGAAGTTGGTATATAAAGAGGAAGTGACTTCCACCCAGGAGGAAGCACACAAACTGGCGGGGAAAAATGAACCGGAAGGAACAGTAGTTGCCGCCGATAAGCAGCTTCAGGGAAGAGGGAGACTGGACAGACCCTGGGTTTCTGCTTCTGGAACGGGGCTTTGGTTCAGTATTATACTGCGTCCCGATATACGGCCGCAGAATGCCCCGCAGCTGACACTCCTGGCAGCAGTCGCTGTAACAGAAGGCATTGCCAATGCGTCCGGACTGCAGCCCCGCATCAAATGGCCGAATGACATTTTACTAAACGAGAAAAAAACAGCCGGTATTTTGACCGAGATGCAGTCGGATCCGGACCGTGTTCAAGCTGTGATCATTGGTATAGGATTGAATATTAATCACGACAAAGATCATTTTCCGCCTGAACTTCAGTCTAAGGCGACATCTCTGGCCCTTGAGAATAACGGGACTGCGTTTCACCGTGCCGATATTACTGCTTCTGTCCTGAGAAGTCTGGAGTATTGGTACGGGACGTATCTGACTGGCGGGTTTGGGGCAGTGCGCAGACGCTGGGAAGAACTTGCCGATACAATCGGGAACCATGTCCGGGCTGTGAGCCGGTTTAAAACGGTGGAAGGATACGCCGAAGGTATCACAGATGACGGTGTTCTTCTTATTAAACAAAAAGACGGAACAATAGAGAAAATTTATAGTGCTGATATTGACTGAAGCTCGAATATGATATACTGATGATACCCGTAGACACGAAACGGCCGGGGTGAAACCTATGACGAAAAAATATGTTGTTATTGATACGGAAACGACAGGCAACGCTCCTAAAAATGGGGATAAAATTATTCAGATAGGAGCGGCTCTTATTGAAGACGGCCGAATAGAGAAGGTATGGTCTTCGTTTATCCAGCCGCATTCTTCTATTCCTCTCTTTATCCAGCAGTTGACCGGTATTTCTTCCGAAGACGTGAAAACAGCTCCGGAGTTTGCCGAAATAGCTCCAATGCTGCGGGAATGGCTCGAAGACTCTTATTTTGTTGCTCATAATGTTCCCTTTGATCTTCAATTTATTAATAGTGAATTACAGCAGGCAGGGTTCCCGCCTTTTCAGGGGAGTGCGCTGGATACAGTGGAACTTTCCCGCATTCTTTTTCCGTCTGCTCCGGGATATCAGCTGTCCAGACTGACCAAGTGGCTGGGTATCACCCACAGTCGCCCCCACCAGGCCGACAGCGATGCGTGGGTGACTGCTGCTTTACTGCTTCAGCTGCTGAATAAACTGGGTGGTCTTCCGGAAACGACAAGAAAGTGGCTTCATTCGCTCGCTCCGCATCTTGAAAGTGATGTATCATCTCTAATGAGAGAGCCTGAACTAAAACAGCATACCGTTATTCACTCCGACGCGCTGTGGATGGAATATAAAGGGATTGTTTTTAAAAGGCCGGTAGAGGACACCACGAACCGTGGTAACATCGAAGGCCGCGATGGAGAAGAAGACTCATTTTTTTCTCCGGAAGGAGCACTCGATGCAGCTGACAGGGAAACCTTTGAGTATCGAGAAGGTCAGGCCGCTATGGCGGATAAAGTGGGTCGTGTGCTCAATGAACGCCGCCATCTTTTGGTCGAAGCAGGGCCTGGTATCGGAAAAACGCTGGCTTATCTCGTGCCGGCTCTTTATTTCAGTAAACGGACCAGGCAGTGCGTGCTTGTTTCCACGAACACCATCGCCCTGCAGGAACAACTGATGCAAAAAGAACTGCCCCTGCTTAGACAAACCATTCCGTTTTCCTTTTCGATGATTCTTTTAAAAGGAAAAAGCCACTATCTCTCACTCCGCCGGTTTCGCCAGGCAATCGGTACGACAACCGGCTCTTATGAGGAAATCCTTACCATCGCGCAGATACTGGTCTGGATTCTTGAAACAGATACCGGCGATGTGGAAGAGATTAATATTCCGGGAGGCACAGGGAATGTGTTTTGGGAAAAAGTGTGCACAGATGACTTGGATAAACGGGGACATTTTCCTTCATGGGAAGCACTCGATTACTATCCACGTGCCGTTAAGCAGGCTGAGCAGGCTGATATTGTGATCACCAACCACGCGCTGCTCTTTACAGACATGAAAAACGAAAGAGGGCTGCTTCCATCCCATCAACATGTTGTTATCGATGAAGCTCATCACCTGGATGAATTGGCTTCCCGGCATTTAGGCGTAGAAATCAGTTATTTTCATGTAAATCAGGCTCTGAACCGGCTCGGTGTTCTGGAAGACACGGGTCTGTTTCAACGCCTTTTTGTGCTTGAGCAGGATAAAGCGTGGGCGTACTCCATGTCTTGGTTTCAAAAACGTCAGGATTATTTCACGTTATTAAAGTATGAAATAGACGAACTGTTCCGGATGGTACATGAATTTTGTCTTCAACAGGCCGAGCCCGAGCATACGGATGTGGGACGGCTGTCGCTTCGGTATTTTCCGGAGCACATGCATCATCCTTCGTGGTTTGGAATACAGGAGGCACTGGAGCGGGCTCTTGCTGTTTTTTCAGAAGAAGCAGAAGAGCTGGAGACGTTCAGTGCCGATTTTGCCTCCCGGATCCACCCGGATTCACCCGAAAACGGGCTTCTTCAGGACTTTTCTTCGGCTCTTGAGGAGGCGGCTTCACTGTTTGATTATCTTCATTCTTTGTTTATGATAGAAGATTCCAATCATGTGTACTGGATGGAAGTGGAGAAAAAGGGAGCAGCTAATGCTGCCTACCTCTACCGGAGACCGGTGGATGTGTCGGATCTTTTGGCCGATCAGTTATTTGCAAAGAAAGACAGTGTCATTATGACCTCTGCTTCTCTTACGTTGAAAGGTTCCTTTTCCCACGTCATCACAAAATGGGGACTGGATGACTTTGTTCCCGATACCATGCAGCTTTTCAGTCCCTTTCCAGTCCATGAGCAGGCAAAACTGCTCGTGCCTCAAAACATGCCTTCTGTGAAAAAAAGGTCGTTTATCAGGGAAATGGCGGAATTTATTTTTCATACCGCGCATATTACCGAAGGAAAAATGCTGGTTCTTTTTACATCATTTGATATGCTGCGGCGGACATACGATCAGCTGAAGCAGTGGGATGAGGACAATCAGTTTTCTTTTATCGCTCAAGGCGTGAAGAGCGGCAGTCGTTCACGTCTGATGAAAATGTTTAAGCAGCAGGAGCAGGCTGTACTGCTCGGAACGAATTCTTTCTGGGAAGGTATCGACCTGCCGGGTGAGGATCTGAGTTGTCTGATCATTGCAAGACTTCCATTTCCGCCACCGGATGAACCAATGACACAAGCGAGAATGGAAGCGGCAGAAAAGAATGGCTTATCCCCCTTCAAAAACGTATCCCTTCCCCAGGCTGTACTGCGTTTTAAACAGGGCTTTGGCAGACTGATCAGGCATAGAGAAGATAGAGGAATTGTTGTTGTGCTCGATGAAAGAATGATGACAGCCGATTACGGAAAAACTTTTCTGGAATCTATTCCGGAACTGCCGGCTGCCCATCAACCCGTCGATCGTCTGTTGGATGACATAGCTTCATTTTTTTATGATTAACAGGAGGGGTGTTTGTTGCAGCACTTCATCATTGAACATATTCATCTGCTTCCTGATGGAAACAGGGAATCCGTAAAGAAAAATTGTTATATGGAAGTCAGAGATGGAATCATCACGGAACTGGAAGCTATGCCGGTGCCAAATGACAAACCATACTCCATTCCACGCATAGAGGGGAGAGGCAGATGGGTGCTGCCGGGTATGTATAATACACATATGCATACCCCCATGACGCTGTTAAGGGGAACAGCCGATGATGTCCCCCTTAAACATTGGCTTGAAAAAGAAATATGGCCCCGCGAGGCCAAACTAAACCGGAGTATGGTACAGGCCGGCACAGATCTTGCCCTGGCGGAAATGATTCGTTCAGGGACAGTTGCTTTTCTGGATATGTACCATCTTCATATGGATCTTGTCTTTGAACGTACGCACGACAGTGGCATGAAGGCCGTATTGAGCAGAGGCATGATTGGATTCGGAGACCGGGCGGCGTGGCCGGCGAAACTGAACGAAGCGGTGGAACTTGCGCTTTCCTGGAATGAGGAAGGGCAAGGCAGAATAAAAGGCATGCTTTTTCCCCATGCTCCTTATACATGCCCTCCTG
Source organism: Salibacterium qingdaonense (assembly GCF_900114715.1). Lineage (GTDB taxonomy): Bacteria > Bacillota > Bacilli > Bacillales > Marinococcaceae > Salibacterium > Salibacterium qingdaonense. Next base: position 9,406 of record NZ_FOTY01000004.1, read on the forward strand.
AATTCATGACACAAATCACAGCTGCCGCCCGGGAAAATAATCTGATGATCGGCACACATGCAGCAGAAACAGCTGGAGAAGTGCAGGATTACAAAGAGAGGTACGGCCGTACACCGGCTGTTCATCTGGACGAGCTCGGCTTCTACGAGCAGCAGGCAGTACTGACTCATGCCGTTCACGTGTCCGAAGAAGAGACGACCCTTTTAAAAAAGAAAGGCGCCGTTATTTCCCACAACCCGATGAGCAATGCCAAATTAGGCTCCGGTACGGCTCCGGTCGGACGTTTTCTTGAAGCCGGTATCCCCGTCACTCTTGGAACAGACAGCTCCGCCTCCAATAATAATCTGGATATGTTCCAGGAAATGAGAATGGCCGCTCTTTTACAAAAAGGAGTTCAAATGGATCCTGGAGCAGTCAGGGCAGAAGACATTTTCCGGATGGCATCTTTCAATGGGGCAAAACTCCTCGGCGTTGACAAAGATGGACTGCTTCAGCCTGGAGGACCTGCCGATTTTATTATGCTGGACGGAGATCAGCCCCACCTGCAGCCGGATAATCGCATGGCATCTCATGTGGTGTATGCCGCTTCCGGCCAGGATGTTACGGATGTATTTGTTGATGGGAAACGGCTCATGAAAGACAGAGAACTGATAACAATCGACGAGGAGCGGGTGTTATACAATGCCCGGTACTGGCATGAAAAACTGGAGCAGAGATAATGATAAAATGACAGGACAGAAAGGAAGTCCTTTATGAAGCGCCGGCTTCTTCTCACAGGATTAGCACTTATACTGACGGCAGGTCTCTTTTATCTTGGGTATACAATCGTACGTTCTTCGCTGGCGGAAACGCTGGACGAAGCAGAGAAGATTGTGCTCGCTGAAGAAAATGTCGAATCGGTGCAGGAATCCTTCTACTACCATGGAAATGAAACAGTACACAGCGTGTATGCCGGGTTATCGGACGGTTCCGAGGAATGGTTCTTTCTAAAGCAGGGCAGTATAGCTGTGCGTCTGCCTGCAGAAGAAAGCATATCATCCGCTGAAGCAGAAGACATCGTTCTTGATCGCTTTAACATACAGAATGTCCGCAGTATAAAGCCGGGCCTGGAAAATGGCACTCCGCTGTATGAAGTGACGTTTGAAGACGACGATACCCTTTATTACTACTATTTGTCGATGGAAAACGGGGATTATATCAAACGATACAGCATCCAGAAACAGGGGTAAAAATACCATAATGGAAAGAAAAACTCAAAAACCGGTAACTACGCTGCACCGTGCAGACACGGCTTGAATTTGGACAAGGTTTTTATTACACTTACGATAACCTGTTTTGTAACGTAACGAGGAGGAATAAAGAATATGGAACTATCTAAAAGAGTTTCGGCGCTCAGTCCGTCTTCCACACTGGCTATCACAGCAAAAGCCAAACAGTTGAAAGCCGGGGGACATGATGTTATAGGACTTGGTGCCGGGGAACCTGATTTTAACACGCCGTCGTACATAATAGAAGCTGCGGCTGCATCCATGAGGGATGGGTATACAAAATACACACCGTCCGGCGGTATGCCTGAATTGAAGCAGGCCGTCGCCGATAAATTTGAAAAGGACCAGCAGCTGACATACAAGGAAGAGGAAATTATCATAGGCAACGGAGCGAAACACATTCTATATACGTTGTTTCAAGCTCTTCTGGATGAAGGAGACGAGGTCATTATCCCGGCTCCCTACTGGGTGAGTTATCCGGAACAGGTAAAACTGGCCGGAGGGAACCCGGTGTTTGTTAAAGGGTCTGAAGATAACCATTTCAAGATTACTGCAGACCAGCTGGAAGACCACGTCTCTTCTTTGACAAAAGCTGTTATTATTAACTCGCCCGGAAACCCGACAGGAAGCATGTATACGAAAGAAGAACTGAAAGAGCTGGGGGAGACCGCTCTGAAACATGATCTGGTTATTGTTTCCGATGAAATCTATGAAAAATTGATTTACGGGGATGCATCGCATGTTTCGCTGGCGCAGCTTTCACCGGAACTGAAGGAACAGACGGTGCTCGTCAACGGGGTCTCCAAATCCCACTCGATGACAGGATGGCGGATTGGATATGCCGCAGGCAGCAGAGAGCTTATAAAAGCGATGACCAATCTTGCCAGTCATTCGACTTCTAACCCCGCTTCCGCTTCGCAGTTCGGTGCGCTTGCCGCCTACACCGAAGATGACGGGTCTGTGGAGACGATGCGACAGGCATTTGAAGAGAGATTGAATGTCGTATATGATAAACTGATAAATATACCGGGTGTTTCATGTGTGAAGCCCGAGGGAGCGTTTTACCTGTTTCCAAACGTGAAAGAAGCTGCCGGAAAAGCCGGTTATGAAACAGTGGATGAATGGGTCGAAGCCCTGCTTGAGGAAGAAAAAGTGGCGGTTGTACCGGGAAGCGGCTTTGGTTCTCCGGATAATATCCGCCTTTCCTATGCGACGTCTCTTGACCTGTTGGAACAGGCCCTGGACAGAATAAAGGCTTTCATAGAAAAAAAGACCGCCGTATAAGACAGGCTTTTTATTGCGCTCGGCCCCCGGTGAGGGGGTTTTTCTTTGACTGGAAAAAGAGTAGTTGAAGCCTTAAAGAACGCGGCTGAAAGGGGGAGGAGAAATGAATCAGGACGAAGCGCTTCATTTATTGAAGTACGGAAGCACCACGGTTTCCAACCTTCTTTTTGATTACTATGCCGAGATCGGTCTCGACGAAAAAGAAATGATGATGCTGCTCCATATTCACCGGTTTATTGAGGAACATCACCCCTTTCCGACACCGGCCGAGTTGTCTGAACGGATGGCGCTCACAAATGACGAATGTTCCAGTCTACTGCGGACCCTGATAAACAACGGGTTCCTGGATATGCATAAAAACGAAGATGACAGTCAGGTCATGTATGAAACGTTTTCACTCGATCCGTTATTCCGCCGTATTGTCGAAGCTTTATACCGCCCGGCTGAGGAGAACCGGACCGAAGCGGATGAAGAAGGCGGGATCTACCAGCTGTTTGAAGAGGAATTTGCCAGACCTCTTTCCCCAATGGAATTTGAAACGATAAATGTGTGGATGGATCAGGATAAATACAGTGCCGAGCTGATTAAAGCGGCTCTCCATGAATCGGTATTGTCGGGAAAACTGAATCTGCGGTATATTGACCGGATTTTATTTGAATGGTACAAAAATGGTATTCGAACGAAGCAGGAAGCAAAATCCCACAGTGAACGATTCCGTAAATCGACTTCCTCTACGGGAACAGCTTCTAAAGAAAAGCTTCCTCATTATCCAAATATAAACTGGCTGGATGAACCATAAAAGGGCGGATGAACGATGCTGACAAAAAAACAGATACACGAAGTTCTGGAAACCATCAAAGAAATGTACCCGGAAGCCGAATGTGAGCTGCATCATTCCAATGCTTTTGAACTGCTGATTGCCGTTGTACTGTCGGCGCAGTGTACCGATGCACTGGTGAATAAGGTAACACCGGAACTTTTTAAAAAATATAAAGAGCCGCAGGATTATCTGGACGCATCCCAAGAGGAGCTGGAACAGGACATACGTTCCATCGGGCTTTACCGGAACAAAGCAAAAAATATAAAAAAATTATCCGCCTCGCTCCTTGAGCAGTTTGGAGGGGAAGTTCCCCGTTCGAGAGAGGAATTGATGAGCCTGGCAGGCGTCGGCAGAAAGACAGCCAATGTTGTGGCGTCTGTCGCATTTAAAACACCTGCTATCGCAGTAGACACTCATGTGGAGAGAGTATCAAAGCGTCTTGGTATCTGCCGCTGGAAGGATAATGTCCGGGAAGTGGAAGAAACACTGATGAAAAAAGTTCCCGAGGAGGAATGGGCTGATACGCATCACCGGCTCATCTTTTTCGGCAGATACCACTGCCGCGCGAGAGACCCGCAGTGCACGTCTTGTCCGCTCCTGCATTTATGCCGGGAAGGGCAGAAACGGATGAAACGAGGGGAGATACAGCATGCATGATAAACTGATGATTCCCACCCGTCTTGCTGTACCACCCTTTTATCATCAATACACTGTAGATGCATCTTTTCTTCACGAAAAAGGAGCTCCGTTCAGAGAAGAAATTTTATGGGAAAACGGCTGTATTGACGAGGCTCCGTGGAACAATCCTCTGACTTTTGTTCCGACATTGTTCGAGGAGTGGGAGGAGCGTCTGAACGTTCTCGAAACGTGTTATGCCAAGCGGGATTCAGCGGCCGCCCAACCTGTCATGATAGAACAGACAGCAGCACTGTTATCCGTTCTGTCGTGGATGAACAGATGCCGGGTTCCAGGAGGGGATCCGGATGTTTTCACCGCCGCTGCGGCCGATATGAGAAGGATGCCTTCCAACGTCGGTGGAAGGCTTTCTTTTATTGTAGGCAGGCCGTCTCATCATCACAGTTTTATGCAGCTTCGAAGTCTGTTTGTGGAAAGCAGAAAGCAGTTTGCCCTTGTAAAAATTGAAGAAAAAAAATAAACGGATCGTTTCACACAACACGGAGGGAAAATCATGCCAGAGGTACAAACGAAAGATGCTGGTTCACTTTTGAACCTCCCTTTTTCTGAAGAGGATGAAAAGCGGCTGAAGGCCTTGTCTTCCAAACGACAGAACCCTGCCTTTGAAGTCGCCTTCTGCGGTCATTTTTCAGCGGGGAAGTCGACGCTTTTGAACAACCTGCTGGGCAGCGAACTGCTGCCTTCAAGCCCCATTCCAACCAGTGCCAATATTATATCGATTCAATACGGAGAAGCCGGTCTCGCCATCACAACCGGAGATGGAAAACAACGGCACTGGAAGGATGAAATTCCGTGGGATCAAGTGAAATTGTGGGGAAAGAACGGAGAGGAAATCAAAAATATCGATATTCATATCCCGCTTCCGTTTTTATCAAATGCCACCCGGCTGCTTGACACTCCGGGAGTCGATTCCACCGATCCAAATCATCAGCTCGTTACGGTGGACCAGCTTTATACAGCCGATTGTATTGTTTATGTTACAGATTATAATCACGTGCAGTCCGAAACGAATCTTCGGTTCTTAAAGGATATGAGCAGGGAGAACAAACCTATTATTCTTGTTGTGAATCAAATTGATAAGCATAACGAAGAAGAAGTACGTTTGACATCGTTTAAAAACGGGCTTCATGCTACTCTTTCCAGAGCCGGAATACAGCCGATGGAAATATTTTTTACCTCGATGAAAGTATCTGATCATCCTTTCAATGAAACCGCCCGTTTAGCTTCTTTTTTAAAGCCGCTGCTTTTTCATGGGGACACCCTTTCTTCGCGCAGCATGCCGATGCTAGAGTCCGGCGCGGTAAATCAATTGATGGAACGTTTGAAAGAGGATAAAGAGGAAGCATACGAGAAGTGGCTGGAAAACCTGACGTCACGCGGTATTGATCCAAAAGATGCAGAGCAGGCTGAAAACAGGGAAGAAGATCTCCAACAGCTGGAACAGAAAAAGAAAGCTGCCATCCAATCGCTCTACGATGAACGAAATCAGTTGTTGAAAGATGTGACTCTGTTTCCGTACACGACGACCGAAAAGGTAAGGCACTGGCTGGAAAGCTGCCACCGTCAGTTCAAAAAAGGGTGGCTCTTCTCCCGCCGGAAAACCGAAGAGGAACGCGCCGCACGAAAGCAGGCCGTTTTGGAAGAATTGAATGAAAAGGTGAAAACCGAACTGATCTTTCACTTAAAAAATATACTCCTCGGTGAAGCCCTCTCCTGTATGCAGGACCCCGCTGCTTTTGAAAAAAAGGTACAGGAATGGAATTTCACCGTAGACGGAGAGCTTCTGGAGCGGTTTGTGCCGACTTCAGAATTTGACCGTCAGTTTGTGTATACGTTCACTGATAAAACAGCAGATGCAATCGCTAAGCAGTTGAAAACGGAAACGGACCCGTTTTTTCAGGCATACGAAGAAGCTTTACACGCTCAGTTCCATGAAAAAAAGGCTGCGTTACAAAAAAAACAGGAGCATGCGGAAGATTTGACCCGGGAAAACAGGGAGTGGAAGGAAACGGCGGATTATTTCGAGAGAAAAATCGAGGAATGCCGTGATTATCTGAAAACGTACGACAGCGGCCCGGACTTTTGGCAGCTGCTTCGTGACACTTCAGAAGAAGATTACCCGGACGGAGGGATTCCAGATATCGTTATAACGGAAGAAGAGGAGCCCGTTTCGGACCGAGTGGAAGAACCGGAAGAATCGGGAGAGCAGCCTGCCGTTGCTGCGCCGGAATTCGATGATTCCTTCGTTGAACCGCTCCGACGTTATCTCCATCAATACGGGGATCGTCCCTTGTTTGAACAGGAAAAGAAAAAGCTGACGCGGCTCCTGGATCAATATGACAACAATACGGTTACCATTTCTCTTTTTGGAGCTTTCAGCGCGGGTAAATCAAGCTTTATTAATGCAATGATCGGTGCCCATATTCTTCCTGCTGCCCCAAATCCGACGACATCAGCTGTGAACCGCATTCAAAAGAGCACACGAGAATACCCTCACGGAACAGTAGTGCTGGATACGAAAGAAGAATCTGTCCTGGAACAGGAGATACAGGCTGTATCCCGTGAACTTGGTACAGAATTGAATCTAGCAGCTCTTCAAAACTGGAAGAAACCAAATCAGAACCGATTAACGTCCTATCAGCGGACGTATGCTGATTACTTATTCACCCTGCAGCAAAGCCTGAAAAAAAAGACTGTCCAGCCGGGAGAGCGCATTGAAACAAAAATAAGGGAACTTCATAACTGGGTAGGCAAGGAAGAGTACGCCTGTCTTATTCAGCAGGCTTCCATTTATTATGACTGCGCCTGGACCGAAAAGGGTCTCGCATTTGTTGATACACCGGGCGTTCACTCGGTTCACGGCCGTCACACGAATGTTGCTTTTGAACAGATGATCCATTCCAGTGCTGTTTTGTATGTCACGTACTACAACCATGCATTTTCCAAAGCGGATCAAGTGTTTTTGCAGCAAATGGCGGGAGTCAATGAGCAATTTGATTCGAACCGGTTGTATTTTATTATTAATGCAGCGGATCTTGCCGATTCGAAAGCAGAATTGAATGTAGTCAGGGATCATGTGCAGACGCAGCTTCTCCAAAATGGATTGGACCATCCGGAGATATTCGCGCTTTCAAGCAAAGAGGCACTTGCCCGCAAACAAAACGATATTTCCACAGACCAGGGGAGGGCGTTTTCTGCGTTTGAACATTATTTTGAAACAGTGACGATGGATACGTTAAAAGCCGACCATCTGCACCAGCTGTATCAATATGGAATGCACATGTATCATCTCCTGCAGTCCCTCCTTGATGACGTCACGGACAGCGGGGAAAGTCCAGAAAAAATCATGAACGATCGTCTGCAGTCGGTGGATACATTCGAACAGCAGATAAAGTCTCTTCAGTTTGAGGAACTGCTCCCATCTCTACGCCACGAACTGCAGCAGCAATGTTCCTACCTGCAGGAGAGGGTGAAACTGATGGTGCTCGACTACTTTCCCGAGGTTGTTAATCCAGCCGTTCTTGATGGTTCTTCCAAACGGGAGCAGAAATCAAAGCTGCAGGGGGCGCTGCAGGAAATGGAAGGACTCACCCGGACTTTTTTGGAACGGGAGATGCAGACGATTATTTTCAGGCTGCAGGAACAAAGTAGAAAAGGCATGGATCAAGAAAATCAACGCTTTGCATCCGAAACTATTCCAGAGGATGTCACAGTAGAAGCTCCGGATCCAACGAACCTGCAGGTGTTGACTGGTGAAGATAATGTGTCCCTCAGCATGAACGCGCAGAGCGGATCCTTCCTTGATTATTATCAGTCCGGGAAAGATTTTTTCGGGAACCGGGGTGTACAGACACTAAAAGAAGATTTCGCAGAAACAGTTCGTATGGAAGCCGGCAGGGAAGTTGCTTCGTTGGAAGAAAGGCTGCACCAGCAGCTGCATGAACATCTTCAGGCACAGGCAGAAACCTGCAGAAATTATTTTCAAAATGAAGCGGAGCAGGAGAAAGAGAGAATTCACTGGTACTTTGATCCTTCGAAAAAGCCGGCACTTGAGGAAGAAGCTTTATTTTTACAAAGCTACTTTCGTTAAAATGATAATCTCGGACAAAACTTTTGTTGTGATAGGTTATAGCGGGTGATGCTTTAATTCTTCATCAACCGTAAGTGTCTGCTCCTGTCTGCCCATACGGATGCTGAAAAACGATGACCTTATAAAAAACGCTTCCGACAATCATTTAGATCGTCGGAAGCGTTTTTTGATGCTTTCTATGTAAAAATCCGACCGATGGGGCTGTATCAAAAGTCGTTAAACGTTAAGGCATCCGCTGCAGGCGGACGCTTGCACTCCAGAGCACAAGGGCGACATCGATTCGCCGGGGCTCACCGTGTCTTCTTTGCACTCCGGAGTACAAGGGCGACATCGGTTCGCTGGCGCTCACCGTGTCTTCTTTGCCGCGGGCAGCGCCTCAGCTACATGGTGGTAAAGGAGGATCGGCTAAGTTCGGCACGTCCTGTGCCGACGCCGATCTGACTCACATCGTGTGAGCCTCCGTTTGATGGGATCTTCGGCTGCTGCTTCGACGAACAGGATGTTCTAGTGCCGGCGATGGTCACAGGACGTGACCGGTTTTAGCCGGCGAACTGCTGAAATGGCGTCGCCGCCTTCCGCTTCTGCCTGGGGTGAATTTTCTATATTACAGAAAAGGAGCTGCACCTTTTGATACAGCTCCATCACCTTTCGGATTTTTATTAGTCTATATGCTGTTACTGAAGCCTTCAACTTTAGTTCGTAGAATCGTCATCATCGGTGCCGGACGAGTCTGGATCACTGTTGTTATCTGTGCTGCTGCCGGAGGAATTGGATTGTACCTCGCTGTCGTCGTTGTCACTTGATCCATTGCTGCTGTCATCTTCCGAATCGCTGTTGTTGTTACTGGAGCCGTCATTACTGCTGTCATTGCTGCCGTCATTGCTGCTGTTATTATTATCGTTATTTTCATCATTGTCATTAGTGTCTTCATCGTTACCCGATTCATCGTTATTTGACTCATCGCTGCCTTCTGAGTCGTCTGTATTTTCGCTGTTGTCGTTCTGCCCGTCTTCGCCGTTTTCATTTTCATTGTTATCGTCTTCTTCGTTCATGTCTTCATCCATGTCTTCGTCATTTTCGGGGACATTGACCTGAACCTCTGAAGATGAACTGGATTGATCCGGTCCTTCTTCATTAACGACGGTGATACGAAAACCGTGTGTCGCACCAGTTTGAGGGGAGGACAGAGTATAACCTGTGTCGTCCTGGCTCGAAACGGTTTCGTACGAACCATTTTCCGTCCGGTGTTCCACCTCGAAATAACGCCCGCTCTGTTCACTTTGATCGTAATTCCAGGTCACCTGAATTTCATCATCTTCTTCATTATACACCGCATTTAACCCGGTGATGGACTCCGGCTCCGAGAACGTGTCCGAAATGTTTTCCGGCCCCGTACCTTCGACAAAGAGTTCCGTGATTATTTCACTTTGCGGAGTATATTGGCTGGCCCGTTGGCCGCTGCTGCGTTCTAAATCAATGGCATTGACCGAATCCGGCTTTTGAAAGCCCGGGGTATCCGTACCTTCTGATACATGGGACATAATGAGCCGGAATATTTCCTTGGCAATGTCGCTTTCTCCGCCGCTCAGGTAATTCTCGCCCCGGTCGGAGCTGAAACCGGTCCAGACGGCTGCCGTATAACGCGGGGTGTAGCCTGCGAACCATACGTCCGGATCACCCCCGGAAGGGATGCCGTACTGCTCATGTTCAGATTCAGTAAAGTTGGTCGTTCCTGTCTTACCAGCGAGCGGCAGGCCTGAAATGTCAGCTCCGGTTCCGGTTCCTTCATCGACAACGTCTTGCAGCATATCTGTGATCATGTACGCGGTGTAATCCTGCATAGCCTGCCGGGATTCATGTTCCATCGTGATTTCCCGGCCGTCCCGGAATTCGATGCGCCGTACCGCATGAGGTTCGGAATACGTTCCTTCATTTCCAAAGGCGGCATAAGCGCCTGCCATGTCAAGACTTGAAAATCCGGGATTTATTCCCCCGAGGGCAGCCGCCGGGTAGACATTTTCGATCGGCAGACCGAGCCCCCGGGCGAAATCGCCTGCCTGCTGCAGCCCGGTCTGCTGCAGCGCTTTGACGGCCGGCACATTGATGGAGTCGATGAGTGCCTGTCTCATGCTCACAGAGCCTCTGAATGTCCCGGAGTAGTTCTGAATCTGCTGATCGCCGTCTTCAGTGTACGTATGCGGCTCATCGACAAGCTGGTGATACGTGGACCACTGATTGTATTCAATTGCCGGACCGTAATCGAGCAGCGGCTTAATCGTGGATCCGGGCTGGGCGCTTCCGTTGCTCGCATAGTTGAATCCTTTGGCGATATCCTGACTCTGCCGGTTGCCGACCATTGCTTTAATAGCACCGGTTTCGGTATCCATTAATGTGAACCCAACCTGGAACTGGTCACTGCTTGGATAGTTATCGATGTGCTGGTTCGTATTAATAACTTCTTCGGCATACTTCTGGGCATCAGGATCAAGCGTGGTATAGATTTTCAACCCGGCAGAATAAAGCTCATTGGAAGAGATACCTTCCACATCTTCCATCTCATTCTGGACGTGGGTGATAAACGAATCATATACCAATCCTTCCTGTGTCGGATTATAATCGAGCTGATCATTAATATTAACGGATTCGGCCTGCTCTGCTTCTTCGCTCGAGATGAAATCATTTTCCTGCATCAGACCGATAATCATGTTTCTCCGTTCTTTGGCGGTTTCCGGATTCTGAATGGGCTCATAATGGTTCGGTCTTCTCGGAATAGCCGCAAGAAGCGCAGCGTCTTCGATGGTTAATTCATCAATATCTTTATTAAAATACACATCTGATGCTTCACCGATACCGTAAGCCCCTTGTTCAAAATAGATCATGTTCAAGTACATCTCAAGGATCTGCTGCTTGGAATACTGCTGCTCCAGCCGGATGGCAAGGTACTGCTCCTGAACTTTCCTTGTAATCGTCTTATCCGGTGACAAAAAGGCGTTCTTTACGACCTGCTGTGTAATGGTGCTGGCACCTTCCGCACCAAAACCTTCGGATACGTTTGCGGCCAGTGCACCGAACACACGAATAATATCAATCCCGAAGTGATCATAAAATCGTGTATCCTCTACAGCAATAAACGCTGATTTGGCATGTTCCGGCAGGTTATTAATATCTATGAGATCGCGGTTCTGTCCGGCCTGAAGCCTGGTCACCTGCTCGCCGTTCTGGTCATATATCTCGGCTGCTTCGGAGAGAACGAGTTCTTCGGGATCAAGGTCGGGTGCATTGCTGATCATAAAACCCGCTGCGATACCTCCTCCGAGTACAAGCAGCATTCCAGTGATAAATATAGCAAGAATTATTTTCTTAAAGACAGAGCGTTTGCCTGATGTTTTCCTTTTTTTGCCCGAGGTCTGCTGTGCCCGGCGTTTTTCCTGTCTCGAGCGGTAATCCTGGCTCATGGTTTGTTTTCTTCCTTTCTCTTAAGATGTTTCATTTTGGCATGGGTTTATCACAAAATTAGTCGGCCCATGCTCCAAAACGTTACATTATGAAAAATAAATACGATCGATGATGTCAAGGTAATCTATGCGCGGGCTGTATTTAAGGGGAATCATATGACCGTTTTCCCTTATATCCGGCAGTGGTATGGATTTTCGTTCCTTTTGTTCAAAATACCACTCTATAAAACGGGCGGCATCGTATAAATACGTCTCTTCAAGAAGCGTGAAACGAATAATTAAAAACGCGATTCCCTCGTGTCGGAGCACTTCACTCATATGCTCCATCTGATGGGCATGGATGTTGCCAAAAGGAAAAGAAGTTTTATTTCGTGTTTCTTTTGCTTCAAAATCAATATAGCGGCCGCGGTAAATACCGTTATAGTCTGTTGTCGACGGCTGTTTAAAATAAGCTTCGGTAATCTTTGCAGCACTTCTTTTCGGATAGTCGACATCCACAATTTGCACGGGGGTGGGTTTCTTATGAATAACAGCTCTTCCGGTAGACCGGTAGTACTGGTTTGTATCGTTAAGATCCTGCTCCAGTGTCATCCCCCGATTTCCAAATAAAGGAGGGGAAGGGGAGGTGTGCTGCCGGCGGGAACCGGTATACTTTTTCCCGCCGGGGTATCGAAAGGCCATAATACCACCTGCTTTGCTGTATTTCATTTCTCCATCATAGCATATACCTGCCATGGAAAGAACCATCTTTCTTCACACAAAGGGGAAAGTAGACAATGGTGGGGAGACTCATGTTATGATGAAATGGTAAGGGAGAGTGAAAGAATCAATGAATGAGAAGCCGGTTAATCTTGGTTTTGGCAATATGATGCCGCCTGAACGAATTATATCCATTGTCAGCTCGGATTCCGCTCCTACGAAACGGTTGATTCAGGAAGCCCGGGACAGAAAAATGCTGATTGATGTAACAAACGGTAGAAAAACAAGGAGTATTATCCTTGCAGATAGCGACCACGTTCTGCTCTCCGCGATTCAGCCTGAAACGGTGGCACAGCGGTTAAATGAAAATGAAAGTGGTGGTTAGTGCGAAGCTTCGGTTCATACCGGAGCTTTTTTTGTAGATTTCAGGCTGATTTATACCTCCTTTTTCGAATAAACACTAGTTCTGTCAGTTCGGCAGGGTTTCTTTTTTCCAAAGAAGAAAGAGAGAAGCAGGAAAAAGGAGGAATGCAAAATGACAGAACAGTACTGTAAAACAAAAGACATTGCTCTGCGTCTTCAGATTTCACCGGCCACCGTTTTAAAATGGGTCAAAAAATACCGTATCCCTTACACCGTCAACGCAAGTGGTCATTACTGCTTTGCCGAAGATACTGTTCCAGAATTTCTGAAAATCAAAAATCAACATCAGCAGGAAGGTTCACGTGCAGTGGAAAACAGTGAGCATGTAAGCCGCTCTGTTATGCTGGATCGACTCGCACAGACAGAAGAAAATGTTCAGATACTGGAACGGATGATTATGAACAAAGCAGACGATATAGTGACTTTTCAAATGGTGGAGCAGCGCAGGAAAATAGAAGCGTTGACGAAAAAAATGGACAAGCTGGAAAAACAGATGGAGGAGCAGGGGCGTGCGCCGCGCCGGAAACAGGAAGAGGCGGCCGGTATGCCTTATTCGAACCATCCGCCGGCAGGACTCTTTCAGTTTGAATGACCATTTCCTCGTGATAAGATGGAGATAAGGAGGAGACGGATATGCAGCAGGAACAAAAACAAGAACTTCATACGACCATACAATTGTTAAAAAAGTATAATGACGAATCCCTTCAAAATTTTACAACAATAGCACAGGATCCGGAGTATACGCCTGACTTCTACGAAGAAGTCAAACCATTTGCCGACCGGATGAAAGAGACGGCCGATGCTTGGAAACCACTGGCCGAACAATGGATTATAGAAGAAAAACCCACTTACTTTTACTTGAAGCAGATTGATGATACGCATGAGAACATGTGCATCTCTTCCATACGGTCATTTCAATCTGATACGAAAAAGAAACGGTTTCGGGAGATGATTCAGTCTATTGACTATATTTTAACCGGAATGGAAGAACAGCTTCATTTATAGAACAAAAAAGGGTGATAACAGTGAAGTACATTGTAGAACCTGAATGGGTGGAGAAGGTACGGAGCAGACAGGACGTACGTATCGTAGACTGCCGTTTTCAGCTTGGGAAGCCTGAGGCAGGAAAAGAGGCATATGAAAAAGAGCATATACCTGGTGCTGTCCACATGGATCTGGAAAGAGATTTGAGTGCAGCGGAGGGCCCATATGGAGGCAGACATCCGCTTCCGGACATGGATCAATTCTCAGAGAAGGTATCAGAAGCAGGTATTAATCATGATACCGTTGTGATAGCTTATGATGATCAGGGAGGAGCGATGGCTGCACGGTTCTGGTGGATGATGATGTATGCTGGACACGCCCGGACATTTGTATTGGACCGTCCGTTTTCGTTATGGAAGCAGGAGAGGTATCCTGTTGAAAGCCGGCAGCCTGAAGTAAAAAGAAGAGAATTTACGACCAGTATTCAGCCGCAGATGCTCGCATCCGTAGAAGAAATGAAATTGGCGCTTCATGAAGCATCGAGCCGGATCATCGACGGGCGTGATGAAAAACGCTACCGCGGAGAGGCGGAGCCGGTAGATCATACGCCCGGGCACATTCCGGGCGCAGAACATTATTTCTGGAAAGATGTACTGAATGAGAATCAAGTCTGGAAACGTCCGGAAGAGCTTAAAAACTACTTTCATGAGCTTCCGAAGGAGGAGAAGATTTATTCCTACTGTGGGTCGGGTGTAACGGCATGTGTAAATGTGCTGGCCCTTAAAGAAGCCGGCTATGAAAATCCGCGGCTCTATGCTGGAAGCTGGAGTGACTGGATTTCCTACAGGGATCTTCCGGTAGAAAAAGATTAATGCTGCTGTCTTATTGGGCGGCTTCTTGGAAGCCGCCATCCGTAGTGTACAGACAGCATTCTGGCAGCAACAATCAAAGCAAGCATTGTTATGTAGCCCGGCATGGAGGAAATCCATCCCATACCGATACCGATACCGGCAGGAACTGTCCAGGCGATGTAGATTTCCTGGCGCAGAAACAGTGGTTTTCTGCCTGCCAGCACATCCCGGATCATTCCGCCGCCGGTACCGGTTAACGCGGCAGCGGCTATGGAAGCACTGAGCGGCAGGTTCATTTCAGATGCGTAGATGGCCCCCTGAACGGCAAAAGACCCCAGTCCGATGGCATCAAACATAAGCCCCCATTTTCTCCACGTTTCAAATAAAAACCGCGGCAGCAAAAATGCAATCGTCATAATGACAAAAGCGGTGAGAAACAAAGCTTCCTGTTCCCATAGATTAGTGATCGGAACCCCAATCAAAAGATTCCGCACAGCTCCACCGCCAAATGCTGTCACGAACCCGAGGATATAAATTCCCATTAGATCATATTCTTCTTCCATTGCAGCAAAAACACCACTTAATGCAAAAGCGGTAGTGCCGATAATATTGAGAATGTCCCACGTCACCCGGGGCCGCCTCCTTTGTTAACAAAAATACCCGGCCGTTTGAGGCCGGGATATTCAAAATCGTCCGGATTTGAATATAGCATACAAAAGCCATAAAAACATAATAAATGAAACGATGAAACTGACTTCAATGACCGGCAGTGTAACGAGTGGAGAAGAGGAATCTCCAAACGTAGACCCGACGATCAGACCGACCATGATGATGCTGAACGCAAGCAGTATGATGCTGAAAGAAAGACGGTTGCTGATCCGGTCCATTTTATTCAAAAAGATATTCATCTTCGGTACTTTCATCTCAATACCGACGTGGCTTTTGTTTAATTTGGCGAGTGCATCGCGGAATTCTCTTGGGATATCGAGGAGGTAATCCCGCTGCCGCACTCCTTCTTTCCACCAGTCTTCAGCGATGTTTTTAGGGTTTAACTGTTCCATTGCCAGTTTCCTGCCGTACGGCTCCGCTATTTCAACAATGCTGAGATCCGGATCAAGATGTTCGATGATGCTTTCGAAAGTGATCAATGCTTTGGCCAACATCGTATATTCTTTGTAAATCTGAATCTCGTACCGATGGGATGTTGCAAAGATGTCATTAATCGCTTCACCGAACCGGATATCCTGAAAAGATTTCTCGTAGTATTTGGAAAGCAGATAATATACATCTTCTGCAAACTGATCGTGATCAATTGTATCCGGAATATCGGCCATTTCATATATGGCCGCAGCTACCTGATCCGGTTTTTTCCGGGTCATGGCAATAATATAATTGATGAATTGACGACGCATTTCTTTATTGAGCCTGCCAATCTGTCCAAGATCAATCAGCCCTGCCGTTTCATAGCCGGTGAAGATAATATTTCCGGGATGCGGATCGCTGTGAAAAAATCCGTCCACCATGACCTGGTGAAAGAAAGCGTCTGTGAGGGAACGCGCGATTTCTTTTTTGTTAAACTGTTTATCGGTATGCTCAAGTTCGGAAAACTTTGTACCATCAAGAAACGAAATGGTAAGCACCCGCCGGCTCGAATAGGATTCGAATACCTCTGGAATCTCGAGAGCAGGGAACTGTTCCATGTTGGTTTTCATTTTCTCAGTGTTTCTTGCTTCGACGTAGTAGTCTACTTCATCCCTTATGGCATCTACATATTCCTCGATAACGTCCTGTAACTGATAATACCTTGCCCATTGAAACCGCTGAGAGAATAGTTTGGCAAGGTCTCTTAGTATGTCAATGTCTTTTTCTATTGTTTCCTTGATATGGGGACGTGATACTTTGACAGCCACGTCTGTACCGTCGTGGAGTCTGGCTTTATATACCTGGCCGATGGAGGCTGCAGCGATCGGTTCGTTGGAAAATGATGCGAACAAATCTTCCACACGATGTCCAAGGTCGTGTTCCATAATCTGCTGCGCCTTTTCAAACGGAAAAGGAGAGACTTCATCCTGCAGTTTCTGCAGTTCCTCAATGATGGATGGAGGAAAGATATCTTCTCTCGTGCTTATCATTTGACCAAGTTTTATAAATGTAGGTCCGAGTTCTTCCAGCACTCTGCGGATCCGCTGTCCTACCGAGTGCATGTTAACATCATCTGAGTTTGACGCCATGCGTTTTGGAAGGGACAAAATATGGAACAGACCTACTTCCTGCAGTACATAACCAAATCCGTGCCGGGCAAGAGTAGCAGCTATCTTTCTGTAGCGGTTCGCATGTTTAAGACCTCGTGATATTTCCATGTAACAATTCCTTTCCAGGAATATAAAACCTCTAATTGGCTTTTTGATTTATCCATTCAGTCTTCGTTATTGTCCGGTGCGTTATCTTTATACTGTTCAAGTTTATTTTCCAGCTCATGAAGTTTGGTTTCAATCCGTTCAATGTCGGTATCCGAGGCAAGTCCCAGGTCCCGGAAGGCATCTCTTGCTTTATCTTTTGAGCGTCCGCTCCAGTCCGATTCCATATGTTTCCCGCGTTCTATCAGTTCTTGTTTCCACTGCTCGGCTTCCCGTGGTGTAATTCTGCCGCGTGTAACCAGATCGTCAATATACGTTTGAACTTTTTCTTTTCCGTAGGAAGCAGCGCCGAGACCGAGAAAAAATCCTTTTTTCAGCATATCATTCATTACATTTTCCTCCCCAGTTTTATTTTCAGCAGTTTCGTTGTGTTTGGCTGTATGATTTTCTACAATAGAAAAGAACGTCCTGAAAAAGGCTCACCTGAAAATAGAATACTCTATTCAGACAAGCCTGCAGGGAAATATAATTAAAGTCCTTACCCGTTGTCGCGGAGCATGGAATAAATGAAGAATACAAGGACGATCACCGATATGACAGACAGTCCTGCTATTAAGCTGTTGTCCGCGTCATTCCAGGCGTTTACCGAGGATGCTGATGCTGCAGCCGGTATAGTGAAGATCATCAGGGCAAGCAGTACTGCACTGAGTCTTTTCATTAAAAAGGCCTCCTTCATTGTGTTGTCTTTTATGTACATTGGTTAAAACACTTCACCTTAGTATATGATTATCATACATGGTGAAGCAGAAAAGAAACAATAGTAATACCTCTTTTTATTATATCCGCGGAAACACAATTTATCAATCCGCAAACGGACATCTTCACGTTCATTTCAAGTGTACGGAACAGTCGTTAGGGCGTACGTATCATGTTACAATAAAAAAGTGTATAAAGAAGTATAATGTAAAATGTATCCGGAAATGCAGCGACAGGAAAGGAAAATGAGAAATGCCAGGGATTCATATAGAAGACATCATAATAGCCAATCAAACACTAAAGGATGTAGTCACACATACACCACTGCAGAAAAATCAGGTTCTTTCCGAACGTTATGGTGCCAATGTGTATTTAAAAAGAGAAGATCTTCAGGTTGTACGCTCCTTTAAAATCCGTGGGGCTTACTATCTTATGCAGAGTTTATCAGAAGAAACACTTAAAAATGGTGTGGTATGTGCGAGTGCAGGAAACCACGCCCAGGGGGTTGCCTATTCGTGCAAGGCGCTGAAAGTAAAAGGAAAAATTTTCATGCCGACGACAACCCCGAAACAGAAAATAGGACAGGTTAAATTATTCGGAAAAGAATATGTCGATGTCGTTATCACCGGTGACACGTTTGATGATTCGTACCAGGAAGCGATGGCGTGCAAAGAGGAAAACGATATGGCTTTTATTCATCCGTTCAATAATGAAAAGATTATTGCCGGACAAGGTACGGTAGGAATGGAAATTATGAATGATATTGAAGAACCGATTGACTATTTGTTCTGCACGATTGGCGGAGGCGGACTCATTTCGGGCATTGGAACGTACGTTAAATCGATTTCGCCTGAAACAAAAGTGATCGGCACTGAACCCGGTGGAGCTCCGGGCATGAAAGAGTCAATTGAAAAAAGTGGAGTGGTGGAGCTTCAGGACATGGACAAGTTTGTGGACGGTGCGGCCGTGAAACGGGTCGGTGATATACCTTATGAAGTGTGCCGCGGTCTGCTTGATGATATTTCTCTCGTTCCGGAAGGGAAAATCTGTTCAACGATTCTTGAATTGTATAACGAAAACGCTCTGGTGGCTGAACCTGCCGGTGCTATGCCTATTTCAGCACTCGATTTTTATAAGGAAGAGATTAAAGGAAAAACTGTTGTATGTGTTGTGAGCGGCGGGAATAATGATATCGGCCGTATGGAGGAAATGCGGGAGAAATCACTCCGCTACGAAGGGCTGCAGCATTATTTTCTCATCAACTTTCCACAACGTGCCGGTGCGCTGCGTGAATTTCTTCATGAAGTGCTTGGTCCCGATGATGATATTACGAGGTTTGAATACACAAAGAAAAACAACAAATCAACCGGACCGGCCCTTGTTGGTATTGAACTGGCCGATCCCGGTGATTATGATCAGCTTATTAAGCAGCTGGAGAAGAAAAACTTCCAGTATAACGAAATTAATAAAGAAGAAAGCCTTTTTCATTTTCTCATTTAATCAAGGCAGAAGAAGAGGGAGGAGGGCAGAATCTTGATTATCAATGAAGAGGAAACTTTCTATGAATGCATACCTCAGCATGAGCATGCCCGGATTTCTGGTGAGATCATAAAACGATGGGCGGATGAAGCTGTGAGACACGGCCCGTATTGGAACGAGCTGGTTCTGGCTGTCCGGGAACACGACCGGGCATGGATTCCACTGGACAAGAATCCGCTTACGGATGAAAAAGGCTTTCCTTATGACTTCACCAATTATCCGGAAAAACCAAAAACGGAGGCGTATCAGCGGGGTGTTCTCGAAACTGCCGGTATACACCGCTATTGTGGTCTTTTAGTCAGCCGGCACTATGCTGCTTTTTTTGAAAAAGCACTGACAGAAACCGGGACCAGGTTTCGTAAGCAGGAAAAAGACCGGCAGCAGAAATGGCGCGTGGAGCTCCAGGAGCCGGATACGGAAGATTTTCATTTGAAGCTCCTGCAGTTTTGTGATGACCTTTCCTTGTATTTGTGTACGAACATTCCGGGAGCATCTAAAGAGAAAGAAAACACTTGGTTCAAAAACGGGTTCCGGCAGCATTTTGATTTTCTGAACAAGGAGACGATCCAGGCGGAATTCAACGGAAAGCAAAACGTGCGTGTCACTCCTTTTCCGATGCAGACTGCGCTTGACATTGCCATCCACGGCAGACAGGTTTTAAAAGAAGAAGCAGAGGAAAAAGGGTTTTCCGAGGCTTTCCAAAAAAGCGCCCTGCACACAAGACATTTCCGCGTGCATGGTGGATAATTGAAGGTTGTAGAAAGGAGAATAAGATGTCCTTAGACAAAAAAAGAATCATTGAGCTCGTTGAGGAAGATTTTGAAGATCTGGAACTCTGGGTGCCGGTTATGAGACTAAGGGAAGAAGGAATAGATGTTGTATTAACCGGAAAAGAAAAAGGGAAAATTTATTATGGTAAACACGGGGTTCCAGTGGAAGCAGAAGCTTCGTTTGATGCTGTTTCCCCCGCAGAATACGACGGAATTCTCGTGCCCGGCGGCTGGGCGCCGGACAAACTGAGGCGCTATCCGGAAGTCATTGAAATGGTGCGCCATATGGAACATCATCAAAAACTGATAGGTCAGATATGCCATGCCGGATGGGTTCTTATTTCGGCGGATATCCTTACTGATAAGAAAGTGACGAGTACCCCGGGCATCAAAGATGATATGAAAAACGCAGGAGCCGTCTGGTATGATGAAGAAGTGGTCATCGACGGCCACCTTGTATCCAGCCGGCGTCCGCCGGATATACCTGCATACTGCCGGGGGCTCGTTCAATCGCTGAAAAAGTGACAGCCAGCAAAACAAAAGTCGATAGATCCGGATTAGAGGAGTTATCATGAAAGAAGTTTCTGCACAGGAAATCCAGGCAATAACAAACAATGGCAGAACAGCGGCGGTTTTTTTCTACACTCCATTATGCGGAACATGTCAGATGGCATCGCAGATGACAGGTTACGTGGAAACTATTTTCGATGCCGATTTCCTGCAGGCTGATATAAACACGATGCCTGTTACCGCCCAGGAAGAAGAGATCCGCAGTGTGCCCTGTCTAAAAGTGTTTAACGAGGGCAGAATTGTACGTACAATCTATGCATTTGAATCGATCCCATCTTTGCTGAAAAGACTGCATGGTCTGCTGCCGCTGATGGAAATAAAGGAGGAACAGGACAATGAAGGAAGCGAAAACAGCACCTGATTTTGAACTTTCAACGCTTGGCGGGGAAAATCAGGTACGCTTACATGAATGGAAGGGTAAACCGGTAATGCTTACATTTTGGGCATCATGGTGTCCGGATTCGCACCGTGATCTCGCAAAAAAACAGTCTTTTTATGAAAATCTGGATCAGGATAAGATTCAGTTTCTGACTGTTAATGTAACCGGCAGAGAAGGATCTGCCGAAGCTCCTGCCCAATTCATGGAGGAGAATGGATATACGTTTCCGGTGCTTTGCGATGTGAATACGAAAACGTATGATAAGTATCAATGCATGGGTGTGCCGACAACGTTCATTCTTGATGAAGACCTCCGCATTATCAATCGTTTCAATGATAAGGCGGCTTTTGTTGATATCATTAAAGGAGTGGAACCCTTACTGGTCCGCTGATAAGGTAAAAAAACGAAGCCCGGTTCCGGCCGGACTTCGTTTTTTACGAAATACTTTATATTTTCCAGAGGCTGCACGGGGAAATAACGTCTTATGACGGCTTTGTTCCATTCTTAATGACCTGTTTCATCTGGCTGCTGTTTGGATAATCATTGGCATCATACTGCGCGGTTACCCGCTCGTTGTCATAGTCAACCCGGTGAATGGAAGCTTCAAATTCACCATTTTCAATGTGAAGCAGAACGTAAGACGGCCGTGGATCACCATCGAAAGGAAGACCTACACTGCCGGTGTTGATGAATGTTTTTCCACCTGCTTTTCGAATGTAGGGGGTGTGAATATGACCGTAGACAACAATATCGGCGTCCGGCTCGGTGCCGAGTGTATGAAGAAGAGCTTCATCGGAAGCGTCGGCAGAAACAGCATCAAAAAGGTTATCCGGTACAGCGTGAAAGGCATGAAGGGTGACAGATTCATCATACGTATCCAGAAAGTGCTCCGGCAGCTGATCCAGATAATGAATATCATCACTGCTCAGGCGTTCTACCGTCCAATCCTGTTCCTGGTTCATAAGCGCAAGCGCAGAGTCTGGAACTTCTCCTTCCCTGACTCCGCGTACAACCCACTGGTCGGCATTACCTTTCAGTACTTTTGCAGGGGTGGAGCGGACGGTTTCCAAGGCGTTTTTAGGTTCAGGTCCGCGATAGCACAGGTCTCCAAGAATGTACATTTGATCAATATTCTTCTCTTTTAAATCATTCAGCACTGCTTTCAGCGCGCGGGCGTTACCGTGGATATCAGACAATAATGCAATATTCATAAAAGCATCCTCCTTTAAGCAAAGATTCAGAGCTTTCTTTTTCATTATACATGAGACAACGGAGCTGTCATAACGATTTTCACAGGATCCGCCCAATTGGAAGAAACAATAATCATTGTGTTACAATCATTCATATCTATAACTCAGACGTGCCGGACTTACACATATCATATAGTAAAGAGAGGAGAGAGACGATGAACATTATATCCATAGAACCAACCCCAAGCCCTAATACGATGAAATTGATTATGGATGAATCGCTCCCGTCAGGGAAAAGCAATAACTATAAAGCAGACAATAAAGAAGAAGCACCGGACTTTATCCGGCCAATACTCGAAATCGAGGGGATTACGGGGATCTACCATGTGTCCGACTTTATGGCTCTGGAACGTCATCCTAAAGCGGAATGGGAAGGACTGCTCGCTCAGGTGCGGAGTATTTTCGGAGAGGACGCTGAAACAAAAGAGACGACGATGGAAATGGATGATGCGTTTGGAGAAGTGCAGGTGCAGCTGCAGATGTTTAAAGATATTCCCATGCAGATCAAGGTAACATCCGGAGATGAAGAAAAACGAAAAGGGCTTCCGGAACGCTTTCAGGAAGCTGCGTTTCAAGCTCAGACCGAAGACGATAATATTGTTATGCAGCGCCGTTGGGAAGATCACAGCCGTCGTTACGGCGACAATCTCGATGATATAGCGGAAGAAGCAGCAGAGGAAACATCAGCTGCTTATCCCAAAGAACGCCTTCATACTCTCGTGCAGCTTTCTTTGTCAGGGGAAGAGAATGCCCGCGAGTTTGAAGATCGGTTTATTGACGTGACACCCGAAATGCTGGATGATCCGGATTGGCGGAGCCGGTATGCCGCGCTGGATAAAATGAATCCAAAGGAAAAAGATCTTCCTGTTCTTGAAAAAGCGCTGCATGACGAGAAGTCATCGGTCCGAAGACTTGCTGTAGTTTACATTGGAATGATTGAAAAGCCGATTATTCTGCCGCTTTTGAGACAGGCAATGGATGATAAATCCGTTACCGTACGTCGAACAGCTGCCGACTGTTTTTCCGACTTGGGAGACCCGGCAGGCATACCAGCTATGATAGAGGCACTCAACGATAAAAACAAACTTGTGCGTTGGAGAGCGGCCATGTTTTTGTATGAAGTAGGAGATGAAACAGCCATAGAGCCACTTCGTGAAACCGCGAACGATTCTGCATTTGAAGTAGCCCTGCAGGCTGGTCTTGCTCTGAAACGTATTGAAGAAGGAAAGCAGGCTGAAGGTTCGGTCTGGAAACAGATGACCGAAAAAATGCAGGAAGATAAAATGAAAGAGTAGATTGACTACTGGATGAAAGCATGGTTTCATCCGACTGAAAAGAGGGAGAAGGGCACTATGACGAAAGAGGAATTGAAAAAACAGCTGCAGGAAAAGGAAATGAAAGAAGCGCTGGAACTGCTTGAAGAAGCGGAGCAGGGTGAACTGGCCGAACTGGAACTGGTGGAGTCCCTTGGTCTGCTTCGTGATGAACATTTGAATAACACGCTGATCGAAGTACTGCAAAACGAAGGTGTGGAAATTATTTATATCCCTGCAGAAGAGTAGTAGAAAAACGCTTCCGGTTGTCCAAAATGGATAACCGGAAGCGTTTTTTACTTATCAGGATTCGTGGTCTTTGGAGTAGGCGCTTGTGTAAGTGGAAATTCGGCGTACTCCGTTATCGGCTGTAAACTCAAATCGATCATAGACGTAATCCTGTGCATCGGATTTCAGCACACGCTCATAATGGTGCTGGACGACCAGTGTAGATGAAGTCGACTGAAACATTAGAAAGTTGACTCCCTTAAAGGTGGAAGTTCCTTCAGATTGCAGCAGTTCATGCAACAGACGATTGTGGCAGTCCATTAAATCAGACTTTGAGAAACCAAAGTTTTCAAGGTCCTGCAGCAGACTTCGGCGGGATGGGTGTTCCAGTTCATTCAAAAGAATCGTGAAAGGCTGAAATTGTTCGGTATGAATACGGACATTGTCTCCTTCATTCAAAGTGACCGAAGCTCCCGTTTCGTCTTTGAAAGTGAAATTCCGGCTGTGGGAGACTGAATGCCATTTGCCTTTAATCTTCACTTCAAACTCAAACGGACAACCTTCAAGTTCCAGTTCATCTCCATAAATTGGTTCATAAAGGAACGGACGGCCCTGCTGTTTTTTTATACGGTACGTGACATAGGCAGGTGCCTGTTCTTCGTGTTCCTGGTTGTTTTCTTCAGGTGCTTCCTCAAATGAGGTTTTTACTTCTTTCCATGTTTCTGCTTCAGATGTGGAAGCATCAGCCGCAGTATAAAGATCTTCGATAACCTGCTTCAAAGCAGTCTTAACAGTAGCATCAAAGTCACCTTCCGGCTGGTGTCCGGTGCTGTCAATTTTACTCCCGGGGACAACTATACTTTGTTCCTTCATTTGCAAAATGACCTCTGATCGATGAACAGCTGGTACGTCAAACAGGCCTGTAATGGTCACTTTTCCGGACCATATCTTTTTCGGCGGGGTCTGGACTTCTTCCAGCCTGCCAAAATATATCCCGTCTTCTCCCTGGTCTACGAGGACCGTGCTGCCTATATGTTTGGAAGCTTCTTGGCGATTCATGGTAACCCTCACTTTAATAGTAACTTTTCGTTCGATATCTATCTTTATTATACGCAATCGAATGCAGTTTCAGCAAGCCTGACAACCGTTTATTCCGAAGGGGTATTCCTTTTTACCGGGTACCTGCGTTCATTTAATTCAATAAGCTGTTCCATCTGCTCTAATTTGGTGTGCTCCGTTTTTTCCCGCAGCTTTCCTACGTTCACTTCCATTTTGACGAGAGCTTCATAAAGCTGTTCTGTCTGTTTCTCCTGGTTATCGGAAGAAAGAGATAAAAAGGTGTCCACCAAAGAGGGAATATCTTTAGTGAGCATACGTTTTACGGTGTATCTGTCTTCCACATCAAGTGTATCAAACAAATCACCAGTCCGCCGGATTTCTTCCATAAGACTGGAGAGGCGGTTATTGATTAAGGCGGGCAGTTCCTGCCATGATTCCGTCTTTTTCTTTTCAAGCTCCATCAGCTGATGAAATGGTTCTTCACCGGAATGAATAAAATCTTTTTCTCCTGATGGTTCGGCATCTTTTTGTTCTGTAGGAACAGGGGCAGGGTTTTGATTTTGGATCAAATCTCCGAGCAATGCATCATCGAGCTGCTCGAGCTTATCAAAAATACCCTGAAAGTACGTTGACTGCTGAATGCTTCGGACAAAAGTCTGTCCGTTTTTGATATACTGCACCGTTGCCTCTTTACATCGTTTCTGCCGGTTTTTAGGAAGGTAGGCTTTACGGAAGTATTCAATAACAATCCTTTTCTTAATGGCGGCCCCGGATTTATGGTTTTCGTAACTTAGGAGCTTCATCCGTTTCTGATTCACTTTGAGACGGAAATGAAATGTATCCCCGTTTTTTTTGAAATTCTGAGACGATTTAATCTGTCTACCGTATTCAATTAAACGATCCAGAGCTTTCTCCGTTTCCTGAACGATGACAAGACCGTGCGCGTCAGAAAAAATGTGATCATCCACCGGCCGCATGTGGTCCGGCAGAAACCGTTCCAGCCATGGATGCAACAGCCAGTCTTTAGCCAACTTGAATCACCTTTTTCATATAAACTATTATTCGAGTAATTTTGTTCTCATTTCTTCATTAAGTTCATCGAGTTCCTGGATGAATTTTTTACCGGACTGGACGATACGCTCGTTGGACTGCTCTGTCATTTCAATAGCGGCGTTAACGTCCTCGTAGGCTTTACGGAATGTTTCAATCGCAACAGCCGGTTCTTCCAGAGTTTTCAGGGTATCTTCGGTATTTGTTTTAAGCATCTCAGCGTTGCTCAAAATCATGTTTTCTGTTGCTTCGTTGACATTTTGCACCGCATTGATTACTTTTCGCTGGTTGCCCAGGGCAAGCTGAATAGAAGCTGTCACTGTAATAATATTTTTGGTCATCGTAATGGCGTTGAAAATGGCTTCTTCCAGTTTTTCATTATTATCCAGAATAAGATCAACGGAAGCAAGAGACTGTTGCAGCACCATGACTGCCTGATGCATATTTTTAACCCGGGTTATTACTTTTTCCTGCCCCTTCTGGAGCGGGGAAGGATTATCTTTCCACTCGTCTTTGGTCATTTCCTGTTCCAGCATTTCATTGAGCTGGTTGCCCGTTTCGATCTGTTTCTGGAGTTCTGTGATTCGTTCCTTTGCAGTTTCTTTCAACTGTTCCAGCATCACATTGTCTTCCTGGAGTTTGTCACGGCCGGAAAGCAGAGCTTCAATAATGTTTTCAACCTGTGCTTCCACCGTTTCATATTTTCTGGCGTATTGTTCCATCGGACTTCTCCCGAGCAGCTTATTCCATGTTTTTTTCAGCCGGCCTTCTTTGAGGTATTCCGGCTCGAGTTCACTAACCATTCCCTTCAGCTCATGGAGTTTCTCCGGAAGTTCGTTATCTTTTTGATTCATCATTTCCCGGACCGGCCGTTTCAGTGCATCAAGAGATTCACCAGCTTTTTTCTGTTCCGGCTCGCCAAGGCTTCCGATTGAGGAGAGCAGATCGTCTGAGTCTTTCTCCTGTCTGAAGCGTTCCAGGTATTTTTCCGCTTCATTCACGGTTTCTTTTGCACTTTCGGATAAAACAGAGTTATTCTGTTCATTTTCACTGGTCATAAGGCTTCCCTCCTGACAAAGAATCGATTAAATCCTGTTTGCCCGATCATTGATTCTGCTTATGTCTATATTATATCATTTTTTGACGGCCTTCGTAGCACATTGCTTTTCATTCCTCCATATTTTGTGTACGATAACATTTACAATAAGATTCAAAATTACAGAATTTAATCGGAAAAAGGAGGTTAGAATGTTCAGGAAATATTATGGTTTAAAGGAAGCCAATGCCGTCCTTCCAGATGTTCGGGAAGAAATCGTTCATCTGCAGCACCTGCAGCATGAATATAAAAACAGTTATCACCATCTTCAGGCAGTAAAAAAAGGCAGGCTGCAGGAAGGCATGAAGTATAAAGAAGACATTTTTGTACTGGAAACTGCCATTGATTTTATGGAAATTCAGGCTCTTCACCTGATACAGCAGCTGGAATCATCAGGCATCTATATAAAAAGTATTGAAAAAGGTATTGTCGATTTCCCGGCACGTCTTCAGGGTAAATCTATTTTTCTATCATGGAAACAAGGAGAAGAGTATATCTCCAACTATTATGAGTGGTCCGAATCGATCGATCATCGAAGAGCTATTGGTAAAACCGATGATGACTGACAGGGGGCAGGACAGATGTGTCTGATAGGAATAGGATACCGGATTCATCCTGATTATCCATTGATTGTTGCAGCAAATCGTGATGAGTTTTTTGACAGGCCGGCCGCTTCCCTGCACTCCTGGCCGGATTCACCAATTATAGCGGGGAAAGACCTGCAGCAGGGCGGGACCTGGATGGGGGTCACTAAAAGCGGACGATTTGCTGTTGTAACCAATGTGAGAGATCCGGGAGAAACAAAAGCACCGAAATCCCGGGGGGAAATAGTGAAAAGCTTTCTCGAAACGGATTATCCGGACCGTTTCTTTGAAAGCCTGCAGCAAAACCGGCATCAATACGGCGGGTATAACGTAGCAGGCGGGGGTCCGGATGGGGTGTACTATGCGACAAACCAGACATCGGACAAAAAAATAGCACTTACTCCCGGAATATACGGGTTAAGCAATGCATTTTTAAATACGCCCTGGCCGAAAGTGGAAAAAATCAAAGCGGACTTTTACAGGCTGCTGAACACTTCCGGTGCATCGATTGGAACAGGAGATTTTTTTAACATGTTATCCAACTCAGAAGAGGCAGATGCCCGCCGGCTTCCCGACACTGGTGTGGGACAAACCCTTGAAAAAAAATTGTCACCACTGTTCATAAAAATGGAAGGGTATGGAACACGTTCTCAGACAGTGTTTATGCTCTCGAAGCAGGGCAATGCTGTTTTGGAAGAAAAGACATACCTCGAGGATGCTGAATTGTCGGAACATACAAGATTTGAATGGAATGTGAAAGAGAGTAGTGCGCCGAGAGATAATTGAATATTTTTTCTTTATATATTATAATTATGCATATTCATTTCCGTGTTTTGGATAGTCAAACTAGAGGGAGAGCGCAAAGAAACCGTTTACAAAGAAATAAATCTTTGTTATATAATTTGCCGAAATGTCAGAAAAATGATATGCTTTTGTATATTACTTTTTAAAAAGAGAGAGCTGCCAACGGTCAGCAAGATTTGAAAGAGGTGGAGAAGGTAATGACACAGCCTTATATCTCACAGAGAGCAGGCCTTTATAGTCCTGATTTTGAGCGTGACAACTGCGGAATCGGGTTTTTAGCCAATATAAAAGGGAAAAAATCTCATGATATAGTAGAGAACGCTCTGACTATACTATCGAACCTGGAACACCGGGGTGGTCAGGGAGATGAGCCGAACACAGGAGACGGTGCGGGAATGCTGCTGCAGCTGCCCCATCAGTTCTTCCGAAAGTGGGAGGCGAATCTTTCATTCACCCTTCCGGAAGAGGGGTATTACGGCGTTGGTATGATGTTTCTTCCGGCCGAGGAAACAAGGCTCCGCCGCAGCATAGAAGAAATAAACACTATTATAGAAGAAGAACAGGGACTGCTCGGTTGGAGGGAAGTCCCGGTAAACGACAGCATGATCGGAAATGCTGCGCTGAATACGAAACCAGCTGTTTATCAGGTGTTCATCGAACGAGTTGGAGCGGAATTGTCCCAGGATGATTTTGAAAGAAAGCTGTATGTTATCCGCAAACGGATAGAAAATGAAGCTGGAAATGCCGTCGAAGAAGGAGATTCTTTTTATTTTGCGAGTCTTTCTTCGCGTACCATTGTATATAAAGGTATGCTCACTACCGAGCAGCTGCCGCAGTTTTATTATGAACTGCACGATCCGGCGTTTGAAACGTCTGTGGCAATGGTGCATTCCCGTTTTTCAACCAACACATTTCCAAGCTGGGAAAGAGCGCATCCAAACCGTTACCTCATTCACAACGGCGAAATCAACACGATAAAGGGTAATGTGAACTGGATGCATGCACGGGAAGCTGTCGTTCATTCCGAGAAATTTAAAGAGGATCTGGATAAAGTTCATCCAATTATTGATCATCACGGCAGCGATTCCTCGATGTTTGACAACACATTTGAATTTCTGACACTGGCAGGTCGTTCCATGCCTCATTCGGCTATGCTTATGATTCCGGAGC
Source organism: Salibacterium qingdaonense (assembly GCF_900114715.1). Lineage (GTDB taxonomy): Bacteria > Bacillota > Bacilli > Bacillales > Marinococcaceae > Salibacterium > Salibacterium qingdaonense. The sequence goes on from NZ_FOTY01000004.1 coordinate 38,901, forward strand.
CGTGGCAGAATAACGACCATATGCCTGAAGATAAAAAAGCATTTTATAAGTTTAACAGTACACTGATGGAGCCATGGGACGGACCGACGGCGATTGCCTATACAGACGGCCGGAAAGTAGGGGCCTGTCTGGACCGTAACGGCCTGCGCCCGGCACGTTATTATGTAACAAAAGACGATCACATTGTCATGTCGTCTGAAGTCGGTGTTCTGGATATCGATCCCGAAGATATCCTCTATAAGGAACGTCTTCATCCCGGTCATATGCTCGTTGTAGATATGGAAGAAGGACGTATCGTTCCGGACGGGGAAATTAAACAGGATATTGTGAATCAGAACCCATATAAAGAATGGGTGGAAGAATGCCTGACAGATCTTGAAGACGTCATGGAAAGCCGTGAAGTATACAATACGGATTTTGATCATCTGAAGGAAAGACAGATCGCCTACGGTTACACGTATGAGGAGCTTGATAAACTAATCAAGCCAATGGCTGCCGGCGGACAGGATCCGGTAGGTTCGATGGGGTATGACTCTCCGCTTGCTGTTTTATCCGAGAATCCCCAGCTTCTTTACAACTATTTCAAACAATTGTTTGCCCAGGTAACAAACCCCTCCATCGATGCCATTCGTGAAGAGCTGGTTACCGCTGTAGGGACAACGATCGGCACAGAGGGAAATCTCCTTCATCCTGGACCCGAGGGCGCTCGTCACCTGTATCTTAAGACCCCGGTCCTGAATAATGAAGACTTTGCCAAACTTCGTTCCAACAAGATTGAAGGTTTTGAGTCTGTAACACTGCCGATGGTTTTTAATGCATCAGAAGGTGAAGGGGCTCTTGGTCCTGCACTTGAAAACCTGTTTGCGTCTGCGGATAAAGCTGTAGAGGAAGGTGCAACACTTATTATTCTAAGTGATAGAGATGTAGACAGCACCCAGGCGCCGATTCCGGCGCTGCTCGCTGTCGGCGGCCTGCATCATCACTTTATCCGTAATGGAATGCGGACTCAGGTCAGCATCGCAGTAGAAACAGCAGAACCGAGAGAAGTTCATCATTATGCAGTACTGCTCGGTTACGGGGCGGAAGCAGTAAATCCGTATCTTGTATTTGACAGTATTGATGAAATGATCAGAGATAAGTGGCTGGAAGATACATCTTATGTAGAAGCAGTGCAGCATTATATAAAATCTGCAACCAAAGGAATCATGAAAGTATTGTCGAAAATTGGTATTTCGACGATTCAGAGTTACCGCGGAGCCCAGATTTTTGAAGCTGTCGGAATCGCTCCGGAAGTAGTGGACAGGTACTTTACCTGGACTCCTTCACGTATTGGCGGTGTCACACTTGATATGATTGCTAAAGAAGTGCTGATCCGTCATGCCAAAGCCTATACAGAGCAGGAAGGCGCGGACAGAACCCTTGAACCGGGCGATGACATGCAGTGGAGACGAAACGGAGAGCCTCATCAATATAATCCGCATACCATCCACATGCTTCAGCATGCAGCGAAACAGAACGATTATGAGTTGTTTAAGAAATATTCAAAAGCTATCAATAAACAGGAAGATAAACAGACGACCCTGCGCGGGATGCTGGAATTTGAAACCGAAGGAAGAAATCCGGTATCTCTTGATGAAGTAGAGTCAGCCGAAGATATAGTCAAACGGTTTAAAACCGGAGGTATGTCTTTTGGCGCAATTTCGGAGGAAGCTCACGAAGCACTGGCGATTGCGATGAATAAAATCGGCGGAAAATCCAACTCCGGTGAAGGCGGAGAAGACCCGGACCGGTTTATACCGGATGCCAACGGCGATTCCCGGCGCAGCTCGATTAAACAGATTGCGTCCGGCCGCTTCGGAGCAACAAGTCATTATTTGGTTAATGCAGATGAAATTCAGATAAAAATCGCCCAGGGAGCGAAGCCGGGTGAAGGCGGTCAGCTTCCCGGAAACAAAGTGTATCCCTGGATTGCCAAAGTCCGTGGGACTACGGCGGGAGTAGGCCTTATTTCGCCGCCTCCTCATCACGACATTTATTCCATTGAAGATCTGGCTCAGCTTATTCACGACTTGAAAAATGCCAACCCATCGGCGACCGTCAGTGTAAAACTGGTATCTGGAACCGGAGTCGGCACGATTGCTGCAGGCGTTGCAAAAGGACGCGCCGACGGGCTTGTCGTGAGCGGTTATGACGGCGGAACCGGAGCAGCAGCGAAAACGAGTATTAAACACGCTGGTCTGCCGTGGGAAATAGGTTTGTCGGAAACACATCAGACACTTGTGGAGAATAATCTCAGGAACCGTATTAAAGTTGAAACCGACGGTAAGTTGATGACCGGCAAAGACGTAGCCGTTGCTGCGCTGCTTGGAGCAGAAGAGTATGCTTTTTCGACGGCACCGCTCGTTGTACTCGGCTGTGTCATCATGCGTGTATGCCATCTGGACACCTGTCCTGTAGGAGTGGCAACACAGAACCCGGAACTACGGAAGAAATTCATGGGGAGTCCGGACCATGTCGTTAACTTTATGCACTTTGTTGCTGAAGAACTTCGTGAAGTAATGGCGGAACTTGGATTCACAAATCTGAATGAAATGGTTGGAAGAACCGATATGTTGAAGCAAAAAGACAGCGTGAACAACTGGAAAGCTAACGCTGTAGATTTAACCAATCTCCTGTACCGTCCGAAGAAGCTGGATCAGTCCAAACACTTCGGTCACCGGGAACAGGATCATCAGCTTGAAGAATCTCTGGATGTCACGACACTTTTGAAAGCAGCGGACAATGCTGTTCAGAATAAAGAACCGGTGTTTGGCGAATTTGCCATCCGCAATACCGACAGAGTAACAGGAACCATTGTAGGAAGTGAAGTAACCAAACGTTACGGGGTGGACGGTCTTCCGGAAGACACAATCCGTTTTACGTTTCGGGGATCCGCCGGTCAGAGTTTCGGCGCTTTCCTTCCGAAAGGAATGACGCATACCCTCATCGGTGATGCCAATGATTATTTCGGTAAAGGATTATCCGGAGGAAAAATTATTGCTTTTCCTCCTGAAAATTCAACATTTGCTCCGGAAGAAAGCATTTTAATCGGTAATACAACCTTTTATGGCGCCTCTTCCGGTGAAGCTTATATACGCGGAGTTGCAGGAGAACGCTTTGCCGTGCGTAACAGTGGTGCTGATATAGTCGTGGAAGGACTGGGCGATCACGGCTGTGAGTATATGACAGGTGGTACTGTCGTAAACCTGGGAGCTACCGGTAAAAACTTTGCTGCCGGCATGTCAGGCGGAACGGCCTATGTTCTGGACCGGGATGGGACGCTGGCATCGTTTTGCAACCAGGGAATGGTGAACCTGGAACCGGTCGAGCAGGAAGAAGATATAAAACGGCTGAGAAGTATGATTGAACGTCATGCTTCCTATACTGAAAGTTCACTGGCAGAAAGCATACTGCAGCAGTGGAAGAACATGCTGCCGAAATTTGTGAAGGTTATTCCATATGACTATAAACACATGCTTGCCTCTATCGAAAACGCTAAGAAAGAAGGGCTTACTGAAGAAGAAGCCATCATGAGCGCGTTTAACGAAACGAAGACAGCTGCATCCCGCGTGGGAGGAAAATAAAAGACGTCATCAAGATTTATTACGTTTGGAGTGAAAGGTATGGGTAAAACGACAGGTTTTATGGAGTACGAAAGGGAAGCTCCTCCGAAAATAAAACCGATGGAACGTGTGAAAAACTGGCAGGAATTTCAGCTTATAATGCCGGAAGAGAAACTGCAGGAGCAGGGTGCGCGCTGTATGGACTGCGCAATCCCTTTCTGCCAGGCCGGAACCACGATGGAAGGGTCAGGCGAAATTGGCTGTCCGGTTTATAATCTGATTCCGGAATGGAACGATCTTGTTTACCGCGGGCAGTGGAAAGAAGCATTAGCCCGTCTGCATAAGACAAACAACTTCCCGGAATTTACTGGAAGAGTCTGCCCGGCCCCGTGTGAAGGCTCCTGTACAGTAGCTTTAAACGATGATCCGGTAACCATCAAATCCATCGAATTCAACATTGTAGAAAGAGGATTTCAGGAAGGCTGGATTACGGCGGAACCACCCAAACAAAGAACTGGGAAAAAAGTGGCGGTTGTCGGATCCGGACCTGCCGGACTCGCAGCAGCCGCCCAGCTCAATAAAGCCGGTCATCAGGTTACTGTTTTTGAAAAGGATGACCGTATCGGCGGTCTTTTGACATACGGTATTCCGGATGTCAAACTTTCCTATCATATTATTAAAAGACGACTTGATATTATGGAAGAAGAAGGCGTTGAATTTGTCACAAATGCGGACATCGGACTGAATTATCCGGAAGAAGATTTGAACCGGGATTTTGATTCTGTCATTCTGTGCACCGGAGCACAGGTGCACCGTGATGTACCTGCAGAAGGAAGAGGTCTTGATGGTATTCACTATGCCATGGATTTTCTCCGTTCAAACACAAAGTCGCTCCTTGACTCAGAACATGGGGATGACAACTATATCTCTGCCGAAGGCCGGGACGTCATTGTCATCGGAGGCGGCGACACCGGAGTAGACTGTATTACGACATCCATCCGTCATGGCTGCAACTCTCTGATTCAGTTTGATATTCACCCGGAAAAAGATGTCATGCGTCCTGAAGATAATCCATGGCCGCTATATCCGGTTGTCTATGGACAGGAAGAAGGTCATAAGGAAGCAGAAGCTGTTTTTGGTGATGATCCCCGCACGTACAAAGTCATGACGAAAAAATTCGTTGGTGACAAGAATGGACGGGTGAAAGAGCTTCACACTGTGGATGTTGACACAGTCTATGAAGACGGGAAAAAAGTAAGAAAAGAGATCCCTGGAACAGAGCGTGTCTGGAAAGCCGATCTTGTATTTCTCGCAGTAGGTTTCACCGGCCCGGAACAGGACCTGCTTGAAAAAATGGAAATTGAAACAGACGAACGGAGCACTGTGGATGCAGAATACGGATTGTATCAAACCAACAAGGACCATATATTTGCCGCAGGAGACAACCGAAGAGGTCAGAGTCTTGTTGTTTGGGCTATTCATGAAGGTCGTGAAGCAGCACGTGAAAGCGACAAGTACCTCATGGGCACGACCAATCTGCCTTAATAAAAGGGACGAATAAAAGGGACGGGCGCTAAGCCCGTTTCTTATCCTGCGAACTTAAAATTTCACGCACCGTAATTATATTAGAAATTTATAGAAACGAGATGTTAAACTATAATAGCACATGAAGATAAAAAATATAGCGTAAAGGAGCCATTTCATGACAAATTCTTTTATAAAAGCTTCTTATAAAACAGGGGTTTATGCTGGAGAGAAGATAGATGAAAAAAATGATAAAACGCTAATGAAAGTAGCTGCTGTCTTAAAACACCCGATGCAGGGTGACCTTCATCAGCCCAGGCAAGTCGATGTACCACTTTTCCATGAAAGAAAAGCTCTTGCTGAACATGAAAAAGTCTGGGTTCCTACCCCGAACGTAAAAGCTTTCGATGAAGAAATTCCACCATATCGTGAGTCTTTATTAAAAGCCGTCGTTGATCTGGAGAACGACCTTACCCGCAGGAACGATGATTATTCAGTAAAATCACTTGAAACACTGAAAGAGCTGAAACGGGATTATCGCATCGAGGAAGATTAAAGAGTCGATTAATAGGAGCCGGGGAAGTAATGGCACCGATGAGAATAGAAACGCTTCCGACTGCCTTTTCAGGTAATCGGAAGCGTTTCTTCTGAGATATCTTTTATATTACACGGAAGCATTTCATCAACTATTGAAGTTTCTTCATAATTTTTCACTCTTCCGTGGATTTTTTATCAGACGCCGCACTTATGTTATGAAGGCGTATGGAGAGATCAATTAAAAACCAATCATCGGAATCATCAAGACTGCAGCTGGTCATTTTTTCAACTTTTCTCAGACGATAGGTTAAAGACTGCCGGTGCAGATTTAAGTCTCTTGCGGTCTGACTTATGTTTCCTTTGTTCCGGTTAAACACAACGAGCGTATGAACAAGGTCAATTCCGCGCTGGCGGGAGTAACTTAAGATCGGTGCAAGAATTGCTCCTGTAATACTGCGGAGTTCTTCATTTTCGGTTAAGGCGAGAAGGGCACGATCAAACCGGGTGTTGGCATATGTTGTAACAAAACCGGCACCTTTTTGGCGGCGTCCGATATCAAGAGCCGAACGTGCCTCCTTATATCCTTCGTGAAAAAAATCATCTCCAAATGTTTTCGCAATACCCCATGACAAGTCAAGAGCAGAGTGTACCTGACGTACCCGGTATTCCAGCAGTTCGATAAATGGATACGCTGTTTCGACACCTTTTTCGGTGTGGGTTTCTACGAATATAATCAACTCTTCTTTCTGGAAGGTGGTCATTGTCCTGGCATGCAGCATCCGCCCCGTATGGTACACTTCTTCTTCCAGCCATTCTCCCAGCTGCCTGACCCAATTTTCAAAAGATGTCATGGGGGGCTGTTGTTCATCGTAAAGGTAATCCAGCTGCTCCGGGTGGCAAGTAATGCATAAATAAGGGACGTTCAAATGATAGCCGAGGGATTTTGCTCTCGATAATGCGGCATCTCTCGATTCAAATGTTCCTTCGGCCAGGCTCCATACAAAATCATTTTTCAGTCTCATTTCTGTTTCCACAGCGGCCTGATCATGCAGAAAACATAATGCCGAAGTTGTTACAGCATGTTCAAGAAGGATTAACATATTTTCTTCATATATATCATCTTCAGGAAGCTGTTCCGGCCATTCGATTAAGATAAATCCTTGAATTTCTCTGGCCCCCTGTACCGTAAGCTGCAGGGCTTTATTTTGATCCATATGAACCCAGTGCATTTTGTTAGGAAGCGCCCCGGTGTCATAAGCTTCTTCCATCTGAAAAAAAAGGGGGTCCCCGTGCTGTTGAAGGTGTGACTTCCAACTATTTTCAAGGTTCTGCGCTCCGGCAGTTTTAGCTTTCAGACCTCCCCGTCGGTCTGCAATAAGAGCCGGCATCCTTAAACGCCGGGAAAGGTAAGCTGCGATCTCTGCTGTTCCTTCTCCATTCAATATAATCTCCAGCAGTTCTCTTCGAATTCTATCGGAATACTCCACAAAACTTCGCTCTTGCTGATGCAGGGCTGTTGATATGGCATGGCTGACATCTGCAAAACGAACTTCCCACGGCAGCTCAATAAGAGGAAATCCCCGGGACTGGCAGTGTTCAATAACAAGAGAGGGGATTTCCATTAAATATCGTCCCGTGGCAATAATAAGTGCCGCCGCATTTGAATTCATGACTTCCTCTGCGAAGGATAGAAGTTTCTTTTCATCATTCTCGCATCCAAATGCGGCTGTCAATACAACTTCATTGATGCGTACAAAGTCTTCAACCGGCAGCTCGATAATAGAAACCCATTCCACCGGATTGTTCAATGCAGCTGGTGTTTCCGTTTTCGTATCTGCTTTTCTAAGAATCGGCAGTTCAAGCATTTCTTGTACACTGAACATAAAGACACCTCCCGCTCAACCCATGTGAGAAAATATGTTATGCATCTTGGTGAAACAGCACGAATGACTTTTATACAACTTGATGAATGGAATCATTTCCTTTCTATCGTATGATAAAAAGAGAGGAAAAGAAAGTATGACGTGAAAGGAAGTGTGAACCATGAGAAACGAAGAAAACCGGATCATTCAACAGTCAACCAAAGCCGTGTGGTCCGGCGAGAAAGAATATAGAGCCCACGGAGCAACACAAGTGCCTGTGGTACACAGTGTCGCTTATTCCTATGATGATCTGGATCACTGGTACGATGTGGCCGTAGGACGTGAAAAAGGTCATATCTACGGGAGAAACACGAACCCGACAGTGGAATCGTTTGAGCAGAAAATACGAGATCTTGAAGGAGCAGAGGCTGCGACGAGTTTTTCCACCGGAATGGCAGCTATAAGCAACTCCTTGTCTACTTTTTTAACACCAGGGGACCGGATTGTATCTATGAATGATACGTACGGTGGTACAAATAAAATTTTCAGTGAATTTCTCCCCCGGATGGATATTGATGTAAGACTCTGTGAAACGGGTAATCATGAAGAAATAGAAAAAGAAGTACGTAAAGGATGTAAGATTCTTTATTTGGAAACACCTACGAATCCGACCGTTAAAATCACGGATCTGGAAAGAATGGTACGGGCAGCCCGGGAAGTTGGTGCTATGGTCTTTGTCGACAACACATTCGCTACTCCAATCAACCAGAATCCACTGGAATACGGGGTGGATCTAGTTATTCACAGCGCGACAAAATTCCTTGGCGGTCATGCCGATGCCCTTGGCGGCGCTGTGTGCGGCAGTCGGGATCTCGTGGAAAAGATTTTTCATTACCGTGAAATTAACGGCGCGACAATGGATCCGATGTCGGCCTATCTGCTGTTAAGAGGGATGAAAACCCTTCATCTTCGTTTAAAACAGTCCTGTGATTCCGCGATGACAATTGCCCATTATCTGAAAAATCATGAATTGGTGGATGACGTCTTTTATCCAGGCTTAAAAGACCACCCCGGGCACGATATCGCCGCCAGTCAGATGAAACAGTTCGGCGGTATGCTCAGCTTCTCCATGAAAGGCGGAATGGAAGCAGTACGTGATTTTCTGCCGAAGCTGCAGTACGCCAACCGCGCAGCCAACCTTGGTTCAGTGGAAACAACCGTCGGCCCTGCAAGAACGACTAGTCACGTAGAAAATACACCGGAAGAGCGGGCTGCACTGGGAATTCCGGAAAGTCTCGTCCGCTACTCTGTCGGCATTGAAGATCCAGATGATTTGATAGCGGATCTGGAAGCGGCTTTTGATTCTTTAAAAGAAACAACTGTTTCCAAAGAGTAACAGATAAAGGGGGCTGTATAGTGCAATCAGAGCATTATCTCTACCAGAAAGCAGCAGCAATGCAAACGGAGTTATCATCATGGCGGCAGCACTTACACAAGTATCCTGAACGGAGTTTTCAGGAAGAAAATACAGCAGCCTTTGTCGAGAAAGAACTGCGCAGAATCTCTGGAATGGAGGTTTTTTCCGGAGAAAAAGATACCGGGCTGAACACCGGTGTGATCGGAATTCTTAAGAAAGGAAACGGTCCGGCAGCAGCACTCCGGGCTGATATGGATGCCCTGCCCATTCAGGAAGATAATGACACATCCTACCGTTCGGTTCATAACGGCGTGATGCATGCCTGCGGACATGACGCTCATACGGCCATGCTGCTCGGAGCTGCCCGTCTTCTGGCCGAAGAATCGAGTTTCGAGGGTACGGTGAAGTTTATTTTTCAGCCTGCAGAGGAAATGACAGATAGAAACGGAAAATCCGGTGCTCCTTATATGATTCAACACGGAATTCTTCAGGATGTCTCTGTTGCTTTTGCTCTTCATATGGATCCTGAATATCTTCCTGGTACCGTCCGTCTGCACGAAGGCCCGAGTATGGCAAATGTGGACACCTTTCAGGCGGAAATACTAGGAACAGGAGGGCACGGAGCATACCCGCATCTTGGAACGGATCCTCTCTGGATACTGTCTTTTGTCATACAGGCTGTTCAGGGGATAACTTCAAGAAAAACATCTCCGCTTTCTCCATCGGTAATCAGTATCGGCGAAGTGAAGGCTGGCTCATCTACAAATGTGATCCCGGATCAGGTGAGGATACAGGGAACGATAAGAAGCTATGATCAGCAAACACGCCTTCATCTGGAGCAGGAGCTGGAACAAGCCTTCTCGATTGTTGAAGCAATGGGCGGCACGTACCATCTTCAAGTGGATAAAGGGGAACCTGCTCTTCAGAACGATAAAATGGCTGTTCATCTGTTTGATCAAACGTTACAGACTATATTCCCTGATTACTCCATTTTACGGAAGCCATACGGCCTGGGCGGCGAAGACTTTGGATACATGGCCGAAAAAGTGCCGGCTGCCATGCTTTTTCTGGGGGCAGGTTTTGAAAATAGCCAGCAACGGGGTCTGCACATGTCCCGTTTTGATCTTGAAGAAGAAATGCTGCCGGTAGGCGCTTCCCTTCTTGCAGGCACGGCGCTTCAGTATTTTCAACACAATGAAAAGAATAAGGAAGGGAGTGGAATGTAATGGCACACAAACTGGCTTTTATCGGATTCGGCGGTGTCGGCCGGGGACTTGCTCAAATCATCCAGGAGAGGGAATCTTCTCTGAAGAAAAAATACGGAACGGATTTTCAGATGGTCTCCATCGCCGATTTATACAAAGGGTCACTGCATCACCCGGATGGTTTGAATATACAGGCTGTGTTCGATTCCCTTGAAAAAGACGGAACCCTTCATCATTATCCGGATGAGGAAGGATTAATCAGGGGTTGGGATAGTCTCACTACAATTGAACGATCAAACGCGGATACGATGGTTGAAATCACATTCACCGACATCCAAACCGGACAACCGGCCATCGATCACTGCAAAAAAGCGTTTGCCGCGGGAAAAAATGCCGTCTTGACGAATAAGGGGCCCGTTGCCCTCGCTTACTCTGAACTACAGGAAATGGCGGCGCAGCATAATGTCCAGTTTAAGTTTGAAGGCACGGTTATGAGCGGAACACCCGCGATCCGCATGCCTCTAACCTCTCTGGCTGGAAACGAAATCAGCGAAATACGGGGCATATTTAACGGTACCACCAACTACATCCTTTCGCGTATGGAAACCGGAATGACGCTCGACGATGCACTCGAAGAAGCACAGGATAAGGGATACGCAGAAGCGGATCCGACAAGTGACCTGGAAGGCTGGGATGTTCTCTATAAAGTTATCATTCTCGCCAATGTCGTCATGGATGCCGGACTATCCAAAGAGGATGTGTTTTGTGAAGGCATTACCGTACTGTCTCCGGAAGATGTTCAGCAGGCATCTTCTGAAGGTAAAAGGTGGAAGCTTATCGGCAAAATAAAAAATGACCAGGGAACCGTGTCGGCTTCGGTCTCCCCTGAAAAAGTTCCGCAGGATGATCCTCTCGCCGGAATATCCGGAGCCCTGAATGCCGTCACGTATGAGTGTGATCTTTCAGGTCCGGTGACACTCATGGGAGCAGGCGCAGGTATACCTGAAACTGGTTTTGCTTTATTAATTGATTTAGTCAATATAGAACGTAACCATGTCTAACACTTCACATGAAAGGCGGCGGGTAACATGGCTGAACAAATAGGAAAACAGAAAATGCTGCTGGCTGGAGAATGGGTGGAAAAATCAGAAGAGATTGAAGTGCGGAACCCGGAGAACAATGAAGTAATAGGTACTGTTCCGGCCGGTTCTGCTTCCGATATGAAACAGGCGGTCGAACTTGGCCGGGAAGGTGCAGAAACAGCTTCCAATTTATCAGTCCGGGAGAGAATGGACATTCTGACGAAGGCAGCAGATTATATCGAAGCACACCTTGATACATTTGCTGTAACCATTGCCATGGAAGGAAGCAAAACCATTAATGAAGCCAGAAGTGAGACGGCAAGAGCAGCGGAAACGATCCGTATCAGCGCGGAAGAGGCGAGACGTCTCACCGGAGAATCTATAAACTTCGATCAGATGCCTGGTAATACAGATCGGATGGGGTATTATTTCCGTTTTCCAGTTGGAATCATTGCGGCGATTACACCTTTCAATGATCCGCTGAACTTAATCGCTCATAAAATCGGACCTGGTATCGCAGCAGGCAATGCCGTCATTATTAAACCGGCAACAGAAACGCCGTTAAGTGCTGTTAAGATGGCGGAAGCATTTATGAATGCCGGCCTTCCGCCTAAAGTGTTAAGTGTTATTACCGGCCGTGCGGGAGATATCGGCGATGTTCTGATTGAAAGCCCGGACGTCAATATGATCAGCTTTACAGGTGGAATGGAAACGGGAGAAAGCATCGCTAAAAAAGCGGGATTGAAAAGGCTGTCCATGGAACTGGGTTCCAATTCTCCGGTTATTGTAAGGGCGGATGCTGACCTCGATGCCGCTGCAGCATCGTGTGCAGACGGTGCTTTTGCAGCCGCAGGGCAGAACTGTCTTTCGGTGCAGCGGATTTATATCGAAGAAGAGGCTTACGATTCTTTTCGGTCCCGCTTTCTTCAGGAAACAGCTGACGTAAAAACCGGCAGTAAATTGTCGGAAGATACAGACGTGGGGCCGCTGATTAATGAGAAAGAAGCCAAACGAGTGGAGCGTTGGATAGAGGAGGCAGTGGAAGCCGGGGGTACCATTGCTGCAGGCGGTACCCGCAGCGGAGCTTACGTGGATCCAACTGTCCTGGAAAATGTTCCGGACGACGCTCTTATTGTTAAAGAAGAAGTATTCGGCCCGGCCGTGCTGCTTTTTAAAGTGAAACACCTTGATGAAGCGATAAAACGTTCTAATGATGTCAACTACGGTCTGCAGGCCGGGATTTTTACAACCAATATCAATGCCGCCCTGAAAGCTTCGAAAAAACTTCATGTCGGGGGCGTTATGATTAATGACAGCAGTGACTTTCGTATTGATGCCATGCCATTTGGCGGTGTAAAAGGTTCCGGCCTTGGACGCGAAGGCGTAGAATATGCAATAAAAGAAATGTCGGAAGAACGGATTGTCGCTTTTAAATGGACGGACGAGTAAAAAAACAAATGGGGCGGCGGTCTATCAGTCCGTCCTCTTTGTAACATTGTGAAATGGACAGCCAGGAAAGGGGTGGAAATGTGTTTTCAAATGAAGAATATTTGGTGAGAATGAATCAAACGAAACAAAAAATGATGGAATACGGTATTGAAGTGCTTCTTGTATCCAACCCATCCAACATGTTTTATCTGACCGGTTATAATGCCTGGTCTTTTTATGTACATCAGATTCTTGTTGTTATGATTGATGAAGAACAGCCGATTTGGATCGGCAGGGAAATGGACGCCCACAGTGCTCAGGTTACAACCTGGCTCGATGACAATCATATCATTCCATATCCCGATGAATTTGTACAGTCAACGATTAAGCACCCTATGGATTTTGTTGCAAACATTCTGACCGAAATCGGACAGGGCAATCGAAAGATCGGACTTGAAATGGATGCTTTTTATTTTACGGCTATGTGTTATGAACGAATCATGCAGGGACTTCCAAATGCTGAATTCCGGAATTTCAGCACACTTGTAAACTGGGTGAGGCTCATTAAATCCGACACGGAAATCGAATGCATGAAAAAGGCATCCAGAATTCTGGAAAACGCAATGAATGCCGCGTATGATACAGTAGATATCGGTATTCGCGAAAATGATGTGGCTGCCGCGATTTATCAAGCGCAGATCAGTGGGACTTCAGATTTTGGCGGTGACTATACCTCCATTGTTCCAATGATACCGTCAAATGAAAATACAGCCAGCCCGCACCTAACATGGACAGATAAACGGTATCAATACGGAGATTACATGACCATAGAAATTGCCGGCGCCTATAAACGCTATCATACTCCAATGGCAAGAACGCTTGCTATCGGGGAAGCACCAGATAAAGTACAGGATCTCGCCGATGTTGTCGTGGAAGGCATTGAGACTACGATGGAACACATCAAACCTGGGATCACGGCTGAAGAAGTAGAAGATATCTGGAGTAAAACTATTGCAAAGCGCGGCTATTTCAAAGAATCACGGCTGGGGTATTCCATTGGATTAAGTTATCCGCCTGATTGGGGAGAACACACCGTCAGTTTCCGAAAAGGGGACCGGACGATGATGCAGCCGAATATGACATTCCATCTAATGCCGGGCATCTGGCTTGATAATTACGGCGTGGAAATCACTGAATCTATCCGTATTACGGAAAACGGCTGTGAGACGTTCGCCGATGTTCCTAGAGATCTTCATATAAAAAAACCGTCCCAGGTTAGTTCGTTTACCTCGGAGAAAAACCAGGCCACGTGAGCTTATCCGCTCTGCAGTCCGACGGCACTGCAGAGTTTTTTTCGCAGAGCTGATGGTGGAAACAAAAAGAGCATGATACGATGAATATGGATGGTACACGAAAGAAGGGAAAATCATGAATAATAACTATCTCGGAACCGCTTCCTTTGCCGCGGTCATTTTGTATCTGTTTTATGTATTTGTTTCCGCAGTAGCCGTTCAATATATATTCAGCGGCGTGGCAGCTCTGCTTTTGTTTTTCTCCTTATTTAAAATGAGCCCGCTGAACCGAAGCGTTATTCTTCTACTTCTGCTTATTGGAAGCAGTCTTTTTTATTTCTATGACACGAATTATATCGAAGTATTAACAAGCTTCGGTGAAAATATGAATCTGCTTGCTCTTTTTCTGCTTATACCATTACTCGGCATTCTAATGTCGGAATCGGGATACCTGCAGGCACTGCAGGCTTATTTTCTGGAACGGGAAAAGCGTCACGCTTCCCACCCTTACCGAATGGGATTTTTATTAACAGCTTCCATGGGTTCCATCTTAAATCTGGGTTCAATGCCGCTTGTCTATAACATAGGATATGAAAGCTTCTCTTCATTCGAAAATAAACGGTTTGTGATGATGCTGCTCAGGGCCTTTGGCTTTTGTATGCTGTGGTCTCCTTATTTTATTAATGTAGGATTAATCTTGAGTCTATATAATATTTCCTGGATCCATATCGGAGGTCCTGGTTTGGTGCTGGCTCTGATTTATGCAATGTGTATCCCGCTTTTTTTCCGTCAAACAGTATTTCAGAATGAACGAAGGGTGATTAATCAACAGACGCAAGTTGAGGATATAAAGACAGTGAAACATCGTTTAATGATGCTTGGAGGTTTTGTTTTGGTTCTGCTCACCCTCTCGTTTGCGGCGGAATCTCTGTTTTCCATCTCGATGCTTGCGTCTGTATCTCTTATCGCGCTTTTTTTACCGGTAATCTGGTCGGCTTGTACAGGAAACAGTCGTACATATATTCAATCTGGATTGCAGCATATCAGGAATTCTTTCGGACGTCTGTATAATGAAATAGGCATTTTTATAACGGCCGGCTTCTTTGGCGAGGCTTTGTCATTGAGCGGGGCGGGGGAATGGTTGTCTACGATGATGTTAAAAGGGTCTGGAGGAATTATCCCTGTTTTAATCCTGATGCTGATCGCAACGGCTGTAGCACTGGCATTTGTTGGTATACATCCGGTCATCATTGTCCTTGGGTTTGGAAGTTCCCTGCAGCCGGCACATTTTGGAGTGGAGCCGGCATTTATGGGACTCATGCTGCTGACGGCATGGATGATGGCGGTGCAACTCTCTCCATTTTCCGGATCGGTGTTAATGGCGTCCAATCTCATGAAAGAGACACCTTGGACCGTCATTCGTAAAAACGTTCCGTTTATTGCCGTTATGACTGTAGTCATGACAACGGTACTAAGCGTTATGGAGTGGTCCGGTCTGCTTTAACAGGGGGGCGTTATATTGATCTTCTCTCGGGAATGACAAAAAAACATCATTCCGATCCTTTGGTGTCACGTCCCTTCCGGTTTTTTGGGAGAGGTACCGGATCGAAACCTCCCGGATGGAAAGGGTGGCACTTACTTATCCGTTTTATCGTCAGCCATAACCCTTTCCACGCACCGTGCGTTTGAACCGCTTCCATCCCGTACTGGGAACAGGTTGGGAAGAAACGGCAGGAAGGGGGAGTGAAGGGAGATATGAGTGTACGGTATCCTTTAATGAAAAGAAGCAGTACTTTTTTCATTTACAGGCCTCCTTTTGCATATGCCATAAAGAAACTGCGGTTCCATAGCAACGGAGACCGCAGTTTTTTTGATTGGTGTACTGCATCTTGACAGCACCGGTCATAAAACACTCTTTTAACGAAGCATCAGCTCACAAAGAATGTCGTTTTCGGCTGAAGGGAAGACCGGAGGACGTTTAATTCTTCTTCTTTGAGACGTATCATAGGGAGCCGGACGTCTGCAGAAATAACACCCTGAAGTTCCAGTGCCGCTTTAATGGGTGCCGGGCTTGGCGCAATCGTGAAGGTTTTCATCCTCGGAATCAGTTCCCGGTGGCACTTCGCCGCGTATTGGGGATACCCATTCACAAAGCTTTGGACCATATCCTGCATTTCGTTGCCAAGAACGTGTGATCCAACGGAAACAACGCCTGTGCCTCCAATCGACATGATAGGCAGGGTCAACGTATCATCACCGCTGTATACATGAAAGTTATCGGCCGTGTTTTCGATAATATGGGCAATCGCATCCAGGTCGCCGCTTGCTTCTTTTACAGCAGTAATATTGTCGACGCGGGACAATTCAATAATCGTCCCCGGATCAAGCCCCGCGGCGCTGCGGCCCGGGATATTATAAAGCATAACCGGCAGGTGTGTGGCCTCTGCGATTTTTTTGAAATGAAGATACATTCCTTCCTGAGACGGTTTGCTGTAATACGGAGTAACCAGCATAACCGCGTCTACCCCCGTTTTTTCAGCCTGCTTTGTGAGCTCAATCGAGGCTTTCGTATTGTTACTTCCTGTTCCGGCAATGACCGGTATGCGCCCATTTACCGCTTTGGCAACGTGTTCAAAGAGCGTGAGTTTTTCTTCGGTCGATAATGTCGGAGATTCTCCGGTTGTTCCTGCCACCACCAGGCTGTCCGACCCATTTGAAATAAGGTGGTTTACAAGTTTTGTTACGGCGCTGTAGTCCACTTCCTCTTGTTCATCAAAAGGGGTAACCATAGCGGTGCTTATTCTTCCAACGTTCATTGTATCCATCACCCTCCGCATGAGATTGAAGTAGTTCGATTATGACAGACGGATGAGGGCCGTTCCCGCAAACTGCTTTCGCGCATGAAAAAGCAGCAGTGGGAGGGTTCCCAATGCTGCATGAACGTTTCAAACCGTTTATGCGTGAGATAGCCCTCCATATAGCACAGACGCACTATATGACAGTTACGTATTTGTTCAATACATAACCAGCTGCAAGCTCATGAGAAGCTGTCAGCTTCGGCGGATTCCCCTTTCAGCGGTTTCGCAGAATCTCATGCTCCTCCAGCCGCATACTGATGGTTTCCGCACCTCTAACCTCACTTCTCTTATAGAAGCAGGAATTTTATTAAACTACAGTAACCTTAACAGATTTTTTATCTGACTGCAATCTATTTTTAATCACCGCCATTCCAGCTGCCTGAAAATACATGATAACCGGAAAATCTACATTTTTTTTTAAAATACTTTTATTTTAAGACAAGATTGCTTTATAATAATCAGTGGGAATAAAGCATGCATGGGGGGCTTGTCTGGATATGTCTCAACTTCAGCAGATTGCACTGGAGCTTCCAGAAGATTTGTATTCTGAAATAGAGCATTTAAGTGAAGAAGAGAAAGATTCCTTTTTTCAGGAAGTGCTGCAGGAAAAGATCGATCAGCGGAAATCCACAGATTTTCATTACCAAATGAAACAGGGATACTTGGAGATGGCTCAAATTAATATGCAGCTTTGCAGGGAATTTGAAGAAGCAGAAGAGGAAGCTCTCCTGGAAGGGGAGAAGTTAATTTATTCTGACGATGATGAATAAAACGTTCCTTTTCGGCATATCCTGTAAACGGGACCGGTGAAGGAGGTGAATGGATGATTTGAGCGATACGAGTCATAATCATCACCAAACCAAAAAAGTAGTAAAGCGTGGAGACGTTTTTTTTGCTGACCTTTCACCGGTGGTAGGATCGGAACAAGGTGGTGTCAGACCTGTGCTGATTATACAAAATGATATCGGCAACAGGTTCAGCCCAACCGTCATTGTTGCGGCCATTACAGCACAGATAAAGAAAGCAAAACTGCCAACCCACGTTGAAATCGACGCAAAAAAACATCGGTTTGACAGAGACAGTGTTATTCTGCTGGAACAGATACGAACTATTGACAAGCAGCGTTTAACAGACAAAATCACCCACCTGGATGATGATACGATGGAACGGGTGAAAAAAGGAATCGCAATTAGTCTCGGCGTAGAAGAGATGTAACGTAACAGGCTTCATGAATAGTCATACATAATGCACAAAGAGGGCATGCTTTCCGTTTTCGGGGAGCATGCCCTCTTTGGTACAATGATGACGACAATGGATGATGAGAAAAGAGGGAATAACAGATGAATGAGGTCATACAAACAATTTTAGGTCATCGTTCCATACGCCGATTCAAAAATGAAGCGTTGACGCAGGAAGAAACAGATCAGATTATCAGTGCAGCTCAGGCAGCCTCGACATCAAGCTTTTTACAGGCTTACTCCATTATCGGAGTAACGGATAAATCCAAGAAAGAAGAAATTGCCGAACTGGCAGGAAATCAGAACTACGTAGCAGAAAATGGTTTCTTCGCCGTGTTTTGCGCTGATTTTTCCAGACATCAAACAGCCGCTTCGCTGCATGACCAGGATATTCACAAAGCAGTGGAAAGTACCGAAGGATTCATGGTGGCGGTAATTGATACGGCACTTGCCGCTCAGAATGCAGCAATAGCAGCTGAATCCATGGGACTTGGCATCTGTTATATAGGAGGACTGCGTAACAATCTGGAGACTGTCAGTTCGCTGCTTGAAACGCCGTCTCACGTTCTTCCTTTGTTCGGCATGGTAGTGGGCCGCCCGGCAGAGCAGCACGAACAAAAACCGAGACTGCCGCAGGAAACGGTGTATCATGAAAACACATACAATCTGGATAGTGAGTCGTTGAAGCAAGAGCTCAAGCATTATGATGAGACGATTCTTCATTACTATCGCAGCCGCTCTTCGCGCAGCAAACAAATCACTTGGACCAGTCAGGCGGCATCCACTCTGTCCCACTCCAAACGGCTGTATCTGAATGCTTTCACAAAAGAAAAAGGATTTTTAAACGGACGGCCATAGAGCTTAACCATGTAAAACAGCTTGGTAACAAACAGAGTCTTGGACAAAACCTTTATAATTTACAAAAATGCCGGATGATTTGAAAAAAATCGTCCGGCATTTTTGTTCCTGAGTACAAGCACACCATCTGCACACCGGCGTTTACCGCTGTCCAGCACTCTTTTTTGTGTAATCATAAAAAACTATGAAATAATGTGGTGGAATGTAAAGGTTATTTTAAGAATGTTGTTATAATTAATATACAGCTTACTCCTGCATCAGGAAGGAACGATAATCATGTGGAAAAAGGGACTGAAAGCCGTCATTATCTTTGTGCTGTGTTTTGCTGTGGTAACAGTTTGGTCTGTTGAAAAATGGTCTCAAACCATGCAGGGGGACCTGCCTTCCAAAACCGCCGTTATTTTACATGCCATCAATCATAATCTTGTCTCTCTGGATACGAATATTTCTGTGCCGGATTTTCTCACTCCCGAAAGCTCAACAGATGACGGAGTGACGATGAAACGAAAAGATACCACAATAGCTGCTGGAAGTAATACCGAGATTCCGGTGCGGGTGTACCGCTATTCCGATACCGAAAACGCTCCAGTCATTGTTTACTATCACGGCGGAGCTTTTTTAGAAGGGTACGGCAGTCTCGATACCCACGAGAATATCATCCGCTCCCTTGCGGCCAGAACCGGTGCTGTTGTAATCAGTCCGGAGTACCGTGTCGCTCCTGAATATGAATTCCCGACCGCTGTCGAAGATAGTTATAAAACACTGGAATGGGCCGGTCGTCATGCTGCTGAATACGGAGGAGACCCTGACAAAATTGCCGTTGCAGGGGACAGCGCTGGAGGAAACCTTGCGGCTGTAACGGCCATGAAAGCAAGAGATGAGGGTGGGCCGGATTTGTTTGCACAGCTGCTGTTTTATCCGCTGACCACATTCCAGGATGTTAACTTCGAATCGAGAGACACGTATGACAGTGGATATTATCTTCTTTCCCGGCAGGTGATGTTAAAAGCGAGAGAAGAATATACGCCGCAGCAGCAAATGTGGGATAACCCTTACACATCCCCGCTTCATGCGAAGAATTTAAGCGGCCTGCCTCCAGCCCGTATCATCACCGCAGAGTATGACCCACTGCGCGATGAAGGGGAAAAGTACGGGGAAAAGCTTCATAATGCAGAAGTTCCTGTCCAAACCGTGAGATACCAGGGAACAATGCACGGTTTTATTTCATTCTTTCAAATTATGGCCAGGGGAGACCGTGCGCTGAATCAATCTGCCGACTTCCTCGATAAAGCCTCCTCCGGCAATGTTTCCCACTCGGATACGTACACCGTCTCAAAGTATGACGGCCCCTCTGGACTGACATGGTTCCTCGAAGAAGCAGAAGCTCTTGCGATAGGGGCATTTCTAGTAGGAAAAAGCACATATAACAGGATGATGAATAAGTGATAAGGAAGAAGGTGTCTAAAATGACACCTTCTTTTTAATCCCCTTTCACTTCATTCTCAACAAAGAATAGAAAGCATTTAAAAGCCTGAATACCATTCAGGAAGGAAGAGAACCAAATACGTCAAAAATAGTATAAAAAACTTTTAAATACTCGGTTTTCTTTTTTATACTGGTATGATACACTCATTTTTGGAAATCGACAGAACGGTTTTGTAACCGCTGTGGCGGGTGTAGAGAAAATAAGAGTGGAGGGAGGCTTTCAAATGTTGAAGGCAGTAAAAGAAAAGGCAGCCCACCAAAATCTTGTCCGGGCAGAAGGAACAACTCAACGCATGGAAAAGTTCACAGAAAATCAGACACGCCTTAGAATCAAAGAAGAAGAAAAGTGGAACCATTTTCTTCATCAGGAAATAAAAATGTACCTTTATACCATTCATCCATCGTTTCTACTTCATCCTGATGCTGCCCGGGCTCTTCAAAATAGATTGCTTGCCCGTTCGGAAGGAAAACGGATGATTTCCCTGCACGTCAAAAGTGAAGTGTGCCTGGCCCTGGATTTTTATCAGTCTGATTTAGCTTTCTTTATCCAGGATCTTGAGACAAAAGGCTTTCAGCTTTCGGAAAACGAAGAACGTTTCATGAAGGCTCTGCATAATAAGTTGAGCGAGAACAATTATTACCTCTATTTTGAACGTTTTGGAGACTTTGCTGCACAGGCTGAAACCCTGGAAGAAGCCCTTCTGTGCTATCTGGAGACTGCCGGTTCTCAAAACAAATATGGAAGCGGGAGAATTGATTTTCTCCTGAAATATTTAATAAATAAAGAACTTCTCGTTCCTGAAATGAACCATAAAAAAATGAGAAAACTGATAAAGTCATTGGATCGCAGCTATTCTAAAAATACAAGGAAAATCCCTCAGGAAAAAGGAATAAGCCGTATCAGCTGATAAAACAGGAAGATCCGGGCCGCTTAGGGTCTTCTTTTTCAGTACAGAAATATCTTTTCGTCTAATCCGTGTTATGGGAAAATAAGATTAAATACGAAATACACTGGAGGAGGGAGAACCATGCAGCAGCCGTCGTCTGAATTTTTTGCGGAAAAACTCCAGCAGTCCAAAGAGCAGTTTGAGCGGACCATAGACTGTAAACACACGGAATTTGATGACCTGTACCCGTATATGAATGAGCAGCCTCAGTTCTTCTGGTATAAACGGTATGTCGCCTGGCAGGATCTTCTTACTATCGTCCGTATGGCAGAGGAGCTTGACATAGACTGGCAGTACCAATTTCAGAACAGCCAGATCTCTTTTATCAAAAATAAAGTTCTTGACGCTAAAGTACTCGATGAATGGTATGGTAAAAAACGAACAGAAGCGTAAAAAACCCGGATGCCGATGGAGGCATCCGGGTTTCGTTTAAAAGATAAGGTGGGCGCAGCCGATGATAATCGGCAGAGTAATGATGGTGCGTTCCAAAAAGATGAGCACCAGATCGGTAAAGCTGATCGGGAGTTTAGAAGCGAGCAGAAGACCGCCGACTTCCGACATGTAAATCAATTGCGTTACAGAAAGCGCAGCAATAACAAAACGTGTTAATTCGCTTTCGATGCCTGCTCCAAGAATGGAAGGAAGAAGCATGTCAGCAAAACCGACAAGCATTGTTTCAGACGCTTTCGCAGCTTCAGGAACCTGAAGAAGATCAAGAAGTGGAACAAACGGAGCCCCAATGATAGCGAAGAATGGTGTATTCTCTGCAATGACAACGGCTATGGTACCAAGAGCCATCACAACCGGAAGAACGCCGATCCACATATCAAGGACGTTTTTCACGCCTCCTGATAAAATCGAAGAAGCTTTATTCCGGGCCGCCTTACGGGAAGCCTCCATGAACCCGTACTGAAATACATTCATCGATTCCGGGCGCGTCTGCTCCTGTGAAACCGAACGTCCATCCGTATACAGATCTTTTTTCCGGGATAAAGGTGGTATTCTCGGCATGATCAAAGCCGCAACAAAACCTGCTGCCACGATCGTGGCGTAATAAGGGATGATATGGGAAGTCAGGTTCATATCGGACAGGATGACAATACTGAACGTAATGGACACAACAGAAAAGGTTGTTCCAATAACTGCGGCCTCCCGTTTCGAGTAATGTCCCTGTTCGTACTGCTTATTCGTTAATAAAACGCCGATTGTTCCATCGCCAAGCCATGATGCTGCGCAGTCAATGGAGGATCTTCCGGGCAGAGTGAACAACGGCCGCATAATTGGAGATAACACCGCTCCACAGAATTCCAGAAGACCGAATTGAAGAAGAAACGGCAGAAAAAGCCCGGCAAATAAAAATACGGTAATAAGCAGAGGAATAAGATCTTCAAGCATCAAACCGCCGGTAGCCCCTGATATAAGCCACTCCGGCCCTAAATCAAGCACCACAAGGACAGAAAGAATAAAACCAAGGATACGGATAAACAGCCAGGTGCGGTCGACAGCGAACAGGGATTTCATGAAATCCCTGTCCGGAGGCCGAACCGCTGCGATCAGAGAACCAACCACTGCAATTCCCATAAAGAGAGAAGCAGCGGCAGGAAGAACCGGGCCAGCCCAGGTCCCAAGAAGATCGGCTAAGAAAGCCACTGCGATGGTGATTTCCCCATCGATACGCATCGGAATCATAAACAGGAAAATGCCAACCGCTGAAAACAAAAGAAAGCGTAAAGATGACGTCTCTTTTGTTGTATGTGTATTATTGTTCATTTCATGTTCCACCTCTTACTCTAATATCGTTATGATTGTATAAATACATATCACAATGTATAAATTTACAAACGTAATTATATAGGAGGTGGGCACGGTATACAATAGGAAATATAAATTTCAAACAATTACCGGGCAACGTAACATCACAAGACAGTAGAAAGATCTGTTAGAGACTGAATTTCATGATCGAAATAAATACTATGCTCAGGTTCTTTTTCTGTGCGGTTGAGCCATATGCTTCGTATGCCCGCCTTATTGGCGCCGTCGATATCAGTCAGAAGATTGTCACCGATCATAACTGCATCTTCCGGTGCGGTATCGAGCAGTCTTAATGAGTGTTTGAAGATGGACGGATCGGGCTTGCCGAAACCAAACGCACCGGAGACGACGATGTAGTCAAAATACGGAACAAGCTGCGGGGTCATTTCCAGTTTGGTGTTCTGAAGCGAAGGCGCCCCGTTTGTAAGAAGCAGCAGGTGGTGGTCTTTTTTCAGTTCTTCCAGCATTTCAAATGTATCCGGATAAACGTAAGGAAGGTGCCTGCGGTGATACGGAAACCGCGCTGCAAGCCGGATTCCAAGTTCTACATCCTCGATACCGTGCCGGCGCAGGGATTCGATCCATGTCCGCTGCTGATAATCGGGCATTTCCCTGTTCATTTTGCGGAATCCTTTGTCTGTTTTATCTGGAAACGTTCCCCAGAGACCTTCAAATGGATTGATCCCGATTTTTTGAGTGAAGGGATAGAAATCGTATTCTGCATACAGCTGCCCTGCCGTTTCCCGTACCGTATTTTCAAATACTGCCGGATCTATGCCGGTTACTTCTCCGGCTTCCATGCAGACAGCCCTTAATGCTTCCTTTACGCTTTTTTTATCCCAGAGCAGGGTATCGTCCAAATCAAATAATAGAGCATTTGCCATGATAGATTCTCCTTTCTTATTCTTTTTGTTATTATAACCTCCGAAGTCTGCTCAAGCATCAAAGAATTTTGACAGGGGTCTTTTCATATAAAGGAAATGATGTACAATATGATTAGACATTTACCTGCTGCCGGATGTCTTATATTGTTAATGAAGCAGAAGGCGTTTATCCCGGTTGGCAGCGGCATTGGATTAACGGATGTGTATCCGGTTACCCCAAAAAATTTTTTATACAAAATTACACCTGGTTTCTTCATATTTATCTACTTGGTCAATGTGACCTTATTATTAACTGCACAGCTTTTGAGAAGCCTTTACCCGCATGTTAAAATAAATTGTAGCGTTAAAGAAAGCAATGAAGCAGGTTTGTAACCAGCGAGAGGGGGGAGTGGAAAACATCCGCCTTGTATACTGTCATCATGCCAAATCGTCTACATACTTTTCAAAATCCAACTATCACGTACCATTTGGAGGTAGAGCCAGATGAGCAAAAACGAAGCCAGGCAGGAACCATGGGAAGAATTTTTTGGTCCAAACCTGGGCTATTTAATGGACCTTTATGAACAATACAAAGAAAACCCGGAATCAGTTGAGGAAGAAACACGGAAATGGTTTGACACCTACGGGGCTCCTAAAGAACAGGGTATGCCTACGAATGGAGCAGCCATGCCGGCACCTTCTGAATCAACAGCGTCAGAAAGAGACATTATTAATAAAACAGCAGCGGCTGTAAGATTGGCCGATAATATCAGAATACACGGGCACCTTTCAGCTGATGTTAATCCACTTCAGGAGCCCGGCGGTGAAACATCATTTCTGAAAAGTGAAGAATACGGCTTATCAGAAGAAGATCTTGAGCGGATGCCTGCTGATTTATTCTGCCCGGATGCACCTGATCATATTGAAAATGGACTGGAAGCGGTGAACCACTTAAAGAGAATGTACACGAGATCGATTGCGTTTGAATTCGATCATGTCCATGACGTGGAAGAACATCAGTGGCTGAATAAGCAGGTGGAATCCGGCGGGATATACCAATCCCTTTCTGAGGAAAAGCGGAGAAAAGCGCTGCAGAGTCTCACTGATGTTGAAAGTTTTGAGCAGTTCGTCCACAAAACATTTACAGGACAGAAACGTTTTTCGATTGAAGGATTGGACACTCTCGTTCCGATGCTGGATGATTTTTCTGAGGATGCCATTAAGGACGGCGCCCGCGATGTGATGATCGGCATGGCGCACCGCGGCCGGCTGAGTGTACTTGCTCACGTGCTTGGTAAACCTTATGATCTTATCTTTTCGGAGTTTCAGCATGCACCGAATAAAGATCTTGTTCCATCCGAAGGGTCTATCGGAATCAATTACGGATGGACAGGGGATGTGAAATACCATCTCGGTGCTCACAAAAAAGTGGAGCAGGAAACATTTGAATCCCGAATCACTCTGGCGAACAATCCAAGCCACCTGGAATTTGTCAATCCGGTAGTTGAAGGTTACGCCCGGGCTTCCCAGGATGACAATTCCCGTCCCGGTTTCCCGCAGCAGGACACTTCCAGAGCGGCAGCTGTGCTGATTCACGGCGACGCTGCTTTTCCGGGAGAAGGTATTGTGACAGAAACACTGAATATGAGCCGTCTGAAGGGATACCAAACAGGAGGTACCCTCCACATTATTGCCAACAATCAGCTTGGTTTTACCACAGATACTCATGATTCCAGATCAACAACTTATGCAAGCGACCCTGCAAAAGGTTTTGAGATTCCTATCGTTCATGTCAATGCAGATGATCCTGACGCCTGTATGGCGGCTGTGAAGCTGGCTTATGAATACAGAGATCGTTTCAGCAAAGATTTTCTGATCGACTTGATCGGCTACCGCAGATTCGGCCACAATGAAATGGACGAGCCGACAGCGACACAGCCTCACATGTATGATGCGATTAAACAGCATCCAACCGTACGGAAAGTTTATGCAGATGAACTCGAAAAAGAAAACATCATGAGCAGTGAAGAATCCGACAAACTGAAAGAGGATGCACAGCAGTTCTTATCCTCTCAGTATGAAAAAGTAGCCGACGCCATGCAGGAAGAACCGGAGGAAGAAGAGATTCCGGAAGAAGTGGAACGCAGACTTCCTGCTGTTGATACCTCTTATGATGCTGACGAATTGAAACAAATCAATGAAGAACTGATAACCTGGCCGGAAGGATTCAGTGTCTTCCCGAAGCTGAAAAAAATACTGGAACGCCGCCATGGACAGTTTGAAGAAGGCGGAAAAATTGACTGGGCACATGCAGAAACACTTGCGTATGCCACTATCATTGCCGACGGGACGCCGGTACGCCTTACCGGACAGGATACTCAGCGGGGAACGTTTGCCCAGCGTCATCTCGTCCTGCATGACTATAAAAATGGAGATATTTATTCGCCGCTTCATACTCTCTCCAAAGCGGAGGCCTCCTTTGCCATTTACAACAGCCCGCTTTCCGAGGCTTCCATTGTTGGTTTTGAATACGGATATAATGTTCACGAACCGAGCACCCTTGTTTTGTGGGAAGCGCAGTTTGGGGACTTTGCCAATGCCGCTCAGGTAATTTTTGATCAGTTTATTTCCGCCGGCCGTGCGAAGTGGGGACAGAAATCCGGCATTGTATTTCTACTTCCGCATGCCTATGAAGGACAGGGACCGGAACACTCCAGCGCCCGCCTGGAACGTTTTCTGACACTGGCTGCTGAGAACAACTGGAATGTAGCAAACCTTACAAGTTCAGCCCAGTACTTTCATCTGCTGCGCCGGCAGGCTGCGACGCTCGGAACAGAAGAAATGAGACCACTTGTGCTTATGACACCAAAGAGCCTTCTTCGGAACCAGAATGTTGCGTCTGCTCCGGAAGAATTGACTAACGATTCCTTTCACCCGGTAATGGAAGAACCTCTTACCGGGAAAGAAAAAGACAATGTGACACGGATGCTTTTTGCTTCCGGTAAAATAGCTGTTGATCTTCATGAAGCAATAGATGAAGAGAGTGTCCCGGACTGGGTGCATATTATCCGGGTGGAAGAACTGTATCCTTTCCCGGAAGAAGAAATACAGCAGATTCTGGCGCAGTATCCAAATGTCGAGGAGATACGATGGGTACAGGAAGAACCAAAAAACATGGGAGCCTGGAGTTATATTCAGCCGCTGCTGCGCGGCATCGCACCGGAAAATGCAGAAACCGGGTATATTGGAAGAAGAAGACGCTCCAGCCCGTCTGAAGGCGATCCAAAAGCACACAAGAAAGAACAAAGCCGTATCATTAACAATGCCCTGACAGGAAAAGAATAAGGAGGACTCATTCATGGCGGAAATTAAAGTACCAGAGCTTGCGGAATCCATTACCGAAGGAACGATTGCAGAATGGTTGAAACAGCCGGGTGACGCAGTCGAAAAAGGCGAAAACATTGCTGAGCTTGAAACCGACAAAATTAATGTGGAGATAACATCCGAACATACCGGTGTCATCCAGGATTTGTCCAAAGAAGCTGGGGACACAGTGGAAGTCGGCGACGTTATCGGTCATATCGATGAAAACGGACAGGCATCCGGATCTGCCGGAAGCGGTGCGGCTTCTGCAGAGGAAAGTGCTCCGGAAAAAGCAGCGGAGCCGGCTGAAACAACGTCAGCAGAAGAAGAAAGCAGCGACGAACCGGATGATAATTCCGGTGAACGCCCTGTAGCATCTCCTGCAGCACGTAAAATGGCCAGAGAAAAAGGTCTGGATTTAAACGCAGTACCGACGAAAGATCCTATGGGACGGGTTAGAAAAGAAGACGTAGAAAACTATGAAAGCAATAAAGCCGCAGCTTCTGCTGCCAAGCAGCAGGCACCGGCCAAGGAAAGCGCCCCAGCACCAAAAGACGAATTTGACGGAAAACCGGTGGAGCGCAAAAGAATGTCAAGACGCCGCCAGACGATTGCAAACCGTCTTGTTGATGTCCAGCAGAATACAGCGATGCTTTCCACATTTAATGAAATTGATATGAGTGCCGTTATGGATGTCCGTAAGCGATGGAAAGAAACATTTCAGGAACAGCACGATGTCCGGCTCGGTTTCATGTCCTTTTTCACTAAAGCGGTCATTGCTGCACTCAAGCAGTTCCCGCTTCTCAATGCCGAAATTGACGGCAATGAGGTTATTGAAAAACAGTTCTATGACATTGGTATGGCTGTTTCCACCGAAGACGGTCTCGTTGTACCTGTTGTAAGAGAAGCCGACCGTAAATCGTTTGCTGAACTGGAACAGGAAGTCGTAGATCTTTCCCTGAAAGCGCGTGACAATAAACTTGGACTGAAAGACCTGCAGGGAGGTTCCTTTACGATTACAAACGGCGGTGTATTTGGATCGCTTCTCTCCACACCGATCCTGAATGCTCCGCAGGTTGGTATTCTCGGCATGCACAAAATCCAGTGGCGTCCTGTGGCAATCGATCAGGAAAACATGGAAAACCGGCCGATGATGTACATCGCGCTGTCCTATGACCACCGCATCGTAGACGGAAAAGAAGCTGTCAGCTTCCTTGTTAAAATCAAGGAACTTCTTGAAAATCCGGAATCCCTCATGCTCGAAGGCTGATATACTCCCCGGGAAAGTATGGGACAAAACTTTTAAAGCAGCAAAAATGCCGAACGATTTCCTGAAATCGTTCGGCATTTTTTATTCCTGCTTGATATCAACAATGGATTCTAAGGCACTTTAGGGTATCACGCAGCCTCTTAAACGTCGTCATGAATGATTCATAAGGCACTTTAGAGGTTTTCGTGTCCCCGTAAACGTCATCATGAGCAGATCGAGATGCGTTCAGCGGGGGAAACGTACGAGCTGACGCAGCAAAAAGCCCGCGTCGCTACGTGAAATGAGAGATGAATAGTCATAAGGTAACCAACGCTCCCCCCAAACGTCATTATCCTGTGGAAGTATGACACGTGCGGACGCCGTCCCTGACCGCACATCTGTACCGGGTGTAGAATGTTGTCCGACCCTCTTTTTGCTGGGTACTTTTTCTCTGCCTGGGAGGCGCAGCTAAGTGATGTTTAAACTATCTATAACTATCTTTTAATCTATATCAAGCTTCTATATGAGTGACATATATCGATGAAAAGTCACATTACTCGATGAATAGATAATATGTAAAAATAAATTAAAATTCCTCGTTGTATCTATTGATAAATAGGTGTATCTCTGTGTTATAATCATAGTACACAAAATAATTGTGACGATTTGCAAGGGGGAGGTCCTGAAAATGAACCGCATCAATCTGGACAAAAAATCGGCGGCGTGGATAAGTAAAAATGGTGGTGTCGTTTGTTTATATCCATTTTACCCTTTCAGTCATAATAAAGAGCGCGGACCTCTGGACGTTATGATGTCATTTGAAAGTCCTGTTACAGAAATGGATTATAAAGCAACTACCTGCCACAGCGGAGTCGTACTTTATATTCACCGTGACTTGGAGATTAAACGCGAGCTTCGAATCAGAATAAACGGGTTCGGACCGTTTCAACACCTCAGCTGCTCAGGAATTAAGCATTTTAAAAAGAAATCAGGAGCCTGAAAATTGTTAAAAAACAAACATTTCTGCTTTTTGGCGGAAATCAGAGAGGATTTCTTCTTAGTGATCCTCCCGTAAAAAAGACTGTTCCTGCCTGGGTGGGAAACAGTCTTTTTTTTACGCAGCTAAAAGCACCATGCAGCAAAGTGGTTCTGTACTGAATACGTCAAGACTTTATCTTTCCTCTATATTTGTATAAAATAAAAAAAGCGAACATATGATTTCCGTTGGTTTTACAATACCTCAAGAAATCGGGGGGAAGAATCATGACCATTCGTTTTTTTACAGGAAGAACGGGAACTGGAAAAACGTCCACCATCCAAAATGAGATGATTCATTCATTGCAGAACAAAGCGGCACCGGATACGTCGATTATTTATCTTGTGCCGGATCAAATGACCTTTCAGGCGGAACAGAGTCTCGTTTCAGCGCTGGGAACCGGATTTACCAATCTGAAAGTGTTGAGTTTTTCCCGTATGGCCTGGAACGTGCTGCAGGAGACCGGCGGAATTACCCGTACATATCTGCAGCAGCATGGGATTCATGTACTGATTCGTAAGATCATCGAAGAAAACAAAGAGAAATTTCGTCTGTATGAGTCCGCTGCCGGAAAATCCGGTTTTATCGAGCAGATGGAACAGTTTATTACCGAATGCAAACGACAGATGGTATCCATGCCGGGACTTCATGAAAAATTGGAGGAACTCGATAACAAGGAAGATAAATCCAGCCGGGACAACGTACTTTCCGATAAAATTCATGATATTGTGACCATCTGGGAAAACACCGAGGAAGTTCTCGAAGGGCAGTATGCCGGCGCCGAAGAATACCTGCAGCTGCTGGCTGAAAAGGTGAAAGACTCTGCCTTTCTGCAGAATGCTGAATTATACATCGATGGCTTTCATTCTTTTACACCGCAGGAATACAGCGTGCTGCAGGCCCTTTTTCAATGTTGTTCCCATGTGACCACTGCCTTGACGATGGACAGGCCTGAACCTGACCAGATGCCGTCAATGCTTGACTTATTTTATCAACCAGCGCGCACCTATCAAAAACTGTCGGCACTGGCGGGAGAGCTTACATCAGACGAAGGACAGACCATCCATTTTTCTGTAAACCAAAAACACCGCAGCGGAGGACTTTTGCATCTGGAACAGACATTTGAAAAAAGACCCGCACAGCAAGGTCCAGTGGATGATGACATTTATCTTGCGACGGCGGTGAACCGGCGGACAGAAATCGAAGCATCGGCCCGTGAAATTAATGAACTTGTCCGAAGCGGATACCGCTATAAAGACATTGCCGTTGTGACCCGCAACTCGATGGACTACAGCGAAATGCTGCAGTCTGTATTCCGTGATTACGGCATCCCTTTATTCATGGATGAAAAACGTCCGATGCTCAACCATCCGGTGGTGGAATTTCTTCGTTCCTCCCTGGAAGCTTTATCGCAAAGGTGGAGATACGAACCGTTGTTCCGGGCATGGAAAACGGATATGTTTTTTGATCTGGATGAAGATTGGAGAGCGGCGAAAGAAGAGCTTGATCGTCTCGAGAATTATGTCCTGGCATATGGTATTCAGGAAAAACACTGGAAACAAAAAGAAGATTGGTCCTATACAAAAACACACACCTCTGCCGAAGAAGGAACCAAAGCCGTACAGGACGTTTCCGCGGAAGAGCAGTTGAACCAATCCAGAAGACGCCTCACCTTCCCGCTTTTAAACCTTGAGAAGCAAATGAAAAAAGCCAAAACAGTAAAAGACTACTGTGCCGTTCTGTATACCTTTATGGAAGAGCTTTCGATTGCTGAAAAAATTGAAAAGATACGGGATGAAGATCTCGCAAAACAGAACCTGTCAAAAGCGGGCGAACATGATCAGGTCTGGAACGCGGTGATAGATTTACTCGAACAGATGGTAGAAATGGCAGGAGAGGAGAATGTTTCATTTGATACATTTTATCAAATGATGGAAACCGGCTTTGATTCCATGTCTTTTGCGATTGTTCCTCCTGCTGTCGACCAGGTGACGGCCGCTGATATGGAACGTTCCCGCGTAGGAGACGTCCGTGTATGCTTTATTCTCGGAGTAAATGAAGGGATTCTTCCCGCCTCCTTTGAAGAAGAAGGGCTATTATCGGATGAAGAGCGGCAGTGGTTTGCGCGCGAAGGAATAGAACTTGCCGATGACGCGGGGACAAGACTGTTGAATGAATCCTTTCTCATTTACCGGGCACTCACCCTCCCTCGTGAGAAACTGTATATCAGCCGGCCCCTGGCAGATGAAGAAGGGCAGTCGCTGCAGACATCGGGACTCATCACCCAGATTCAGAACCTGTTTCCAGAGCTTGAAGATAAGCTCCTTTACAATGAACCACAAGAGTACCCGGAAAAAGAACAGGAAGCTTTCGCCGGCGCCAACCGCAAAACCCGCTCCTTTTTGACGTACCAGCTGCAGCGCTGGAAACAGGGATATCCTGTTGCTCCTGTCTGGTGGGAGGTATACAACTGGTTCACTGCCAATGCCGACCGTCCTTCTTTGCAGATGATGGTCGACAGCCTGTTTTTTACGAACAAAGCAGAACCCGTTCCCCCGCATTTAACAAAGCAGCTCTACGGTGAGACACTGAAAACAAGTGTCTCAAGGTTCGAGCAGTTCGAGTCTTGTGCGTTTGCCCAATTTGCATCCTACGGTCTTCGGCTGCAGGAACGTGAACTGTACAAATTGGAAGCCCCTGATATCGGGCAGTTGTTTCATGGAGCGCTTAAGGAAATGAGCGAACAGGTCCAGGAATCCGGACAAGAATGGGGAAGGCTCTCAAGAGAAGAATGCCGCTCCTATGCAAAACAGTCTGTCGGACGTGTTGTACCATCGATACAAAAAGAAATTCTTTTAAGCAGCAGCCGCTACCGTTACCTGCAGCAAAAACTTGAAAATACAGTAGTCCGGGCAGCTGATATTCTGCGGCAGCAGGCTGGCGTTTCAGGGTTCACACCGATGGGACTGGAACTTGGATTTGGTCCTGGAGAAACACTGCCTCCGCTCAGCTTCATGTTATCAGACGGTACAAAGATGGAAGTCGCAGGCCGCATTGACCGGGTGGATGGTGCCGAAGGAGAAGACGGGTTCTACGTTCGTATTATCGACTATAAATCCGGAGCCAAGGATATACGTCTGTCTGAAGTGTATTACGGGCTGGCGCTGCAGATGCTTGTGTACCTCGATGTCGTGCTTTCCTTTTCAGAAGATTGGATCGGCAGGAAAGAACTGAAACCAGCAGGTGTGCTTTATTTTCATATTCACAATCCATTTCTGCAGGCTGCCGGGACGATGGATTCTGATGAGCTGGAACAGGAATTTTTTAAACGGTTTAAGATGAAAGGTCTTCTAATGGCTGAAGAAGAGCCGGTACGGCTGATGGACACTTCTCTTTCAACCGGATATTCGAATGTAGTACCGGCAGCAATCAAGAAAGATGGTTCGTTTTACAGCAATTCCTCTGTTCTTCAGGGCGGGGAGTTTGAAGCGATGCGAACGTTTATCCGTTCCAAACTCCAACAGGACGGCGAACAAATCATGGGAGGAGCTGTTGATATTCAACCATTCAAAAGCGGACAAACAACGGCCTGTGCGTATTGTTCCTTCCGGCCGGTCTGTCAGTTTGACACTTCGTTTGAATCGAACAGTTACCGCCAGCTGCGCACGAACCAGGAGGAGATTGTGTCTCACCTTTTCTCCCCGGAGAAGGAGGATGATGTAGAAAATGAATAGATCTGAAAAGCCGCTTCATTCCGGCTGGACTGATGCCCAGTGGGAAGCTGTGTCTGCATCTGGAGCGGACATGCTCGTTTCGGCAGCAGCCGGAAGTGGAAAAACCGCCGTACTCGTCGAGAGAATCGTTCATAAAGTCACCGATCCCGAACAGCTTGCCGATGTGGACCGGCTGCTTGTCGTTACCTTTACAAAAGCAGCAGCAGCAGAAATGAAAGGGCGGATTTCAACAGCACTGGGCCGGGAACTCAACAAATATCCCGGATCTCTTCACCTTCAGCGCCAGCTCTCCCTTATAAACAGGGCCCAGGTCTCCACTCTGCATTCATTTTGTATGAGTGTAATCCGCAAGTATTATTATAAAATAGACATCGATCCCCAGTTCCGCATCCTCGATGAAACCGAAGGCGAATTAATGCGGGATGAAATACTGGATGAAATACTGGAAGAAAAGTTCCAAGAAACAGAAAACGAACCATTTCTCGAGGCGGTGGAGCGGTTCAGCAGTGACCGGAGCGACGAAGGCGTGCGCCGTGTTATCCGCCAGCTCTTTCAGTTTTCAAGAGCTCACCCGGACCCGGAGGAGTGGCTCTTTCATACCGCCGAAAATTATAAGATTCCATCCGGAACCAGCCTGGAAGCGACAAAATGGGGCAGAGAGATACTCGAAGATGCTTCCATCCGCCTCCGCTCCTCTGTGGAAAAGCTTGAACAGGCGGAAACTCTCTGCCGGCAGGCGGGAGGACCTGAATCCTATCTTGCCAACCTGGAAGAGGACAGGCAGATACTTCAACGTCTCCTTGATACAACAGACTGGCCAGGTTTATATGAAGAACTTCAGGCTGTGGTATTTTCCAAACTGAAGACGATAAAGAAAAATGAAGATGTGGATGAAGACATCCAAAACCGAGTCAAAGCACTTCGCGATGAGGTAAAAAAAGAAATCCGTGCGCTGCAGAATGAAGCGTTCTCCCGACCGCCGGAAGATCTTCGCAAAGACATTCATGATATGGCCGGTTCCATTTCGGTTCTAACGGAAATGGTCAACGAGTTTTCCGAAAAATACCAGGAAGCAAAATCAGCGAAAAACGTCGTCGACTTTGCTGATCTGGAACATTTATGCCTCCGTATCCTCCGCATGGAAGGGTCAGAAGCAGCGGAGGAGTACCAGCACTGGTTTGACGAAATCATGGTCGACGAATACCAGGACACAAACCACACCCAGGAAGCCATTCTGCGGCTTATCGCAAAAGGAGACAATCTGTTTTATGTCGGGGATGTGAAACAGAGTGTCTACAGGTTTCGTCTGGCTGACCCCGGCCTGTTTCTGGAGAAATATAACTCTTATACACGCAGTGGAGACACCCCCGGCCGCCTCGTTCATCTGGATCAAAACTTCCGCAGCCGCAAAGAAGTCATTCAGGCTGTGAATTTTGTGTTCCGTCAGCTGATGGACGCATCCACTGGCGGAATGGATTATGATGAAACAGCGGAATTGAAAACAGGAAATCAAGATTACCCGGATACCGCAGCGGTACCGGAACTTGCCGTCATTAATAAAGGAACCCCTCTATCCGAAAATACAGAGACCGAAACAGATGACATGGAAGATCTCGAGACAGCCCAGCTTGAGGCAAGGTGGACCGCACAGAAAATCAAGAAGATGCTCGACGAAGGGTATCAGGTGCTCGATAAAGAGACCAAGCAGATGCGGAGCATGACATTCCGGGACATTGTTATATTGATGCGCTCCATGAGCTGGGCATCCACTTTTATGGAAGAATGCAGGCATGAAGGTCTTCCGGTTCATGCAGAACTGAGAGGCGGCTATTTTGAAGCAGTAGAAATTAATATCATGCTGTCGCTGTTAAAAGTGATTGATAATCCCAGACAAGACATTCCCCTCGCTTCGGTTCTTCGTTCGCCGATTGTCGGCATGAAGGAAGAAGATCTTGCTGCGGTGCGGACGATGGACAAACAGGGAAGTTTTTACGATGCCCTTACAAAATCCGCAGCTGCACCGGCGGCTTCGGTCTGGAAAGAAAAAGCAGCATCCTTCCTTGAAAAACTCCAGGACTGGAGAGAACGGGCCAGAAGTGAAGCATTGTCGGAATTCATCTGGGATTTGCTGCAGGAAACGGGATATTATGACTTTGCCGGCGGACTCCCGGGCGGCAGACAGCGTCAGGCCAATCTACTGGCCTTATATGACCGGGCCAGAACGTATGAAAAAACCTCGTTCCGCGGCCTTTTTCGGTTTCTCCGGTTTATCGAACGCATGCAGGAACGCGGGGATGATCTTGGAACAGCACGCGCTTTGAGTGAGCAGGAAGATGTCATACGGCTGATGACAATTCATAAAAGCAAAGGACTGGAGTTTCCAATTGTGATACTGGCGGGAATGAACAAAATGTTTAATTTCCAGGATTTGAATCAACCTGTTCTTTTTCACAAAGAGCTTGGGATCGGCACCCGTCATATTGACCCCGAAAACAGAGTCATGACAGAAGCTGTCCCCCGTTTGGCCGTTAAAATCAGAAATCACAAAGAAAGTATTGCCGAAGAAATGAGAATTCTCTATGTCGCGATGACACGAGCGCGGGAAAAGTTAATCATGACTGGCACATTGCGTAAAGCCGAAAAAACAATCGACGAATGGGCGGCGGGATACAATCATGATAAAACCGTTCTTCCGGAATGGAAACGGCGGAAGGCAAAATCCTTCCTGGACTGGGTCGGGCCGGCTGTTTTCCGGCACCGGGCTGCCGCAGACTATCATCCCGGACCATCAGAGGAAGCACACCAGGGACTGTATCACGACCCAGTCCCCTGGAACATTCAATTGGTAGAACGAGCAGAACTTCCATCGCAGGAAGAAAGCGCACCGGAAGCAGATCAAATCGTGGAAGATGCTCTTTTAAACATGGAAGCCGTGCCGATTTCATCAGGCGTCCGGCACCGGGTGGATGAACGTTTATCCTGGAAGTATCCGTACCAAAGTGCGCTCCAGACCCGTTCCAAACAGACAGTCAGTGAGTTCAAAAAATCCGTGCAGGATGAATACAGTGAACCGGTGTACCAACCGGCGTTTCATTCGCAGTACGCGCACCGCCCATCGTTTATGCAGGAGACTGACCTCCGGCCGGAAGAAAAAGGAACAGCGCTTCACACCTTGATGCAGCATCTTCCACTCGATAAAGAGTTAACCCCGGCATTGTGCCGCACATTCGCAGAACAGCTTGTTGAAAACGAGCTGTTAACCGAAGAACAGGCGGCTGTCATTAATACGGAAGAAGTGTCCGCCTTCTTTCAGACGGTTATCGGCCGGCGGATGCAGGAGGCAGCCCATGTTTTCCGGGAAACAGCTTTCACGTACGGTAAATATGGAACCCCGGAACACGATCTTGTTCTTTTGCAGGGGGCGGTAGACTGCATTTTTCAAGAAGAAGACGGCACAACGGTTCTGCTGGATTATAAAACAGACGCCCATGCGGGACGATTCCCCGGGGAACCTCAGAAAGCCAAAGCAAGGATGAAGCAAAAATATCAATCTCAGATAGACCTTTACCTTGAAGCCGTGTCGGCTATCTGGGAGACAACGATTCAGGAAGCATACATTTATGCCTTTGATGGAGGAGAATGGATCGATATGAAAGAACAGGAGTCCACTTTATGAGAATACTTCATACGGCAGACTGGCACATTGGGCGGATGCTGGAGGGAAGAAGCCGCCTGACAGAACATACCGCCTTTCTCGAAGAACTTGAAGTCATCATCCGGGAGGAAAAAGCAGACGTACTCCTCGTTGCCGGAGACGTGTTTGACTCGGTCAATCCGCCTGCCGACGCGGAAAGTCTGTTTTATGAAAAAATGGCGGCCATCAGCAGCCGATGCGGCATTCCTATCGCCGTCATCGCTGGAAATCACGATCATCCAGAACGGCTGGAAGCACCGCGCCAGCTGGCTGCCGCGCAGAATATCCATATTCTCGGCTATCCCGGCCGAAAACCGCTTATGATTCCAGTGAAGGAGGATATCCTTCAACTGGCGGCCCTGCCGTATCCATCTGAAGCCAGGATGAAAACGCTCTTCACAAGCGATCCAAAGGAGACGAAAATACGACAGGCCTATCAGAAGAAGGTGCGGGAACTGTTTGATGCGATGACGGCTTCTTTCCATCCCGGACACGTCCGTATGGCTGTCAGTCACTTATTTGCCGCCGGTGGAGCAGAAAGTGATTCCGAGCGGCCTATTGAAGTCGGAGGTGCTTATACCCTCTCTTCCACCAGTTTTCCCGCCGATATACAGTACATGGCGCTCGGTCATCTGCACCGTCCACAAAATATTCATCATCCCGATTATCCTGTTCGTTATTCCGGATCGCCGCTTGCCTTTAGTTTTTCCGAAGCCGGCCATCAAAAGTCGGTAACAGTGGTAGATGTTCAGGCGGACGATAAGATTGCAGATATTCGCGAGGTTCCAATCTCAAGCGGCAGCCCGCTCGTTCAATGGAAAGCCGAAGGGGGAATGGACCAGGTGAAAAAATGGATAGACGAGAAGAAAGACCGGAATGCATGGGTGGAACTGCAGCTTCATCTTGACGACTCCCCGTCTATGGAAGACATTCAGCTTATAAGGAAACATCATCCCGGCATCGTGCATATCTATCCTGTTTTCCCGGAAAAACAGATTGCTTTGTCAACTGAAAACAGAAGCAGCCTGCCGATAGATGCCCTGTTCCAGAAGTTTTATGAAAAACAGACAGGAGGAGCCTCGCCGGACGAGGAATTGGTTCAATTATTTATGGAACTGGTCGAGGAAGGAGACGAAGAGTAATGCGTCCGCTGGAATTATCACTAAAAGGTCTGCACAGTTTCAGAGAAAAACAGACCGTTGACTTCACCAGTCTTACCGAGGAAGGGATTTTTGGCATTTTCGGGCCTACCGGAAGTGGAAAATCCTCCATTCTGGATGCGATGACACTGGCATTATACGGAAATGTCGAAAGAGCTCCGAATAATACAAATGGAATCATCAATCAGGGAGAAGATGAGCTGTATGTCTCTTTCACGTTCCAGCTCGGGAACGGAGCTGATTACTCGGTATGGAAAGTAGAGCGGAGCTATAAACGCTCCGGCGGCCATCATGTCAAAACGGCTTCGGCGCGGCTGCATGATTTAACCGGCACTCCGTTAGTACTTGCCGATAAAGCCAGTGACGTGAATAAAGAAGTAGAAAAGCTGCTCGGACTATCCATCGATGATTTCACACGTGCCGTTGTGCTTCCTCAAGGAAAATTTTCCGACTTTCTGACGCTTCGGGGCAACGAACGGAGATTAATGCTGCAACGTATCTTTCAGCTCGAAAAGTATGGGGATCAGTTAATAAAGAAGGTAAAAACGGGATTACAGAATGCCGTCCACGGCAGGGAAAAAATAGAATCAGAACAGCAGGGACTCGGTATGGATGCGGCCGCTCTGAAAAGGGCGGAAAAGGAAACAGCTTACTGGGATGAGCGGATGCAGTCAGTACTCACAACAAGAGAAGTATTGGAAGAAAAGTGGAAGAAAAGCAGACAGCTCCGGGAATGGGAACAGGAGTGGAAAGAGAGCGCCCGGAATATCGAAAAACTTCTCGCCGAAAAAGAAGCAGTAGATCAGCAGCGCAGACAACTCGAACTTTCCGAACAAGCGGACATGCTGATGCCTTACGCAGATGGTGTGCTCGAGGCGGCTTCAGAAAAACAAAAGTGGATGTCAGAAGAAAAACAAACCCGCAGCCGCCGCGATCAAGCGCGCGTGCAGCATGAAAACGTATCTCAGGAAATGGAAACGTTCAAAACGAAAAAAAAGCAGGCAGAAGAACGGCTTCGTCAGCGCGAAAACGAAGTAGATAAAGCAGAAGAACTGCAACGAAACACAGCCGATTCTAAAAAACAGGAAGAGACCCTTCAAAAACAAAAAATGGGAATAGACGAACGGCTGCAAACCCACAGAACAGAAGAGCAGCAAATGCAGCAGGACCTGGGGAAATATGAACAGGCAGTGCGGCATTTTCAAAATGAGCTGGAGCAGCTGGACAAGACGATGGAAAACCTTTATACACTGATGGAAGCTAAAGATGCCAAACAGCATATTGTTCAGCTCGAGTATCAATACGAGACGGTGTCCAGCGAAAAGCAGGAGGAAAACAAACAGGAACTTTCTCTGAGCGGTGCATTAAAAGAGAAAAACCGAGAGACGATAAGCAGTCAGAATCGGCTTCTGGACCGATCCGGTCAGCTTCTCTACTGGTACAATAAATGCTCGGACGAACGCCAGTGGCTGGAACAGACGATCCATCGTCTCGGAAAGTGGTCCGATTCATGCCAAAGTGAAGCAGATTATATTCAAAAACAGGCGGCAGCGGCCGAGCTTGCGCTTCAGTTAGCGTCCGGTGAAGCCTGTCCGGTCTGCGGATCTGTTCATCACCCCGACCCGGAACATCAGGGAAATACCGAAAAGGATGTACAGCCTGTACTGGAACAAAAGAACAACCTGGATAACTGGATCCAGCGCTTAAAATCGATGGAAGTACAATGCAGAAGCCGGCAGCACGTGCTCCAGCAGTTATCCGAACAAACAGCCGGCATGGTTCTCACTCCGGTAAATGAAGCACAAACGCCGGGAAATCTGGAAGCAGACTGGTTTCTTCCGGTCATAGAACAAAATGACAACTGGGAGCAGGACCTACAAAAGAAGATGCAGGAGTGGGAACGGGAAGAAGACACGATAGAATACATCCAGCGGGATATTGAAGCGAAAAAAAGCCTGCTCCAGCAGCTTTCGGTGGAAAAAAAGGAACTCCGCCACCAGTGGATCACATCAGGTATGTCGCTTCAGGAAAAACTGGATCAGGCCAATACGCTTTGGGCTCAGATCCAGGAAAAGAAAAAAGAGTGGCATCAGATGTATTCCCGTTTTGACTATGAAACCGTGGAAGAAAAGCAGCGGGAACGAATGCAGCAGGATGAACAAAGACAAACGCTTCAAAAAAGAGTGGAAGAAGGTACCACCTACGTACAGAGCCACCAGCAGAAGCTTCAGGAAAAAAGAAACGCTATTCATACTGTCACAATAGAACAAAAAGAGACAGACACAAAGCTTGAACAGGTATCTTCGTATATCCGGCAGCAGGAACAACAGATTTATCAGTATCTGCAGGACGAATCTGTCAAAGATGCACGTGCGGCCCTTGAACAAGAAAAACAGACATGGGTGGAACAGGAACAAAGTCTCTCCAAGAGGCTCGAACAGACAGCTTCTGAAAAACAGGAAGCTGAACATGCTCATTCCATCGCTCTTCATGCCGTCCAGGAAGCAGAAAAAAGAGAAGAAAATAACATGCGGAAATGGAAAGAACAGACTGCGCTTTACGACGAAATGCCAAATGAACCATCCAGTATTAAAGAGTATGTGCTGCCCGAAGATGAAAAAACAAACATCCAGAGAAGAATCAAAAATCATGACCATTCGCTGCATTACTGGAGAAGAGCCAAGGAAGAGCTGGAACCGAAAATTTCCGGCCGGACCGTCTCCGACGAAAACTGGAGGAAACTTGATAACGCCAGAAACAGCGCGGTCGAATTGGTCGATTACACCCGGGAAAGACGTGCAGCCGCACACCAAACACTAAAAACAATTGAACAGAAAAAAGAACGTTATGAAGCATTGGAGAAAGAGCGGAAAGAATGGGAGAAGGAGGCGGAAAAATACCGTAAACTGGACCATGTTTTCCGTGGAAAAGGGTTCATTGATTTTCTGGCAGAAGAACAATTGGAGCAGGTAACCCGGACAGCGTCCGAGTGGCTGCGGCAGCTGACCAGGGGAAGGTACACTGTAGAACTTGACGAACAGGGCGGATTCATTATCCGGGATGAAACAAATGCCGGTTTAACACGACCTGTTTCCTCTTTATCCGGTGGCGAAACGTTTTTAACAAGCCTTGCGCTCGCTCTTGCATTATCATCTTCCATCCAATTAAAAGGGCGCTATCCGCTTGAGTTCTTCTTTCTGGATGAAGGATTTGGCACACTGGACCAGGAACTGCTGGACACAGTGATGACAGCACTGGAAAAACTTCAGATGAATAACCTGGCTGTCGGAATCATCAGCCACGTACCGGACATTCAGGAACGCCTTCTTCATAAATTGATAGTGAAAGAAGCACAGGCCGGCGGAGAGGGGAGCAGCATTGAAAAAGTATAATTCTCTGAAAGGAACGCACGATGTTAACTGTAATTTCATTATGTAAACCTGGAGATTGAAATCACCTTTTTTAGAAGCCGGCTGTATCTTCATGCAGCCGGTGATTCTGAAGGCGGGGAAATCACTTCATCACAAATGATGGGCGGATTGAATAATTTATACATGCAGAAGGGGAGAACACACACATGAATAATAACAAAGTAGAGAAGAGACTGGCCGTTGTCTGCCTTGTCGTCGCAGCTTTGCTGTTCATCTCCCTTGTCCGCAGCTTTCTGGGCTTTCTTTGAGATTTTTCTGAATGTGTAATAAGCACGAAAATGATGCTGTTCAGCCGTCTTATTCTGCGGAACGTTTTTGATGTTACTCAAAGTACAGAGAATAATGATACCGGCATCCGGGATTGAAAGGGGCACTGCAGGACGGGCACTGATAACCGCTTTCCAGATAATCTCGTATGGAAAGGTGTGCAGCACATATCCCGCACAGTACAGCTTCCAGATGAAACTCATCCTGCGGCCATCTCTTGGGGGGTGCGCCGCAGAGTTCCTTGTGACACTCATAACAGCAGTAATAAGACTTGCAGCAGTAGCACTTTACAGCGATCACATCGTGATGCTCGTGATAGTGGGTGCATCTTGTTTCATGATCCATGTTGATTCCATATACGACATCATCTTTTATCATGATTTTCATAAAAACCTCCTGAAAGCAAATGAATAAAAGGTTTAACGATGTAAAATCAGGGTAATATAATTGTGGAAAATATACAATCCCGGACGTTTTTTTCAGGTGAAATTTTATAAAAAAATTGTTGACCTTCTGGATTAAGTGAATTATCATGTAACAGTAGACACTTTTACCCCTTTGATGTGTGACAAAAGTTAGAATTTTTGTTCAATTAATCGACAATGTTTCTCAGCTGTGCTATAGTACAGATGTGAAGCGTTGTTCAGAGTTTACAAAACGCCCGTTTCAATCGCAGATATATCCGGTGTAACACAATAATTAAGGAGGGATACGATGCCTGTTAAAGAGAATCAGGAAACGCTCGTACGTACGAAAGCAAGAGAGCTCTGCAGTGCAATGGAGCTTAGAGGATGGGCAAGTACAAAGTTTGTACCGACTCCTCCTTATGGATATACACTGATAAGCACAACGGGATGCCGCGCATGGTTCGGTAAACGGTGGGGAATGATCTGTGATGATATGGAAGACCATCTCAAAGTTGTGCTGGATGTTCCACGGGGTAAAGTAACGGAAGCGGAGTTAAGCCAGAGAACCGCTTTACCGATCACCGGAGAAAAGGAAGGCATCAGTTCGGTTGAGATTATTGACAACAGAGACCGGGATACTATTGTCCTTTACCTTTACGTCTCTGAACTCAAAAATCTTGAGTTTAAAAATAGTGAAATAATGGAAATTGTCAGTGATGTACGCCGCTGGGCATGCCTTTGATCGTTTAAACCATGCGTCACCCTTCCATGGGTGCGCTTATTTTTTGTTACATGATGCTTCAAAAAACTTTCATCCTGTGAATGACAGGACATCAGAAGATATGATTCCCGGATCCGGATCACCCGTATGCCCGGAGGACCACATGCCGCATAAGTTATCAGCGGAAGCTCCTCCATTATACAGGCGGGCTTCAACTGTTCAGGGCACTCGCGTTTTTCTTATCAAAAGAGTAGGAAACTGTTTTTAAACATGTTACAATAATTTAAACTATATTTTTAGACAAAAATCGAAAGACGGGGTGCGGAATGAAAGCGTATCGTCGTAAATTTTTCTATTTAGGAATAAACAATAAAACACTGGAACCTATGAGCATGGATAGAATCCGCCAAGCCGGGTTTGATTTAACGGTCAGTAAAACGGATCTTCCTTACATGATCAGTTTCTGCAGAGAATGGCGCGGTTTTTTTGAAGAAGCTGCCCGCGGTGTCCATCCGTTGTACCGTCCTTATATTGAAGAGGCTGCTTCCTTTTTTGATGAACAGGTGGAGCAGATGACACTCTGTACAGCCCCTCACCATGATTCCACGTCATATATCCTTCCGTTCACCGACCTTGTGGCATCGCTTATGCTTGCCTATAACGTTTTTGACACGGTGCTGGAAGAATACGAAAACATGCCGGCTCATTTTGAAACAGCGTTGAAATACTACAGGCAGTTTGCTGTGAAGTCAGATTCCGACAAATCCCAATTTATCTTGAACAATCTGCCGGACCTTCGCCTGAGTGTCGAATAAGCAGCGGTCGGCCTCTGATATAATCAGAGGCTTTTTTTATAGGTAAAGGAATTTTAAAAAGATACGAAAGGGAGTCACGAGGTGTCTGTCTCAAAAATTAGGGCGCAGGCTGGAAGATGGAATCTTCCGTTTTTTATAGAATGAAAGAAATATCTACGAATTCATAAGAATTTCCCGGTTAATATTCCGTATCCCATACCAATTGCTTAAAATGGTGAAGTTTTCTTCCGTACCTTTTTCCTATACATTATTTACTTTTTCGTGGAAATTTGATAAGTTATCTATGTCCTTTCAAAAAGAGGGAAAGCGTTTCCTTATGCGGAGGGGATAATCAAAAAAGAGGGGTGAAACAATGAATTTTTTATGGGGACTCATGGGTATTGCTTTCATTCTATTTCTGGCATTCCTTTTTTCCGACCGTAAAAAATCAATAAGTCCGCGTACCATTCTCGGCGGACTGGCTTTCCAGGTTCTGTTTGCGTTTATTGTACTTCAGTGGGAATGGGGACGTAAAGCACTGGAAGCATTGACAAGAGGGGTTCAGGCTGTTATTGACAGCTCCTATGAGGGAATTAACTTTCTCGTAGGTGACCTTCTTGCGTTGGATAACGTCGGCAGTGTGTTCGCTTTTGAAGTGCTTCCTATCATTATATTCTTCTCATCCTTGATAGCAGTTCTCTATTATATTGGTGTTATGCAGATTTTAATCAAGATTATCGGAGGCTTTTTGTCTTATATTCTTGGAACAAGTAAGGCGGAATCCATGTCGGCGGCGGCGAACATTTTCGTCGGCCAGACGGAGGCTCCGCTTGTTGTACGGCCGTATCTTTCTGATATGACCCGTTCCGAAATTTTTGCAGTCATGACAGGAGGACTAGCATCCGTTGCCGGCTCTGTACTGTTCGGT
This sequence comes from Salibacterium qingdaonense, assembly GCF_900114715.1. Lineage (GTDB taxonomy): Bacteria > Bacillota > Bacilli > Bacillales > Marinococcaceae > Salibacterium > Salibacterium qingdaonense. Next base: position 83,695 of record NZ_FOTY01000004.1, read on the forward strand.
TATTCCCAGCTCGGTATTCCGCTTGACAACCTGCTTGCCGCGAGTTTCATGGCAGCGCCGGGCGGGCTGATTATGGCAAAAACGATGATGCCTGAGACCGAAATTTCGGCAACGAGCGATACTATTACAATCGAAAAGGATACCGAGTCCCAGAACGTGATCGATGCCGCAGCACGCGGCGCTTCTACGGGTGTACAGCTCGCATTGAACGTCGGAGCGATGCTGCTTGCGTTTATCGGATTGATTGCGGTGATTAACTTGATTGTCGGCCTTCTCGGCAGCGCAGTCGGTATCGAAAGTTTGACACTGGAAATGATTCTCGGTTACATCTTTGCTCCTATCGCTTTTATGATCGGCGTGCCATGGGGAGAAGCCCTGCAGGCCGGAAGCTTTATCGGACAGAAACTGGTTGTGAACGAATTCGTTGCCTACGCCAGTTTCGCACCGGAAATTGAATCCTTTACTGAAAAATCCCGCGTCGTCATCACTTTTGCGTTGTGTGGGTTTGCGAATCTATCATCAATGGCTATTATCCTTGGCGGCTTTGGTTCTCTCGTACCGGAGAGACGAAATGAACTTGCCCAGCTGGGGCTTAAAGCGGTACTCGCAGGTGCCCTTACCTCCCTTCTCAGTGCCGCGATTGCCGGTATGTTTGTTGCCTGATAAGTGACCGCAGCAGCGCCTCTACGGAGAGCGCTGCTTTTCTTGCCAAAAGATTTGATTCCTGATATGCTTTTAGAAAATCGACTGGAGGGATCACCCTTTGGAAGAGCTTTTTGATGAAGAAGATGTGCGCAGCGTTTTCTTTCTTATCCGTCAGCTGCGTCCCCGGCTGCACGAAGAAGAGTACATAAAAGCAGTCCGCCGGATGCAGCAGGAAGGATACCGCCTTTTCGCATGGAAGGAAGAGGGAACGTTTACCGCAGCAGCTGGGCTCCGTTTTCAGGAAAATTTATATAACGGACGGCATGTGTGGCTTGACGATTTTGTCACAGATGAACGAAAGCGTTCCCAGGGTATCGGCAGAAAAGCTCTGTCGGACATCGAATCGTTTGCCGCATTACATGGAGCAGAGCGTGTCGTATTATCTTCAGGGCTTGAGCGGACGCAGGCTCATTCGTTTTACGAGAATAAGATGAATTACGGGAAGAAAAGCTTTGTTTTTACTTCCGCACGCTTGGACGAAAAGGGGGGACGACAGTAATGATCCATCTAAAATGGACTGAGACAGAAACGATAAAGCAATTGCGCTGCCGACACGTTAACGCAAAGAAATATCAAGTGCATAATGTCCTGACTCCTGGAGAGGTATATGATGTCAAAAATGAAACAGAAGAGTTTTATTTCATTATCGACGATACCGGAAAAATCGGGGGATTCGAAAAATACTATTTTGAAGAAATCTAAAACGATAAACAAAGGATGTTTTGAACAAACTTATAAATGAAAAAGGTTGATGTAGATGAGTGTCTGGTACAAAATCAGCAGAATCTTCAAACCAAGAGAAGAAACATCCGAAGAACCTAAACACCAAGGTTTGAAAACAAGATATTACGCCGCTGGTTTCACGAGAGTCTTCCGAAACCTGGAGCAGCTTCCGGAAACGAGCGGAAAAATCAACAAAGTCATTAAAGCAGACCAGGAGCGGGGGGAACTCTTTCTGGAAGCCGCTGAGGGGAGAGACCGATTTGATGTGATTATCACCATCGTACAGGTCGGTCCCAATGAAACGGCCGTGGATATTGTATCGTCCATCCAGAAAAAATCGGGGGACTGGGGAAAAAATTACCCTGTCATCCAGCATGTTCTTCAAAAGCTCGATCAGTCGTTTCCTTCCATCAAAAAGGCAAAATGAAAAGGTCCGATGAAAAACTGTCCTGTACCTACAGGGCAGTTTTTTTGTGTTTATCCTCAAAAACCCTTGTGCACCAACTGTTTCACAGGTGTGTATTCCTGACAAGGACACGTTTTTTAAAGTTAACTATTGTGGTATAACAATAATACTATAGAAATGATATATTAGTATAGAAATAAAGGCAGGTGTATGGACTACCTGTTATGTTGTATAGTGGAGACAGGGGAAGAATAAAGGAGAATGGCATGAAAAGAAGACATAAAGATACATTGGAAGAAATGCATGATGAAGCCTATGAAAATCTTTCCTATGAAGAATTTCAGGAGGCGCTTGAAGAAGAGCCGAAACAGCGTACGAAAGAAAAACGAAAGCGTAGAAAAAAGCGTAAAGGCATAAAATGGACGGCTTTTGTTATTGCAGCCATGCTCATTTTTCAGACATCCGCAATGTTATTTGATACATTCCGTCTTGATGTGTTCAGCTTCCTGCAGACGTCCTACCGGCTGTCGCAGGACGAACAGATTCAGGACTGGAAAGAATCGGTCGTAACAGTGCAGGGAGATGGGAAATATATCCGGACGCAGGGCACAGGGTTCTTTATTTCTGAAGACGGCCTGGCATTGACGAATCATCATGTGATTGAAAACCAGGATGCCATCGCGGTAAGTGCCCGGGGCGGGGAGATACACGAAGGGGAACTTCTGGCTGCTGATGCCAAAAAAGATCTCGCGCTTCTCGATATAGAAGGAAACGGATTTTCCCCGCTTCCTCTTCAGGAAAAAAACGATACTCCGGGAGACCATATCTATGTCATAGGGAACCCGCTGTCTTTTACAAAGATCGCGAATGAAGGAAAAGTGTTGAGTCGGGAGGAGACCGGTAGTGATGATATGGGGCTTTCCGCCCCTATTTATCAAGGGAACAGCGGAAGTCCAGTAATTACAGAAGAAGGCAGGGTAAGCGGGGTCGTGTACGCCAGAAGAACCGGATCCGGAACCGGGCAGGAAACAATCGGACTGGCGGTTTCTGCTGAGAAAGTACATGCTTTTCTTGAGCAACATGAAGAACACCTGGAATAAAAATGTGCAACCACTTAAAAGGCTGTCTATCCCGGTACCTGCGGGATAGACAGCCTTTTGACAGCAGTTATTTTTTTTGAAGCTTCTGGTCTTCAATATATTCATCATACGTCGTCTGCTTATCGATAACGCCGTCCGGAGTAAATTCGATAATCCGGTTGGCAATGGTCTGGACGAATTCGTGGTCGTGGGAGGAAAACAGAACCGCGCCGTTAAAATTGATGAGCCCGTTGTTCAAGGCCGTAATGGACTCCAGGTCCAAATGGTTGGTCGGTTCATCCATAATCAGTACATTGGCACCGCTCAGCATCATTTTGGAAAGCATACAGCGTACTTTTTCCCCGCCGGACAGTACTTTTGCTTTCTTGAATACTTCCTCGCCGGAAAACAGCATTCTGCCAAGAAAGCCGCGGATGAACGTTTCCGTTTGATCATTTGGGGAGTACTGACGAAGCCAGTCCGCAAGATTCAGATCCACTCCATCGAAAAATTCCGAGTTGTCTTTTGGGAAGTAGGAAATCGAGGTCGTTAGTCCCCACTTATAGGAACCGCTGTCCGGCTCCATCTCACCGGAGATGATTTTAAAAAGCGTTGTTTTCGCTATTTCCTGATCTCCAACAAAAGCGGCTTTTTCATTCCCCCGCAGCGTAAAATTGACGTTATCAAGAACCTTCACCCCGTCAATCGTTTTACTGAGGTTTTCCACGACAAGCAGATCTTTCCCGAGTTCACGATCCGGTTTGAACTGAATGAACGGGTAGCGTCTCGAAGAGGGCTTAAGATCATCAAGTGTGATGTTATCAAGCATTTTCTTTCTTGATGTCGCCTGCTTTGACTTTGACTTGTTCGCACTGAAACGCTCAATAAACTCTTTCAGCTCTTTAATCTTCTCTTCTTTTTTCTTGTTTTCTTCTTTGGCCATCTTCTGGGCAAGTTGGCTGGATTCATACCAGAAGTCATAGTTTCCGACATACAGCTCGATTTTACCGTAATCAATATCGGCAATATGGGTGCAGACCTGGTTTAAAAAGTGACGATCGTGGGAAACAACAATGACCGTGTTTTCAAAGTTGATTAGAAACTCTTCCAACCACTGCACTGCTGCGATGTCGAGGTTGTTGGTCGGCTCATCGAGCAAAAGGACGTCCGGGTTGCCAAACAGAGCTTGAGCCAGAAGGACTTTCACTTTTTCAGAGCCGGCCAGTTCCGACATTTTCTTTTCATGCAGATCTTCGCTTACACCGAGACCACGCAGCAGTTGAGCAGCTTCTGTTTCCGCTTCATAACCGCCGAGTTCGGCAAATTCACCTTCGAGTTCCGCCGCTTTCATTCCGTCTTCATCAGAAAAGTCAGGCTTCATGTAAATCGCATCTTTTTCCTCCATTACTTCATGAAGGCGGGAGTGTCCCATGATGACAACATCCATCACCCGTTCTGATTCATAAGCAAACTGATCCTGTTTCAGTACAGCGAGCCGTTTTCCCTTTTCCATTTGAACGTGGCCGCCCGTAGAATCAATTTCGCCGGAAAGTATCTTAAGAAACGTCGATTTTCCGGCTCCGTTTGCACCTATAATTCCGTAGCAGTTTCCGGGAGTAAACTTAATATTTACGTCTTCAAAAAGTTTTTTATCTCCAAAACGGAGCTCTACATTCTGACAGTTAATCAACAGCATTCATCCTTTTCATTAAACTAATTTTTATGATAACACATTTCCACCCGGGAATACGAAGGGGGGAACAAGATTACCTTTTTCTTTTTCAATCTCATGTTTTGACATGAGAAAAGTAGACCTATAGAATATAGTAGGTTGTTGAACTGATCAGTACTTAAATGACTAAACGGTCAGCGCAAGTAAGAAAGGGAGCAATGCGCAGATGGATAAGCATGAAGCCATTATACAGACAGCACTGCAGATGTTTTCGGAGAAGGGGTATTTTTCCACATCCGTCCAGGAAATTGTCTCCTCCTGCGGTATATCAAAAGGTAGTTTCTACAATTATTTTGCCTCTAAAGAGGATCTTTTAATGGAAGTGTTCCGCTACAATCACCAGCAGATTTTAAAAAAAGCGGAAAACCTTCATATGGATGAGACACTCTCCGTGAAGAAGCAGTTAATCAAAATGATCAGTATGGAACTGGAAGGGATGGCCGACAATCGAGAGTTTTTTCTTCTTCTTCAAAAGGTGGTATCCGTGCAGGAACACAAAAAGCTGATGCCTCTCATGAAAAGGACAAAAGCAGCCATGATCCGCCTTCATAAAGACTGGCTGCTGAAAGTTTACGGCGAAGATATCCGGACGCAGATATGGGACCATGTGCTGTTTCTGCAGGGAGCGATGAAAGAATATATTACACTGCTGAAAGAACACAATACGTCTGTCGATCCGGAAAAGTTTGCCGGCGGCATCATTGCAAAACTGGATGTTCTGGTTAAATACGGAAATCATCTCGATCCTATTTTAACTGATGAATGGATGAGCGAATACGAAAAGATAGCCGAGCATCCGGATATGAAGACATCAGAAGAAAAACGAGAAGACCAACTGGCCGCTGTGAAAACCCAGATCCATCACCTTTCTGAAAGCATAGGCATTAAAGAAGAACTGACAAACGCCATTCTTCTTCTCGAAGAAGAATGGAAGACCCCGGATCCCCGGTCCTTTTTGATGAACGCTCTTTTTGATTTTTTAACCCGGCCGGGGCTGGAGAAACAGGTGGAAACACTAAAAGACTTTTATTATCAAAAACAAAATGAGAGTAAAGAAGGAAGATAGTATGACGAATCAAAATGAAGAAAACAGTCAACAAGGAATTAAAAAAATCCCCATTATGGCCGTCCTTTTGGTCGGAGCCTTTGTGGCCATATTGAACCAGACGCTGCTTGCCACCGCTCTGCCTCCGATTATGGAGGATTTGAACATTACCGAGAGTACAGCACAGTGGCTGACGACCATTTTCATGCTTGTAAACGGGATTATGATTCCCGTCACCGCATTTTTAATTGAGACATTTACGACAAGGCGCTTGTTTATTACAGCCATTTCTACATTTGCTGTCGGTACACTGATCTGCGGCATTGCACCGAACTTTTCGATATTAATGGTCGGCCGGGTAGTTCAGGCTTCTGCTGCAGGTATCATGATGCCGTTGATGCAGACAGTTGTTCTGCTTATCTTCCCAATTGAAAAAAGAGGGCAGGCGATGGGATTTCTGGGGCTCGTTATTGCTTTTGCGCCCGCTATCGGCCCGACATTGTCCGGGTTCATGGTCGACCACTTCCACTGGCGGACGCTCTTTTATATTGTGTTCCCAATTGCTGTTATTGATATCTTCGTTGCATATTTTGTTCTGAAAAACGTCACTGAGCGCCACTTTCCGAAAGTGGACATTACATCCATTCTTTGGTCCACTCTTGGTTTTGGAGGCGTTTTGTACGGTTTCAGTACAGCCGGGAATACAGGCTGGGCGAGTGCTCCCGTTATTGTTTCCATGGCAGTCGGTGCAGTGGCATTGATCATTTTTGGTACCCGGCAGCTGAAACTTGAAGAACCAATCTTGGAAATCAGGGTTCTCCGGTACAAAATGTTTACGCTCACGACAGCGGTCGGTATGCTTGTCTTTATGGCCATGATCGGCGCAGCCACGGTTCTTCCGATTTATATGCAGAATTACCGTGATTTCACTGCTACCGAGTCCGGGTTGATGATGCTTCCCGGCGCTGTGTTGATGGGATTGATGTCTCCAATTACAGGGCGTATTTTTGACAAAGTGGGAGCAAAATGGCTTGCTGTTATCGGTCTTTTACTTGTCACAGTATCCAATGTAATGTACACCGTGCTTTCGACAGAAACGTCCTTTGTCTACATGACCACATTTTATGCCATGCGGATGTTTGGTGTGGCGATGGTTATGATGCCCGTTACAACAGCCGGATTAAATGTACTGCCAAGACATTTGATTCCTCACGGTACGGCAATGAATAATACTTTGAGGCAGGTAGCCGGTTCTATTGGCACCGCACTTCTTGTTACGGTCATGAGTACCGCAGCACTTAATCAAGGCGGTCCTGCACCGAATGTGGAAGGGTTGATTCATGGAGTGAATGTTGCGTTCTGGGTAGCTTCTATTCTTGGGGCTCTCGGTTTTGTCCTCAGTTTCTTTATTAAACACCAAACAGCTTCCGAATAAATACACCAATAAACAAAGAGCCGGCCCTGCAGAAGAGTCGGCTCTTTATTTATCAACATTTATAAACAAAAGAAAAAACCTGAAAAACGGCGATAAACTTCAGAATGCGGCTGTCTATATCAGCAAAAATGGTACAATAGAAACCAAAACCACCAAGCGTCCTGATAGTTATTTATCGTGACGTTTCCAACGTTTGATCGAGGAGGAGATACCATGGCGGAAAAACTGAAAGGCAGAAAAATCATGCTCGCCGCTTCCAGAAAAACAGAAGAAATGACGGCATTGATTGAAAAGCAGGGGGGAGAAGCAGTCGTCTGCCCGTTACAGGGAACAACATCTCCAGCAGAAGACGAAGTCAAGCCGGTGCTGCAGGAAGTAATCGAGAAAAAACCAGATTGGTTCATTTTCATGACTGGTATGGGAACCGATAGTCTGTTCGAATTCGCAGAGAAAGCGGGGGAGAGGGAGGCACTTGTTATCTCTGTAAAAAGAGCAAACGTTGCCGCAAGAGGATATAAAACAACTTCCGCCCTGAAACAGATACAGCTTGTCCCGGACGCACGGGATGATGATGGCACGATTGACGGACTGATCCGGGCGCTTGAACCAATGGATTTCCACGGTAAAACAGCCGCGGTTCAACTTCACGGCATCGCGTCGCCAAAACTGAATGCGTTTCTTTATGATAAAGGAGCAGCGGAGATCGTGGAATTATATCCATATAAATATTCCGCCCCGGAAGAAGCTGTCCTTGAGCCGGCACTCACCAGCATTTTGGCAGGATCTTATGATGCAGTTTGTTTTACGACACAGATGCAGGTGCACTCTCTGTTCCGCTACGCCAAACAGCAGTATAAAGAAAAGGAGCTCGCCGGGATGCTGATGAGCACTACCGCTGCAACAGCTGTTGGAAAAGTGACGGCAGAAGCGTTAAGAGAAGAAGGAGTGACAAGAATTGTGGCGCCTGAAAATGAACGAATGGGAGCAATGATCATGGAACTCGGCTCGTTCTATTCCTGAGAAGGGTTCCAGTCCGTTTTTCTGTTAATATTAATAAACACAGGTTCTGTGTCAGAAAAAGAAAGATAGAATGGACGGATCTGCTCAAGAAGCGGCAGCATGCTTCGCTCTCCTTCCTGCAGCACACACTCGGCCTGTGCATATACACTACGATGGTAAATACCGTGGACAGGGTGGATGCGTCCGCCCGATACAGGGATGAGGGCATTATAGTCCGGAATCCTGCGGGAAGCATGGCCAAGCATGTGCCTCACAAATCCGGTATGAACCCAGGGAACATCGGCGGGAAGCATAAAGATGGATTCAAACGCAGGAAGCATCTCTATCGAGCTGTACAGACCGTACAACGGTCCTTGATATTCCTCCTTTTCAACGAGAATGCGCGCTGCGGGTTCACGGAATTGGGAGGAAAGTATCCTGTTTGTCAATAGATACGCCGTAAGGTCCGCCGACAAAAAGGAATGCAGACTCCGTTCATACAAGTGCTGCCCTTGAAACGTCTCAAAGATCTTCTGCGTGCCGTAACGAGATGATTTCCCGCCGCACAATACCACACCAGCTGTTTTCATGAAGCTCCCTCCTTAGATGCTCCATTTCCTCAGTACAAACAACAGAGAAAAAGATAGAACCACCACCGACGCCACCCAGGCCCATGCCAGCGCCATTTGATTTGATTCCATTGCTGTAAACACGGCAATCGGTACGGTCCGGGTGACGCCGGGAAGGTTCCCGGCAAACATAAATGTCGCCCCGAATTCACCAAGCGCTCTCGTGAAACTGAGAATAACGCCGGAGAGAACCGCCCGGAAACTGAGTGGCAGAGATATATATAGAAATACCTTCCATTCATTGGCACCGTCGGTCCGTGCGGCATGTTCAATATTTTCATCGACCTGCTGAAGACCGGTTTTTACCGATTGATACATAAATGGAAAAGCTACCACAGCTGCTGCCAGTACCGCAGCCCACCACGTAAACATCAGGGACTGATTAAACAGCGTTTCAAAGATACGTCCGACCACATGCTGGTTTCCAAAAATAATGATAAGCAGAAACCCTGTTACTGTAGGGGGAAGGACCGTTGGCAGCAAAAAAATAGTTTCGAAAAACGTTTTTCCAAAAAATGTTCTGCCTTTCATGAGACCAGCTGCAGCAATGCCTCCAAGCAGCACAACGACCAGAGCAGCTGCTGCGGTTTGAACGGAAAGAAGTACGGGGTCCCAAAAAGAAATCGTATACAGCATTATTTAATCGTCTCCGTTTCAAACCCGTACTCCGAAACAATGTCCGGTATTTTATCACTGGTCAGAAAAGCAAGCAGTTCCTGCGACTCTTTTTTATGTTTTGTTCCTGTTACAATGCCTGCCGGATAAATAATCGGCGTGACAGCGCCCTCTTTTATTTCTTTCACTACCTGTACATTACCGGACACCAGGGCATCGGTTTTATAAACAAAACCGGCATCTACATTTCCATTTTCCACGTAGGTTAAAACTTGACGGACATTTTTTGCCCGCACAAGCTGGTTTTCGATCTCGTTCCATATTCCGTAATACTCGAGTGCCTCTTTAGCATAAGCACCAGCTGGAACACTTTCCGGAACACCGGCAGCCGTTTTCAACCCGACGGTCGTCAGATCCTCGACACGGGTAATAGATGAAGAAACCTCTGCCGGGGTGATGAGTACCAGCCGGTTTTTCATTATCTTTTGTGTATCTGCTTTTCTCATCCGTTCTTTTTGAATCAGCTCCTTGACGTGATCTTCAGAAGCCGATATAAACACATCGACAGGTGCTCCGCGCGCAATCTGCTGTTTCAGCGAGCCTGACGATCCAAAGTGAAAGGTAAGTTCTACATCGGGATGCTCTTTCTCAAACGTCTCTCTTATGTCTCTCATAACATCCTGAAGACTGCTTGCTGCTGCCACCACTAATTCCGTCTGATCATGACCTTGTGCCGGTTCCCCGGCCCGGCAGGCAGAAAGCATCAGCAGGATCCCCGGCAGAAACAGAGCATTCCTTAACAATCGTCTCCCAGCCAATAGCGGACCTTCTTTCCTCCGGATTTTTCTAAACGTTGCTCTACATCTAATCATATCTATCACCATGTTTCAACCCCCCAGCCCCGTTGAAAAGGCTTTACTGAACAAAAAAATCACAAATAGTGTGAGTATTTCTCAAATTTATCTACATTTTAGTCCGGGGATTTAGTATGATTTGAATATACATCGCAGGGAGGAGGGGAAGTAAAATGGCAAAAAAGTCTGTCATCATTATTTCTATCTTCCTTTTCAGTCTGCTTTGGACAGGCAGGATCGCAGCATCAGTTGAGCTGGAAGAGGGGAAACACCGCTACGAAATCCCGGAGAATATGGAAGTTCTCGAAGACGAGGACGGAGAGTGGACGGTGGAAGACGTCACCTCACCACCGGTTGCAAAGAGGTTTAAAAACAATTCGGCAGCCATACCAAACTACGGTTACACCGATTCAAATTACTGGGTTCGTTATGAGGTGTACAATACGTCCACGAAAACAGACTGGGTACTGGAAATCGCCTATCCTCCGCACGATTCCATCTCCCTGTACCAATCAGAAGGACGGGATTTCAAACTGATTGAAAAGGCAGGCGACCTTCATCCATTCCATGACCGTACCCGCAGCCACCGCAATTTTGCGTTTGATCTATCGGTTCCTTCCGGTTCCAGTGCCGTCTACTACCTGAAATTTGATACTCAAGGAGCAATGCAGCTTCCCATTACATTGTGGGAAAAGGACGCTTTCAGCGAGAAGAGCCAGATGGAATACCTGATTCTCGGGTTATATTACGGACTGGCCTTCGTCATGATTTTATATAACTTATTTTTATATTTTTCCCTTCGCTTTCACAGTTATTTATGGTATGTCCTGTTTATTTTAAGTCTTGTTTTTACTCATTTGACGCTGAACGGCACCGCCTATCAGTTTCTGTGGCCGGAAAGCAGCTGGTGGAACAACCGGGCCATCGTTTTTTTTATGGGAGCGTCGCAGGCGTTTGCTCTCCTGTTTGCTAAAAGCTTTCTCCATGTAAAAGGATCAATGCCCCGCCTCAACACACTGCTGTCGGTCACAGCTGTATCTCAGTTTATGATTCTCGGCCTGTTAATGATAAGTTATACGGCAGCGTTGAACCTCGTCATTTTCTCTGCGGTGCTGCTTGTGATTATCGTACTGACTACCACAGGATTACGCTGGAAGGACGGGTACCGTCCCGCCCGCTTCTTTTTTATCGGATGGGTCATTTTTTTGACAGGGGTGCTGACCTCTTCGCTTGCTGATGCCGGTCTGATACCCGTGACCTTTTATACGAAATATGCGTCCCAGATCGGAGCGGCGCTCGAAGTTGTGCTGTTCTCCCTTGCACTTGCCGATAAGTTCAATACGCTCCGCACGGAAAAAGAGAAGGCTGAACGAGAAGCCAGAGAAAGCCGGGAACAAGCTGTGGAACAGTTAAAAAAAGCGAATAAGCTGAAAGACGAATTTCTGGCTAATACGTCCCACGAGCTGCGAACCCCTCTGCACGGTATAATAGGAATTGCTGAATCGATTTACGAGGGGGCCGCCGATACTTCCACCACCGGACTGCAGCAGCATGTATCCATGATTATCCGAAGCGGGAGACGCTTGTCCAGTCTCGTTGACGATCTGCTGGATATGAGCAGGCTGCGGCATAAAGAAATGGAGATTCACCGCACGCCGGTTTCGTTATATGATACCGTACAAGTAGTACTTTCCATATCCGAACCTCTTCTGCAGGGAAAGCGCGTCTTTGTTATTCATCGTATTCCGGAACGTCTCCCACTCGTTTCTGCCGATGAGAACCGTCTGCAGCAGATTCTTCATAACATCATCGGCAATGCCGTGAAATTTACGGAACAAGGCACAATCACCATCAGTGCAGTAAGAAGCGGCAGCGAAATCAAGTTAACCGTTCAGGATACCGGAATCGGTATGACAAAAGAAGAGACATCTAATGTGTTTCAGGAATTCGAACAAGGGGCTTCAACCCGGGAACAATATCCCGGAGGCACCGGCCTGGGGCTTAGTATTACAAAAAAGCTGGTGGAACTGCACGACGGTTCGATCCATCTGGATTCAGAGAAAAACACAGGGACAACCGTTACGGTTTTTCTCCCGGTATCCCGTGAATCCGGATCCACATGCACTGTCCGTAAAACTCCTGCGCTGCTTGTGGGAGATACCGGCGCAGCCTCTTTTACAATGACACATTCTGTTTCACTGGAAAAGGGCCGCATTCTCATTGCCGATGATGAACCTGTTAACCTTCAAGTCCTTTGGAATCAGCTCACCTCAGACGGTTATCAGGTAACAGCAGTGAGCAACGGGCGGGAGGTCATGGAAATAATGGAAGTAGACAGCCGTTATGATTTACTTATTCTAGATGTCATGATGCCGGAACTATCCGGACTTGAAGTCACCCGCCGGCTGCGTGAACGTTTCACCCTGACTGAAATGCCGATTCTCATTCTTACTGCCCGCAACCAAATGGAGCATCTTGTCGCAACGTTTGCCGCGGGTGCCAATGATTATCTGGCCAAGCCGTATAATAAAGAAGAATTAGCGGCCAGAGCGGAAACACTGGTCGTTCTATCCCGGGTAATGAAAGAAGTGAAAGAGAAACAGGATTCTCTCAAACAGGTGAATGAAGAATTGGCTGTTCTGAATCTGGAACTGGAAGATCGTGTGAAACGAAGAACTGTCGAGCTGGAACATAAAACGGATGAACTACTGCGTATGGAACAGTCACGCCGCCATCTCTTAACCAATATTTCACATGAACTCGGAACACCGATGACGTCACTGCAGGGATATGTCAAAGCGATGATGGACGGGGTTATTGCTGCAGGGGACTTCCACTATTTACAGCTTATATATAAGAAAACCTTATTTCTTGACCGTTTAATTCAGGATTTATATGATTTATCAAAGCTGGAAGCCAGACAGGTCCGCTTTCACTGGGAATGGATCAGCATCCCGATATTTACGTCCAGGTTTTTATCAACATTCAAAGAAGAAGTGGAATCGCGCAGGTTGAGCTTTTCGCTCGAAGACAAAACGGATATTTTTAATAATAAGGAATACCTTTTCACTGACCTGGATCGTCTTGAACAGGTGATGCTCAATCTTATCCAAAACGCCGGTAACTATACAAACGAAGGGGATTCCGTTCACATTGAAATCATGCCATCGGTCTGTTTTATCAGCGGAAGTAGTGATACAAAACGGAGTCGGACTGGAGTGGAAAACCGGCACATTATCATTGGAATCCATGACAGTGGGAGCGGTATTGCACCGGAATCGCTTCCTTATATCTTTGAACGTTTTTTCCGCGGCGGATCGACCGGAAATAAAAGCAGTGAAAGCTCCGGCACCGGCCTTGGTCTAGCTATCTCCAAAGAAATCATCGAGTATCATAATGGAATGATCTGGGCCCGGAGCAGGGGTGGGGAAGGTAGTTCCTTTTTCTTCATGCTCCCTCTGTACCCCGGTCCGATGACAACATAAGCAAAGGATGGATAACGAGATGGAGAGGAAAAAGATACTGATTGTAGAAGACGAAGAGGATATCCGCAATTTAATAACACTGTATCTGGAAAGCCGGTATCAAATAATCAGCACTTCCAACGGCAGCGACGTTCTTTTGCTGCAAAAGGACCACCGTCCGGACCTGATCCTCCTGGATGTCATGCTTCCCGGCAAAAGCGGCATGGAAATCTGTGAAGAAATACGGGAACAGGATAAGGAAACGCCGATATTGTTTTTAAGTGCGAAACGGGAATTTGAAGATAAAATACAGGGCCTTGAAACCGGAGCCGATGATTACATTACCAAACCTTTTGATCCCGGAGAGTTAATGGCAAGAGTACAGGCCCATCTTCGCAGAAATGACATCAATAATCAGCAGGGCAGCCAGCCGGATAACATACTGAGCGCAGGGAATCTGGAAATTGATCTGGACAGTTTCACACTGAAACGCAAGGGAGAAGTCCTCCACCTTTTCGCAAAAGAAATGCAGCTTTTGCTTGTGCTCGCCCGGCACCCGAACCAGGTGTTCAGCATTGAACAATTGTATGACAACGTGTGGGGCGCCGACCGTTTCGGTGATTTAAAAACAGTCTCCGTCCATATAAGCAGGTTAAGAAAAAAAATTGAAGAAGATCCGTCCCGCCCCTTATATATTAAAACGGTCCGGGGATTTGGATACAAGTTCCATAAACCGTGAAGAAAATTTAAAATTTTTATTGCTGTTTTACCCCATTTTAACCTGTTTTCTTTATTATTAGAATGAGAGAAAAGAGAGCTTCGTGAAAAAAGCAGCAGGATAGAATTCAATCATTCGGAGGAGAATAGAAATGAGTCAATCACATTATCATACTCCTTTAGACAGGGAATGGGTGGAATTAATGAAAATGGCAAGAGACGCCGGTATTACGAAAGAAGAAGTACAGGACTTCCTGCAAAAACAAGGTGTCTCCCGGAAGACATCCACCGTCCGGTAACATAGCTTCCTGTTATTTTTCAGAACCCTTAAAGCTGCTGCATCAAGGGGTTTCTTGATGTCCGGGGAACGCTGGACGGGCCTGTCCCAGGCGTTATTTTTTTTGATTAATACAAAAGAGATCAGGGTATATTCCCTGTAATGAAAGGAGGAGTTCTCTCATGGCTGCAAGCATGCAGGCTTATTTTTTCACAGAGAATGACGCCGAAGATGTCCGGATGAAGCTGCAGAAATTAAAAGTTCAGCAAGTGAAGGTGGATGAAATCCCCGGGGATACGGATTATAATCTGCTCATTCCACTTCAGAGCGGAAGTACCGGTTCCGGGGGTCGAAGTATCATTCCGGGAGCTGTACCATTTAAAGAAGGCGGGGATGAAGAAACCGACCCCTCATCCGTCAGCGGGAAGTTGAACTATATCGTTGAATTTGAGGTGGATGACAGTGAAGTCGAAGACGCTTTGGCTCTCATTCAGGAAAACAACGGTTACATGGACAAAAACACAATGCCGGGCGCTGAATGATGTTTCAGCGCTTCTTTTTATTTACATTTGAACAGGAAGTAAAGAGTGATAAATGTGGAAAAGCAGAAGTTTACGCTGACAACAAAAGAGTGGAACGACTCCCTTGGGGGAGAAGAAAGGACCTTGCTGCAGGAGATAGGAAGAATTCCAAGCGAAAGCGGCAGCGAAAAGAGAATCCAGCTGTTTCTGGCAGATTACCTGGAAAACAAGCTTGGAATGGAGATGGCTGGGTCGATTTAAATACCGTGAAAGAAGTAAGAAAGAGAGCGGTAAATAACTTCCGCTCTCCTTTCTATTCTTCATGCCATATCTCCAGTAAAGGACCTTCTGTCCCAAATACAGGATCCTGATCAGGAAGCGTCACTTCTTCGATATCCTTCAGGACACCGGGGCGCTCTTCCGGTTCTCCGGTTTTCAGGTTGTAATCCATGCCGAATGGATAAGCTCCGACCATTTCAAACTCAAAACTCGAACTCATTTCTTTGTGCCCGGTTCCGGCCGGCAGAACAATTACATCTCCTTTTTCAAGATCAAATGTTGTTCCATCTCTGCCGCCAATTTTAATGGAAACTTGTCCGTTCAGTACACCAAGAACTTCATGGGCATTGCTGTGATAGTGGTGATAGTCAAATACGCCGCCGACCCAGCTGTTGGTCCAATTATGGCGTTCAAACGCGGGGCGGATGTCATTTGGGTCTTGAGCGAACACACCGGAATATAGAATGACGGGAAGGTTCTCATTGTTGGGGATTTCACCGTCATCTTTAAACCGCATCGGTGTTACTTTTTGGTGTTTCATCGTCTGCTCTCTCCTTTGGAAATAGTTTTTAGGGACTATTTCCTTTTTCTCCGTGCATCAAACGGATTATTTCTTCGTGTAACGGGATGCCGTGTGAGCAAGATCATCATTTCCATACAAAGAAAGCACACCAAATAAGGTATCGTCAGCAATTGTTTCGGATTCTTCTTTTGGAACGGTTAATTCCAATGCCTCTTTTAAGAGGGGATTATCTTTCTGCTTTGGATACGTCTTTGTATAGAGTTCAAAAGCATCGAGATCCTTATTGACACACCACTGGGCAAAGACAAGAATCATCATTTTTTCGTCCTGTTTGTAACTTTCTATTATCTGCTCTTCCATATCTTCACGTTTCATGATTTGACTCCTTTTTCTCCAGCATAACAGCTGCAGTCCTGTACCGCCAGCATCGATGAACAGCAACAAAAAAAGCAGCGCGGCCGCTGCTTTTTCTCTGTCGATCCTACACATGAGTGAATAAATGTTTGATGTCCTGCACGGCCTGTCTGGAATCGTGTCCAATGGCGCGGAGTGTCACATTCTCGGAAGGTCTCAAAAAAGAGGATAACCCTAAAATGCTTTTGCCGTTTACCGTTTTGCTCTCCGACTCCAGGACAATGTAACTTTCGTATCGATTGGCCCGTCTGGCTACCATTTTTAAGTTGTCGAAATACGTCTTTTCCTCCAGCTGGATGGTGGCCGTGGATTCCAGTTTATTGCTCATCGTATCACCCTTCTTTTGTATAATTTTTCAGGAAGGTCGATCCTTCCGTTTTGCAGGAAAATACCACCAAATACCGCAGGAAACGTTTCGACAATTACATAGTGATCCCCCCTTTATCTGCAGGCATACGACACACGATATGCTCCATGTTCGGCATGTAGAATCAAAAAGGAGAAGCATCCTTTTGCTGCTGTTATTATATAACAGCGTTTGTTCTTTATCTGCTCTGTTGTCACATAATCTTCTATAAAAAATGCGCAACTGTACGTTTTCTTTCGTGCAGACGTCCCTTTGAAGAGGTTATGTGACAAAAGTAAAACAGAAATAAACGAGAGCCGCTGCATTCATTTGGCGGAAGACTTTTTTTCTATGCTATGATCAAGAGGATGGGAGAGGAGAAAATGAAAAATAACCACGTTCTGTTTATAGACGGCATGGCTCTTTTGTTCCGAGGTTTTTACGCCACGTCGGTGTATGGAAATTATATGTATAACAACGAGAATGTACCGACTAATGCCGTTTTCGGCATGCTGAAACATTTCCTGAAAGCGGTGGATACGTTCCGGCCCAGTCATATCATCTGCTGCTGGGATATGGGGAGTACGACGTTTCGAACCTCCATGTATCCCGAATATAAGGCGAACCGTTCCAATCCGCCGGAAGAACTTATTCCACAATTTGATATGGCAAAACAGGCGATGTCCGCTTTTGATGTTCCAAACATCGGAGTTCATTCGTTTGAAGCCGATGACTGTATCGGGACGCTTGTCAAACAGGCTGCTCCTTCGTCTAAGGTTACCGTTCTAACAGGCGATCAGGATCTACTGCAGCTTATCGGCCCTTCTATCGATATTGCCGTTATGAAAAAAGGACAGGGACATTATGCCATGTTCAATGAGAACAATATGATGGAACAAAAAGGCTGCCACCCTGAACGTATCATTGAGATGAAAGCACTGATGGGAGATACTGCCGATAATTACCCGGGTGTGAAAGGAATCGGCGAAAAAACGGCTCTGAAACTTCTGAACGAATATGGTACACTTGATGCCCTGCTCGAACAGATGGATGAACTGCCTCAAGGAATCAGAAACAAAGTAGAAACTCATCTGGACATGCTTCACCTTTCGAGAGAACTGGCCTCGATTCGTACGGATGCTCCGGTGGAATACAAAGAAAATGAAGCCCTCTGGACGGCAGAAAAGGATCAGGCTGTTGCCATTTTAACAAGACTGGGAATAAACCTATCCGTGGATGCTGCCTTTCAGAAGGACGAAGAAAGCAGGTTGAATATTGATGAAACATGGAACCATCGCAAAAGCTTACGTAAACAGAAAACAACATAACGGGTACCTTGTGGAATTGGAGGGAACCACGCTTGAACTTCCCGCTGCGCAAGCGGTGCGCAGTCTTTCTGTTGGAGAACATACAGACATTTTTATTTATACCGATAAAAAAGGGCAGCCGGCAGCCACCATGAACCTCCCGGAGGTCACTGCGGACACGTATGGTTGGGCTGCAGCGGCCGAGGTGGTGCCGGAGCTGGGAGTATTTATAAACTTAAATCTCCCTCATGATATTCTTGTGCCAAAAGATGATCTTCCCTTCATGAAGAATGTATGGCCGGAGCCCGGGGATCAGCTGTATGTCATACTGAGCACGGATAAGCAGGGAAGGCTCCTGGCCAGAACCGCAGGAGAAGAAACAATGCTCGAAACAGCCGTCCCGGCGCCGGCATCTCTTATCCATCATAACCTTACCGGATGGGTGTATCGTGCGGGCAAAGCAGGTTCTTTCATCCGCACCGAAAACGGACACCGTGCGTTTCTCCATCCAAGCCAGCGGATAAAAGAACCAAGAATGGGGGAACGGGTGGACGTCCGGGTCGTTGACGTAAAAGAGGATGGAACCATTAATGTGTCCATGTTTCCTTCTGCAGCAGAAAGCATGGACAAAGATGCCCATGCCATTATGCTGTATTTATCCAGAAACCGGGGAGAGATATCTTTCAGTGATAAAAGCAGTCCAGAAGATATACAAAACACGTTTCACATCAGCAAAGCGGCGTTTAAACGCGCCCTCGGGCAGCTGATGAAAAAAGATTTGATTGAACAAACCGATCGGGGCACCATCCGAACCAAAGAATGAAGCTCCGGCGTATTTCATAAAATTCCCCACGTATCAAATACTGACTACAAAGAGTATTTGGAGGGATACGTATGAGGATTGCTATTATGGGCGCGGGGCTGTCCGGTTTATCCTGTGCCCTCATGCTGGAGAAACACGGCATCAGCGCCGATATTTTTGAAAAACGAAGCCGTGTTGGTGACCGATTCGTAAACGGAGAAGCATTTATGTCTTTTCTGACAAAACCGATTGATGACGTTGTCCGGTATTTATCTGAAGAATTTCATCTGTATGTGAAGCCGGCTTCGGCTATAAGTTGTTTAACTTTTTATTCCGGGAGACAGAAGGCTGTGATTGAAGCGCACAGCGGATTTATTACGCTGCGCGGCAGACACCGGCATGCTCTTGAACAGCAGCTTGCAGAACAGGTGAGCTCCCCGGTGCATTATCACTCCGAGCGAACGTATGAATCACTGCAGCAGGACTATACCCACGTCATTCTCGCTACAGGAGATGCTTCCTATGCAGCGAACCTCCGTAATTTCCAGGAGTATTTGTCGGTATCTTTAAAAGGAGCCATCATAGAGGGGAATTTTGAACGGGACCACGTTCGGATCTGGCTTGATAACAATATAGCACCGCAGGGATATGCTTATCTTCTGCCGATTTCGTCAACAAAGGCCAATCTTGTCATGGCTTATCCGGATACCTCTGCCGGATCGAAAGAACAGACAGAAAAACGGTGGCAGCTGCTTCTGGAAGCTGCCTCACAAGCATTGCAGCAATCCCTGCCCATTAACGACCAATTTCAGATTAAAAACTACAAAATAGGGATGTGCTGCTCACCACGAATTGGCAATACGTTTTTTACCGGTAACTGCTTTGGTTCCATTATGCCGTTTTTAGGTTTCGGACAGCTTGAATCCATTCTCACCGGTATATACGCGGCCTTCGATTTATGTGGATACGGAAGATATGAGGAGTTCACGAAGCCGTTACGGAAAAGTTTTCACGACTCTATGGTCCTCCGGCAGGGGATGGAGACATTAAATAACGACGGCTTCAGTTTTATCGTGAAACAATTGAATACCAGCGTAGGAAAACGGCTGTTCTCCTCCAACGTCAATGTTATGCGGGCTGGAAGTATGCTGCTTCGTCCATTCACCGGTGAACGAATGCGCAGGTGAACCTGCATTTCCTGCTCTGCATACATCAAATAAGGCACCTCGAAACCAAGGTGCCGTCATACAGGTTAATACCCGGAATTCTCACTGGTCAAATTGTCGAGCATCGTATGAGGATGCTTTTGCAGCGGTTTTTCAGCAGGGCCCTCGATAACTTCGCCGGTGCAGGAAAAACGCGAGCCGTGACAGGGACAGTCCCACGTGCGGTCCCCGTGGTTCCATTCTACTTCACAACCCATGTGCGTACACGTTGTATCCACGATGAAAAGCTCCCCATCTTTATCTTTGTAGGCCCCTTTACGCTGCCCGTCTGCCATAAATACGGCAGCATCATCCCTTTCCAGCCCCTCGATGGAAGCATGAGGCATCTCCAGTTTTCCCTTTATTAAATGTTTGGCAACGTCAACGTTTTCTTTCAGAAAGTGTTTGATACTTGGATCAGCGTAAAACCGTGCCGGAGTATACAGTTCACTGTAGGGATTTTCTTTTTTCAGCACGAGATCCCTCAGAAGAAGAGCGGCACAGGTGCTGTTGGTCATACCCCATTTGTTGAATCCGGAGGCGATGTACACATCAGGCCGGGAGGTTGTCACTTCACCAACGTAAGGAACTTTATCTATCGTCGTTAAATCCTGGGCAGACCATCGGTACAGAATTTCAGGGCGGCCGAAAAGATTGCCGGCAAACTGCTGGAGGGCCCGGTAATGATCGAGAGTGTTTCTGCCTTGGCCGCTTTTATGGTTTTCACCGCCGATCAAAACAATTTCTTTTCCGTCCATAGAGGCAGAGCGCAGCGAGCGGACAGGATCTCCGGCACTTAAATACATACCTCCGGGGTACGTTATATCGGTTTGAACAGCGAGGACGTAGGAGCGGTCCGCATGCATCCGTCCCGAATAAAAGCCTGTTCCTTCATAAAAAGGGAAGTGGGAGCAGCATACAATCGAATCAGCTGTAACCCGGCAGTCATTTTCTGTTAACACTGCTTCCTTATGCTTTTGTCGTGCAATATTGACAGCTGTCGTTTGTTCGTAAATCCGGCCGCCATGCTTCACAATCTCCTGAACAAGGTGCTCCACGTACTGCAAAGGATGAAACCGGCCCTGTCCCGGCATGGCGAGAGCACTTTGCACGTTTATGGATAACGGGATGCTGTCTTTCATTTCCGTATCGATATGAAGACTCTGACAGGCTTCGTATTCTTTTTCAAGTGTGCGTGCGTCCTGATCGGTTTCGGCATACAAGTACGCAGTCTCTGTCTGAAAATCGCAGGTGATCTGCTGCTCTTTTATATTCTGTTTGATGAATTGCAGCGCCTCGATCTGGGATTCATAATACAGCCGGGCTTTCGTTTTACCCATGTGTTGAATCAGTTCGTCATAAATCATTCCATGCTGGGCGGTAATCTTGGCCGTCGTGCGGCCGGTTGTACCATTTAATAAATAACCGGCTTCCAGTACAACAACATCCAGTCCTTCCTTTATTAATAGAGAAGCCGTAGTTAGTCCGGTTATTCCACCACCGACGACCACCACATCCGCTGCGGTATCTTCCTCCAGTTTCCCGAACGAAGGAAGATCGGTATCATCTCTCCAGTAAGACTTTGTATGTTCCGGCAGCTGTGCAGCCATGTTTCATCCCTCCAATTTCTTTACTGCATTTAGTTTGGCAGAGAGAGGAATGTTTTATGCCGGATGCCCTTATGTTAACTAATTAAAAGCCGGATACCGCCAAATACGGTCAACAGCATAATAATAACTCGAAACACCTGCTGTGGAATAAGCGGCAGAAACTTGATACCAAGGTACGTTCCGATAAGAATAGGGGGAACAAGCCAAAGGTTAAAGGTGAGCGACTCAACCGTGATCAATCCAAGAGCAGCATACATAGGAACTTTAATCAGATTCACTGATATGAAAAACCATGCACCAGTCCCGATAAATTCCTGCTTCGGCAGGGCAAGCGCCAGTAAAAATATCGCCATTACAGGGCCCGAGGCATTACCAATCATCGTCGTGAAACCAGCCAGGGTTCCCATAACCGCAACAAACCAGGTCGACTGCGGTATTTTTTCCGCCCAGGAGGTTTTCTGTCTGTCCCCGTAAAGCTGGAGACTGATTAACAATAGAATAAGAATGCCGAGTACGATTTCAATCGGACGGCTTGCCTGCACATAAAACAGCATAATAAAGCCTGCTGCAAGTCCTCCCAGCACCCACGGAAACATGAATAACAGTGTTCGCCAATTAACGCTCCGCCTGTAATACATCACCGCTATGACATCAGCGGTGATCAGCATCGGCAGCACGATGCCGAGTGATTCCCTCGCAGGGAAAATAGAGGCCATTACAGCCACGACAAAAATCCCCATCGTCGGAAGTCCCGTTTTAGAAATTCCGATAAAAATGGAACAAATAACCACAAATATGATAGCTGCTACACTCAAGTCAAACATATGTATCCTCCTTCGACCATTAATTGTACTACTGCAGCAGAGAACCGGAAAGCAAAAAGGGTGAAACAGGGAGTAAATTCGATTTGATAGCCCTTTCATTTGTTGGAATATTTAAAATCTGTTGTTTGGTATTTACCGTACGCCGGGTACATGAAAGTAGACTATATCAGCGAAGGAGGCTGCACATAATGAGCAACGATCGTAAGTCGACCAGCAACCGTAAAGATGAGCAGCTTGAACAGTACCGTACCTATGACCAGGGGAAAAAGATGACGACCAACCAGGGACAGAAGGTATCCGAAGATGAATTTTCGCTCAAAGCAGGTGAACGCGGACCAACGTTGATGGAAGACTTCCATTTCCGTGAAAAAATGACCCACTTTGATCATGAGCGGATACCGGAGCGGATTGTTCACGCGAGGGGATATGGTGCGTATGGTGATTTTCATGTGTATGATGATTCCATGAAAAAGTATACGAAGGCCGACTTTTTAACGGACCCTCAAAAAACGACGCCCGTATTCGTCCGTTTTTCTACGGTGCAGGGATCAAAAGGTTCCCCGGATACGGTCAGGGATGTGCGCGGCTTCGCGACGAAATTCTATACCGATGAAGGAAACTTTGACCTTGTCGGTAATAACATCCCGATTTTCTTCATTCAGGACGCTATGAAATTCCCCGACCTGGTTCATGCCGTAAAACCCGAACCCCATAATGAGATGCCGCAGGGAGGTTCTGCGCATGACACGTTCTGGGATTTTGTTGCGAATAATCAGGAAGCGGCACACATGTCGATGTGGGCAATGTCAGACCGCGGCATTCCGCGGAGCTTTCGCATGATGGAAGGATTCGGCGTCCACACCTTCCGCCTGGTAAACGAAAAAGGGGAAGCACATTTTGTGAAGTTCCATTGGAAACCGAAACTCGGTGTTCATTCGCTTGTATGGGATGAAGCACAAAAACTTTCCGGAAAAGATATAGACTTCCACCGCCGCGATTTATATGAAGCGATTGAAAACGGTGATTATCCGGAATGGGAACTCGGATTTCAGATCATCCGGGAAGACGAGGAATTCAACTTTGATTTTGACATTCTCGACCCAACAAAAGTGTGGCCGGAAGAAGAAGTGCCGGTGCAGATTGTCGGCAAGTTAACCTTGAATCGGAATGTAGATAACGTGTTTGCAGAAACAGAGCAGGCAGCGTTTCATCCAGGACATGTAGTCTCCGGTATTGATTTTTCGAACGATCCGCTGCTGCAGGGAAGACTTTTCTCGTATACAGATACCCAGATATCAAGACTTGGCGGACCGAACTTCCACGAACTTCCGGTCAATCGTCCGGTCTGTCCGTTTCATAACAATCAGCGGGATGCCATGCACCGTACGACGATTAATACCGGACAGGTCAGTTATCACAAAAATTCGCTTGCAGACAATACACCGGAACCGGCCAGTGAAGAAGAAGGCGGTTATGTTCATTATCAGGAGAAAGTGGAAGGGCACAAAATCCGGGCCCGGAGTGAAAGTTTCAAAGACCACTTTTCACAGGCAGCACTATTCTGGAACAGCTTGAGCGATGTAGAGAAAGAACACACGATTAACGGCTACAGTTTTGAGCTGGGTAAATGTGAAAGTCGTTCGGTACAGCAGCAGATTGTTGATATGCTGAGCAGCATTTCTCTGAATCTGGCCCAGCCGGTGGCAGAAAATCTGGGTATAGAAGTTCCGCAGGAAGGCGGATCAAACATCACAAAATCATCCCCGGCCTTGAGCCAGAAGAATACCTCGTTTAAAGCGGAAACACGGAAAGTCGGTGTTATTGTTGGTGATGGCTTTAACGGAAAAGAAGTGAACGATGTCATTGCCGGCCTGAGAAAAGAAGGACTCCATCCGGAGATTATCAGCAGTACACTCGGCACCTGTAAGGCGGTCGACGGTCCTGAACTGGAGGTGCAGCACACCTTCCTGACAGCAGATTCTCTGTTGTTTGATGCATTGTACTGCGCAGGCGGCCAAAATACAGATGAAGCGTTCCGTAAAAAAGCAAAAGACTTCATTGATGAAACATTCTTCCACTGTAAACCAATCGGTGCTACCCATGAAGGAAAAGCCTGGGTTGAGGAGCAGGGAATCGACACGGCGCCCGGGGTGATAAAAGGAGAGGACCCCGATGCCTTTACCCCGGCCTTTATTGAAGCTGTCGCCTGTCACCGTTTCTGGGACAGACAAGTCATCTAATAAAAAAATATGTAGGAACACCGCTCCTGCAGGCGGTGTTCCTTTTTATCGAAATGTGTTATCCTTCATAAAGCAACCTGATAGCATCTGCTAGCAATTTGCTAGCTTTAACAGGGAAAGAAGGTGAAGACTGTGCCGGAGGACAATAGAATCCAGTTGAACGTACGGGTGGAAAAAGATACGGCCGCAAAATTAGATGAGCTGACCGCGTACTATCAGAAACACACAAAGTACGGAAAAGTTTATAAAGGAGATGTAATAACCGACATCATCGAAAAATCCTATGAAATGATGGAAAAACAGGTTTCCATGGAGAAACGTTACAAATAACAGCGAATCTTAACATTTAAAAGAAGCAGCGAAGGAGGGTCCTTATATCCCGCTCATCTATATCATCGGAGCTGGTGCTGTGCTGTGGTTCTTTAACTGGTTATCAGGGTACCGGAAAAATGTGATATCGTTCACCCTGAATCACCGTTATGATCAGTTGGATGAATACGGTACAGCAGTGGAACAAGAACTCACCGCCAGAGGATATGATGCGGTGTATGAAGGAGATAGATATTTTCTTATAGACGGCCGAAGCTATCTGCTCCAGGGGTATACCCTGCCGATGGGTGGAGTTCCCATGCAGCGAACTGTTTTAAAACCAATGTAAGGAGCTGTATCAAAAGTCTACTACCAGCCAGTAAATGTTTCACTAACGTGCTGGGCATGCGCTACAGGCGGACGCTTTCCGCTTCTGCCCGTTGCCCGTGATTATATTCTTTTTATCACAGACAGAGTCTGGAATAAAAGTAAAATAGGTGGAGGACAACACGAATGTCCTGCATCGTTGCTCAACAGTCGAATGGCAGCGGAGCCAAAATGCTTCGACTCCTGCTCAGAACAGCACGAGTCTCGGGGACCCCGCAGGAAGCGGTTTTCTTCCGAGGAGGCTTGAGCCGTGCCCGCGGCAAAGAAGACACGATGAGCCCCGGCGAATCGATGTCGCCCTTGTGCTCTGGAGTAAAAGCGAAGCATTTTGGCGTAGCGGTTTGTCTCAGCAATGAAAAATGCCGAACGATTTTAAAAAATCGTTCGGCATTTTTCTATCTTATACAGGTTTTGTCCCAGACTCATAGCTGCTAATAAAGATAATCCTGATATCGTTTATATGATATGGATGTTTCATTGTGCTGGATGACGATAACAGAAGGTTTTTGAATCCAGCTGTTGTTTCGGACCGTTGTTTGTGAACGTCTGTAGAGACGGCGGGTGTCAGCTCTGGTGACGACGTTGGTGATATAAGCACTCTGATCACTGCCTGGTTGACGCAGCTCATTTAAGACTCGGATCATCTCGTTTGCTGTTGTTATCCCTATACCGTGCCCGAAAAACAAATCATTCATTAATACGACAGCATTTTCACCCTGCCACTGCGGAGAATCGGAATGAAAATCCGGATTGTTAAAATACACGACGTCGCCCGGGATGTAGAAATCCGTTTGTATGGACTGCAGCCCAAGATCTGTGTCCATATGCCAGCTGTACAAATAAAGATTCGGGAAAAGCCGGTTAAACGCCGTCTGTCCGATTGTCTGCAGCGCAGCATAATAAAAAACGATGATCATGGCTGTCGCACATTCAAATCCATAGGCACTGCCGTTGCGGTAAATATCCTGAAGAGCTTCAGCAGGGGAAGTGCCGTACCGCAGACGGAGACCGCCGGCACTGGTCACATTCCAGTAATTTGGATCAGCGTAAGTATCCGCGAAAATCTCAAACGATGCCCCGCTCTTCTGTAATGCTTCAGCTGCTTCAATGGCGTGCCTGCGGTAACGAAGATCAAATTGTAACTCTTCATAGGAGTTGTAAGAATGAGAGACAGCATCCTGCTGAAGGTATTCGAGAATCTTTTGTTCTACTTCGTCCAACACCCACCCGGCAGGAGGGTGGAACGGCTCACCGGAAATAACAATCATTCCGTTCCCTCTTTTCTCCGACCCAATTACTACATTCTATGGAACACCTTGACCCCGCATGCACAAAAGCAGAAAAAATGTCCGGGTGACTCCGGACTCCGTTCCTTTACTGCGGTGTAAATAAAGGCAGTTTTTCTAAAAAGGTAATGCCGGGCATGTCTGCTGCATTTCCTTCGGCAAGAATAGCTGCTTTCGTCTTCACGTCACCGCCTGCTTTCTCTACAAGGGTTTCAAGTGCCTGCAGCGATTCTCCGGTACTGATCACATCATCGACAAGAGCAATACGTTTTCCGTCCAGCAGGGCAGCATCGTTTTCATCAAGCACAAGCTGCTGTTCTTTTTGTGTTGTAATCGAGGTGGTGGAGGTGATAAGCGGTTCATTCATATATGGTTTCACACTTTTTCTTGCGACTACACAGCGGCTCATTCCAAGTTGCTTGGAAAGCTCGTGAACAAAAGGGATCCCTTTTGCCTCTGCTGTGACAAGCATATCCACCTCTGGAAGTTTTGCGGCCAGAAGCGGCGCTGCTGCCGTGATTATTTCCGTATCCCCCAAAACGACAAAACTCGCGATACTCACCTCAGGCGAAACCTGAATGACAGGAAGTTCCCTCGTCAAACCGGCCACCTGCAGGGTATACGTAGACATAAAATCTCCTCCTTAAAAGCCGAATATTCCAATCAAAAACTCCATAATGATACCTGCCAGCATACCAAGAAATGGATCGGTTACCGCTGTAACAACCATCGTCATTCCCCCGACAACACCGGTTCCGGCTCCTTCTCCGGCAAGCGCAGCTGCTGCATTGGAAGGCAGCGTAACAATAGCGCCAAGAACAAATAAAAATCCTGAAATAGAAGCACTGGGAACGTATCGTCCTATTTTTGGAAGCCATCCGGCAAATAGAATAACAGCCATCAGTCCCATCATGAGAACCCCCGACCAAACAGCGTGAGGGGCGCTTGCTGTTGCCGAAATAATCACTTCCACCGGAGCTCCCCCAAACAGAGAGGACGCCATATCAGCAAGGCTGCTGATGATCGTAAGCGTATCAATATCAACGTCCATGCCGGAGATGTCCTGATTAATCCGTCCGAACGCGATATTGGCTCCAATATTCAGACAAACCATGGCGAGCGCTCCGCGGAGAACCATGGGACTGAAGATGATCTTCTGCATGGCAAATCTTTCACTTGGAAGTGCTTCTTCTTTCGGACCGGCTGCATTCCGTTTTTGAAAATGCGAAGCGATACTGGCGAGAATGACAGAAACGGTAATCGTATACACTAAATCCTGAAGCGCCATGTACACGATCAGTGCACTGACAAATGAAACAATTCCTGCGAGGCGGTCGTTCTTGGCCATGTCCCAGGCTACTTTGGAAAGCATAATGCCGACTCCGGCCATCATTCCATTGGTAATCACCGGACCGATCCAGTCGATCACCCATTCGAGCACACCCAACAGTCCAATGACAAGCAGAATGAAAGCTCCTATAAAAATCATGGACAGCCTCTCCCGCATACTGCGGCCCATTGTACCTGCGACTGCAATTGACTCCGCCTGGTAGGAAATGACGGCGGCATTGCCGGCGGCAGGACTTCCGGCAGCTCCAACGACAAATGCCAGAGCCGTGGGCACAGAGGCAAATCCAAACGCCAGGGCGAGCAGACCCTGCGGCAGACCATTCAGCACTCCGCTGACTGCAGCCAAGATATCCTTGAAAATCTCCAGCATATTAAATCTCCTTCCCCTGCAATAAATGTTCGGTTTTCACGGAACATTTATTGCAATATATAAATAAAAGTACGTCATTTGATAAAGTATCACACTTTCACTCGTTCGACAATATTCGCAGAAAGAAATACGGAATTGTCTATGAGTAATTCTTGAAAAGAAACGTCTTATTTATTATAATATACTTAATTAAAGATATTTTAATTTGAAATATTATTAAAGGTGATGGTACGAATGAGTCACCCCGAAAACAACGTTGACGTTTCGTTAAAAATGATGGTTGTGTTATCCAAAGCTTACCACTCGATAGAGAAGACCCTGGTCCAGGATATGAAAAACCATGGGTTGAATCCCAATGCCTTTGCAGTGCTTGAACTGCTGTATCACAAGGGGAGTCAGCCGATTCAGCATATCGGCAAGCGTATCTTAATGACAAGCGGCAGTATGACGTATGTCATCGATAAACTTGAAAAACAGGATCTTCTAACGAGAGAGCGCTGCCCAAACGACCGACGGGTTATTTATGCCGTGATTACACAGGAAGGGAAAGCACTGATGGACCACATTTTCCCAAAACACGCGGCACGCATCCAGGAATTGTTTTCTGTTTTATCCGACGAAGAAAAGGAACAGCTTATCCCGATGCTGAAAAAATTGGGAATTGCTGCGGAAGATTATTCTGCATAGGAGGTGATACGTACTATACCGGTTGTAAGAAGAATGTAAAGTATTCCATTGAGGAGGACACAAACATTTACCATGGGATTATTTGATATGTTTAAAACGAAAAGGAGCGATGAATCAATGACAGCAGTTAACATAGCAATCGTGTATTACAGTTCCACAGGTACAAACTACCGGATGGCCAAATGGGCCGAAGAAGCCGCTAAAGAAGCCGGCGCCAACGTTTACGTGGCCCGTACAGCGGAACTTGCACCGCAGGAAGCCATTGAATCCAATCCAGCATGGAAAGCACACCTGGAAGAAACCAAAGACATACCGGAAGCAAAACCGGAAGACCTCGACTGGGCGGATGCGATTCTTTTCAGCATGCCTACCCGTTTTGGGAACGTACCGGGACAAATGAAACAGTTTCTTGATCAGACCGGCGGACTCTGGGGAGAAGGAAAACTCGTCAATAAAGTCGTCAGCGGCATGAGTTCTGCCATGAACGACCACGGTGGACAGGAAGCTACCGTGAAAAGCCTGTACACGACGATGATGCACTGGGGTGCGATTATCGCAGCGCCTGGTTACAGTGATCCTGTCACATTCAGTACCGGCGGCAACCCGTACGGCACATCGGTCACTGTTGATGGAGAAGGTCAGATGAAAATGGATATTGAACCTGCTGTAAAACACCAGACGAAGAGAACCATCCAGGTGGCATCCTGGGTAAAAAACGGACAGGAACAATAAACTCCGAACCACCGCTTTCCTGAGGGATTGTGGTGGTTTTTTATGTTGGTAAAAAAGGCGGTTTACGATTTATTATCTTTTGTTATAAGTTTATTTATAACTTTAAATAGAAGGAATTTCGGCAAAGCCCGAAAACCAACTTGACAGATAGGGATAATGAATATAGCATGAACACTAATCAAATTGCTTCTATCATGGTATTTCCCCCTTTCATATATACATAGTGAAAGAAAAACTGGATTATCCGTTAATCCTTTGTGAGGTGTATAATCATTGGATCTTCAAGTGAACAACAGTCCGTTCAACCAAGATCAAATCGATCTTTTAAACCGTCTGCTGCCAACACTTACTGAACAGCAGAAAATCTGGCTCAGCGGTTATATAGCAGCTTCGCCTGCCGCGTTGTCCACCGAAACTGCCGCTGCAACGCAGGCACCAGCCGCCGAGGCGATTCTGCAGGCCGAGGCACAGGGGTCTGAAGTGTCAAAAGAGGCGACTATTTTGTTTGGTTCCCAGACCGGTAACGGGCAGGGGATTGCGGAAGAACTTTCCAAAAAGCTGGAAGACCGGGACTTTACTGTCACTCTTTCTGCGATGGATCAGTTTAAAACCAATGCCCTGAAAAAGGTGGAAAATCTCTTTATCATTGTCAGTACACATGGAGAAGGAGATCCACCTGACAACGCCATTTCGTTTCATGAATTCCTGAACGGCCGGAAAGCGCCGAAACTGGAAAATGTTCATTATTCGGTTCTTGCGCTCGGCGACACATCGTATGAGCATTTCTGTCAGACCGGCAGGGAATTTGATAAACGCCTCGAGGAACTTGGCGGAGACAGGCTGTATGACCGGGTCGAGTGCGACGTGGATTTTGATGAAGATGCTGCGGAATGGGTCGATGGTGTCGTTGAAACGTTAATCAAAGAAGTGGAACAGAGTAAAGCCCAGGTTTCCCAGGCAGCACCCCAGCCGGTGGGCGTAGGTGCTCCGGCGCCGGCTGAATCAAAACCAGCCCATTCCAGAACCAACCCTTTTCAGGCAGAACTTCTTGAAAATATCAATCTAAGCGGCAGAGGATCCAATAAAGAAACGAGACATCTGGAACTGTCACTCGAAGATTCCGGTCTTGCATTCGCTCCCGGCGACAGCGTCGGGTTGTATCCGGAGAATGAACCGGAGCTCGTGGAAAAGCTCATGGATGAAATGAGCTGGGATCCGGACGAACTTGTGGTTGTCAACAAAAAAGGAGATACAAAAACCGTACGGGAAGCTCTTACAGGCACGTATGAAATTACCGTCCTCACGAAACCGCTTCTTGAAAAAGCAGCTCCGCTTTCAGATAATGAAAAGCTGCATGAATTGGTAAAAGAAGGAAATGAAGATGAATTACGTGAGTACATTTATGGAAGAGATTTAATAGACCTCGGACGGGATTTTATGCCTTGGAATGTACCAGTCAGCGAATTCCTTCCGATCCTCCGTAAAATTCCTCCGCGCCTTTATTCCATTGCAAGCAGCAGTGCGGCCAATCCGGAGGAAGTGCATTTGACAATTGGAACTGTACGGTATGATGCCCACGGCCGCAGCAGGACAGGAGTCTGCTCTGGTCAATGTGCGGAGAGAGCTGAAATCGGAGAAAAACTCCCGGTTTTCATCCAAAAAAACCCGAATTTCAAACTTCCGGAAGATACAGATACGCCTATTATTATGATCGGTCCGGGAACTGGAGCGGCACCGTTCCGTGCATTTCTTGAAGAACGGGAGGAACAGGAAGCCAAAGGGAAATCATGGTTCTTTTTTGGAGAACAGCATTTTTCAACTGATTTTCTGTATCAGGTAGAGTGGCAGCGCTGGTTGAAGGAAGGCGTACTGTCGAAAATGGACATGGCATTCTCCCGTGATACGGAGGAAAAAGTTTATGTGCAGCACCGCATGCTTGAAAAGAGCCGGGACTTCTATGCCTGGCTCATGGAAGGCGCGATTGTATACGTATGTGGAGATGAGGAATATATGGCAAGTGACGTGCACGAGGCGATGAAAACCATTCTGCAGCAGGAAGGCAGCATGAGTGAAGAGGATGCAGATGCCTATCTGGAAGATCTGCAGCAGCAAAAACGCTATCAGCGTGATGTGTATTAATCAGTGAGGGAAGGAGAACCATCATGGAAAACAAACAGACAACTCCGGCCAAACAAGGCCCGCCCAGTGACAATGAACGAATTAAACGGGAAAGTAATTACCTCCGCGGTACGATCGAAGAGTCTCTGGCCGATCCTCTCACGGCTGATATATCGGCTGATGATGCCCAGTTAACAAAGTTTCACGGCAGTTACATGCAGGATGACCGGGACCTCCGAAACGAAAGGCGTAGACAAAAGCTCGAACCAGCCTATTCCTTTATGGTGAGAGTACGGCTTCCAGGGGGAACGGCCACACCGGAACAGTGGCTTACAATGGACCGTATTGCACATGACTACGGAAATGGTACGCTTCGGCTGACTACAAGGCAAACCTTTCAGATGCATGGTATTATGAAGTGGAATATGAAAAAAAACATGCAGGCCATGAATGAAGCCATGCTCGATACGATTGCGGCCTGCGGCGACGTAAACCGTAATGTGATGGCTGCTCCTAATCCATATGAGTCAGACATTCATGAAGAAGTACAGGAAGCTGCCAAAAACATCAGTGAACATCTTCTTCCGCAGACGAAAGCCTACCATGAAATCTGGCTCAACGAAGAGAAAGTAGTGGACAGCTCAGAAGAAACGGAACCATTATACAAAGACGTTTACCTGCCGCGTAAATTTAAAATCGGCATTGCTGTACCGCCTTCCAATGATATTGATGTATTTTCTCAGGATATCGGGCTGATTGCGATTGTGGAAAACAATACACTGCAGGGCTTTAACATTGCTGTCGGAGGCGGTCTTGGTATGACGCACGGAGAAACAGACACCTACCCGCAGCTGGGACGGGTGATTGGATTCTGTCCGGTGGACCATATCGTGGAGGCATGCGAAAAACTACTGACGATCCAGCGCGATTACGGCAACCGGTCCAACCGCAAAAATGCGCGCTTTAAATACACGATTGACGCCCACGGGATTGACTGGCTGAAAAACGAATTAAAAGAACGTCTCGGCTGGGATCTTGAAGAAGAACGCAAGTACCATTTTGATTCAAATGGGGACCGCTACGGCTGGATGAAAGGAAGTAACAACCGCTGGCACTTGACGCTCTTCATTGAAAACGGTCGTATTAAAGACACAGAAGAGTATCAGCTCATGACGGCCCTTCGGGAAATCGCCAAGGTTCACACCGGTGAATTCCGTCTCAGTCCCAACCAGAACCTTATCATCGGGAACGTGACGAGCCAGAAAAAGAAAAAAATTAATGAACTCGTCGAGCAGTACGGTCTATCCGACGGAGAGAGAGACTCAGCTCTGCGTCGTAACGCCATGGCATGTGTAGCATTCCCGACATGCGGACTTGCAATGGCCGAATCCGAACGGTATCTCCCGTCCCTTCTTGAAAAACTGGAAACGACGATGGATGAAGCCGGGATCAGGGATAATGAAATCACGATCCGCATGACCGGCTGTCCGAACGGCTGCGCCCGGTCCACCCTTGGAGAAATCGGCTTTATCGGGAAAGGACCCGGCAAATACAATTTGTATCTCGGCGGCGGTTTTGCCGGGGAACGTCTAAATAAACTGTACCGGGAAAATATCGGCGAAGAAGAGATACTAAACATTCTTCAGCCTATGCTGCATGAATATGCCAGAGAACGGCAGGAAGGTGAACCATTCGGCGATTACGTCATCCGTGCCGCATACATTGACGCTGTGCACGACGGACGCGAATTTCACGTATCCACTTAAAAAATGGATCAATGCAGGGTTCCAGATGGAGCCCTGTTTTTTTGTATAGGAAAACCTAAAACGAACAAATCTAAAACGAAAGGAGGTATCAACATGACTAGAGGACAGTCACGAAATAACCAGCATAAACCAAAGGATAAATTATCCCAGACCCCCGAAAAAGACATTCAACGGGAGGGAATGGATGTGGAATTTGCGGAAGATACCGCTGATCTGGAGGATAAAGAAGCTCAATCAAGGTCCCGTGCTGCAGATAAGCGCGCTCACGAGCACGATCAATCGTAAGACTGTACCAAAAGCGGGAGAACCCGTCCATGGGAATATAAGGTATGATAATCCCGCAGATGTCTGTTCAAACTACAGATGTGGGGACCTATTCTCCATGCTTCATTTCGAAGAAAAAGGGGAATAAAAGGATGAATAACTTTCGCTGGAATGTTCCTTTCATGCAGATGGGCCGCCGACGAGGCTTTATGGGATGGAACAATAGAAGAAATCAGAACTGGGGAAGATGGAGTATGTTCATGACATTGCTCGGAGCTGGTGCAGGGGCAACCTGGTTCGGTCTGACCCGGCAGGATCAGGGCAATGGTGAAAAAACAGTTCGGGAACGATTCACAGACGTTCCTGACCGTACAGAAACGGCTTTTGCACGCGAATTCCTGACAGATGAATCAGAGTGATACGGCAAAAAGAACAGAGATCAGGACTGACTTCCTGGTCTCTGTTTGTTACCCATCATTTTATTATGTTAACTAAAACGTGACACATCATTAATGTATAAAAGTGGAATCAAAAAACATAATAACGACAAGGAAGGAGGAAGGAGAAATGAAAAATAGTGCTGTCGGATGGGTTTTTTATATAACAATTGGTATTTTGGTTTTGGCAGTGATTCTGGGAGCTTCCGCACCCCATGTACTTGAAGGTGTAACAGCAGCAGTCCAGGCTTTTATATCTCAGCGGTTCGGCTGGTATTATTTAATTGTTGTTTCTCTCTTTGTCCTTGTTTGCCTGTATATAATAGTCAGTCCCTACGGACGAGTAAAGCTTGGAAAACCGGATGATAAACCGGATTATAATATGTTCACGTGGTTTGCGATGCTATTCAGTGCAGGGATGGGGATAGGGCTTGTTTTTTGGGGAGCAGCAGAACCTATACACCACTATGCAGTGAACTCACCTACAAGCGATGTGAAAACGCCCGAAGCCATTAAAGAGGCGATGCGGTACACTTTTTTTCACTGGGGCATTCATGCGTGGGCTATTTACGCGATTATTGCCTTATGTCTTGCGTATTTTAAATTCAGACGGGGGGCAAGTGGAACCGTGAGCTCCTCATTAAATGTTTTGATGAATACAGACGGAGCACTTGGTAAAACCATTGATATTATCGCTGTTACAGCAACAGTAACAGGTGTAGCAACGACACTTGGTTTCGGAGCCGTGCAGATTAATGGAGGGCTGTCGTTTATCACCGATCTTGGCATCGGATTTTGGAATCAGTTTGCGATTATTGCTGTTGTCACTGTTTTGTTTCTGATCTCGGCTTCGACCGGCCTGAACAAAGGAATACGGATATTAAGCAACACCAACATGGTTCTTGCCCTGTTGTTATTCATCTTTATTCTCATCGTCGGTCCGACATTATATATGCTGAACTTATTCACCAATACGCTTGGAAAATACATTCAAACCCTGCCTGCTATGAGTTTCCGAATTGCACCGCTTACAGAGAACGCAAGGGAATGGATAAACGACTGGACGATTTTTTACTGGGCGTGGTGGATTGCCTGGTCCCCCTTTGTAGGTACGTTTATTGCACGGGTTTCAAAAGGCAGGACCCTGCGGCAGTTTACCGCCGGGGTATTGGTCGTACCTCCCCTTGTCAGCTTTTTATGGTTCTCGGTATTTGGAGGTGCTTCAATTTTACTGGAAGCAGAAGGCACAGCGGCCATTTCAAAGTTGTCTGAAGAGGAAGCATTATTCGGTGTTTTCGAGCATTATCCATACGGCTTGGCAATGTCCATACTGGCGATGGGGTTGATCAGCGTCTTTTTTATCACGTCAGCTGATTCGGCTACATTTGTACTCGGAATGCAGACTTCAAACGGAACAATGAATCCCGCCGTGAAAGTGAAATTCACCTGGGGGGTTATGCTTTCTGCCACTGCTGTCATTCTACTTTATTCCGGTGGACTGCAGGCGCTTGAAAATACAATGATTGTTGCTGCTTTCCCGTTCTCCATTATTATGATTATGATGGTGTTCGCGCTGCTTAAGGCATTAAAAGAAGAAAAGCCCGCGTTGCAGGCTGAAAAAGAATCTAAAAGAAGTAAGAAGAAATGAAAGGGATAACAATAAAAAAGAATATCCTTTATTATAAGGCTCGTACATTTATCCTTTCCTTCTTCAAATAACAGGGTTGAAGGAAGAAAGGCGGAGAAAAAATGGAAGATAAAAAATGGGACTTAATGGCGCTGGCTTCCATTCCTTTAATGATGACGCTGGGAAATTCAATGTTTATCCCCGTTCTGCCGGTCATTGAGCGCGAAATCAATATTACTTCGTTTCAATCCAGTTTAATCATATCGGCATATTCTATTACAGCTATTCTGTGTATTCCGGTATCGGGATACCTTTCGGATAAATGGGGCAGGAAAAAAATAATAGTTACCAGTCTGATGATGGTTGCTGCAGGAGGCGCGGTGTCGGCTGTTGCTGCCTGGCAGCTGGATAAACCTTATCTACTTATTCTACTCGGCCGGATAGTCCAGGGAATTGGTTCAGCCGGCGCATTCCCGGTCGTTTTACCTACTGTCGGGGATATGTTCAAGCAGGAAGAGGAAGTAAGCCACGGACTGGGGATCATTGAAACAGCGAATACGCTCGGAAAAGTATTAAGTCCTATCATCGGAGCGCTGCTGGCTGTCTTGGTGTGGTATATGCCATTTATGGCTGTGCCGGTGCTTTCGTTGATGTCGATGCTTCTCGTATGGTTTCTGGTAAAAGTTCCCCGAACGGATCAAAAAAAGATAAATCCTTTTCTGTTTTTCTCACAGGTATTAAAAAAACTTTTCATTTTAACGGACGCTGGCTGTATGCTGTTTTTTTCATCGGCGGTATATTGATGTTTGTTTTATTTGGCGTACTGTTTCACTTATCTTCTCTTTTGGAAGATCAATATCACATAAAAGGATATATCAAAGGCCTGCTGTTAGCCGTACCGCTTCTTTTCCTATGTTCGACTTCGTATTTAAGTGGAAAACTAATTGGAGAAAACAAACAAAAAATGAGACGATTTATCCTTATCGGCGCTGCTCTTACTACCATTTCTCTCGTTTTTGTAAGAGAGGATGTGACCTTGATATGGCTTTTGACACTGTTATCTTCTGCCGGCATCGGCATTGGATTGGCTTTGCCTTGTCTTGACGCGCTTATCACCGAAGGGATTGAAAAAGAAGAAAGAGGCCTGGTCACTTCCTTTTACAGCAGTATGCGGTTTGTTGGAGTAGCTGCCGGCCCTCCAGTGACCGCCTTACTGATGAAGCATCAATCTTCTATCATTTATTTTGTTCTAGCCGCTGCTTCCTTCCTTATCATTGCTGCTGCTTTTGCCGGGATTAAACCCTCAAAAACTTCATAACGTCCATGCCAGGGGAACACGATAAATGCCGTTCACATTCAGCCGGATTCGTTTCACAATATGGCCGATCCTCAGCTTATGGGTTCTTAACGAACAGCAGAGCGTATAAAAAAATGTAAGACTTACTTCTTATTTCTGTTTCTAAAGCCGAATTCATGTTTATGAATAAAGAAAAAAGGGGGATAGGTTATCGAAGGAGGTTGATGATATGAAAAAAATCATTTCTACAGGTTGGACTCTTTTGTTTTTATTCGTTTTTGTTCCGCAGGCGGCAGCACAGGAAGATTTATTGCAGCAAGAGGAAGAAGGTCCAGAAGTGAAGGAGCTGCAGCAGTCATTGGTTCATATGGGATATTTACATACTAATCCGACCAGCTATTACGGTCCCTTAACAAACAACGCGGTTCAGGAGTTTCAAGCTGACTTCGGTCTGGCTGTCGATGGGAAGGCTGGAGAGAATACCCTTCACAAATTAAAGGAAGTCGATAAGCTGGCCCGGGTCGTTCACGGGGAAGCCAGAGGAGAAACGTTTGAAGGACAGGTGGCTGTGGCTGCTGTCATTCATAACCGGCTTCAATCTTCTGAATTTCCAGGAACGGTAGAAGAAGTGATCAAAGAAAAAAACGCGTTCACGGCTGTACAGGATGGCCAGTATCATTTAGCACCCGGACAAAGCGCCTATCGTGCCGTGAAGAAAGCTTGGAACGGGTATGACCCATCCAAAGGATCGCATTACTATTACAACCCTGTACTGGCTACATCAGATTGGATTTGGACGCGGTCGACGAACCTGCAAATTGGAAAACACGTGTTTGCTGATTAAAACTAAGACACAGGAAAGGAATGAAAAACACACCTTCCCTGTGTCTTTCCCTTTGTGCGCGAAAAATCAGAGCATATATATTTACATGTAAAAAAGTAGTCGTACAAGCTTCTATCCATAAATATACTCTAAATAAACACTGTATAGAGTAGGAGATGCTCCAATGAGTGTATTCTTTAGTTATATTTTATTAGGGATAACGCTGGCGGCTCCTATCGGCCCGGTAAATGCAGCTCAATTAGACAAAGGGATTAAAAATGGGTTCTGGCACGCCTGGGTTGTCGGAGTTGGGGCTATGATCGCCGATGGATTTTACATGCTTCTTGTGTATCTCGGTGTTGTTCACTTTCTGGAAGTCCCGCTGGTGAAAACATTTCTCTGGTTGTTTGGATTTTTTATTTTGGTCTATATCGGAGCGGATAGCTTAAAAGCAGGAAGCGGAGCGCTCACGGTTACCACCCGGCGCAGTAATCCGCCCTTGATCCATTCTTTCAGTTCTGGTTTTTTTATGTGTTTGTGCAACCCATTATCCATCGTTTTCTGGATTGGAATTTATGGTTCCATTGTAGCAAAATCGTCAGCTCATCAAAGCATAGAACAACTGTGGCTGTACAGTGCTGCCATTTTCATCGGTGTATCCTTATGGGATGTCACAATGGCGGGAATGGCAAGTGGTTTTCGAAAATACTTATCAGAACGTATGCTGCATTTGATTTCGACCGCCTCGGGCATATGCTTGATTTTGTTCGGTATTTATTTTGGGTGGGAAGGCGTGAAAGCCTTGCTGGAATTTCGTCGTTATTAAAATGGTGGAGGAGATTGACGGGTCCAGATTCTTTTCATGATTAGTACCACTACGGCAAGAATGATAAGGAACCCCACACTGACAAAAAAACCAGGCCGGCTGGATTTATCCAGCAGCGTTCCGGTGACTGCGCAAAGGATGAGAGCAAGTCCGCCCAAACGCTGTACATGGCTGAACCCTTTTATAACAACCAAGCGGTTTGCATACAGCAGAATGAAAAACCAGTTGTATAGAAGCATCAACCCGGCGGCAGTGGTCATATATTCGTATATTTTTTCAGGCAGAAGTAGAGAGAAAAAAATGGATACAAGCATCCCGGCGACAGTCAATCCCAGGGCAGGCAGATGAAGATCTATCATATTCTGCCCCTTTTTTTGAAAGAAAGAAGGGGCATCACCATCCTCTGCAAGGGTGACAAGCATGCTCGTTACGGCAAACAGGGAGGCAGCCATAGTGGAAAAGCCTGCTATGATTAACGCGCCGTTAAACACATCTGCAACGTACAAAAAATCATACTGATTCAGCGCCGTAACAAATGGACTTTCATCGGCATGGAACGCTTCCGACGAAGCTAAAAGAAGAGCCATTCCCAGGGAAATGATATAAATAGAAGTGATAACAGCGAGCATAATTTTCCCTGATTTAGGAGCATCTTTTTTATCATTCAGCCTGACGCCCATCATACTCATTATTTCTATACCTCCAAACGCATAAAAAGCATAAATCAGAGATGCCCAGAGACCTTTTCCTCCATGCGGGATAAATTGCTGCCCTGTTTGAGGAAAGAAAAGCGGGTCGCGAGGACTGTGAAATGAGCTGAATATCGCAATCGCAGCCACAACAATAAACATGAGAATCGCTGCAATCTTCACCACGCCAAAGATATTTTCAATCCGGTCAAATCCTTTCGCTCCCGTTAGGACGACAAGAATTCCAAGAAGAGAGTAACCCGCGGCAAATATCCATAATGGAACTCCAGGAAACCAGTATCTCGAGAAAATAGATACAGCGGTCATCTGACTTCCCATGATCAGCATTTCCGCTCCCCAATACACCCATCCTGAACTGAATCCCGCCCAGCGCCCATAAGCTTTTCTTGCATATGTATGAAAGGCTCCTTTTTGCGGATCCTTTCTCATAAGTGCCGCCAGAAAATGATACACCGAATACGTTCCAAAGCCAGCCAGTACAAAACTAATAAGGACTGCCTGTCCTGCCATGGATACAGCCAGACTTGCTCCTAGAAAAAAACCTGTTCCAATGGTGCAGCCCACACCAATCAGTGACAGCTGCCACCATGTCAGTCCGCTGTCTTCTTTGTTCTTCATTGTCATGTTTCCTCCTTACCCGTCCACTGATATTAGTGTTGATGTTTTGTGATTCTTTATTCGATTTTGTTTAGAATAAGAGAAGCAGCACCATTTCATTGTTTTCACACATAAATTTGCTGTTTTAGAGTCAATCTAGTAAAGGAACGACATTCATTTTTCATCTTGAAGCTGATGTAAAAGGTGGTTGTATGCTTTCTTTTATTGGATCCCTGCTATTTTTATTTTTTACAGCGATTCTCGTTGTCCGACTTATGGGAAAAACAGCGCTTGCCCAATTCACGCCTCATGATTTCACAGCTATATTTTTCATCATTGCTATGGCGATGAACCCAATTGATGCTGACAGTATAGGAAAAGCCCTTGTTGGTATTCTGCTCATCATCACCCTTCATCTTTCTTTTGCGAGGTTGAGTTTATACAACCACCTTAACCGTTTTCTCATCGGAGAACCTGCGATATTAATCAAGCACGGGAAGCTGAATCGTTCGAATCTAAAAAAAAGCCGATTTTCCCTTGCTGAACTGCTTTCGAGTGTAAGAAGTCAGGGGTACAAGGATTTAACTACTATTCAATACGCCATTCTTGAGCCAAACGGTGCCATCAGCGTGCTGCCAAAAGAAAGTACAATCCCCGTTACAAAACACGACGCAGGTATCGAACCTTATTACCAAGGTTTTCCTGTTGCTGTTATCGTAGAAGGAGATATTCAGCATGAACATTTAAAAATGATTGATAAAGACGAAACATGGCTGAAGCACGCGGTGCAAAAAGCAGGTTTTGGCAGTATCCGACACGTGTTTTTTGCCGTCGTTAAGGATCCGGAACATTCCTTAATTATAGATAATGGACACGGAGCGATCCGGGAGTATTAATCATGCTGAAATAAGGACCTCCATGCACCCTCCCTGGGCGTGCAGCATATGATATAGAGACTGCCGAAAAGGGAGGGATCAAGTATGTACTCTTATAGAGATACGCACGATTATGGATCCAATCCATATATCGTTAATATCAAAGAAGCAGCGATACAAAATCGGACATTCCGGACAGCATTGTGGACAGGGAATCATCTACAGGTAACGGTCATGAGTATTCCTGCAGGAAGCGATATCGGGCTGGAAGTACATCCTGATGTGGATCAGTTTTTACGGATTGAAGGCGGAGAAGGCCTTGTCCGGATGGGGAATTCAGAAAATAATATTTTTTTCCAGAAGAGAGTGTTTGATGATGACGCTGTCATGGTACCAGCCGGGATATGGCATAATTTAATTAATACAGGAGATAAGCCGTTAAAACTCTATACCATTTATGCACCGCCGGAACATCCATTCGGAACCATTCATCACACGAAAAACGATGCCGCAGCAGACGAAAACAAATATGACTGAAAAACTCAGGGCAGGAGTGTTATATAAAATCGACTCCTGCCGTTCAATAAAATGATAAATGTTATAGGGAGGCAGGGGAGTTCAAAGAACAAAGCAAATATCTTAAAGATCTATTTTTAGTTTACATAATATATATTATAGGAAGTCGCGGAGTGTGTTTTATTATTGTATCAAAAGTTAAGTTTACTTCAGTTTTTGAGACGGAACGAAATAATATGGATTCATTAATTTTATTTTTTA
This sequence comes from Salibacterium qingdaonense, assembly GCF_900114715.1. GTDB lineage: Bacteria > Bacillota > Bacilli > Bacillales > Marinococcaceae > Salibacterium > Salibacterium qingdaonense. The sequence continues at coordinate 125,684 of NZ_FOTY01000004.1, forward strand.
TTCAACCAGCCATCTGGCTTCAAATATAACTACTTTTTCATCCTTGTTAATGATACGCTTTCGATGTTCTTCTTTATACCAGTTGTTTGATATTTGATCCCCTGATCTCATAATGGCCAGTGGCGATACGCCGCCTGCTTCAATGGGAATGTTTTTCACATTCGTATAAGTAGTCGAATCAAACACGAATGGCAGGTTCACTATATTCTGCGCCATCCCTTGAGATACCGTTTCCTTTTCTTTCACTTTTTTATCTCCTATGATCAGCTTCAGCGGAGTAACCTCTTCTTCCCTGCTCTGTTCCCGGTCTATACCAAAAACGATTTCCTCTAATTCCTCCTCTTCCCTGTTCATTAACCCGTACTTGAAACCACTCGTGGATGCTTCATCCAGTTTTTCTCCATTCCTGTAAACATTCATAACGAGCTCTACTGCCTGAATCTGTTCAGGAAACGTTCCCGATACATTATACGCCTCGGAATAGTTCAGCCCCATGTCAAGGTATCTTTGTTCATCACCTGTCAGCTCCTTATGTTTGAGCTCCGGCTCTGACTGTGTTCCGCCTGCACTGCAGGCTGCCAAAAAAACTGCCAGCAATGCAGCAGTAAAAACGCCTCGTTTCATCTCCAAAACTCTCCTCTTTTTTTATCTATTTCTTCCACTTATTAGAATAACAGGAATGGAGTAAAAGCATAAACACTTTCTTTTAAAAAAGCAGTAAGGTTGATCAGCTGCATTCCCGTGCGGACACTTCAAACGTCATCATGAACGGCTTTGCGTGACGTTTATCCGGCAATCTGTTGTAAAAAAATACGTAAGCGCCCACGCCTGTTGATTTACCATATAAAGGAATGGGAAAGGGTTCTATGAGGAGGGTGCATCTGTGATCAAAGCATGTATCCCCCTTTCTTTTTCGTTGGACGGAGCCGTCTGCCCGACTCCAGCGGGAGAAGCGTCAGCCGAAGATCACCGGGTGATTTTCCCGGTAGCTGAGGCGACGCCCGCGGAAAGCGGGCAGGAAAGGCGGAGTCCAACGAAACGCTACCTATATTTGGATAATCAACAGCCGTGGTAAGCGCCGGGTCCCGTTGTCCGCGGCAAAAACCAGGTGGGCACTGACGGAGCAATACCTCTCCCGCACGCTGGAATTCAAGGTACAATAAAAATTCCGAACCATACATGGAAGAATGGTTCGGAATTTTATTATCTATTCCTGGCGGTAAACCGGTATTAGATAAAATGTACACCGAAATACACAATCCAGCAGAGCATGAGAAAGGAAACAGCTCCCTCGCCTGTTTTCGACCCAGTTTTTGTCGTCAGGGGAAAAGAAATTTTCTGTTTCACCGGATAGAGGAGATGGATGCCCTGCGGGGTCATCATATCGAGAAGCAGATGACTGACTGCACCGATTGTGAGCCCGTACTGAACAGCCATGCCCCAGTCGTAGGGAATTAAACCGGAGCAGAAATAAAGGAACACCATAAAGAGTATGCTGTGTGTGATGCTCCGGTGCCCGAATAATTTCTGTATCATCGTAGATACCGGACGGGTCCTTCTTCCAATCCATGAAAACGGCTGACAGATATCTGGTAACAGCCCTCCGATCAGAACGGCAGCTGTATATACAGCTGCTTCCGGGCCGGCCAAAGAAAAGGATCCAGCCCAGTATACCGCAGTTCCTGCAGCTAATGCGCCTATAGTGTGTGTACCTGCATTCATGATGTCGTATCCTTCCATTGTTGTATTGCGGTATTTTGTTTTTAGTTATTCGACTCTTTATTCCCTTCGTTTGCTTTCTGCAGGGATTGATAATCCAGAGCCGGCCAGGCATCGGTGACTGTCCCGAGTTCTTTGGTGTCGATAACAAACGAACCATTACTGTACCGGTCACTTCGCCGCATACTTCCGACGTCTTCGGTCTTTAAAGCGCCCGTTTCCGTTTGAATCCGCAGTCCATTTTCCTTTCCATCCCACGGCTGCAGGCTTGAAATAAGATGCGGATTCTGTTTCAATTCACGAAGCATAACAAGGCCCCGCTTCGCACGGCTGGATGTATCAAATTCTTTCAGCGGCATCTTCTTCACCGCACCACGATGCGTAACAATTACTGTTTCGGGCGGACCATCCGGGGATATCGAGAATCCGTTCACCACAGAATCTCCGGTTTTCAGATCGATTCCTTTTACCCCGGCGGCACGCTGTCCTACCGGTGTCACTTCTTCCTCTGCAAAGCGAAGGCCGTAACCAAAATTTGTAGCAATAAATATCTCTTTTGATCCATCCGTAATATCTACATTTACAAGTCTGTCGTTTTCTTTCAGCTTCACAGCCACAAGGGCTCTGGAATAACGCTGTGCCTGGTAAGCGGAAAGCACTGTCTTTTTCACCACGCCGTTTTTTGTGAAGAATGTGAGATAATGCTCATCGGAGAATTCAGAGACCGGGATTACCCTGACAAGCGAATCATCCGCTTCAAGTGGTACAATATTGCCGATATGCTGACCGTTGTCTTTCCAGCGGATATCAGAAAGCTCATGAACCGGCATGTAAACATACTGTCCTTTTTCCGTGAACAGCAGCAATGTATCTGTCGTATTCCGCTCCGCCGCATACAAAAGATCATCCGATTCCTTCATCCCGGGCGGTTCCTCATTAGAGGCGGAATAAGACCGGTAGCTGGTTCGTTTAATATATCCTTCTTTTGTGGCACTGACAATGACATTCTCTGACGGTACTATGACTTCCAGATCTATTTTGAGTTCTTCAATTTCCTCTTCAATGACACTGCGCCGTTCCTCATTATATGTTTTTTTCACGTAGGCAAGCTTGTCTTTAATGACGTTAAGCAGTTTCGATTCACTCGCTAAAATGCCCCGCAGTTTCTCGATTTGTTCTGCCAGGTCTTCCGCCTCTTTTTCCAGCGTCGTAATGTCTGTGTTTGTCAGCCTGTAAAGCTGCAGCGTGACAATTGCTTCGGCCTGTTCTTCGGTGAAATCAAAGGACGCTGTCAGGTTTGTTTTGGCATCCCGTTTATCATTGGATCCTCTAATAATTTCAATAACCTGATCGAGAACCGAAATGGCCTTTTTCAGTCCTTCCACGATATGCTGCCGTCGTTCCGCTTTATTGAGTTCATATTGGGAACGATTGGTGACAACCTCTTTTTGGTGGGAGATATAGGCCTGCAGTAATTGTTTCAAGCCGAGCAGCTGCGGCGTTTTATTGTGGATGGCTACCATGTTGAAGTTGTAGGATACCTGCAGATCGGTGTTTTTATATAAGTAATTCAACACTCCCTGCGGATCTGCTTCCTTCTTCAGCTCAATCACGATACGAAGGCCGGTCCGATCCGTATCATCCCGGACTTCCGCAATCCCTTCCACCTTTTTGTCAAAACGAATTTCATCCATCCGCTTTACCAGGTTGGATTTCACGACTTCATACGGAAGTTCTGTTACAGCAATCTGCTTTCTTCCGCCTTTCAGCGTTTCAATCTCGGTTTTCGAGCGTACGACCACTTTTCCTCTGCCTGTTTCATACGCTTTTTTGATACCGTCGGTTCCCTGAACAATACCGCCTGTCGGGAAATCCGGTCCTTTCATTACTGTCATCAGATCATCCACTGTACAGGCTGGATTATTAATTTCCATCAGCGCAGCATCGATGACTTCTCCCAGCTGATGAGGCGGGATATCCGTCGCATAGCCCGATGATATTCCCGTGGATCCATTTACAAGCAGGTTCGGATACATCGCAGGAAGAACAACAGGCTCTTCAATCGAATCATCAAAGTTCGGAATGTATTCCACCGTATTTTTTTCGATATCCTGCAGCATTTCCACTGATATGGAAGAAAGTCTTGCTTCAGTATAACGCATCGCCGCCGGCGGATCTCCATCAATGGAACCATTGTTTCCGTGCATTTCGACAAGCGGATGACGGCCCTTCCAGTCCTGACTCATCCGCACCATCGCTTCATACACAGACGAATCTCCGTGCGGATGATAATTCCCGATAACATTTCCTACTGTTTTTGCCGCTTTCCGGAACGGTTTATCAGCAGTATTGCCGTCCTGCAGCATCGCATAAAGAATACGACGCTGCACCGGCTTCAGTCCGTCTCTTGCATCAGGAAGCGCCCGCTCCTGAATAATGTATTTACTATAACGGCCGAAACGGTCGCCGAGCACTTCCTCCAGTGGTAAATCCAGGTGTTTTTCTGCCTCAGTCACGATTTACTCCTCCTCCGTCACATGAAGGTTCTCATTTTCCAATATATTTTCGTTTTCCTGCATGCCGAATTCAACATGGGATTCAATCCATTTACGTCTTGGTTCTACTTTATCCCCCATGAGTGTGGTGACACGTTTATCAGCACGTGCAAGATCATCCACCGTAACCCGGACGAGCGTTCTCGTTTCCGGATTCATCGTTGTCTCCCAGAGCTGAGTGGCATCCATTTCCCCCAGCCCTTTATAACGCTGAATAGCATAGCCTTTGCCGACGTTTGATATGGCTTCGGCCAGACCTTCTTCGTCCCATGCATATTCAATTTTTTCTTTCGCTCCGCTGCCTTTGCTGACTTTATATAATGGCGGCAGAGCAATGAATACTTTGCCGGCTTCCACAAGCGGCCGCATGTAACGGTAGAAAAAGGTGAGAAGCAGCACCTGGATGTGAGCCCCGTCCGTATCCGCGTCGGTCATGATTACAACTTTATCATAATTACTGTCTTCCAGAGAGAAATCCGTGCCTACACCGGAGCCGAGTGCATAAATAATTGTCCGGATTTCTTCGTTTTTCATAATGTCATCGAGCTTTGCTTTCTCCGTATTGATGACTTTCCCGCGAAGCGGAAGAACCGCCTGAAACTTCCGGTCCCTTCCCTGTTTCGCTGACCCGCCGGCAGAGTCCCCTTCGACGAGATACAGCTCATTGTTTTCGGTATTTCTGGACTGGGCCGGCGTCAACTTACCGCTCAGCAGTTCTTTTTTGCGGCTTTTTTTGCCGTTGCGGGCTTCTTCTCTTGCTTTGCGCGCAGCCTCTCTCGCCTGAGCGGCTTTCATCGCTTTTTTGATCAGCATCGCACTGGTGGTTGGATTTTCTTCAAAGAAATACGTCAGTTTTTCCGAAAAAATCTGGTCTACGGCGGATCTTGCTTCGGGTGTACCGAGTTTACTTTTTGTCTGTCCCTCGAACTGAAGCTTCGCCTCCGGAACACGGATCGCAATAACCGCCGTGAAACCTTCCCTGATATCCGAGCCATCAAGGTTTTTATCTTTTTCTTTCAGGAAGTTCATTTTTCTCGCATATTCATTAAACGCCCTCGTGAGAGCTGTTTTCGCGCCGGATTCATGGGTCCCGCCGTCTTTGGTGCGTACGTTGTTTACAAAAGACAATATGTTATCTGTGTAGGCATCGTTAAACTGAAAAGAAAGTTCGAGCTCGATGTCCTGGCTAACTCCCTCAAAGTATACAACGGGATGGAGCACTTCCTTATCTTCATTCAAATATTCGGTGAATGCTTTAATCCCCGTCTCATAGACAAATGTCTCCGATACCGGTTCCGCTTCACGCTCATCGGTCAAACGGATGGAAACGCCGTTAAGCAGAAAAGCAGCTTCCCGCAGACGTTCGGCAAGCATTTCATATTGATAGGAAGTGGTTGTAAAAATCGACCGGTCCGGCTTAAAGCGAATCGATGTTCCGCTCTTTTTCGTTGTCCCCTCTTCTTTCAAAGTACTTACCGGTTTCCCGCCGTCTGCGAATTCCTGCCGGTACACACCGCCGTCTTTGTGAATAATGACGGTGAGCCATTCTGATAGTGCGTTGACAACAGAGGCTCCTACACCGTGAAGGCCGCCGCTTGTCACGTATCCTCCCTGTCCGAACTTCCCGCCTGCGTGAAGCACGGTAAAGATGACTTCCGGGGTGGATTTACCGGTCCGGTGCATTCCGGTGGGAATTCCCCTTCCGTAATCGGTGATGGAAACACTGTGATCAGCGTGAAGGGTGACATCTATCACGTTTCCGAAGCCTGCCAGTGCTTCGTCCACGGAATTATCCAGGATTTCAAATACCAGGTGGTGCAGACCGCGGCTGTCGGTACTCCCAATATACATCCCCGGCCTTTTACGGACCGCTTCGAGTCCTTCAAGAACCTGTATCGCATCATCATTATAATCAAAGGTCTGTGTCAATGACATGTTCCCCTTTCTCTCCAAGCAAACCTGTATTCTACACTATAACACATAAATCCAGAACGTACGTTTTATTTTTTTATAATCTGAAAATAAAACCCCCGGCGGAAAACGTAATCTATCCACCGGTATATTATTCTTTTTCCGCTGTGCAATGAGAAACGCTCATCTGCAAAAAGGATGAGCGTTTGTCCATCATCAAGATAACCGCGCAAGTTCAACCTTGATACACTTATCCATAATGACCATCATCCCGGCCTGCTCAGCAGTACGCGCAGCTTCCTCGCTCACCAGTTCCAGCTGGGTCCAGAAAACATCCGGAACATCAGGCATCGCAGCAGCTTCAGCCGCAACTTCCGGAAGATGCTCTCTACGCCGGAACACATTGACGATATCAACGTGTTCCTCAATATCACCAAGGCGGGCAGCTGCTTTTTCTCCGAGCACTTCGCGGGCGTTGGGATTGACGGGGATAATGCGGTACCCCGCTTCCTGTGCCGCCTTACTGACCTGCCAGGAGGTCCGGGAGGGTTTATCGGAAAGGCCGACAACTGCAATGGTGGTGCTTTTGTTCAATATAGCAGCTGTTCTGTCTTCGGAAGGATTCTGAAATGTAACCATTTCTTATCTTCTCCTTTTCTATAGATTAGTCAAAAAATCCATTATCCGTCAAGTACTCTCTAGCAACAATGCTTGGATCCGCGTCATTATAATCGACCATATAGTTCATCTGCTGCATTTCTTCATTGGTGATTTCACCGGAAAGCTGGTTTAAAATACGATCCAGTTCCGGATGGGCATCCAGAGTTTTCTGTTTCATAAGCGGAGCACCTTGGTAAGGCGGGAACAGATTTTCATTATCTTCGAGAACGCGCATGTTGTATTCCACGATGTCGGCACTGGTGAAATAGGCGTCAATAATATCGACTTCTCCTGCTTCCAGCGCACGGGCGCGCAGTCCTGCATCCATCGTTTCCACATTCTCAAACGTTAAACCATACACGTCCTGAATACCCAGATACCCATCTTGGCGGTCGGCGAATTCAAACGTGAATCCCGGCGTTAACTGATCCGTATACGGTCCTAAATCTGAAATGGTTTCAATGTCCAGTTCCTGTGCCTGCTGTTCTCTCATAGCAAGAGCATACGTATTGTTGAACTGCATCGGTTCAAGGTATGCCATATTGTATTCCCGGGCCATGCCCTTGGCAGCACGTTCATATACTTCCTCTTCCGTACTTCCCGATGAAGCAGTCTGATCCAGCAGGGCTGCCATGGCAGTGCCGGTGAATTCGGGGTAGATATCTATTTCATCAACCTGCAGTGCATTAAAGGCAGCATCGGTACTGCCAAAGCCGGACTGCACTTCTACATTCAAATCTGTCTCATTTTCTATCAAATGATGGTACATATTGGCGATAATCTCCGGTTCTGCCCCCATCTTACCACCGATGACAAGATCGGGTTTTTGATTAAAGGAAAAAAGCGGGACCGCGACAACAAGAAGAGACGCACCGAGCACAGCGGCAACCGGGGTCAAGGCTTTACCCTTGGACGTTTTTTCAGTTACCCGGAGTATAAAATCAAAAAACAGTGCAAGTAAAGCAGCAGGTATAGCTCCAAGCAGAATATAAGCGTTATCCGCCCGATCGATGCCGGTCATAATAAAGTCACCGAGTCCTCCCGCGCTGATCAGTGCAGCCAGGGTGGCGGTTCCAACGATAAGCACCATGGATGTTCGGATACCAGCCATAATAACCGGGATCGCCATCGGGAGCTCTACTTTGCGCAAGCGGCGGAAGGAAGACATTCCCATACCGGTGGCTGCTTCTTTAATCGCGGGGTCGACTTCGCTGATTCCCGTATACGTATTTCGCAGAATAGGCAGGAGTGCATAAGCCGTCAGAGCAACAACGGCCGGCAGCGTACCGATTTCATTAAGAATAAGAATCATAAAGCCTAGCAATGCAAGACTTGGAATTGTCTGAAGTACCGCAGCAGCACCGATAACCGGTTCTGCCACCCGTTTTTTCCTGGATAGGTAGATACCGAGTGGCACCGATATAAAAACAGCACATAACAAAGCAAGCAGTGACATATGTATGTGCTCCCAAAGCAGTGTCCAGAACATGTTCTGCCGGTTCTGGAAAAGGTCCAGCATCTCCTGGAAAATTCCCATCTATACAGACTCCTTTCCTGATTCCATATGAAACTGCTGCATGTACCGTACGATATCTTTATAACTCAGCACACCGATCAACTTCCCGTTTTCGATAACCGGAAGTGCATCGACATCGCTTGTTTCAAAGTACTCTACCGCTTTTTTCAGCACCGTCTCCGGTGACACTGTGATGGAGTGATCTTCTATTTTCCCTTCTCTGCTGCGTCCAAGAAATTGGTGATCGCTGTCGAAAATATAAAGCGGAGCCGGGTATAGTGGGATGTTCGGAAGATCGGCCACATTTGCGCTGTGTTCGCTTTCCCGGCTCATCATCCTTTTGACAGGCGTATCCCACTCATTGGTCCGGTCTCCAATAAAGTCCCGGACAAAGTCATTGACAGGATGATGAGTGAGCTCATGCGGTGTCCCTGTCTGAATGATCCGGCCTGATTCCATCAGGCAGATACGATCCCCGATTGCCAGAGCTTCGTCCATATCGTGGGTGACAAAGACAATGGTTTTCTGGATCCGGGATTGAAGATCCTTAATATCTTTTTGAAGCTGTTCTCTGGTTATTGGATCAAGTGCACTGAAAGGCTCGTCCATGATTAAAATTCCGGGGTCGGCTGCCAATGCGCGGGCAACCCCGACACGCTGCTGTTCCCCGCCGGATAATTCCTTTGGCATCCGGCGCCTGTAAACGGATGGATCGAGTTCCACCATGTTCATCAGTTCGTCCACCCGCTCGGAAATCTCATTTTTGCTCCACTTACGCATTTCCGGAACGACAGCGATATTTTCTTCGATTGTCATCGTCGGAAACAACGCAATCTGCTGGAGGACGTATCCGATATTCCAGCGCAGTTCCTGCAGGTTCCAATCTTTTAACTCGTTTTCCTCGATGTAGAGCGTACCCGATGACGGTTCTATCAACCGATTGATCATTTTCAGCGTCGTTGTTTTCCCGCATCCGCTGGGACCGATTAAGACAAACAGTTCCCCTTTGTTTATTTCAGCCGTGAAATGATCAACAGCTTTTGTTCCATCTGGAAAAGATTTTGTAATGTTTTCAAACGTAATCATCATACCGTTCCCCTCTTGTCAACAATAAGTAATCCGTGATACCTGTTCATATCACGTTTTTGGATTTTTTAAACCCGCTGCCGTACAGGCAGGTGAAATATACAGCTGCTTTCCGGCAGCTCATGCTTACAGCGAATACAGGTTTCGGTATTTTGTTTCAAGGTAATCAAGCAGGTAATCCGGATTAATGGATTCACCTGTTGCCTCTTTTATGATTTCGGCCGGTGTCTTCTTTTTTCCGTATTGGTGTACGTGATTTGTCATCCACTGTTTAACCGGGGCAAGGTTTCCTTCACGCAGATGTGTATCAAACTCAGGAATATCACGGCGGACAGCATGATAAAATTGAGCGGCGTACATATAGCCGAGCGCATAAGAAGGAAAATAACCAAATGCACCAAACGACCAGTGTACATCCTGCAGCACGCCGCTGCTGTGGTCGGGCGGTGTGATACCGAGATATTTCTGCATCTTTTCGTTCCATATCTCTGGCAGATCCTTCACTTCAATGTCTCCGTTTATCAGTTGTTTTTCTATTTCATAACGAAGCATAATGTGGAGCGTGTACGTGAGTTCATCGGCTTCAATTCGAATGAGGGAAGGTCCTGCTGTGTTAACCGCGCGATAGAATGCATCCAGTGTCACACCGTCAAATGCTTGGCCTGCTTCTTCCCGGAGCATCTCGTAATTATTTTCCCAGAAGGCTTTGGAACGCCCGACAATGTTTTCCCAAAACAACGACTGCGATTCATGAATACCCATGGAAGCACCATCACTGAGTACCGTAGACTTCCATTGCTGCGGAAGATTCTGTTCATATAAAGCATGACCGCCTTCATGAATGGTTCCAAAAAGCGCAGTTCTAAAATCCCTTTCGTCATAGCTTGTCGTCACACGGACGTCTGAAGGATTCAGGCCGAGAGCAAACGGATGGGCCGTTTCATCGAGCCTTCCTGCTTCAAAGTCATACGTCATCTGCCGCAGAATGTTACTGCTGACAGCCGTCTGCTTCTCTTTGGAAAACGGTTCAAACAGAAAGGATGTATCCGGTTTGACCGGTGAAGAAGCAACCTCATCCACAAGCGGCTGCAGCCGTTTGTGCAGGCGGCTGAACACATCATCGAGCACCTGGGTTGTCATATCCGGTTCATAATCTACCAGAAGAGCATCATAAGGGTGCTTCTCGTATCCCCAATATTCGGCAAATCTTCGGTTGAAATCCACCAGTTTTTCAAGGTACGGGCGAAGCATCTCAAAGTCATTGGCTTCTTTTGCTTTTTCCCATACCGCTTCGGATTTCGCTGTTAAAATACTGTATTCCCGATACTCTTCCGACGGAATCTGGACGGAACGATCATACTGTTTTTTTAGTTCCTCCGCAGCTTTGCGGATCCAGGGCGTTACTTCTTCCTCGTTACAGGCCAGAATATTTTCGAGAAAGTACGCAGTTTTATCAGAAGTCGTTAATTGAAAAAGCTCCGTCGACAGTCTGCCGACGGCTTCTGCGCGGTCGTCTGCACCTTTATCCGGGATTTTTGTCCTCGCATCCCATTCCATCAAGCCGAGAGCTTGTTCATAAGCATTCATTGTATACATGTGTTCCAGAAACTGCTGTTCGAGTTGATCGTTGGTTTCACTCATTATGCCATGGCTCCTTTTTCCTTGTGTTACGGTAAGCGTATCATAAACCTTTATCGTTATCATTTTTGAAAGACCACGGATTCCGTGTTATAACAGACAAGGAAAGGGAGGAGATATGTAGTGGCCTCGTTTACGGTAAAAAAAGAAGCAGCCCGGTTGTACAAACAGGAAATGGAACTAGAAGAAGGGGATTATGTGCGGCTCTTTGTGAGGGTTGGAGGCGTAGGGTCAGGAGGTTACTCCATGGGGGTTGCCAAAGAAAAACCTGAAGCAGGATCCGATGTGCTTCAGGCAGATGGCATTTATTTTTTTGTGAATCCGCAGGATCAGTGGTATATGAACGGAATGGTGATATCCTATGATCCACAGATCGACTTACTGACATTTGAAAATCCCAATATACAGGATGTCACCAATCCGCGTTAACATCATGACCATCTTCGGTGCAGGTGGTAATTCCACGCTCGGTCAAGCTGTTTTTTCGCCTGGTTGATGGCCTGTTCCTTCGGTTCAGGCGACGCAGGTTCTTCCGGAACGTTCAACACTTTTTCGGCGTTTCCGATCGCCTGTTCAATCTTCAATAACGATTGCAGCTCCTCTGCGTTCTGAATATAATGCAATCCTGTTCCCCTCCCTGAAACATACTACTCTATAAGCATATACAAAGAAGGGGCCGATTATGCTATTCTTTTGGCGGACGCTGTCCCCAGAATTGATAATAGTCGGTCTTGATTTTCCCGTTATACAGCTTTCTCTTTTTTGTGGCACTGCTTCCGTAAAAACTTTCAAAAGCTTCGTTGGAAGTCAGAATGTAAACAGACCAGGTATCGAGTGGACGAAATACTCTTCCAATGTCTTCGTATAACGTTTCCACTTCTTCCTTTCCGCTGAGGCGTTCTCCATACGGCGGATTGGATACAAGACAGCCGTATGGTTTGTCCGCTGTGAAGTCAACAGCCTGCATCTGTTTGAAATTCACTACCCCGTAAAGCCCTGCTTCCATGGCATTTTCCCGGGCCAGTTCCACAATACGATGGTCTATATCTGATCCCTGTATGTCGAGCGGCTGATCATAATCTGCTTTGTCTTCGGCCTCTTCCCGCGCCTCTTTCCACATATCCGCCCCAAGCCACTGCCAGGACTCAGCGGCAAATTCCCGGTTGAATCCAGGTGCAATCTGCTGGCCGATCAAAGCGGCTTCAATCGGTATTGTTCCCGACCCGCAGAATGGGTCGGCAAACGGACGATCCGGATGCCAGTTTGTCAGCATGACAAGGGATGCCGCCAATGTCTCCTTCAGCGGGGCGGTGTTTTGAACACTGCGGTATCCGCGTTTATGCAGACCTGCTCCGGAGGTGTCAATGGTAAGGGTGACGGTATCTTTATGGAGTGCAGCTTCCATTTTATATAAGCCGCCGTTTTCGGGAAACCATTCTTTTTGATACGTTTGCTTCAACCGTTCGACCACGGCTTTTTTGACGATGGACTGACAGTCCGGCACACTATACAATGTTGATTTTACCGAACGGCCGACGACCGGAAATTCCGCATTTGCCGGAAGAAAGGTTTCCCATGGAACGGCTTTTGTTTTTTCAAACAGTTCATCAAACGACACGGCTGTAAATTCGGCTGCTTTCAGTTTCACCCGGTCCGCTGTCCGAAGCCACATGTTTGTTCTTGCTATCGCTTGGAGCGGGGCCTGAAATTCAATCCGGCCGTTCTCCACCTGAACGTCTGTATAACCGAGCGCCTTCACTTCCCGCGCAACCAAAGCCTCAAGCCCCATTGTTGCGGTTGCTATTAAGGTGACGTGTTCACTCATTGCATCTGCTCCTCTATTTTACGGCTTTTCTCATCTCGTTTTTCTGTTCCTGTTATAAAGAAAAAACCCCTGTAACAGGGGTTGACCAATGCCGTGACATTCATATAAGCCATGTTCTGTCCCGTTGTGCTTCATGCGGTTGTTCACCTCGCACGCCGGTGGCAGTCATCTATCTGCAGGGAGGTTATCCCTGCCCTTTCGTTCCGTTGCATTCCTTCTGAAAGGTTCCCCTACCAATATTTGGGTTTCCCGCTCGAGGGGTTTACCGCGTTCCACTCTGTTTGTTTCCAAACAGACTACGTCACTGTGGCACTTTAAAGGTAATACGGCCATATCCAGTCAGGACACAGGCCGGTTCCCCGCCATCGGTCCGGAACGCCGGACCGTCCCGGCTTATTTTTTCGCCGGGCACGAACACTACAGCCGTCTCAGGCTGTGCGAGCATGGACTTTCCTCTACGCATGTCAGCGCAGCGACTGCCCGAATGTCATCAGCATCATTTTACGGCACAGATTATTATATCCTTTTATGTCCGGTTTGACAAGCCATATCAGTAAAATTCAGAAGGAACTGTTATTCATCCGTACCGCTTCTTTGGACAACCGGTCGGCGGTACGGTTACGGGTGGATGGAATCCATTTAACAAAACAGAGGCTGCACTGCTCAAATAGTTCCAGCACTTCTCCCAGCAGCGGCCTGTAAAGCGGATGTCTGGTGTGCTGCTTTTCCACTGCTTCATCCACGAGCTGGGAATCCGTATGAATCGATACACCAGTCCATTCTCTTTCCACACATATTCTCAAAGCTTCCCGTAATGCAGCAAACTCGGCTTCGTGATTAGTCATTGTTTCAAGCGGCAGGACGTGATGTTCGCTGTCTTCTCCCGGACGTACAATAAAAATGCCGGCACCGGACGGACCGGGATTTCCTGCACTGGCTCCATCAATGAAAAGTTTAATCAAACCTGATCCCCCGCCGCTTCCTTATTCATATGATTTTTTTCCGAAGACCTCTTTTTCAAGATTTGAAAGACGCTTTAAAATATCATAATTCGTGCCGCCAGCCTGGGCCATTCCCTGGGCAGATGTTTCTTCCTGGGACTGCCCGTTACCGCGGGTTTCACGACGGGAACCGGAGCGGGCCTGTTCCAGCTGCTGTTCCAGATCCCTCACCCGTTGTTCATACGCTTCATAATCCTGAATAACGGTGTCAAGAAACTGATCCACTTCATCTTTATTATAGCCCTTCATGCTGCTTTTAAAATCCTGATCCAAAATATCTTTTCCGGTTAATTGTATATTACTCATTATATCCTTCACCCCGAATACCATAGCATTTTGATAGAAGTTGATATTCTACATTTTTTCAAACCTTCACTGAAAAGTCAATTTTCATTCGTTTTACTATTCCATGTCATCAGACATCCGCAGCATTTCTTCTTCCACTGTCTGCTGCAGATCATCCGGAGTGATGCGGTACACAAGATAATGTCCGGAGGCTGCCTTACGCTCTGCCGCTTCCAGATAATATTCCGGACTGCCCGGCTGTTCTTCTGTGTATAACACAAGCAGTCCATCGGTTTTCCTAATGATAAAGTCGTTTTTGGCGCGGAGCTGTCCTGGGTTTTCATATTCTTTTTTCGAAACGGCTTCAACATAGTCAGCCTTGGCAATGATTTTTTGATACCGCTCCCGGGCGTGGTCGGGCCATATGCTGTCCTGGTGAAGAAACGGCGGCAGGACAGCAAGGCGGATGTTTTGCCCTTCTTCTTTCAACTCTATCACCACTTCCGCTGTCCATTGTTCCACTCCTGGCTGACCGGATACCACAACCCATTCCAGCCCTTCTTCCAGGAAGCCGCCGATTTTTGCCTGTATGGTTTTCTTTATATAAGTAATTTCGTCGGCATCCGGGCTGAAAATTCCCAGTTCACGTGGTTTATACCCGCTTACCGCAAGCACCTTCATTCTTATTTCCCCCCGTTTGTCATCCTGCCACAGCGGAATGTTTTCTTTTTCGACAATACTTTTCACAATCGGCGGAGTAAAGAGAGAGCGGCATTGTCCAACAATGCCGATTCAGCACGGATAACAGAAGTTTATGCGCTTGCCCGGGAAATAATCAAATGAACGATTTCCCCGGACGTATTTTCCCGCTGAGCCGTCTTCTTCGTTTCTCCAGATCATCCCGAAGGTCCGTGTTCCGGGAAAGAGTGTATGCTTCCTCGGTATAATGAAAAGCTTTCTCTGCGTCTTTAAGCTCATGTTCCATATATTTGGCCAGTTCCACCGCTGCATCGGCAGCATGTTTGCCCCGGTTCTGCCATACGCTCACCAGATAAGGCAGAGCTTCAGCCATCTGTTTCTGTTTTTTCAGAACAAGAGCAAGAGCGTACACATAGACCGCATTCCACTCCCTTGAAGTACGGATCGCTTTGTGATAGCACCAGGATGCTTTATTCCACTCTTTCATCTGTTCAAACCAGCGTCCGATTTCATATGTTTCCTCCGGGGTCGTCCCTCCTTCGAGAACACGTTCGGACAATTCGATATAAAGTGAAATGAGAGAGAGCACATCCTGCTCGTTATGTCCGATAACACCTTTAATAAAGACAGGGTTCTGTTCTTTTAGGTAATCGAAGTACAACATGGGAGCAAGGTAGCCCGGCGTATCATTTTCCCGGTGGAGACCAAGAATTTCTTCTTCCACGACAGACAAACGGCAGGACGGGAGCACACGCTTAAACAGGCGGCGTGCGGCATGGAGCAGGTCAAAATGCCCGAATTCAGGAAGCTTCGGTACTTCATGACGGACGAATGTATGCCTTGTTTTTACCTGCGGCCAGTCGAAGGCCTTTCCATTATAGGTAGCGAGATGGTGAATGGAATGTTCCATCTCTGTTAAAAAGTGATAGTAAAAAGCGGCTTCTGACTCCGGTCCGGGCAGAAAATACTGCGTCACATGCACGCAGTCCTCTGAAAGCCATGCGCCGCCGAGCAGATATATCATATTCCCGGCACCGCTGTTCAGCCCCGTCGTTTCGGTATCAAAAAAAAGAAGATCCTGAGGCCGGCGCCCGTCCGGCTTCAGAGGATGATCCGCTGTTTCCTGCGCCCACCGTCTAAACACCTGAAAAATGTCACCAAGACGGCGGCTGCCGTACCGGTAATCAAGACTGTACTGTATCTCCCGGCGAAGCACGTACTGGTCATCGAGATACAACGGGACAGCATTCATTTCCTCCCATTCAGCTTGAAACGGAATGTCCTGCCGGCCCTCCTGCTGCTGGTTCTTTTCCTGTTCAGGCTCTGCCGATGTCTCTGCCCCGTCATGGCTCATATGATGCTTCATACGTTTCAGCTTATGCTTTTGCTTCAATCTGCTGTTCCTCCTCTAAGATACGGATCAGGCGCAGCGACAGCCATTTGGCTTCTTCATCAAGGTTCAGATCAGAACCAACACAGGACGGACATCCGGAAGTACACGGACAGGAGCGAATCAGCTTTCTGCAGTCGTTCAGAATGTTTTTCATGTCTTTGTAGACAGCCGAAGACAAACCGACCCCTCCTGGATACCTGTCATATAAAAAGATAGTGGGACGTTCAGAATGGGTCGCTTTCATCTGCGGAACAACATGAAGGTCACTTCGGTCGCACATGACGTGGATAGGGGCAGTATGACGGAGCACGTTGGCGCATCCTATCAAGGCCTGTTCAAGAGAATTCCTCCCAAACTCCTTTACTGTCTCCCCGGGAAAGCTGATCCAGCATGCGTTGGTATGCAGTTCTTCTTCCGGAAGATGAATCGGACCGGACCCGACGTTTTCAAAGGTCGTCATTTTGATTTTTTTGAAGACTATGGCTTTCGCATTGACCATGACATCCCCAAAGGCTGTCGTGAAAGACGTGTGTTCAGATTTTCTGTCTTCTTCCAGCACTTTCAGATCAACAGCAAGGTTGGCATCGGTGTAGTATTCCACCTCCACCTCTTCCACGTAAGCCTTCTTTTCCTCCCAGTCAAGTTCCCGGACCTGGTACTGAATGCCCTGATGCAGGTAAATGGCGTTGTCATGAAGAAGCGTCATTGCGCTGAACCGGTCCATTTCTCCAATCACTTTGGCTGATCCGGCTTGTGTCTGGTCTATAATGACCACATTTTCCTGGGAAGCCGAACGAAGGCTGACGCCATGAGCCGGAAAGGCATCATTCATCCAGTACCATTTATGTCCCCGCGGGTGAAGCACTTGTTCCTCGGATAGATAATCCAGCACCTCCCGTATATCAACGCCGTCGAATGTTTCTCCATCTTGAAACGGCAGTTCAAATGCAGCACATTTCACATGATCGACGAGAATAATGAGGTTGTCCGGATCAATCCGTGCTGACTCCGGATTCTGTTCCAGAAAGAAATCCGGCTGCTGGATCATATACTGATCGACCGGAGTGGAATTTGCCACCATTACTATCAAAGACTCGTCCTGTCTTCTGCCGGCACGTCCGGCCTGCTGCCAGGCACTTGCAACAGACCCCGGGTACCCCGTCATAAGACATACCTGCAGCTGGCCGATATCTACGCCAAGCTCCAGTGCGTTGGTGCTCACAACACCCATCACATCACCTGTGCGGAGCCCGTTTTCAATCTCGCGGCGCTGTTTTGGCAGATAGCCGCCGCGGTATCCCTGTATCGATTTTGGGCCAAGTTCCCTTTTTACAAGCTCCTGCAGATGGGTTAAAATCACTTCCACCGTCACTCTGCTTCTTGCGAACACAATCGTCTGAATGTTCTCTTTTAGAAAGCGGGAAGCAAGAGCATGGACTTCCGATACCGCCCCTTTTCTGATATTCAGTGCTTCATGAACCACAGGGGGGTTATAGAATACAAAATGTTTTCTGCCGCGGGGTGCCCCGTTTTCATCAATTAAGTGAAACGGTTCTCCAGTCAGCGTTTCAGCCAGTTCGCGCGGGTTCGCAATGGTAGCGGACGTGCAGATAAACACCGGGGAGCTTCCGTAATACTCGGCGATCCGTTTCAGACGGCGGATGACATTGGCGGTATGACTTCCAAACACACCCCGGTACGTGTGGATTTCGTCTATAACAATGTATTTCAGATTTTCAAAGAGGGATACCCATTTTGTATGATGCGGAAGCACTGCCGAATGAAGCATATCCGGGTTGGTCATGACCACGTGTCCTGCTTTTCGGATCACCTGTCTGATACCCGCATCGGTGTCCCCGTCATACGTATAGCTTCTGATATCTTCCCCCATGTCCGCGATTAATTCATTCATCTCACTCTTCTGGTCCTGGGCAAGTGCTTTTGTCGGGAATAAATACAGCGCCCGGCTCTCTTTGTCCTGAAGAATAGACTGAAGTACAGGAAGGTTGTAGCAGAGCGTTTTGCCTGATGCGGTGGGAGTAACCGCCACAGTATTCCGGTCCTGCGTGCCACTTTTTTGCAGCGCCTGCGCCTGATGAATATACATCTCAGATATACCACGCTGTTCAAGCGCCTTTTTCAGTCTGCTATCCAGTGTGTCCGGAAACGGCGACGTTCTGGGCGGTTTTTCTTCTATTGTATGCCAGTATTCGATCCGGCTGCTGATCTCCGGGTCGTTTTTCATCCAGTTCATTACTTGTTGAAGGTTCTGCTTCTGCATTCATTCGTTCACCTCTATCATTACATTATACCGAATATACGTTTGATTTCCAACGCATCCACCCCACTAAAGGAATATTTATATAAAAACCGTTCTTTTTCAAATCATTTGTTCTGTATTAGTACAGTGAATAAAAAAACAATAACGGGCGCCCGTTATTGTAGAAGATTGTATCTTGGTTTTATCTAAGGGTGTGATAGTCGTTGATCATCTCGAGAACGGTTTCTTCCTCTTCCTGAACTTTTTCTTCCTGTTGTTTCATCCTTCTCTCCATCCGTTGCATCACGCTCATCACGCCTCCATCTTTTATAATTGTTATAGTGTACTTCTCATTATACAAAGTTGTTATAAAACAGTCAACTTATTTTTCAGAAATTTTCTACTATACATAGAGGGATTGTTTTATGTTGGTTATTCCATGATGCTTCGTATGAAAACACCCTGCAGCGGTATGCTGCAGGGTGTTTTCATACGAATAATTTATTCTTCACTCAAAATCATGGAATCAATATGGTCTACCAGATTTACAATTTCCGGTTTGCTTATCTGGGCATCTGCTCCGACTTTTTCTCCTTTATGATAAAGATCATCTGTGATCAGAGAGGAGAAAATGACAACGGGCAGCTGTTTTAGAGCCGGGTGATTTTTTATTTTGTATGTTAAATGATGTCCGTCCATTTTGGGCATTTCAAGATCTGTAATTATAAGATCCGGAAGGGCTGGTGCATTTTCCTGCATCGATTCAATAAAGTCCCAGGCTTCTTTGCCGTCTTCATAGATATGGGAATTCACGTAACCGGACTCTTCCAGAACATCTTCAAGCATCTGCCTGAGTATCGGGGAGTCTTCTACAATCATCAGCTGCTTCTGGGTCCGGTCTTTGTATTGAATGCTTTTCGCCTTAGGCATACTGATGCCGGATTCCGGTGCAATATCCATTACGATTTTTTCATAGTCCAACAGCAGAGATATGTTATCTTCCATCTTCACGATACCGATTGTATTAGCGTCATGACCTTGGGACAGTTCACCCGGTTTTTCAATCTGTTCCCATGAAATCCGGTGAATCCTGGAGACAGAATGCACATGAAAAGCTACTTTCAGCTGATTCAGCTCCGAAATAATAAATTTATCATTTTCAGGATCTTCCGACGGAGGATACCCGAGCACTTTGGCCAGGTCCACCACTGGAATGACTTCATCCCGCAGACGTGCTACCCCCTCGAGGTGTGCGTGACGGTTCGGCGTTTCGGTTACTTCCACCGGCTGTATAATCTCTCTCACCTTTAAAACATTAATCCCGAACATGCCGCTTCCTACGTTGAACATCACAATTTCCAGCTCATTCGTTCCGCTTTCGAGCAGAATGTCGGTTTGATTTGTAAGTGCCATGCTTTTACCCCCAACTGTTCATACAGCATTAGTACTTTTGTCTCTATTTTACCGGATTGACAGCGAACTGCAAGATATATTTTTATTTTCTTTAGTAAAATAGAACTTTTCTACTGATTTTTCAGCACTAAAAAAGTGTTCAGGGGCTGAATTTTATTTTAACTGATTGTCAGGAGAACTGGTTTCTTATAAGAAGCCAGGGGCGCTCTTCTTCCCAATGCACTCTGCCGTTCACTTCAAAGGTGTTTTTGATATTCCTGTCATTCAACACCGTTTTTTTCTCCCCTTTTTGAACGATTTCAGCATTTTTTAATAATATGATGTTGTCCACGGAAGCGGGTATTTCCTCTATATGGTGAGTGACATATAAAAGGGCTGGAGCGTCTTCAAGGGACATGAGGGCCTCAACAGAGGATAAAAACTCTTCCCGTCCTTTGACATCGAGTCCGGTACAGGGTTCATCAAGCAGTAACAATTTTGGTTCAGCCATCCATGCTCTGGCAAGCATCGTTCTTCGTTTTTCACCTTGTGACAGGCTGGAAAACGCTCGTTGCTGCAAACCTTCAATTCCGAAAAAAGACATCCAGGAAACTGCTTTTTCCCTATCTTCTTCCGTTGTTTTTTCAAAAAGGCCGACCGAAGCATAAAGACCGCTCAGCACAACATCAAGCGCGCTGTCGCTTGAACGGGTCCGGTAACGATCATCCAGTGCGTCGCTGACCCATCCGATGTCACGGCGTAAAGCGGGAATATTTATTCTGCCGTACTGTCCTTTCCAGCTTGTCACCGTTCCTGATGTCGGCCACACGTAACCTGCGATAATCTGGAGCAATGTTGTTTTACCAGAACCATTCAGTCCAAGCAGCCCCCACTGTTCTCCTTTGTTCATTTCAAATGTTATGTTCTTGAGTCTGGATTTGCCTCCGGAGGTGACATCGACGTGGTCGAAGGTTAGAAGCGGTGAAGAATCATTCATAGTATCCCTGCCTTATTGATTGCTGATTTTTTTCTAAGCGTAACAAATTCAAGTGTTGATTTACAGAACAACCCTCTTTGAATAAGAATTAAAATTTTTCTATACTCTATCATGAAGGAACTGAGAATCTATTTCCCTTGTACATCTATTTGACTTTTATTGAAATCGTGTTAAATTAAAAGTGTTAAAAAAATATTTAATTAATCTAACAATCTTAACAACAGGAAAGGGTGAAATGTTAACAGATGTGTTAAGATTATCATTTCCGGGTGATTGTTTAGACATCACACTGTCAACTATTGTATTTTGCTGCACTATGTACATCACCAAATTGAAGGAGGATCCATAAATATGTGGAAACGTACTATGCAATCTGTAACAGCTGCATTGATGCTGACTGGACTGGCTGCCTGTGGCAGTGATAGTTCAAGCGGCGAAAATGAAAATACAAATGAAAGTGCAAATGAAAGTGCAAATGAAAGTGAAAGTACAAATGAGAGCGCAAATGAAAGTGAAAATAATCAATCCAGTTCGGAAACGGAAAACAGCAGTGAAACCCTGCAGATGGGCCAGATCAACTGGGCTGAAAATATAGCCGTTACGAATATGTGGAAAGTTATTCTGGAAAACAGAGGATACGACGTGACATTCAATAACCTGAATATGGGGACAACCATGAAAAGCGTGTCTGAGGGAAGTCTTGATATCAGTCTTGAAGTATGGCTTCCTGTTCAGGATCAAAATTACGTGGAAGAATACGACGATCAAATTAACTTTGCTGATGTGTCCTGGTATGATAACGCCAAAGTCGGTCTCGTCGTTCCAGAATACATGGAAGACATAAACAGTATCGAAGATCTTAATGCAAATGTGGAAAAATTCGAGGGTGAGATTGTTGGTTTTGACCCGGGTGCCGGTACAATGGAAGTAACAGAAGAAATGATTAACGAATATAACCTGGACTTTGAACTGTTCCCAAGTTCAGAGCCTGCCATGCTGGAAGAAATCAATCAGGCAATTTCCAGCGAAGCACCTATCGTTGCTCCACTATGGAAGCCTCACCGGGTTTTTTCCCAGCATGATCTGAAATTCCTTGAGGATCCAAAGAACGTGTACGGCGAATCCGAACAGATTTATCATGCGACCAGACAAGGGTTTGCGGAAGATTATCCAAAACTGGATCAATGGTTTAAAAACTGGAAAATGAACGATGAGGATATAGGTACACTGATGACGGCGGTAAATGAGGCGGAAAAACCGCTTGACGGCGCCGAAAATTGGGTGGAGAATAACCAGGATCTCGTTAAAGAGTGGGTGGAAGAATAATAAAACGGGCCAGGCGGTACGAATACTCCGCCGGGGCCGTTTTTATTGATTAACAGCAGTCGCTGCCGGGAGCGCCGCTCATAACAAGCCCAGGTTCCCCATCTTCAGACGATTCTATATCGAGGGTGACACCCTCCACGTGGGAAAGAATCTGCTGCTCAATTGCTACCTGGATGCCATTAATTTCTCTTTTTTCGTCGTCTTCTGCCGGCTCATCCAGAGCCAGACCAATATTCGGACCGCTTCAGCCCATCCCGGAGAATACGACACGAATCGCATCCATGTCATGTTCTTCCATAACACCTTCGAGAAATTGTTTTGCTTGATCAGAAATCTGCATGTGTACTCACCTCTTTCTTGCTCCCATTGTAGAGGAAACGCACCCGTTTGAAAAGAACAACGCCTATAAAGCGCGCCGGTGCCGGAAACGGTTAAAATTAACTCCTGCTATCCCTTTTACCGTGTCCTCATCAAAACGCTGCAGCAGCCATTCCAAAAGAGCAGGAAAACCGGCTGGAGATTCCATGCCGCTCACCGTTTTGGCAATACCGTCAAAATCAGAACCAAAACCGGTAATAGAATCTGCCCCTAAACTGCAAAGATGTTCCACCTGCCTGCCAACATCTGAAAAATCAGCCTGGTCTGTTCCATTAATAAAATACGGATAAAATGTGAGACCAATAAATCCTTCCTGATGTACAAGGGCACGGATCTGCTCATCCGTGAGATTGCGGGGATGGTCATGCAGGGATCTGACGTTCGTATGACTGACTGCTGTTTTACCTGCATATTCAAGAGCCTGCCAGAAACTCTGTTCATTCAGGTGGGCTGCATCCAGTACAATAGCGTGATGATTCATCCATTCAATGATGTTTTTACCTTTATCCGTCAGTCCAAATTTATTGGACTGTTCACTGCCGGCTGCAAGCTGATTTTTTTCATTCCAGGTCAGCCCGGCCATCTCCAGTCCGGCCTCCTTCAATCTGGCCCACTCTTTCAGATCGTCTTCAATAAGGGAAGCTCCTTCAAGAGACAGCATATAATCCGGATTCTGGTCATTCGAGTTCTGTTCCGGCTGTGTCATTTGCTGAAAAATCCGGAGTTCTTTATTCAACAGAGCATACTGTCTGTTCTTCGGCAGAGAAGGAGGAACAAACAGAGCGGCATTCTGGAGATTCACTCCTCCTTGACGAAGAGTGTCCACGTTGACAACAGAAGCAGCATTCTCCGCTGCTTTCCAAAGCACATCACAATGCGTGTCTGCAGTAAACATCATTTATCGAATCCTTTTTTAGTCATGGTATGCAGAGAGGACTCAAACCTTTCTTATCACTTTCAGGCCTGCTGCCACCACTTCGTTCTTATTTTTCACCATCCAGCCGAGTGTTGGGTGATACTCAAGAAACGGCTCCGGTTTAAGGTGAAACAAAGAAGCTTCATCCGTAAAAGCATATACCGGCGTTGATGTGTCACTTTGTGCTGGTTCTTCCAGAACCAGGCGTACATCTACGTCACCAGCTCACGAGCCGGACCACGCTGCCTCGATTCTTATGGCAGCCGGAACACAGAATGCTGCTGCAGCATGCTCCGCTCTGTCTGTCATATTCATACGTATCATCTTTCATCTCCTCCTTCGTGCAACAGGAATAAAAAAGCCGCCTGCAGTGCAGACAGCTTTTCTGCATTTATGAAAATGTCAACGGCAAAGGTCTTAACGTTACTTTTACCCTTTCAGGTAAGGTGCCTTTTCTTTTTCCTTCGAGTAAGTGCTGGTACATTTTTTTCCCAGCGGCAGCATTCGCTGAATGTATTGTAATTCGATCTGGGTATTGATTATTTTCCAGCAGATATAAAACAACTTCAAATCCATTACTTTTCTTACTGCCAAGATCATGGTCAAGTGACAGATGAGAAACATGCTGGTCATCCTCGAGCAGCAGTATACATTCTTCCGCTATTTTAACAAGAATATGGTCTTCAGGTCCAGGCCTCACATCGTCAAGGAAAATGTTACGTCGTTCCATTTCAATCATCCTTTACTACCTTGATAACCCTGGGAACGGACCGATAATGATACCTTTTCTCTTTATTCTATCAAAATTCCGACGTAAATCCAACCAGCCTATAACAATTTCTGGAGACCTTCGACGGCTTTTGTCAACTGTTTTTGCATGTTGGCGTCCTGCTTCTCATAAAACGACTGGTAAAGGTCATCTGCCAATCGTTCATACCATTTCAAAGCATCTTCCCACTCCAATGTCATCCAGTCTGCATAACGCTTTTTCAGTTCATCCTGATATTTTTTTATATATGCATCTCCGTGGGGGCGCAGCGCCTGTTCCAGTTCATCCTTAAGCTGTTTGTACTCTCCCTGGGTGAAAAAATCACGGTAAGAACGGTATTTCTGTATAAACGAAAAATTCTTCACGGCATCAGGAGGAAAAGAGTGAACATCTGCTTCTGGTATCTGCTGCTCTTTGTCTTTTTTTACAAAGGCTTCTGCAAGCTCTTTCGGAAATGCGTGGGCAGCGTCTTCCTGCAGACTCTTCCATTTGCGGTTCAGGAAGTATTCCATGCGTATCATCGTCGCACGTACTTCCTCAGCAAAAAGATGGAATAACAAAGTAATGAGCTCGTTGACATAACGGTGGAGCTGCGAGGAGAAATATTCTTTCTGAAAACGGCCTGCATGCAGCAGTTCCTTATATTCATCAAAATACCTGTAAAATACGCGCTGCTTTACGTAAAACATCAATTCATCCAGTTCCTGCTCCACTTCTTTCCTGTCAATCGATATATCATATTGCTGGATCCACGTTTGAAAGGATAGGGTTTTCTTCCTTACCTTTTCTTTTTCGATCTCCTTTTCGTTCTCTTTCTGCTGGAGAAAGAGCTGATGATTTTTCAGGGCTCCTGCAGCAGATTCTATTTCCCCGTACAGCTCGTTCTGCAGCGTTTCCTGCAGACGTTCTTCAGTGAAAGCGTGGAATAAGTCGAGAAAATGCCGCAGACCGGATGTCCGCTGTTCTCCCCGGACGGCTTTTCCTGCCGAAACCGGGTAGACCCGCGGGGAAGCAATTCCCAGCCGTTCGAGCTGATTGAAGGCATAGTTCAGCACATCCTGCAACTCCCTTTCAGAAGAAGCAAGGTCCGCTGCATTAACGAGAAAAAACATTTTATCATAAGAGAAATATTCTTTCGTCCGGCCGATCTGTTTTAAAAATTCCTGATCCGCCTTAGAAAAGGCATGGTTGTAATAACTGACGTAAAGGAGAGCATCTGCTTCTTTCAGTTCACGAAATGCGGTCTCTGAATGTCGTCTGTAAACCGATCCAATGCCTGGGGTATCTGTCAGTATGCAGCCGGAGCGGGTAAATTCACAGTCGTAATATATCGTAGCCGAATCAATGAGCAGTAGTTCTTCCTGCCTCCCAATTATGTTCCTGTATGTTTCTTCATCCGTTACCTGATGCAGGCCCATCCGGCTCCTGTTCATCAAAGCCGTATGGTGATACATATCGAGCAGCTCTATTTCATCGGGATCTAACAGGTCCAGTACAGAAGCGGTTTCCACTGTTTCATGCTTTTTTTCTTTCTCATTCTCCTCAAAAAGCCGGCTGTTCCTCATATTTTCCTTTTGCTCCGGCCAGTCCTGGAATGTTTGCAGTTTATATCCGGCTCCGCCCAGAATATCATTCATGTCGTTCGTGATTCCGTCCGTTGACTTGTATACGAGTTCAACACTTCGATGAGGATGCTCACGGTCCGGGAATTGAATCCGCTGCACACAGGCTGTCGTAGGATTCGCGGCGACACCCAGCACCTGCTCACCCAGGATGGCATTGGCAAGTGTGGATTTGCCCGCACTGAAACTTCCGAAAAGGGAGACACGCCAGTCTTTTTCCCGCATCCGTTCCGCTTTTTTATGCAGAGAATGCGTCCGCTGCTGCATCTGCGGCATGTCCTGTATAAGGGATACGGCCTGATCTGCCAGATGCGCTGTTCCAAGACTGGATTGCCGGTGGAAAAGACCGGTTCCACCTGAAACAGCCGGGTATAATGCCCCGATGTTAATGGAGGGAGCGTCGTAAAACGTTGAAACAAAACGACTGTCTTCCTTCTCTAATGTATCATAAGAAACAGCCGCCCGCGGCACGGCACTGCTTAACAGCCGATTTAGATAATAACCCGATCTGTCTTCAAGCCATGATATCTTTTGGTCGATTCGAATGCGCATTTCCCGGGCTTCAAGCCAAAGTCTGTATTCTGTTTGCAAACGTTCTGTTTCTATCTTTTGGATTGTACCAAGAGCGTGTTTCCATTCGGGTATCCATTCCCGCAGCATTGCTTTATAATTTTTTCTCACCTGCTCCGCAAGGCTCCGGCAGAATACGGCGCTGTAGTTTTCCCCGTGGCGGGATCCGCTGCGGCGCGCTTCGGTGATTAACGTTTCATCCGGTTCCCAGTATAAGGAGAACAACGTTTTTTTATGCTTCTGCTCTTGCAGATTGTAATGCTGCATAATCTTTTGCATTTCCTGCTGAAGCGGAATATCGATATAGCTCTGTACATTTTCCCGGAGGTTATCCAGCAGCCGTTTTTTGGCTTCTTCGAGTGCTGCATTCACTCGTTTGGGCTGCAGCCATTTTCTCCATACAGAGGTTTCCTGAAGAGAAGTGAGATAATCTTTTGCTGCATCTCTCGTATGATATGGAGTGATTTTGGCATTTTCGAAGAGACGGTCCACCATCTTCATGACATAATATTCGAACTGCTGCGCCCAGAAAGGCACCGATTGAATCCGGGTATCCAAGTCCGTTATCACCTGATCGATTTCACGTGCGCTGTGTTTGGCTCTCTCGTTTTCATGATGCGAGGTTTCTTTTGATTTGTGATAATGGACTGCCTCTTCCACAATGCGGTATGTTTCAAGGGCAGCGCGCTGGTTCATCAAATATCCGGCTTCTTCCTCACCAGGATGAAAAAGCCGGCAGAGAGAAGCCCATTCCCCGGGTGAAGCATCGGGAAATTTGGCGGAAACGTAATACACTCCTGACACGTAAACCCGGCGCCTGCTCCACGAATCCATAATGTTTTGGTGAAACGTTTCAAAAGACTGCTCCTGCTCATCGTGCTTATCCACTTGGTTCACGATCAGCTTGGGAGACATGCCGCGTTCATTGATTTCTTTTAAAAGATCTTCGTTGCCGGCGGATTCCACATGCTGATAATCAGTGACACAGCAGACGATATCTGCCTGGCTGAGCGAAGAGAGGGCTTTTCTGCGGTGCAGTGGGTCTGTTGAATCCATACCGGGCGTATCCATGATTTTGACATGTTCCGGGAGGTGGACATGTGGTGATTGAATGGACAATTCCTCCACGTGATCTGAAAGAAACCAGGTGTCAAGATCATCACCAGGCGGGATCTCATTCCAATGCCGTGTTTCTGTATCACGATATTGATAGAGTGTTTTGGTGCTGTATTGCAGATGAACGATATTTGCACTCGTCGGCACAGGATGGGAGGGCAGAATGTCCGAGTTCATGATTTGGTTAAGAAGCGTGGATTTGCCGGCGGAAAAATGCCCGCAGCAAGCAATCGTCAAAAAGGAAGCAGAAAGTTTCTCCACGGCCGACGCTGCCTGCTGTTTCAGTGCCGGTATGTGCTGAATGAGCGGATCATGCGGCAGTTCATAAAGCAGGCTGATTAAAACGTCTTTTGGAAATTGACAGCGTTCAAAGTAATCCATGCGTTCCTTTTTTCCCATCCACTTTTCTTTTCGCGTCATCGATTTGACCCCTCCTGCTGTCTGCGTTCTGACAATAGTAAAACCGGCTTGTGCTGCACGCCGGTTTTACAGTAAAAAATCTTTTTCAAAGAGGTAGGAATAGGGGATATCAACAAACACATACAGATTTTCATTGATTGGATAGGAATAGGTGCGTATACGCTCTTCCTTATGAATGTCTGTATAAAGGTCTGACAGAATCCCCTTTTTCTCAATGTTCATCCGTACGATATTTTCAAGAAAATAAGGGCGCCAGCTCCAGTTCCGGTTCTTTTCTTCAAACTGATACTGCCACGCTCCTTCTTCATCGAGAAATGCATTCCCTGACTGCTGGAACCCTTCATAATTACACAGGTATACCCGAAACGAAAGGTCCTTTAACCCCTCAGCGATATGAAGGGTTAATTCATCAATGTCTTCCGGGTTCTGTTTATCATGTACCGCCTGCTTCAGGCGTTTGGATAATGTATCCGTCAATTCTATCTGTGCTTCGATTTTCTTTTTTTCAAAGAATAGAAAATCATTAAAATGTTTTCTCAATGTTTCAGCAAATGTCATTTTATCAAGAAATGAAGATGCCGGACGTCCGAGGTAGGAACCTTGAAAATAACGGGCTCCATGCTTCCATGCAAAATGCAGCTGATTGAATTCATTGATATTTTCAAAAAGAAGCGATGCACCGATTTTTCCGGAAAGGACAGAAAGAGAATGCAGGGCTTCCCTGTACATTTCAGGAAAGGATTGATCAGCAAGAAAACCGAGATCCACCTTTACAATATCGGGGTTCAGATAAGCAATCTCTTCAAGCGGCGTACTGCTCCCCCCTACATCATCAAGAGCTGTACGTATTCCCATGCTTTGTACGTATTGGATAAAATGCTTCAGCCGGGAGAGATCTCCTTCGAACTCGTGTTCTTTACATTCAAGGACGAGCCGTGAGAAAGATAAGCCATGTTCTTTGTAGGAGGAAAGTCTTTCAAAGAAGTGCTCGCCGCCATCGGCCAGAATCAAGTCTACATCTATGTTCAGAAAAATTAATTCGCTGCGGTGCTCTTCCAGAAAATAAGTGAGAGCCTGATGATGAATCTGTTCTTCTATTTCCCGTCGATATTCTTCGGGTATCGATTTATCCTGAAAAAATGGACGGAGACTCACCGTGCTTTCTTCGTCCTGATAACGTCCAAGGACTTCATATCCTGTAATTTCCTGCCTGTCCGCACTTATAATGGGCTGCAGGTAAGGTATGACGTTCTGTTTATTCATAACAATATCAAGTGCATCCATCTTGATCACCTTTACTTTTTGTACAATCTGTCAATCTGAAAAACAGAAAGGTCTGTATAATCGTGCTGTTATACAGACCAAAGGAGAAACAAGTCACGCAAAATCATACGGAGTCTGCTGGTACACAAAGTAGTTCAGCCAATTTAAAAATAATAAATTGGAATGCGCACGCCAGCGCAGCGGTGGATGCATCAGATGATTGTCTTCCGGGAAATAATTGTCAGGAAGTTTGGTGGAAATACCCCGCCTTGCATCTCTTTCAAATTCGTCCCGAAGCGTCTCTGCATCATATTCGCTGTGCCCCGTAATAAAAATCTGCCTGCCATCCTTGGAAGCGGCCAGATAAACTCCTGCTTCATCGGATTCAGATAAAATGTCAAGCTCGGGAACCTGCTCCACATCTTCTCTTCTCGTTTCGGTATAACGGGAGTGCGGGGCGTTGAATATATCATCAAACCCCCGCATCAGACTGTGATACGGTTTGTTTATATGATGCTGGAAGACGCCGAACAGTTTTTTATCCATCGGATGTTTTGGAATTCCGTAATGATAATACAGTGCTGCCTGAGCCCCCCAGCAGATATGCAGGGTGGATGTCACATTGGTTTTGCTCCACTCCAGGATTTTTTTCATTTCATCCCAGTAGTCCACCTGTTCAAACGGAAGTTTTTCAACCGGTGCTCCCGTTATAATCATACCGTCAAACGTGCTGCTGCTTATTTCATCGATGGTTTTGTAAAAAGCAGCCAAATGTTCCTGAGGTGTATTTTTGGAGCGGTGGGTGTCCGGGTGAAGCAGAGAAACATCAAGCTGCAGCGGTGTATTTCCAAGCATTCGTAAAATCTGTGTTTCAGTCGTTTCTTTTAAGGGCATCAAATTTAGAATAAGAATTTTAAGAGGGCGGATGTCCTGGGTGTAGGCACGACTTTCATTCATCACGAAAATATTTTCCTGAGTTAATATATCTTTTGCCGGTAAATGATCGGGTACTTTAATTGGCATACGTCTCTCTTACTCCTTATTCTTTTTCTATTTCCGTTATCTTCTGCAGGATCAACTTTCTTAATTCTACAAAATATCATGAAATAGAAAAAGAATCAATCGCCGCGAAATAAGCATTATATAACTGCAGACAGCATCAGGATCCAGCAGATCTGTTTTCAGGGATTGCGAGATTCCATGCAGCCAGTCCGCTTCCGCTGTGATTGGTATAAGACAGTTCGTAATGGCTGGAATCATCCACTTCAAACGCAAGGGTCCCTCTCCGGAGTCCCCCTGCACGGATTTGTCCGCCGACGAGCCGCTGATCGTCATAGGAAGACAAATTTTCATACGTATGTCCATCTCCGTCAGTCACGAGTATATTAAACAGCGGAATCTCCTGCGGATCTTCCGCCAGATTTTGAAATGAAAGATCTGCGACTAGAACTTCTGAGTTTTGTTCACTGGAAACGTAGGCATCATGGACCGTAATGTTGAAGTTACCGACTTCAGCAGTTTCACCAATCTCAAGAAGTCCGCTGGAACTGGCGGAAGCTGTCTGTTCAAACGATTGCTGATCCCCCGCTGTACGCTGGGACTGAATAAACATCCCGCTGAAAAAACCCAGGATAAGAATAAGTCCCAAAAGCAGCCATAATTTTTTATCCATTTCCTTTTCTATCCATTTCTCCTGGTGTATCTTTAGCATGCATGCATAACACAGCGCATGTTACTTCCCGTCCTGCGCGTTATTTCCACCAGTTATCGTGAACCGTGACCGGAAGCTGTCTTTTATGTTCGGTTTGTCTGTACCGGCGGATAATCTGGTTTTTCACGTCTGCGTCAATGTCTCTGCCTTCAAGAAAGTCATCTATCTGATCATAGCTGAATCCAAGGGCTTCTTCATCCGGAAGGCCGGGTTTGTCACTTTCAAGATCTGCTGTTGGAACCTTTTCAAATGTAACAGCGGGAGCCTCCAGTACTCGAAGAAGCTCTTTGCCCTGCCGTTTATCCAAACCATATAAAGGAGCTACATCGCAGGCCCCGTCGCCATGTTTTGTATAAAAGCCTGTCAACGCTTCCGCTGCATGATCTGTTCCAATAACGAGGCAGTTGAATGCAGCGGCAATGTCATATTGCACTTTCATACGCTCCCTGGCTTTGGTATTTCCTTTGGTGAAATCGCTCATTTCCTTTCCTACTGCTTCGCGAAACGCTTCTTCCGATGCATCAACAGCTTTTTTTATGTTGACGGTAATTGTTGACCCGGGATTGATATATTCCATCGCAGCTGCAGCATCTTCTTCATCAAACTGTATGCCGTATGGAAGACGAAGGGCTGCGAAAGTATAGGACTTTGTTTCTTCTTTATTCAGCTCTGTCACAGCCATCTGTGCTATTTTTCCAGCAAGCGTAGAGTCCTGTCCTCCTGATATGCCGAGCACATATCCATCCATACCTGTATGTTTCAAATAGGTTTTAAGAAAGTTTTTTCGTTCTTCTATTTCTTTTTCAGGATCGATAGAAGGTTTAACTTCCAATTCCTGTACGATTGTTTTTTGATCAGCTTCCATCCTTTTCCCTCCTGTTTCCTTCTCTGTTTATTTACCTGTTGTGGTCATATTTTAAACATAATCGGCAGATGTTTCTGTAAAGCGGTGAAGTTGGGACAGCATTCCTTCTTTTTTCATAATATCGGTTTGGGTGCTGCCCAGCAGATCAAAATGAGGATACGCTGCGCGGTGATGAATCCATTCCGGTTTCAAACCGTACTGTTCCCCCCATTCCGCTAATTTACAAACATCGCTGCAACCTGCCTTTGTCACTGAATCATATTCAGGGAAGCGTTTATCATACCAAAAATGTGTAATGAACGAGATCTCCCCGTTCTGTACGCTTTCTTTCCATTCGTTCAATTCACTTCTTGTAATGCCAAACGCCAAGGTTGTTCCCCCTTTCTGTTATATCACATGTGAGATGTGTCTTTGCTGTGAAAGGCAGAAAATATGACATGCCCATTATTTCTTATACCATTCATACGCTTCATGCCAGGCGGGCAGATGTTTTCTTATCGACAGCGGCCGGAAAGATTTCTGATCCACACACACATGAGTGCTCGTCCCTTCTGCACAGCGCCGGCCTTCCCCGTTGATAATGGAATAACCGTAAATGACGCGGACGCCGTCATATTTTTCAATCCACGTATGGAGCTTGACTTTGTCTCCGTAACGGACCGGAATCTTATAATGCAGATCGATGTTAGTAACGGGAGAGATGATCCCTGCGTCTTCAAGTTCTTTATATGTAAAGCCCAGCTTTTTTATTAAATGAGTACGTCCAAGTTCACACCAGACGACATAGTTGGAGTGGTGTACAATGCCCATCTGGTCCGTTTCTACGTACCTTACTTCAATATCAGTCACTGCTTCTTCCATGAAGTAGTCCTCCCTTTTCCTATTGCTTATTATCCCAGGCAGCATCGACATCATCTACAGTAAGGAGACGGAGTTTTCGTTCCGTATCCGCCTGCTCCTCCGAAATGCGAAGGGCCTGCTGCTGAAACAATTCTTCACTTACATCTTCTGCCATTCTGGCATTTCCGGATGTATCCACTTCATTATACATAGCAGCAAGTTTCTGCTGTGCTTTTTCATCCAGTATATATCCATATCGGCTGCAGTATTGTGTGGTGATCCGCAGAAGATCTTCCGGTGGAAATGAAGGGAAATAGAAAGATTTTTTAAAGCGGGACTCAAGCCCCGGGTTTAGTTGAAACAATTCTTCCATAGGAGCGGGGTATCCCGATAGAATGACAACGAGATTTTCCTCGTGTTTAGTCATTTCTTCGACAAGCGTATCGAGTGCTTCCCTTCCAAAATCGGTTTTAGCAGTACCACCCAGTGCATAAGCCTCATCTATAAAAAGAACTCCACCGAGTGCCTCGCGTACTTTTCGTTTTGTTTTCATGGCTGTCTGTCCGGTATATTCTGCTACGAGATCGCTTCTTCCTGCAATAATCAAATGGCCGCGTTTCAACAGTCCCAGTTCTCTCAGGATGCCGGCGTAAATACTGGCTACTGTTGTTTTTCCCGTTCCGGGCGGGCCGCGGAAAACCGTGTGAAGCTGAATTGGTGCAGCGGGGAGATTTTTCTGTCTACGCTGATTCTGGACCTGTATAAAGGCAGCCAGTTTCTTCATTTCCTGCTTTACATCTTCCAGACCAATCAATTCATCCAGTTGCTCCATCGGCTGTTCTTCTTTTTCATTACGTTCTTCCAGAACAGGATCTTTAACATCATCCCCGGTAAGAATGGCAAAGTCATCAATCGAGCCATTAGACGTACGGCCTACCGATGCTCCTTTTTGAAAGATGGCATCCATAATAATGTCTTTCACCGATCTGGCGTTTCCAAAACTTTCGTCCACCTGCACATTCTCGATTCGTTTCTGTAATTCCTGTATGCCGTCCTCTCTCAATACAAAATCGTTATCCAGAGCCGTCTGCTCGGCAATACGTATTAACTCATCCATCGAATAATCGGGCAGATAGATATGATTAGTTTCAGGAAAACGGCTGCGAAGCCCGGGATTTGCACGTAAAAACTGCCTCATCTCATCGGGATAGCCGGCCATAATAACTGCAAACGTACCTGCATATTCACTACTTGTCATTGCTGTTATTAATGTGTCTATGGCAGTCTGCCCAAAATCATTAGAACCCATTCCATCCCGCTTAAGGCTGTAAGCTTCATCAATAAACAATACGCCGCCTACTGCTTCTTTGACAAGATTCATTGTCTTCTCTTCGGTCTGTCCAACGTAAGCACCCACAAGATGAGAACGGTCTGCTTCCAGCACTTCACTGCGCTGCAGCAGACCGAGTCTTTTATATATGGCTGCCAGAAGGTGGGCAAGCATCGTTTTGCCGGTCCCTGGATTTCCGGTCAAAATCATGTGAAGACTTCGTTCATCATGAAGGTTGTATCCTTTTTCTTTTCTGATTCTCTGGTACTGCAGATAATGATACAGGCGGTGTACCCGGTGTTTAACACTTTCCATTCCAATGACCTGATCAAGTGTTGTAAGTGGATCCTCTTCTGCCCGGGAGGACAAACTCTCGTGATTTATTAACTCCTGCCAGCGACGGCTGTAGTCCATCAACTCATTCAAAACCGATTTCATCTTCTTCACCTGCTCCGGGGAGTAAAAAGAACCGGATACAGTATGAAGGTATTCCTCTGCAGCTTCCTTAAGTTGATGGTATCCGGAAAAAGCCTCTTCCAGCAGATCACGAAGCGCAGAAAGATCCACATCATAAGCCAGTGCCGTTTTTTCAAGGTAGTCATCCGGATAATCGACCCATTCCTTTACTACTTTCAGATTTTCTATCTCGTGGTTTGCTGCGTGTTTCAACTGTTCTGCTGCCTTTTTTCTGGCACTGCTCTGATCCGTTTCCCTTATGGAGGGAAGAGGATAGGTGAATACAGCATCTTTCATCGTGAAAAGCTGCTGCACTCTGGAAAGCCTCTGCAGCACAGGTTCATTGCTGAATAGTGTTTCCCCTTTTTGAATCCAGCTTTTCACAAGCGGGTCAAATCGATGATACTGGGAAAATCGGTCCCGCGCCATCAACCCATAAAATTTTGAAGCCAGTTTCCGCTCTTCCTGGTTATCCTCTCTTAACTGCTCAAGCCATCCCTGAGTGTCTTCAAGAGACATGGAAATCCGCCCGGCTTCCCAGTCTTCAGCTGCCGAAACTGCCTGCTGAAATTCCTTTTCGTCCAATCTCTCCCTCTCCTTTCTTTCTGCCGAGTTTCATTTCAAACTGTCACTCACAGTTACATACTATCCTTTTGCAGTTCTCCGGTTCGAAAACGCGGCAGCCATCTGCGAACAACCATAACCAGCAAAAGACCGGTTATTCCTCCAAGAGTATTCAGTAAAACATCGTCTACATTAGCCACGCGGTGGGTGAAAATGTATTGGTTTATTTCAATAAACAATGAAAGAAGAACAGATAACCCCGGCACAAGCCACCATGCTTTTTTACTATGTATCAGAAGCAGCGCCGTTAGTACCCCGAAAGGAAAAAACATCACAATATTGCCACCCAGAATGACGACAGGATCTACTACATCCGAACTGTATACGGCGATACTGTAAATGCTGCGGAAAAGTTCCAAATTATAGTTCCTGTCCCCCGGCCCCACAGGTCCATAAGAAGAACCATAATTCCAGGCAAACAGTGTAACATAAAATAAAACGGCCAGATAAAGCAGAAGCAGTATTATAATGACCGGTTTTGCTTTTAAGACAAGCCGTTCTGTCTTATTTGAGTTATTCATATTTAAACATCCCATTTGTCCACTCCTGAATAATCGCTACCTGTCCCTTTTACTATTATCTGTTCTGCCTGCTTGTTTGACAAGTGAAATGCTGAATTTTATTTTGTTTGGTTCTTTGTTTTGTTTATATTATAAATTACGGTACGTGAAAATTTATAAGGACACAATGGAAAAACCGGGCCCAGTCAGGCCCGGCTTTATTCTGTTACACTCTCTTTTCCTGTCCCACTTCTGCAAGCTTGTCACGAAGGACGAGCTGCAGAATGCCGCCGTGACGGTAATAATCCATTTCAACATCACTGTCAAAGCGGGCTACTGCCTTAAACGTGGTTTTCGTGCCATCCGGTGCGGCGGCTTCCACTTCAACAAGTTCGTGCGGCGTGACATTATTGTCTACCTTCACGTTAAACGTTTCTTCTCCGGTGAGTCCTAATGTTTCCGCATTCTCCCCTTCCTGGAACTGAAGCGGGAGTACACCCATCAATACGAGGTTACTGCGGTGGATACGTTCAAAGCTTTCGGCAATGACGGTCTTAATGCCGAGAAGGTTGGTACCCTTAGCAGCCCAGTCACGGGAACTTCCCATGCCGTAGTCCTTTCCGGCAATAACCATCAGGCCGGTGTTATCCTCTTTGTACTTCATGGCGGCGTCATAAATGGCCATCACATCGCCGGTCGGCCAGTATGTGGTGTACCCGCCTTCTGTACCCGGAGCCAGCTGGTTTCTGATACGGATATTGGCGAACGTCCCGCGCATCATGACTTCGTGGTTACCGCGTCTTGACCCGTAGGAATTAAACTGGGACGGTTTCAAACCTTTTTCTGTCAGGTATCTGCCGGCCGGACTGTCTTTTGCAATTGCTCCAGCCGGAGAGATATGGTCCGTTGTAACCGAGTCTCCGAATTTCCCGATAACACGCAGTTCATTCAGCGGTTTGATGTCATCCGGTTCTTCCGACATTTCTTCAAAGAACGGCGGATTCTGAATGTAGGTGGACTCTTCATCCCAGTCATACAGTTCAGGGTTATCGTCGGACTGAAGTCTGTTCCAGCGTTCGTTATTGTCAAACACGCTGTCATACTCGTCTTTGAAAAGCTGCGGCGAAACATTTTCATGAACAAAGTTCTTGATTTCTTCGGCGGAAGGCCAGAGATCTTCAAAATACACATCGTTTCCGTTTTTATCTTTGCCGAAGGATTCATTGTTCATGTCAAAGTTCACGTTTCCTGCCAGCGCATACGCCACAACAAGCGGCGGGGAAGCAAGATAGTTGGCTTTGACAAGGGGATGAATCCGGCCTTCAAAGTTACGGTTTCCGCTGAGTACCGATGAAACGAGCATGTCGTTATCGGCAATGGCTTTTTCAATTTCTTCAGGAAGCGGTCCGCTGTTACCGATACAGGTCGTACAGCCGTATCCGACAAGGTTAAAGCCAAGTTCGTTCAAGTACGGCATCAGACCTGAATCTTCCAGATAGCGGGTGACAACTTTGGACCCCGGAGCGAGCGAAGTCTTCACATATTCCGGAACATCGAGGCCTTTTTCCACGGCATTTTTCGCGAGCAGTCCGGCTCCGATCATGACGTATGGGTTCGATGTATTCGTACAGCTTGTAATAGCTGCAATCGTCAGAGCGCCTGTTTCCATTTCAGACTCTCTGCCGTTTGGATGCGTGACTTTGACTTTCTTATCCACATCTTCCGGTGCCAGTCCGAATCCCTGGTTGCCTGCAGGGGCGGTAAGCGCCTCATTGAATGTCTTTTTCATTTCGGACATCGCAATGAGATCCTGCGGCCGTTTCGGTCCGGAAAGACTTGGTTCAATGGTGGAAAGGTCAAGTTCCACCACTTTGGTGAATTCCGGTTCTTCGGCTCCGTCTTCATAGAACATGTCGTTTGCTTTTGCATAAGCTTCGACCATATCAATATGTTCTTCGGAACGGCCTGTCAGACGCATGTAATTCAGCGATTCCTGATCCACCGGGAAGAAACCACAGGTCGCTCCGTATTCCGGTGCCATATTGGAAATGGTGGCACGATCTGCAAGCGGCATTTCTTTCAGTCCGGGACCGAAGAATTCAACAAACTTGCCTACTACATTCGTTTCACGTAGAAGTTGTGTCGCTCTCAATGCCAGGTCGGTAGCAGTGGAGCCGTTCGGAAGAGATCCTTTCAGGCGGACACCTACGACTTCCGGAGCCGGAAAATAAGACGGCTGCTGCAGCATGCCTGCTTCCGCTTCGATGCCGCCGACACCCCAGCCGAGAACACCCAGGCCGTTAATCATGGTTGTATGGGAGTCTGTTCCGACAAGTGTGTCCGGGAATGTGTCCACTTCCCCGTTCTCTGTTTCTTTTGTATGAACGACAGAAGCCAGATACTCCAGGTTCACCTGGTGCACGATACCGGTAGCCGGTGGAACGGCGCGGTAGTTATCAAATGCTTTCGTAGCCCAGCTGAGCAGTTTGTAGCGTTCTTCATTGCGTTCGAATTCGAGATTCATGTTCTGTTCCAGTGAATCCGATGTCCCAAACCGGTCTACCTGGACAGAATGGTCCACTACAAGATCAACCGGAATGGCCGGATTGATTTTGTCTGCGCTGCCGTTCATGTCGGCCATTGCTTTACGCAGAGAAGCAAGGTCCACCACAGCAGGTACACCTGTGAAGTCCTGAAGGATGACGCGGGACGGCTTGAATGGTACGTCTTCGCTGCCTCCATCTTTTGTTCCCCAACCAGCAAGACTCTCCACATGTTCTTTTTTGATGACTTTGCCGTCGAGCTGTCTAAGTAACGACTCAAGCAGCACTTTCACTGAATACGGAAGTTTCGATACATTACCGGAACCGGCTTCCTCCAGTGCTTTAATGTCATAATAGTGATACGTTGTTCCGTTGGACGTAAACGTCTTACGGGCGTTAAATACATCCTGATAAGCACTCATATGTAGTCCCTCCTCTTAAACTATGATAGAACAGAAACGAAAAAATGTCGAAATAAATGATTTCCACGTTCTGTTTGTCAAAAAGCCAGGGCTTTCCCTATTTAAGAATAGCAAAACTTCCATCAAATATAAATAATTTTTTTAAGAAAAAACCGTTTTCCTACTGCTGTTGGTTCATTTTTTCAATCCTGGAAAGCGCTTGTGCCGTCACTTTCATTTCTTCTTCTGTCAGCGTACGCATATCAACCAGTATTTTTTCATTTTTTACCCTGACTGCGATAGGAGGATCGGAATACGTACGAAGACACGCAGCCGCTTCCTCGGCAGAGACAGTAGATGGAGTAATGGCGGCAACGGCCGTTGGAAGTTCCACTTCCGGCATCGTTCCACCTCCGACTCTGGAGTATTCATCTTCCACAGCCGCTTCCCACGTCAACAGCTGCAGGGAATCCAGAAATGTTTCGGCACGCTCTTTCACTTCCTCTTTTGTTTCAAGTACCATACGCACAGCCGGTATCTCTGTTTCCCTGTTCCCTGCGTAGGCTTTTAATGTTTCTTCAAGCGCCGCAATTGTCATTTTATCCACACGCAGCACCCGTGCCAGCTGATGTTTTTTTAAACGGTCGATCCATTTTTTGCGGCCCGCTATAATTCCTGCCTGCGGACCGCCGAGAAGTTTGTCCCCGGAAAAAGTCACCAGGTCGGCACCTGTGGCAAGCGCTTCTTTCACAGTCGGTTCCGATCCAATGCCGTGCTCTTTAAAATCATACAGAGCACCACTCCCAAGATCCTCATAAACAATCATTTCCTGCTGCTGTTCGGCAGCCACCTCTGTGAGCTTTGAAAGCGGTACTTCTTCGGTGAATCCAATCGTTTTGAAGTTACTGGTGTGTACCTTCATCAGCATCGCTGTATCCGGACCAACTGCCCTTTCATAATCACTGCGGTGGGTTTTATTCGTCGTGCCTACTTCCACCAGCTTTGCTCCGCTTTCTTCCATGATAGAAGATACACGAAACGAACCGCCTATTTCAACGAGCTGTCCGCGGGAGACGATCACTTCTTTTGTTTCAGCCAGTGCTTTTAACACCATGTAAACAGCAGCGGCATTATTGTTAACAACCATGGCAGCTTCAGCACCGGTGACGGTCTGAATCAAATCTTCCAGAATATCATGCCGTGATCCGCGCCTGCCCGAAGCGATATCATATTCAAGACTGGAGTAGCCCGCAGCTGCTTCTCCGGCTTTTTTGACCGCTTCCGTGCTCATGTTGGCCCTTCCGAGGTTCGTATGGAGAATAGTGCCGGACGCATTAATAACCCGCTTCAACCGGCTTTCACCGAAGGCATGAAGACGGTCGGATACCTGCTGAAACAAATAGGTTTCAACCTCTTCCCGGGAAGAAAGATCAGGGCCTGATTCCTGAAGCCACCCTTCTCTCAGCATCTTTATTTCTGCGCGGAACCAATCTGTCAACAGACTTTCATTTCCCAGTTCTTCCTTTAACCACTGAAACCTATCCTTATTCTGCAAATCGTGCACAGGGGGTATCCATCTCAGCTTATCTTTCACGTTGGGTTCACCTGCACTTTCGGGAGTCATATGCCGGAAAAAAACAGCCGGCTTGTTTCATAACCCGCACCGTCTGTCCGCTTTCATCCATGCTCCCTGCCTATTTCTTCAGCCAGTTTATTTTCATCCGGAAATGTGCGGGTTTCTTTCTTGGAATAAACTTTTTTATTATCCACGGTCACTTCAAATACACCGCCGGAACCGGTGATAAGTTCTATCGAATCGATGGCTGCTCCGTGAACGTTGTATAAAGTATCCGCGAGACCCACGGCTTTTGGAGCATAATTTCACTGCATGCAGAATTCAATGGTGATTTTCATGTTTATCTTCCTTTCTAAACCTGATTTTTAACCTAATTTTAGTGTATTGATTGTGTACATGCAAACAAACCAATTATACTGATGGTAATGAAATCAGCGAGGAGGTGGATGCAGTGAGCAGAGGCGAAGAAATAAAATTAACCAGCCTTTCTACAAAAGCTGGTTGAGGATGCAAAATCGGTCCTGAGGACCTGACGCAGGTACTGCGTCATTTGCCGCAACGAGAAAAAGATCCCAACCTTATTGTAGGGGTGGATACATCCGATGACGGCGGTGTTTATAAATTAACCGATGACATCGCTCTCGTTCAGTCCGTCGACTATTTCACTCCGATTGTCGATGATCCTTATATGTTCGGCCAGATTGCCGCAGCAAATGCATTGAGCGACATTTATGCGATGGGCGGAAAACCGACCACTGTTCTTAATATTGTCGGCTTCCCGATTAACGATCTTCCCGACGAAATTCTAGCCGGGATTATGAAAGGATCGGCCGATAAAGTCGATGAGTCCGGAGCAGCTATTACAGGCGGCCATTCGATTGATGATCAGGAGCCAAAATTTGGATTAGCCGCTACCGGCGTCGTTCATCCGGACAAGGTATGGGCCAACAAAGGAGCCCGGCCCGGTGACGCGCTTGTGTTAACGAAGCCGATAGGTGTCGGCATACTTACAACGGCTATTAAACGAAATCTGATCACCCCCGGACAGGAAGAAAAAGTGACCAATGTGATGGCGGAGCTCAATGATACCGCCGCGGAAACATTACAGTCTTTCCATCCGCATGCCGTAACGGATGTTACCGGCTTCGGACTGCTTGGACACGGTTTTGAAATGGCGGATGCCTCCGATGTAACATTTACTTTTTACGCAGGTGATGTGCCGGTTCTTGAAGGGGCATACGAGCTGGCTGAGGATGGAGTGATGCCTGGAGGCTCTAAAGCCAATGCATCCTATCTGAAAGAACAGATAGGCAGAGACGAAAGCGTATCCGAAATCACCGGCAGCATTCTTTGTGATGCGGTTACGTCAGGCGGACTGCTTGCTGCAATGGACCCTGAAGAGGCAGACCAGTACGTAAAAGCCATGCACCAGCAGGGAAAAACCGACACGGCCGTCATCGGCGTAGTGGAGCAGCAAAAAAACCACCCCATTCAAATAAAATAAGGTTTTAGGGAACGCAAACTGGGATATAACAGCCTTTGAAGAGGTAAAAAACGCTTCCGATTATTGCTATTGATAATCGGAAGCGTTTTTTAGAATTTCCATTTTATATGGACATCGGTCTCTGGTGCCCAGTACAGTTTTTTTCTTCAAGCATGGATCGCTTTTCCATAAATCATTTCCAAATTACGGCTGTCCAGTTTATCCGGCGGGCCGTCATAAATCATTTCCCCGCCGACAAGCCCAATGACCCTTGTCGCAAAGGATTTGGCTAAAGCAACATCATGGACATTAATGAGCGACATCAATTGTTGTTTGTCATGTACGTCTTTCAGTATGCCAAACACTGACCGGGCCGTTCCCGGATCC
Source organism: Salibacterium qingdaonense (assembly GCF_900114715.1). GTDB lineage: Bacteria > Bacillota > Bacilli > Bacillales > Marinococcaceae > Salibacterium > Salibacterium qingdaonense. The sequence continues at coordinate 167,717 of NZ_FOTY01000004.1, forward strand.
AGGCTTGCCACCGGCTCATCTCCAAGAAACACCTCCGGTTCCTGCATAAGAGCGCGCGCAATACCAACGCGCTGTTTCTGTCCGCCGCTTAATGCTTCTACCCGGCGCCGGGCCATATCAACCAATCCCACTTTTTTGAGGACGCGTTCAGCTTTTTCCTTTTCCCTCTGACTGAAAAAGCCGGCGGCATTCAAAAATGCCCGGCGTTTTCCAAACAATCCCGTTAGTACATTCTGCTGTACCGTCAATCTTGGAATCAGATGAAAATGCTGAAAAATCATACCTGCCCGGCTGCGCCACGCCCGCTTTTGTGCTTCGGACATCTCATCTACATTTTCCCCCTGGATGAGTACCTGCCCGTATGTGACCGGCTGAAGCGCATTTATAGTACGGATTAATGTTGATTTGCCGGCACCGCTTGGGCCGAGAACGCACACAAACTCCCCGGGCTGAAGCGAGAGATTCACGCGGCTCACAGCCGGCTCCTCTGCTTTTGGGTAATATACTGTCACATCGTCCAGCTCAATCAATCCCATCCCTCTTTTCCATCAGGCTAAATAACACGTTTCCGGACAAAAGCCCCGAACAGGTCCACTGCGATAACAAGCACCATAATAAACAGGACTTCAACGGTCACAGCTGTGTAGTTAAAGCTGTTGAAATCATTAATCAGCTGCTGACCGATCCCGCCGCCTCCGATGAAACCAAGAATCAAAGACGTCCGGATCGCCACTTCAAACCGGTAGAAGTAATGTGATAAAACGTTTGGCCAGATTTGGGGGACCACCGCGAAAAGATTACCGATCCGCCGTCCGGATCCGACCGATTTCATTGCTTCCTGAGGGCCCGGATCAGCCGCTTCAATAAGCTCCGAAATCAGTTTGCCGAGAACACCTATATTGTGAAGCAGAATCGCAATCACCGCCGGAAACGGTCCAAGCCCGAGGACAACGACGAAGATAAGCCCGAACACAATTTCAGGAATAGACCTGAGAATCGACAGAAAAAAACGGAGCAGGTAATACAGAACCGGATTTGCGGCGGTATTTTTGGCTGCCGCAAAACTGAGCGGAACCGCAATCAAAAGTGCAAAAAACGTACCGAGAAATGCAATCGCAAGCGTTACCAGTGCCGGATCAATCAAATTCGGGGATATGTCCCAGGAAGGTGGATAAAACTGTTCGCGCACAAATGTAACAGCATTACCGAACTCCTGGAATTTGCTCCATTCAAATTCGGTTTTTTTCATACTCCACCAAGTAAACACGACAAGCAGAAGTCCGTATACCCACGCTCTTTTTTTTAACCAGGTCATTTCTTCTGCTCCTTTACATCATACGGCCGCTATTCTTCGACACTGTTCATGTTCAGCATGCCAAAGTCTGAAGCTGCCTGGGCAATATCTTCATAACTGCTGTGATCCGTTTCCACAAAGGCCGACGCGCCACCGAAGATGTCAAGAATCTGTTCATCTTCAATGGACGTAAAAGCGTCCTGAAACTGCTGTTTGAGCTCATCACTCATGCCGGACCGCGCCGCCCATGGGTACTGATAAATCTGATCCGACTGCCAGATTTTTTTTACATTACTCTCATCAATCGTACCTGCTTCTACAAGCTCATTGTAAATCGCACTGTCAATCGCACCGGCATCCACTTTATTATTTACTACGGCGTTGGCTGTCACATCGTGGGATCCGGTATAACGAACCGAGGCAAATTCATTGTTTTCCTCCGATTCAAAAACCCCGCGGTCCCTCAGCTCAAGGCCCGGCATTAACGAACCGGAAGTAGAAGATACACTGCCGAACGCAAAATTGACGTCACCCGGCTGCTCCAGCATTTCATCAAGACTGTTCCAAGGCTTGTCAACATGGGAGATAATATAGGAGTAGTAGTACGGCTTGCCGTCAATTTCCTGGGTGAGGATCGCTTCGGCCCCGCTTTCTTCATTGGCAATGACGTACGTGAGCGGACCTAAATAAGCAAGATCGATACGGCCGAAATTCAAGGCTTCCACCACCGCGTTATAGCTTGGATAGTGATCCACCGAGACACCGCTGTCCATCGACTCATTCAACGTGGTCTCAAGAGCATCCAGCCCGTCCTGCATTTCCCCTGCCGACTGGGCGGGGATCACAGCTACCTCCAATTGTTCACCGGAATCACTGCTGCTTGATCCCTCGTTTCCTGCTTCGCCTTCTGTTCCCCCGCCACATGCTCCCAGCATAAGCACAAACGAAGCAAATACTCCGATTAATGGCTTTTTCATTTTTTATGTACCCCCTGTTTTGGTATCTTTGTTTTCTCTATTCGGTCATCGAACAAGAACGCGCAGATAAAGTATCATTATTCAGGATATATGTAAAGAAATACGATGTGCCGGGGAATGGGTACTCACTGCCGGAGCGAATCATACAGCGCCGTGTACCTGGCCGCTTCTTCTTCCGGGTGATGGTACCGGACAGCGTATTTTTCGGCTCCCCCGGCAACCCGGCGGTACAATAAAGAATCCTGCATCAACGCATCAAGAATCTCCACGAAAGCTTCTGGTGATGAAAACAGCCAGCCGTTGCTGCCGGATTCTATAATGCTTTCATTGCCGCCATTTTTTCTCGCAAGAGCAGGAACCCCGAGAACCATACCTTCGAGCAGACTCATCGGCTGCCCCTCCGAAACTGAGGTGTTCAGCACGACATCCGCCCATTCATAAAATGCCTTCATACTCGTTCGTTTAACAGGCGGATGCCAGGAGAACCAGGGCAGCTCCGCTTCCATTTTCTCCACATTCTGCTGCACCTGTTCATCCATCCCCTCTCCTACGACCAGTAACTGAAGGCCCGGGAACCGGGAGATGTTCTCCTGCAGAGCGCCGCATACATAAAATATGTCTTTTACTGGCCGCAGACCGGCCGGAAGGAGTAGTTTCGGTGATCCTGCCGGTAAAAACCGGGGCGCTTCCGGCTCTCCTTCCGGCACATCCACAGCCTGGGGTATGACCGTCACTTTATCTGAAAGCCACGGAAAACCTTTCAGTATTTCCTGCTTTGCATCTTCGGTAAACACTGTTAACGCGCCGGCTCTCATCAGCAGCCATTCCATGTTCTGCTTTTTTTCGGTATCGTGCAGATCAATATTAATATCTGTCCCGCCGCTCGTTAATACAAGCGGCTGTTTGATATGCAGGCCGTACGCTTCCACAAATTCCGCGGTCCGCCGTACATGAAGGGCGTGCACAATATCTGCTTGTTCAAGCTTCTCATCCAATGGCTCTTCCTCTTCTTCAAACGCATGCACCAACACACGGTGCCCTGCTTGTTCCAGGTGGGTTTTCATGCGCTGAGCTGTGGCCGCGTTTCCTCTTCCGGTATAATAATACGGCGTCAAATAAAGAATCTCGAGCGGATCAGACATGGCTGTCATATAGGTTTCTCCAGACTCGTTGTTCTTCTTCCCATTTTGTCCATTTCTGTTCATCAAGCCACTCCAGAAAAGGAACGAGAAACTTTCTCGACACAGGCAGCACCTCTTTTGCCTGCTGCAAGGTAAAGGCCGCCGGATAGGCAGCATGAAGCATGTCCGCTGCCTCCTGCAGTTTCGAAACATCTCTTATATGCCTGTCATCCATGGATGAAGCCTCGCCGGACTGAAGAAGTGCATAGCGAAATTCGCTTCTCAAGTTTTCCGGTATCCCCTGTGCTTCCATGTATTCATCCCAAGGCTTCGGAGCGATGCCGTCCTGATGCCAGCTGCTTCGGGCCTGTTCCATTCTGCGTTCCCATCCTTTTGGATAGGAAGGAGTATGAGAAAAAGCTGCAACGTATTGTTTCTGCCGTGATATTTCCTTTTGTTCCACAGCTTCTTCCAAAAAACGTTCGGCGAGTTCCTTAGGCAGCTCCCCTGACGCAAAAAGAGAGAGCTCCTGTTTATTTTTCCCGATGCGGAGGGGGTATTGCTCGTGGAAAGTATGAAGCTCCGACAGCATGTCCCCGATGTATTCGTCATAAAGCTCCTGCAGAACCGTTTTTTTGTTATCATACGTTTTAGCCCGGCCCTTTTGAGACAGGTTTGCCACAACTGCCTCGGCATCTTCGTGCAGCAGTCCGGTTTCCTTTGCCAGCTGTTCGACGTTCAACCACTTATGCTCGCGGAGCGCTTCTTTCACGTGCTCTTCCGGAGTGCCCTGCTTTTCCTGCTCCAGCTTTTCGATAGACTCCCGGCCAAAACGCATTCGTTCAGCATTTGGATTCAGAACCCAGCCTCCTCCAATCGTTTCCATCGGGGAAGGCCTTCGTAAAATAAAACGATCCGCCCTTTTTGTTACGACCGGATCGTCCAGCACAAGCTGACATAACACTTCCTGTTTTCCGCCGGCATCCAGCGCATTCCGGTCAAAAAAAACGATTGTGCCGAACACCTCGGCCGTACCGAGGTGAAGTTTTACCTGGCCGCGCTGTTTCAGCGCATATACTGCTTCTTTTGAGGTATAAAGCACGACGTTCAACCGTGTGGTCGTTACGTAATGTTCCGCCGAGACAACAACGTCACCCCGCTTCAGCTCTTCTTTATCCACTCCACCCAGGTTCATGGCCAGGCGCTGACCTGCCATCCCTTTTGGTACGCGGACACCGTGACGCTGAAGCTGGCGGATCTTTCCTTTTTTTCGCAGGGGCAGCATCTGCACTATGTCTCCTTCTGCAATCTGACCTTCATACACTGTGCCGCGCACGATGGTTCCCTGCCCATGAACAGAAAACACTTGATCAATCGGCAGACGAAAAGCTCCTCTGGCGTCACGGACAACCAGACGGTCCAGCATATCCGTCATAACCGTCCGCGTCTGTTCTATACCGTTTCCGGTCATACTGTCGACAAATACCATTTCCGCCTGTTCAAAAGGAGTACCCTGCACCTCACTCCGGATATCCTCCCCGGCCAGTTCCAGAAGATCGTCCTCCACTTTATCTGCTTTTGTGACGGCAATCAGCCCCCCGGTTACGCCAAGAAGAGATAATATTTCAAGATGTTCTTTCGTCTGCGGCATAACGCCTTCATCTGCCGCAACTGTCAACACGACCGCATCAATACCCGCTACCCCGGCGATCATCTGCCGGATAAAACGTTCATGCCCCGGAACATCGATAATGGAAACTTCCATATCCTCTCTCAATTGGAGCGGGGCAAACCCGGGTTCTATCGAAACATTCCGCTCCTTTTCTTCTTTTAAACGGTCGGTGTCATAATTTGTAAGTGCTTTGGTCAGCGCCGTTTTCCCGTGATCAATATGTCCGGCCATCCCAATGGTATACATACGCTTTGCCATATCTATTCCCGCCTTTTTTCGGTCAAGCGCCTTCTTTATCTTTTATCTTACTACACGTAAAAAACCAACGAAAATGAAACGGAGTTGTTGCATTGTTTTTGAGGAAGGCGTAAAATACATCCCGTGTCGAAATACGGGGCCGGTTGCGATGCTGGTGCACGCCAAAGTCTTCAAAACTTCCGGGAGGCGCGTGACGTCTCCGCTGGGTTCGATTCCCAGACGGTCCCGCCATTTCTTATCCCAGACCGAACAGTTTTTTCCACCACGGTTTTTGCTCTTCCTCACGTCCCTGTTCTGTTTCGGTTTCCTCTACAAATATTTCTTCTTTGTGAACAGCTTCCCCTTTGGCAAGCACGAGCCCTATATCACTTTGTTTATCAAGAGACGTTATCCGCTGCGATTCCACCCCGTACGAGGAGGCCAGTTTCGTGTAGGCCGAAAGCGCTTTATACCCAAGCTTTCCGTTCACAACCATCACCGCATCAGGGTGGTCATGAAGCATCTGTTCCACTTCCGGAAATGTTCCTTTTTTCATCACCTGTTTTTTCGTCAACGCAAGCAGTACCCTTTCTCTGAATGTTCCCAGAAACCTGCGTTTTTCATCCGGTTTTAACTCCTTCGGACCATAAATACCTTCTTCCAGATAATCGTTCACATTTTTTTCAGCCATGATTCTCTCCTTTCTGCCGTTTTCAGTGTACCAGAAGTCCCGGTACGTATAATATAAAAATGAAAGCCCGGTCTATGTTTTTTAAAACTGTTTATGATAAAATATCGTTAGGATGAACGAAGACGAGGTGAAACAGATGCCTTCTGATATGTTTATGTGGTTTATTGTGGCTTGGTCGGTATTTTTAACGGTCATGATGTTTATCGGCGGGTATTTCATGTTTCGCAAATTTCTGCAAAGGCTCCCCAAAGAAGACGGCCGTTCCATCCTCGACTGGCAGGATCATTATCTCGAAAAAACCATCCATTTGTGGCCGCAGGATAAAAAAGACCTCCTGGAAGAATTGGTGGAACCGGTGCCGGAACTTTTCCGCGATACCGCCCGGGAGAAAATAGCCGGTAAGGTCGGGGAAATTGCACTTGAAGAGCGCGCCCGGCGGATTGATGAGGACCTGCTGATACGCGGGTACATTACGGCCACTCCGAAGCGGGATCATAAATTCCTTCGAAAGAAACTGGATGAAAAACAGATTGATGTATCCCCCTATGAACATTTATTTCTATAACCCGTGCGAAAGACCGCTCCAATCAAACGAAGCGGTCTTTTTAATGCGAATGCGCCGGAGCTTGTCTACTGCTCTGCAGCCTTTTTTTCTTTTCCACTTTTTTGAACTGAACGAGCATGAAAATGCGCCACGGAATAATCATGCCATAGGCAAGAATAAAGAACATCCCCGCCAGCTCCTCCACGTTAATAGCATCTCCTATCAGCAGCTTAAACACGATTCTTGCTGCGAGCAGCGTGAAAAGAAGAAACACAAACGCTTTGGAACGGACCATGTAAATGTCACTGTCCCGTATTTCAAAACGGGAGGTTTTCATGAGAAGCAGGGAGAAAACGACCCCGACACTGAATGCTTCAAAAATCTGCGAAGGTTCGAGCCTGGTCGGTTCGTATACAAACATAAGAAAACCAGTGGACATGAAAAATGGCGGAAGTATGATTTTTTTTACCGTTGCCGGTCTCTTGATGGCTTTCATGCGGATAAAAATGGCGGCTAGTGCCACCATCGCAGCCCCGGCAGTGGATAACAGCAGCATGGCATTCATAATTAAGGCCAACTCCCATTCCCTGACTGCCAAAGCAGCAGGGTTATCTACTACATGTCATTATTTCCATGATACAACGAAAAAAAGCCGGGATGCAATCTCATCCCGGAAAAACCTCAAGCAGAGGCTGCTTTCCCGGCAGCCGTTTTATACCGTCTGCGTCCGGAAAAGCAGCCTTATTGAGCTATTTTTTATCCTGTTGTTTCTGCATAGCTTTCATCATTTGATTTATCTTCTTCTGTGATGGGTTTTGTCCCATCTGCATCATCATGACCCGGAGCATCTGCTCATTAATGGGTGGATTCTTCTTTAAGTAATTCATCATTGTTTTGCGGGCGATAAAAAACCCTAATGCAGCACCCGCCAATAAACAAAGAACACCGACGAGTACAAACCAAAGCCAGTCCATCCCGTTCATTTCCTCCTTCTACTACGTTACAGCGATACGTATATCATCATTACAATAATTCACCTTCATAATTATAACGTATCCCCGGACTGTTGGAAAGAGAAACTCCTTTTTTTGCTCATAAAACGGAATATACTTTAAGTGGCTTAAGCCATCCATACGTCTGTTTTTTCATATTTACCGCAAAGAAGTAAGGAGAAATTTTCTTGAAGCAGTCAAACACCTGCCACTCTTCTCTGGCATCTCCGGCATGATTAAAAATAATCTGCCGGTCGTCCAGAAAAATCGTGCTGCCGGTTTGCGCCCGCGTGTAAGCGTCACGGTTTTTTTTCAGAAACCCTGCTTTTTGCAAATCTTCATCGAGTGAATGGATGAAGTATGGATACAACAGAGGCTCGGTGATATAGTAAATCTGTTTTTCCAGAAGTGGGCGCGCCCATTCATAAGCCTGATGGTAATCGAGAAATAAACGGTAAAGCTTGTCCTCGGCCTGGTAATATTGAAGCGCCACTTCTTTTGTAATGATAATCAGTTGATATCTTGTCATGGATATGCACTCCTTTCACCTCTTATCGGGAGCAGCGGCTGGTGTGATGTACAAGACCAGCATAACCAATAATGCGTGAAAGACCTGTCATTTTCTGAATATAAAAACAACTTTTTTTGTCGAATACCTCTTTTTTCTCGACGTAACGAAAGGACCTATTGTCAAAATAAAAAAAAAAGACTGCCCTTCTCTGGAATGTCCGTCCAGAAAAAGACAGTCTCTTTGTCATCACTTGGAATCAAGAAGGGTTTTCACCCGGGCCGTGACGTTTTCGACCGTGAATCCAAAATTCTCGATGTTGACATCACCTGGTGCTGATGCACCAAAACGGTCAATACCGAGCACGCCTCCGTAAGCTCCTGTGTATTTATACCAGCCGTGGGAAGCCCCCATTTCAACAGCCAGCGCCGGCACGCCTTCCGGAAGTACCTCACGCTGATAGGAGACAGGCTGTTGATCAAAGGCATGCCAGCTCGGCATGCTGATCACATTCGCCTGAACGCCCTCTTTCTCCAGTGCCTGTGCCGCCTTCAATACAAGGGATACTTCCGATCCGGAAGCAAGAAGTAATACGTCGGGGCTCGCGTTGGTTTCAGCGAGAATATAAGCCCCTTTTCTGACACCGTCTTCCGCATTTTCAGCCGTGCCGGGCAGTGTAGGCACACCCTGCCTTGTCAGCACCAGCGCTGTCGGAGTGTGGGTGCTCTGCAGAGCCGCCTTCCATGCAGCGACCGTTTCATTTCCGTCTGCCGGACGAATCACGTTTAGATTCGGAATGGCACGAAGAGAAGATGTCTGCTCAATCGGTTCATGGGTCGGACCATCTTCTCCGACGGCAATGCTGTCATGGGTGAATACGTACGTGACCGGGAGTTCCATTAAAGCGCTGAGACGCAGAGCGGGACGCAGATAATCCGAGAACACCAAGAACGTGGAAACATACGGATGAACACCGCCGTGGAGCTTCAGTCCATTTCCTGCTGCTGCCATGGCGAACTCACGTACACCGAACCAGATATTACGTCCCCGGTAATTATCTCTGCTGAAATCCGTTTCTTCCTTAATCAGCGTTTTGTTGGAGCCGGAAAGGTCGGCCGAACCGCCGAACAACGAAGGCACCGATTTTGACAATGCCTGAAGTGCCTCCCCGGACACTGCACGTGTTGCCGCTTTTTCATCTGTGTAGACAGGAAGATGCTGTGCCCAGTCCTCTGGAAGGTCTCCTTGAACAGCAAGTCGGAACTGTTCTGCAAGCTCTGGATATGTTTCTTTATATTTATTAAACAGCTTGTTCCATTCTTTCTCTTTTTCTGCTCCTTTTGCTTTCAGACCGGCAAAGTGTTCTGTTACTTCCGGAGGAATATAAAAAGAATCTTCATAGGACCATTTATAGGAGTCCTTTGCAAGTTTCACTTCATCTTCCCCTAGCGGAGCTCCGTGGGCCGCACTTGAACCGCCTTTGTTCGGGGCACCAAAACCAATTTCCGTTTTCACTTCAATAAGGGATGGGCGGTCACTGTCTTTTGCTTCCTGCAATGCTTTTTCAATACTTGCCAGATCCGTGCCGTCTTCAACGAAAACGGTGTGCCAGCCGTAAGCTTCATACCGCTTCAGAACATCTTCTGAAAAAGCCTGATGAAGATCTCCGTCCAGGGATACATCGTTGGAGTCATACATGAGAATAAGACGGCTTAACTGCAGGTGGCCTGCAAGCGAAGCCGATTCAGCAGATATGCCTTCCATCAGATCCCCGTCGCCGCATAAAACGTACGTGTAATGATCGACAAGGGGGAAATCCTGGGTATTATAAGTTGCTGCAAGCTGACGTTCTGCCATCGCCATTCCGACAGCCATACCGATACCCTGTCCAAGCGGACCGGTAGTCGCTTCCACTCCCGGGGTGTCGCCAAACTCCGGATGGCCTGGTGTTTTACTGCCCCACTGCCGGAAATTTTTGAGTTCCTCCAGCGGAAGATCATAGCCTGAGAGATGAAGAAGGCTGTACAAAAGCATAGAACCGTGACCTGCCGACAACACGAAACGGTCTCTGTTAAACCAGTCCGGGTTGTCCGGATTATGGTTCATAAATGTGGACCAGAGTTTATACGCCATCGGTGCCGCCCCCATCGGGAGACCGGGATGGCCTGAGTTTGCTTTTTCCACGCTGTCTATCGATAGGGTTCGTATCGTATTGACGGCGAGTTCTTCTACATTGTTTGCGCTCATTATGTTCCCTGCCTTTCTTTTCGGAAAACGTTATATGTATATTGTACCTCTTCTATTATCATAAATGTAAATGCCCGAATGCACAAGCCTGGACAAAACACCAATGATAGGAGGAACCTTAAAAAACCCTGATGAATGAAGCAGCTCATCAGGGTTTTACAATTTTGTAATCTATAAGCAGTTGAAAGACTTTGCTGTTAACTGCGGTAATGAGGATTGTTTCGTTTCGCTTTTTCCAGTTTCTGAGGCGTGACATCGTCCCCTTCGGGATCCACCACTTTAACAGACTGCAGCTGACTTTTGAACGAGGAACGGAATTTCGCCAGGTATTCATTACGAAGTTCATGCTGCTCGTTTTCTTCCTGCTCTGTCAATCCTGTCGTTTTGGACCGGCGGGCCAGTTCATTTATCCGGTCAATCTTTTCCTGAGAAAGCATAGGCCTAGATTACCCTCCCTTTGCTCCTTAATCATTCCACATTCAATGTAAATCAGAACGTTTTGAAATGCAAACGAATCTGCTTACAGTGAGGGTGCATGAAAAGCAGTCCACTATACTGAAAAGCACGTTTATTCCATTTCCTCCTGATTCGATTCATATGTATGCCGCCCCTCGATATACTCTTTATATCTCCGGTGGACGGTTGCTTTTGATACAGAGTAACCAAGTCCCCGCAGCGTGGCGGCAATATCGTAAAAAGGAAGCTGCCGGCTGCGCAGCCGGATAATCTCTTCAAGCGGCGCTTCGATTTTCTTTCTTCCTCCGCCGCCGCTTTCCGGAAGGTTGTCCTCCGGATGATAGCCGGATTCCACTGCGCGCTTCATCCCGCGCTTTATCTTTAAATTGTGAAGCCGCCGCTGCTGTTCTTCCACCATGGACAAAATATCCATCAGCATGGTGTCATTGTCCGACAGCTGCAGTCTTCCTTCATCCCGTATAGTATAAACCGGCACATTCAGCGCGGACAATTGGTGCAAAAGGGCAATCTTTGCATTTCCGCGGCCCAGCCTCGTCTCGTCCTGAACGCAGAGAACATCTGCTTCACCCGCGCTGAACAGGTCCATCATGTCAAGCAGCCCGTCCCTTTCAAGAGTATAGCCCCCAGCTTCCTCCTTAATCGTCTGCCGGATATGAAACCCATTATTCTGCGCCAGCTGAAACAGTTCTTCCTCCTGACGTTTCAGGGAGGTCTGCTGAGTCTCTTTCGTAGTACTGACGCGGCAGTATATCATGCAGCTTGTCATATTATTCCTTCGCTTTCTCTTCGTAATTTACCGTCCAGTCATAACTAAGTATATCAGACGGCTCCTCCTGTTTTACAGTATCGGCATATCCACCCGTCTCCTCCGTCGTCTGCGACCATTCCACCACAGCAATCAGCGTAATAATAGAAAGAATAAACAGCAGCAGAATCATCCATTCCTGTAAGCTGATCCGTTTCCATCCAAAATTCATTTCGACCCCTCCAACTATGAGAATATCTGTTCTGCCTTCAACTAATATCAGTATATAAAAGAACTATTGTTCCCGTCAAGGAAAAATTAGAACGGGTGTTTGCGGACGTATGTTTTCCATGATATAATAAACACAATAAATTTATGGAAAAAGAGGTGCAGCCTATGCCTAAGCTTTCAAAAAGACAACAGCAGATTCTCGACTATATAAAAGATGAAGTAAAACTGAAGGGCTATCCTCCTTCCGTCCGGGAAATAGGTGAGTCGGTCGGACTTGCTTCAAGCTCCACCGTCCACGGCCATCTTGCCAGACTGGAAAACAAAGGTTATATACGCCGCGACCCGACGAAACCGCGGGCTATTGAAGTTCTTGAACTGGAAGATGACAATGTATCCATATCTGAAAGTCAGGCGGTCTACGTTCCGGTTCTCGGGAAAGTCACGGCCGGGGAGCCGATTACAGCGGTGGAAAACATTGATGAGTATATTCCTCTACCTGATCGTATGGTTTCCGATGAAAAAGTATTCGTCCTGACAATTGAAGGGGACAGCATGATCGAAGCCGGGATTTATGACGGGGACATGGTTATCGTAAAACAGCAGCAGACAGCTGATAACGGAGATATTATCGTCGCGATGACAGAAGAGCTTGAAGCGACAGTGAAACGGTTCTACAAAGAAGATAATTATATCCGTCTCCAGCCGGAAAATGCTGCAATGGAACCTATTATTCTTGATAACTGTACTATTCTCGGAAAAGTATCCGGCGTATTCCGCAACCTGCATTAATACTTATACCGCCGGATGGAATCATTTATCACGCAGCAGTCAGGCCCCGTTCCACATTTTTGTGGAACGGGGCCTGTCTTATACACCTCAATCACTTTACCACCCCCCTTTTTTCTTCCATCAGCCAAAACCAAACATAAATGAAAAGTCCGTAGAAAACGAGTGCTTTTTTCTTTGGTTCCCGGGGTTTTTGTATCGATTTCATTCTATATGGATTCCAAAGCGTTCCTTCCTTTTCTCTATTAGATCCCACGCATTTACCCATCAATATGCGCTCATACCAGCTCACTCAGCACTCAAACACAGAAAACCCCTGCCACCACATTGGTGACAGGGGTTTATACGTTTTAGTACGTGGAAAGGAACTGCTCTCTTTCCCAAGGATGAACCTGGGAGCGGAACATATCCCATTCAATTTCTTTTGCTTCGGCAAAGTGCTCGATGGCATGGGAGCCGATAGCGTTGACGAGTGTTTCATCGCCGAGAAGGTTATCAAGTGCAGCGCGCAGATCTCCCGGGAGATCCTTGATTCCTTCTTCTTCCCGTTCTTCTCTCGTCATAACGTAAATGTTGCGGTCTGTCGGTTCCGGAGCGCTGAGTTTGCGCTTGATGCCGTCAAGTCCGGCTGCAAGCATGGAAGCCATAGCAAGGTATGGGTTGGCCGACGGGTCCGGACTTCTTACTTCAATACGCGTGCTCATGCCGCGGGAAGATGGAATCCGGACGAGCGGACTTCTGTTTCGAAGCGACCATGCAACATATACAGGAGCCTCAAAGCCTGGCACAAGACGCTTGTAGGAGTTAACAATCGGATTCGTAAGTGCAGTAAAAGCCTGAGCATGCTCAAGGATGCCGGCGAGGAACTGCATAGCTGTTTCACTGAGCTGGGAATCGGTTTTCTTGTCATAAAACGCGTTTTCCTTGCCTTTGAAAAGGGACATGTTGCAGTGCATACCGGAGCCGTTCACGCCAAACAGCGGTTTTGGCATAAAGGTTGCGTGCAGTCCGTGTTTTCTTGCGATTGTCTTAACAACCAGCTTAAACGTCTGGATATTGTCACACGTCGTTACAGCATCTGCATATTTGAAGTCAATCTCATGCTGTCCCGGTGCCACTTCGTGGTGCGACGCTTCGATTTCAAATCCCATGTCTTCGAGTTCAAGAACGATATCGCGGCGGCAGTTTTCCCCGAGGTCGGTCGGAGCAAGGTCGAAGTAACCGCCTTTGTCGTTGAGTTCCATGGTAGGCTCGCCGTTTTCATCGTTTTTGAAAAGGAAGAATTCCGGCTCCGGTCCAATATTGAAGTCTGTATAACCGAGGTTCTCCGCTTCTTTCAGCACGCGTTTCAACACACCGCGCGGATCTCCTTCAAACGGCTTCGGTTCTTCGCCGGGAGCGCCTGGTTCATATATGTCGCAGATGAGACGTGCCACTTTGCCTTTTTCCGGAGTCCACGGGAACACAACCCATGTTTCAAGATCCGGGTATAAGTACATGTCGGATTCTTCGATGCGGACGAAACCTTCAATGGAGGATCCGTCGAACATCATCAGGTTGTCCAGCGCTTTATCAAGCTGGTCGTACGGGATCTCCACGTTCTTGATAATCCCCTGGAGATCGGTGAACTGCAGACGAATAAATTTTACGTTTTCTTCCTCAGCCATTCTCATAATGTCTTTTTTTGTAGTGGCCATGACGTAATCTCCTCTCTTGTAGATAAAATGAATATGAAATCCTCCGCCGGACGGCAGAAGAAGGTTCATCAAAACTAATGAAAAAATCGTGAAAGCTGTCCCTGAATCATAGAGGACCTGCCCTGGGATCCAGCCATCATCACTTCTTTCTGCAGATGGCGCCTCAGTTCTTTGTCACTCATGCTTTCGGTGTTTTTAAGCGCCGGCGCAGGTTTCTTCTGTTCTTGTTCAACCCGGAGTTCGAAAATTTCCCTGATACCGGAAATATTCACTCCCCGTTCGATCAGGCTTTTAATCTCGAGCAGTTTATCGACATCATTGAAAGAAAACTGGCGCTGGTTTCCTTCCGAACGGGAGGGATGAACCAATCCATTTTCTTCATAATACCGAATCTGCCTGGCCGACAGCTCTGTCAGTTTTTTCACAATACTTATAGGAAATAAAGGCATGTTCCGCCGGATATGATCATTCATCTGGCTGCCTCCTTTCCTCATTTAAGTTATGTTTATCTTACACGATGTAAGGTTTTTAGTCAATGACATGTTAACTATTTTTACATGAAAAATCACATATCCGATTCTGCCGGGAGTGTAATCAGTTTTTCCTGAAGCAGCGTCTCGATTCCGTGTGTCACCGCATAAATGACATGGGCGGCGGTCAGACCACCCTGCACGTAAGCCCGGTACGGCGGACGCAGCGGTCCGTCTGCTGTCAGTTCAATGCTCGACCCTTGAATAAACGTTCCGGCAGCCATGATGACGTCATCGGCGTATCCGGGCATCGGTGACGGCTGGGGCTGCACCATCGCATCCACCGGTGATGCTTCCTGCACCGCCTGGCAGAACCGGACCATTCTCTGTTTTTCTTTAAATTCCACAGCCTGCACGATATCGGTCCGTGCTTCGCTGGTTGAAGGGAACGTTTTTAACCCGGTCTGTTCAAAAAGAGCAGAGGTGAACAACGCTCCTTTCAGTGCTTGTCCGACAACGTGCGGCGCCATAAACAGTCCCTGATACATCTCAGGAAGGGTGTTGAACATGGCTCCGCCCTCAAGACCAATTCCCGGCGCGGCAAAACGTGACGATGCCTGTTCCACAAGCGGCTGCGCCCCCGCGATATAGCCGCCGCTTCGGACGATGCCGCCTCCAGGGTTTTTTATTAAAGAGCCGGCAATCAGGTCTGCACCGGCATGACCCGGCTCCTCTTCTTCGGCAAACTCGCCGTAGCAGTTATCCACAAACACAATAATATCCGGACGGTGCGCTTTGAGGCGGGAAATGGTGTCTTTTAGTTTCGTTATCGACAGAGACGGCCGGTCATCATATCCTTTGGAGCGCTGCAGCGCGACGACTTTCGTATTCTTCTCGAGACACGAAAGCAGGATCTCCGGGTCAGGAACCCCATTCTTATCAAGTGGTGCAATCGAGCATTCCATCCCGTACTCTTTCATCGTTCCTGCTTCTTCATTATTCAGCCCGACTGCCGTCTGAAGGGTATCATACGGCGCTCCTGCATAAAGAAGGTGGTCACCGGGGCGTAGTACTCCAAACAACGCAGCGGTAATGGCGTGCGTTCCCGAAATGAAATGGGGCCGCACGATGGCCGCTTCGGTTCCAAATACATCGGCATATATATTATCCAGTGTTTCCCGTCCGATATCATCGTACCCGTATCCACTTGATGCCTGCTGTATATGAACAGAAGACGCCTTATGTTTATGAAAAATCTGAAGCAGGCGGCGCTGATTGGCTTCCGCCGTTCTTTCCACCGCCCTATACCCTGGTGCCGCTGTTTTTTCCGCCTGTTCACGCAGAACATTCACTTTATCCGTTACAAACATGGTATGGTTTCCTTTCTATTTTTTCCATTGCTGAAGTGTCCCCTGGACCGGATGATCCAAAAAGGCAGACCCGGTAAAGATTACGTACCGGCTGTCATCACTCATCTCTTCTGTATCAACCATCGTTAACCGCTGAATATCGGCAATGGCTTTCCCTTCTTCTACGGGCACTTTCACTTTGTAATACTGCATTTGTTCCCTGAGCGTCTTCTCCATCAGATGCCGCAGGGAATCGACATCCTCTTCTTCAAGGGCCGACATATAAATAAACGGATGCTTCGATGCGGTCGTTACGTAATTTCCATTCATCTCATCCGCCTTGTTAAAAATGGTGATCGCCGGAATCGTATGGGCATCCAGTTCTTCAAGCAGCTTGTCCACAGTGTCAATATGGTCGTCCGCCGAAGGATCGGAGGCATCGACAACATGAATAAGCACATCTGCTTCTTTCACCTCTTCGAGTGTAGAGCGGAACGCTGCGATAAGTGTAGTGGGAAGATTCCTTATAAAACCAACCGTATCTGTAAGCAGCACCGGGTAGCCGGAGGGCAGCTGCGTCTGCCGGGTCAGCGGATCCAGTGTTGCAAAAAGCAGATCCTCCTTAAACGTCTCCGCACCGGAAAGGCTGCTTAACAGTGTCGACTTGCCGGCGTTTGTGTAACCAACGAGGGCAAACTGAACAGCTTTATTTCTTCGGCGCTGTTTCCGGTAGTTTTCCCGTTGCTCTTTCACTTCCTGCAGCCGGGCTTTTAAATCATCCATTCGTTT
This sequence comes from Salibacterium qingdaonense, assembly GCF_900114715.1. Classification (GTDB taxonomy): domain Bacteria; phylum Bacillota; class Bacilli; order Bacillales; family Marinococcaceae; genus Salibacterium; species Salibacterium qingdaonense. The sequence continues at coordinate 184,544 of NZ_FOTY01000004.1, forward strand.
CAATAAATACCGCCGGTCCGTTTCCAGTTTTGTCTCACCGGGACCGCGTGTTCCGATACCTCCTCCAAGCCTGGAGAAAGATTCTCCCTGCCCGGCAAGCCTGGGAAGAAGGTATGAAAGTTGAGCGAGTTCCACCTGAATCTTCCCTTCTTTGGTATGGGCCCGCCCGGCAAAAATATCGAGAATCAGTTGTGTCCGGTCGATGACACGGACCGGAATTTCCCGGTCCAAATTCCGGATCTGCCCCGGGGATAACTCATCATTAAACACAACCAAATCCGCTTCCTGCTCTTCGACCGCATGATTGATTTCTTCAATTTTCCCTTTTCCGATAAACGTGGCCGGATCCGGTTTTTGTCTTGCCTGGATAAAGCGTTCCTGCACCTGCCCGTTGACGGTATGAACAAGGGCGGTTAATTCTTCCAGACTTTTCTCCAAATCCTCTTCCGAAACACCCGGAAATCGACATCCGGCTGTTATTACTTTTTCAGTCATTTCTTTACTCCTTTCATGCATCGGGCATATCTACTTCTTCGAGTGTCATCAGTGCGTGTTTATTCATCGTTACCGGTTCTTCCAGAAGACGAAGGGCATGGCGGCGGATGATGCGTTCCACCAAGTTTCTCACGTATCGGCCATTTTGACGAAAATCCGCTTCCCGCAGCATCTGAAAATGACGGGACAATTTCTGCCGCATTCGAGCTGTAGGCTGATACTGCTTTTCCTCCATCAGCTGTTCCGTCAGTGTAAGCATATCAGCTCCGGAAAAATCACGGAATGAAAGCGTATTGGGAAATCTTGAGGGCAGACCGGGATTCAGCTTTAAAAACTGTTTCATTTCATCAGGGTACCCAGCCAGAATCAAAACAAATTTATGCTGCCTGTCTTCCATTGCTTTTACAAGGGCATCAACGGCTTCCCTGCCGAAGTCTTTTTCACCGCCCCGTGCCAGCGAATAAGCTTCATCAATGAATAGAATGCCTCCTTCCGCTTTTTTTACGATATCTTTTGTTTTTTGTGCCGTCTGGCCGATATATTCCCCTACAAGATCCGCCCGGTCCGCTTCAATAAAGTGACCTTCTTCCAGAACATTCATATCTTTGAGCATGGAGGCCATAATCCGGGCAACTGTCGTTTTTCCTGTGCCTGGGTTTCCTGTGAAAAGCATATGGTAATTCTGGGGGGATATCGTCATCCCTAATTTTCTTCTGCATTCATTCACATAGACGAGCGCATACATTTCCCGGATAAAGGTCTTCACCGGATCCATCCCGATCATGCCGCTGATCCGCTTTTCTGCTTTTAACAGAGGATAATGCGTCGTCTCCGAAAAGCCTTCCCGTCTTTCGGCCGGTTCTATATTTTCCTGATTCAGCTGTATTTGTATTTTCCTGCTGTCTTTCATCTGTACCATCACAGTCATCCCCTCTTTCTGAGCACAATATCCTGTGGGCGTCTACCTATACTATACGTTTATCCATAGTGATTGGTGAATCAGGAGTCTGATATAATGGATACACGACCTTATGGAAAGGAAGAAAAGAATGACGGAAAACATGTATGCTCTCCCTTCACCGGCGCAGGAGTTTCTTGAATATCTGAAAACCAGAGGGAGAAAAGACAGCACGATCACCCGTTACCATTATGATCTTGCCGATTTTTTCCGATTTGTTGAAGTGTCTGCCGGTGCGGATCGCTTATCTGCTCTGGACGAAGCAACAACGCACCGGATTGAAGAGTATTTCGCGTTTCTCGTTCAGAGCAGGGACTACCAACAGCGCACGATAAAACGAATTCACACCGTGCTGAAACAGCACTTCGAATATCTTCACAGCACAGGCAGACGAAAAGACAACCCAATGAAAGCGTTCGATCCGGCGGAGTTAACCGGGGATGAGTTCACCTCCGATGATCTTATCCATCCTTCAGAAGAAAAAAAATTAATGAAAACCCTGCAGTCCGATGCAGGACTGAGTGAAAAGCAAGCAGCGGCACGTCCGCTGCTTGCTCCGAGAAATCTGGTTATTATCCGCTGGTTTCTCCGTTACGGCCTTCGTCTGCAGGAACTGGCTTCTCTTTGTCTCAAAGACATGAACCAGGGACAGGGGCAGCTTTTCATTCCGGAATCCACCGGTAACCCCCGCGTGGTTTCTTTATCCAAAAAAGATCAGTCTTTATTGTATCATTATTTTCAGGTTATTCCGAAACCAGTCCGTCCATTTCTTGAGGATCATCCGGTTTTTGCCGCCTTTGATTTCCAGCGTCGGACGTACCGGTGGAGTTATGAAGAAGACCGCCCCAAGCAGTTAACCGAAGTGGCTATTCAGAAAATGATACGCATGGAAAGGAAAAGGGCCGGCATTGAGCGTTCCATTTCATCGAAGCACCTCCGCAACACGTTTATTGTGCGTGCACTGGAATCAGGTCTAAGCCCTGAGTACATTCAGGAGACGCTCGGCCTGAACACGATCCTGACATTAACAAAGTACATAGACTATGCCGCCCGGAACAACAGTACTTCCAAGAACAGCAGTTTCTGAAAAAGCGCTGCTGCTTCGCTTTCACATAAGTCTGTGTTATGTACACGCATCGAAAAAGCTTCCAGGCAACCCTGGAAGCTTTTGTTTATTTTTCGGTGCCGGAGTCTGTGGATTCCGCTTCTACCTGCAGCGACACCTGACGCTGGGGTGCAAAGGTAGATATCGCGTGCTTATAAATAAGCTGCTGTTTGCCGTCGCTGTCCAGTACGACGGTGAAATTATCAAAAGCTTTAACATGCCCCCGCAGTTGAAAACCATTCAGAAGAAAAACAGTGACAGGTATTTTCTCTCTGCGCAGCGTGTTAAGGAATTGATCCTGAATATTAACCGGCTGTTTCATGACATAACGTCCTCCTCATCATACTCTGCCTCTATTCATACCTATTCGACGGCGGATCATATTCTCCTTCTATCAACTGAATCATTTTCTCGATTTTTTCTTCATGAAGGCGGTCTGTCATGTCGAACCAGTTCACATCTTCTTTATTGCGAAACCATGTTAACTGCCGTTTGGCATACTGTCTGGAATGCTGTTTCAGTGTCTCCACTGCTTCAGTGAATGAACAACGCCCTTCAAAGTATGGAAAGAATTCTTTATATCCGATGGCCTGGGCCGCCTGAGCATGATGCGGATACTCATCATACAGCCATTTTGCTTCGTCAATAAGCCCCTCATGAATCATCTGTTCCACTCTCGCATTGATGCGTTGGTACAATACACTTCGTTCCATCGTCAAACCGATCATGAGGTGGTGATACGGGGTAGCGGATTCTGATTCGAAAGACCGCGCCGCCTGTCCCCCGATATGTTGGATTTCCAACGCTCGAATCGTTTTTTTTATATTATTTGGATGAATACGGCCTGCACTTTCTTCGTCGATTCTCCGCAGTTTGTCATGAAGCGCGCGGGCGCCGTACTGCCGGGCAAACTCTTCCATTTCCCGGCGGAATTCCGGATCGCAGGGCGTATCGTGAAAATCGAATCCACGGATAACAGAGCGGATATAAAGTCCGGTGCCGCCCGCAATAATGGGTAGTTTCCCCCGTGCATTAATACTTCGGATGCGCTCGGCTGCTTTCTGTTGAAAGGCAGCCGCAGAATATGTATCATCCGGAAAACGTTCATCGATAAAGTAATGAGGGATGCCGCGCCGCTCGTCTTTGGGTACTTTTGCCGTGCCGATATCAAGACCTTTGTAAATCTGCATGGAGTCTCCACTCAGAATTTCCCCATCAAAATACGAAGCAAGCCGGATCGCGGTTTCTGATTTACCGACGGCTGTAGGCCCGGCGATAACGACGACTCTGTCTTTTGTCATGACAACTCTCCTTTTACAAACACTGTATACAAAACCCGGGGACCCAGGCCCACTCTGCTGCCGCAGTAAACCTGCTTTCTACTGGATTCAAGGAGCTCCTCACTCGCGCCTTCGTCAAAATAAAAATCCCTTTTTATAAAAAGGGATCTCCCGGAGGTATAAGAGCAGGGTTTAGTGATCGGATTGAGACTGCTTCATAAAATAAACAGCCATGATGGAGCTGATAAAGATAGCGAGTCCCGAAACACTGAGTATAGCAATCAAATCAAAAGCAGTCATGATCCACTTCTCCTTCATAAACCATTTTCAGGCATTATAACATATGATATACCCAGAGCATCCCCCGAAAATGTGACGAAGATGCAAACATTTTCACACTACATAACCCGCTTAAACATTTTTTCCATATCATAACCGGAAAAATGAATAAAAACAGGTCTCCCGTGAGGACAGGTGAACGGTGTCTCACAATGACGCAGGTCGTTTAGGAGCGACTGTATTTCATCACCACGGAGATGACGGTTCGCCTTAATTGCCCCTTTGCAGGACATCAATATGGCCGCTTCTTCGAGCAGCGCAGAAACGCGGATCTTCTTGTCTTCAAACAGCTGCTGAATCAATTCCCGGATCGTATTTTCTTCCTCTCCTTCGGGAAACCAGGCTGGGTGAGAAGAAACACGGTACGTCCGGAACCCGAATGGTTCAAGATACACACCTGCCTGCTTTAACTCTTCTTCATAGGAAGCGATGATGCGTTCTTCTTCCGAAGAGAGTTCCAGAGTGATTGGGATCATGAGCTCCTGAATATGGCGGTTGGTTTCTGTGATTTTGTCCCGGAAGTATTCATAATAAATTCGTTCCTGGGCAGCATGCTGATCAATAATATAAAGTCCGGTATCATTCTGGGCAAGAATGTACGTCCCGTGAAGCTGCCCGATAGGTTCAAGTTCGGGAACGCGGCCGGCATCGGGGTTCTCAGCTTCTGTTTTCCCGGATTCCGCTGCAGGGCGGACAGCGTATTGTGTATCGATGGTTTCTTCTGTCCGGGCAGCAGGGTCCGGTTCCAAAGCATAAGCCGGCGCACTGGACTCCATCGCTTCTTCCGGAGCGGGCTGCATCGCCTCCTGCGGCTGTGTGCTGGAGGCCGGAGAAGAGACGGTTTTCTGACGACGGGAATGCTCTGCTCCACGGGATGGTGTATCCCATTCGAGCGGCATCTGTTCCGACTTCGGATTTTTTGCCCGCGATGTTTCCACTTCCGGAATAAATGTCTGCTTTTGCAGCGTCTCTTTTAAAGCTTGTTCAATAAGTGAGAGCAGTTCCTGTTCCTTGCTGATTTTCACTTCCAGTTTTGCCGGATGGACATTGACGTCAATCAGCACCGGGTCCATCTCGATATGAAGAACAATCATCGGATGACGGCCGATTGGCAGCAGCGTATGATAAGCTTTTTCCACAGCTTTTACAATGGGGAAGTGTCTGACGTAACGTCCGTTAATAAAAATGGAGATGTACTGCCGCGATGCCCGGTTCACTTCCGGTTCAGCCGCCAGTCCCTGAATCCTGTAATCCATGGAAGATGCTTGCACCGGTAGAAATCCTGCGGCGGTGCGGCGGCCGTATATCGCCGCAAGAACAGCTTTCATATCTCCGTTTCCATTTGTGAAAAGGAGCTGTCGTCCATTGTGGGACAACGTGATGGCAACAGACGGATTTGCAAGCGCCAGACGGTTCACCACATCCGTAATATTACCGGTTTCGGTATGGATGGTTTTCATATATTTCAGACGAGCCGGTGTATTGAAAAACAAGTCCCGTACCGTAATGTCTGTTCCTTTCCGGGATTTTGCAGCAGAAAGGGCTATCCGCTTTCCCCCTTGATAACGGATGAGTGTTCCTTCTCCTTCCCCGGTTCCGGTCGTCAAGTCAAGATTGGACACCGCAGCAATACTGGGCAGTGCCTCGCCGCGGAAACCAAGGCTCGCAATCTGAAACAAATCCCGCTCTGATGTGATTTTGCTCGTGGCGTGCCGGAGAAACGCCAGCTCCGCATTATCCCGCGTCATACCGCTGCCGTTGTCCACCACCCGTATTTTAGACAGACCACCTTCTTCAATGTCAATATCGACCCGGGTACTGCCGGCATCTACAGCATTTTCCACCAGTTCTTTTACAATCGAGGCGGGGCGTTCCACCACTTCTCCGGCTGCGATTTTATTGGATAATTCGTCGGTCAGTTTTTTTACCTCTGCCATAACCGCCCCTCCTTATTCTTTCAATTTCTGCTGATACTCATACAATAATTCGAGTGCCTGAATCGGCGACATATGAAGTACATCCGCCTTTTTCAGGTCCTCCACAACAGGATGCGTTCTGCTCGTATGTTTTTGTTTTGTTCCGCTGGGAGATTCGGGTTCGAACAATGCGAGTTGTTCCCCGTCCCCGGGGTCAGTATCAGACGATGGATCGTCTGTCTGCACAGGAGCTTCCTCAATCCGCTCTTTTAAAATCGCAGCATCATTTCCTTCAAATTGATGAAGAAGCGTTTCCGCGCGGTCCAGCACTCCTTCGGGCAGTTCCGCGAGTTTGGCAACATAAATGCCGTAACTCCGGTCCGCTCTTCCCTGCTCCACCTTATGAAGAAACACAATATTTCCTTCTTCTTCCACAGCACGGACATGGACATTGAACAGTTTCGACATCGTGTCTTCGAGTGTCGTCAGTTCATGATAGTGGGTGGAGAACAATGTTTTGGCACCAACGCGCTCATGGATATATTCCACGATCGACTGCGCCAGCGCCATCCCATCGTAAGTCGACGTTCCGCGGCCGATCTCATCAAGAAGAATGAGACTGTCCGGGGTCGCCATCGAAAGCGCCTGCTTCGTTTCCAGCATTTCAACCATGAACGTGCTCTGCCCGGACGTTAAATCATCCGATGCTCCGATACGCGTGAAAATCTGGTCAAATACCGGGAGTTCAGCCTTTTCTGCGGGAACAAAGCATCCGGCCTGGGCCATGATGGAAATCAGCGCGGTCTGGCGCATGTACGTGCTTTTACCGGCCATGTTCGGGCCTGTAATCAGCAGTATCTCCCGCTGATCATTTAATTCCATGTCGTTGGCGACGTATTCTCCCTGGTCCAGCATCTGTTCAATCACCGGATGCCTCCCGTCGGTAATAGAGAGCCGGCGGCTGCTGGAGAATTCCGGGCGCACGTACTGCATCCGTTCACTCTGTACAGCAAATCCCTGCAGTACGTCCATTTCACTGATAATCCGTGCCGTCTGCTGAAGCGGCTGAAGGTATTCTTTAACCCGATCTCTGATTTCAAGAAACAGCTGGTATTCCAGTTCCGTGCTGTGCTGCTCTGCACCAAGAATCATCTCTTCTTTTTCTTTCAGTTCCGGGGTAATATAACGTTCGGCGTTCGTTAACGTCTGTTTCCGCTCATATCTGCCTTCCGGAAGATAGGGGATGTTCGGTCTGGTAACTTCAATATAATACCCGAACACCTTGTTAAATCCGACTTTCAACGATTTAATTCCAGTTGCGTCCCGTTCTTCTTTTTCGAGTCTGGATATCCAGTCTTTTCCGTTTCGGCTTGCTTCTTTATATTCATCCAGTTTATCATGCCAGCCTTCTTTAATAAGGCCCCCGTCCGTAATGGAAACCGGCGGATCCTCTTCCAGACTTTTCTCTAACATGCTGCGCAGACTACTGAAATCTCCTGCGCGTTCGGTCCATTCTTTCATTGTTTCATTTTCCAGCGAGTCAAGCAGGGAAAAAAGGTCAGGCAGCTCCTGAAGCGAACGCCGGAGCTGCACCATTTCCCTGGCATTCACATTGCCGTAGGCGGTTTTGCCGGCCAGCCGTTCAAGATCATATACGTAGCGGAGTCTGTCTCTTAGTTCCTCTCTTTCAAAATAATGCGCGAGAAACGACTCTACCACCGAGTGCCGTTTTTTCATATCGCCTGCATTCAAAAGGGGCTGCTCCACCCATTTTCTAACGAGACGACCGCCCATCGCTGTAACGGTCTGATCCATGAGCCAAAGCAGTGACCCTTTTTTATTGTGATCCATCAGGGTTTCTGTCAGCTCCAGGTTCCGGCGCGCATGAATATCAAGCTGCATGCTGTCTTTCGGGCGGTACAAAAGCATCGTCTGAAGGTGGGATAACGACCGTTTCTGAGTCCGCATAAAGTAATTCGTCAGGAGCGCGAACGCCGTCTCCACTTTTAATCCTGTATTTCCCGGAAGAAGGGTTTGAAATTCCTGCTGAAGCTCTGTGTTTTCTTCTGTGGAACAGACAATCGATGCGGGAAGAATGTTTCCGGCGTCAAAAAAAGAAGGAACAATCAGCTCCTTTATTCCGGTCCGCGTTATTTCGCGCTGCCACTGACGGGTATCTTTATCCAGGACCGCCCCTTCTATTTCTCCTGTTGTTAAGTCTGCTTTTACAAATGAAGCAGTTCCGTCCTCACAGGGATAGAGAGCGGCGGTGAAATTATTTTCATTCTCTCTGACAGCCCTTCCTTCCATGACAGTCCCCGGTGTTACCACCTGTACAACTTCGCGGCGGACGACACCCTTTGCAGTTTTTGGATCTTCCACCTGCTCGCAGATGGCAATCTTATATCCTTTTTCGATGAGAGTGGAAATGTACTGCTCAGCCGAGTGATACGGCACCCCGCACATTGGAATGTGCTGCTCGTTACTGCTTCCCCGACGGGTCAGCGTAATTTCAAGTTCCCGGGCAGCCTGCACGGCGTCATCGAAAAAAAGCTCGTAAAAGTCACCAAGCCGGTAAAATAAAAATGTATCCCCGTATTGCGATTTTATATCTTTATATTGTTTCATCATGGGTGTTTCTTCGGCCACGTCTATTCCTCCACTGCTGATTGATGTATATTCTTATTATATCATACGGGTTTTGATGAAAGGAAAAAGCCCGGTTTATTTTAACCGGGCTTTTTCCTTTCATTATTGATCCTTGTCTTCAAGAAAATCCGTATCAATAGACTTCAGTTCTTCTTCTGATACCTGCTCTTCCCATTTCACGTTTTTATAATCATCATCTTCGGCATCGGGATGTATCTGAATACATACTTTCGTTTCTCCTATAAGTTCCGCGGAAAATTCTTTTTCCACTTCCACTTCTACATCTTTTCCTTTCTCCCCGATTGCCGCTTCAATCGTATTGGGCTGCTTTAACGCCCTGGCGATAACATCCACTTCATCCGTGATGAGCTCCTTCTGCTTCATCTTCAGCGGTATCAACTCGGTATAGGTGACATTCCCGGTTGTCACATCCGTTTTCGTATTGTCTTCATAGGAATACCACACGTTGACATCATAACGGCCGTTTACCTCGATGGAATCTCCTCTTCTGTCCGCATCGTACTCATGATTTATGATCCAGCAGCCCAGGATGCTGGAAGGTTTTTGAGGGGGTTTTACAACATGAGTATCCCTGCAGTGTTTTTTTCCTTTACCACACACAGCCTTTGTGACGATTTCCCGGTATCTCGCTTCGTTTTCCGTCGGCATCGATGACCCTCCCTTTTCTACATAGAAGTGCCATGAAGACACTCCGTGTCATTCTTGTTTAACTATATGCAGGTCCACCGCCTAAGTTGACCACTTTATTTTATGAATTATTTTTAGTCTGAAATGAAAAATATTATGGTACGTGAAATTTTATATGAGGGTACCAGCAATGACGCTTTATACAGCATTAAAAAATCCGGACGATGCTGCCGATTGCAGGAACATCGTCCGGATTAACGCCGATCCGGTATTTTATTTCCCCGGCTTTTTCAGCCAAAACCCGGTTACTGCTGTTTCAAATCAAGGAACGGGGATCCGCCGGTCGTTCCTTTTAATTTGTCTCCACCGGTGGATTCAATAATCTCATCGGTTACTTTGTTGGAGATTGTCGTCGAGACTAATTGCAGGAGCTCGTTCACATCTTTTTGGCTCTGCTGAAACTCTTGCACAATCGGGATGTTTTCAATCTCTTCATTTAGTGCAGCGAGTTCTTCTTCCGCCTGCTTCAATGCCTCTTTTTTCTCGTAATGCTGCAGGTTGACGGCCTGCTTCTGTTTGTTTTTTATTTTCTGGATCAGTTCCTGCACCCTTACGTTGCGGTTAATCTGGGCTTCGGCACGTTTGAAAAAGTCCACTTCTTCTGTTTCAGAAATAAGCGTTCCAAGTTCGCGGGCCTTGTTCAATACTTCCTGTTTTGAATAGACAGATTCACTCATTACTTATTCACCTCTGCAGTTTCCACCATTTCGCCGTTAAGCGACCAGGTTTTTGCTTCTTGAATGCGGGCATATACGATCTCTCCGATAACCGATGCCGGTCCACGGAAATTCACCAGTTTATTTGTCCTGGTACGGCCGGATAATACCTCTGCATCTTTCTTGCTTTCCCCTTCTACAAGTACTTCTACAACCTTGCCTTCAAGTTCTTTGTTGCGGCGTGCCGAGATATCATTTACGACTTTATTCAGTCTCGCGAGACGATCTTTTTTCACATCTTGCGGCACGTTGTCCTCAAACTGGGCGGCCGGCGTTTTATCGCGCGGGGAGTAGATATAGGTAAAGGCACTGTCGTAATCCATTTCTTTCATTAAAGAAAGGGTCTCTTGAAACTGTTCTTCCGTTTCATTTGGAAAGCCGACGATAATATCTGTTGTAAATGAAGCGTGCGGAATCGCTTCTTTAATTTTACGGGCAAGTTCAATATATTCTTCCCTCGTATACTTACGCCCCATTAATTTCAGAACCTCACTGTTTCCGGACTGCACCGGAAGATGAATGTGTTCCACGAGGTTTCCGCCTTTGGCAAGCACCTGCACGAGGTCATCGTCAAAGTCACGCGGATGGCTCGTCGTAAAACGAACACGCGGAATATCAATCAAGCGCAGTTCATCCATCAATTCGGCAAGCCCGTAATCTTCGTTCAGATCTTTCCCGTACGCATTCACGTTTTGACCAAGAAGCGTAATTTCTTTATACCCTTGTCTGGCGATATCCCGGACTTCGGCGATGATATCTTCAGGACGCCGGCTTCTTTCTTTTCCACGTGTATACGGTACGATACAGTACGTACAGAATTTGTCACAGCCGTACATGATATTGACCCATGCCTGCGTTTTTCCTGCCCGTTTGCGCGGCATGTTTTCTACAACATCGCCTTCTTTGGACCACACTTCGATAACCATTTCCTTGCCTTGAATGGCATCCCACAAAAGTTCCGGCATGCGGTGAATGTTATGGGTGCCGAAAATAAGGTCGATATGCTGGTGCTTCTGCATAATCCGGTTGACGACCGATTCTTCCTGCGACATACAGCCGCATACGCCCAGAACCAGTTCCGGTTTTTCTTTTTTCAGGTTTTTCAGGTTGCCGATTTCACCAAACACCTTATTTTCCGCGTTTTCTCGAATGGCACAGGTGTTCAGAAAAATGACATCGGCTTCCTGTGGATCCTCGGTTGCGCTGAATCCCATTTCTTCCAGAATACCTGCCATGTTTTCTGTATCATGAACGTTCATCTGGCATCCGTACGTACGAATTAAATACTGTTTGCCGGTTCCAATATGCTGCATATGTTCCGGAATAGAAAAGTCATAATGCACTTCCACTTCTTCACGGCCTCGTTTGCGTCCTTTTTTATAATCAGGCTGCTCATTGATTAAAATGCTGCGGCCGCCGATTTTCATGTACTGTCTGCCGTCTTCTTCTTCCATTTCCGCGCCGGAAAAATCAAAGTACTTACTGAAATCTTTATGTGCCAGCCGATCTGTGCCGCTGCTGGATTTTAGGTCCGAGGGCGCATTATCGGCAGATGTTCTACGGTTCTCATCGTCGTTCATAGGAAAGTCACCGTTCCTTTCAATCTTTCATGATGTCCTGCCAAGCGGTCGGTACAGACAGTCATGTTTCCCCTGAAATTATACCTTCTAACCCGCTGGAAAACAATAGTGCGCTGCAGCAGCAGCGCACGTTTTAGTATTATTTCACTTTTACGGGACGGTAGCGGTTGATGGCTGCGGCGAGCTCGAATCGGCGCGGCCTGGCCAGGTCTCCAGGGTGCTGCCCCTGAAACGGCGATACGGCATCCAGACCTTGTTCTTTCAGCTCCCGTTCGATAAATGACAAAATGTCCTCCAGAACTGCTTCTTTTCCAAGTTCTTGCACAGCGTGGCGGATCATTTCGGCGATGGCGTTGGTCTGGCTTGAATCAATGAGCTGTTCCACGCCGGATACATCAATATTATCTTTGCCGTACATGATTGTGTAGAGGCCTTTTCCGCCCACTTTCTCTTTTTTCCCTTTCTGGGCCTGAAAGCTTGTAAGCTGTATCGTCCGCGGTGTAATGTCTCCAAAAGTGGTTCCCGCTTCTTTCCTGCGGTCCGAACCGATGCGTCCCGCAATATCTTTTGCTTCCTGCGTTACATCTTTTGGAAGGTATTCCTCCATCATGACAACGCGGTCGGCTACATCGAAATAATCACCCGCTCCGCCGACAACAAGAATCGTGGATACCCCGTGTTCTTCATGAAGAGCTCTCACTTTATCAATAAACGGTGTGATTGGCTCTTTTTCCTTAGCTACCAGTTCCTGCATGCAGCCGTCCCGAATCATGAAATTGGTTGCGCTCGTGTCTTCATCCATTAACAGGCATTGTGTCCCGGCTTCCAAGCTTTCCATAATGCCGGCAGCCTGGGACGTGCTTCCACTTGCATTGTCGGTCGAAAATGAGCGGGTATCTTTTTCATTTGGGAGGTTGGATATAAACGGAGATATGTTGACACCGGACACGCTTCGGCCGTCCTCTGCCCTGACTTTACAAGATGAATCATTGGTGAGAACAAACTCTCTTCCATCTTCAAGGCGGTGGTTATACACTCCTCGTTCCACCGCCTCAAGCAGTGTACTCTTGCCATGATAGCCACCGCCGACGATGATATTTATGCCTTCTTTCAGTGCCATCCCCTTGATGGTCCCGCGATGCGGAAGATCAATTTCCACTTCGAGCGATTCCGGCGAATGAAAAGGAACAACCCCGCTGTCACGCAGAGGTTTGTTGCTGATTCCACTTTGTCTTGGCAGAATGGAACCATTGGCAACAAACGTGATATATCCATTTTCATTCAGATAACGGCGAACCGCCTGCTGGTCGTCGGCAAGTTCCAGGTGCTGCTGCAGCTCTTCTTTCTGAAATTGGGTTACCGCTTTATCGATAATCTCAGGCAGGTCTTTTGTCAATCGCTGCTGCGCCTGTTTTCCAAGAATCGTCCGACCTTTGGCGGGCAGATGGAGAGAAAGACGGATACTCAGCTCCTTCTCACTGAGCGCCACAGCTGTGCGGTCCATCACTTCCTGGCCGGGACCATCAATGACAATCGCTTTCTTTTGTTCATCCTTGTTCAACTGCTGCTGCACTTTGCGGGCAAAGAAATCGACTGCTGCTGTCTCTCGTGCTTCTGTCTCATCACACTCCGTACCAAGTCCAAGACTGCTTCTTTTCATGACAACTCTAATGCGGGAGGGGCTGGCAAATGGGTCGGCCTGTACATGGTCCACCCATAGGGTAAAAGCTCCAAATGAATACGAACCTTTTATATCGTTATAGGCTTTATATCCTTTGTTATCAATTCGTTGTAAAATCTGCGTCAATTGCTGCATCGTAAGGTATACTCCCTTCATTCTTTTCTTTTTGTATATTTCCGTGAGCCTTCCTGATAAAACGTTGAAAAAACAGGATGCTGACTTTTTAGTGAAAAAAAGCAGCAGGTACACAAAAAAACCGGTTCCAGGCCGAAGCGGAACCGGAAAGCCTCGGCTTACAATCACCTTGGCTCTATAATTAATTTAATAGCCGTTCGTTCTTCGCCGTCGATCTGAATGTCAGTAAAGGCAGGAATACAAATCAGGTCGATACCGCTTGGAGCCACAAATCCCCGTGCGATAGCTACCGCTTTAATGGACTGATTAAGGGCACCCGCTCCGATAGCCTGGATTTCGGCAGCACCTCTTTCCCGGATAACGTTTGCTAATGCGCCGGCAACGGAATTTGGAGTGGATTTTGCTGAAACTTTTAATACTTCCATTTGTAGTACCTCCTTATGTGGTATAATGCCCCTCTTCCTTTTATATTCCTGTTAAAGCCGCCGTATTCCTGCCGTATACGTTTCTTTATTTTTTTTCAGGCGAATCATTCATAATAAGGGTTATCCTCACTGATCTGAATGCGTTCCACTTTTTTAGTTCTGCTTGTTTTGTCATCTATATGAAACAGTACTCCATTTAATTGTTCCCGGCCGCCGGCTACTTCAAACCTTACCGGCAGATTCGTTAAAAATTTATGAATAATATCTTCCTTTTCCATCCCCAAAATACCGTCCATGGGTCCTGTCATACCGGCATCGCTGATATAACCTGTACCTTCCGGAAGAATCCGGTTATCCGCTGTCTGTACGTGGGTATGAGTGCCGGTCACCGCTGTCACCCGCCCGTCGAGAAACCAGCCCATCGCCTGCTTTTCACTGGTTGTTTCCGCATGGAAATCGACGAAAATATAAGGTGTCCGTTTCCGGATCTTTTCAACAATCTCATCTGCCTTCTTAAACGGACAATCGTTGGGCTGCATAAAGGTTCGTCCGATAAGATTGACAATACCGATTTCCAAATCATTCACTTTCAGGAGAAGATACCCGTTCCCTGGATTACTTTCTGGATAATTAGCGGGCCGTATCATGGAAGATGCACTGTCGATAAACTCAAAAATTTCTTTGTTGTCCCATGTGTGATTGCCAAGTGTAACAGCCTGGGCTCCCTGTTCAAGAAACCCTTTATATATTTTCTCGGTAATTCCTTTTCCGGCCGCCGCATTTTCTCCGTTAATTACTGTTACGGTTGGTTTGTATTTTTGTTTCAGTTTCGGCAGGTACTCCTGAACCATGCTGCGTCCCGGTCTACCGACAACATCTCCAATAAATAATAGTTTCATCCAATTACCCTTTCTTCTTTGTTCATGATGCATCCTGGTTTATTTCTGCCCAAAACCAGAAAGTCTGTTTCCTGTCTACAAATGAGAGACATTAAAATAAAGCGGCATGTAAGCCGCTTTATTTAGCATATTCCACTGCTCGGGTTTCCCTGATTACCGTCACCCTGATATGCCCTGGATAGTCCAGGTCATTTTCAATCTGTTTTGTAATATCGCGGGCGAGCCGGTGGGAGGTCACATCATCCACCACGTCCGGCTTAACCATAATGCGGACTTCCCGTCCGGCTTGAATGGCATACGTCTTTTCCACGCCTTCAAACGATTCGGCGATTTCTTCGAGTTTTTCAAGACGCCGGATGTAGGTTTCCAGTGTTTCTCTCCGTGCTCCCGGGCGGGCAGCTGACAAAGTATCTGCTGCGGCAACCAGAGTGGAAATAACAGATGTAGCTTCTGTGTCCCCATGGTGAGAGGCAATGCTGTTAATCACTACATCGTGTTCTTTATACTTCTGAGCAAGCTCCACACCGATTTCCACGTGGCTTCCTTCCACTTCATGGTCAATGGCTTTTCCAATATCGTGAAGCAGTCCGGCTCTTTTCGCCAGCTGTTGGTCTTCACCAAGTTCAGCCGCCATCAATGCGGTAAGATTGGCCACTTCCATCGAGTGCTTCAGCACATTCTGACCGTAACTGGAGCGGAATTTCATCCGTCCAAGAATCTTAATCAGATCAGGATGGAGACCGTGGATGCCCATTTCAAACGTTGTTTCTTCCCCGTATTCACGAATGGCATCATCCACTTCGCGTCTGGATTTTTCCACCGTTTCTTCAATCCGGGCCGGATGAATACGACCGTCCTGAACCA
This sequence comes from Salibacterium qingdaonense, assembly GCF_900114715.1. Classification (GTDB taxonomy): domain Bacteria; phylum Bacillota; class Bacilli; order Bacillales; family Marinococcaceae; genus Salibacterium; species Salibacterium qingdaonense. Next base: position 200,294 of record NZ_FOTY01000004.1, read on the forward strand.
GTTTATCAAGCGCCGTCCGCGCAATCTCGCGGCGGATTGGATCAAAACCGGAAAGAATGACGGCTTCCGGAGTATCATCAATAATGAGATCAATACCTGTCAATGTCTCCAGCGCACGAATGTTTCGGCCTTCCCTGCCGATAATGCGTCCCTTCATTTCATCGTTTGGCAGATTCACTACAGAAACGGTCGTCTCTGCAATATGGTCAGCAGAACACCGCTGGATGGCAAGAGACAGAATTTCGCGCGCCTTCTTGTCGGCTTCCTCTTTGGTCTTTTCTGTGTACTCCTTGACCATTAGTGCTGAATCATGCTCCAGTTCCTGCTGGAGGTCCTGTTTGAGCATTTCTTTGGCTTCTTCTTTTGTTAATCCTGAGATTCTTTCCAACTCTTCCTGCTGCTTAGATAAAATCTCCTCCACTTTGCTGTTTTGCTCTTCCACCTGTCGTTGTTTATCGGCGAGAGATTCTTCTCTCTTTTCCAACGATTCTTCTTTTTTGTCCAAAGTTTCGCTTTTACGGTCGAGAATCTCTTCTTTCTGCATTAAGCGGTTTTCCTGCTTCTGCACTTCATTTCTGCGCCCGCGGAGATCTTCTTCCGCTTCTTCGCGAAGCTTGTGCGCTTCATCTTTGGCTTCCAGCACCGCTTCTTTCTTATCGGCTTCCGCCTGACGGTGGGCGTCATCAATAATTTGTTTGGAAGCCTGTTCCGCACTGGCTATTTTAGCTTCTGCCGTCGACTTACGAACAAAATAACCAATCGATCCACTCAAAGCTGCAACGACAACAAGCAAAATGGAGATGAGAAAGATATTATCCATGTCTTTTCACCTCCTCTTGCTATCCTTTTGTACTTTCTGCCATCCTGCAGAAAGGTGTGTTGTTTTCGGAACTCATACATCATCCGAGGTGGATGATACTGCTAGAATGTTTTGGACACTTATGCCGATCGGCCGCGCCCTGACGTTCCGGTTCTTGGATTTTTGCGTTTTCTAAATAAAAAAAGAGAACACTTCAAACGGTAAACATTCCATGATGCTGAGAAAAGCATCATTCCCCTTAATTGTATCCCTGTGTCAGAACCATGTCAAGACTTGCCACAGCGCACTTCCCCGCGGTATGACGTGAAAAACCCCTCCGGAGGGAGAGGTTATATATCCTTTATTCACGGTTTTGTGTATCAAGCGGCAGCTCTTCTTCTGCGTCTTCCTCTTCAGGTGCTTCAGGCTTGTTCGTATCCAGCTGATAATAAGCCCGGATATTCTGCTCAATGGTATCTGTAACCCGGGGATTTTCCTTCAGGTACTGTTTGGCATTTTCACGCCCCTGGCCGAGGCGCTCTCCTTCATAAGAGTACCAGGCTCCGCTCTTTTGAATAATCTCCAGTTCCGCTCCCATATCAAGCACAGAGCCTTCTCTGGAAATGCCTTCGCCGTACATAATATCGACTTCCGCCTGTTTGAACGGAGGAGCGACCTTATTCTTAACGATTTTCACTCTTGTCTTGTTCCCGACCATGTCATTTCCCTGCTTCAACGTCTCAGCCCGGCGGACCTCAAGACGGACGCTGGAATAGAACTTCAGAGCTCTGCCGCCGGTCGTGGTTTCGGGACTTCCGAACATAACGCCGACTTTCTCCCGGATCTGGTTGATAAACATGGCGATGGAATTGGATTTACTGATGGCACCGGAAAGCTTACGCAGTGCCTGTGACATCAGGCGGGCCTGCAGCCCGACATGGCTGTCTCCCATTTCGCCTTCGATTTCCGCCTTGGGAACAAGAGCGGCAACAGAGTCGACGACAATTATATCAACCGCTGCACTGCGGACGAGAGCTTCTGCAATCTCAAGTGCCTGCTCCCCTGTATCGGGCTGGGAAAGAAGCAGTTCATCAATGTCCACCCCGAGATTCTGGGCATATACCGGGTCCAGCGCATGTTCGGCGTCAATAAAAGCGGCCTGGCCGCCCTGACGCTGTATTTCAGCAATTGAATGAAGAGCGACAGTTGTTTTACCGGAAGATTCCGGCCCGAATACTTCAACGATTCTTCCACGCGGATAACCGCCTACACCCAGGGCTACGTCAACAGCAAGCGCACCGCTGGAAAATGTGGAAACTTTACGTTCCGCCTGTTCACCGAGTTTCATAATGGAGCCTTTCCCAAATTGTTTCTCGATATTTTTCAGCGCCTGATCCAGGGCTGTTTTGCGTTCACTCATCAAGACCTCTCCTTTTTACATGCACTGCTGTTCCCGTTAATCCACCACCGCCCCCGATGCGGCGGCCGGTAACAGGAATCAGGTGCCTGTTTCTTTTGAACGGGGACCGTCTACCTTTATCACCACGTTCATCATATCTTTTTTTCGATCATTTGCCAATAGGGATGACGAACATTTATTCGTTTTTTTAAGCGAACAACCTTTCAGCGGAATATGCCGGATACGGAAAAACTGTCCAAGGCGCTGCCGTTGAACAGTTTATCTCAGGGTTTTACCGGGTCGCCCCTTTTTCCTTTGGAGGACCGGTTTTTTTCGGGCGCGGTTTAGCTGGTTCGAGATTAACACGAGCTCCGTTAATGCGGGAGTAACGGAGAGCTTCATAAACAAATGGAGCCGATTCTTCCGGTACTTCTACGAAAGTGAAGTTTTCAAAAATATCAATACGCCCGACTGCCTTGTCCGAGATCCCCACAGCATCGGAAATTTCCTGAACGAGAATTTTCGGATTCAACCCTACATTGCGGCCTACATTTATAAAGAAACGGATCATTCCCTTGGCAGCTCCTGTTTCTCCAAAGTGATAACCGTCACTTGTTTCATTGATAGACGTAGAGAAATTCATTTTCATCAAGGAACGAATGATGTTTTTCGCATCGTATTCGGCCAGCAGTTCATCTGCAATATCATCAAACAGAGAGAGGTTCTGCTCATCCTGAAACTGATCGATTACCATTTTCTTCCATGATTCCTGTTGTTTTTCGACGACTTCCTCGATCGTAGGAACACTCTGCGCCGGAATGGTCATTTTAATTTCTGACTCAATGGAGCGCAGATGCTTCATCTCTCTTGGTGTCACAAGCGTGAGAGCCTGACCTTTGCGGCCGGCGCGTCCCGTTCTGCCGATACGGTGTACATAGCTTTCCGGATCCTGTGGAATATCGTAGTTAATCACGTGGCTGACATTCTGAACATCGATACCGCGGGCTGCCACGTCTGTCGCGACGAGGAATTCGACCGTGCCTTCACGGAACTTGTTCATAACATCATCACGCTGGGACTGGGTTAAATCCCCGTGCAGGCCGTCGGCAAGATATCCACGCGCCTGCAGCACTTCCGCGAGTTCGGCGACCCCTTTTTTCGTACGGCAGAAAATAATACCGAGTTCCGGGTTCTCGCTGTCCAGAATACGGCACAGGGATTCCTGTTTGTTCCGCTCCAGCACTTTGTAGTACACCTGATCAATCGACGGTGCCGTAACTTCACTTTTGTTGACTGAAATCGTCGTCGGCTGCACCATATATCTCTTCGAAAGTTTACGGATTGCCGGCGGAATGGTAGCAGAAAACAGAAGGGTCTGCCGGTCTACGTTAATCTGTTTGAGAATCGTTTCAATATCATCGATAAAGCCCATATCCAGCATCTCATCGGCTTCATCAAGAACAACCGCGCGCACCCTGTCCAGTTTCAGTGTTTTCCGGCGCAGGTGATCCTGGACACGTCCGGGAGTTCCAATGACGATTTGGACCCCTTGTTTCAACGCTTTAATCTGATGTCCGATGGACTGTCCGCCGTAAATCGGAAGCGTGCGGATATTTAAGTTTTTAGACAGTTTCTGCAGCTCTCCGGAGACTTGAATGGCAAGTTCTCTTGTCGGAGTCAGAATCATCGCCTGCACGTGATCTTCATCAGTAATACGGTTAATCAGCGGGATACCAAATGCAGCCGTTTTCCCTGTTCCTGTCTGAGCCTGGCCGATTAAATCCCTGGATTTTAAAATTTCCGGAATGGCTTTTTCCTGAACCGGGGAAGGTTCTTCAAATCCCATTTCCCGTACGGCCTGCTTTATTTCATCTTTTACTTCAAAATCGTCAAAATACGTCATACGTTACCACCTTTTCTTTTAAAGAAGCCCGCTTTCCACTGACTTGTACAGCGGGAGGGCTGGTTTCAACCGGACGATGATACATTCCCGGCCGGTTCTATCTGTTCAATACGTACCAACATCCGTAATAAACCGCCATCCGCCGGATATGTTCCCGGCTCCCTGACAGTTGAAGGAGGTGCGATTCGATCGTTCCATTTACCGAAATTCCGATCCATACGGTGCCGGGTTCCTTTCCTTCCAGTGTTCCGGGTCCTGCACTTCCTGTGAAACTGATACCAATCGTCGTGCCGTAAAGAACACGAACCTTCTCGGCCATCTGCTCCGCGCATTCTTTGCTGACCGCTCCGAAATCATCAAGAATACTCTGTTCTATTTCCAGCACTTTCGTTTTGGCTTCTTCCGTATAGACAGTGAATGCCCCTTCAAACACATTAGACGCACCAGAAATGTCTACAAGAGCTTTTGAAAACCATCCACCCGTTATACTTTCAGCAGCTGCTATTGTATCATTGCTGCGCCCTAGTTCCGTAACAACCCGGGAAGGCAGCGTTTCCTGATCTTTTCCATAAAGGTAGGAGCCGGCTGTGCGGGTAATATCATGCTCCACATTATCCAGCATTTCTTCCGCTTTTTGACGGTCGGGCGCCTTGGCGGTCAGCCTGACGGTCACTTCCCCATCGGAAGCGAGAGGAGCGATGGTTGGATTTGTCTGCTTCTCAATGATATCAGAAAGCTGTTCTTCCAGACTTGATTCACCGATACCAAAAAAACGGAGTACCCGGGAATGAACCACCGCGTGCTCGTCCAACCGGTTCAGAAGGTAAGGTTTCATACTGTATTCAAACATATGTTTCAATTCACGCGGCGGTCCCGGAAGCAGCAGAAACAGAGAACGCTCCCACACTTGTGCAACACCGCACGCAAAACCTGCTTCATTATAAAATACATCGCTGCCCTCTGTATAGAGCGCCTGCTTCTTATTGTTTTGAGGCATCGGCTTTTCTTTTCCGTCGAAGTAAGATTTCATTTTTTCCATGGTAGGTTCATGAATAACGAGCGGTCTTTCGGTGAGGCGTGCGAGCATATCTTTGGTGAGATCATCCTGCGTGGGCCCGAGTCCGCCTGTAACCACGACGACGTCAGCACGTTCAGCGGCTTCCCGGAATGCTTCAAGAAGACGCGTCTCATTGTCACCAACGACTGTGTGGCGGTACACGTTAATACCGATTCCAGCCAGCTCCTCAGACAGATATTTTCCGTTTGTGTTTGCAATCTGTCCAAGTAGAAGTTCCGAACCTACAGCAATGATTTCTGCATTCATGATTATCCTCTCCGTTCTTTGTTTACATGGAGCCTTTGAAAACGTGGCGGTTCTTCACGAAATAGTCCACTCCCGACACAATGGTTAACAGTACGGCTGTCCACATGAAAATCATACCTGCGGGGATATTCCAGGCGGCAAACGGTACATTGTGCAGAAGCAGCACAGCCAGTGCCAGCATCTGAAACACTGTTTTCCATTTGGCCAGGCCGCTGGCAGCGATAACCATGCCGTCGGAAGCAGCCACCAGTCTCATACCGGTTACAGCAAACTCGCGGCTTAATATAACAATTCCCATCCAGGCCGGTACAAGCTGCAGCTCAATCAGCGAAAGGAGCGCGGCGGTTACGAGAAGCTTATCCGCCAGCGGATCGAGAAATTTTCCAAATGTGCTGACGAGATTATACTTTCTGGCATAGTACCCGTCCAGCCAGTCTGTTGCCGCCGCAATAATGAAAAGAACAGCACCTGCGAGGTGGGGCCAGGGGAGCGTTGTTCCGCTTATTTCAAACTGTCCCGTGGAAAAAGGAACAAGCATTAATACCATAAATACGGGGATCATCAGGATCCGGGCTGTTGTTATTTGGTTGGGCAGATTCATCAAGGTCCCCCCGCTTCTTTCTATTTGCACGGCGTCTGCAGAAATCCATTTTTCATTGTATCATACTGCCGGCACAAACGAGACGAAAAGGCTCCGATTCTTTCACAAAAAAACCCGGGAACTCTGTCGAACCCGGGGCTTTCGTTTATTCGGGCTGTTTATCGAAAATGAGGTGCTGGTGAACAGTCTCATTTGTATTAATCGGATATTCGACCATTTCTCCGTTAAACCGCACTGTCACATTGGGTGAACTGCCGATATTAAGATGAACGTAATTCTCATCGCTCAGATCCATTTCGATGCTGTCGCCCGGCTCCAGACCGGATACATCTTCCAGGTTATTTCCGTTCTCATCCTCCACTGCAAGCCATGCATTTCCGGTGAGCGACAGTTCTATCACCATTTCTCCCGCTCCCGATACATCAAAAATCGAGCGGTTCCCGTTGACCGTTTCTACAAATTCCGGGGTCACGGTCTCGTTTGTTTCATTCGAGTCGTTCGTACCGGCTTCTTCATCCGATGATGAATTTTCGGATCCGCTTTCGCCGCCGTTGTTTCCGGAATCTTCGTCCTCATTATTTTGGGATGAATCGGAATCAGAAGACGCGGGATCTTCTTCTTCCTGATCCTCCTGATTACCCTCCGGTTCCCGGTTGTCCTCGTTTGAGTCCATCTCAATACCCGGTTCTTCATCCGGTGAAGCTCCTTCCGGACTACCTTGATCTGTTCCCTGAACAACGAGATACACCGCCGCTGCTACAACAAGCAGAAAAAGAACCCCTAGCAGAGCGGGCAGTACAGGAGACTTGCGGCGCCCCGTTTTCCCGGCTTTGGGATTGACTTTTTCCGCGCGGGACGGCAGGTCTGTCGTCTGTTGTTTCGGCTGGGGCAGCTCCTTTCCATATGTTTCGAACACATCTTCCGGGTTCAGCCGAAGCGCTTCGGCGTAGCTCTTCACAAAAGCTCTCGTGTAAAAGGAACCGGGGAGGGCATCATACCGGCCTTCTTCAATGGCAGTTAGATACCTCTTTTGTATCTTTGTCATTTCCTGAAGGTTTTCAATCGTAATACCCTGTTCTTCTCTTTTTGTTTTTAAGTATTGACCAAGCTCTGACAATGTTACCACCTACCACTTAACTGATATCAAATGACGAAAAACCGGACTCCACGACCTCATATGTAATCTCTTCGGATTCATTGTTCCGCAGTTCTATCATACAGTCAAAATCATCCAGTGTATACCGTGATTCCCGGACAAATATATCCGGATGCTCCACCACTTTGACGGCGGGCTGTTTCATAATATCGTGCACAAGCTCCTGATGACGGCTGGAAGCTCTCATCATTGATACGATGCCGTCTATAATATAAATATGTCCCTTTTCGAGCTCATCTTCGGCCAGTTGATTACGCACTGTCTGTCGAAGCATCGTGGACGAAATAAAAGACCAGCGTTTATTGGCACACACACTGGCGGCCACCAGCGACTCTGTCTTGCCGACTCTGGGCATGCCCCGTATTCCGACAAGATAATGACGGTCCTTTTTAAACAGTTCAGCCATAAAATCCACAAGCAGCCCGAGTTCATCGCGGACGAAACGAAACGTCTTTTTGCCGTCGGCATCACGCTCAATATAACGGCCGTGCATAACCGCCAGCCTGTCCCGGAGCTGCGGCTCCCTCATTCTGCGCACCGTAATATTATCCATCGTGCCCAGAATCGCACGAAATCGCGCGACCTGATCATCCCGGGAACTGCGGATCAGCATACCGCGCCTTCCATCTTCCACACCGTTTATCGTTACTATATTAATGGAAAGAATGCCCAGAAGAGAAGAAATATCCCCGAGGAGTCCCGGACGGTTTTGATGAATCTCATATTCAAGATACCATTCTTTTTTCTCTTCCATGCTGCTTCCCACCTCTAAAACAGACAAATATATCAGATATATGTCATTTTACGCTATTTTTTTCTGTTTGAATAGTACTATTACAATTTTGAGTACAATATCTAACCTGTCATACATAAAACGGCAGGCTGTATCCGGAAACAGCCTGCCGCATTATTTATTTCGATGAATCAGATTGAACCAGTTTAACCATCATGTTGGCAATGGCGTGCTGCTCCTCTTTGTCTGCAACATGCCAGAGGTCGGATAAAATCCGTTCCTGCTCGTTTTTTGGATCAACCGAATCAGCAAGATACTCACCAACTTCATAGGCCACGTCCGACACGACGCTGTCATTCATGCCTTCCTGCTTCGCCTGATCCAGCCTGCCGTCCAGAAACTGTTTCCATTGATCCCAGTTGTCCATAACCGACATTACTATTTCCTCCTTCCAGAACATTTCTTTTCTAGTCTGCTCCGGTGGAAAAAATATATGTATCATCCGGCGTATGTTTTCACCAGGCTCCGTTAACATCGAGAATGTGTCCATTAATATACGATGCAGCAGGAGTCATCAGAAAACATACAGCTTCCGCTATTTCCCCGGGGCGGGCAAATCGTCCTGCCGGAACTTCTTCAGCCAGTTCGCGCTGCTCGTCTTCGGTAAATTCCTGCATCATAGGGCTGTCCACCATACCAGGGGCCACGGCATTAACACGGATGCCAGAAGGTGCCGTTTCCTTTGCGAGAGCCTTTACGAATGTATTCATACCGCCTTTCATAGCGGAGTATGCTGTCTCAAGCGCTGCACCACGCTCCCCCCAGATCGAAGAAATGAGAACAATTGACCCTTGTTTCCGGGAAATCATACCGGGAAGCAGTTCGTGAACAAGCCACATCGCGTTTAACAGATGAAGATTCGCAAGTTGAAACAATTCTTTCTCCTCCATATCCTGAAACAATCCGTAGGAAGCGGAGCCGCAGTTGTACACAATACGGCCGATTGGACCGTGAAGCTGCGCCGCAAGAGAAGAAGCTCCTCCTGCGGCGGAAAGGTCGGCTTCTATCAGATACACTTCACTGCCGTGTTCTTCACACTGCTTTTTCACACGTTCTGCGTTTTCTCTGGAACGATGATAATGAAGAAAAAGCACCTCGCCCTCCCCGGCCAGGGAACGGGAAACAGCACTGCCTATGGCCCCTCCCGCCCCGGTAATGAGTGTGCCGGTTTTCACGATGACTGCTCCTGTTTTTTCGTAATCCGGGATACCGCCCGGTTATGCTCTTGAAACAACTCCGGAAGCAGTGCCTGAATCTCTTCCATCGTAATTTCTTCCAGGAGCGGGATGACATCAAACAGATATAGTCCGAAAAACGCGTATTCGGTATATTGGTTGGCAAGAAACTCCGGCGAATTCAGCTGTTTCAGGAAAGAGCCGATCTTTTTACGACGGACCACTTCGATTTGGTTCTCGTTTATACCGGTTGATTTTGCGTCTTCCACCGCCTGGATAATACGATCGGCGAGTGCGTCGGGGTCGTTTGTATCTCCGCCGAAGGCCGCAAACGAAAAAGAGCGCTCCAGCATGAATTCCGAAGAAAAAGAATCATCAATCAAACCTTCACGGTAAAGGGATTCATAAACGTCCGATCCGGCCCCGAACAGCGTCTCCAGTAAAATTTCAATGGTCAGTTCATAACGGAGAAGAGCTTTTCCCTCTTTATCCGGTACCGGAATTTTATATCCCACCATACATTTTGGTGTGTTTACGCTCATCGGAACCGTTGATACCCGCTGTACCGCTTCAGCTGGTTCGTCTTCCACTACTCGTTCCACCGGTTCCGGCTCCTTGAATGTCTTTTGCTCCTGATTCTGTTTCACGAGCTCTATGGTGTGGGCAGGGTCTGCATTTCCTGCTACACAGAGGATCATGTTTCCGGGATGATAAAAGGTTTCATAACACGTATACAGGTCTTCCTTTGAAATCTGCTGAATGGAATCCACCGTCCCCGCAATATCTATCTTCACAGGATGATGGTGATAAAGGGAGGACAACAGATGGAAAAACAGCTGCCAGTCCGGGTTATCATCATACATTCTTATTTCCTGTCCGATAATACCTTTTTCTTTTTCCACGGATTCATCGGTGAAATAAGGGTGCTGCACGAAATCAAGAAGGGTTGTTAAATTTTTGTCGACTTCCTGGGTACTTGAAAAGAGATAAGCGGTTTTCGTGAAGCTCGTAAAAGCATTAGCCGAGGCTCCCTGCTCCCCGAAAGTCTGGAAAACATCTCCTTTTTCGTCTTCAAACATTTTGTGTTCCAGAAAATGAGCAATTCCATCCGGAACGTTTACCGGCTCATTTTTGCCGATTGGTACAAAACGATTGTCGATGGAACCGTAATTCGTTGTAAAAACAGCAAACGTCTTCTGAAAATCCTGTTTTGGAATCACTAAGACTGTCAGCCCGTTCGGCAGTACTTCTTTATGCACCGTTTCCTGTACCTGCTCGAATGTCAGCGTTTCACTCATGTATGATCCTCCTCATTTCTCAGAAAGTAAGCCGTATCCAGTACGGTTCTTGCAGCACAGTCTGTCACATCTTCACGGTTCACGTCTTCAATCTGTTTCAGCCAGTTCTCAAATGGACGCCGGTGCTGTGCCATGCGCTGCTGGTAATACAATTCAATCAACCCACGCGGGTGGTCCATTGTCTCCAGCAGCTGATTTTTCAACATTGTTTTCGTCTGTTCCAGGTCTTCATCGGTAAACAATCCCCCGCGGATATCCTCCATCTGCTGTTTAATGATGGTGGACGCTTTTTCGTAATCTCCCGGTTCAATACCCGCCATAACCAAAATGATGCCTTTCTGGCTTTCATAGCGGGAAGCGGCGTAATAGGCCATGCTTTCTTTTTCCCTGACATTGATGAACAATTTGGAATTCGGAAAGCCTCCAAACATTCCGTTCATCACCTGCATCGCCGAGAATTGTTCGTCGGCAAATGTTACAGGCGTCCGGTACCCAAGATGCAGTTTGCCCTGCTGAATATCATCTGTTTCCAGTACTTCTTTTTCCTCAGTCTGCTTTTTCTCTTGCGTTTCCGGAGAAATGGATGAATCTTGCGGATGAGGGGAGACTGAAAAAACTGAAACGGCTTTTTGTGCTTCATCAGTTGTTACATTTCCTAAAATGTACAGGCACATATCATCCCCGGCAAGCATGCGGCGGTATTCGTTCATCAAATCCTGCGCGGTAAGATGTTCTACATCCTCTGCTTCTCCGTACGGATGAACGGAAAATGGTTCTCCACTGCACATATGTTCAATGAGACGTTTATTCGCATACCGCATTTTGTCATCATAAATGGACTGAATCCTCTGAATCAGCGCCCTTTTCTCTTCGTTGATGACCTGCTCATCAAATGTCCCATCCGGTAGATATGGGTTTTCCAGAACCTGCTGCAAAAAAAATACGCTTTCCTGAAACAATGGAGGAGCATTCTTAATGAAGTTTTCGTTCGCAATTTCCATTTTTACTGAAATAACGTGATGTTCGCCTTTTCGCTGAACATCAGCGTGTAAAGAAGAACCGTACAGTTCATCCAGGTAACGGCGGATTGATTTGCGCGAGCGGTGGGTGTCTGTGGCACTCTGCAGAACACTTGCCAGCAGAGCCCGGGCGGCTGCCGTTTTTCTCTGTAACGTCGTTTTGATCTGCAGAACAAGCGTCGTCGTTTTATATTTTTCTGTCGGTATGATCCGGACATCCAGACCATGACTGTCTACTGTTTTTTCCTCAAGCATGCTTTTTTATCCTCCTTCTTCTCATCCACGTTCCCCGGCAGAAGGTTCCTCCCCGGAGTCGTGCACTGCACTGACCAGAACTTCCCGTGGTTTACTGCCGCCGTACGGACCTACAATACCGCGCATTTCCATCTCATCAATGAGCCGGGCCGCCCTTGTATACCCGATTCGGAATCTCCGCTGGAGCATGGAGACTGATGCGCTCTGCATATGCACAATCAGTTCCACGGCATCAGGATACAGTTCATCATCCACTTCATCCTGATTCTCCGGCTGTTCTTCCGGTATCATTTCTTCCTGATAGGCTGCTTTTTGCTGGGCCACAACAGCCTCTACCACTTTTTCCACTTCCTCATCCGATACGAAAGCGCCCTGCACACGGGTCGACTTGTTCGAACCGACAGACTGAAAAAGCATATCTCCTTTGCCAAGCAGCTTCTCTGCCCCTCCTGCATCGAGTATAGTCCGGGAGTCTGTTTGACTCGATACACCAAAGGCAATCCGGGAGGGGATATTTGCTTTAATAACGCCGGTGATAACATCAACCGACGGCCGCTGCGTGGCAATAATCATGTGTATACCTGCTGCTCTGGCCATCTGGGCAAGTCTTGTAATGGCATCTTCCACTTCACTTGAAGCGACCATCATCAAATCGGCAAGTTCATCCACGACAACGACAATGTACGGAAGTTCAGGATGATGCTCTCCTGTCTTTTCATTTTGTTTTTTCACCCATTCATTGTATCCTTCCATGTTTCTCGTTCCCGACTGGGAGAACAAATCATAACGCCGTTCCATTTCAGCAACTACTTTTTTCAGGGCCTGTGCCGCTTTTTTCGGCTCCGTGACAACGGGGGACAGAAGGTGGGGAACTCCGTTGTACACATTCAATTCCACCATTTTCGGATCAATCATCATCAGTTTAACTTCGTTTGGCTTTGCCTTCATTAAGATACTGGTAATAATCCCGTTAATACAGACACTTTTGCCGCTTCCGGTAGCCCCGGCAACAAGCAGATGGGGCATCTTATCAAGAGCGGCGAGAACCGGTTCTCCAGAGATATCGCGCCCGAGTGCGACCGAAAGGATGTGATCATCCCGCAGATAACCTGCCTCAATTACCTCCCGCAGCGTTACCATGGCAACCTCGGTATTTGGGACTTCAATGCCGATCGCAGCTTTACCGGGAATAGGCGCCTCCATCCGGATGCCGCTTGCAGCAAGCGCCAAAGCTAAATCATCTGCGAGGTTGACAATTTTACTCACCTTCACTCCGGTGTCCGGCTGCACTTCGTATTTGGTCACCGCCGGACCAAGATGCACCTCATTCACTTTTGCCTTTACTCCGAAGCTCTGCAGCGTTTCTTCCAGTGTTCTCGCATTGGAAGAAATCAAATTCCGCTCCTGTTCCTGCGAATTATAAGAAGAAGTACCGAGTATACTGATAGGAGGAAGCTCATAATTCTCGTTTTCCGTTTCATCCGGAAGAAGCGGAGCCTGGTTTTGCTCATGACTTTCTACGGACACGGCGTCCGCCTTATTTGGTTCTTCATTTGTAGTATGAACGTCTCCCTGCTCCCTATTCGCCTGGACCTTATCCCCATCCTGTTTTTGTTCCGAAGGAGGATAGGCGTTTTCGGCAAAATTATAAATGACGGGAGTTTCTTCGCTGGTGGAATCCGGCGTCTTCTTCTCATTATCATTAGAAGGAGGGACTGAAGCAGACTGCTTCTTTGTCTGTTTCGACTGCTGCTGCTTTTTTTCCTTTACTTCTTTTGATTTTTCCTGAAAAAAAGCACGGATGGTGCTCCATACAGGAGCCCCTTTGTTCATCCCGTACCGGGCGACATCCTGCAGCGACAGGCCGGTGACGAGTAAAAACGAAAGAAGGAACAAAAAGATGGATACAACCCGCGTTCCGCCGGCGTCAAATAAAAAGCGGCTGAACACAAACAGAACCGCACCGATCATGCCTCCCCCCAGATCATCAACTGTTCCGCTTCCAAATGGATCCAGCATAAACAGTTCAAACGTTATGACAATGGCTGAGTCTTCAGGGTACCCGCCCGTTTCGCCGAGGTTTTCAAACATTTGAACATGGGTAAGGAGCAGAATCGTAAGCACAGCAAGATAAATTCCACTCATTCGTTTACCGGTAAGCGGCGGGGCGCTTCTTTTAACGATGAACACGACCGCTGTCCATAACAATGCAGCTGTTAGAAGGACCGCCCATTCTCCGGCAAGAAAACGAAACAGGGACTGAATGACATCTCCAGCAAGTCCCAGATGGAAAAGAGCCAGGATACCGGCGGTAAATAAAATCAGTCCGGTTAATTCAAATTTCAGCTGGGCTTTCCACTGTCTCGATTTTTTTGTTCCGCGTTTTTTCCGCTTGGATTTCTGGGCCATTTTTATTTCCCTGCCTTCCGGTTCCGGTTTTCCTATGTATAGAACGAAGCAGGCTGCCTCCAGTTAACGATATAGAGACAGCCTGCGCATCACACGCTCTGTTTTCTATTATAGCATACCTCCCGCTCTATTCCTTCCCTTCTACAGAAGATCATTATGATGGATTCCAGACCGCTCCCGGCTGACAGGCAGGCTGAAGATAATCCTGCGGATCGGAGCTTTGAAGCGCATGAACAATCCATTCTTTCTGTTCATTTTTATACAGTGTCACTATACCCGATCCGGTTTCCACCGTTTTCATTTCCATCTGCGTTCCGGCTTCAGAAGGAAATACTGCTTCCGGGGGCATAGGGGTATAAAGTATCATTGAAGCATGTCCCCTTCCGTTTCTTCCATCATCTCATTCAGCCGGGAAAGAGCAGCGCCGATTCCGCCTACTGCATCAATCAGGCCGTGCTTCACAGCATCTTCACCGATTACGTTTGTGCCGATATCACGGGTCAGGTTTCCCTTGGCGAACATCAGGTCTTTAAACGTTTCTTCCGAAATATCTGAATGCCGGGTCACAAAGTTGATGACACGTTCCTGCATTTTTTCAAGATATTCAAAGGTTTGCGGGACACCGATAACAAGACCGTTCAGCCGGATTGGGTGAATCGTCATCGTCGCTGTTTCAGCAATATGGGAATAATCCGCGGCGACAGCAATTGGCACACCGATAGAGTGACCTCCCCCAAGAACAAGGGTGGTTGTTGGTTTACTCATGCTTGCCACCATCTCTGCAATAGCAAGACCTGCTTCTACATCTCCACCAACAGTGTTGAGTACCAGCATCAACCCCTTAATTTTCGGATTCTGCTCGACTGCTACGAGCTGGGGAATAATATGTTCATATTTGGTGGTCTTATTTTGAGGCGGGAGCTGCATGTGCCCTTCAATCTGGCCGACGACGGTAATGCAATGAATATTGGAGTTTTCCATGTCAGCAACATTGGTCTGCCCAAGCTCCTGTATTTTCTGGACGAGACTGTTTTTCTGATCGTCCTGCTCCGTCTTTCCGGGAGGGTTATCCGTACCAGGGTCCTGTGTTTTTTCAGGTTCCGGGGATTCATTGGTATTTTGTTCACGCGTCATAGTGAAACCTCCTTTTTTTTATCCATTTCTAGTATGAATCAATCCGCCTTTTCTCATTCTCTTCCATTGATTTCATCAGATAAATAAAAGGATCCCAAACATAACAGTATCCGCAACGTTAAAAACGCTTCCGACTATCATGTTTGATAATCGGAAGCGTTTTGTTTTAAAGAATCCATTTTGGGGCAGCATCGATGTCTTGTCATTTTCGAGCGCATGTCAGCGTATATGACTGCTGCTGTGTACCCTCAGACTTCCATAATAATCGGCAGAATCATCGGACGCCGTTTCGTTTTTTCATATAGAAAACGGCTGAGCACATCCCTGATGTTGCTTTTGAGTGTAGACCATTCTTTCACGTTTTCACTTAATGCTTTTTCCAAAGTCGTTTTCACTTTCGTATTGGCTTCTTCCATTAATTCCTCTGATTCGCGGACGTACACAAATCCTCTGGAAATAATGTCAGGACCGGAAACGATGCCGGTTGATTTTTTATTCAATGTGACGACAACGACCAGAATTCCATCTTCAGAAAGGAGGCGGCGGTCGCGCAGGACGATATTGCCTACATCCCCGACGCCAAGGCCGTCAATCAGTACATTGCCGGAGGGTACCTTGCCGGAGCGTTTCGCTTTTTTGTTCGTAAATTCAACAACTTCCCCTTTATCGAGGAGGAATGTATTATCCGGTGATACACCTGCTGTTTCTGCCAGTTCACCATGAGCCTGCTGCATCCGGAATTCACCGTGCACCGGAATAAAGTGGGTCGGACGGAGCAGGTTGAGCATCAACATCAGTTCTTCCTGAAAGCCGTGTCCGGAAGCATGTACGTTTTCACGGCCGTAGATAACTTCCGCTCCGAGCTGATAAAGAAAATCAATCAGGCGCGATACCGACTTTTCGTTTCCTGCTTTCGGATTGGCGGCAATAACCACCGTATCGCCTTTTTCCACCGCCAGTTCGTGGTGGGAGCCTTTAGCCATCTGGGTCAACGCCGACATCGGTTCGCCCTGGCTGCCGGTACATAAAACAGCTGTATTCGCGGGGTCCATATTTTCCACTTCAGACGGTTCGACAAATATGTCATCCGGGCAGTGCAGGTAACCAAGCTTTTGGGATATCTCAATCACCTTGTTTATCGAATGGCCGACGACAGCGATTTTGCGCTGCTCACTTTGTGCTGCATTAATCACCTGCTGAATGCGGTGTACATTGGAAGCAAACGTCGTCACAATGATTCGCCCCTGCGCTTCCTGAAACATTTCGGCAATACCGTATCCGGTTGACGTTTCCGATGGGGACGTCCCGGGAATCTCTGCATTAGTGCTGTCCGAAAGCAGACATAAAACGCCCCGCTTTCCAATCCGGGTGAGCTTGTCTATATCTGTATAGCGGCCGTCAACCGGATTCTGGTCAAATTTAAAATCACCTGTGTGGACAATAAGTCCCTGCGGTGTTTCTATACTGATTCCCACCGAATCGGGAATACTGTGCGTGACACGGAAAAAATGGATAGGAAACTGCCCGACCGTAATACGGCTTTCTCCGTGAATCTGGCGAAGGTCCGCTTTTTTACGCAGACCCTTTTCTTTTAAGTGATCTTCCACAAGTCCAATTGTTAATTTCGTTCCATATACAGGCGCATGAATCTTGCGGAGAATATAGGCCAGTGCCCCGATATGGTCCTCGTGACCATGAGTAATAATAATGCCGCGTACCTTTTCTTTATTCTGGACAAGATAAGAGATATCGGGGATCACAACGTCCACACCGAGCATATCATCCTCGGGGAACATCCATCCTGCATCGATAACAAGTATTTCTTCTTCTGTTTCAACGACATACATGTTTTTGCCAAGCTCTCCCAAACCTCCGAGCGCAAACACACGTATCGTATCTAAAGACTGCTTTGCCAACGTTATTTCCTCCTAAATATACCATTGTAAATATTACTGCAGCGTTACACCGTATTTATACACCCCAGGGCATTCCGCAGCCTGCGGCACACTTCTCCCAAGGCTCTCTTTCCACGGCGGCGGGAAAGACTGGTCAGTCTATGAAAAATTTCACACCCGAACATATCACTTCTTTGTAGTATAACCTAAACAGAAATGAGAATACAAGTCTCTTCTATTGCTGTACAGCGAAAATTAGTTCTATGTTTTCAGAACTGCCGGAATGTTACGCCGGATGCAAATCCGGTTCCGTCAAAATGGGAATGGGACAGAATCATCAACAGATAAAAATTTTCCGGCCGATTCGTAAAAGAACCGGCCGGAAAATTTTTATCACCAGACTGTCTCTCCCTCAAAATACTGTACTTAGTAATTGCTTTTTCATCAAGGTTCAAAATGTTCAGTTTTTATCTCCGGCCCGGGATCAAACGTCTTTTTTAGTTGAGTAACTTCTGCACCGGTTAAGGGCAGAAGCGGGGCTCTTGTGTATCTTGAAATCAAACCCAGCTGTTCGAGCATCCCTTTGACTGGTGCCGGGCTTGGGGTCATAAAGCATGCTTTCATTTTCGGCAGTAAAGAACGATGCAGAGAAGCCGCCTGGGCCGGATTTCCATCTGCAAAACGATCAATCATGGTGCTCATCTCACGTCCTGCAATATGGGAGGCAACCGATACAGCGCCTGTTCCCCCAACCGACATAAGCGGCAGAGTAGATGAATCATCCCCGCTGTACACTTGAAAATAGTCCGGAGTATGCTCAATAACGTGCGAAATCTGATCAAAGTCTCCGCTTGCTTCTTTCACAGAACGTATATTTGATATGCCCGTCATATGAAGCAGCGTTTTTGGCTCAAGGTTGACGATACAGCGGCCCGGAATATTATAAATCATGACCGGCAGCGACGGAGCGGCTTCTGCCACTCTTTTGAAGTGATGATACATTCCTTCCTGACTGGGCTTGCTGTAATAAGGTGTGACTGCCATAATGCCGTCTATGTCACAGGACACAGCTTTTTGTGTAATCTGCTCGGAATAGGCAGTATCGTTTGTGCCCGTTCCTGCTATAACGGCTGCGCGCGTCCCTGCAATCTCTTTCACCCTTCGAAACAAAGCCAGCTTTTCGTCGGTGGATAAAGTGGGAGATTCCCCGGTCGTTCCGGCCACCACCAAACCCTTCGAACCAGTGGCCAGCAGATGCTCTACTAGTGGTTCAAGCGCCTCCCAGTCAATGGCGCCGCTGCTGTCAAACGGGGTGACCATGGCGGTAATTAATCGATCAAATTCCAATCCTTTTCCGCCCCTTTCTTCATAGCTGTTGCTGCGGGCTTCAGCTTGAACGGTTCAGACAGAACGCATCGTGAAGCGCCGACACTGCCTGCTTTTCATTACTGGAGGAGACGAGCACCCAAATCGTTGTGTGGGAATCCGACGCCTGATAGATTTCAATATCGTATTTCGCCAGGGCATCAATCATGGTTGCAGCGACGCCGGGAATACCGGTCATTCCCGCTCCAACCGCCGATATTTTCGTACAGCCTTCCAGACACTCAGGTTCGTATCCCCTTTGCTCCAGCCGCCGCACCGCTTCCGGAGCACGTTCTGATGGAACAGTATACAAAACAGCGGAAGGCTGGATCGAGATAAAATCAACCGAAATACCCGCATCCGCCATTTCCCGGAATACATTCTGCTGCAAAGAGCCGTCCTCAACACTCCGAACGGTAATCCGCGTCAGTCCGGATTTATGAGCAATCCCTGTCACCTGTCGTTTCCCGGATCCCGACGCTGCGCTCCGCGAAGAAATCCACGTGCCCGGCCTATCAGATATCGTGGAACGGATGCGCATCGGGATACCGCCCTGTCTTGCTGTTTCCACTGCCCGTGGATGAACGACACGCGCTCCGTGCACTGCCAGATTACTTACTTCTTCGTATGTCACTGCCGTCAGCAGTGATGCTTCTTTGACAATTCCCGGATCTGCTGTCATCACGCCATCCACATCCGTAAAAATTTCCACGACTTCCGCTTGAAGAGCTGCGCCGAGTGCAGCGGCGGTCGTGTCACTTCCACCCCTGCCAAGTGTTGTAATGTCAGGGCCGGATGTTCCCTGAAATCCTGCCACAACAGCTGCATCGATATGTTCAAACGCCTCTTCAAGAAAACTTGTTTGTACTTCTTCGATGCCGGCGTCCCCGAACGTATTGTTCGTCCGGATGCCGGCCTGGCCTCCCGTAAAAGCCATGGTTTCAAGACCTGATGCCCGAAGCTGTTCACTAAAAACAACCGCGGAGATGACTTCCCCGCAGGAAAGCAGAAGATCCTGCTCCCTCCGCGGCGCCGGCGTTTTTTCGTCCCGAATCAGATCAGAAAGGGTGTCAGTCGCATAAGGACTTCCTTTGCGTCCCATGGCTGACACCACCACGACGACTTTCATCCCGCTCTCTACAGCCCGCTTCACATGAGCACATGCAGCAGACCTGGTGTTTTCATCTTGTACGGACGTTCCTCCAAATTTTTGAACCATGACTTTCATGAGTGTATCCCCTTTTTCATTGATCATTGTGCCGGGCACCCGCATTGGGGCTTTTCAGCCGTGAAATGCGGACATATTATTTTATGAGCTCTTGTTTAATCAGACTTTCTGCAATCTGAACGGAGTTGTAGGCGGCTCCTTTCATCAAGTTGTCAGAAACGACCCAAAAGTGGTAGCCATTTTCAAAATCAAGATCCCTGCGGATTCTTCCCACAAAAACATCCGGCAGTCCAACGCTGTTTACAGCCATTGGGTATTCCTGTTCTGAAGGATTATCCTGAATGGTGATCCCTCCGCCGGAACCGATTGTTTCTCTTAGTTCTGAAGCTGTTGGTGCGTCATGTTCTACTTCGATATAGACAGATTCCGAGTGTCCGGTTTCGACCGGCAGACGTACACACGTTGCTGCCACCGGCAGATCGTTTTCATGAAGAATTTTTTTCGTTTCATTAATCATTTTCATCTCTTCAAACGTATAGCCGTTGTCCTGAAATTTATCGATCTGCGGAACAGCGTTGAATGCAATCTGATAATGTTTTTTGTCTCCGCTTACCGGCAGCACTTGTGGATCGGCGGGTTTTCCATCAAGCACGTCTCTGGACTGTTCTTTCATTTCGTCAACCGCTTCATAGCCCGCTCCGGAAACAGCCTGATACGTTGATACGATCACTTTCTTTAATCCATAAGCACTACGCACCGGTTCGAGTGCAGCCACCATCTGAATAGTGGAACAGTTCGGATTGGCAATAATGCCTTTATGATTCTTTACGTCTGCCTCATTTACTTCCGGCACAACGAGCGGCACTTCTTCATCCATCCGGTAGGCGCTCGTATTGTCTATAACAATCGTCCCGCGTTTCACCGCTTCCGGGGCCAGTTCTTTAGAAATGGAGCCGCCTGCGGAGAAAAGACCGATTTGCACCCCGTCAAATGATTCAGGTTTCGCCTCTTCGACGGTATACTCTTCCCCGCGGAACGTGATTTTCTTCCCGGCAGAACGCGGTGATGACAATAATTTAAGCTCTTTCACCGGAAAATCTTTCATCTCGAGCGTTCTCAGAATCTGCTCTCCAACTGCTCCGGTAGCTCCGAGTACTGCTACAGAGTATCCTGTTTCTTCTGTCATGAATGATTATCTCCTTCCAGCTTCGTGTTTATCTACTTGAAGTCTAGTTTATTTAACGTCTATTGTAACATAATAGCTGAAGCTGAAAGAAGCAATTCCCGTGACAGTTTACTTATTGAAATTTTCCACGATGACAGGCTGATATTGGCGTCCGGAGAGCGCTTCTTCCAACGTTGGTTCGATATCTTCCATTCTGGCAACGAGGGAGGTGGGTTTGCCCGCCGGATTATCCTGCCCGAACGGAACAAAGTAGATGTTTTTGGCATTCATCAGTTTCATAATGTTGCCGCCGTTTAATCCAAGTGCATCGTTGGTCGAAATCGCGAGGACAACCGGGCTGCTGTTGCGAAGCGTTGCCTTGGCCGCCATTAATACCGGGGAATCCGTAATCGCATTGGCAAAACGGCTGATGGAATTCCCCGTCATCGGTGCAATAAGCATCGCATCCAGTGGATATTTCGGGCCGAACGGTTCTGTCTTAACGATCGAGTCGGCAACGTCGTCTTTCCCGGACGCCGTTTTAATTTCTTTCAGCCATTTTTCTGCCGCCCCGAACTTCGAATCGGTTTTCAAAACGGTCGGCGTAATGATCGGATAAACATCAGCTCCCTTTTCACGCAGGTCTTTCATATAAGGAATCGCTTCTTCAAGGGTACAATGCGACCCGGTTACGCCGAATCCTATTTTTTTATTTTCAAAAGGCAGCATGGTTACGCCTCCTTTACTCATTCGTACAGTCCTGAGGGAAATCTCCTTTTTTCTTCTCCGTATCTTCAAGCAGCTGAAGAAGAACACTGCCGAGAATACGTCCGGCTGTTTTTGGTGCTGTCTTTCCAGGGAGTCCGGGAGTCCAGAGGGCCGTCATTTTTCTTTGTGCAGCATACGAAAAGTCTGTTCCACCCGGCCGGGATGCGATATCGATGATTAACGTACGCACAGAAACATCCTGAAGCATGTTTTTTGTTAAAAGAAGAGCTGGAATCGTGTTAATGCACAAATCTTTACGCTGCAATGCCTGCGCCGTCTCATCGAGGTGAAAAACAAAATGTCCGTACGTTTTGGCTCTTGCTTTTTCCACGGGGTCTGAGGTCCCTACTTCTACATATGCACCGAGTGCGGAGAACGTGCGGGCAATGACGCTGCCTGTGCGGCCGAATCCGAGCACAACGACACGTGATCCGTGAATCGTTTCGTCCGTGTTCTGAATCGCTGTGAGCAGTACTCCTTCTGCTGTCGGTACGGCGTTATACAATGCTGTTTCTTCCTGTTCCAGAAGAGCTGTATACGTTCTGCCGGATTTTTTCATCAACTGATCGGCTTCATCAGTCGAAATTCCCGTGCAGATACGGGCTTCGCGGGGAAGGCGCTGCAGCCAGTTTTCTTCCACTTTTAAAGGCGATGCTGACAAAGGAGCATGTACGGTCATTCCGGATTGAATGCCCGATGCCGGGAAAACGACAACATCCAGGTATTCCCACTTCAGTTCTTCTCCTGCTTGATGACAGGGTATTTCTGTCGGTAAACCGCTCTCTTCCGGAAAACCGAGCATCGCAACGGACATTCCCTGTTCATGCAGATATTCTGCCATTTTCAGTTGTCTTTCATCTCCACCTGCGAGCAGTATGTTTTTTTTCATCATCCGCTCCGCCTTTCTTTTCATGAATAACTCTCTATGTATCCTATGATAAGCCGGAAAATGGGTGAAGGCAGAACAAAAGAGAAATCTGGGACAAAAAATAAAAACCGGGATATTACGAGTGATTCAACGGATAGACATCCGCTTCCTTTCACAGACTGCAGGGTACAATAAAAGACAGATCCCATACAAAAAATCCGAACAATAGATATCAGGAGTCTGCCGCAGCACCCGGATTCATCGTTCGGATTTTCTATCTCTGCTGTATTCTCTTTTCCAAGCCTTGTTAAACTCCCGGTCTATTGGATTGGTATTTACCGGCATTTATAATAATGACATCTTCACCGATTTTCAGAATGTCCTGCCAGTGAAACTTCCATTCTCCACCTTTTTTCCGAAACGGAGTGGAAGGAATAATTAATTCCTTAATCCGGCCGCTGTTTTCATCTATGTCGAGCTCAATGCGCCCCGGCATTCCCAGTTTTTCAGCATGACTTCCATCAATAATTTCCTTTCTGGATATATCACTTAACAGCACGGGAATCACACTCCTTGCATCTTATCTTGTTCTCACATAAACGTTTTCGAATTATACAAACGGGATTCTCCCGCTGTTTGATATAAAAGAAAGCGCGTATTCGGACCGGAACATCGTGGAGGCTGTTCGCTGAACGTCTTCCTTGCTGACGTTCTCAAGCCTCTGCACTGTATCTTCAAGGGAACGGTGACGGCCGAGAAGAAGCTCATTTCTTCCATTTCTGGACATACGGCTGCTTGTGCTTTCCAGACCAAGGATCAAATTCCCTTTTAACTGTTCTTTTCCATTCTCGATTTCTTTTTCCGTCAGCCCGTCTAAAGCGATGTCTTCTACAATCTCAAACACAGCAGCTGCCGCTTCTTCCTGCTGCTCAATCCCCGTTCCTGCATAAATGGTAAGCATGCCGGTATCAAGAAACGGCACGTGATAGGAAAAGACGGAATAAGCAAGTCCCCTGTCTTCGCGGATGCGTTGAAACAACCGGCTGCTCATGCTGTCTCCAAGTGCATTATTCATGAGCATTAACGGATACACCGATTCATCATCCATCGCGGCCCCTGGAAACCCAAGACAAAGATGGGCCTGTTCCGTTTCTTTTTGAATACCCGCTTTCCCGGGGAGAAACGCCGGCTTCTGGAAAGGCTGCTCAATGTACCCGCCCGGGAGTCCGCCGAACAACTTTTCCAGTTGTTCCAGCAGTTCGGTGCCTTCATTACCAACCGCGGATATGACCATATTTTCAGCGGTATAATGTCTTTGCCTGAAATCCAGGATGCCTTCTCTTGTAAACGTGCGTACGGTTTCTTCGGTTCCGAGAATGGGACGGGCAAGCGGGTGATGACCAAATGCCTCCCGGTCCAGATAGTCATGAATGATGTCATCAGGTGTATCTTCCACCATTTTAATTTCTTCCATGACCACCTGTTTTTCTTTTTCTATCTCTTCAGGATCAAACGTGGAGTGAAAAAGCATATCAGCCAGAATCGACAGCGCTGTCACCGTATGTTTATCCAGCACTTTTGCGTAAAAGCATGTATATTCCTTGGATGTAAAAGCGTTGACATCTCCACCGATTTTATCAAAACTCTCTGCAATGTCAGCGGCACTGCGGTGTGTGGTCCCCTTAAAAAACATATGTTCCAGAAAATGCGATATGCCATTTTCTTCTGCCGTTTCATACCTTGAGCCTGTTTTGATCCAGATACCAATTGTCATAGACTGTACCGCCGGGACGTGCTCCGTTACAACCCGCAGGCCGTTGGATAATTTGTTTCTCTTCATCATAAACGGTCTCTCCTTCTCCGTTGTCCTATCTATCTATACGCGTTTCATCCAGTACGCCGGATACGGTATCCAGACGTATTCCATCCGCTCTGATCTGCTCAATTATTTCTTTTAATCCCGAGGAGGCTGCCGAAGTCGGGTGCATCAAAATCAGTGATCCATTTTCCACTTTATCTGCTGTCCGGGAAGCCATAGCAGAAGGATCCGGATCTTTCCAGTCCACTGTATCGACCGTCCATAAAATAGTGTGCATACCCAGCTGATCCGCTGTCTCTACAACCGCGTCACTGTAACTGCCGGACGGAGGGGCAAACAATACCGGATCCTCTGACAGCACTGCCTCAAGCACGTCGTCTGTCTCCTGCAGTTCCTGCTTGATTTCTTCCTCGGAGGATGCTGCCATATCAGGGTGCGAGTAAGCATGACTTCCGATTTCATGGCCTTCTTCCTGAATCATTTTGGCGGCTTTCGGCTGATTGCGCACCCAGCGTCCCTCCAGAAAAAACGTGGCTTTCACCTTTTCCTCCCGTAGAACCTTAAGCATGCGGGGAATGTACTCATCTCCCCAGGAAACATTGATCATCAGCGCTGCCGCCGGCTTGGCCGGATTTCCTCTGTAAACAGGAGCAGGAGGAAGATCATCGAGGTGGACCTTGGGGGGCACCTGTTCAAAGACAACATCTTCTTTTTGGAACCTGCCGCGTTCTTTCATAGCTTCAAACGATGCCTTCATGTTGACCATTCTCCCATTATAGCCGGGAAGTGCTTTCCATACTTTATCAATAACTGCATCCCGTGGCGGTTCATTCCACTGTCCGGCTGCCTGTTCAAGTTTTTCATACATCGAATGTCCGGAAGGTTCCGAAGAGACTGGAGCGGCTTCTTCGTTATGTACAGAGAAAAAGTGATACAGCGGAGAGCTGTTCACAAGAATCGTAGTGATGATCATAAAGAAAAAAGGCAAGGAAAGCAGCAGCTTTTTCATGGTATCTCCCTCCTGCTTGTACAATATGATGGAATAAGCAGGAGTTAGAACATGAAAAAGAACTTGGCACCTGCCAAGTCTTTCCTATATCCGGTTCATTCAGCTTTGGTTCTGTTCGTTCAGAAGTGCTTTTCTGGACAGATTGATACGTCCCTGGTTATCGATTTCCGTTACTTTCACAAGGATTTCGTCCCCAATCTGTACAACATCTTCTACTTTATTCACGCGTTCTTCAGCCAGCTGGGAAATATGAACCAGACCGTCTTTTCCTTTGATTATCTCTACAAATGCACCGAATTTCTCAATCCGCTTCACTTTGCCGAGATACGTCTCACCGACTTCGACTTCGCGTACCAGATCTTCAATCTGCTTTTTCGCGTCGTCGTTGGCTTTTGCATCCGTCGATGAAATATAGACTGTACCATCTTGTTCAATGTCAATCTTCACGCCGGTATCTTCAATAATCTGATTGATTGTTTTTCCGCTGGGTCCGATAACGTCACGGATCTTATCCGAAGAAATCGACATGGTAAGGATTTTTGGTGCGTATTCAGACAATTCGGTTCTCGTTTCACTAATCGTTGAAAGCATATTACTAAGTACTTTCATCCGGGCGGAACGGGCCTTTTCCAGCGCAAATTCAAGAACTTCCCGGTTGATACCGGCGATTTTTATATCCATCTGAAGTGCCGTCACACCTTCCTCGGTTCCGGCCACCTTAAAGTCCATATCCCCAAGCGCATCTTCCATTCCCTGAATATCGGTAAGCACAGTAAGGTCTTCGCCTTCTTTCACAAGACCCATTGCGATACCTGCTACCGGAGCTTTAATCGGCACACCAGCATCCATCATGGCAAGAATGCTGGCGCAGATGCTTGCCTGCGACGTAGAACCGTTGGACTCCAGCACTTCCGACACAAGACGGATGGTATACGGAAAGTCCTGCTCCGATGGAATTACTGGTTCAAGCGCCCTTTCGCCAAGAGCTCCATGACCGATTTCCCGGCGTCCCGGCCCACGTATCGGTCCGGTTTCACCAACACTGAACTGCGGGAAGTTGTAGTGATGCATAAATCGTTTGGATTCTTCCATGCCAAGCCCGTCCAGCACCTGCACATCACCAAGCGGCCCGAGGGTGCACACGCTGAGCGCCTGTGTTTGTCCGCGTGTAAAAAGTCCGGAACCGTGTGTCCGTGGAAGCAGCTGCACCTGCGAAGCAAGGTTGCGAATTTCTTCGGGGCCGCGTCCATCGGGACGAATTTTTTCCTCGGTAATAAAGCGGCGGAATTCTTCTTTGACAATTCCCTGCAGGACGTCTTTCACATCTTCCTGCTCTTCTTCATCAAACTGTTCCACCACTGCATCTTTTGCTTCATCTATAGCTTGTTCACGCGCTTTCTTCTCTTTTACAAGTACAGCTTCTTTGATGCCGGCTTCCCCTGATTCGCGCACCCGCTCTTCCAGTTCTTTTGGCGGCTGCTTCAGTTCTACTTCCATCACTTCACCGGTACCGGCTTCAGCCATGATATCTTCCTGAAACGCGACCAACCGCTTTATTTCTTCATGACCAAACATGATAGCTTCCAGCATAACTTCCTCCGGTACTTCAG
The DNA here is from genome assembly GCF_900114715.1 of Salibacterium qingdaonense. GTDB lineage: Bacteria > Bacillota > Bacilli > Bacillales > Marinococcaceae > Salibacterium > Salibacterium qingdaonense. Next base: position 227,226 of record NZ_FOTY01000004.1, read on the forward strand.
AGGCGCCTGCTTCCACCATGTTTATCGCATCTTTTGTGCCGGCAACGGTCAATTCAATATCTGTTTTCTCTTCCTGTTCGACCGTCGGGTTGATAACAAACTCGCCGTCGACTCTGCCGACCTGGACACCTGCGACCGGCCCTGAAAAAGGAATATCCGACAGGGACAGGGCAAGGGAAGAGCCAAGCATGGCTGCCATTTCCGACGAACAGTCCTGATCTGAGCTCATGACCATGCTTACGACCTGCACCTCATTGCGGAATCCTTCCGGAAACAGCGGGCGGATCGGACGGTCAATCAGGCGGCTTGTCAGCACGGCTTCATCACTCGGACGTCCTTCTCTTTTGATAAATCCCCCAGGAATCTTTCCTGCTGCATAAAGACGTTCCTCATAATTCACAGTCAACGGAAAAAAGGGAAGGTCTTTCGGAGTGTCCGAAGCAGTTGCTGTGGAAAGAACGGCTGTGTCTCCATATCTTACCATCACCGCTCCGTTTGCCTGTTTGGCAAGATGGCCGGTTTCTATCGTTAACTGCCGGCCGGCCCAGTCAAATGTGAATGTCTGCATACTCTGTTCCATTTCCAAAGGATCTTCCTCCTGTACTAATATGTTCTTACGTTAAAGTGTATCCTTCTGTCTTTTATTTTACAATCCTCAACATCAATATGAAAAGCGTAAGCGCCTCTGTCCAGTCTGTAAAGGCCGTACACAGGTGCTGAACGGCTGCATGAAACAGAGCCCGGGCGTATGCTTATCCATAACAAAAAGCGGGAGATATTACTCCCGCTTTTTTCTCTTTATCGACGCAGACCCAGCTGTTTGATCAGGCTGCGGTATCTGGTAACATCTTTCTTACGCAGAAATGTCAGCAGGTTACGGCGCTTACCGACCATTTTAAGCAGACCGCGGCGGGAATGATGGTCTTTCTTGTGATCCCGCAGGTGTTGGTTTAACGTCGTAATCTGTTCAGTCAAAATAGCAATCTGGACTTCCGGAGAACCAGTGTCATTTTCGTGTGTCTTAAACTCCTGTACCAGTTCCTGTTTTCTTTCATTTGTTAATGCCATATCCGGCACCTCCTATTCTTGTAATAACCGCCGATTCCCCAGTCATACGCCGGAGGTACGTTTTGACCGAGCAATGGCTGGCTTGCTGTTACAATCACCAGCATACCCGTTTTAACCGCAGAATGCAAGAGAAAAATTTCAGGATGATCCGGGCACATCAGGATATGCAGCCAGCGCGTCACGTGCTTTTTCCACATCCCTGTTCATTTCCTCTATCAATTCTTCGGCGCTGTTAAATGCTTCTTCCCCGCGTATAAATGTATAAAAGCAGACTTCAACATTCCAGCCGTATATATCCTCATTAAAATCAAAGATATATACCTCGATGACCGGGTCTTCCGGTGCTTCATCGTGGAAGGTGGGCTTAAAGCCGATACTTGCCGCCCCGTCAAGCCACCGTCCGCCGACATATATGCGCACAGAATAGACTCCAGGCTGCGGTACAGCGTACGTATGGTGTTTCTCAATATTTGCTGTAGGAAAACCAATCGTGCGCCCGCGCTGTTCTCCACCTTCAACAACGCCTCTGATGCTGTATGGTCTTCCAAGCAGGGAACAGGCTTTTGCGACATCTCCGGTGCGGATATACTCTTTAACGGCCGTGGAACTGATTTTTTCCCCGTTTTGAGTTACTTCCCCTACTACCGTTTGTCCGAACCTGCCTCTGGAGTGAAAAGGCAGAGTTTCCATTGTTCCTCTTCCAAGACGCCCGTAGGAATAATCAAATCCGGCTGTGACGTGAACAACCTGAAGCGGCAGAAGGTAATGATCCACAAATTCCTGTGGTTCCTGGGAGGCAAACTGCTTGTCAAACTGAACGACAAACAGATAATCCGGTCCTTCCCTTTCGAGACAGTCCTCTTTATGAGGAAGCGGTGTAATATAACGCATATTATTCTCATCGGTATCGGGAGAGAGAACGACCTTTGGATGAGGATGAAACGTCATAACACCCAGGGCACAGTTTTTTTCAGCTGCGATAGCTGCGGCTGTCCGGATCACTTCCTGGTGACCGATATGCACGCCGTCAAAATAGCCGAGTGCAAGTACCATATCCGGAAAGCCGGCGGGTATTTCATTTTGATGGGAAAGGTAGAAAGTTTGCAACGATGTTCACCTGCCGATCATGAATTTCCTGAAGTGGTCTGCTGCGTTGCAAGCTGCAGCATCGTTTTCGGTTTAATGAGCCACGGTTTTTCGGGATGGGTCTGATAAACAGCCACGGCTCTGTTTTGATGCAGAAACAAAAAAGAGGAGCTTTCTTTTGGACCTATTTCCCTGGGGAGCAGACGCCCGTTTCGAATGTTGTCCGCCGTTTCTTTGGTGACTTCAACGGAAGGAAGATGCTGAAGTGCTGTTTCTATGCTCAAACCAGTCTCATCAAGCGTATCGTTATCCCTTTTCGCTTCAAGCTCTTCAAATGTATAACAGCTTTGCACGTCCACCGGCCCGGAGCGGGTGCGTTTCAAATCCGACATGTGGGCAGGAAAGCCGAGCGCGCGGCCGATGTCCACCGCAAGTGTACGGATAAAGGTGCCTTTGCTGCAGGTCACCCGGATGGAAAATGATACAGTTTCGGTGCTCTTGCTGAGCGTTTCGCCCAGATACTGCAGTTCATGAATATGAATGTCCCTGGCCGGACGCTCCACTGTCTTTCCTTCGCGGGCATATTCGTACAATTTTTTTCCGTTTACTTTTACTGCCGAATACATAGGAGGGATCTGCTTTTGTTTTCCCTCAAAGGATTGAAGTGTATCTTTAAGCTGCGTTTCAGACGGTCCTTTCGACACCGGCCGGGTTTCTGTCACCGTGCCTTCTGCGTCTTCCGTCGTTGTAGCATATCCGAGTGTTATCTCGGCTGCATATTGTTTGTCAGTGTCTGTCATGTAGTCGGCGATTTTCGTTGCCCTGCCGATACAGACCGGCAGCACCCCTTCCACTTCAGGGTCGAGTGTACCGGTATGTCCTGCTTTTTTCACCCCGTACAGGCGGCGGATACGGTTTACGCAGTCATGGGATGTTAATCCTCTGTTTTTATAAAGGGGGATAACCATGTCTTGCATATGTATATCACCTTCATTCAGAACAGGAAAAAGGCTTGAGCGGCCCAAGCCTTTTATTCCTGCTTTTCTTCATTTAAATCTTTCAGGAGCCGTTCAATCCGGTTGCCGTAATCAATTGATTCGTCAAAGTAAAACGATATTTCAGGTGTCTTCCGGAGCTGAACCCTGTTTCCGATTTCACTTCGTATGAACCCCCGCGCTTTCTGAAGTGCCTGAATAGTGTTTTCCTGATCTTCTTCACTGCCAAGTACAGTCACATATACTCTGGCCTGCTGAAGATCTCCGGTGACGTCTACATCCGTGACAGTGACAAATTGTACGCGGGGGTCCTTCACTTCTCTGGCAAGGATATCAGCCATTTCTTTTTTGATCTGTTCTCCTACCCGGTCTGCTCTGACATTGCTCATTAACGTTCCCTCCTTTCAGCTACAGCCATTCCATTTCAGTAATCGTACGTTCCAGTTCCGGACGCGCATCAATCATGTCTATTGCTTTTTGCAATTCCTGCTCTACGACAACACGGTCGCGGTTTACCGATACAATAGTAAGTGCCGTCCGCTGCCATAAATCATGGTGATCCATTTCAGCAGCGGCGGCATTTAGTTTCTGTTTCACTCTGGTCGTTACGCTTTTGACAACAGCCCGCTTTTCTTTTAGTGAACGGGCTTCATAAATGTAACATTCACAGTGAAGAGCACCTATCATACAGGTTTAACTTCCTCCATCACATAGGCTTCAATGATGTCGCCTTCCTTAATATCATTGAATTTCTCGATAGTTATACCACATTCATATCCGGACTGCACTTCTTTCGCGTCGTCTTTATAACGTTTCAAATCATTGATTTTTCCTTCGTGGATCACGACGCCTTCACGAATAACCCGGATACTGGAGTCTCTTGTGATTTTCCCTTCGGTTACATAACTTCCTGCAATCGTACCGATTCGTGACACTTTGAAGAGCTGACGCACTTCCACCTGTCCGATAACTTTTTCCTCATAAACCGGATCCAGCATGCCTTTCATGGCTGACTCGATTTCTTCGATAGCATCATAGATAACACGGTGAAGACGGACATCAACTTTTTCGGATTCTGCCGTCCGTTTGGCATTGGCATCCGGGCGTACATTGAACCCGATAACAATCGCATTGGAGGCAGACGCGAGAATAATATCGGATTCTGCAATGGCGCCGGCGCCGGCATGAATGATGTTTACTTTGACGCCTTCTACATCAATCTTTTCAAGAGATCCTTTTACGGCTTCGACAGAGCCCTGCACGTCCGCTTTGACAATGACGTTTATTTCTTTCATTTCATTTTCCTGAATCTGGCTGAACAGGTCATCGATGCTGACTTTCGCCGTCTGTCCGCGTTCCTGCTCCCGGGCTCTCACAGCACGGGCTTCGCCAAGCTGCCGGGCTTTCTTTTCGTCCTGCATCTGTACGAACGGATCTCCAGCGAGCGGAACCCCGTTCAGACCGGTGATTTCAACAGGGGTGGACGGTCCTGCTGATTTTACGCGGTGTCCGGTATCACTCACCATCGCCCGTATCTTTCCGTGTGTGTTACCGACAACGACCGGATCTCCAACTTTCATCGTTCCTGCCTGGACGAGTAGTGTTGCCAGAGGTCCGCGTCCTTTATCCAGTTCTGCTTCCACGACCGTTCCGCGTGCCCGGCTTCCCGGATTTGCTTTAAGTTCTTCCACTTCTGCAACAAGCAGAATCATCTCGAGCAGTTCATCCAGACCGCGGTTGTTGATGGCGGAAACATTCACGAATATTGTATCGCCTCCCCATGCTTCCGGCACCAGTTCAAATTCAGTCAGTTCCTGCATAACGCGGTCAGGGTTGGCACCTTCTTTGTCCATTTTATTGACTGCTACAATAATCGGCACTTCCGCTGCTTTGGCGTGATTGATTGCTTCTTTCGTCTGCGGCATCACACCGTCGTCAGCCGCAACGACAAGAATAGTGATGTCGGTTACCTGGGCACCGCGCGCGCGCATTGTTGTAAATGCGGAGTGTCCCGGCGTGTCAAGAAACGTGATCTTCTTGTCGTTTTCTTTGACCTGGTAAGCTCCGATATGCTGCGTAATGCCCCCTGCTTCCCCTGCCGTTACTTTCGTGTGGCGGATAGCATCCAGAAGGGTTGTTTTCCCGTGATCGACGTGCCCCATGATGGTAACAACCGGTGGACGTTCTTCCAGAGATTCCGAGTCGTCCAATTCAACTTGATGATCAAGATCAAGTTCATCCACTTCCACTTCTTCTTCGACTTCCACATCGTAATCAGCTGCGATTAATTCAATGGACTCTTTTTCAAGATCCTGGTTAATCGTAGCCATCACACCAAGGTTCATCAGTTTCTTAATGATTTCGGAGGATTCTTTATTCAGTTTATCTGCCAGTTCTCCGACAGTCAGTGAACCGGTGAATGTGATTTTTTCCGGTGTCGGTGCGGCCTGTTTCTGGCCGCCGTTTCTACGATTCTTCTTGCCCTTATTTCTGTTGTTTGGTTTCTTGTTTTTCGTTTGATTCTGTGGATGATTATTGTTTTTACGGTTATTGTTACCGCCCGGACGCGCCGACTGCTGACTGCTGTTACTATTGTTTTTACTGCTGTTGTTGCTGTTGTTGCTGCTGCCCTGCCGGCTGTTGCTGCTGTTGTTATTCTGCCCGGTATTTTTCCGGGATTCTTCTGTCTTCTTCTCCGGTGAGTCTTCCTGCTTTTTATTTTGTCCTTCCAGTTTTGCCACTGTGTCCTCACTGATAACGGACATATGATTGGAAACCGGTATATTCATATTTTTCAGTTCATTCACTACTTCCTTACTGGATTTATTGACTGTTTTAGCATATTCATAAATTCTCATCTTACTCATAAGCATAACCTCCACCTTTATTCATCCAGCATTGTCATCAGCCTTTCTGCAAAGCCTTTGTCTGTAATGCCGATAAGTACACGGCTTTCTTTACCGACGGAGGTGCCAAGCCGCTGGCGGTCTCCGGTAATATAAACAGGAATCTGATAATAACTGGATTTATCTTTAAATTTTTTTGTCGTATTCGGTGAAGCATCTCCGGCAATAAGCACGAGAAACAGAGTTCGGTTTCTGATTCCGTCCAAAACGACTCCCTCACCTGTCTTCACTCTGCCTGCTTTAGCCGCCAGGCCTAAAAACGAATATATCGATGCCGTCATCGTTTTATTCCTTTCCTGCGTTCCTCCAGCAGACGATCATAGTCCTCTTCGGTTACCTTGATGTTTAAATGGCGGGAAAGAGCATCTTTTCGTTTGGCCTCCAGAAAACACTCATCGTTGTTTGTAAGATAGGCACCGCGGCCGTTCTTTTTTCCACCGGGGTCTACAAATACCTCACCTTCCGGACTTCGCACCACACGGATTAACTCCTTCTTTTCAGCGGTGCTTCCCGTGACAATGCATTTTCTTATCGGCTTCTTTTTTTTCGCCATCCTCTCGCCCTTTCTGACATCAGTATTCTTCGTCGTCGTCGATTTCCTGTTCAGGCTCTTCTTCTTCAGGATCCACCGCGAAAAACTCATCGTCCTCTTCCGGCATTTCTTCCGCTGATTCTTCCATTGCTTCTGAAGGCAGTGTGCCCCGCGCTCCGTATGAAGGATTCTCGGGATCATACAGACCACTTTCAAGTGCTTCGGATTCACTCTTGATGTCAATTTTCCAGCCGGTCAGTTTCGCAGCCAGTCTCGCATTCTGTCCGCGTTTACCGATAGCAAGCGACAACTGGTAATCCGGTACGATTACGAGCGTGCTTTTGTCTTCAGCGTCCACTTTGACATCCAACACCTTGGAAGGACTGAGCGCGTTCGTTACGTAATCAAACACATCCTCGGAATAATGAACGATGTCTATCTTTTCGCCTTTAAGTTCATTCACAATGGTCTGTACCCGCTGTCCCTTCGGTCCTACACAGGATCCGACAGGATCAACTTCCGGATCTTCGGCATGTACCGAAATTTTGGAACGGTCCCCTGCCTCTCTGGCTACAGAGAGAATTTCCACCGTACCGTCATGAATCTCAGGCACTTCCAGTTCAAACAAACGTTTCAAAAGCCCCGGATGGGACCTTGAGATGAGAATCTGAGGTCCCTTTGTCGTCTTTTCCACTTTAGTGATATATACTTTGAGGCGGTCATTATGCCGATATGCTTCATTCGACATCTGTTCACCCTGCGGAAGAAGAGCCTCCACTTTACCCAGATCTACATAAACAAATCGATTATCCTGGCGCTGGACAATACCTGTCATAATATCTTCTTCACGATCAATAAAGTCAGAATATATAATACCTCGTTCTGCTTCCCGCACTCTTTGGGTCACAACCTGTTTTGCCGTCTGAGCAGCGATTCTTCCAAAGTTCTTCGGCGTGACCTCCAGCTCAACGACATCATCCAGATTATAGTTGGGATCCATCGTTTGTGCCTCTTCAAGAGCTATTTCCAGCCTCGGATCAAATACTTCTTCGACCACTTCTTTGCGTGCAAACACACGGATAGCGCCATCTTCACGGTCGATATCAATCCGCACATTCTGAGCCTGATTAAAATTTCGTTTATAAGCGGAAATAAGCGCTGCTTCGATGGCTTCAATAATAATTTCCTTTTCAATTCCCTTGTCTGTTTCCAGTGTGGACAGCGCGTCCATAAAATCACTGTTCATGAGTATCGGTTTCCCCCTTACACCTGCCGCAGCCCCGTAGTGAAGCTGTGGTCTCTTAAAATTGGATTGCCAGTCTCGCTTTTGCTACTTTTTCGTATGGTACGTCATAGGTGACGGTTTTCTGCTTTTCGGTTGTTTCGATACTGAGCCGTTCTTCATCAAAGTCCGAAAGCGTGCCTTCAAAGGCTTTACCGCCATCCACCGCTTCGTACGTCGTCACATACACATGCTTTCCTACAGCACGGTGCAGGTCCTTTTTCGTTTTCAACGGCCGCTCGGCACCCGGCGAAGAAACGTCGAGATAGTAGGCTCCCTGAATGATATTTTCATGATCCAGCGCCTCACCCAGTTTTTCGCTCACACTGCCGCAGTCTTCAATATCCACGCCGTTTTCTCCATCAATGTACACTTTCAAAAACCAGTGTTTTCCCTCTTTTTTATATTCAACATCCACAAGCTCCAGTCCCATTTCTTCAACAATCGGTTCAGCGATCCCGGATGCCTGTTCTTTTATCCTGTTACTCATCGCCTGCCTCCTTTGCTTCACTGCCATGACCGGTTCACCCCGCGCAGTCCCGGTTCCGGGGCGGCGGGCAAAACGAAAGAGTGGGCTAAAACCCACTCTTCTCCGGACGTGCTTATACGAGGTATCTGCAATCATGTTATCACAACGTGCATGGAAATGCAAGACAGCCCGGTGCTTAGAGCCCCTAGAAAAGGGAGAGCTGATTGGACTCCGGTAGTCCATCCAGACAACCATGCAGGTCAAGATGTTCAATGACGGTTTTTGTTGCCCGGCTTCGCTGCTGCAAATCCTCTTTCGACAGAAATTCTCCATCCTCCCGTGCTTTCACTATGTTTCGGGCAGCATTTGTGCCGACACCGTCAAGGGAATCAAAAGGCGGAATAAGACTGTCTCCATCCACGACGAACTCACTTGCTTTGGAGCGGTACAGATCTACCTTCTGGAAGGAGTATCCGCGTTCACACATTTCAAGTGCCAGTTCCAGCACAGTGACAAGACTTTTCTCCTTGGGCGGAGCTTCCATTCCTTTGGCCTGGATTTCTTCGATTCTTGCACGGATCGAGGCGCCGCCCTTCACCATCGTTGGTATTTCAAAATCATCAGCCCGTACGGTGAAGTAGGCAGCATAAAATAAAATCGGATGGTGAACTTTGAAATAAGCGATTCGGACTGCCATCAATACGTACGCAGCCGCGTGGGCTTTTGGGAACATGTACTTGATTTTCAGACACGACTCAATATACCAGTCCGGCACGCCGTTTTTCTTCATTTCTTCCACCCAGTCATCCTGGAGACCTCTTCCTTTGCGGACGTACTCCATGATTTTAAAGGCAAGGGAATGCTCGACCCCTTTGTAGATCAAATAGACCATGATATCATCACGGCACCCGATAACGTCTTTCAGTTCACACGTACCGCTTCGTATTAATTCGTCGGCATTGCCAAGCCACACGTCAGCCCCGTGGGAAAGACCGGAAATCTGTACCAGCTCGGAAAATGTAGATGGGTTTGTTTCCTCAAGCATCTGCCGCACAAAACGGGTGCCGAATTCGGGGATGCCGTACGTTCCTGATTGACACTTAATCTGTTCCGGTGTCACGCCAAGCACTTCCGGACCACTGAAAATCTTCATAACTTCTTCATCATCGACTGGGATCGTGTTCGGATCAATACCGCTCAAATCCTGCAGCATACGGATGACCGTTGGATCATCGTGGCCCAGAATATCGAGTTTCAGCAGATTATCATGGATGGAATGAAAGTCATAATGCGTCGTTTTCCATTCCGAATCTTTGTCATCGGCGGGAAACTGAATCGGGCTGAAATCGTGGATATCGTATTCATCCGGCACAACGATAATGCCTCCCGGGTGCTGTCCGGTCGTTCGTTTCACCCCGGTACATCCGGAAACGAGACGGTCAATTTCTGCTCCCCGGTAATGAGCCTCCATATCCTGCTGGTACCCTTTAACAAAGCCGTACGCCGTTTTATCGGCGACGGTGCCGATCGTTCCCGCGCGGTAAACACGATCTTCACCAAACAGCTCTTTCGTATAATTATGGGCAACCGGCTGATAATCCCCCGAGAAGTTCAAATCAATATCAGGAACTTTATCCCCTTTAAATCCAAGGAACGTTTCAAATGGGATGTCATGCCCGTCTTTTGTGTACACTTCGCCGCATGCCGCGCATTTTTTTTCCGGCAGGTCAAAGCCGGAACCGACCGAACCGTCATTGAAAAACTCGGAATGCCGGCAGGACGGGCATACGTAATGCGGAGGAAGTGGATTCACTTCTGTGATGTCGGTCATCGTCGCAACAAACGAAGAGCCGACCGATCCCCGGGAGCCGACGAGATAGCCATCCTCCAGTGATTTCGTTACGAGTTTCTGTGAGATGAGATAAATAACGGCAAATCCATGTCCGATAATACTTTCCAGTTCTTTTTCAAGCCGGTCTTCCACAAGCGGCGGCAGTTCTTCCCCGTAGATACGGCGGGCCTTGTTATAACACATGTCCCGTATTTCCTGGTCGGAGCCTTCGATATTCGGAGTATACAGTTCATCCGGCACAGGCTGCAGGTCTTCCACCTGTGCCGTCAGTTTTTTCGGCGTATGAACAACAAGCTCGGCCGCTTCTTCTTCACCCAAAAAGGAAAAACTGTCCAGCATTTCCTGTGTCGTTTTAAACCAGACATCAGGGAGAGTCTGCTTGTTGAGAGGATTCGCTCCTCCCTGGGAAGCGATCAGGATTTTCCGGTAAATATGCTCTTCCGGTTCAATGTAATGGGCATTGCCGGTAGCTGCGACCGGCTTATCGAGTTCTCTGCCGAGTTGAACGATTTTTTTGATGATATCATGTACCGCATCTTCACTTTTTACAAGCTCTTTTTCCACAAGATGAGCGTAATTGGAAGGCGGCTGTACTTCAAGATAATCGTAGAAGGCCGCTGCATTTCTTGCATCCTCCCACGATTTTTGCATCATCGTTTCAAACACTTCGCCTTTGTCACACGCCGAACCGACGAAAAGACCCTCACGGTGCTGCTGAAGTTTGGAACGCGGAATCCGGGGTGTACGGTAAAAATAGTTGACGTGGGAAAGGGAAACAAGCTTGTAAAGATTTTTAAGCCCTTCCTGGGTTCGTGCAATCAATGTACAGTGTGAAGGCCGGAGACGATGAAAATCCCCCTGACCCATATTCCGGTTCAGGTCACGGTGCAGCGCCAGCTCCTCCTGAAGCGCATCTTTTATCATTTTCCAGAGCAGATAGCCGGTCGCTTCCGCATCATAAATAGCACGGTGATGACTCACAAGTTCAATGTCAAAGGTTTTACACAACGTATTCAAACGGTGGTTTTTTAAATGGGGATACAGATAACGGCCGAGTTCCAGCGTATCAATAACCGGGTTCTGCGCTTTTTCCAATCCTGCCTTTTTGTACCCTTCATTCAAAAAACCCATGTCAAATGAGGCGTTGTGTGCAACCAGTACCGCATCAGCACTGAAGGCGTGGAAGTCTCGGAGAACATCTTCCACTTCAGGCTGCCCTTCCAGCATATCATCGGTGATGCCGGTTAGATCCGTGATGGTCGCAGTAAGTTTTTCATGAGGGTTGGCAAACGATTCGAACCGGTCGATGATTTCGCCGTCCTTCACTTTCACGGCAGCCAGTTCAATAATGGTGTCATAAACGACGGATAATCCTGTCGTCTCGACGTCAAAGACGACATACGTGTCATCGGCAAGTGCTCGGTCGGATTCGTTGTAAGCAATCGGCACCCCGTCATCCACTAGATTGGCTTCCATGCCGTAAAGTACTTTCACTCCGTGTTTCTTTCCGGCGTCATAAGCTTCAGGAAACGACTGAACAACGGCGTGATCGGTGATGGCCACTGCTTCATGTCCCCACTCCGCAGCTTTTTCCACGTACTGGGTGGCGGTTGTCACTGCATCCATCTGACTCATCACGGTGTGGGCATGCAGTTCCACTCTTTTTTCCTCCGCGTCATCCCGGCGTTTTGAAGGATCTATTTCTACAACATCGTTGGCGATCATGACCAAGTCGCGGACAAACGTGTCATTCTGTACACCCCCGCGCGCTTTCAGCCACATCCCTTTCTTTACGGCCTCAAGCTGGGGAACATCTTCTTTGTCGCGCGAAAACATCTTAATGAGAATGGAATCGGTGTAATCGGTTATTTTGAAAGTAAGCAGCGTGCGGCCGCTCCGAAGTTCGCGGGTCTCCGCTTCAAATACATACCCCTGCACCGTCACGCGGCGTTCTTCTTCCTCAATCGTTTCAAGCGGGGCGGGATCGTCTTTGACAGGATAACCGATCTGCAGTTTCCGTCCGCTTTGTTCCTGTGCGGTCTGCTGTTCCTGTTTCTTTTTTTCCATCATCGCTTCGACAACTTTGGACTGGTCTTCCTGCCTCTTTTTTTCTTCAAAACGAGCTGCTTCTTCCTCCGAATACTCCACCTTGGTCGTGATCCGGCACGGTGCAAAACCAAGAGACTGCAGAACTTCATTCAGGGGTTCCTGCAGTTTTCTTTCAAACATGGTTCCTTCCGCCTCGTTTTTTGAGGGAATCACAAGGCTCCCATTTTCCACAATGGGCACTCCCCCGTTCAGCCGCTGACGCAGATAGGGAGCAATCCCGTCAAGACGATCGATAATGGAAGGCCAGTACTCCGGAAGAACATCCATCGAAAGAGGACCGGATTCATACGTGATGGAAAACTGAACAGAAGCGATGTGGCGGAAGGCCTGCGTAATACGTTCCTGTATTCCGGCAAAGACAGTATAGGGAAGATGGCTGTTTAATTGCAGCTGGAAGTGCCACGTCTGATCTTCTTTGTTGATTGTCAGCTTTTGAATACTGCCATCCTGAAGATAGGCCTTTACCTGCTCTTTTGGCATGCCTATCTGTTCCATCAAAAGCTGGAATCGTTCTTTTCTAATTTGCTGTTCTTCTTCCGTCATCAAAACCCTCCTTCCAATGTAGAGATTACCCTCAGCTGAATAATGAAGAAAGGTACGCTGCCAGATTCTCGACGTGGACTTCTTCCATCTCACCTGTCCTTCTCTCTTTCACTTCCACGATGCCCTCATCCGCTTTTTTCCCACACGTAATACGTACAGGCAGACCAATGAGATCACCATCTTTAAATTTCACGCCGGCTCTTTCTTTACGATCATCAAAGAGCACGTCATATCCATGCTGCCGCAGATTTTCATATAACGTTTCGCCGAGATTCAACTGGTCTTCCTGTTTCGAATTCAAGACGAGCAGGTGCAGATCAAATGGCGCGACACTGCGCGGCCAAATCAATCCATCCTCATCGTGATGCTGTTCAATAATCGCTGCCAGCGTACGGCTTACTCCGATTCCGTAACAACCCATTAAGAGCGGGCGGGAGCTGCCGTTTTCATCAAGGTAATAGGCACCAAGCGCCTCACTGTATTTTGTTCCGAGTTTAAAGACATGTCCGACTTCGATGCCTTTGGCGAATTGAATGGTTCCCTCGCCGTCCGGAGCGGGGTCCCCTTCTTTCACAAAGCGGAAATCTCCGTACTGATCGATGTTCATATCGCGCTCAGGATGAACGTGCAGCAGGTGGGTATCTATTTTGTTCGCCCCGCACACTCCCGAGGAAATGCTTTTGACCGCATAATCAGCCATCACCTTCACGTTTTCAGGAATGCCCGCAGGTCCGATAAACCCGGGTTCTGTATCGAACAGATTCCGGATTTCCTCTTCCTCTGCCAGTCTCGTTGTCCCGGCGTCCAATGCATTCCCGATTTTCACATCATTTAACTCGTGATCACCGCGGCATATAAACAGTACAGGTTCATCGTCAACAATAAACAGAACCGACTTGATGAGCTGATCAAGCGGCAGGAAAAGTTGAGCGGACACATCATCCATAGAACGTGCATCCGGGGTATGTACACTTTTCGCTTCTTCTTCCGGCACAGCGCTTTCGGCAAATGTATCCGGGAGATCCGCGATTTCAAGATTGGCAGCGTAATCCGAAGCATCCGAGTAAGCAATGGTGTCTTCTCCTACGTCGGAAAGAACCATAAATTCGTGCGTGCCGCCTTTTCCTCCGATGGCGCCGGCATCTGCTTTCACAGCCCGGAAATCAAGACCGCAGCGCCGGAATATGTTGGAATAGGCTTCATACATGGCATCATAACTCTGCGCCAGGCTCTCTGTATCCGGATTAAACGAATAAGCATCTTTCATAATAAACTCTCTCGACCGGAGCACCCCGAAACGCGGCCGGCGTTCATCGCGGTATTTCGTCTGAATCTGGTATAGATTTACCGGCAGTTTCTTATAACTGTTCAATTCATCACGTACAAGACTCGTAATCACTTCTTCATGCGTCGGTCCGAGAACAAACTGACGGTCATTACGATCATTCAGACGCATAAGCTCCGGACCGTAGTCATCAAGACGTCCCGATTCCTCCCACAGCTCGGAAGGCTGCACGGCAGGCATCAGAATCTCCTGGGCACCGCTGTTATTCATTTCCTCGCGTATTATTTTCTCGACGTGATTCAGTACTCGCTTCCCAAGCGGGAGATAGGAATAAATGCCGGAAGCTGTCTGCCGGATCAGTCCTGCTCTCAGCATCAGCTGATGACTGGGAATATCCGCACCCTGCGGTACATCCCGCAGGGTCGGGCTGAAAAGAAATTGCTGCCTCATAACAAAGACCTTCTTTCATCTATGATTTACAAATAACATTTCTTTCTGTATTTGACGTTACAGAAAGAAATTGTTGATATCATTCCAGGTGACAACCAGTATAAGCAGAAACAACAGCGCAAACCCGAAAAAGTGAATCATTCCCTCTTTCTGCGGATCCACCGGCTTGCCGCGTACTGCTTCATATCCAATGAACAACAGTCTTCCGCCATCCAGAGCCGGAAGCGGGAGGAGGTTGACAATGCCGAGGTTCACGCTCAGCATAGCCGCAAACTGAATAAGAACGACCATCCCCATGGACGCTGCTTCGCCTGTGTAGTTATAGATACCGACAGGACCTGAAACAAAGTCAAGGGAGAAATCCCCCGTGAAAATCATGCTGAGCGTATCAACAATTACCGTCGTCACCTGAATGACCTGATCTCCGCCGTACTGTACGGCGCCTAATACAGCGTGGTCGACCGGAGCACGTACGCCGACCATTCCGACTTCCTCTCCTGAGGCTTCAATCGTACGCGAGTAAGTTTCCACCGAGGCCGACAACTGCTCCCCGCCGCGGGTGAATTCAAAATTGATTTCCTCATCAGGGTGCTCCTGGATGACGGAGGTCATTTCCTGCCAGGTATCCACCGGTTCACCCGCTATAGAGGTGATTTCATCTCCTTGCTGCATACCGGCTTCTTTCGCGGGACTGTCATCAGTCAGTTCGCCAAACGCTGCATTATCCTGCGGCACTCCATTGATCATGCCGAGAAGAACAAATACGACAAACGCAAGAATAAAATTCATAAAAGGTCCGGCGAAAATAGCCAGGGCTTTGCGCAGTGGTGATTTGGAGCGGAACTGTCTGTTCAGCGGCGCAATCTGTTCCGGCTGTTCATCTACAATCAAATCACATTTTTCGTCAACGTGAAACGTCTGCAGCCCTTCTTCTTCATCGGCATAGGCTTCGATAAACAGACGCTCTTCCAGGTCAATCCGTTCCACAGAGACAACCTTTGCTTCAGGATGCTTCGATTTATTATTCACAATAATCTGCTGGACTCTGCCATCTCCCTGGAAAACAAGACCTATCTCATAACCTGGTTTAATCTGGATCTCTTCCGGATCTTCTCCTGCCATACGGACAAAACCGCCGAGCGGAAGAAGACGTACGGTATATACAGTTTCATTCCGCTTCGTGGTAAAGATTTTCGGGCCGAACCCAATCGCGAATTCGCGGCACAAAATTCCTGCTTTCTTGGCAACATAAAGATGGCCCCATTCATGGACAGCGACCAGAACCCCGAACATAATGACGACAGCTATAAAAGTATCCAAGTTTTTCCCACCTTCACTTTATTCGAGAGCGCACGTACGCCCTTGTCTCTTCATCTGTTTCCAGTATGGCCGCAAGGTCCGGATTTTCCGTCTTTTCATGACGCCCGAGCGCCTCTTCTATTCTGTCTTCAATCGATAGAAACGTTATATCTCCCTGCAGAAATGCGGCGACGGCTTCTTCATTGGCAGCGTTTAATACCGCGGGCATTGTGCCGCCCTGACGGCCGGCGTCGTAGGCAAACTGGAGACACCGGTAACGCTCGAAGTCCGGTTTTGAAAAATGCAGCGCTCCTGTTTCCCATAAGTTTAACCTTTTTGTATCGTCTAATTCAAGCCTTTCGGGATGGGAAAGAGCGTATTGAATCGGCACTCTCATATCCGGCGATCCGAGCTGGGCAATGACACTTTTATCCCGGTATTCGACGAGGGAATGAATAATGCTTTCCTTGTGAAGAACAACATCAAGCGCGTCATATGGCATCTTGAACAGCCAGTGGGCTTCAATAACTTCAAATCCCTTATTCATCATCGTTGCAGAATCTATTGTAATCTTGGCTCCCATGTTCCAGTTCGGGTGCTGGAGCGCGTCCTCTACCGTAACACCGCGGAGCTGTTCTCTTGTCTTATCCCGAAAGCTCCCCCCGGAAGCCGTCAGAATAATTCTATCGACTTCTTTCAGTGAATTTCCCTCGAGGCTCTGCTGCACCGCAGAGTGCTCACTGTCCACCGGAAGAAGCTGCACCTGATACTTTGCTGCTTTTTCTGTCACGATATGGCCTGCCGTAACCAGGGTTTCTTTATTGGCAATCCCGATATCCATGCCCGCTTCTATTGCCTGGAGCGTTGGTTCAAGACCCATACTTCCAACGACAGCGTTCATAAGAAGGTCCCCATCTCCCGGGACTGCGGCTGCAATCAGGCCCTCTTTCCCGTAACGGATGGTAGTGTTTCCATCTACTCTGGCCCGGATATACTCCGCGTCTTCTTTTCGTTCCACCGCAGCAGTAAGCGGTTGGAACTCTTCGATCTGTTCCATCAACATATTTACATTTCTGCCGGCAGCGAGAGAAAGAATCCGGAATGATTCCGGATGTTTCCGTACGATATCAAGTGTCTGCCGGCCGATCGAACCGGTGGATCCAATGAGCGCTATATTTTTCATATTTCCTCCTTGTTACGCTGAAATGAACATCAGCTTCTTGAATTATCCGAAAAACTGTAAAAAATGAAGGACAGGGAGTACAAAAATCAGACTGTCAAAACGGTCCAGAATCCCACCATGGCCCGGCAGCACCTTCCCGGAATCCTTCACCGCATAATGACGTTTCAGAGCTGATTCAACAAGGTCGCCGAGCTGTCCGGAAACAGCCGTAACAATGATAAACAGAGCAAATACATACCACGAATCAAAAACCGGAAAAAAGTGGTGAAAGACAGCTCCTATTACACCTGCTGTCACAATGCCGCCCAGAAAGCCTTCTACCGTTTTCTTGGGGCTGATTTCGGGCCACAGCTTGTACTTTCCCCACTGTTTTCCGACAAAAAAAGCACCGGTGTCCGTTGCCCAGATGATAAATAAAACGAGAAATACCAGGACGAGACCGTTTTCTTCTATATTTCTAGTTATGAGAAGATGATAGAATCCATAACCGACATAGACCGAAGACAAAATAACAAAACCGGCCTCATCAAAAGTGAACGAGTTTTTCGTAACAACCGTTAAAGCCAGCAGGAATATAATCATCATTAAAAAAAGTTCCACTTTGGGAATTCCGGAGATAAACGTCGGTTGAAGCCAGGCATCAGGCACCAGCAGAACCCACATGAAGACGTAACTGATACAGCCCATCATGGAAAATGTTTTAATGTGTTTCATCTTAAGAAGTTCATGCAGGGCGATGGAGGCAACCCCTGCAACAGCAAGGTTGAACACCCATCCTCCAAGAACGGTAATGATCAGAAAGACGAGCGCTCCTACAATCCCTGTAATCAATCGCTGCTTCATGTCAGGTCCTCCAATTAAACACCGCCATAACGGCGTTTACGCTGCTGATAACGCTGCACAGCTTCCACTAAATCAGATCCAGTAAAATCCGGCCACAAGACATCGGTAAACCAGAACTCGCTGTAAGCGAGCTGCCACAACATAAAATTGCTGAGGCGGATTTCTCCGCTTGTTCTGATTAAAAGATCAGGATCCGGAATATTTCTGGTCAACAGCCTCCCGGACAACATTTCTTCTGTTATATCCTCCGGCTGCAGAGTGCCGCTTCGTATTTCTTCACCAACGTCCTGCATCACCTCGACAAGTTCCTGGCGGCCACCGTAATTCAGTGCGAAGTTGAGTATGAGTCCGGTGTTGCCGGCTGTCTCCTGCACTGCTTTTTCAACTGCCCGGCGTGTATGCTGAGGAAGTACAGAAGGATCCCCGATCGTCTTGACCTGCACGTTGTTTTTCTGCAGCCGCGGCAGCTCTTTATGAAGAAAACGTTCCGGCAGTTTCATAAGAAATTCAACTTCTGTTTTCGGACGTTTCCAGTTTTCTGTGGAAAAAGCATACAGCGTTAAATAATCAATGCCTATTTCACCCGATTTTTCAACGATTTCAGTTATCGTTTTCAGTCCTTCCCGGTGGCCGGCTGAACGTGGCAGCCCCCTGCTCTTGGCCCACCGGCCGTTTCCATCCATGATAATGGCGATATGAGAAGGAATATTGTCCTGATCAGGAAGATGAAGATGATTTTCAGCACTTTTTTCCTTATGGGAGAAAAATTGATCCATTATCAGGACACCAGCCTTTATTAATGTTGACGTTTCTATGTATGATTGTATTCTTTATCATACACGCTGTATACCTGAAACCGCTTCAGGCATAAGACAAATGGTGAAAAAAAACCCTCTGATGGAAAGAGGGTTGTCGTCATGCTTTCATTATAACGTGGACGGCACTAAACTTCCATAATTTCCTGCTCTTTATTCTCTGCTGCCTTATCAATAGAGCCAATATGCTTGTCCGTCAATTTCTGCACTTCGTCCTGCAATTTGCGAAAGTCATCTTCGGGTATATCGCCCTGTTTTTCCTGCTTTTTGAATTCGTCGTTGACATCACGGCGGATATTGCGGACAGCAACCCGGGCCTCTTCGGCATACTTATTAACGAGCTTTTTCAGTTCTTTACGGCGCTCTTCAGTTAAGGCAGGTACGTTGATGCGGATGACATTACCGTCATTATTCGGGGAAAGACCCAAATCCGCTTTTTGAATAGCTTTATCGATGCTGCCGATTGATGATTTATCAAAAGGGGTAACGACCAGAAGCCGTCCTTCCGGAACAGAAATGGCAGCCAGCTGATTCAGCGGCGTGTCCATGCCGTAGTAATTTACCATTACTTTATCAAGCATCGATGGATTGGCCCGGCCGGCGCGAAGCGTAGCGAGCTCTTTATGGAGAGAATCCACAGACTTCTGCATTCTTTCATCGGTTTCTTTTAATTTCTCATTGGACATTATTCTTTCCCCCTGATGACAGTTCCGATATCTTCACCGAGAACCGCTTTTTTAATATTTCCTTCTTCCATAATCGAAAACACTAGCAGTGGAATATCATTGTCCATACACAGCGTGGAAGCGGTCGAGTCCATCACATTCAGGCTGCTGTTCAAAAGATCCAGATACGTGAGCTCATGATATTTTTTCGCGTTGACATCGTAGGAAGGATCGGCATCGTAAACGCCGTCCACTCTGTTCTTTGCCATTAAAATGACCTCAGCTTCGATTTCGGCTGCCCGCAGCGCTGCTGTCGTATCCGTGGAGAAATACGGATTCCCCGTTCCACCTGCAAAGATAACGACCCGCTTCTTTTCCAGGTGACGGATGGCTTTCCGGCGTATATAAGGCTCTGCCACCTGTCTCATCTCAATGGATGTCTGTACTCGTGTTTCCACTTCATTGTCTTCGAGGCTGTCCTGCAGAGCCAGGGAGTTCATGACAGTGGCAAGCATCCCCATATAGTCTGCTGTTGCCCTGTCCATTCCTTCGGCACTGCCGGCCAGTCCCCTCCATATATTACCCCCGCCTACGACGACGGCAACTTCTGCTCCCAATTCTACAATCTCTTTGATCTGGGTGGCAATGGATTGTATCACATTCGGGTCGATTCCATAGCCCTGCTCTCCTGCAAGAGCTTCCCCGCTCAGTTTTAAAATAACTCTGTTATATTGATCCACTTTATCCCCCGTTTCCTTATGTAATCGTGCAAACCAGTACTGAAAAATACCATAAAGAAGGGGCTGAGCGCTCTTTCCCACGGATGAACGCTCCACCCCTGCCATTCAGGAGAAAAGGCACACAACGCACTGCCTCTTAGTCCTCCTGTTCTGCTGTTTTATTTTTTCACCTGGGACATTACTTCCTCGGCGAAATTATCTTCTTTCTTTTCAATGCCTTCTCCGACTTCATAACGTATAAACGTCTTGACGGAAACGCCTTGATCTTTCAGGAACTGTTCCACTTTTTGTTCCGTGTCTTTTACGTATTCCTGATCAAGCAGGCAGATCTCTTCAAAATATTTGTTGAGACGTCCTTCTACCATTTTTTCTACGATATTTTCCGGCTTTCCTTCGTTCAGGGCCTGCTGCTTGAGAACGTCACGCTCCTGTTCTATTTCCTCAGAAGACACTTCGTCTCTGGAAACATACGATGGTTTCACGGCAGCAACGTGCATGGCAAGGTCCTTGGCTACCGTGTGATCAGTCGTGCCCTCAGCGAGTAAAAGCACACCGATGCTTCCTCCCATATGAAGATATTCGCCGAACACAGCATTATCGTCTTTATGAATAACCTGAAAACGACGGAGGGAGATTTTTTCGCCGATTTTTGCAATCTGATCATTGATGTAGCCTTCGAGTGTTGTTCCTTCTTCCACTTCCGACGAAAGAGCGCTCTCTACATCGGACGGTTCGTTTTCAAGAAGGAAATCAGCTGTTGACTTAACCATGTTCTGGAAATTTTCGTTCTTCGCAACAAAATCAGTTTCCGCATTGATTTCTACAATAACGGCTTTGTTTCCGCTGCTTGTTACATATGTCAATCCTTCAGCCGCAACGCGGTCTGCTTTTTTCTGTGCTTTTGAAATACCTTTTTCGCGCAGGTAGTTCACTGCCTCTTCCATGCTTCCGTCTGTTTCACTCAGGGCTTTTTTGCAATCCATCATCCCTGCACCCGTCTGTTCACGAAGTTCTTTTACCATGCCGGCTGTAATCGCCATGCGTTATTCCTCCTTTATTTCTATCAACATTGCTTTTGTATCCGGCCGCCGGTCAAGAAAAAGGGTGAAAAAAGGGCTCTCCCCTTTTATCACCCTTTGCGGCCGCCAAAAACACGTGCCGTTTAAAAACGCGTGTTTCTGAAAATCAGGAAAGGCTTTCTTCCCCACTTTGTTCTGTTTCTTTTTCTGCTTCCGGCTCCTTCTGCTCTTCAGCAGCCTGCGCCGGTTCTTCTGCAGCGCCCTGAGTCGCTTCAATGACCGCATCGGCCATCTTGGAAGTCAGCAGGCGTACCGCACGGATCGCGTCATCATTACCGGGGATTACTTTATTAATCTCATCCGGATCACAGTTGGTATCAACAATCGAGATGATCGGAATGTTTAGTTTGTGTGCTTCCGCGACCGCAATACGTTCTTTACGCGGATCAATAATGAAGAGAGCATCCGGAAGGCCGTTCATTTCCTTGATGCCTCCGATGAATTTCTCGAGACGATCCATTTCCTTACGGAGAAGCATTACTTCTTTTTTGGGAAGCACTTCAAATGTACCGTCTTCTTCCATTCTCTCGATGTCTTTCAGGCGGGCAATACGTGTTCTGATCGTCGCAAAATTGGTGAGCGTGCCGCCGAGCCAGCGCTGGTTGATATAATGCATGCCGGAACGCTTCGCTTCGTCACGCACGGAATCCTGCGCCTGTTTCTTTGTACCGACGAAAAGGATGGTACCGCCGTCTGCCGCGAGATCGCGGACATAATTGTACGCTTCTTCCACCTTTTTCACCGTCTTCTGCAGATCGATGATATAGATGCCGTTTCTTTCTGTAAAGATATAACGATTCATTTTCGGGTTCCAACGGCGTGTCTGATGACCGAAG
This sequence comes from Salibacterium qingdaonense, assembly GCF_900114715.1. GTDB lineage: Bacteria > Bacillota > Bacilli > Bacillales > Marinococcaceae > Salibacterium > Salibacterium qingdaonense. The sequence continues at coordinate 249,263 of NZ_FOTY01000004.1, forward strand.
TGCACCCCTGCTTCAAGCAGTTGTTTCATGGATATGACTGCCATGCTTAAATCCTCCTTTGGTTTTTCCTCCGCCTGCTTCGTTTCCAGACAGGACCCGGTCTGCGGGCACCTCCTTCTGAATCAGCGAGGCGTGTGTAGTAACACCGTGAATAAATATATCATACGGCTCGCAGGGAAGCAAGAATAGAACCATGATTTATTGGTAAAATTTCAGAGCTTGATTGTAAAATTAAATGCAACAGCTAAAGGCATAGTTAAAGGTATAGCTAAAGCCATCGTTATTCCGTTATGATGAAGTTGACCAAAACCCAACATAACAGGAGGAATAACGATGACCACTTCCCATGGTACCACAGAAAAGCGGTGTTTTTCTCATCTTTCGGCATTTGATCGAGGACAGATTCAAGCCCTTCGGCAAGAAGGCAAGTCCATGCAGGCCATTGCGGAGGCGATTGGCCACCATAAATCAACGATATCCCGGGAACTAAAGCGGGGAACCACAACGCAAAGAACCTCGGATTTATCCGAATATCAGGCTTACTTTCCGGCCACC
>NZ_FOTY01000028.1 GCF_900114715.1 Salibacterium qingdaonense
CGAGTTCCTGCAGGGTTTCTATACGTGCGCGTTCAAATGTGCTAAGGTGTTGATAGCTCATGACAGCACCTCCGTGATTTGTTTGTGTGGTAACTAACATTTTACACGAAGCTGTCATGAGCTGCTTTTTTGGGGAGGGCTCTCCTTTCCCACCCTTATGGTTAAGCCGTTCAAAACGATCTATCGTCGCTTTGAACGCCGCTTCCAAGGGTGGGAAGCAGATAAGCCGTCAAGACCTTTCGCGGCATATCCTCGTTTCACTCCGGTATTCCACGATATCTTGACGCCTCCCCCAAAACTTAAAGAGTGTTGCACTTGATATTACAATCTGTCATTCAAAATAATGATAAGACAACACATCAATAGCGCTGTGAAAGGCGCTTGAGGTACTGATGGAAGCAGGATGGATCTCGTTGTGCACAGGCATTCCATAGTCAGCATGATTCATCAGCCAATTTGCAGGGGAACCGGTGACTGCGAGGATTTTCACGTTTTTCAAAAAAGGAATATGAAGGGCTTCCTTCAGAGCAGGGTTGTTACCGCTGCCTGAGATAACCACCATCATGTCGTCAGCTGTCATCCTCTCTACTACGAGCTGATACAGGTTCGTATTAATATCGAGCGGGACGATCTGCATGTTTTTTCCCATTCCGAGAAAAATCCGCTGCAATTCCTGGGCGCAGTTCTGCTGAAGCTGGCCGGTTCCCGTCACGTAGACATTCGAGCTGTTTTCCATCGCCCGGCAGACCTGGTACAAGTCCATGTTCATCAAATTCGTTACCGTCTGCTCTACACTTTGAACTAACGAGTCGGCAAAGTCTTTATGCGTAACATGATGTTCGAAGAGTTCTGTTTCCCATTTCATGAAATTTTTCATTTCCGTATAGCCGCTGAACCCGATTTTCTGTGCAAACCTCAGTATCGAAGACTTAGAGCTTAAACTCTTCCTGGCGAACATGTTGATGCTTAAATCACTGATTTCTTGTTTGTTGTTCAGAATAAAGGTGCCGAGCTCCTTTTCTCCTTCGCTCAAACTCGAAAAATTCGTATTTATCAGCTCTTCAATTTTCACGAGCATACCTCCCCGGATTGGAAGTTCTCTGCGGCGGAAAAAGTCGTTGTTCAGTCTTTGGCATCAGCCACGCACCGGAAACCCAAATTGCCTGTCGAACTGTCGATCGTGTTGGAACTGCGAGCCGCCACCCGGTACCGGTTGCAGTAGGTATAGTGACACAGGTAGGAGCCGCCGCGCGTTACTTTGGCGTCTCCTGTTTTTGGTCCTGTTGGATTAACAGACTCCCGCTTTTCAGACGACGTATCAAACCAGTCCGAACACCATTCCCACACATTTCCCGAGACATTGTACAGACCGTATCCATTGGCGGGGAAAGACTGCGCCGGCGCCGTTCCTTTGAATCCATCGTCCATCGTGTTCTCTTCAGGAAACGTCCCCTGCCATATGTTGCAGTAGTGTTCGCCGCCCGGGGTCAACTCATCCCCCCATGGATAGCGGTTCTGTTCCAATCCCCCTCGGGCTGCCATTTCCCATTCCGCTTCCGTGGGAAGACGTTTCCCGGCCCACCTGCAGAAAGCCTCTGCATCATTCCAAGATACGTGAATCACCGGGTGGTCCATCCGGTCTTCGATGGAAGAACCCGGTCCTTCCGGCTGATACCAGTACGCCTCCCCGACCGCATACCACCACGGAATGGCAGGAAGCTGCTGGGTTGTCACGCCAGGGTTGTCCGGCAGAAAGGAATAAAAAACAAACGACCAGCCGAATTCTTCTGATTCGGTACGGTACCCTGTTTCTTCTACAAATTTGTTGAATTCGCGGTTGGTTACCGTGTACGCATCGATATAGTAAGGGGACACGTCCACCTTCCGGACAGGCCCTTCACCATCTGCCTTAAAGCCTTCCTCATCATCGGTACCCATGAGAAACTCACCGCCCGGGATGTACTGAAGTTTATCACGGAATCTCATTGTGTTACCGCTTGGTACATCGTTATGTTCCTCGTTTCTTCCTGTCGTAAAATCAATATCCACCATCGAGCGGCTTCCCGCACAGCACGATTTCTGGTTTTCCTTGTGCTCCATGACACACACCTCTCCCCTCTCATAGAATCGAACCATTTTTTCGTTACCATTCTGTTCGTCTATTGTACGTCATCGCCTGCACGCTTTCCAATTATTTAGACGATGGACTGCAGGGATTACGGCGGGGACCCGGCTTCGATTGGTTCATGATATTGGATGGAACCGCTGCGCGGCGGACACTGCATGATGGTCACCGGGAAATAGTATCCACCGAAGCTGCTTTTGTGGACACTATCCTGGTAAGCCCGCGGCTTAATGGCTGATAATAACTGCCGGTGTACACTATTTTCCTGGAGAGGCGTCCTGGTATCCACAAACGCTTCATCCACAGACACTGCGGCAGTACATTCATCCGTTAGTGTCCGCACCGCACCTCCTCCTTTCCTTCTCCACTACACAAAAAAACCCCCGCTATCCCGGATAACCGGTAGATAACGGGAGTTCATCATTGGTTTATTCAAGCGTCGTCTGCTCCAGCAATTCGCCGCCTTTGGCGTAAATGAGGCTCACACTCTGATCCGGATAGACCTGCCGGATCATATCGGAATAGGTGGATTTCAGATCTTCAGTCAGTTCCTGATTGGAAGCAATCGTGATATCAATGTTGATCTGCTGTCCATCTTCACTATCCACTTCCTGCACTGTGGCTTCCTGCACACTCTCTTCACTTTCGAGCTGTGACTTCAGGTCGCTGTTGGAGCTGAGCTCAGCGGAGGCCTCTTGATTTTCGGCCTGCTCACTGCTGTCATTCTGCGATGATTCTTCTTCACTGGTGGATTCCTGATTACTTTCCTGGTCACTCTGGTCTTCCCCGCTGTCTCCGGAGGAGCAGGCAGCGGCAACCGCCATTCCAAGAGTTAGTACACCTGTGAGAAGTACCTTGCGTTTTTTCATCATAACCTGAGTCCTCTCCTTTACTGCTGAGTAAGATGTAGTATAGGCAAAAATCCCAAAGATGTACAGGGATTTTATGCCTATTTTATTACATCTCTTCTTTCGGCTGTTTTTTCAGCCGTTTTTTCTCCCGGCGGTTTTCCGCTTTACGCTTAAACCAGAGTACAATATTATCCGACGAAGCGTACACAACGGGGATTAAAATCAACGTAAACAGCGTGGAGAATGCAAGTCCGAAGACAATGACAATCGCCATCGGCGCCTGTGCTTCCGCGCCCTCGCCGATACCGAGCGCGACCGGAAGCATCGCAAGAATCGTCGTCATTACCGTCATCAGAATCGGGCGGAGACGGGACGGTCCTGCATCCATAATGGCCTCATCGCGTTCGAGACCATCGGAACGTCTCTGGTTGATGTAATCCACGAGTACGATCGCGTTGTTCACCACAATACCCGCAAGCATAATTAACCCGATAAAGGCGGTCACACTAAGCGGTGTCTGGGTCACAAACAGACCAAGCAGTACACCGATCAGCGTAGCTGGAATCGAGAACATGATGACAAGCGGCTGAATAAAGGATTCAAACTGAATCGCCATGACAGCATAAACGAGAAAGATAGAAGCAACAAGGGCCAGCCCGAGATCGCCGAACGCTTCCTGCATATCCTGCTGCTCACCGCCGTAATCAACGGTATAGCCGTCCGGCATATTCATTTCATTCATCGCCTGCTGCACTTCGGTGGATACACTGCCGAGCACGTAACCCGGAGCAACGTCACTCGTGATGTCAATCTGGCGCTGGGAATCCTCTCTTGTAATCTGTGTCGGCCCGGTCGTTTCGTTCAGTTCAGCTACTGCGGCTAGTGGAACACCGGCTCCCTGGGCTCCTGTAAGAGTCAGATTGCGGACATCGGAGAGCTGCTCTCTGGCGCTTCCCGGGAGAATAACCTGTACCGAAATTTCTTCTCCTTCTTCCCGGTATTCGGTAGCAATCTGCCCGTTAAACGATGTCATGACCTGTCCCATAATATTCTGGTAGGTCAGCCCGTACTGTGACGCCTGCTGCCGGTCAATATTCAGTTCAAGCTGGGGATTACCGTCCCCGGAAGAGTTCTCCACGTTCATTGTACCCGGAATACTCTCCACTTCAAACACGGCCTGTTCAGCCAGGTCCCGAAGAACGTCCTGTTCCTGACCGCTGATACTAACTGTAATCGGTGTACCGCTGCCGGCTGCACCGGAAGCGACATTCTGCACAGATACGTCAGCCCCTGCTATCCGGTCGGCCTGATCAGACAGCTCTGAAATCATACCGCTTGTTTCAATCTCCCGCTCGGAAGAATTAACGAGCGAGATGTTGACCGTAGCCGTATTGTTACCGCCGCCGCCGGCTGCTGCGGCACCACCGCCGCCTCCTCCAAGGGAGCTGTAAGTGGAGTCGATACTGTCCTGATACGGCTCGAGCATGTTCCATACCTGCTGTACTGCGCGCCGTGTTTCGTCTTTCGTCGAGGCTTCCGGTGTCTCCACGTTTACTGCGATTTCTCCTTCGTCGGATTCCGGTATAAATACCGCACCGATAGCAGGCACAAGGGCAAGCGACCCGACGATAAGCAGGAAAGTAATGAATATAACCGTCTTACGGAACCTGAGGGACCATCGCAGCATGCGTTGGTAGCGGTCGTTCACTGCGCGCCCCAGCCTGTTGAAGCGGCTGTTTTCATCGGGTTTTTTGACTTCTTCTTTAATGAACTGGGACGCAAACATCGGCACAATCGTAAGCGCTGCAATTAAGGAAGCAATCAAAGCAAACGAAACGGTTAAGGCAAGTGGTGTGAACAACTCAGATGATATGCCCTGCACAAATACGAGTGGAAGAAATACAACCAACGTCGTACTGGTGGAGGCAACCACCGCGCTTCCGAGTTCCTTCGCCCCGGCAATAGCTGCATCTTTGCGCGACTTCCCGTATTCTATATGCTTGTAAATCCCTTCGAGAATAACAATGGCACTGTCCACCATCATACCAACCCCGAGGGCCAGCCCTCCCATCGTAAGAATGTTCAGGGACTCTCCGGTGAAATACATAAGAGTGAATGTGGCCACAATCGAAATAGGTATCGAAATAGCAATGACCATCGTGGCACGTACACTGCGCAAAAAGGCCAGAAGCACAAGGACAGCAAATAGAGCACCGAATAATAGATTGTTGAACACGCTGTTGATGGAAGATTCTATGTAGTCCGCAGAATCATAGACTACTTCAAGCTGTGTTTCCTCTCCAAGTTCATTGTTATTCAGGTTATTCACGATGTCCGTTAGAGATTGTGAAACTTCCACCGTGTTAGCGTCTGACTGCTTCATAATCGAAAACATAACAGAGGAACTGCCGTTCACATACGTTTCTGATGAATTATCGGCAACAGTATCCACAACATCTGCAACATCGCTAAGCTGTACATTACCGCCATCCGGCAGTGGAATCAGGGTGTTTTCGATATCTTCGATCGACGTGAACTCTCCGTCCACCCGGAGCTGCAGATCCTGTCCCCCGCTCTGTACTTCTCCGACCGATCCGGAATCATTTTCGGCGTTCAAGGCGTTGACAACGTCATCAGCCGTCAGTTGATACCGATTCAGATCTTCAATGCGGAGCTGTGCTTCGATTTCTCTTTCTTCCAAGCCTTCAATGTTCGCACTGGCTACCCCGAAACCCTGCTCCAGCTGAGGTTGAATCCGTTCCTCCGCCAGCTGCTGCATATTCATATTGCCTGTATCGCCGGAAATACCAATCCACATCATCGCCTGCTGGTCCGGATCAAAACTGAGGACAGAAGGATCATCTGCTCCATCCGGCAATTGCGCTGATGCCCCGTCAATCGATTCCCGTATATCAAGCATCGCCTGGTCGAGGTCCGTGCCGAATTCAAACTGGACCTGAATCAGCGAGGACCCCGATGAAGACTGGGATGACAACGTATCCAGTCCTTCCAGGGTCCCGAGCGAATCCTCGAGCGGCTGCGTGACTGTTTCTTCTATATCTTCCGGCGCGGCCCCGTCGTAGCTTGTTGTAACCACAGCAAACGGAAGTTCCATATCCGGATAAAGGTTAATCGCCAGATTCCGGAATGAAACCAATCCGAGCACTAGTACTATAGCAACAGCCATGAAGATACCGACGGGCCGTCTGACCGACCAACTGGAAAGATTCATGATGTCATGCCTCCATTACGCGGGGCAACAGAGGCTGCCTCTTCACTGGATGAGTCTGCATCACTTTCCTCGTTCTCTTCATTACTTTCTGTGTTTTCTTCCCCGGTTCCACCGGCATCACCTTCTTCTGAACTGCCGGAGTCACCGGAGGAGTTCTGTGAACTTTCCTCAGCCTCCTGCGGGGACTGCACAGAGGCTCCATCCTCCAGGAAGTACTGTCCACGTGTGATGACAGGTGTTCCCGCTTCTATGTCTGCTTCAATGGCCGTGAGATCGGATTCTTCCCTAACGACTTCGACAGGTACGAGTCTGGCCTGATTTTCTTCACGGATGAAAACAGAAGACTCTCCGTCCACGTCAATGACAGAGCTGGTCGGAACAAGAAGTCCATCTGAGACATAGGTCTCGTATAAAAGAATCTCAGCGTAAATGCCGGAACGCAGTTCCCCATTTGGATTCTCTACCTGCACTTCCACATTGAACAGACCATTATCGTTGGAAGAATCAGCGATATAAGTCACAGTGCCGGTTCTTGTCTGTTCAATAGAAGGAAAGCGTACATCCATCTCCGTCCCTTCTTCAAAACTGGACAGCTGCTCTTCGGTAACTGCTGCTGTCGCATTCAGCGTATTCATTTCACCAATGGTGATCATCGCATCCTGCTGGGAATAATATTCCCCGGGATTGACCGCGACTGTCAGCACTCTGCCGGAACTTGGCGCCGTTACTACCGCATCCTGAAGGTTATCTTCAGCCTGCTGCACAGCCTGCCGCTGCTGTTCCACACTGGCCTGGGCGTTTTCAGTATTTCCTTGTGCTTCATCTACGGAAGCATTCGATGATTCAATTCCTGCGCGGATTTCCTTCTTTGAATCCCGGGCCTGCTGCAGGTTGGATCTTGCTGTTTCCACCTGGGACTGCAGCTGCTCGATGTTATATTCCTGCTTGGTCTGTTCCAAACTGTTCTCCGCTTCTGTGACGCTGTCACGGGCATCTTCCACGGCATTTTCCGCGTTCTCAAGCTCCTGTTCTGAAATTAAACCTTCATCATAAAGCTGCTGGCTGCGGTCCCGCTCATTTTGTGCTGTCTGAAGATTACGCTCAGCGGTCTGAAGAGCCTGTTCCGCATTCTCAATCTCATCTCCACGGTTCGCGCGGGCCTGCTCCAGGTCAATCTGCGCCCGGTTTAGCTGCTCTTGTGCCTGACGTATAGAGTGATCAGCATTTTCCAGTTGTGCCTGCTGCTGCTCCACGCTGGCTGCCGCTCCTCTCTCGCCGGCTTCTGAAACCGCAACGTTACTCTGCGCAGCCCGCAGTGCAGCGCGCTCCTGTTCCAATGTGTTACGCAGGGAAGAGTCGTCCAGCCGCGCCAGCACCTGCCCCTGCTCAACCTGCTCGCCTTCTTCCACGAGCACTTCTGTGACATCGGCTGTCAATTCAGGAGTAAGGGACACTTCCGTGAGCGACTGTGTCGTTGCGTTGACAATACGCTCCCCTGTCAGGTCCCCGATCTCAGCCTGCTGTGTTTCCACCGTTACGCTTTCCTGCTGCGAATCCACTTCCGTCGACTGACATCCTGCGATTACCATGATCAACAGGAGGCCGGCTGACAATGTCCATGTATGTGATAGTCGTCTTTTCCAACCAAGGCGGCTTTTCAATTCCCCCGTCTCCCCCATTCTTTCAATAGTTTTAAAGAGTCTAAAGCCATATACTTCTCCAAGCATTATTATAACGCACCTATGTTAAAGGATATCATAGAATGCCTACCTTATTCACCGGTCAAAGATTCCCTCCTTGCTTTCAAATGATTATATTACATAACCATTTAAAAACTTAACTATTCATCAATATAAGGCAAAAGAATCATAGGGTCAACTCATGTGCTGTAATTCATAAACTCTTCACATAATTGAATGCAAACATTTCAATCCATATAAAAAGCTGCAAGGATATGTATGATCCCTGCAGCTTTTATTATTACTGTGCAGCTGCCTGTTGTCCGGAAGATCCTGCAGAGGAGCTTCCTCCGGCTCCGGATGATGCTCCGGCCGAAGCACCGCCGGACTGCTGTACGAGACCGTCCTGCATCGCTTTAATCTGTTCATTAACAAGGAATAGATTCCATCGTGCGGAAGTCAGTTCCTGTTCAGCCTGATCAACCTGAATACCGGCCTGTTCATACTCAGCCTGAGGAATTACGCCGATATCAGCCTGGATGCGGAGGTCCTCTACATCAGCCTCGGCATAACTCACTTCATCGCGGGCCTGGAGTACAGCCTGGTACTGCGCCTGCGCTTCCTGGAACGTGCTGTTTATGGAAGTCCGCAGATTCTGCCGCAGCTGCGTGATATTTTCCTGTTCTGTTTCCACGCTGATGTCAGCCTGTTCTTCTTCAAACCGGGTCGCGTCTTCATCATTACGTGTCTGCTCCCGGTTGTACTCAGCAAGCTCGAGCGCTTCCTGAGCATTCTGCAGGCTGAACGAATCCTCTATAAGTGTTTCGGTATCCGTTGTCTGCTCCATCGGCTCGAGTTCTCCCATCTCCGGTGCTTTGAGCGTCAGGTCTTCGTGATAAACAATGCCGATATCGAGCGCAAACATTGCCAGATCATGATTGTACTGCGAGCGCGTGTCGGCGAGATTGCTCTGCAGCCGTCTCACTTCACGCTGCGCGGTCTCATATTCACTTTCCGGAGCGGTGCCGATTTCCACCCGGCGCTCTACATTGGACGTCTGCTGCTTCTGATTTTCAAGAGAAGCCTGAGTCATTTCGATTTGATTCTCCTGCATAATCAGCTGTATAAAGGTGGATTTCGCAGACAGTTCTGCACTCCGGTGCGCCTGTTCCCGGTCATAGCGGAGCTGGATTTCACTGGAGTTCTGCTGCCGGATCGAATCTTCCAGGTCGTCCAGATTGTCTTCCAGAGTCTCTATTTGATTCTGCAGTTCAAGTCTTGTTTGAAACGTCCGCTCGCCGGTTTCATCTTGCACATCGCGCAGATTGTCCATTTGATCCTCTAAATCTTCCAGATCATCCTGAAGGTCACTGTACTCATCCTCCGAGCCCTCAATCTGGCTTCGGATGTTATCAAGCCGGTAGTTCATGAGAATCAACGATGAATTATCATTCAAGGCCGCATCCACTGCATCTTCCATTGTTAACCTCTGTACAAGATCTTCCTGCGCTTCTTCATTATTTTCCTGGGTATTTTCCTCTGATGACGTTTCTTCCGACTGTTCCGATACCTGCTCCTGTTCCTGACTGTCCGCTTCCTGAGCGGATACCGCACCCGTTAAACCGGAAGAAGCAAAGAGTACCGCCAACCCCGCAGAAAATATGCGTTTCATGTTTTCCTCCCCTATCTGCAAGAAATTATTGTTTAGATTTCTTAATAGTTTCCTTTACTAATCAATTGCTATTATAACGTAAATACACGGGAAGGAAAATAAAAAAGATATTATATTTCTGTGAAAAAAATGCCGCGGGCGTTTACCCTTTCCGCGGCATGTAGAACATTATTCATTATTGCTGCAGCGCACATTCTTTTGAAGTAAACAGATATATGCTGCTTTCCTCTTTTTTTACATGGAGGGTTTCTGTCAGCGCTTCTGAAAAAAACGGAAGCTGATATCCTTTGCATCTGGACGGATTGTCCTGGCTCCGGATCACATATTGCACGCCAAGGTGAGGGAAGAACTCAAACGTTTCCCATTCGTTTTCAAACATTTCAGCTGCTACGATTCGTGTAACAACGTCCGCCAAGTCTTTGTTAACCACTTCTTGTACATGGCTGCTCATATAAGTAGAGAAAGCTGAATCATTCATGACCTATCTCCTTTTCTAATCAAAGACTACTTTCTCATTGTAGTAAAAATAATAGAAATGTATGGTAGATTTCAATTCTGTAATGAGATTTTGTTATGGGGTCCCGCATTTTTCAATCATACTACGCGCTCTGCGCATAGTCTGTTTTTATGCTTTTATAGTAATTCCGGCTTTATTATTTCCCCTTTGTCACTATAAAAAAACCTCCGATGGACCATTTTCAGACAGATATTTAGCAAAAATGGTTCCTGGAAGCTTCCCAGGAACCATTTCCCTCTATTATATTGTGCGACTGATCCTTAGAGCCGATCTATCGACCTTTTCAGGGCGTTCCCAATCGTAGAATAGCCGGTAAGCAGAACACCAGGCGGTCTTTTCTTACATCCGCAGTTTCCGCAGAGCAGAACGGCGCCAGTCTTTGACAGTGTGGGGGGAGACGTGGAACCGCCCGGCAATCTCCTTGATACCGCGTCCATGGATGCTGTACTCCAGCACCCAGTCCTGCTCGCGCGGGGTCAGCCGGTCCAGATACGGACGCAGGCTGTCGAGCTCCAGATACAAACTTTCCATATCAGGCGCCGGCGGTTCCGGCGCGCGCTCAAAATCACTCGGCGTGTAACGCTCCTCGTACACCGAATCTTTGCGCAGCTGCTCCTGCATCTCCCCTTTCACGGTAATATAAGCATAGGACGAAAACGGCACATTCTTCGTGTCATCAAACCGCTCATACGCTTTCCATAACGCAATAAAACCTACCTGCATGAATTCTTCCTGATTTTTATAGATCCGAAGCCGCTTGATCATACCTGTCACAAGCGGTGTGAAATCTTCCGCCACCTCTTCAAACGAAATACCCAGTGCCTGATTCATATTATTGACCTTTTCGGCCGGCGCGCCGCCGCTGTATTCCATGGTAGCCTCAGCGTAAGTGAAAAACCGGCGGCGCGCACCTTGCCAAATGTAAGTATTTTACATAATGATCCGGCGTTCCACCGAGAGAAGCATTCGTCATTCACGTCTTATGCTTCAACGTTGGACAAATGGGTAACGAAGTTTCATTAGGGTTCGACACTTGTATCCATAGGGTGCTTCAAGGTTTGGCAGGTAAGCGCGGTTGTTTGGCATGTATTTGAGTGGATTCGGCATGTAAATCCGTTTAGTTCGCCGGTACCGGCGGGTTCGGCTTGTATTACAGTGCATTCGGCTCGTAAAGCATGCAGTTTGGCATGTATTCGACAAAAGTCGGCAGGTAACGTCCAGCACACCGACCGCATCCCCGCAGCAGCACACCAAGATATACAGAAAAATCCGGACAGTACCCAGTGCCCTGCATCGCACATCGGATACTTGTCCGGATTTTATCGATTGCCGTCTTGCTTTATTTCTTTCCCCATAACTTGCATCACGCGACAGCGGCCGTCATGTTTTTTCCTTCATTGTATTCTGCTTCACTATAGTAGAAATGGAGGCAGTGATCATGCTTCGTCCAGGACAGAATATCATCCGGACTGTACAGCATATCCAGAGAAGGTGGGCCGTCGGTGCCATACTCCAGCTGATCAGCAGAATTCACGCCGCCCTCTACGCTATTGTTCTACAGCAAGTTCTTTCTTTTTCTCTAGCGCTGCATCAGACTAGTCATAGGAAGTGACACGGTGACCCTGCCCGGCCAAGTAAACGGCGTTTCAACCTTCGCCTTCCGCGAAACAGACGACCACAGCCCGTTGCAGAATATAATCTGCTTCCGTGCTGATAAAATCATTTTCTTTTTTCCCATACACCTACTCTTCGTCGAAAAAGACATCGTTCCAGAAATTCTTTGACATGACCTTCCCACCTTCTCTTTTATCACCTTCATTTACCGCGGTACGGGAAAAGCACTGAAACGATGCTTCGCTTCCTGCAAAGTACCAACATATTATCTCGACCAGTTTCTTACAGGTTTATAACCGGAATTCTGCAGAAAATCATGTTCCTGATCTTTACTCATCCCCTGCATGGTGATTCCTTTCTCTATAGCCGTGATATGCATTTTGGCTGTGTATTCCATGGTTTGTAGAGCCATTCGTGCTTCTTTAATATTCTCATCATAGACGAGGACACCGTGATTTTCGAGAAGCATGACGTTCGTGTCTTTCGCCTTTTCTTTTACAGCATCAGCAAGTTCCCGGCTTCCCGGATGGAAATAGGGGATTCTTTCAACCCGCTCGAGGTAATACATTGCTTCCACAAAATAATTCGATGGGAGTTCCACGGCAGAGCAGGCAATCAATGTACTGTAAAATGGGGAAGCATGAAGAATAGCTCCGATCTCCGGGCGCTCTTCATACACTGCTCGGTGCATATTGTATTCTTTAGATGGTTTTTTTCCGGATACCCATCCTTCTTCAAAGGAACAGAGGGAAAAATCGTCCACGTTCATATTGCCGACGTGGGTGCCGCTTGAGGAAATATAGAACTGATTTCCCCCGTCTCTTGCACTGATATTGCCGGCAGTTCCCCATACAAGGTCATTTTCTTTCATGAACATACCTGCTTCGTGTAATTCTTTTACTGTCGTAAGATGTTCCATTCCATGTTCCACTCCTTTTTTATAAGTTTAATAGTCCAGTAGACACTTGCGGTACAAATATGATGATAAGAAGAGTCAGGAGAACAGCGACATAAAAAGGCATCATTCCTTTTGCCAGTTCATCCAGCCTTAAGTTGGCTATGCGGCCTGCTACAAATAGGTTTAACCCCAGTGGAGGAGTCACCATGCCCACTGCAAGTGTCACAATCATAACCATGCCAAAGTGAATCGGATCAATACCAAGTTCCAGTGCCACTGGTGCCAGAATCGGCGCTAAAATGATAATCGAAGCATTCGTTTCCATAAACATTCCGACAATCAACAGCAGAACAACAACGGATAGAAGGAAGACCGATGGATTATCGGAAACAGAAGTGAAGAATCCAGCAACCTGCTGCGGTATATTTTCAATCGTTAATACCCAGCTGAACAATCCGGCAACAGCAATAATAAGCATAATCGTGGATGTTGTCGTTATTGCTTGCTTTAATATTTTTCCAATATTCCCAAAATGGATCGACCGGTAAAAGACGACACTAATAATAAAGGCATAAGCTACCGCCACACCAGCAGCTTCGGTGGCTGTAAAAATACCGCTATAAATACCGCCGAGAATAATGAACGGCATGATTAACGCGGGAATCGTCTGCACAAAAGCCTTTCCAAGTTCACCGGCGCTTGTTTTTTCTTCACGACGGTATCCTCTTTTTTTAGAAATAATAACGACCGTAATAATCAGTCCTGCACCGACGAGCACACCCGGCAGAATGCCTCCGATGAACAAATCTCCTATTGATGCATCGGCTGCTGTACCATAAAGAATCAGGGGAATACTCGGTGGAATGATGATACCAAGAGTTCCTGAGACCGATTGCACACTTCCTGCAAAATCACGATGGTATCCTCTTTCAACCATGGCCGGAATTAGAATCGATCCCAACGCGGCAGTTGCTGCAATGCTTGATCCGGATATAGCAGCAAAAAACATGGTTGTGATGACTGTTACCATCGCCAGTCCGCCTGAAAAGTGTCCAGTTAATGCATTGGCGAAGTTGATCAAGCGCTGGGAGATGCCTCCAAATTCCATAATGACACCAGCCAGAATAAACAATGGTATCGCAAGCAATGGAAAAGAATCCAGCGACACGAACGCACGCTGCGCGAGCACCACAAGCGGTGTTCCCCCCTCAATCAAAAGCGCCAGGCTGGTAGATAAACCCAGAGCCACTGCTACCGGTACCCCAAGAACAAACAATACGATAAGGGATATGACTAATGCCGTGATCACTTCGTTTCACCTCCTGCAGCGTTTTCATAATCGACCATATACCTGCATATATTAGCAATTCCATTCAACGCCATAATCAGAGAACCTACAGGAACCGCCGCATATACCCATGCTATAGAGAACTGCAGGGTAGGCGTAACCTGACCAATCACCGTAAAGGTTAATACTGTACCGTAATAACATAGAATAATAAAAAACGCGGTGGAAATAATGGAAACGATAAATTGCAATTTCTTTTTCGTTGCAGCGCTTACAAGATCAAATAAAAAATCAATCGCAATGTGCTCTCTATTTCTCACAGCCAGCGCTGAACCAAGGAATACAATATAAATCATTAAATATCGTGATATTTCCTCCGACCACGCCAGTGGAAAATTAATAACAAAACGAGTCACTACCTGAAAGAAAACCAACACAGCCAAAGCGACAAGCATAGCGGAAGCCACGTATTTCACGGCTTTATTCAAATAATCAACAGCAGTAATGTACTGTAGCATGGCACAAACCTCCTTTTCACTCTCTCATCTCCACAATTTCGTCATAAAGATCCCGCCCATATTTGTCCGCAAGATTTCTATTCACGGTTTGGACTTTTTCTTTGAATAACGATCTATCGACTTCTATGACTTCCATCCCTGCATCTCTCATTGTCTGCATAGCTTCTTCCTGCTGCTTGGCTACGAGTTCGTTCTGATACTGTCTTGCTTCCAGTGCTGCTTCTTCCACAGCCTGCTGTTCGCTGCTGGAAAGCTTTTCGTGTGTCTTATCACTCATCAGGAGCTGCACGTAGCCATATACATGCTCTGTCATCATGAGGTAATCCTGTACTTCCTGCAGCTTCGCATTCGTAATAAACGACGCAGGATTTTCCTGAGCATCAATCACGCCAGTCTGCAGGGAGGAATATACTTCACTGAAGTTCATAGGCGTGGGGTTTGCACCCATAGCGTCCCAGCCTTCAACGGAAGCCTCAATATTCGGGACCCTGATTTTCACTCCACTAAGATCATCTGGTGTTTCCACACGTTTGTTGGCGGTCAACAGTCTAGGCGAGCGGATAAAAAATTCCAACCCTCTCACGCCGGTTTGTTCCAGCATCTCACTTTGAAGATTTTCACCCCCTTCTCCATATAGAAAGTTTCTTAAATGTTCATTATCTTCGAATAAATATGGGAGTTCGAGAATGGCATACTCTGGGTGAAAGTTAGACATAACACCCGCAACCAAAGCAAAATCCACCGACCCGATCTGCATTCCTTCTACAAGGTCGCGGTCCGAGCCAAGCGTAGAACTAGGGTAAAGGTCGACCTCAACTGTACCGTTCGTTTTCTTCTCAACCAGTTCGGCGAAGCGTTTGGAACCTAGATGCCAGGCATGATCCTCATTTTGAATATGTCCAAGCCGCAGGGTTGTAACAGAACCGGCTTCTGCCGTCCCGGAGGACGAGCCGGTATCCTGTGAACAACCCGCCAGTGTCAGAACTGAAAGCATGACAAAAACAGCAAGCGTTTTCACGTTTTTCACACTATACCTCCTACTCATTAAATGTTACTAATACTTTGACCGATTGATCTTCTTTCTTATCTACCATCCTGAACCCTTCAGCGGCTTTCGCTGCCTCAAGACGGTGAGAAATGACGTTTTCTACTGGAATGGTCCGGGATTCGATAATATTCAACGCTTCTTCTGTATCCGGACGATTATACGTCATACAACCAATCAACTCTTTCTCCTGCTGTTGGAGCTGTTCTACGTCAAGCTGCTGCTGGCCGTGAAACATAGCAACAGTGACAGCGCGACCACCTTTTTTCAGAAGATTCAGTGAACCGTTTACAATACCGGGAACTCCGGCGGTGATGAGCACTTTATCAAAAGATCCCCCCATTTTCTCTTTTACATTGCTTATCCACTCCTCATCATCTTTAATGTTGTGTGTGTCTTTGGCACCAAGCTCTACTGCCTTTTCCAGTGAGTATTCCAGCATATCTGTGACAACCGTGTTTTCTGCTCCCTTCGCTCGAACCGCTGCTAATGTCAGGAGTCCGATCGGTCCTGCACCAAGCACTGCCACCCTGTCTCCAGGTTGAATGTCAGCTTTACACGCAGCATGTACACCAACAGCCAGAGGTTCTGTCAGAACGCCCCGATCGTAACTGACCGAATCGGGAAGAGGAATGATCAGCGATTCAGGAGAAACGAAGTAATCCGCCATCGTTCCCAGCCAGGTGTCCATGCCGGGAGCTAATCTTTCATCCGAATAATTAATATGACCAGTCATTTCCCCTTCACTCTCTCCTGTGCCAAGCTGCGGTTCGACGGTTACCCGGTCTCCAACCTTGACATGTGTTACTTTTTTCCCTATACAAACGACCTCGCCTGCTACTTCGTGACCGATTACCACAGGTGGTTTCCGAAAGGGATGAAGTCCTTTGTACGTGTGGATATCCGATCCGCATATTCCTGCCACCGCAACCTTTACTAGCACTTCATCTTCTTTAATTTCCGGCGTATCAATGTCTTTCACTTCTACTTGTTCTGCGTCTTCTACAAAGACTGCCTTCATGGTTCTCCACTCCCTTTTCTTTACTTAAACAACATCTGTTTCGATTCCTGAAGATGCTTTCTCATAATTTCTACACTTTCTGCTTCATTATTTTTGAGCGCCTCATACAACTGCACATGATCTTCATAGAACTTACGAATTCTCATCGGATCCTTTTTCAGGTGACGCAGAGTAATACGCAGCAATTGATCCTGATAGTTTATCAAAATACGAGTGATTTCACTGTTCCCTGCGATTTCGCTGAGCGCCAGGTGAAACTCATGATCCAGGTTGGCAAACGTTTTAACATCAAGATTCTCCGCTGTTTTCCTGGTTTCTTCGAGGTTCTTTTCCAACTCTTTTAAATGATCCCCAGCGATACGACGGTACATTTCTTCACAGTTAAATGTCTCCAGCGCTATCCGTAGGTTATAGATATTGTTAATCCGTTCCACTGATAAATCGTGAACCAGAATGCCCTGCTTGGAAGATACCGAGGCGAACCCCTCCGCTTCAAGCCGGGTCAGCGCGTTTTTGATCGGCGTTTTACTCATTTGAAGATCGTTGATAAGTGTTCGTTCAGATAAAAATTCTCCTGGAGGATACTCTTCTTCGAGTATTTTTTCTTTGATTTTTTGGTACGCAGCATCTTTTAATAACATGTCTCTTCCACCTCTTTACGTGTTGTCTCTTATTTTCCACCTGCGTGGAAAACATTTTCAAAGAACGCTTCCCCTCCGAGCTGTCCGCTTTTCAGTGCAATCTCCAAACCATTAAAACGTTCGTGCTCAGAGTAGGCATGGCATAACGGCGCACCAGGTGCGGTGGATTCAAGTACTTCCAGACCATATATTCCCAGATTCGATGTGACAAAGCCGGATGTATCACCGCCCGAAATCACGAGCCTGCGCAGAGATGATTGTTCCATAATCTGCTTTGTCCACTCTCCCAACCTTTTTCCGAGGTAAATGCCCATGTCTTCCTCTGCAATTCCTTCGTTTTGCAGGTGGGCTCTGGTCTTTTCGATCGCTTCATCGGAGGGACCTTTCGCTGTGTACAATACAACTTTCTTCTTCTGCTCCAGAAGAGTCAGGATGTGTTGGATGAAGGAACTCGGTGTTTCCTCGGACGTGAGCAGTTCATAAGGAACCTGCTCTAAATGAAACCCTGCCTCTTCCGCCTGTTCGAGCTGATTCTTCGTCACATCAGATACGCTGCCTGACACGACCAGCATTTGTTTAATATCCTGCGCTTGTGTTGTCTGCTCGTACACTTTTGTCTTTCCTTCAGCTTTCCATTTGGCAGCCATGGCAAATTCAATACCGGAAGATCCGATCATGAACTGAGGTTCAGCCTGTCTGGACGCCCACATTATATCTGCAAACCAATTCATATGCTTTTCTTCCAGGGCATCGAAAATAGTGATATCTTCTGTGTCTTCCAGAACAGAAGGATAGGGTGCCTCGTTTTCCATATCCAGTACCGTCTTATAGCCAATCGACTGACTCGTCTGCTTCTGCAGATGCCTGCCAAGATCCGCTTCATCCATCGGTGTCACAGGATGTTTTGACATGACAGGGTGCTCGTCAAGACGGAAAACGTTCCCGTGAAAACTTGCAAAATGATTGCCAAATATCGTGTAACGACCCAAATCCGGTGTCCCAACCAAGAGGGGGTAGGTCGCCCCTTTAAAATACCGCCGCGACAGTTCACTGACAAAACCGATGCTCCCAACTTCGGGTGAAGAATCAAAGGTGGAGCATATTTTATAATGAACGAAATACGGTTGGACGGCCTGAAACAAATCCCACACCGGAGTCAGCTCCTTCTCCATACCGGCGGGATTTTTTGCCCTCGCTGTACCAGCGACACCAATGCACTGTACGCCGTCAAATTTGTTCAACATATCTTCTGTCGGCACATTCAGAAATAGTATCGTTCGAAGACCGAAGCGGTACAGCGCTTCCATTGCATCGGTAGAGCCAGTGAAATCGTCCCCATAAAACGCAAGAAGAACACGATTATTCATCTATTCAAACCCCTTTGCTTTTGAAATCTAACTTAGATCTAAGTTGTATCTAAAATAAATCTATCAAAAAATTATGAACAAATCAATAATAGTTTTGTTTTTTATACAACGAATAGGAAAAGCCCCGCGGAGCTTTTATCTAAAAAGTAAGAGTAGTAACGATAAGGAGCATTAATTGGTGCGAGATCTATGGAACAGAAATAGTGATGATATTACACGTGTGTTCTTGTGGATGATAGAATCAACGATTGTGCTTCCAACACCACCTCTATGCCAAATAGTCTCGAAGCGGTGTCTTCACGGGACCTTCTGCGGAATGAACGCATACCTTTTACCTTCGCTCGTAAGTATGCTTTTTTGGCATGTATTTGAGTGGATTCGGCATGTAAATCCGTTTATTTCGCCGGTACCGGCGGGTTCGGCTTGTATTACAGTGCATTCGGCTCGTAAAGCATGCAGTTTGGCATGTATTCGACAAAAGTCGGCAGGTAACGTCCAGCACACCGACCGCATCCCCGCAGCAGCACACCATGATATACAGAAAAATCCGGACAGTACCCAGTGCCCTGCATCGCACATCGGATACTTGTCCGGATATTTACGTTCAAAATGTTCCACTTTTATAAAAAGAAACGCTGTGTCAATCCGGCATAATCACCGGCAAGGCGGGCCAGCGGTTTCAACTGATCGATATCAATTCTATAATGGCCGGCGTAGGCCTTGGTTTCAACGTGGACCCGCTGCGCGCGGCCGAGGACCAGGTGATCTGTTCCTACCGGAATCACCTGGTCCAGGACACATTCAAACGAAATCGGTGCTTCCTGCACCATTGGGATATCTATCGATTCAGACAAATGCGGAGTCACTCCCGCTTCTCTAAATTCATCCACGTCCGGCGCGGCATTCCCGGATGAGGTTTTCATCTCCTCTCCAAGTTCAAGGGAAACGATATTGATGACAAATTCACCGCGTTCCTGAATATTGGTGAGCGTATCTTTTACAGTCCCTTCTCTTTCCTTTACGCCTGGACCAATGGAAATGGCAAGCGTCGGCGGCTGTCTGGAAGCCACCGTGAAAAAGCTGAACGGCGCCAGATTCAAAACACCGTCCCCACTCTTGGACGACACCCATGCGATAGGGCGCGGCACCACTGACCCCGTCATGAGTTTATAAAAATCCTGGATTTCTTCGACCGCCGGGTCAAAGGTTTCAGCGCGGCTGCCTGGCATAAAGATGCAGCTCCTTTCCTCTTTTTACACGTTTCCTTTCATTCCCTGTTTCTGTCCGGCAGAAACCCAATCACCCTTAAAGGATAAGGCTTCTCGTCTGTTTCCCGGAACACATAAGCGGCAGATCCATCAACTAATAAACTCTTTTAACAGCATCCTTGAAAAAACGGAGTCCGGGGAAATGTCCCGGACTCCGCTGTCTCACACTATATTTCTACGCATTCATCCAGTGATGTAGAAAGGCTCAGATGTTCCTCGTCTTTCTTTACATACATCGTTGTTGCAACTGGAGCTTCCGCCACTGGAATCTGGTATCCTTTGCAACGCTCCGGATCCTGCTGACTGCGTAGGACATACTGCTTGTTATCATTCATGAAAAATTCAAACACTTCCATATTGCTTTCAAAGGGGTCGACGGCAATAATATGTAGAACACAATCCACCAATTCTTTGTTTTCGGCGGCCTCAAGACGTTCGCTCAGGTGAACGGGGAAATAAGGTGTAATCATAAAACATTTCCTTTCTATCTCATTTTTCTTATTATTCAGATTTTTACTTAATTTTACCACAATGGCACACTCAATATTACATCCATTTTCAATTATTTGTATGGTAATTCCATCAGGTATTTGGCATTTCTGTGATTTAGATTCAATGAAATGGATGATTGGGAGGGTGATGCTTCCGGTACTGAAGCGGAGTCTGCCCTGTGATTCGTTTAAACACCTTGGTGAAATAAGTCTGATCATTAAAACAAAGCAGCACCGCGATTTCAGATAGCGGCATGTCCGAGTAAATCATCCACCGCTTCGCTTCTTTCACTTTCACCTCCGCAATGTATCTCTTCAGCGACGTTCCGCTTTCTTTTTTAAAAACAGTAGAGACGTGTCCGGGAGATAGGTTCATGTGATCGGCAATTGATTTCACATCCAGGGGTTCCTGCAAATGATGCCGGATGAAATCACGAATCTGCCGGATAAATGGGCTGTGCGGTTTACTCCGCTCTCTTTGAATCATATCGTCGAAGGACGTCATGATGTGCCGGCGCAGTGCTTTTAATTGGGAGACGGTTTCTGTATGGTTAATTGAATGAAAAAAGCTCCCGGTGAACAACAAAGCTTCCGATGCCTCCATACCAACCGCAATCAAGGCCCTTGTCATCACAACACAGGTGACGTATAACTTATTTGTCATATGCATATGAATGTCCTCAGCCCCAAATGTTATATCCGGAGCCTCCTCCAACGCTCTCAGCATGTCACCGCTCTCCGGATCCTCGCTCCTGATATCATCTATTATTGCTTTTTCGGAGGAAGAGGATGTCCCGGGCAGTCTGTCATTATGTTCTCTCTTTAGAGGTTCGGAATGCAGTAAAGAATAATGCCGCATCATGCTGGTCATCATCGACTGCACAAAATAATGCTTGGATACAAACAAAGCAGCTGTAGTAGAGTCCCGCTCGACAGTCTCAAGATCGATGAGACCCTGGGCCGGTTGGGAATCTTGTGTCCGGTACGGCCCGGCCATGATGAACCCATCTATCGCCGGCACCCACATAGAAAGGTAATACCAATCTTGTGCCTTCTCATAGAAATAACACACCTCCGCGTTCAACCGGCTGTATAAAAACAGGTACATGGCCTTGTCTTCTTTTTGAACTGGTGTTCCGCAAGGGGAAACGGCACTGGATGAAGTATTGTACGTCTGTGAAAAGAATCCAACATTCATTCCGGTCATTTCAGCTATAATTTGTATCAATTCTCGTATCTTCGTTTGACCTGCTTTCGATTGTGTCAACGAGGCACCCCTCTCCTGCTGTGAATAGAATCAGTTGAATGGCTGACATTCATATGTAATTTTTGTCCTATTATATATTGCCTAGTAAACTTTTGTTGTGTTTTCTAATGAAATATCAAAAAAATCATAGATTTCTACCAAAAAAATGCCCATAAGCAACAACCGTAGTCAGGCGGTATAATGGGAATGAGAAACTCCTGGATTAACCAACCCACCCTAAAGGCTGCATTCCCCACTTGCCGTATAAAACAAAAAAGTCATAGACTAAAGCAATGACACGTACTGTGTTTTAACGGGAGCACTGTTATTTAACGGAAAAATCTGATATCATGATGGCGTATACAAGAATGGGAGGGTATTGGATGAATTATAGGAAAATAGGAATAGTTTCATTGTCGACGGCATTGGCCATAGGTTCCTTTACTGCGAGCGTATCAGCAGAGGAAGCAGCCACGAAACAGACCGAAGCCGAAGGGGAGCAGATGGTGGAGATAAGTTCTGCCGACGTCGATTTCACGAAGGAAGATTTAATCAATCGTTTCAATGAATTGTTTCCTTCCAGATTTGATTCTCTTGAGAACAGCGATTTCCGCATGAGCCATCTCCGCGGACCTGGAAGCGAGGAGGATGTCCTGACCCATCATTTAAGTTTTGATAGAGAAACCACTGACGGTAAACGGGTGTATGGAAATGTACGGTTTATCGGAGAAGAGCTGCAGCTGCAGAGTTTTACCTATCAGCCCGGCAATGTTCAAGATGCACTGTATCCGGCTGAGGTGACACAGGAAGAAGCAGAGGCCGTTGCCCGCGAATTTGTGAATAATACCGCATCCGGGGACTATACGTTAAGTGAACAACAACGTCCAACTATCACGGCGGGGAACCAAACGCTGACGGATCCTGTAGAATATCAATTTACATTCCAGCGTATGAAAAATGGCATTCCGGTACAACATCAGACGATTCGCGCAGCGGTACTCGGAAACGGCGAGCTGTCCAGTTACAGTCATGGTACATACCAGCAGCAGTCCGCTTCCTATGAAGAGCAGGAAAATATCCTGGCAGAAGAAGAAGCGGAAACTTCCATGAAAGAGAACCTGGACCTGCGCCTGCAGTATGCTGTTCAGCATGATTATCAAACGGATGAGCAGGACGTCAGCCTGGTGTACGTTCCTTCTCCCACCATTCAGGGAATTCATGCAAAAACCGGGGAATGGAGCATAAACAACTCCTTCGTTTCCGAACTGCCGGAAGAGGAGCAGCTGCAACGTCTCCGCGAAGAGCCTCTTGAAGAAGAGTCGGCTCCTGTGTCGCGCGAGGACGTGAAACAAATGGCAAAGGATTTATTAACTGTTTCAGGTGATGCCGAATTAAATATCCGTTCTATCCAGGAAACAACACGAAACGGCGTCGACGTGTTTTCTCTCCGGTATATGATACAGCGCGGCAGCTCCGGCCATGGTACTAACTTTGTTGTGGAAAAAGAAACCGGCGATATTGTCGATTTTAGAAACGTGGATTACAGCGAGCGCTCACCGGAGGAAAACTTAACGAAGGAAGAAGCGTTGGAAGCCGCGGTGGAAGCAGCAGAAACCTACGGCAGTTCCTTTATTCACGAGTTTGCATATCCTGTTGACAATGAAAGCAGCTCACCTCTTAACAGCGAAGGGACGTACCGCTTTTCTTTTCCACAGGTGAAAAACGGCCTTCCTGTACAGGGCAGCTCGTTAAGCATCACGGTGTCCGCGGAAGATGGGGAACTCGTTTCATTTAACAATCGGCGCAACGGTGATATTACAAATTGGCCGGACCCTGAAAATGCAGTGGATAAAGAAACAGCTCTGGAAGACTATAAGAATGAGCTGAATGCAGACTTATCTTATGCCTCTCATGCCGAGCAGGGAGATACCGATACGTACCATCTCGTCTATCAGCCTTCGTATCAATCGAACGGTCTTTATTATGATGCGGCAGCCGGTGAATGGACGGAATCGCAGCTCACTCAAAATGAATCGCCGGCCGAAGAAGTCGTCACGGACCACTGGGCAGCAGATCAGATCAATTATATGGTACAGTCCGGCATCCTTTCCACCGATGAGGAAAAAGAACTGAAACCAAATGAAGCCGTGTCCAAAGGCACCGCCCTGGAAATGTTGATGAAGTCCATGGAAAATTTCTATCCAGGCAATCCAAATGAAGAACAAACAGCAACATTTGAAAATATTCAGCCGGACCATTCTTCCTTCCAGGTCGTGGAGCAGGCCGTCGAGTCAGGGGTTATCAATGCGGAGAACAACACCTTCCCCGTTGACGAAACCCTGACCCGCGAAGAACTTGCCGTCTGGATTGTCCGGGTATTGAATCTGGAGCAAGCCGCCAAGCACAAAGACATTTACAATCTTCCATTTGAAGATGCAAGCGGGATTTCAGAGAAATACGCCGGGCACGTCGCTCTTGCCCATGCCGAGGGTATCCTGCAGGGAAGCGACGGCCGGTTCAACCCGGACGATGACGTAACCCTGGCTCATTTAGCAGTCACCTGCTTCCGCCTCGCGGAAAAACAACCGAATAACCAGTAAACAAAAAGCTGTCCCCGGAAAAAGAAACCCGGGGACAGCTTTTTGAATGTAAGGAGATTAAATAATCGTGAACCAGGGTTGAAGTACCAGCATGTACCGCTTGATAGGGAAAGTTGAAGAATACGCCCATTTAGCAGAACAGAGTTGCTTTTCAAACCTCCGATGAGATGCCATCCACGTTCTTGAATGTAGGCCATAAAAGATGCGGAAGCATACCAGCTGTCTTCCAGTACATAAACGCCCCGCGTGCTCCTATCATCGTCGTAACCACCGATGAGCATAAACAGGTTTTCCTTGTTTGTGATCAAAGGGATAGGAAGCTCCTTTGAATATGAAATTTCAGAGTTTAGATATAACGTCATTTATAAAACAGTACCTCCACTAGTTAAGAGATACATCTAAAACATTAAAGCTGACGGAAGCTACCTTTATTCTTTTATATTCATTACTCATAGATTTCTTTATAAATTTATTTTAACAAAGTGTTGAATTGTAAGCGCATTCTAATTATAATTTATATTGAAACGTTTCATCAAAAATTTAAAATAAAGCTTTTTAAAATCTTTGTTCTCTTGTTTTATGAAGGTTTTAGTGGTGAATCGTTTCAACATTGGAGGTGCTTACATGAAAAAACTTTATGGAGTAACATCAGCGATGGTAACACCGATGCTCGAAGACGAGCGTATCGACAGACAGGGTCTCGAGCAGCTGACAACGTTTTTGATCGACAAAGGAGTGGACTGCCTTTTCCCTCTTGGAACAACCGGAGAGATGTTCAAATTATCTATTCAAGAGCGGAAAGAAGCAGCGGAAACCGTGATTCAAGCTGCAGACAAGCGTGTTAACATTTTTATTCACGCAGGCGCGATGAATACCAAAGATACCCTTGAGCTGGCGGATCACGCCTATCAATCCGGAGCGGACGGCATTGGAGTCGTTTCCCCTGCTTTTTTCAACGCGGGCGATGAAGAAATCATCGAGTATTATCAGACCATCTCCGCCGCCCTGCCTGGAAACTTTCCAATCTACCTTTACAACATCCCGCAGCTGTCGGGAAACGATCTGTCTGTCGACGTTGTAAAAGAACTGGCGGAACATTGCGGGAATATTGTCGGACTCAAGTACAGTTATCCCGATTTTCCAAGGCTCAGTGATTATCTGCATGCCACACCGGAAGATTTCTCGATTCTTACCGGAGCCGACGGATTATCTCTGCCTGCACTGGCCATGGGATGTGACGGAGTTGTATCCGGCGTCTCCGGCATATTTCCCGAGCCGTTCGTGGAACTATACGACAAATACCAGAAATACAACCTCGAAGAAGCAAGACAAACGCAGCGCGCAGCCGGTGAAATCATTAAAATCCTGCAGGCCGGAGCGAATATGTCCTACTTCAAAAAAGCGCTGGATTACAGAGGTCTCCGGGGCGGCTTTATGAGAAGTCCTCAAAAAACTATACCGCCTGAACAAGAAAAAGCGGCAAGAGAACACATAGACACGTGGCTGCAGAAATACCACTACACCCTTTCATTTGATAAATAAAAGCTTCCGTGTTTTATATAGAAGAAGAGAACAATAGATACACGGAGGTATACCCATGAGGAAAGTAACGATTAAGGATGTAGCTGAACATGCGGGAGTTTCGGTAGGGACCGCTTCGAAAGTAATGAATGACAAAGGGTATGTCAGCAAAGCCTCCCACGACGCTGTAATGAAAGCCACCATGGAGCTGGGTTACAGCGTAAACGCCAATGCCAGAAGTCTTAAAACATCGAAATCCAATAAAATAGCCGTACTGACTTCCGACATTTCCAACCCCTACCTTATGTCTATTGCTAAAGAAGTGGAAGAAATGATCCGCTCCCTGGATTCCCACATGGTGCTGTTAAGTCACAACGATAATCCCGAAACAGAGAGATCATCGCTCAACATCATCATAGAACAGCAGGTGGATGCTCTTGTGATTATACCGACCGGACAGAACGGAGATCTTATAGAAAAAATAAAAAATACCAATACTCCTGTGATCGCTATCGACCGGGAAGTGGATGAGGTGGAAACCGATTTAATTGTCGATGACAATTTTTTCGGTTCTTATGAAAGTATCAAATACCTGCATTCACTGGGACATGAAAACATCGGTGTTATTTACGGCCATGAAAAAAATTCTATAGGACGGGACCGCTTATATGGAGCGATGGAGGCTATCAAAGACGGAAACATTAACGACGATCCCTCTTTTCTGCACGAAGCGGACTTCAGAGAAGATCTCGCTTACCGGGCGGCGATTGAACTATTGATGCAGCCAGTCCCTCCTACCGCTATCTACTGCTGTAACAACACTATGACTAAGGGTGTCTTGAAAGCACTGAAAGATCAAGAAATCCGTGTTCCTGAAGATATCTCCCTTATCGCGTTCGGTGACAACGAGCAGTGGGAACTGATGGAACCAGCTTTGACATTAATGACCCAACCTATGAAACGGATTGGTATTGAAGCATCTATTTTACTGAAAAACCGCTTGAAATTCACCGAAGAATATCCAAAGCAGAAAAAAGTAATGAAACCTTCTTTAATTGAAGGAGATTCCTGCAAATCCATTTAAAAAGGAGTAGTCTTATATGTTTAAAAAGGTAAGCGTCTTCATTATTGTCTCTTTTGCATTGCTGCTAAGTGCGTGTGGCAGTTCAGGATCATCGTCGGAAGAGAATGCCTCGAATTATCCTGAAAATCAAATCGAAGTCATCGTTCCGTTTTCCTCCGGTGGGGCTTCTGATCTGGTATCACGTACGGTTGCCTCGGAGATGGAAAATGACCTCGATGTTCCTTTGACAATAACTAATCAAACCGGCGGATCAGGTGCTACAGGTATGCTCAGTCTAAAAAACGCTCAGGCGGACGGTTACACCATCGGCTATGTTCCCGTTGAAATGTCCATGCTGGACAGCCTGGAGCTGGCCGATATCACACCAAGTGATTACGAATTCATCGGCCAGTTAATGACCATTCCTTCCGCGATCACGGTACCTGCCGATGCGCCTTATGACACCATTGAAGAGTTTGTCTCGTATGCAGAAGAAAATCCCGGTGAGATACAAATCGGCAACTCCGGAACTGGATCCATCTGGCATATCGCTGCCGCCGCATTCGCCGAGGAAGCAGGAATTGATGTGGAATATGTCCCATATGACGGTGCTTCACCAGCCGTTACCGCTCTGATGGGCGGACATATTTCAGCCGTTTCTGTAAGCCCTTCTGAAGTACGAGGAGGTGTTGAAAGCGGTGATTTGAAAGTTCTAGGTGTCATGGGAGAAGAACGCGACCCTGAACTGCCGGATGTTCCAACCATGCAGGAAGCAGGATATGATGTTTCGGTTGCAGGCTGGGGAGGATTCGTCGCTCCAGAAGGCACACCCGAAGAGGTGCTTGAACCGTTGCGTTCTTCTTTTAAAAACGCGGCGGAAAGTGAAGAATTCCAACAGCTGATGGATGACAGGGGTATGATTCCCGCTTATAAAAATGGGAAAGAATTCAGTTCCTACGCAGAGGAACAGTATGACTATTTCAGTGAGTTAATTCCTACTATTGAAATCAATCAATAAGACACGAATAAAGGGGATACGACAATGAAAAATCTCCGAATGATTATGAACGCGTTCGTATTGATAGTATGCAGCTACCTGTTTTGGGAAACCTTCCAGTTTAATACGAACTTCAATGCGCAAGGATTGGGGCCGGCTTTCTTTCCGAGAGCTACCCTTCTTTGCATCGCTTTTTTAAATATTGTGGAAATCGTGTCAGCTTTCAAGTCCAAGCAGCCACAAGAGCAGCATTCAATAATGAGTAAGCAGCTGCTGTTGTTTATTACAGCCATTCTTTGTTTCGTTGGATTGTTCAACAGCCTCCCTTTTCTGTTGGTTGCCATCGTAACGTTATTTCTGATGAGTCTTATTTTGAAGTTAAAACTTGTATCGTCCCTCGTGTTTTCCGTAACCATAAGTCTGGCTGTGTATTTGATATTCACTCAAGGCTTTAACATCATCTTGTAAAGGAGGCCTAATGCCATGGGCGTTGTGACTGATTTATTTCAAATCGGTACCATCTTTTTCATCCTGCTTGGCAGTGTCCTCGGTCTGTTCATCGGTGCTTTACCGGGGTTAACAGCGACGATGGGAATTGCCATATTAACTCCATTGACGTTCTGGCTGCCACCTGAGCAGGGGCTTGCCATGTTAATTTCTATCTATTGCACAGGGCTTTTTGCAAGCGGTATTCCCGCTATATTGATTAACACTCCCGGTACTCCCGCATCCATGGCTACTACGTTTGATGGCTACCCTCTTACAAAACAGGGGAAAGCAGGCGTAGCCTTGGGAGTGAATGCTATTTATTCAGGGCTGGGTGGTCTGATCAGTACCATCTTCCTTATTTTATTGGCACAGCCGATATCCACATTTGCATTAAGTTTTGGTGCGGCCGAATATTTTGCACTCTCCATTTTCGGACTTTCGATGATGATAGGTATATCAGGAAAGTCCGTAAAGAAGGGCCTGCTCACGGGGTTTATCGGCTTATTTTTAGCAACTATAGGGTTGGATCCTATTGTCAGCACTCCGCGTTTCACCTTTGACCAAAGCGCCCTTTATGAAGGGATTTCTTTTATACCCATTATGATTGGTTTATTCGGCGTCGGTGAAATTTTTGATCAGATATTAAAAAAACAGGAAACGGTGAACGCCGTTCAACAAAAAATCGGAAGAGTTTTACCAAGTCGTCAAGAACACCGGGAAATGGCAAAACCTTTCGCGATGTCTTCTATACTATCTACGTTTATAGGAGCTATACCTGGAGCGGGCGGAGATATCGCATCGATTGTGACATGGGAACAGAGTAAAAGATTCGCCAAACCAGACAAAAAGAGAGAATTCAATAATGGGTCCCTAAGCGGACTGGCGGCTACATGTACAGCCAATAACGGCGTCATAGGCGGAGCGTTCACAACAATGCTGACACTCGGTCTGCCGGGAGATGCAGTGACCGCTATATTAATAGGTTCACTTATGATGTATGGACTACAGCCAGGTCCGAATCTTTTTGTTGAAAATCCAGATATTGTGACAACAATTTTTGGACTGTTATTGATATCAAATGTCGTTGTCATCATTGTCGGACTGTTTGGAGCCCATATCTTTTCCAGAATCATGAGATTGAAACAGGAGTATATCTGGACAGCCGTTATCTTGTTTAGTGTGGTTGGTTCTTACGCGCTTAACAATACCATTTTTGATGTATGGGTCATGTTCGTCAGCGGACTGGTCGGACTTTTGTTCCGAAGACTCGATTATCCTCTTGGTCCCTTAATTCTCGGATTGATTCTAGGTCCGATGGCGGAATCGAACTTTCGACGAGCATTAGTAATCGGCGGGGAGACATCTTATTCTGTGTTCTTCACCAATCCTATATCTTTGATTCTTTTAAGCTTGGCTGTTCTAACCTTATTCAGTCCACTTATAAAAAGACTGCTGATTATTCTAAGACAAAAAGGTGGTGACAATCATCAAACCTAAGATTACAGTCATTGGGAGTATTAACATGGATGTAGTGACAGATACGGAACGGCTACCCTCCCAGGGAGAAACCTTACTCGGAACAGACTATTTCATGACCCCGGGGGGCAAAGGTGCCAATCAGGCTGTCGCCGCGTCACGTCTGGGTGGGGATGTTTCGTTCATAGGAAAAGTAGGAAATGATGTGTTCGGAGACAGATTGATGACTAATCTGCAGCAGAACGGCGTGAACACAGGGGGAATCGAAAGCAGCGAAACCTTCTCCTCCGGTATGGCCAATGTTCTGTTAAAGAACAGGGACAACAGAATTATTGTCGTTCCGGGGGCCAATAATCAAGTGACAGCGGACTATGCGGAGCATTATAGACATATTCTCAAAGAAAGCGATATCGTGCTTGCCCAATTGGAAATCCCGCTTTCCACCATCGAATGGTGTGCGGCATTCTGCCATGAGCACGACATCCCATTTATTCTTAATCCCGCACCTGCCCAGCCGCTGCCAGAAACCTTGCTCAAACACAGCACATACATTACTCCCAATGAAGAAGAGTATACAAAAATAAATACTCCCTCGGTGGAAAAAGACTACGGAGAAACATTTATTACAACCTTGGGCGCCCGCGGGGTGAGATATAGAAATATAACAGTGTCCGCACCGCAGGTAAAAGCCATCGATACAACTGGAGCTGGAGACACCTTCAACGGCGCATTATCATATTATCTGGCCGCTGGATACAATATAGAAAATGCTCTCTATCTCTCGAACACCGCCGCCTCCTTTGCCGTGGAGCAGTCAGGGGCCCAGGCCGGCATGCCATCATTCCAGCAGGTGCAGGAACGTGCGTATCATGCTGATTAAAAGCAGACACCTTAGTGTCTGATATTACAAACCAATGGGGTAAACCGCTGCCAGATAGGAAGTGGTTTTCCCTTTTTTTGTAAGCGTCAAATAATCATGGCCATGTAGTTTCGGGGCCTAAACCTCACACGACTGTTTGCATTTTCTGCAGGAAATCAGACGAGCACGGACGTGGAAACTGCAACCGTTTCTTTACCAACTTCTTAAAGGAAAAATCCGTATGGCAAACTAAGACGGGGAGCCGTCATTGCGAACACAGATCCGTAACGGGCGGCAGCGGAACAGGGGCATCCAATAAAAAAAGAACCGCCGGATAAAATATCCGACC
Source organism: Salibacterium qingdaonense (assembly GCF_900114715.1). Taxonomy (GTDB): domain Bacteria; phylum Bacillota; class Bacilli; order Bacillales; family Marinococcaceae; genus Salibacterium; species Salibacterium qingdaonense. The sequence continues at coordinate 30,828 of NZ_FOTY01000028.1, forward strand.
GTCCTTTGGGTGCCTGGCGGCGTCCTACTTTCACAAAGGGTTGCCCCTTCATTATCATCGGCGCTGGAGAGCTTAACTTCCGTGTTCGGCATGGGAACGGGTGGGACCTCTCCGCCGTCGCCACCAGACCTGGCGCCCGTGAGCGGGCTTTTTGTTGGGCAGGGAACGATGTTCCCTCAAAACGACATAACGATTGCTTGAGCCTTGAATCGAACCACCATCTTCAGGATAAGCCCTCGACCGATTAGTATCTGTCAGCTGCACGTGTCACCACGCTTCCACCTCAGACCTATCAACCTGATCATCTCTCAGGGGTCTTACTCACTTCATGTGATGGGAAATCTCATCTTGAGGTGGGCTTCATGCTTAGATGCTTTCAGCACTTATCCCTTCCACACGTAGCTACCCAGCGATGCTCCTGGCGGAACAACTGGTACACCAGCGGTGTGTCCATCCCGGTCCTCTCGTACTAAGGACAGCTCCTCTCAAATTTCCTGCGCCC
>NZ_FOTY01000064.1 GCF_900114715.1 Salibacterium qingdaonense
AGGCCGATGATTTTTCATCGGACACTCCGTACTATACCAAGGGGGCTCTTTTTTGTTCAAAACCCACATTTTCCCCTAACAGGAATGCTCCTTTATATTCATCGATGGAATGACCTCCGGCAGCTCCTTCACCTCCTGAATCATGGGCGCCGCCAGACGGTCAAACCGCCTCATGGCTGTCGAAGGGGATGTATGGAACTGACCCGCCGTATCTAAAGTTCTTTCCCTGAATGGTTCGAAGCCCTAAAGCTTGATTCCATTCCGCGGTGTGACGTTGATAACGTTCAACAAAACGGGCCTTTTCCGGGAATTTCTTCCCGCAGGGGCAGGCATAGCGCCGCCTCCGGTAAAATAAATACGATGTTCGTTCAAAGATTTTCAGGTGCTGAATCTTTTGGGTACGATAATCGTGAATTTGGTTGGTTCTTTCCTCACAACTCGGGCATCTGTGCGCTTTTCGTTCCATCTCCACTTGGAGATGGAACGAATCCCCCACCGTCTCCGTCTTCTTAACCTTTAGTTCTTCTAAACCGGGAAAATTCATGGTAAAATGCATAGACACGCAACTCCTATCCTTTCTTGTTTCTCGACAATTCAAGTATAAAGGATAAAGGAGCTTGCGTATTTTTTATACACGAATTTGTTTTAAAACCCCAACATATATTGTAGAGCCCTCGAACATGCATGGGTACGCTTGTGATCAACTCAAAGGTCAGTTTTATTACCTCCAAAGCAGAAATCATTCTAAGACTGTTAAACGAGCCGTAGACAAATGGAAGTCAGATGTGAAGGAAATCCGGTCAGTTTCGTGTTCTTCTTCATTCCGGCGATAACAGCAAAAAAACGATATTAAAACGACTGGTTCAAGGAGAATACCAGCATACGGCCTCTCAAATCGTCAAAAAGGGAAAGAAGTGGTTTTTGAACTTGCCGTATAAATTCGATGCTTCCCAAACGCAAGTTCAAAGGGAACGGGTCATGGGCGTAGATCTGGGAATTAAATGCCCTTTCTACATGGCATTCAATTATCATGATTATTTGGGTAATCGGAAAATAGCGTGGAAAGAGGGTTAAAAAGAACCCTCATCCATAGCCTTGATCAGTGTGGAAAAGTCAGCACCATAGATGTCTTCATACACCCATTCATATTCTGGTTTTAACCAATTCGGCATTTTATCAGGCAACATTTTTCCGAAAGTAACTTCAACTTCTTTGAATTTCTTTTTCCTTTTAACTTTACGATAGCCTTGTGTAAACAAAATCTTCGCTCTGAGGGCTTCAAAAGAGTAACCACGACCAATATGATTTATCGTCTTAATTAAGCGATTCAAGGACTCTGTATAGGCGTTTGTGATAGGTGAAGTGAAATAGTTGAATATCTCTTCTTCCCAATTGGTCATAGCCTTAATGAGATCCCCGAAGTAGGTCATTAACTCTTTAGGTACATTTGAAAGCCATTCTTGATAGAGTTTATATGCTTCATCGACTGTTTTAGCTTCATAAATATCAAAGAACTGCTCTTTGAGTTCATAGGCATGACCAAGCAATGGGAACATATCAGTCCATACTTGTAGTTTTATTTGGTCATCAAAGTCGTTGAGGTCTTTACGCCTTGTCAGAAGCACATAACGGTCTCTCATAAGTTGCCTACGTTCTTTGGCTGATACACTTTGACGATTAGCCTTTCGTATCTTCTCTAAGGCTTCATTTGCTAATTTAACAACGTGAAACTTGTCGATAACTATTTTGGCGTGTGGAATTACCATGTTAACTGCATCTTTGTAAGGTCTCCACATATCCATTGCTACAAGTTCAATTTTATCAATGTCTTGGAGCTTTGAAAGATAACTGACAACAGTATCCTTATTACGTTTTCGTAAGATATCAATTACTGACTTGTTTTCAACATCTGTGATGACACAACGATAGTTTTTAAGCAAATGGACTTCATCAATCCCAAGCCATTTAGGAGTTCTAAAATCAGTTTTAGTTTCAAGTTCAGTAACGTAGTCATTAAAGATGTTTCGTACAGTCTTTTCGTCAACACCAATCTCTTCTGCAATACTGGTAAACGTTTTTTCAAGACTTGCTTCTTGAATCCAATTAATTAGCCTATTAGTAACAGATCGATTAACATCCATATCTGGTAGATTTTCAAAAAATGTTTCATTACATTCCCTACATTTATATCGTTGGCGATTGACATAGATACCGACACGTTTTGCGTGCATTGGCAGGTCAAAAAATAGCTGTTGTTTCTTACCATGTTTATATAAGTTTGCAACGGTTCCACATTTTGGACAGTACGAAGGAGACCTGAATCCGTGATAAAGAGGGTTATTGTTTGAGTGAGGTTCCGTTCTATATCTATAACTCGTTTTTTATTTCAGGTATACGTTGAAGATAAAT
>NZ_FOTY01000033.1 GCF_900114715.1 Salibacterium qingdaonense
GATATCAACCGCGCTCGGTAAGGCAGCAGCGTCAATGGGCCCGCATGGTACGGATGACCGATATTCTCCGGGACCCGGCCCGGGCATCCAACGGGACGACAGCCGGTGTCATACCGCTGCATGCCGCCCATTCCACAGCGATGGGCCATATGGTAAAGAGCCTTTCCTAACCCTCGCTGGAAGGTCTGTTTTCGCCAGAAAGCAGACCTTCCGGCGAGGCCACCAAGCGGAGCGCGGTAGGAGATTCACGGTGTACAATAAGAGAGGGCCGGAAACTGCCGTCTTTCAGGCTTACCGAGAAAAACTTGACGCAGACAGTGTACGGATGAATGTAGCAAAGACAGGGAAAAATGGTGTATCATAAGAAGAAACGATTATAAAGAGATGGAGTTTGGTATGAGAAAAAAGGTATTTGTACATATAGGATTTCATAAAACAGCGACGTCCTTTCTACAACGTTGTATTTATCCCAATCTGAGCAGCGTCCGGTACTTGAAGTACGGGAAGCTGAAGCAGGAGCTGTATGATCTCCGGCTCAAAAAATTGTCGGACGAACGTATCCAGGAGATTCGGGAGAAGGTCGACTCGTTTTATAAAAGGAAGCCGCTCTTGATTTCGTACGAAGGACTTTCCGGCAGTCCATTTTCCCAGAAACGGTCCAAGTCCAACATCCGCGTACTGGAAGACATCCGGCGGGTATTTCCGGAAGAGGAATATGATGTTCACATCATTGTGGGGATCCGCGAACAGGTTAACCTGTTGACTTCTCTGTACGTCCAGTACGTTCATCAGGGAGGCGTAAATAAGCCCGAACGCCATCTGCAGAATCTGGAACGCCAGGGCATTCTCGATCATTATCATTACGAGTATTACCTTGATAAGGTGCGGGAACTTTTTGGAGACAATCACTATTATGTCCTTATCTATGAGCACTTCAAAAATGATATGGATGCCCGTATGCTCGATCTGCTTCAATATATGGGCGAAGAAGAGATTCCTCCTTATGAGAACGAGCAGATAAACCGCAGCTACGGCACACTCCAGATGGCCATCGGCAGAAGGGCCAACCATCTATTTAAAACCAAGCTGCATCCCAAAGGGCTGATTCCATCCAATCCTTCTCCCATCAAGGGGAAGATTTCGCCAAGAAAAGTACTGCAGAGCAAACTTAGTTTTAAGCTGCATTATAAGCGGTATCATCTGCCGGGAGAGCTGGAAAATGAGTTAAAAGCGCGGTACGTGGAGAGTAACCGTGATCTCCAGCAGAGGTATAATCTCAATCTGCCGGATATTTATTTTTAGAATAAAGGAGCACAAGGATGAAGACTGTTATTGACGCAGCACTGGATGCCGGAGCTGCCATCATGGAGATATACGGAAAAGACTTCAACGTGGAATATAAAGAAGATGATTCACCGCTGACGATTGCCGATCAGCGCGCTAATCAGCTGATTACTGATGTTTTACAGCAGGCGTTTCCGGATATACCGGTATTAAGTGAGGAAGGACAGCCTTTAACGTATGACGAAAGGACTTCCTGGGATGTCTTCTTTCTCGTTGATCCGCTGGACGGCACCAAAGAATTTATCAAGAAAAACGGGGAGTTCACCGTCAATATTGCACGTATCGAAAATGGCCGCCCGGTATCCGGCGTGATTTATGCGCCGGCCCTTGACCTTCTCTATATCGGCGATGCCGCCAAAGGTGCTGTGAAAGTGGAGCAGGCAGCCGCTTCCAGAGGGGATGCCGAAGACGTCGACAGCTGGTTTCATATGGGGACGCAGCTGCCGCTTGCAGAATATACCGGAGACGTTATCCGCGTGATTGCAAGCCGCTCGCATATGTCAAAGGAAACCGGGGAATTCATTGAGCAGCTGAAGAGCACCGGGGAACAGGTCGAAACGATTTCCACCGGAAGTTCCCTCAAACTCTGCTTAATCGCAGAAGGAAACGCCCAGTTTTACCCCCGTTTTGCGCCGACGATGGAATGGGACACTGGTGCCGGCCACGCCATCGTGGAAGCCGCCGGAGGATCCGTCCGGGTCGCTGGAACGGATGAGACCCTGAGGTATAACAAGAAAGACCTGCACAACCCCTGGTTTCTCGCGGAAACAGGAGAATAGAACGCGGAGACAACAAAGTTCATGAAAGGAGTGCTGGATATATGGAGGAAACATTGCAGTGGGGCATTATCGGTGGAGCCAAAATAGCGATGGAAGCTTTTCTGCCGGCATTACATAGAGCCCCGGAAGGAGACATACGGGCGGTTGCCAGCCGGTCCGGTTCATCCGAACAATTTGAAGATGTTCCTGTCTTTTACGGGACATATGAAGAACTGCTCGATGACGAGTTGATAGATGCCGTTTATATTGCACTTCCCAATGCCCTTCACGCCGAGTGGGCCCGCAAGGCGATGGAGAAGGGAAAGCATGTCCTTCTTGAAAAGCCCGCCGGTGTTACATCCGATGAAGTACGGCAGATGAAGGAAACGGCGGAGCAGTATCAAGTTGTACTTATGGAAGCATTTATGCATCAGTTTCACAAACAGCATGACGTGGTGAAGAAAGTGCTGCAGTCGAACAAGCTCGGTGACTGGAAGCTGTTCAGGGCACACTTTTCGTTTCAGATTCAGGATGACACCAATATCCGTCTGAACAAAGAACTTGGCGGTGGTGCGCTTTATGACATCGGCTGCTACGGCATTCATACGATGAACCAGCTGCTTGGATGGAAGCCGGAAAAAGTGACCACAAGAGGTAAAACCCGTGGAAACGGCGGTGTCGATCTGATGGCTGTGGCACTGTTTGAAGACGGGAGCGGACGGATCGGAGAGGTTCTTGCAAGTTTTGATCTTCCTGCATCAAACCGCTATGAGATTATTTGTGAGAACGGATCGATTCAGGTGGAAGATGCCTACCGTCCGGATAAGTCGGCAAACGGCTGCGGAACGGTTATTGTGAAGGATAAATCAGGTCAGGTCGTCTCTTCAGTCCATGTAAAAGATGACGCCTACAAGAATGAAATCGACCACTTCCATCAATGCATCCGGGAAAGTGTGCAGCCGGATTATACAATGGAAAACTCCAAAGACGTCAATGTCCTGGTAGAGTCTGCGTATCAGGCGCTGCGGACCCAGAAAAAATCAAATATCCGTTACTGATAGAATATGAAAAAGAGGATGTCCGTCTGCCTTAGGACATCCTCTTTTTTTCATTTAAACCATCCCTTTTCCCTGAACTTGGAAATGGCTTCTATGCGGTTATTGACCTCAAGTTTGTCCAAGATGACGGAAACGTAATTACGCACTGTCCCTGTCTTAATAAAAAGCGTATCTGAAATTTCTTTGGTCGTTTTTCCATCCGCAATCAGTTGTATAATTTGGACTTCCCGTTCTGTCAGCGGATTCTGCTCCTCGTAGGCCATATCAATGAGCTCCGGGGCGTATACTCTCCGGCCATTCATGATAGAGCGGATGGAACTTGGCAGATCCTCGCTTGGACTGTCTTTTAACAAATAACCATTAACACCGGCTTTACGAGCTCTTTCAAAATAACCGGTTCTGGCAAACGTCGTGAGAACAATCACTTTACAGGGGTGGTTTTTTAATTCCATTGCCGCATCCAGTCCATTTTTTACCGGCATTTCAATATCCATAATGCATACGTCAGGATCCTGTTCTTTCACTAACTGAAGCGATTCTTCCCCATTGGCCGCCTGCCCCGTCACTTCCATATCCGTTTCTAAATTCAGAAGGGAGGCAAGTGCTCCAAGCAGCATCTGTTGATCTTCGGCAATGACGATACGAATCATAAAGATTCCCCCTGTTTTGGCGGCTGAATGACAAATGGGACTCTAACCGTTAAGATCAAACCATGGTTTGATTCATAATGCAGACTTCCGTTTACAAATTCAAGACGTTCTTTCATCCCCTGCAGGCCGCTTTCTTCAAGGGAATCTTCATCTAAAACGGGCATTCCAGCCCCATTATCCCGAACGGTCATAACAACTTCAAACGGTTCCTGTAAGAAGGATATATAACAGGTGTCGGCCTGACTGTGTTTGACGACATTCGTCACCGATTCTTTCAAACACATACTCAGTACATTTTCACTTAATACAGGTAAGTTCATTACCTCCGGTGGATCCCCTTCCAGGTGAAATGTAATCTGCGACGCTTTCAATATTTCCTGGACGTGGTGTATTTCGTCTTTCAGCTTGGTGCCTTTCATGTCCGACACGATTTCACGTACTTCTTTTAAAGCCGCTCTTGCCGTCTGATGAATATCTCCAATTTCCTTTTTGGCGTCTTCAGGGTTAACATCCATCAGTTTTTGAGAAAGGTCACTTTTGAATCCAATCAGCGAAAGCTTCTGCCCCAGTGTATCATGCAGGTCCCGTGCAATCCGCTGGCGTTCTTCCACGATCATAAGCTGCGAGATCCTCTCGTTTGCGTCTTCGAGTTCGCTTTCCAATTCTTCACGCTTGTTCCGGTTATGGATGTTCACGGGGAGCAGGATGATGCCAATGACACTAATCACAATAAACGGAAGCTGCATCATAAAGGCTTCCCTCTGCATAAAAAACCCGGCAGTGATGGCGGCATTGGCCGTGACGATATGAACAACATACAGGGTGATAAAGCCCGCTTTATTTCGTATATTTCCAATAAAAAAGGCAAGAAACAATGCAAAATAAACATACCCAAAGTACATGGTCATCCCAATACTTATCATTATTTCTATTCCAACCGATACATAAACCGTCCAGCCTTTTTTAATGAAGGACAGCCTGTAGGTCGTAAAAAACAGAGCGATCAATAAAATACCTATAAAGACTTCAAACAGTCCGGAAGAGGTGATTACAAAATAAAAAGGGAGAAGACAAAATATAATCCAGGCATACAAGCTCAGCCCGGTATTTTTCGGGAAAATATGAAACCAGTTCTGCAATACGGCATCTCCTTTGGTGTGTCTTCGTCTGTTTATTATAACAAAAAAACAGGGAAGACCCCTGCAGTCATCTGCTGAAGGGGTCCTGCTTAATTATATTGGTGTTTTTCCTGTTTCAAAAGATATTTCATTTCTCTGAAATTCACAAACCGCTTATTATCTTCATCATATAAGCGGAAACGAATCGATTGTAAACTGGATCCAAGAGTGATGGTTGTTGCCTGCTGCAGTGGTGTTACTTGTTCATGTGTTTTTTCCAGATTGTAATTAGGCACTCTCGGGCTGAGATGATGGACGTGATGGAACCCGATATTCCCCGACAGCCACTGTATCATTTTGGGGAGCTTATAATAGGAACTTCCATCCACTGCAGCTTTTACGAAATTCCACTCCTCTTCATTCTCAAAATAGGAATCTTCAAACTGATGCTGTACGTAAAAGAGCCAAATCCCCAAGGCTCCGGAAACATACAAAATAGGAAGCTGAACAATCAGAAAGGCCTGCCAGCCGATGATCCAAATCAGGAGAGTATAGATTGCTGCAATAGAACCGTTGATCAGATACGTGTTTCTTTTTTCGCTTTTTTTTGCTGTATTTTCATTAAATCGATTATCGAGCAGAAACAGAAAAAAGGGGCCTAATCCAAACATGACGAAAGGATTGCGGTACAGCCGGTACTTGATTTTTTTCCACGTCGAAGCCGCCGTATATTCATCCACCGTCATCATCCATATATCCCCGGTTCCGCGTCTGTCTAAATTGCCGCTCGTGGCGTGGTGCATCGCATGTGTTTTTTTCCATTTCGCAAAAGCAAAATGAGTGATAATACCGGTAATGGTGCCGACGATTCGATTCGTCTTCTTGTTTTCAAAAAAAGAATCATGGGCACAGTCATGGAAAATAATGAAAATACGGACGGCGAATAATGCTGCGGCAATGGTTAAAGGAATTGTCAGCCATAATGATACGGCTATACTTTGATAAGCGAGAAACCAAATCAGGAAAAAGGGAAGAATGGAATTAATTATTTGAATAATACTTGCTTTTATATTGGGCTGGGCAAAGGGTGTTACACTTTTTTTAAGCTCTTTTTGCTGCTGTTTACTCATCATTACGCCCCCTGCAGTTCATTGATTTATATTCGTCAGGTGTCCATTTCATCTTTTATCTTATAGGTTTCATTCTTTTGAGATAAGACATAGATGTCACTGGTGGGAGGTGACAAGTGTCATGTATGTAGGAAGATTCCACGATTTTATAGTTTCCGCCTGAGACAGTTCGATATGCAGAAGAATACAGACTTCTAATAAAAAGAACCAGGACGGTTGTCATAGGATCACTTTTTTCATTTATATATGATATTCTGATAATAGAAAAGGGAGAGGGAGTGGAAGACGATGAAGTTTGACCTGCATACCCATCACTACCGCTGCGGACATGCGCGCGGAGACATGGAAGATTACATTCAGGCGGCGCTGGATCGGGGTCTCGATGTTATCGGTATTTCCGATCATTCGCCGTATTTCGGACTGGAGGCTGATCATCCCTATCCGGGTCTCACAATGGCCAAAAGCGATTTTGCGGGATACGTACAGGAAATGCAGCAGCTGAAGGAAAAATACAAAGGCCGGATTGAAGTACTGCTGGGGGTGGAATCAGATTATCTGGAAGCCTCGGCACAGACGTACCAGAGTGTGTATGAAGCGTACCCGATGGATTATATTATCGGCTCCGTACACTTTGTGAACGGCATTAATATTTTTGATAAAACCCGGTGGTTCGGTCTTGGCGAGAAAGAAATTCTTGATGTAAAAGAAGAGTACTACCGGCTGATTGAAAAATCAGCGAAAAGCGGTATGTTTCAGGTGCTGGGCCACATTGATGCAATTAAGGGCTACTTTCCGGACATTGCCAATGTTCCGACAGACAAAGTGGATCAGGCACTGCGGACGATTGGAGAAGAACAGACAGCAATAGAGGTTAACACGTCCGGAAAGATGAAAGAATGCGGAGGGTGGTATCCATCCGATGATCTTCTGGAACGGGCATTTTATTATAATGTACCAATCACCCTTGGGTCGGACAGCCACGACCCTGAACGAATCGGAGATGACCTGGAAGAGGTCAGGGATCATCTGAAAGCGATCGGTTTCAGAGAATGGTATTTTTTCCGGAACAAAAAACCTGTGGCCGTACCTCTCTAACTGGTGAAAGTATACAACACAGCGATTCGTTTTAAGTGATTCTGCTTCATGACAGATGTTTCCCCGCCTTTGATAATGAAGAGGAGGGGGATACAAAGATGAATGAATCCAGTGCTTATATAAATAAAATGGTATCGATGGAACCGGTGCGAGACGGTGTTTTATCAGGTCTTACCTTTGCATTGAAAGATGTCATAGCTGTTAAAGGTGTGGTCAACGGCGCCGGACAGCCGGACTGGCACCGCACAGCTTCTCCGGCTCCCGGTCATGCCGCGGTCGTTCAAACCCTGCTTGAAAACGGGGCAGGCCTGAGGGGAATGACAATTACTGATGAATTGATGTACAGCCTGAACGGTGAAAACATCCACGATGGAACGCCGCTGAACCCCAAAGCACCGGACCGGGTTCCCGGCGGATCGTCCAGCGGGTCGGCGTCTGCCGCGGCTTCAGGAGATGTTGATATCGGAGTCGGAACGGACACGGGCGGATCCATCCGCATTCCTTCCTCATACTGTGGGTTACTGGGTATGCGTCCCTCTCACGGTATGCTGGATATAACCGGAGTGATACCACTGGCGGAAAGTTTTGATACGATAGGGTGGATGACATCTGATATTGAAACGATGAAGCGCGCGGGAGAGGTGCTGCTTCCGTATGCTTCGAACCGTCCTGCATTCAACCGCCTGCTGCTCCCAAAAGAAGCATGGGAGCTCGCTGGGGAAAGCACCCGTGACGCATGCACTGCTTTTCTGCGTTCGATAAAACAAAAGGTAGATAAATGGGAACACCAGTATATAGCTGAAAACAGGCTGCAATCATGGGCGGAAACGTTCCGGGTGATGCAGGGTATCGAAATCTGGAAAGAACACGGCGGTTGGGTGAAGCGGCAGAACCCCGCCTTTGGACCCGGTATCGCGGAACGGTTTAAGTGGGCATCATCACTTGATGAGTCGCTGCATGAGGAAATGACAGCGAAGCGTGATGATGTAGCTTGTCATTTGAATGCGCTGCTGGGAAGTCAGACGGTGATGGCCGTTCCAACTTCGGCAGGGCCCGCACCATACCGGAACCTGCCGGCTGAAAAAGGAGAACAGCGGCGGCGGGCCGATATGCAGCTGACCTGCATAGCAGGTCTGGGAGGATTGCCCCAGTTGACCATTCCGTTAAAAAATAAGGATGGGCTGCCTGTTGGAATATCCTTTATCGCAGGACGATTTCAGGACAAATCCCTGCTGCGGTGGGTATGTGACCTCGTGTAAAGTATAAATGTATTGACATCATCTTCGAAAGGTTTTACTATGAAGTTACTGATATATCAGATATCAAGAAGGTGGAAGAAATGAACGCAGAACTTGAACAGCTTTTGACATCGCGCACAACGAATGTTCAGTCACTCCGGCAGCTGGCTGTGGATACGATCCGCGAAGCCATTGTGATGGGCTACTATAAACCGGGGGAACCGATCCGGGAAAGACAGCTCTCTGAAAAGATGAATATCAGCACAACGCCGGTGAAAGAAGCATTCCGGACCCTTGAGTATGAAGGACTGGTTGTCACCGTTCCGAGAAAAGGGACATTTGTATCGGATATGGCTGATACGTCGATTGAGGAGATTTTGATGCTCCGGGCTTCTGTAGAAGGATTGTGTGCACGGCTGGCTGCAGAAAAAATGACGGATGAAGAAATGGAAAGCCTGAAACAACAGCTGATGCGCATGGATGACATGAAGCAGGAACAGCGGGTGGATAATCTGGTGGAGGAAAATACGTCTTTTCATCAGATGGTCGTCACCTATGCCCGGAGCCCGGTGCTGAAGCAGACATGGAATACCGTATCAGCCTTTGATCAAGCGTTTCGAAAACTGGCGCTGCAGCAGAACAAAGAACAGGAGGAAGGGCTGATGGAACACTGGAGTATCTTTCAGGCGATGGAAAGCCGGAACGCAGATACGGCGGAACAGGAAATGAAATCGCATATCCTGCGTACGCTGAATCAGGTGATGAAACAGCAGAGGAAAGGAGAATAATATGGAGATAAAGAAAGCTTCGGAAAATTTGAAAGCGATTTCAGCGATTAACATTACGCCGTTTCGTGATGATCTGACGATCGACTGGGAGGTGCTGCGGCGGAACGTGGAATTTCTTTTGGAAAAAGAACTGGATGTTATTGTTCCGTCCGGCAACACGGGTGAATTTTATTCCCTGACCGTCGAAGAGGCAAAAGAGGAGAACCGGAAAGTGACCGAGTGGGCAGGAAATCGTGCGATGGTAATCGCGGGAATCGGGTATTCTGTGGATACCGCGGTAGAAATGGGACTCGATGCAAAACAGGCAGGAGCGGATGCCGTGCTGATTCATATGCCGGTCCATCCTTACATGAATGATGAGGGAACAGCTGCTTATTTCCGCCGGATTATGGAAGAGGTCGACATGCCGGCGGTGATTTACTTCAAAAATCCAGCCCTCCGTGATGATGTGCTGAAAGAATTGACAGCGCTTCCGCAGTTAATTGGTGTGAAATATGCCATTAATGACCTTCCCCGTTTCACGAAAATTGTGCGGGACACTCCCGCTGAGCATGGTGTGACCTGGGTTTGCGGTACCGCCGAGAAATGGGCGCCGTATTTCTGGGCGGCCGGTGCAGAAGGGTTTACGTCCGGTCTTGTTAATTTGTATCCGGAGATTTCATTTGATCTGCTGGAGAAACTCCGGGAGGGAGACTGGCCGGGGGTATGGGATTTATGGGAGAAGATGGTTCCGTTTGAAGATCTGCGTGCCAGGCATCATGCCGGAAATAATGTTGTCGTTATCAAAGAAGCGCTTGAGATGCTCGGTTTTCCAGCGGGACCGACGAGAGAACCTGTTTCAGCACTGTCTCCTGAAGAAAACCAGGAAGTGATGGATCTACTCCATACATGGAAACTCGGCCGGGATACATTTCTGAACGTCTAAAATGCCAGGAAAGGCTGTGAACCTATGAAACTAACGGATATCACCCTGACAGTAGTGGGAGTACCGCGTCACACTGGTTTTGTGAATAAGCATATTATCGTCCGGCTTCACACAGACGAAGGCGTAACTGGAATCGGGGAAATGTCGGACTTTTCCCATCTTCCACGCTATGCACCGGACGTGAAAGACCTCAAGCGGGTGCTGGAACAGATTCTCGTCGGGAAGAATCCATTTGATCTGGCCCTTATTAATAAAGAACTGCTCGATAATTTCCCTGAAGCGATGTATTACTATGAAAAAGGCAGCTTCATCCGCAACGGCGTCGATAACGCCCTCTATGATCTATGCGGCAAATATCTGGGGGTTTCGGTGGCTGATCTTCTCGGCGGCAGATACCATGAGAAAATCAAAGTTTGTTACCCGATTTTCCGCCATCGTTTCATGGAAGAAGTGGAGGGAAACGTAAACGTGGTGAGGCAGCGGTTTGCCGAAGGGTTTGACGTATTCCGTCTTTATGCCGGAAAAAATGTAGAGGCAGACGAAGCATTTCTGGCAGCAGTCTATAAGGAATTCGGTTCAAAGGTGACCATTAAATCACTTGATTTCAGCCACCTCCTCGACTGGAAAGAAGCGGCCCGTGTCGTCAAAAGGCTCTCAAACTACCCCATCGAATTGATAGAAAGCCCGGCCTATCAAAACGACTTTGATGGTCTCCGGCATTTCCGCCACAAAGTGGATCATCCGGTCAGTGAACATGTATGGAGCACCCGCCAGCAGTTTGAAATGATAAAGCAGGAAGCCGTTGATATCTTCAACATATCCCCGGTATTCATCGGTGGTCTGACGAGCGCAAAAAAGGCGGTCGCAGCGGCTGACACAGCGAAAAAGAGCTGCCTGCTCGGCACGACACAGGAGCTTTCCATCGGAACAGCAGCCATGGCCCATCTCGGAAGTACCATGACAAATCTTGATTATACCTCGGATCCGACCGGTCCTGAGTTGTATGTAGACGATGTCGTGAAAGACAAAGTCCATTATGAGGATGGATGGTTAACCGCACCTTCCAGAAATGTGGAAGGACTTGGAATAGAACTGGATGAGACGAAGATGGAACAGTATTCCGTTCCCGATTTAAGCTGGAACGATGTAACGGTTCACCAGCTTCAGGACCGCACAGCCGGTACCAAATGATAAGGAGGATGTTCTATGACAATGACAGTAGAGCAGACGTACAGTAATTACATTAATGGTGCTTGGAAAACGAATGCCGAAGAGACAAAGGCCAGTTTGAACCCGGCACGTCCCCGTGAAGTCGTCGGATATTATACGATGTCCGGCACCAGAACACTTGATGAAGCGGTGGAAGCTGCCGCATCGGCCAAACGGAACTGGAGAAAAATGGCGCAGCCGGCCCGGGGTGACATTCTCTACAAAGCGGCGGCTCTTCTAGAGAAACGGATCGAAGAGATCGCAGAAACGATGACACGGGAGATGGGAAAAACGTATCCTGAAGCCAAAGGAGAAACGATGCGCGGCGCCCAGATTCTGCGGTATTACGCCGGAGAAGGCATGAGGCAGTCCGGAGATGTCATTCCCTCGACGGATAAGGATGCTTTGATGTTCACCAACCGAAGTCCGCTTGGCGTTGTTGGTGTCATTACACCTTGGAACTTTCCGGTTGCCATCCCGGTCTGGAAAATGGCACCGGCGCTCGTTTACGGCAATACGGTCGTCTTTAAACCGGCTCAGGAATCGGCTGTGACAGCGGCAAAAGTGGTAGAGTGCCTGGCAGAAGCCGGACTGCCGGATGGTGTGTTGAACTTTGTAACAGGAAGCGGATCCGTCATCGGGCGGGGACTTTCAGAACACCCTGACGTGAACGGTATAACCTTCACCGGCTCCGAACAGGTCGGCCGCGGCATCGGGCAGGCTGCTCTTGGACGTGGAGCAAAGTACCAGCTGGAGATGGGCGGGAAAAACCCGGTCATCGTCACAGAAGACGCTGATCTGGATACGGCTGTGGATGCTGTGATCAGCGGAGGATTGAAATCTACCGGCCAGAAATGCACGGCTACAAGCCGGGTTATTATTCAAAACGGTGTATATGATACGTTTAAAGAAAAGCTGCTTGCAAAGGTGAGGGACATAAAAGTAGGAGACGGCATGAAGGAAGACAGCTGGATGGGACCCTGCGCCAGTGAAAGTCAATTTAAGAGCGTCACTTCTTACATTGAGAAAGGAAAAGAAGAAGGGGCAGATTTGCTTTGCGGAGGTGAAACAATACCTGAAGAAGAGGGATATTATGTTACCCCGGCTGTTTTTGACAACGTTGAACCGGAGATGACGATTGCCAGAGAAGAAATTTTCGGCCCCGTACTTGCCCTCATGAGAGTGGAAACGGTGGAAGAAGCGATTGAAACGGCCAACGATACTGAATATGGCTTGAGTGCCTCCATTTTCACCACTAATATCCAGGAGTTTCTGTCCTTTATGGATGACATCGAAGCCGGACTTGTCCGTATCAACGCAGAAAGCGCCGGGGTGGAACTGCAGGCGCCGTTCGGTGGAATGAAAAATTCGAGCTCTCATTCCAGAGAACAGGGAGAAGCCGCCAAAGAATTCTTCACATCAATCAAGACAGTGCTTGTAAAATAAGATATGATACAATGAAACCCACTCCCGTCCGGACGGGAGTGGGTTTCATTTATTTCAATAGTAATGACAAATAAGTACGGTTTCTATTTGGTTAACTTTGTGGCTGCCGGCAGATTTCCTCGTAGGCTTCTACAACCTTCTGCAGTGCATTTTTTTTAGTACATGTCGTGACGTCCGGCTGATCGATAATGGTCTGAGACAAAGATAAGAAACTGGTGTGCGGATTGGATGAGTGCCTTAACATTTCCACATACGGTTTATTTTCGTTCACTGTCTTCCCCCCTTTATCCCGGTACATACGCTGGAAAAATCTCCATAAAAGAAAGCTTTTTTCCATGCAGCTGTTCTGTCAGTGACGTGCTGCAGCATGTTTCAAGTTCATGCTATCATGTAATAGGATTGTAAAAAATGCTGAAAAAGTTGTAATTGTTTTACGTTATCCGGCAGGATATGCCCATGTTACTCGTTATTTTGATGGATCCACCTGCAGCAGAAGCACCTAAAAACCGACGGCATCCAGCCGCTCAGATATGCCTACTGCTTTGAAGCAGCAGGTTTTTTCGTGCGGCTCTGCCTGAAAAGGATAAAATGACCATGATACATAAAGGCAAACGCAGAAAACCCCTGCAGCTGCAGACCTGGATTACGCTGCTTGTATCGCTCGTTCTTGTCACAGCTTTTTGTATCACCGGCCTTCTGATCGGCCGGGATGCAGCAAGCCATGCGAGAAATGCCCAGGTGGAAAAAACAATGGATATTGCCCATGCAGCCGCCTATTCTGCTGTTGTCCGGGAAGGGCTGCAGGATCAGGAAAGCAGCCGCCGGATTCAGCGTTACACGGAAAAAATCCAACAGGATACGGGGGTCGCTTACATTGTCGTCATGAACATGAATCACATCCGCCGTTCCCATCCGGTGGAAGCTCGGATCGGGCAGTATTTTGCCGGGAATGATGAAGACCGTGCTTTTCAGGGGGAGACTTACACTTCTACAGCAGAAGGGACGCTGGGAGAATCTCTGCGTTCTTTTGTACCGATAGAAAATGAAGAAGGGCAGCAGATAGGAGTTGTTTCGGTCGGCATCCTGCTCGATAATGTCCAACATGTTATAATGGACCGTCAAAAAATGGTGTACATTGGTTCGGGGGTGGGGCTTTTAGTTGGTCTGGCCGGAGCATTCTGGCTGGCGCGCCGGATCAAAAAAACAATGTACGGCATGGAACCGCGTGAAATTGCTCATCTTTTGAAAGAAAGAGAAGCGATGCTTTCCTCGGTGCGGGAAGGTATTGCTGCTGTTAATACAAATGGAGAAATCGTCATGGTGAATGACGCGGCAAATGAGTTGTTTCAACGAGCAGGACTGACAGAGGACCCCATCTATCAATATGCTGCTTCCTTTTTGCCGGAACTGGGACTGCAGGAAGTACTGGATCGCCGGCAGGCGGAATATGACCGTGAAATTGTGGTCGGCGGGTATGCTGTGATTGTGAACCGGATGCCCGTACTCGCTGAAAATCAAATCGCAGGGGCGGTCGCAACGTTTCGGGAAAAAACGGAATTAACGTCACTTGTCAAACAGTTGACGGGAGCAAGGCATTATGCGGAAAAACTAAGGGTCCAGACCCATGAATTTATGAATAAACTTCATGTCATCTCTGCTATGATTCATACGGAATCATACGCGGAATTAAACGACTATATCCATTCTATATCCGACTCCTATCAGCAGGAAGTCGGGGAAGTTTCCAGGTTGGTTAAAGACCCCGTGCTGGCAGGATTTCTGCTGAATAAAACAAGCTCTGCCAGAGATCAAGGCATAGAAGTTGCGTTCTACGGGGACGCACCGCTGCCTGTCCTGCAGCACACGGAACGAATGGATGCGTTGATTACGATAATTGGTAATCTCTTTGATAACGCAGTGGAAGCTGTGCAGGGACGAAACAGCAGACGCGTCCAGCTCACCATCAATCATATCGACGGCGTTTTTTATTTTACGGTCCGTGATAATGGAAAAGGCATGACCTCTGCTGAAACAAAGAGCATGATGCATCCGGGTTTTTCCACGAAAGAAGAAGGGAGGGGACACGGAACTGATCTTATTCAAAAAAGCCTGCAGGTCTTGAATGGAGAAATGGAATGGTTTTCGGAAGTAGATAAGGGAACGGTTGTGGAAGTGACGATTCCGTACGAGGGGGAAGACGTATGATCCACATGTTAATTGTGGAAGATGATCCGATGGTGGCCAAGTTCAACCGTAAGTATGCAGAAAGAGTTGAAGGTTTCGAGACGGTCGGAACGGTGGAAAATGTCGATCAGGCATGGACTTTTTTGAAAGAAAACAAAGTAGATCTGATTCTGCTTGATGTATATATGGATGACACGAGCGGACTGGATATGCTGAGAGATATCAGAAAAAACGAAACACCGGTGGACGTTATTGTCGTCACGGCAGCCGATGATAACGCATCTGTTCAGACCGCTCTGCGGTACGGGGCGGTTGATTATTTGATCAAGCCGTTTGAATTCGAAAGGTTCGAGGACTCGTTAAAGCAGTACCGGCGCCAGCAGGAGATGATGCAGAAGGAAGAACAGGTATCCCAAAAGGATATTGATTCTTTTCTTCTTCATGATGTAGAGAGTTCTGCCAAGGGTATGGAACTCCCAAAAGGGTTAACCACCTTGACGTTATCGCGCATTACAGAGGCAGTACTCGCTGTACCATCTCCTTTTTCAGCCGCTGATATTGCTGAATCTGCCGGTATATCGCAGGTATCTGTTCGGAAATATCTCCATTTTTTAACGGAAAAAGAATGGATAGAGGCTGATGTGAAATACCAGCCCGCCGGACGTCCTCAACTCAAATACCATATTCACCCAGATAAAAAAGAGCGGTTGAAGACCTTCTATTAAATGAAAGCCTCTAACCCCGCTTTTGCTTTTTTTAGTTACGAAAAGGTTTCGTTAATTAATCAAAGTAGACGAAATACGGCGGGAGAAGGTATATTGCCTTGAGGAAAGCGTTTACAACGAGGAGGGAATACTCTTGATGAAAGAAAGTACAGCATCTATATGGAGGGGATTTTGGAAATCCCATAAGAATACGAAGAAACTGCTGACATTTTCACAAGTCCGGGAAGCAGCCGGTTCATCGCCGGGAACGGACAGGAATTCGGCGGCTGATGCAGGAGGAACCGGAAACGATGGAAGCTCAAGCGGCGGAAATGGCGGAGGATCAGACAATGACAACCACAAACCTTCTTACACAAGGGCTCAGCTCGTTGGTCTGATCCTGGGTCCGTTACTTTTTGTGATGGCCATGCTCTTTTTTCACCCGCCTGATTTAAGTTCAGAAGCTCAAATCGTTCTGGCCTCGACTCTCTGGATTGCGACGTGGTGGATCACCGAGGCCATTCCGATTCCGGCAACATCGCTCTTGCCTATCGTATTGCTGCCTCTCTTTGGAGCGGTGAATGTGGATACGGTGGTGTCATCGTACGGAAATGATATCATCTTCTTATTCTTCGGCGGCTTTTTTATCGCTGCTGCTATGGAGAAATGGAATCTTCATAAACGGATAGCACTTAATATCATACAGTTAATAGGGACAAGCACGAACCGGATTATTCTTGGATTCATGTCAGCTACGGCTTTTTTATCCATGTGGGTGTCCAATACAGCATCCACGATGATGATGATACCGATTGGACTGGCTATCGTGTATCAAGTCAGCGAAGCTCTGAAAGAGGAGCAGAAAGAACATGATCTGAAAAAGTTTGAAAAGGCGATTATTTTCGGTATCGGTTATGCCGGCACAATCGGAGGCCTCGGCACATTGATCGGGACTCCTCCGAACAGCCTGCTCGCCGGTACGGTGGAAGAGTTGTACGGGGTTGAAATCTCATTTGCCGGCTGGATGGCCTATGCCCTGCCGGTTGTTATCATCCTGTTGTTCAGTGCCTGGTTGTATTTGACGAAAATTGTGTATCCTATTAATCTGAAACAGCTTCCCGGTGGAAGGGAACTTATTAAAGAGGAAAAGTCAGCGCTCGGGCGTATCGGTTTTGAAGAGAAAGCCGTTTTTGGTGTGTTTTTGTTTGCCGCTTTTATGTGGATAACAAGGTCATTTATATGGCAGGATCTCGTCAATCTGCCTGGTATCAGCGACGGTATGATTGCGGTAACCGCAGCGCTTCTGCTGTTCTCTATTCCATCGCCGCACCCGGAGGAAACCAAAGTTCTGGAATGGAAAGATTCCAAAGATATTCCGTGGGGCATCCTGCTGCTTTTCGGAGGGGGTCTTGCTATTGCCTCCGGCTTTGAAAATACAGGCTTGTCCAATTGGATGGCCGAACAGCTGACGGTGCTTCAGGGAGCGAACTTTGTTCTGATTGTACTTATCTCTACAGCGCTTGTTCTTTTTCTCACGGAGATTACCTCCAACACAGCGACTGGTACGATGATTCTGCCTGTAGTGGCGTCGCTTGCGGCAGCACTCAGTGTGCATCCTTATGCCTTGATGGTTCCATGTGCGATGGCCGCTAACTGTGCTTTTATGCTCCCGGTCGGCACACCGCCGAACGCCATAATATTTGGAACCGGCAGACTGAAAATTATTCAGATGGTGCAAAACGGATTCTGGCTGAACGTACTCTCCATCATTCTTATTGTGCTGGCTGTGAATTTGTATCTGCCCGCGGTATGGAGCATCGATCTGCAGAGCATACCTTCTCCATTTCAGCAGGGGGGATAAAAAAATTTTTTAAAAGAAATGTCAGGCTGACATTCCGTTGACATCTAACGTCTTTAAAGTAAGAAATGTGATCGGCGCAGGGCTGATCACAAGCTGACAATCAGGAGGGAAGCGAGGTGCTGTGGAACAAAAAAGGCAACTATTTACTGGTGTCTGTTCTCTCAATCGGAATGATAGGAGCAGTGCCGGGAATGGCAGAAGCGGAACAAGATACCGCCGCCGATTTAGGAACCAGCGATCAAGCTTCACATGAAGAAGCCGGCTTTGCTCAGAAGCAGCATAACAGCTCAGCCGCTTATCCCATCAAACGCTCTATGAAAACGCAGGATCTCGAACATTACGCCCGGGAATTGGATATTGATACCGGAAACAAAGACATTTACGAGCTGGCTCATGAAGTGAAAGAAGTCGCCGTAAAACAGCGGGCCAAAGAGTTAGGGATTGCAGCGCTCGGAAAAAATCTTGATACATTGACCGCTGAAGTCCGGGAAGCCGTTTTAACAGAGCGAGCTGTGGAACTTGGCATCAATATCCGGGATAAGGAAGTGTCAGATCTTGTCCAGGAAGTAAGAAGCAAAGAACAGCAGATAGATACCGAACCATCAACTCTTAAGGAATATCTCCCCCCCTTGGTTGATGAAGAACCGGTATCATCAAACGAAACAAACGGAACAAGGCTTTAGGTTGAAGCCGCAGGAATATGCAATACGAAAGGCTGCTTCTCCTTTGGCAGCAGACCATGATGTTTACCCCTTGCATTCATGGTGAGCTGAGGAATAAACAGGAAAGTGGAGTGTCCCCCAGCATTTCACTTCCAGCCGGCAGGCAGCAGCCGGTACAGCGATAAAAGCAGCTGACTTTTTTCATTGACCCCCCTTTTTAAATACGAAATCCCTGATGATCTCATCAGGGATTTCTTTACTATACATAGCTTTCTGCTGCGTTTTTCTTATATAATGGAGCCAAGGAGTGACGTGTTATGCAGAAAATACTCATTATTGAAGATGAGCCTGCCATTAGCAAAGTGCTGAAGGCTTATTTTCAGAAAGAGGGATACGAAGTCTTTACGATTCTGCATGGAAATGAAGCTATCCCCGCATTCCGGGAGAACAAGCCGGATCTTGCGATTGTGGATGTCATGCTTCCAGGGCAGGATGGATGGAGTATTCTGGAAAAAATCCGGGAAGAATCAGCTGTACCTGTTATTATGCTGACGGCCCTCGGAGACGTGGATTACAGACTGAAAGGACTTGAGGGCGGTGCAGATGATTATATAAGCAAGCCGTTTGATTCCAGCGAAGTCGTTGCCAGAGCAAAAGCCGTTCTGCGGAGGTCGGGGTCTGTTCTCGTGGAAGACGAAGTGAATCACTACGGCAGCCTGACGATTAATCAAAAAGCCCACACCGTGAAACTCAACGGTGTCGATGTTCCGTTAACACCACGGGATCTGTCGCTGCTTTTGTTTCTGGCACGGC
This sequence comes from Salibacterium qingdaonense, assembly GCF_900114715.1. Lineage (GTDB taxonomy): Bacteria > Bacillota > Bacilli > Bacillales > Marinococcaceae > Salibacterium > Salibacterium qingdaonense. The sequence goes on from NZ_FOTY01000033.1 coordinate 18,984, forward strand.
ACCCGAATCAGACCTTCGACCGCGAGCAGCTGATTGAGCGGGTGTGGGGGATGGACTATGAAGGAAGCGACCGTGCCGTCGATCTTTCCATTAAACGTATCAGAAAGTCCCTGCAGAACTGGCCTGAATCTGAAGGTGAAATAAAAACACTCCGTGGATTGGGGTATCAATTCTGTGTTTATGAATAAAAAGGGGAAAAAGATTTCTCTGCTTCGGTATTGGACAACACGATATCTAATTACGCTCGTTCTCGGTCTGATTGTTGTCGGTATCTTATCCGTTATATGGCTTCGGCAGACAAATCTCGAACACAGGCTGGATATGACCAGATACCTTGGTCAGGAAATTTCAGACCGCTTTGTCGAAACCCAGTCGGGTCAGATGGTTCCTCAGGGAGGTATTTTTGATTATATCGAACAGAGGCAGGGCATTTTGGATACGGAACTGGATCCAATCATTTATATTGTGGACCGAAGCGGCAGAATCCTTTCCAATCCGCTTAAACGGAATCCGTTTTCTTTCGATATCTTTCCGGTAAGTTTATTGGAAAATAATAGTGATGTACAGCGTATTCAGCTGGCTTCAGGGGAAGAAACCTATCTCGTCAAGACAGCGATTGAGGCAGAGGGAGGTACAGCCGGATGGGTTGTGGTTATTCAGTCGACCGGCCAGCTCACCCAGATGAACGAGGAGTACCGTCTGCTTGCGATTATGCTCGTATCCCTTGCTTTGATTGGCTGGGCGGTGATTTATGTTCTTTCAAAAAGACTGTCCCGACCGATTCAGGATGTCGCAACGGCAGCCCGGCACGTGCAGGAGGAGGACTATGATTTTACGCTTCCTGCTGATATTAAGGAACGTGAAGTCCATGAGCTTGTTCATTCTTTCCGTGAGATGTCGGGACGCCTGCAGGAGCTTGAGAGACTCCGCCTTGAACTTCTGGCTGGGGTAACCCATGAGCTGAAAACGCCGGTAACCTCCATGACCGGACTGATTCAGGCAGTTCGGGACGATGTGGTAACCGGAGAGGAAGCGAAAGAATTTCTGGATGTATCGTTGAACGAAGCAAATCGGATGCAAACGATGGTAGCAGACCTGCTTGAATTCAACTCTTTCTCGGCTCACACTGTGCCGATATCTGCAGATAACTATAACCTGAATACGCTTCTTACAGAGATCATTCATCAATGGAAAGTCGCAAACGACGAGGAGTCCCTGCAATTATCTCTTCATACGCTTGAGGAACCTGTGTTTGTGAATATTGATTCAATGAGACTGCAGCAGATTATAGTGAACCTTTTGAACAATGCCAAGCAGGCGTTGAACGCAGAGGGCACCATCGATGTACGGCTTTACAACAAGGATAACGATACGGCGGGCATTGACATTGCAGATAACGGTCCGGGGATTTCTGAGGACGAACAGCATCTCATTTTTGAACGTTTTTTCCGAGGGGAAAATAAGAAATATAATACGCATGGCCTGGGGCTCGGCCTGCCGTTCAGTAAAATAATCGCAAGAAGCATGAACGGGGATCTCGTGCTCACAGAAAGCAGGGAAGGAAAAACCGTCTTCACTCTAGAGATGCCAAAGTATCAAGAGTGAAGACGGGAGGAATCAAAGCTGCAGCAGCTGGTTTGTCAATTCATAGACGACAAGCTTTTGATAATTACTGCCGCTCCCGTACCGTGCCTTCACTCCTTCGTATGCCGCTTTCCTGGCCTCTTCAGCCTGAGGATCATCAGGAGTGAAGCTGCTTCGTTTGTATGCCGCCATCGGCTCCTGGATGTAGGCCGGCCGCGGTCCCCAGGAGAACAGGACGTCCCCGTCGTCGTTTGTCAGAATGATTTTGGGAACAGAACGGCCTCCCATGGTCAGAAAATGTTCCATCAGGTCGTGATGTTCTTCCATAATGAACATTTCCACCGGAATGCCGGCCTGCTTCATCACTTCCAGTGCCGGCCCCAGGTTGCGGTGGACATCCGGACACCAATCGCCGGCGAGAATTTCGCACCGGAGGTTGCTGCGCTCTTGCAGAGGTTCAAGTGCTCCGGCATCATGTTCACTCCAACTGAACAAATGGTACCACTCATCAAGCTGCGTGCGGTAACGCTCTTCCATTTTGTCCATAAACGTCTCAGGCTTGATGCCCGTTCCAATTTTGTCGTACATGTTTTCGGGTGATATCATTCTATCCCTCCTTCGCTAAGAGAAGTGTATCATGAAGAACAGAAAGAATAAAAAATTATCGTTTTGACATCGTACTGACACATGTCGGTTTTAACATGAAAATATAAGGATAGCAGACATAAAGTTTTACTATCCTGTCCCCCTTTTTTTTGGGAAGGAGACAAAAGCAGCGCATAAAGACCCTTCTTCTGGTGAACATGATAATTCCTCCTTAAAATACAGCCGGGTTAGACCGGCTGGACTGATTTTCGCCATGAAGCAAAAAAACGCCCATATGTCTCCTTCACCAGGTAAACCTCCGATGGCAGCGATCGGGGGTTTATTTTTGTTGGTAGTTTGGAAAACAGCCTGCTCCGGGAAAAAGATAGATGTCAGAGGAGGGGAATACCGTGAGTCAAAAACAACCTAAGGAAAATTACGTAGATATATCTCTCGGTCGTTATGAATTTTTCTTTCAGAAACGGTATACAGTCCTGAACACAGTGAATGATTTTTTGATTGGTTTGGAGTTTCTGATAGGAAGCTTTTTTTTCTTTTCCGAGCCATTGAAGGATGCCGGTATATGGTTGTTTGTCATCGGCAGTTTTCAGCTGATTATCCGTCCTGCGATTCGACTCGTCCATGATTTTCATCTGAAAAAACACGTAGAGCAGCGAAAGAAAAAAAAGGATTCATAATATAGAGAAATGGGAAAGAGACTCAATGGAAGAAAAAGCAGAAGGAGGACGTTGACATGTATGACGTTATTATCATCGGCGGCGGCCCGGCCGGCGCCAGCGCTGCGATTTTTACCGCAAAAGACGGAAAGGAAACGCTTGTGTTCGATAATGATCAGAGTATGACGAAAGCAGCCTGGGTGGAAAATCACTACGGCGCGCCGGACATCGAAGGGCCGGAGCTGCTGAAGACAGGCCGGGAACAGGCCGAAAAGCACGGTGCCGCTTTCTCCGGTGAACAAGTCACAGCAGTCGATAAGACAGATAATCAAAGAGTGAAAGTGAAAACCGAAAACGGAGAATACGAAGCAGTTCACGTTATTCTGACAACCGGCGGCAACACGAAGCTGGCCGAAGCTTCCGGTATAAAGACGACGGAAGGCACCGAACCCAAGATCAAGTCGATTATTGATACCGATGAACGGGGCAAAACCAGTGTCGAAGGCGTATGGGCAGCCGGCACAGCTGCCGGGGTCAGTGTCCATACAATCATCACATCCGGGGACGGTGCCAGGAAAGCTGTCAACGTACTGACGGAAATGAATGGCGAGCGCCACGTCGATCATGATATATTGAACGCAAAATCATAACAATCCGATTCTTGTCACGATGGACATGATGCTTCCTGTCTCCTTTTTTGGTGACGGGAAGCATCTTTTTTATCAGGAGATGCCATGTCCGGATGCAGTTCCAGCGTTAAAAAACGTAAGCATGAATGAATCATACTTACGTTTTTCTCCTATTCCCCACTCCCGTCTGTCGTTATGAATCTCTTATAACGACTTTTGCTGCTGTAACGTCTCCCGCTTAAGGCCGGAACCGAACCTGCCCGGGCTATTTATGAAACAGCGGAAAAAGCTCACGCAGCGCCGCAATTCGTTTTGTTTCGGAGCGTACCGGAGTTTTGCCGAGGGGATCAATCAGAACGGAAGCCATGCCCAGGTTCTCAGCCGGTACGATATCGTTCAGGTAGTTGTCACCAATGGAAACAACCTCCTCCGGTTCCGCCTCATACTTCTTTAGAATGGTGGAAAAGTGCGCTTCGGTGCGGGCCGGTTTTGCCGCTTCCGGTATCACCTCATCAAACACCCCCTCCAGATTCAGGGTCCGAAGCAGCTGTCCCACATCGTCAGCCTGGGAGTTTGTCAAAAGAATAAGATGCATCTGTCTGCCGAGCTGCTGCAGTGAAAAACGGCGCTCCGGATCTTCAGCAAACTGAAAATCCTCCGTCTGCATGTACGCCTTCGTTTTTTGATACGCATCAAAGGTAGAGCCGGCGCCGTGGTGCTTTGCCGCCGCAGCCGGAAGCCACCATCCGTCCCCCACCGCAATCATCGAATCAAAATCAAAAGAGACCGGAGTTGTGTATGCATCTTCCTCTCCAGTCTCTTTTCCTTCCCAGTCCCATACCTTTGTCACCCTGTAGGAAGCGGGGTCTATCTCAAGTACTTTGTCGTATGCTGCATCATACACCCGTCCGATGGCAACCGGATGATTCCCCTCCAGCATGTCACTATAATCATGCCGGAATAACGGCTGTTTATCCGCAGGCAGTTTTTCTGCGAGCCGCTCCGCGTAGTACCTGAAATGAGAAGTGTCTTCGTACAACGTACCATCCAAATCAAAGACCGCAATACGTATGGTGTTCGTTGAAAAGGCCAATGAAATTCCCCCTCGTTGAAAATTAATAGTCACCTGAATCCGTAATGATATCTTTCGACATACCCTTCAAAACCTTGATAAAATAGGGGATAAGATCCTATTCATCTTATTGGATGAATGCACCCGGAAGGTGAAAAAATGAAACGTCGATTTGATATCCAATTAACGGATAATTATATTATATCTGCCAGTGGACTTCTCTTGATAGGGGAACTTCTTCAATCCTTGAACTTACATAAACGTCTCCATTCCTTATCCATGCCCGGCTTAACATCGTCGGCTGCGATTTCCCACGGCGATGTCGTGTACAGCTATCTCGGTCTTCTCTCTCAGGGAAAAAATGATTTTGACTGGATAGAA
>NZ_FOTY01000035.1 GCF_900114715.1 Salibacterium qingdaonense
ATGAGCGAACCTATAGAAACCCTGTAGGTTTCTTTGTGTTGCTGCAAGAGCACCCTTTTCTAAAGAAAAGAAAACGAAGGCAGGAGCGGAAGGCGGCGCTTCCAGCGGGAAGAGCAGCAGCCGAAGATCCTATCAAACGGCGGTTTTTCCGTTTGATATAGCTGAGGCGCTGCCCGCGGAAAACGTCCGCCTGCAGCGGATGCTTCTTTGCCCCCAGCGTATTCCTAAAGTAGAAACGAGTTATAGATATAGAACGGAACCTCACTCAAACAATAACCCTCTTTATCACGGATTCAGGTTCTTCTTTCATCTTAGGGGGCTTCTTAGCTAAATTTGTATAATTAAGCTAATCAAAAGCACCTTGAAAATAACAAAGCAGCATATCTGGCGATTGTATAGACATTGACACTCTAATCTTCACTGGTAATTGACTACAGCTGGAGCAGGATCCAACTGAAGGACTTCTTCCGGGCTCATGACTGGTTCATCCTTATCATAAAACACTTTAAAACCACCATACTGTACAGCTTCATTCCGCACATATTCTTTGTAATTAGTCATTTTTGCAGCAGCGCCTCCCCACCCGTCAAAGTTTAAAGCCACCTCTACATGGCTGGTTGGCTGAATGACTTCTTTGTTCGTCAGCGCTACGTCCGTAAACTGATGAACGAGAACTATTTTGTCCGGAAGGTTGTTGTCTTCAACGAGCTTTGTGAGATAACTCACGGCTTGTTGAATCTCTGTTCCGTTAACCTGGCCAAGATCGATACCCGGCGTTTCTCTTTCTCCCACATGGAATTCGGTATCGATGGCCAGATGAACATAAGGGAGCTTCAGCCATTTTTCCAGCGACTTCACTTGATTTAACACAGAGTCTTTGCCCAATTGGACATCCAGCATCAATAAAGCATCGTTTTCCTCGGCAAGCTTCGCATACTTGTCAATTTGCTCCGGCGAGGTCATGCGAACGTAGTTACCGTCCGAACCAGGGTCTCGTTGAGCAGCGGTGGCAATGAGTTCAATGGTGGGGACAGCTGGATGAAATGGATCAGCGTTGGAATAGGCCTGAGCCTGGGTCTTTAATTTTGCCATGAAGGCGTCCGGCTCCATTTGCCCGAGTATCCCCATATTGGTGGAGTTGGGATGGCCATAATATGTAACAAGTCGATGATTTTTCAACGGTCCGTCCGTTTGATCCTTCGTTCCTGTGATTAGTGTTTCTCCAAACGGCATCAGCCTTGCCCTTTCTTCTCCTGCTGCTTCAAGCTCAGGCATCATTTCCAATTATTTCCGCTCCAACTGATCTTTTAACGGCGTAGTGTCATCATCTGGTTCTACAGGCTTATATGCCTGCTCAGATTCAGTTTCTTCTGAATCGTTGGGTTTTTCTTCCTCATTACCCTTTCTTTCTTCTGTTTTAAATGAACGAGAGTCGTTATCTGAAGCAGTGGAATCGGAAATTGTCTCCGGTCCTCGTTGCATATAGAAGAGGGCCACTATAAGAAATATAATCATTAGGCCAAGCAAGAGCACTTCTTTCCTTATCAGCAGCTTACGTTTCATAGGAATCCATCCTTCTTCGAGTTATATCCTGAGACGTTTCGTTACCGTTTCATGACTATCCCACTACTTCCGCCTTTATTTTACAATTATTAGAAAAAGGAGTTCTTTCTTGAACTATAACTAAGACACTTGAAACTCTATTATCAAGCTCTGCAGTAACAACAAGAGGTTTAAGACGATATTTTTTTTGATGAAATGACAAAGGAATTAGACGTAAACAATGACCGAATATGAAGTACAGTTTGAACAAAGAGCACAAAAACATTAAAAATAGATAGATATCACTCCGGCATGCTTTGACTTGAATTCATAAAAACTTAGTGGGTATAACAGATTCTAGAGCGCTTAGAAAAACGTTAATGGCACAAAAGCTGGAGAATGACGATATTGCATAGGCGGCACCTAAGCATTGCTCACATCAATGATGAAAAACTTGTCATTTTAATTTTAGGAATTGGTCATCACTGTGATATTCATAAATACAAACAGTGGAGAACACTTTGTTCTCAACAAGTGGTTATAGACTACTGATAAGCGTAATTATGTTTAATAGGTATGGTTATATATTGTTAAGATCATATAAGCACCGATAACATCCACTGTCGCTGCAAAAGCTGCTCAATGCGTTTTTCCGCCAAGAAAATTTTATGGCTGTATTTTGTTAGGGAGTTTCTGGTCTCAGCCGTTAACAACATCATCTTTTCAAGCATTTTACCTTATATGATGCATTTGTTCTGAGGCGTTTCTTTTTGTTGAAAAACCAAAACAAATTGCTATTCAGCTTGCTGCTCGTTATGGTACATCGCCACGACAGTACGAGCCAACTGTATTTTCGCTGCTTCGGGATGGAGGCTTTCTTCATGTAGCCCAGTTTCAATGCTGGAAATCACTATTTTCGGCAAAGCCGTTACCAGATGAAAGTATTTCAGGATGAGCCTTCCGGAAACAACGTCACTTTTCCGTACATGGAAGCCAGCACCTTGTAGATGCCGATGTAATGTTTTAGGGTTAAACATTTTTCTAGTATCCTCCAGGTCTTCGATGGCGGATCGGCCATCCCGCGCTGCCTGAGGGGAGGCGGTGTTCATTTTTGAAATATGTATGATCAGGAACATAAGGAACGATGCTGCCAAGTTGAACCGTGTATTTTAACAATTACTAAAAGGCCCTTTCTCTTTTTTTCGATGGTTTACGGTATGATGATGGCTGCCACCGCGGTTATTGGAATAGCTGGAAAAGACCGGGGAGAAAAATAGCTGAAAAAGGAGACCCGGTTTTTTCGGGTCTCCTTCTTTAATGGCCTGCCTGCCAAGGCCTAGGGGCCCGCTGCTGTGGCTGTTGCATGGCGGGAAGATCTTTTCGCTGCCGTGTTTTCGGCTGCATGCCCTGCTCGATCCGGGCCTTTATCTTCGCATCCATCTTGGACAGGTGTACTGGCTGGAAGACCCTTCCGGCGGCTTCCCCGCATGAGGGACACGGCGCTTCGCTGACCCGCGCTCCCTTTGATCCCATCCAGCGCTCAAACGTACCACACGTCCGGCATTTAAACGTAAACTGGGCCATATTAATCCAACTCCGGTAGAATGTTCTGGTAAAAGATGTCTTTAGGCAGGGCCAGCGTGCAGCAGGCGTTCGGTATATCCACTACGCCTGCCACCGTGCCCTGCACCGGCGCCGTACCTAAAAGCATATAGGCCTGCTCCCCGGTGTACCCAAGCGTTTTGAGAAATTCAATCGCATTCAGACAGGCGTTCCTGTAAGCAACATTGGCATCCAGATACGTCTGGCCTCCGGAAAATTCATTAACAGAGACACCTTCAAAGACTAGAAATTCATTGTAATGCGGCATCACCGGTCCCGGCTTAAACGCAGGATTTCGTTGAATACGGTGTTTTTCCATGCCGTTCTTAATCACATGTACCTGCAGGTCAATCCAGCCGGGCATCTCAATCCCGCCGCAGAACGTAATCTCTCCGTCCCCCTGCGAGAAATGAAGATCTCCCACCGACAGCTTTGCCCCGTCGACAAATACCGGAAAGTACACTCTCGAACCCTTCGATAGATTCTTAATGTCACAGTTGCCGCCATTTTCCCTTGGGGGTACCGTTCTTGCTCCTTCAGCTGCTACCCGGTCGAACTCTTCTCCCTTGAGGTTCCCGAGCACCGCCGAATGCTCTGTCGGCAGATTCGCCAGCGGAGGCACCCGGTCAGGATTTGTATCTACCAGTTCCTTTTCCCTGCGGTTCCATTCATTCAGCATGTCCTGCGACGGCGCTACGCCGATCAGCCCCGGATGAATAATACCTGCAAATTTTACATTTGGCACATGCCTGGAAGTGGCATAAATCCCTTCGAAATCCCAAATAGATTTGGCCGCTTCCGGATAATGGTCCACTAAAAAGCTTCCACCGTTTTCTTTAGCGAAAATGCCATTGAATCCCCATTCATGTGAATGAAACGTTCCGATATCCAGAATATCAACAACAAGCAGATCGCCCGGTTCCACACCGTTTACATGGACCGGACCGCTTAGTACGTGCACCCGGTCGAGATTCACGTGCTTAATGTCCGAGGGGTCATCATTGTTGCTTATCTGGCCATCGGTCCAATCCAGGCATTCCATCCGGAATGTCTCTCCCGGGTCTACGGAAAATACGGCAGGAATATCCGGGTGCCAGCGGTTGTGCCCCGGCGTCGTCTGTTGGTCCATCGTTTTGTTCAGATCTACCTCAAACAGCTTTTTCGGCATAGAAAAGCCCCTCCTATTTATAAAGATTGCTTGGGGCGTACTTAAGTATAGGTAACCCGCCCCACTGAGTTGCCTGGGATCAAACAAAATTTAAAGTTGCGCAAAACACTGAAGGACGATTCATCGATTTGTACACTTAATCGAAAAAATTAGGTCTCCGCACATAAAATCATTCTTTTAGCACCGTTTCACTCTCATGATTTAATAAGTATGCGTCTCCCTTGTCGTCTTTCCTTCGATTTAGCCATAGTGCCCCCTCTCCGTCAGTTTAAGAAATCCTTTTTACCTAATTCCCTTTTTAAAGAAAATCATAAACAAATTTTCGGAAAATTTTATAAATTTAGGCTCTTCACCATAAGTTGGACTTGACCCGATAGGTATATGAAAAAAGCGGCTCTTCCTTTATCTTGGTATTGGACTAGAACACCGAGAAAGGAAGAAGCCACTTGATTACCCATTTTATCAAAGAACTGTTGCACCTTCCAGCCTACGACGGGATCCATACATCCAAACCAAACGGCACCTGGGTGTTTCATCTTTCCCCGAAATACCGGCAAACGATCTGTCCGGTGTGCGGGAGCGCCTCGCGACGGAAAGCAGAAACCGGACGGTTTCTCCGGCACACCCATACCGCGCCTACCGGCATCATTTGGATCCGTGTTCCTCGGGAACGCCGGACTTGTACCGGATGCGGGGCCACATTCACGGCCTCTCTGCCGGACCTTCCGGACCGTGGCTCTGCGACAGAGATGTTTCAGGAGATGGTGGTCCAGGCCTGTATCGGCCGCTCCATCGCCGATGGAGCCCGTACGTTCGGTCTTCCGTATACCACCCTGGAGCGCTGGTTTTACCGCCGGGCCCCAGCCCTGCTGACCGTTTCCACCCCCACGGTGGTCACCGTCGATGATTTTGCTTTTCGCAAAGGCCATACCTACGGAGTGGCCGCGATGGACTGGCACACCGGCCAGGTGCTGGCTATCGGAAGGGGGCGGTCCACCGCTGCGATTGCCCATCTGTTGGATCAACTGCCAAACGCCATCGACGGCGTCGTGACCGACGGTGCTCCGGCCATGGCTCAGGCCGTTCACCATACCTGTCCGGACGCCGATCATATTTTGGATCGCTTTCATCTCCTTCGATGGTTTACGGAAGCCCTGGCCCGGAGGCGAAGGTATCTGAACGTTGACCGCCGGCATCACGGAGCCAAACGACGGGCGGTCCGGCTGTTAAGCCGGCCGCCGGAAAGCCTGGGTGACCGAGAACGGGAAGAAGTACGGGGATGGTGCCGGGACGGGTCCATCCGGGCCATCTACCAGGCCCTTCAACACCTGCGGTATGTGTTGAAAAGTCGGACTTGGCCCCAAGCCCGGTACCGGATGAACGACTGGAAGCGCCGATTTCTCTTTCACCCCACAGCGGTGATACGGGATATGGGCCAAAGCCTATTGAAACGCGAGAACGGCGTTCTCGCTGCGGCCGCCCGTCCGGAATCCAACGGCGCCGCCGAAGGGACCAACCATAAAATCAAACTGATTCAACGACGCGGTCACGGGTATCGGAATTTTGCCCATCTCAGCCTGCGGATTCGCCTGGAAACCGGAAACCGTCGAAGAAAACTCGTCAAGTCCATGTTTTGGTGAAGAGCCAAATATTAGAAATCATCGACAATATCATCCAACCGACGGCTTTGCGGGTCAAGCCACGCGGTAGGTTTTATACACGCTTTCCAGGGTCGCGCCCGCCCGGGCGCGCTGATAAATATCCGCGATCTCTCGTCGCCGGTGGTCCAGATGACTGGCATGAAAGGCTTCGCTGATGGTGCCGGTAAATGCCCAGGCAAGCAGGAGCCAGGCCGTTTGAAGGAGAAGCAGATAGCGTCGGATGGCCGGGGCGCTCCGCAACCGGTATCCGCCCATCGACAGCTTGCCCTTGGCTTCCTGGAAAAAGGTTTCAATCGCCCACCGGTGCTGATACCAGGATAAGACGTCCGCCGCGGTCATCGAGGGGTCGGTGGAAAAGAAAAACCGGTACGCTTCGTGGGAAGCAGAAGCCCGGGAACCAACGACCACGCCCGAGAGGCCACTTTTCAACCGGCCCTGAAACCGAACCATTTCATAGGTGGTGGTCCGGACGGTCACAAGGTCCGGATCTTCCACCTGCCGGGCCCGTTGGGCCCAGTTTCTGGCTGGTAACGGCATGGGGGCCGTATCGAGCACCCGGTTGCTTTTAATGGCACCGATAAAATGCCAGCCCCGGTCCCGGACGGCACGGAGCCGTTTTTCCGATGCGTACCAGCTGTCGGCCAGGACATAGACGGGCCGATTCCCCACGTCGATGGTGCGAAGCTGCTGAAGGGCCAGGTCGATTTTACCGGGTCCATGTTCTTTATCATATCGTTCGATATGATAAGGATACAGACGCTCGCTCGTCCCTGCCATGATGGTGAGCCATTGATGCCCGTAAACGGTCGTCCCGGTCTGATGGTCAAAATGGTATCCGCCGTCGTCGATTGGGTGGTGCGCCTGGGACGAAGGTTTCGATTTGGGAACGACGGTATCATCGATGGCGATCAGCACCGGGTTGGCGGAGGACGCCTGCCGCCGGATGTGCTGCAGCACCAATCGCTGGAGCTTCCGCTCCAGGGCATCGTCGTCCACCCGGGAGGTGCGAAAAAACCGGGTGACCGATGAGTGGTGGGCGGAATGATTCGCAGCTTCTTGGAGGGCTTTCACGCTCCCATTGCGGTGCTCCCGGGTCCAGCCTTCCAGCAGCTGTTGCATGTGCCACGCAGCCGGAGCAGACATAAAGAACCGGAGGTTCCATTGGTGAAAGATATTGGCGATCCAGGAGGAATATGATACGGTAGACATGAGGCAGAATCCTTTCTCGATGGTGTTTTCGTCGATGTCATCGTACCGTATCTACGGGGATTCTGTCTCTTTTTTATCGTTAATGGAAATAATTGTTAGTAAACCCGCAACAAAAGAGTTGTATAGTATAAAAATTATTATGACTTATCTGGGCAAATGTATAAGTTAATAATGACTATTCCTCAGTTTTTGAGTACTCATGGTAGGGGAGGCAAGTCTCTACTAAATTTAAAGTGAGCCCAACAAAGGAAAAAACGCCTATGCGGGCACGATACGAACTCTCGCTAGACTGTTGTCATGTCCTTTGGTAAATGGTCTTATGTTATTATAATGATATATGTACGAATCAACTTTTTCGACTTTAATAGAATAGGTAAGGGGCGTACATCAACGGATGCTAAACGCCTTTAAGTTTAGCTAAGGATGGAAGGGCCCGAACTTGGCATTTTTTATGATGTTATGAAAAGCACCTAAAGTTGATCCTAAAAAATTTCAATAATCAAACTGGAAAGGCTCAAAACAATGAAAAAATATCTTTTTTTATTGGGCATTAGTCTCATGTGGGGTTCCCAATTTTATTTCGCCGAACAAGTATTAGACACGGTGGAGCCGATGGCCTTGGCGGCAATTCGTTCGACGATAGGAGCATGCACATTAACGTTACTTGCGATACTTCTCCCTCATTCTTCAGCTCCAGTGAAAACAGGCTTTCGCTGGCGTCGTTATACTTTATATGTTGTTATCGCTTTGCTAGAAGCGGTATTACCTTTCTTTTTAGTTGCCTGGGGTCAAAACCAGGTGAATAGTAGCCTAGCCTCTATTCTTATTGGGACCACCCCTTTATGGACGGTGTTGATTGTATGGCTATTATTTCGAGAACGGTTACATCGAAACCAAGCGTTCGGCGTCATGCTTGGTTTTATTGGAGTCATGATTATTTTCATTCCCCGTATTAGTTATTCTGACGCCACAATCTTCTCTGGAGAAACCGCTGGACTGGTAGCTCTTTTGATGGCTGCTGTTAGTTATGCTAGCGCCCTTATTTTGATGCAATATCTTCCGACGGCCTCGGTTGTTCTGTCCATGCGAAATATTTTATGGTGCGCTGTCATTCTCTTATGGCCAGCGGTGTTGGTTATGGATAATTCTTGGCCAAGGCTCTATCCAGCGGATCTTCTCCCCTTATTCATCATAGGTATTTTTCAAACAGGGCTCGTGTATTGGTTGTATACGCTTCTAGTTCACAGAGAAGGACCTGTGTTTGCTTCTTTTTCGAACTATTTGGTGCCCTTAGTGGGGATAGTTCTCGGTTCGTTTTTTTTGAATGAAAGCATAACAATATCGATGATCATTGGTGTTATCGTTGTTATTGGTTCAATAATGTTAAGCCGCACACAACCTTACTATTCTTCATACAACGACAAGATTTAAAGTTCATTTTTCATGATGCTGACGGCAAAATTAAGCTAAACAATAAGGAACTTATGCGCAAAATGAAATCTTAGTTTTCCGGGTAGTCCATAGTCAGTCTCGGAAACAGCCGCCCACGACTAAGGAAAAGCCTAAGAAGGCGCTGACGATACTCGTGCAAAACATTCGAGTTTGGAGTGGGGGGGATAACTACTGGCGGAGGGGTCAACTTCCAAGCCGTAAGCTTGGCCGGTCGATCAACTAAAACGCCTGTGCCTGCTCATGAAAATTTATGATTTTAGGCTGTTTAGGCTGTTGTGGAAAGTTACGGCCTAAAACAGCGGTTTTTTCTTGTTCGGGGTCTCCCGAGGTTTAAATAACGGTCCCCATGAAAATTTTTTTAATTACTGAAATCCGAGGAATAATACCTGCCGGATTCGTTTTATATCATTTAGAACAACCTAGCGGAAGCGACTCATCGCTATATTGAATTTTGCGACTACTAGCAATACCAGGAATATTTAAACGGCTTATCCCTGTTGGATTACTGGAATAAGCCGCTTAAAAGTTTTACTTGCTCTCATTTCTATTTAAGAGGAGTCAGTTTAATAATAAGAAGGTCGTTGTTTTTATAATTTTAGAAGCCTAATGATGTGATCCGTTTACTGTTAATCGTTCCTTTAATCAATCAACTGTTGTTATAATTTCGATCTATTTAATAGCATTCATTAAATAGCATAAATTATAAAAGCAACCAATGGCTCGCAAGGATCCGCCGGTTGCTTTTAGTGCTAGCCAAGTACTGATAAAAGAAAACTTATGTTAACTAACTTTTTCGCTGCAGGGTTTGCTTCCCTTCCCCCTTTTCGGCGCGACCTCTCTTTCGTACAGGCTGTTTTCCTGCTGCTTGTCAGGTTATCCTTTCCTGTATCGCGCGGATTATACCTGGACGAGCGAATTCGTTTGAAAAACCTCGCACCAGCCATTCCCGCAGCGGCTGTTCCGTGCAGCCCACCAGCCAAAAAAAGCCTGACCCGCGGAGCGGTATCAGGCTGGGGAGCTTGTTCCCCGTTAGAATGTTGAACGTGGCTTTTTCGGTGTTGCAAAACATCCCGTACGTAGCTCCGTTCGTTTCCTTCCTGTTTTCGGCAGGTGGACGGATTGGTTTTTTTGTTTTGGACGTTTTTTCGCTTTTTCTTGGTTTTACAGGTAATAGTCGTACTGGTTTTTTCGGGCTTCGTTGTAGAGCTTGGTGTAGATTCGTGTGACCTCGATGCTGTCATGGCCCATTAGATCCTGGATATACACAAGCGGCATCCCTTTTTGTGCGAGATGCGCGGCAAAGGTGTGGCGGAGCGTGTGCGGCGTCACGTTAAACCCGAGTTCTCTGGAATACCCTTCAAACGTTAACCGCAGCGCTCGGCTCTGCAGCGGCGTCCCCTTCGTATTTAAAAAAAGAAACGGGCTCGTGTCCATTCTCGTGTTCAGGTAATAACGCAGACGCTCGCCGCAGGCATGGCTGTACAACACGAGACGTTCTTTGCGGCGCTTGCCGTGGATGAGGATCGATCGCTCCGTGGGATTAACGTCGGTCCGCTGGATGGTAATAAGTTCGGACAAACGCACCCCTGTGGCATACATCACTTCAATGATCGCCCGCTCTCTCGGGCGGCTCTCTACCAGCTCGCGGAGTTGTTCGAGCTCGGCAGTCGTTAAATAGTCGGGAAGGCGTTCGCCGAGTTTCGGCAGGACGACCGACCGCGCAGGATTGGCCCTGCAGCGCTGTTCTTCTCGGCAAAAATCAAAAAACTGCGTGAGCGACGCGATTTTTTGATGGATTGTGGCTGCTTTTTTGCCCTTCTCCTGCAGGGCATGCATCCAGGCGCGGATGTCGGCGGGGCGCACCGCGTGGAAGGGGGCGTCAGTGAAGGTGAAAAAGGCGGTGATATTCTGGGTATAGGCATGCACGGTATACGGCTGCAGGCGAAACTGGTACTGCTTTTGAAAAGACGCGATTAAGTCTTTCGTTTCGGTATCCATAACCATCCTCCTTTGTTGGCTTCAGCCCATGTATTTACGATACATTGTCACGATTTCTTCTTTCGGCAGACGGGCGTAGATGCGGGTCGTGTCTAAACTGCTGTGGCCGAGTTCCTCGGAAATAAAGGAAAGATCCGCCCCTTTGGCAAGCAGCGTGGTCGCAAACGTGTGGCGCAGGCGGTGCGGGCCGAGCGAAGCAGAAAGCCCCGCATCGGATCCCATGTGGCTGATAATTTGATGAACGCCGACGCGGGTGAGGCGGCGGCCGTGCTGGTTCACAAATAAGGCATCCTCGTGATCGGGCAATGTAGGGATGTAAGACGCCAGAAGAATCGCACAGCGCTCGGAAAAGTGAACAGGGCGTATCTTCTGCCCTTTGCCCTGCACCTGAACAGTGCGCTCGGCCAGATCGATATCGGTTTTATTGATGGCGCAGACTTCCGACACGCGGCACCCTGAGGACACGAAAAACGCATATAAGGCCTGATTGCGAAGGGACTCGGTTTCGACCTGTAGTTTCGTCTGGGCCTGTTCGGTTTTGTCCAAATACCTTGGCAGCGGCTGTGGAAGTCTCGGCCGCCATCGTTTTTTTATCGGGGTATGGGGGACGTGCCCCTCGTCTTCGCAGAAATGAAAAAACGACGTCAGCACATTGAACCAGGTCGATATCGTCGTATCTTTTCGGCTGGAGCGGTATGACGCCAGCCAGCTCAGCACGTGGTCGGAAGTGACCTCCGCTACGGGAAACGGAATCTCTGAAAAGAATCGCTGCAGGACACGTTCATAGGTTTCGAGCGTGTTGTCGCTGCGGCCGCCAAGCTGCAGGTGAAGCAGAAACTCCTGCAGGACGGCACTGCTGTCGGGCGACATTTTTTCAGTCATCGTCGGCCTCCTTTCGATCAGCGTTGATACTGATCATATTGCTTTTTCCGTTCAGTTTCACGAAGCCTTGTGTAAACACGGGTGGAGTTAATATTGACATGGCCGAGCAGTTCCTGAATGTAGCTCTGCGGCATATCTTTGACCGCAAGGTGGGCGGCAAACGTATGACGAAGCGTGTGAGGCGTGACTTTAAACCCGAGAGCCTCGGAGTAATCCCGAAACCGTTGTTCCACATACACGTGGCTCAAGGCTTCGCCTTTCGGGTTTTCAAACAGGTACGGGCTGGCGGTGTGTCGGGTGGCCAGGTGATGCTTCAGCCGCTCGGCACATTCGGTGGTAAACAATACAAACCGCTCTTTGTTGCCTTTGCTTGGACGGATCCACACCTGGCGGGCGTCCCATTTGATGTCCCTCAGATGGATGTTTAATAGCTCGCTGATCCGAACCCCCGTGGTATACAGCATCTCTATCACCGCCCGTTCCCGCGGGTGACCTTTGGTCCATTCCATGAGGGCGGCGAGCTCGCGCTTCTCAAGGTAATGGGGCAGTGAGTCCTCGATCTGCGGGCTCGGTACGTGCACGGTCGGATCCTTTACGACCCACGCCTCTTCCAGGGCGTAGCGGTAAAAGGATTTCACCGATGCCAGTTTCAAATGAATGCTGCGCTGCTTGAGCCCCCGTTCGGTCAAATCCGCGAGCCAGGCTCGGATGTGGAGGGGTTTGACTTCGCTGAACGAGCGCCCCGAAAACGCCGAGAACTGATGCAGCGACAGATGATACGATCGTTTCGTCTCTTGGCTGAAGCGTTCGGCATTGTCGGCCAGAAAATAGGCAATCGCTTCTTCATTGGTTTGCATACTATCACTCCATAATTTTTTGATAGGCAGCTTTCATGTCTTCGGTCGGAATGCGGGCATAGATTCTGGTGGTATTGAGATCGGTATGCCCCATCTCGTCACCGATAAACGAAAGGTCGGCCCCGCGGGCGAGCATCTGGGTGGCAAAGGTGTGGCGCAGATGATGAGGGCCTATATCGCTTGGCAGCCCTGTTTCTTTTCGAAGCTTTCGAACCACTTTATAAATGCCAATCGGTTTCAGACGTTCCCCGAATCGATTCAAAAACATAGGGGCTGCATCGCTGGGGCTGGAACGGGTTCGCAAATAAGCTTCCAGAAGCAGGCGGCATTCTTCGGAAAAGTGAATCTCTCGTAATTTGCGCCCCTTTCCTGTCACAACGGCTGAACGGTTGGAAAACGAAACATCCGCCGTGTTCAGCATCGATGCTTCCGTGCGGCGGCATCCCGAGGACAATAAAAATGTAATAATTGCCCGATCGCGCAGGGAATACGTTTCAGCGCTCATTTTCATCCGCGTCACCTCGGCGTCATCCAGATACTTTGGGAGCGAATCGGGAATCGTCGGGCGCCATCTCGTTTTCACAAGCGGTCGATCGATATAGTCTTCGGCCTGGCAGAACGCAAAGAAACGCGATAACGTTGTTAACACAAGCGCCCGTGTCTTCTCCTTTTTTGTCTGACCGTAGGCCTCCAGCCAGTCGAACACCTCATCCATAGGAAGGGCCTCCAGGGGCGTCGACATATCACGGAAAAACATCTCAAGAATCAAGCGGTACTTGTTGATCGTGGCTGGCGCTTTGTTAGCCATTTTCAGGCTGAGCAGGTAATCGTTTAAAACCAGTCTGGTTTCCGTGTCCACCACAGGATGGCGGCTGATCCAGTATTCCTCTTTCAGTCCCTCGTCCTCCTCCCTTTCGTTATCTAGGAATCTATCGCGGTTCTATGAACAGTGTTAACATGAAGCGTCGAATTCATACTTTTGATACTATTCGGATTTTATGGAATGAAAAAAGCTCAGTAGATAACATGCTGCGGAACCTTTTTCCATTTATGAAGGGATACAGCCTGGGGCAGGGATGAATCATTACTGACGGCGAATGAGCCTAATAACAAAAAAATGCCGCCTCCACTAAAGGAGACGGCTAAAAATCATATAGGGAAATAAATTTTTGAGAAAAATCACTGACTGGGTTCCTTCGCTTCTGCTGGTTTTCTCCTCTTGACCTGTTACCAGGGCAATACAAGCGGCCAGCTATCATCACTACTACAAACCCGCTGCCACTTCATAGGCATCCTCGATGCTACCTCATCTCTTCCTATAAAGCTTCAAACGTTCCGTTCTGTCTATCCCTTTGTTTGATAACCGTAGGCTCCCACTTTTCAAGCATGAGAACGATAGGTGTAACAGCCAATTATTCCTATCGCCAGATTATTCTTTCAAATGATCGGATGCATACGAAGAAACTAGCTTTGGTCGTCGCATGCATTACCTCACCTTGGATCATCATGGGTTCACTTCATTAGCCATAGTCATCGCTTAAAACAAAGGTAAACAGTAAGGTTTCATTCTATTATTTGATGTTTACAGTATAAAAGAATCTCGCGTTTTTTACGCACGAAATTGTTTTGTTGTTTCAAAACCCCAACATTTATTGTAGAACCCAAAAGATGGACAGCACAAGTCTTGTTAAACATGTGCTGTCCATCTACCAATTAAAACTCTTTCAATTTAACTACTTAATAGCCTGATAATCTGCACTCAACGAAGCACTATCAATTTCAACATTAATAGTATCAGCGTCCGCTGGTTCAGAAGTTACATTCTCAATTACAAGAGAATAGTTCCCTTCACCATTATCAGTTACTGATTTAATATCACCACTTACATCAGTACCTCCAATAGTGAGTGTAGTGATGTCAGAAGTCCCCAAACCAGTAATTGTATTACCAAATTCGTCTTTTACATTCAGCTCGGTAGAAAGTTCTCCTGCATCACTATCATAAGAAGCAGATTGTAAAGAACTTTCACTAGCATTACCACTAGCAGCTTCTACAGTGATCTCTTGACTTGCTTCAAGGTCACCAACTGAAACGGTAATTGTTGTTTCTGCAGCGTTCTTTGGAGTAATGTTATTAGTTGTAACCGTTGATTCAGTGCTAAAGTCTAATACTTGAGAAATTCCATCAGCAGAGGATCCGTTAGAAGAATCTTCTAATCCAGAAACTGTAACTACTTCTTCTGAACCAATGTCAACATTATTACCATTAGCGTCTACAGCGTCTAAATCTAATGTGAAACTATTTCCAGCAGTGATCGGACTAGCTACACTTGAAACTTCAAGATCTGTAACTTCACCTGGTTCTATAGTAAATGTAACATTAATAGAATTTGATGTTGCATCACCTTTTGTTAGTTCAAAAGTAACATCATTGCTATCATTATCTGAACCTGTGATTTCACCAGTCTCAGTGTCTACTGTTGCACCACTTGCGGATTCACCTGTAATACTAGCTGTTACACCTTCAAAACCTTCATCTTCAAGTACATTTTCAACATAGTCAACGACATTAGAACCAGATACTACGCTTGCTCCATTAGTCGCTAAATCACTAAGGGCACTCTCAGCATCTTGCACATCTTGATCATCAAGCTCATCTTGTAAAGTTTCAGTGAAATCAGCATCTTCAACTTCAGAGAAATTCACAGCTTCATCAGCATCGACTGTGGTAGGATCAAGATCACCAATAGTTCCTGCTAATGTCACACTACCTGTTCCTGAGATAGTTGTGCTAGCAGCAAACTCAACGTTGGAGAAGGATGCAGAACCATCCACAGTTACATCTCCATTGATAGTAGTGTTAAATTCTGAGTCACTACCGTTAACATCTAAATCACCGTTAATAGTGTTTTCTTCGGAAGTGAAGTCATCTCCATCAACTGTGAGATCGTTCATAACAGTATGGCGGATTGTAACGTTGTCTGCACCAACTGTCACATTATTAACTTCATATTCATTGCCTTCAACAACTAAGCCATCAAATGCATTGCTTGATGGAATATTAAAGCTGGAACCAGCATTATCTGCATTAAACGAAAGCGCAGCTACGCCACTAATGTCATCATTATCGTTGAAGCTGAATTGAATGTCAGAACCTTCAATAACTCCTTGATTATTATAAAGGAAGCTAGCTACTGTCGAACTCATATCTCCGTCTGCTCTTGAGTATTCTTCAAAGTTGCCTTCATCATCTTCTACTTCAACAACTACATCAGAAGAATCATTCCAGCTACCAGAGTTAATATAAGTTTCCTTTCCCTCAGCAACCAATAAAAAACGATGAAACCCCTTTATGACAAGGGTTTCAGCGTTTATCTATTATTTCATTATCATGGTTAAAAGAAAACATATGTTAACTCTAATATATTTAATGTAATTGGAACAGAATAAAGGGAATTATTGGGATGTGAAGCCGCCATCAATGACCAGTTCAGCCCCGGTAATAAAGCTAGCTTCCTCCGAAGCTAAGAACAAGACCGCTTGGCCGACTTCTCTTGGTTTGCCTAAACGTCCAAGGGGAGTTGCTCCCACCAGTCGTTGAAGCGTTTCTTGAGATTCCTGCAATCCTTTCGTCATCGGCGTTTCAATTACCCCGGGGAATACGGCATTGACACGAATACCACTGGGGCCATACTGCACACTGGCAGCCCGAGAGATGGCTCGTACCGCTCCTTTAGAAGCAGTGTAAACATTCAGTCCCATGCCGACCTGAGCGGTGTAACTAGAAATGTTCACGACGGCGCCTTCTTGATGTTCTTTCATATAAGGGACCACGTGTTTCATTCCGGCAAAAGCGCCGAAGCCATTGATGTTCATCATTGTTTCCCAATCAGCTGCTTCTATTTCTTCGATGGTTTTCTCACTAGAAATACCAGCGTTATTAACCAGGACATCAATGCGCTGATACTTTTGATAAACGTCATCAGCTAATTGCCGCCAGTGTTCTTCGTTGGAAACATCTACATATCTAGCGTCAATTCCTTCTTTGGATAAGTCGTTCAGCCTCTGCTCACTCACGTCTGCCGCGATGACTGTAGCTCCTTCGGCCTGAAACATGAAAGCCATTTCTTTTCCCATGCCCGAAGCTCCGCCTGTAATCATAACTACTTTATTAGCAAAACGTTCCGTTGTACCTTCTCCTTCATGTATCATCGTTTTATGATAGTTTAAAAGCACCGTTAAACATTCTTTGGCTCGTCATTAGTTTTTCAGTTGATCCTTTCCCAATAGAATTCAGTATAACAAGATATGAACAAACGAAAAGGAGAGCAACATCAATGGCAATAAAAATTCTTATTTTGGGGCTTTTAGAGAATAACCCCTCTCATCCCTATGAAATGAAACAACGATTGCAACAACATGGATGGGACCAAATTTTCTCCCTCACAGATGGCAATCTTTATCATGCTACCCGGCAGCTACAAAAACACGAATACATTCAAGCCGTGAAAAACGAGAAAAACAACAAGCGGCCGAGCCGCACCATTTATCAAATAACTGCGGCTGGATTCGAGCATCTGCAAAAGAGTATTCTCGAGGTGTTTCAGCAACGACGAGATGGGGCAAAGGCGTTATATCCAGCCTTATTGTATATTCATCTTGTTCCTATAGAGCCGGTGAAACAAGCGATTCAAACGTGGATCGAAGAACTGGAAATGGTTGAGCGACAACACAACAAGTTAAAAGGTTCTATACCTGAACTAATAGCGGATCATTATATTTCTCACCACCAATTTCAAAAAAATTGGTTAGGAAGAGTACAGCAAGTACTTGAGGAGGGTAAGCTCTAATAGGCAGACCAGCCTCCATCCGCTGGAATAACTGCTCCATTAAGAAATGAAGCATGTTCCGATCCTAAAAATAAAGCAATATGAGCGATCTCCTCCGATGTGCCTGCTTGTGGCATTAGATTCAATCCTTTGGTAGCTGCTTTCATTCCGTAAGTATCTGGAGTTTTTCCGCTTTGGGTGATAGCTGTGGGCACTTGACTGGGAGCAATGGCATTAGCTCGTATATGTTGATCAGCATAATGGGCTGCTATATTTTTAGTCATGCCGACCACAGCATGCTTGGAAGCCGTGTAGGCTAAGCCGCCTCGACCTCCAGTAAGTCCTGTAATCGAAGCCATATTTACGATTACGCCTTGTTGCTGCTGTTGGAACAGCTCCAGCATTTTTCTGGTCACACGCATCGTGCCTGTCACGTTAACATTGAAGACGTGCTCCCATGTATCGTCGGGAACACGGTCTGTGCGGCCTCCATGTTATCCATAACGCCGGCATTATTAATCAGAATATCGATACCGCCAAAATGCTTATAAGCGTTAGTGATAGCGTGCTGCACATCGTTCTCGACGGTCGAATTCATTGGGAGAGTCTGAATCATCGATGGGCCGTATGTTTGGGCAAATGCTTCTTGTGTTTCCTGTAAGGCCTGCTCATTGATGTCGGCCAACACGATGTTAGCTTTTGCTTGTCCATAGGCTTCACCAATGGCTTTACCAATGCCATTAGCTCCGCCGGTAATAAATACAACTTTTCCTTTAAGGTCGGGGTACATAGGACTTCTCCTTTCGTCTTGTTTCCATTAAAATTAACACATATTATATACTTTGCGCAAAGTATATAATATATTAGACTGAATATGAGCAATAGTTTGAGGTGTATTATGAAACAACAGAAATGGACCGTATGGACGGTTGTTAGTATCAATTTTCTTTTCTTGCTTAACCAATTTTTGCTGATCACAGCTTTCCCTACCATCATGCAGGAATTTCAGGTTAATGCTACCGAAGTTCAATGGTTAACCACTGCTTTTTTACTGACGGCGGCCATCATGATTCCTATTAATGGCTATTTCGTGGATCGCTTTACGCTCCGATTCTTGGTATTAGTGTCTCTTGCTTGTTTTTTGGTGGGAACGGTGGCTGGTATTTTGGCGCCGTCCTTTCTACTATTAGTCGTGGCACGGATTATTCAAGCAATTGGCGCTGGCATTATGCTCCCGCTGGCCCAAACGGTTCTTCTATTGGTTTATTCATCGGAGAAACGCGGCCAGGCCATGGGTATTTTAGGATTGGTCATGAACGTAGCGCCGGCGATAGGGCCGGCAATGTCCGGTTTGATCATTGATCTCTGGGACTGGCGCATATTGTTTTGGATGATTTTGCTCCCGCTTGTAGGGTTAATAGTTATTACTTATTTGTTTATCCAAAATATAACAGAAACAAAAGCAGCTCAATTCGACGTGTTTTCGTTTATCCTATCAAGTATCGGTTTTGTCGCCTTCTTATTAGGTGTAAGTATGATTAATATGTATCCCTTCGAGGACTTGCGGGTCATAGGTACGATCGGTTTAGGCGCCGGGGCGTTTGTATGGTTCGGGTATCGCCAACTCCGTCTTTCCATTCCTTTGCTTAATATAAAGGTCTTTGCTTATGGTCCGTTTTTATTCGCTACTCTGTCGATATTTTTGATCTCGTTGTTATTACTCTCCGCAGAAACGTTAATCCCATTATTTGCCCAAAGTGTTCAGGGACTATCTGCTTTTACCTCGGGCATGATTCTGATGCCAGGGACGTTCCTGCTGGCTTTATTTTCTTGGATTAGTGGCCTTTTATATGATCGTTACGGCAGAAAGGTGATTGGCGTGGGTTTCGTTCCTCTTTTGATTTCGGTCGTGATGTTTAGTTTGTTTCAGCCAACGACCTCCTTTCTCACCGTCACTGTTGCATTCATGTTTTTCATGTTAGGTATCAGCATCACTATGATGCCTCAGGTGGCATTTGCGATGAACCATTTACCAGCTTCTATCATGCCTCATGGGACAGCGGTGATTAATGCTCTTCGTCAATTTGCCATGGCGATTGGGGTAACAGCGTTGACGACTATTGTAACGGTTTCCAGTCAGGGGCAGGATCATTTATACGAAGGCACGAGAAATGCGTTTTTGACCATGGCTGTATTAGGTGTAATATCATTGGCCTTTTTTGTAGTTAGTAATAAAGGGAATAACAAGAGGGGGACTAGTAAGAATCGTCAGAGCCATGATGTTTAAGATATTGTTAGCTTCCCTGATAGAAAACAATGCCTCTTAAAAGAGTCATTACAAGCATATTGCTAACGGGGGGGGGGGGATGGCTTGCACGACGACGATACAGTACTCTTTATAAAGCGAAAAACGGTGTTTCTATAATATTTTGCTGCGAAGGAAGAAACGTATAATCACGTCCGGGTTTTAAAGGGCTCCCTAGATTACCAGCCGAAGGATCCTTATGAGGAGGGATAATGATGGAAGAGTACCTGGGGCAGTGCAGCGTTTGTGGTAAAGAGATCTACTGCAGGGATGGTTTCTTTGAAGGTGTACATGAAGGTGGGCGTCTGTATTGCTTTGAATGTTTTAAGCAATTACGACAGCACTCGGTTTAGAAAGTAACCAAGGGTCTACCAATCTTAAAATGTGCTTCTAAGCGGCTTCCTCTGCAATCAAAAAGTTAACTTCTCGGAGAAGTATTTGCGATTGTTTTCTATCAGAGGCGTAAATGAGAAGTCTACAGGGTATAAGAACTTCAGCTTTGAAAGGTTTTCAATTGATAAACAAAGGAAAGGAGCACCATGGATCCTATTCATCGAACAATCCAATTAGCCGAACAAAATGTCGAACGCGGAGGCCTGTCAAAAAGAACAGACCGAGCATTTAACGGGACCGTCAATAATTTTGTGTAAACGGCTGTCCTTATCCAGCCATGAAGTTAATCCTGTCGCTGAAACATATCTTCCAATTGATGTTGGGCCTGGGCGAACCCAAGATGGCAGCGGGTCGAAAATTTTTGATTGTAGGTATCAAAGCGGCTGACCAAAAATCGTTCGATGGACGCTTCATTCGGAAATTGTTCTTTGCGTTTGACGTACTTTTTGAGCTGCTTGTTGAATGATTCAATCAGATTCGTCGAGTACAGGCTCCGCCAAATGGCAGACGGAAAATCATAAAAGGTGAGTAAGGTGGGGTGCTCGTCGAGCACCCGGCGAATCGATGGGTAGCGCGGGGACCATGCCTCGATAAATGTTTCGAGGGCCCGGGCTGCTTCCTCCCGGCTGTTGGCCCGGTATACGGTTTTAAAATTGGCACAGACCGCCGGACGATCCTGCACACGGACTTTACGGGCGATGGTGCGGGAAACATGCACACAGCACATCTGATGTCGGGCGCTCGGATAGACGGCGTGGATCGCATCGGTCATGCCTGCCAGCCCATCAGAAACGACCAGGAGTACTTCTTCGAGGCCGCCGACCTGAAGGTCCTCCAGGAGTTCCTGCCAATTGCCCGCCGATTCGGTCGGAGCCAACAGGTATGCCAGCACTTCTTTGGAGCCGTCCTCCTGGATCCCGACGGCGATATACACGGCTTCTTTGGCGACCGTATCCCGTTTTAATGCGATAAATGTGGCGTCCAGATAGATGCAGGCATAGCGTTTCGCCAATGGCCAGCGTCGAAAAGCTTCCACTTCGGCTTCCATCGTCTGGGTCATGTTGGAAATGGTCTGCGGCGTATAATGGTGGCCATACATGCGTTCCAGGAGATCGGCGATCTCCGTGGTCGTGACGCCTTTGTGGTACATATGCATCACAAATGCCTCCAGCGTGTCATTCGTCCGTTTATACGGCTCGACCGTCTGTTGATGAAAATCACCGTTCCGGTCCCGAGGGATCGCCAGTGACAGCTCTCCAAATTCGGTTTTCAGCGTACGTTCGTACGTGCCGTTGCGGGAATTGCCGGAACCAATACCGGCGGGATCGTATTTCTCATAGTCTAAAAAAGACGTTAATTCCGTTTGAAGCAGTTGATTGACGGCGCGTTCCAGGTGAGATCGAAAGATCTCATTCACGTCCTCATGTTGGACTAGAGCTTGAGCAATATCTGTCGAAAAATTATTCATAGGGAAGTCCTCTTTTCTGTGGATGTGGTCGGTAACTTCATTCTTCGAGAAAAGGACTTCCTTTTTTCATGCTCGCTCGTTTACACAAACTATTTTACGCTCTCCATTTAACAGATTGCACGATTTACATTTTGGCTAGCCCTTGTCCCATGTGTTTAGGAGCCATTTATTACTGTAGTCCCGAAAACGTTGTATACGTGGTCTCAAGAGAAGAATACGAACCTTTCTACCGGGACGATCGCAAATATTTTGAGTTAGATAATTTTTACGAAGAATACTGCAAACCTATGGATGAACGGCGGCTGCCCGTGCAAAAGCACTTTCTTCAAGCAGGTTTAGACGTCTACAAGCAATGGAATCAAAAACATGGCACCAAATACGCTACGTAATATCATCCTATGAATAACCAAGTCTTAAGAAATAACGATTAATGACGAAACCGAATGAGTATTAAAATCAAGACGTTGATTAAGGATTACCCTTAGGGAGGTTTGACGTGTATGCGTTCCCGGACCAGCGAAGATATTATCTTTGAGGAGGCTATTTGACGATGAAACCCTATGTACGTGAATACACGAACGACGAACAAATTCAGCACGATGTGCAAACACTGGCGAATAAAGGCATTGATCGCAACGATATGTACGTCATGAGCCATGACGACGACCGGACGGATTGTATTTGTTAACTTAAAAATCAGCCACCATGTTCATTGAAAATTCAGCCACTATATTGATAATCTCGCTTGTAACTTCGTACAAGTGGGAGG
>NZ_FOTY01000045.1 GCF_900114715.1 Salibacterium qingdaonense
CGGGCGGCGTACCTGAACCGGTATCAGCCACGATCGGTGAGACAGCAGCGCCAATGGGCCCGCATGGTGCGAATGACCGACATTCTTCGAGATCCGGTTCGCGAATCCAACGGAGTGATATCCGGAACCATAGCGCTGCACACCGCTCATTCCACAGCGATGGGGCACATGGTCAAAAGCCTTTCGTAGACCTCGTTGTATGGCCTGTTTTCGCCAGAAAACGGGGCATACAACGAGGCCACCAAGCGGAGCGCGGTAGGAGATTCACGGTGTACAACGATAAAGGGCTGGAAGCCGCCGTCTTTCAGAGCTACCGAGAAAAACTTGACGCATACGACATTGGCAGGTTGTTTGATTCCTGCTCTCAAAAACGATATACTGAAACAAACTCCTGATACAATCATCAATGTACAGGAAAAGGAGGTACAGGGTATGATTACTATTACAGAATCCGCTGCAGCGCAGGTTAAGAAAATGAAAGAGGAAGAAGAAGATCCGAACTTGAAACTTCGTGTCGGCGTGAAGGGCGGAGGCTGTTCCGGTCTCTCCTACGGGCTCGGCTTTGATACAGAAGTAGATGAAAAAGACCACAAGCTGGAGCAGAATGGTCTCGAAGTGCTTGTAAACAAGGAAGATGCAGATGTTCTCGAAGGCGTGGTTATTGACTATAAACAGAACATGATGGGCGGCGGTTTTACCATCGACAACCCGAACGCCATCGCCAACTGCGGGTGCGGAAGCTCGTTTAAAGCGGCTACCAGAACTGGTGCGCCGGAAGACTGCTGATCATTGAGCGAGCGAAAAAACACGACAAACCATCATTTTTAAGGTGAGTATTAACAACCCTTAAATTTGATATATAGGGTTATGATTCAAACCCCTTCTAGCGGAAAAACATTTCGTTAGGAGGGGTTTTTTGTCGTTAAAAAAGAGAAAACGCAGAGTGGCAGTAAGTAATGTACCGGAATTAACGTTAGAACAAGCTGTCGATATGGTTGTCTCAGGAAAGCGAACAGAAGGACTGAGAGAGCGAACACTTTTAGACTACATTAAGATGTGGGGCTATTTTCAAAATTGGCTACAGGAAAACTATAAGATTGAACATGTGTCTGAGATTACAACAGATATGATCCGCAACTATATCCATTGGATGAGGTATGACAAACAAAAATACGGAGGACACAAATACATCACAAATGATCAAGGTATAGGTTTATCCGTCACGACAATAAATATCAATTTAAGGTGTCTAAGGGCTGTGTTTAACTATTTAGAACGTGAAGAGTTACTTGAAGTAAATCCAATGGATCGAGTGAAGCTGATTAAGCAGGATGAAAATGATTTAAGAGGTGCGCTTACGGACGATGAAGCAAAGGAGATACTAAAGCAGCCTAATCTTCGTGATTATGTGGGATTTAGGGATTTTGTAGCCATGAACGTACTGCTTGATTGCGGATTGAGAGTGAATGAATTATTAAGTCTGAGAGCCGGAGATTTTGATTTTACTACCCGATTTATAGAATTAGCCGGAGAGCAGAACAAAAGCAGAGTCAACAGACTTGTTCCTTTTTCATCCCACGTTAGTAAATGGGTGCTTCAGCTTATCACTGAAAACAAAACGGAGTTTAAAACAGACAGGCTCTTTTTGTCCAGCTATGGTGAGCCGATCAAAGCTAATCACTTCAATAAACGTCTTAAATACTATGCTGAACTAGCCGGAGTGATAGACAAGAAGGTAACAGCGCACGTGTACAGGCATACATGGGCTGTCAATATGATCCGCAATGGTTGTGATCCTTTCACCTTACAAAAAATTGGTGGGTGGAGTGATATGCGTACAATGCGCCGTTATATTCAAATGGATGTTGAAGATATGCGGTCAAGCCATGACGAGTATTCCCCTATTTCTAAATTTAAGCATCGGAAAGGCTATTAAAGGAGGTTACTAAAATGGACTTGCTTGCTGAGAGCCTAAAAGAAACCATAGACCGTTTTGATGGATTCATGACTGGGAATCTCATCGTAAACTTGCAAACTCAAACAGTTGAATTGGAACACGAATGGGCAGGGGATACCTTTTATATCCCCTTGTCAGACGATGAACACTTTATTCAAGTTAGAAATCATAAATACATCACAGTCACTTGCAAGGGTGCTCTGCAAACCACACAAAAGGACGAGCAGGGCAATCCAATTCATTCCTTATATGCCGGAGTGTATTGCCGTGTGAAGCCTATCCATGAAGTGAAATAAGGACATTGGTCTTTAAATTAAATCAACAAAAAGGAGTTTTTAAAATGAAAACAGCAGCAAAAACAGCGACAGCGTTCGGAACACTTAAATTACCTTTTAGCTTTGATTTTAAAAAGAACGAGAATGAAAAGCTGAAAATGACTGCGGAGTATCTTTTGAATGAACTAAACATCGAACACATTGAAGTAATAGTAACTGATATTGCAGGTAACAAGTTTCATCTTACGATTCATGACCATGAAGTAAAAATAGAACGAGTGTACGAAGATTAACCAAATAAAAAGGAGTGAAAGTGCGCCAACACTCTCACTCCTACATGTGCAATCCAAACAGAAAGCACCTAACTTGTACTTAAATTATATTTTACATTATTGATTTTTGCAATGATTAAGTACCTCGCTTTCTGTTTGGAATAAATCGAACAAGTGTTCTTAAACAGAAAGTGAGGTATTTTTGTATGTCCGAGAAGGTTAAATCAAATGCACACCTTTTAGAAGCTCAAAAAATCAACTTCTACAGCAATATAGATCAATTAAATGATAACGTCTCAGTAATATTTAAAAGCGTACACATGAACCAGTCAGAACGGAATATACTTACCTTTCTTGCTCAGAAGTCTTTAGAACATATAGGCTGCTCATGGTACAAAGTGAAAAATATCGCTAAACAGATTAATAAAAGTGCTCGTATGGTAGGTTATGCCTTATCGTCTTTAGAATCCAAAGGGATCATTTCAAGAAAAGCTGTAATGAGGTCTAAGAGTGGAGGAAATAGTAGCAATGTCATTGTTATTCTCCCGGCTACAAAATATTTATTTCAAAATTGCAGACCGCAAATTGCAGACCGTCACAATCTATCAAACAACGACAACAGCAATCAAGAACAGTCAAAATCTGATGTTGAATCTGTTCCCTTAGAATCTTTAAAACAAGAAAAATATAAAAGAGTTGACGATGATAGATTATATCAACTCTTTAAGTACAAAATTCAGGACAAATCCGTACAGTACGGCTCTAGTTATCTTGAAAAAGTGATGAATACTGTACTCAAAGAGTATGAAGATATAGAGCGCCGTCAGGAATATTCCCAGATTCAACGCACAAAAGAAGAACTACCGCAATATCCGGCTGTGAATTGGCTTGATAGTCCAATAGAAGATACAAATACACCTGAACAATCACCAAAAGCACCAGAGCATCATTTCAGCCCACAGCATTGTGATGATTTCTGGGAGATGTTTGGTTAAGAAATGGAAATAATAAACGTCAAATGGTCAGTTTTGACCTTGACTATCTTTGACCTTTCATTGTAGACTGGAAAAACAAAACAATTTATATATTTTTAAAGGAGGTAAAGACGTAATTGCATAATGAATTTGTAACTTACAAAGGTTGGAACGACATTCCAGAAGGGTATTATACAAAAACGACACTTAAAAGAGACTACAGACTAAAACCAATTGATGAAGGTCAGCCAGAATCAAATATTCATGTTCAGACACGACAAGGTTGGAAATACTTTAATCTTTATCATATAGATAATTGCAAGGAAATCAAGCAGAGAAAACTTAATATTAGGAATTTTGAATCTACTGATAGTAATATCGCTAAAGCCTTATACGTTATTAACAAATCTGCGAAGATTAGCAGAGATACCAAAAGCGATAATTATTCCAGAGGGAATCATGGTGTAGTTAGTCGCTCCAAGTCCAGACAATATTATCTATATGATCTTAAAGACGAAGTTATAAAAAAACTTAAAAGTGACAATCGAATTGAAATAGTCGGTTATCACACTCAGCAAGATGAAAATCATTTATTAATGTACAAATTGAGCAATTTCACATTTCATGTACCTTGTGATGAAGATAAAGCAAAGAAGTATCCAGAGCTAGGTAACATTGCAAAGATATCTGCTGAGAGCAAAAAAGTAGATATGAAATACAACGAAGCTATTAAACTGTTAGAAGAATATTCAGGTTATGGATCGAACGAGGAACAGTTAGCTTAATAACAGGTGCTTTTTAGCATCTGCTTACATACAACCACAACCTAATATATCCATCACAATCCGTCACATTGCCATTGTGTGCTTTTTATATAGTTATCTATACCAATATAGACCTATAGGTCATCAAATGAATAGAATCTATGAGAATGGATTGTATGGCTTTGTGTGAGGTATTTGGTAGTCCGTCACAAGACTACCAAAATAGAGGAATTAAAAAATTTCATAGAAATAAGCAAAGAATGTTTGACATACTTTGCTCCTCATGATATAATAGTTTCATCAGTATTTAAATTATAATAGAGAAATACATAGTACAATTAGTGAGCCTATATATAATTTACATCCGGAAACGTTAAAAGTCAACTATTAATTTAAATTTCATTTTATAAAGGAGGTGAGATTAATGTAAAAGTGCTGCTAATACAAGCGATGTAATTTGTACATATGGACAAGTGGGAATACTTTTAAAATTAACAATTGGAGGAATTATAATGGATATTAATCAAAGTATTATGAATGAAGCTATGCATGGAGCAACAAACAGAAGATTGCAAGGTTTAATTGAAGAACTAGATCACGAGGAAATACAGCAGTTATTTATGGATGATCAATATATGTGGCTCAATCAGCATAAAGAAACTTTTCACTTAAATAAAAAATTAAAAGATAATTTGAAAGAAGTAACTGATAAGTATAAACAATTAGGTGAAGATTATCAGGCATTAGCTGCCATAAATAACACAGCTGCAAATTATATTGCTGAAAATGGTTTGGAGGAAGATTATTTGCAGTATGCAAAAAATGCTATAAAAAATGAATGAAATAATAAATTTTCAATAAAGTGAAAGGTTTTGATATATGAATGAAGATTGGGAACTTGCATGAAGGACAAACGATTAAAAACTATAAAGCATTGTGTGCTGAGTTGGAGATGGAGATAAAACGTGATAACAGTAAAAAAGCACAAATAAAGGAATTAGAACGATACATAGCATATCACAAAGAAGGTCATCAGATTATCATTGATGAGATATACGATGAACCTTTACCTAAAGAGGATGGCAGAGGGAAATCAGAGGGAAGTAGAAATAACAATACGGTTTTTTCAGACACAATAAAGACATTACTTTTACATATGTTAGCAAGTAAAAATAACCATCAAATCAAAAAAACAAAAAACAGAATCCTTATGGACATGCATGCGATTAACAGCAATTTTTCTTTTTGTTCAGAATATGTGAAGGCGACAGCCGAACACCTTAATATAGATAGACATATTGTGTACGATTATTTCTCTACAACAAGAAATATGCTTCATCAAAAACTTAATACCGCATTAAATCAGCTTTCTAAAAAGTCACTCATACATTACCAACAAATTATCATGGTATATGACGGTAGTCATAGAGAAGCTACCACTGAAGAAGTTAAGAATATTCTGGAGTTAGAAAGAGAGCTGTTAGATGAAATGGGATTTGAAGAGATCAATCATGTGAGAGAATCAGCGAAATGGAAAAAATTTAAAGAGCAAATAGAAAATAGAGTACAGCGTCATGTGGGTGTTACATTTTATTACCAAGCCTATGATATTATTATTTCTGAAAAATACATAGAGAGAGAATACCAGAAGATGTTGGATTGGATTCTGGAAGAGGAAGAAGTAAACGAATATCTTATATTCCTGAATAATACTGTGAGAGAAAAACTTATTATTAATGCTAAGAAACGAAAAAGAAAAAAAGGTGGAAAAATGGAGAAAACAAGGCGCAGATTTGATTACGAGAATAAAATGAATGATCTTGTTGCAGGTACTATTCCACAACACAGTAGGGATATAGCAAACGAAATCAGATATAAATATCTAAACGATGAGGATGATGTATAAAAATAATACATTCTTAGATATCCTATTGGTTTAATAATATAGTTCTATAGGATATTTGAAACAGTATTATTTTTACAATAACTCTATCAAAATCCCACCATATCAGACTTAACCATCCGGGGTGTGGGGGCGGATGCAGGACTGTTCCTTTCCCCTGAACTGAGCGAAGCGAAGGGGAAAGCGACAGTCTGCCCCCACAATATATAAAAAATAAAGTACAAAAAAGGAGCGAAAAAAGATGATGCAAACAAACGTAATCATCAACCTAAAAAATCGAAAAAAACGGAGGATTATATATGAAAGAATTTTATACACTAAAGGACTATGTTGTTGAGTATCAAGCAGGTAATAAGGATGTTTTAAAAGAACTGATTGGACATGATATAAAAGAAGAGTACCGAACGGAAATTGAAGGAAAAGATCATATGAAATACTTTAAGTTTAAAGATAAAAAACTCCAAAATATATATTGGGAA
This sequence comes from Salibacterium qingdaonense, assembly GCF_900114715.1. Classification (GTDB taxonomy): domain Bacteria; phylum Bacillota; class Bacilli; order Bacillales; family Marinococcaceae; genus Salibacterium; species Salibacterium qingdaonense. The sequence continues at coordinate 6,625 of NZ_FOTY01000045.1, forward strand.
ATCATAAAAAATTACAAGAATCAAGTTGATCGCAAGGACATAGATGATCATTTTCAATATCACTTAGTGGAACTCTTTGAGAAGGTTGATACCACAAAGACCCCACAGCAACTAATAAGTTATTTTGCAGAAAGCCTATATTGGCGGCTATATGACGATAAAATAAATTATCATAACTTCGATGAAGAATCAGAACAGCTATTTAATTCTGAAGATGACTATACCGGGCAAGAGAACAGTGAAAATGAAAAAAGCCGTTTTGATAAATATACTTATACTTATTGGATGCAAGCTGAAGATACTGGATCATATCAGGACTTTCTGAAACATATAGGCGGCATTCAGAATATACTAACTGAGAAACGTTTTCAATTATATTCACTGTTGCAGCATGGCTACAATCAGAAAGAGATAGCTGAAAAGCTGAGTGTCAAAGAAGGTACAGTGAGTGAGCATGTAAGTAAAATTGAAGATAAAATCAAAGAAGAATATCTAGCGTTTCGATCAGTTAAAAGTCTGCATAATGAAGGAACATATCAGACTATACATACCTTTATTAGTTATTATGATCACCTTCAGAAAGCAGCAGGAAAAGACTTTGATTACTTTGATTACATAATGGAATTTTTGAAAAAGCATTTATACGATTATAATACTTATACAACGGTGCTGGATGTACTGTACAATCACATGAAAGGCTATCAGGTTCAGATGCTTATTGATTACATACAGGGCAAAGAATCAAAAATAACTTCTGAACGTGAAGAACAGAGAATGCTTGACCGGATTATTAAGGCGTTCAGAAAGTATATTGATGAATGTGAAAAGAATATACATAAATATTGGCATCATGCAGTTAAGAATACAGAGAAAAATGAAGAAAATGAAAGTATCAAAGAGGAAAAAGAAGATAAAGTGGAAAAACGAATTAAAGAGTTTCATGATTTAGGATATGGGCGAGTGAAGAATATCAAGATTAACCAGCCTAACAAGACTAACAGTGATAATAAGTATAAGGTTAAAAGTCCTTATAAGTACGATGCAGAAAATGGAAAATTGAACCTAAGAATTAACTGATATATAAAGTAGAGGGGATAATCCCCCTCTCACCTTTGTGAAGTTTAGCGATTGTCATTGTACAATTCTTACTCTCACTTCCTAATATATTTTTTAGCTTTTTCATCATTTTATTAAATGGATGGATTGATGAGAGTGGGCTTATTGCTCACTCTCTCTTTTTTGCTGTAAAAGTGAAAATTTAAACTTATTTTTGTATTTTATATTCGCAATATTATGAATATATAAGAATGAATGAAAGGAGAATGGTTTATGGAAGAACAACAGCAACAGAATAATCTTGATCAGAATGAAGGAGGTGTGAATATGGAAAATGAAAAGGAAAATGGTACTGAAAATCAAGATACAAGTAATCAGCAGCAACAGGAACAGGATACTTCTACTGATGAGACTGCTAAAGTCGATGATTCAAAGAAGGGGAACAATCAGGCTGATCAATTAGCACAAAGAGAAAAAGAACTTTTTCAAAAGGAAGTGCAGTTGACCTTAAAAGAAAAAGGACTGGATGACTTTGCTGATATTGTTCAGGTCAATTCAAAAGATGAATTAGACAGTCAGATTGAGCAGCTTGAAGCAGTGGTCAATAAGCGCAAACTGGATAACTCTTATGTGCCGGAGGATCACGCAAAGCAAGATGAATATTCTACCGCTGAGAAGCAGAAAGATAGTCAGGGTATGATCGCAAGCAAGCTGAACAAATTTTTTCAATAAGGAAGGGAGGTGATTGAATGGCAAACGGAAATTTTGCAGGTGGAAATGGAAGTGAATCTAATCCATATCAAATTGAAGATGCTCATGATTTAGACGCTGTTCGTAATGATTTGACGGCGTATTATGAGCTGATTAACGATATTGATTTAGATGTATCTCCTTATAATGAAGGTGAAGGCTGGAATCCTATTGGTGACTACGATAATGCTTTTAAAGGTACTTTACATGGTCAAGGCTTTGAAATAAAAAAACTGTTCATAGAAAAAACTGAGTATAAACAGAGATTTGGTCTATTCGGTTTTACAAATGGTTCAACAATTGAAGGTTTAAAAGTAACCAATGTTAATTTACTAAACGTAAATTATGCCGGGATTATTGTAGGTAATCAAGAGAACGGATCAAAAATTGCGAATTCATTTTCCAATGGCAAAATTAATGAAGGAGAGGTTATAGGGGGATTAGTTGGATATAACGATTCTTCCACCATTGAAAATAGTTTTTCATTTTGTGAGGTTAATGGATCAAATTATATTGGTGGTTTAATCGGTAGAAATTATGGCGAACAGCCTGAGATTTATAATTCGTACTCTACCGGAAAAGTTCAGGGTGAAAGTGATTACGGTGGTTTAATTGGCAGTGATGCTTCAGCTAACTCAGTAATATATAACTCTTTTTGGGATACTAAGACTTCAACCCAACCAACTTCCGCAGGTGGAATTGGATTAACTACTTCCAAAATGCAAGACCCACAAACATTTATTGATGCAGGTTGGGATGAAGAAAAAACGGAAGATGGGAAGCAGGTATGGATATTAAAAAATGGAGAGTATCCAAAGTTATGGTTTGATTACTCATTTGGCTCTGTAATATTTAAAGCAGAAAATGAATTTATTGTTCCTTCAATTAACGAGGAAAAAAATATTACATACTTAAACAAAGAATTTTTGAACAAAGAGGATTTTGATAAACACGGTATTAAAGGTGAAGAGGTTAATAATGTTGACTTCAAAACGCTTTACGATAAAAAAACATATGAAATGAAGCAAGACCCTGACAATAGTAATATCTATTCTCAAAAACTTGATCTGTCAAAAATGAAAATAAAAAACGCATCAATTAATACGGAAAATTAAATTTAGAAAGGTATGATACATATGATTAAAACAACAGACATGAATGATAATGAAATTTTGGATTTGAGCCGGGAGATTGCGCTGGTTGCTCCAACTCAAACACCACTCACAACAATGCTGGCTGCTGAGAGTGCTCATGCTCCTACAGTCGATTGGCGTGAAAAGAAACTTGACAGCACTTCTGATATTTTTCAGGAGGAAGGTGCAGAGACAACAACATTCCAGCAATCAAGCAGACCGCAAATGTCCAATGTTTGCAGTATATTTAAGAAAGCAGCATCTGTAAGTGGAACACTTGAATCCACTGATGTGACTGGTATTTCAAACATCTTTAGTGAAGAAATTAATGACCGTCTTACTGAGTTGAAAATTAACATGGAAAATCAATTATTTAATAGTACATATGACGATGGTTCTACCGATGGTATCCGTAAGCTGAGAGGTTTGGAAGAATGGGTTGAAACCGATATGACAGTAACAGGTGCTATGAATAAGGATAACTTCAAGAATACGATTAAAAAACTATGGGATGCTGGAAATTCCGGTAACTATGTTGCTTTTGTAAACGCTGATCTTAAAGAGCAACTGGATAGTTTTTATAGTGATCAGTATTACTATCAGGCAAAAGAAAATGAATTTGGGCTAGTGGTCAATCGAGTGCAGACCAACTATGGAATGGTAGACATTCATTTAAGTCGCCATGTGAACCCGGAGAAAATCTTTGTATTTGATCCTCAAATGATGAGTGTTCCTTACCTTCGTGCTCCACGTTTTGAGCAACTAGCAAAAAATGGGGATAACAGAAAAGGACATGTAATCGCTGAGGGTACACTAAAACTGAAGTCAAAAGATGCAATTGCCGCCCTTCACGTTGACACCTCCGCTTAATTAATCCTCACATTACCACTTTTAGGGGGTGTCTGAAATCGAGTGATGAATAAACTCTTCTGAGAAGAAACTTCCATGATTTTGTATTCTCAGAGAGTGTAAACAGAACGTTGCTCCTAGAAATCATGCGGTATTTTTGATTTTTTACCGATAAATCCATAAACAAGCGTATAAAACCATTGGCAACTCATAATGACTTAAATTTTGCAATATATCTTTTAAATTGTTTAACAAGCATCGGGGGTACTAATCCCGGTGCTTTTTTTTGAAATGAAAATGAAAATTTGAAGTGGAAGGAGGATGAAAATGAAAGAACGTCATACACACATGATTGAAAGGAAAGAAAGAAATATAACACTCTCAGAAATTGGGAAAGCGATTGGTGTTAGTGTTTCTGCACTATCACAGCATGAAAAGGGAGTATCTAGGCTAAAAGATGAGAACTATCGTAAATATATTTACTACATTAATAACAACGATAATAGGAGATGATGAAAATGAACATATATGATGCTTTACAGCATGTTCCGTTGAAAAAAAGAATGTATTTTCTATGGAAGCATGACTTAGAATTTGACAAAACACGACAGAAAAAGACAGAACAGCAGTTTTTAAAATCGGTTGAAGCTAAAACAATGAATCCTTATATCAAATGGGAAAATTCCAATGAGTATCAGGCACTGCTTTCTATTCTGATGAAAATGAAAGTGATTCATGACATTGAAAAGGTATATAAAACAGTTTCTGACAAAGCAAAAGAAGGAGACAGTAAGGCGATTGATACGCTGCTTAAAATAAAGAAAGAGATTGATCAATCGGCTCAAGTTGCAGAGGATTTGTTTCGGCAGCCGAAGGATAGTAAAGATAAAAATGAAGATGACGGCTTAACTATTTAAAGTGTAGCTGAGAAAGCATACAACAAAATTAGTTTTAATTAACCGGGGTACTATAGAGAAAATTTGAAATGAGAGAGGTGAAAAAGTGTATGGGAATGACTACTGAAAATAAATTGGAGAAGATAAAACATAATCGTAAATTGTGGATAGAGAATTTTGTACATATTGCAGACAATAAAAACGACTTGATTAAGTTTAAGCTGAATGAGCAGCAGGACGAGTTTCTAACTAAAATGGGGAAGTTTAATATCATAAGCAAAAGTCGCCAAATTGGTTTTTCAACTCTTAGTTTAGCTTATTGTTTATTTCAGGCACATACTAACCCTAACTCAAACTATTTGATATTGAGTTACAAAAATGATTCTTCCAGTGCATTGTTTGAAAAGGTGAAGAGCATGAACAGAATGCTCCCAAAGAATAAGTACAAGAATTATTTTGCGAGCGTTCACAGGGAAAACCGAAATGAGTTGTTGCTTTCAAACGGAAGTAGAATCACTTGTCAGGTGGCAGGGAATAAAGATGTAGGACGTGGAAGCACCTTCCAATACATTTTGCTTTCAGAATTTGCGTTCTATAGCAATCAGGAAAAGGTATTATTGTCCTGCGAGCAATCCCTTGCCAAAAACGAAAGCAGCAAGGTGGTAATTGAATCTACCTCCAACGGCATAGGGAACTTTTATTACAGACTATTTAAGACAGCATGGAAAGGAAACAGTAAGTATCAAGCATTCTTTTATCCCTTTTTTAGCAGTGGTTTAAGTAAGCAATTTAAAAGTATTTTAGATGAAGCTGAAAGATGGCACTTATCTTACTACGGTGATCGCTTGCGGAAAAAAGATTTAGAAGAAGATGAAAAACAACTTCAAGAGTTGGGGGCTAATTTAAGGTTTTTGATGTTTCGGCGTTATTTACTAATGGATATGACAGAAGATGAGTTTGCTCAGGAGTATCCAGCACACTACATGCAATCATTTGTTTCTTCTCACGTGGGAGTGTTCTCACAGTCGCACATATTACAGAGAATGGACTATATCAAAGAACCGAAAACGATGAAAGAAGTAAAGCAAAGTGATATTCCGAAGGTGCTGCAAAAGTATTTAAGGAAGTCGCTTTTTATTTATGATTTTCCACAAAAGTCCATGAAACATTATGCCGGGGTTGATACTGCAACAGGCTCAGGTTCGGATTTTAGTACCATAACTATAATTAATGAAGAAAATGAGGAAGTGGCAACGTTTATGAGTAACAAAGTGCCTGTGTATGAATTTGCTGATATTGTTGATGCTTTGGGTAAGTGGTATGGATATGCTTTCCTTGCTGTCGAACGGAATCATGTAGGATTGCCGCTGATAGAAAGGCTACGGCAGGATAAAGGTTACGCAAATATGCTTAAACAGAAGATATTTGATCAAAAAGGAAAGAAGAAATTGCAGCTAGGCTGGCAGACTACACAGCAGAATAAAGCAATTATGATTCAGGACTTTAAGGAATCCTTCGAGTTAAATCATATACTTTTACATAATAAAGAAACATTAGAACAAATGCAGATATTTGTGGAAAGTGACAGCCGGGGCAAGATGGGTAATGCAGGAGATAATCATGATGATCTTGTAATTAGTGCTGCTTTAGCTGTACAAGCGAAAAAACAAGGGAAATGGTATGTTTAAAGGAGTGATAGTATGAACGATATATTGGAGAAGTATGACTATAAATCAGATTGGTTTGTCGATTACATAAGAGAGCCTGAAAATGCTATGAGAGTACAGAATATAGAAGAAATGGAAGAATACCTAAAAGGTAATCACAAGATCAAATACCGATCTAATGAGAAATTTAACGGTAAAGAGTTTGAGCCAAGAAAGATTGTATTGCAGTATGCTAAGACAATACTGAATTTTCATACTTCTTATCTTTTGAAAAATGGTGTATTTCTTTCAGGAAATGAAAATGTGGTTCAAGAGTTTGAAAAAGTATACAAGCAAGGAAGGTTTAATCAGGTTGACTTTGATATACTGGAATCATTGATAAAACATGGTGAAGCCTATGAGTACATATATCAAGATGGCAGTAAGATTAAAAGCAAAGTATTAAACCCTGAATACAGCTATCCGGTGATGAACAGAGAAAATGAGTTGCAGGCTTTTATATATGCTTACTGCCATGATGCTATTGACTATTATACTGTTTATTATCCTGATGTGGTTGAAACGTTCAATAATAAAGGTGGACAGTTACATAAAACAGGGGAATATGTCAATGTGTCAGGGCTTCCAGTGGTGTACAGAAATGATATGGATGAACCTAGAAGTGACCTTGAAGATTACATAAACATTATTGATGATATGGAAGATATAATAAGTAAAACAACGGATGCTTATTACAAGTATTTAGCTGGCATACCTGTTAGTGTAGGTCAACGCTTAAAAGGAGAAGGACTACCTTCAGATGTGGTTGGTGGTGGTATTACTCTTGATGATGGAGGAGACTTCTTCTTTGCAAGCAACAACTTTGATACACAAGGCTTTGAAGCCGATTATAAACAACTGATGAATAGTCTACTGGATATAAGCCATACACCTGCTATTCTGATGGGGAAACTTGATGTATCTAATCTATCAGAAGTTAGTATTTCTATGATGTATTCACTAAGTGAGATTAAAGCCGGAATTAATGAAAGGTATCTGCGTTCTGGGTTCTTTGATCGCTGGCAAAAGATAAGGAATATACTTGCCTTACAGGGTATTACGTTTAATGATGATGACTTTGATACATTGGATGTGGTATTCCAGACTATGAAGCCTAGAAATCATAGTGAAATTATCGAGAATATGCAGAGTTTGTATGACATGGGTAAGATAAGTACAGAGACTATTCTTGAAAATAATCCATATGTGAAGGATAAGCAGCAAGAGATGAATAGACTAGAAAGAGAGAGTAACAGAGAAAATGATAGTGGATAGTTGAGGTAGTGAAAATGCGTATAGCCAATAGGGTTTATAAATAAATAATAACCATTCTTATTTGTGGTGAAATGTAAGGAATGACGGAAATGTGTGATGAGATTGTAACATTGAAATTAACACACCTGTTATTTTAATAGCTATTCAGTATTCTTATACCTTCTATCACCACATTATTGTAAAGTCAATATACTTAACAATTATAAAACATTTGTTCCTGTTCAAAACGTAAAATAAGCAGCAACCATCTTAGGTTACTACTGGATAATATACATGATTTTATGCAAGTTTGATTGGGTATATCTATATAAGCTGACCTTGATATGACAGTGTTTCCAGAGTGCATACGATGCAAAAGGTACGTTTGTGCTATCAAACACTGATATGAAAGGATTTAAAATGATACTTAATGTGATTGTGTATCATTTATACAACTATTTTATTCGATTTAATGAATGAATATAATGTATTATTTTGAAAGTATATTCCCCCTAGATGGAAAAATTTCCGGTATACATATCGAAAAACACATGCAGTTAGCATAGAATGATTAACATCTTTGTTGTTATTTCAATGATTGTATATTCCGACATATTGAGAGGTTGAAAATATGGTAACTTATTTCATGGTTTTATCATTTCCATTAGCTCTTTTAATACTATATGTACTGCTTACAAACGTCATAAAAACATTAAGGGGAAATTATGCTTCTAAAAAAATCATTCAATATATTGTTTATGTTATGGAGATTTACATGGCGATATATATTGGTATAAGTTTTATAAGTTTTATTGAAAATGGGAATTTTATTTTTTGGGAGTCAGGAGAAAACTTCTTTACTTATTTTCAACGAGGATTGGCAAGCTATACAACATATTCAATTTTAGTAATTTCTATGCTTAAATTATCGGCTTCCTCAGATCAAGATGGAAATTTAGCATACAAAAAATTGTTGAAAGTAATTTTATATAGATTAGAAAATAATGAGTACGGCGGACGACTTTTACCACTTATGCCATCTTTTTTACCACCTTTTGCGGATAAATGTACCACTTTATGCGGTGCTTTTTACCACTTTCAAAAAACGGGTGAAACCAGTATTTTTGTGGTTTCACCCGTTTTTCATTATTGTTTCTACAAGAGAGCGTTGCTCTCTTCCTGTTCCTTTTCTTGTTGAACGCCAAAACGTTCCCGCATGGATACTTTTCCATCAAGAAAAATGTCATACGAATCATGGACAATACGGTCTAGAATGGCTTCTGCCAAGGTGCCGTCTCCCAGCTTTTCATACCATCCATCAATATCGAATTGG
>NZ_FOTY01000017.1 GCF_900114715.1 Salibacterium qingdaonense
TTTGCTCGCTAGGCATACATTGATGATAGAGGACCTTCTCTTTTTTTGCCACCGATCAGCTCTCGCAACTACCGAGAACTATTTTACACATACATCGTCCCTGTTCTGTACTTTTCTACCTTGGATAATCCAGCAGTGCCGCCGGCTCATCCTCAGAAATCTGAATGTCCCCCACTTCTATATACGATAAAGCATCCTGTTCATCAATATTTGAAAAGATGAGAAAAATATCGTGCGGAGAACGTTGATAAAGTGCGCGGATTTCTTCTGCATTGGCGTCTACGTTTAAAAGATCAGGACTTCCTATGTTTTGTTCGATTTCTTCAAGTGCCGGGTTCCACTCGTCTGTACTGCGCCCCGCTGCATATACCATACCGGAATCGGTATACCGGGAGCAGCCTTCTCCAAGGTTCAGTTCTTTGTTCTGTTGTTCGGTATCAAGCAGCTTTCCTTTTTCCACGATGTCACATTCGGGCAGGACAAGATCATTTCCATAGGTGCCATTCTCTACATGAGACAACCATTCCATCCAGTCTGCATCCGTCAGACTTCCCTGAACCATACCGCTTTCGATGGACGATTCGGAAAACGGAGTCCCCGGCAGCAGAAAAATAATGACAAGCAGGGCGGCGGTCAAAGAGATTCCAATGCCTGGAAACAGCAGACGACGTCGTTTTCGCGGTTTTTCTGCCGCCTGGTCCTCTGTTGCCGTGATAGACTGTCCGCCTTGTTCCGGCTGCTCCATAAGAGACACCTCGTCTGTTCTCTCCAGTTCGCCGCTCTCTGCCGCCGGGCTGTCATTTACTTCAGACCTTTCTGAATGATCCTGTCCTGCACCAGGATTTTCTATGACCGGCGGGGCAATGGGAGAAACAGGTTCATTAAAAACGGATTCCCCGCGTACGGCTGTCATCCATGTGTGCAGCGCCCACACCGTCAGTTCCTCCGATTCTTCAGATGTTCTGAGCTTTTCTGACGTCCAGTCCGCCATCCAGCCGCTGTCTCTCAGGTTTATCGTTTTCATCTCATCGACAGTACCGTTATCAAGCATTGTCATCAACAGGAGGATATCTGCCCGTCCTTCTCCGTATAATGATTCGAGGGCCTGCTGCAAATGCTTTCTGCACCAGTCCAGTCCGAACTCATTTGCAAAAGACTGTACACTGTTCGTCATAAAATCCTTCATTTTATTCTCCTCCTTCCCCCATCCTTTTCCCGTTTTTTTCCGTTATCGATCTTTTTTCATAAAAAAACTGTCTTCAAGATGCCGTATCCACCTTGAAAGACAGTTCATTTTATTGTTCCTTTTCCTGTTTTTCCTGTTCGCGCACCCGGTCCAGAGTCAGCTGGTAGCTGTCATTGCCAAAATTAAGGCAGCGTTTCACTCTGGAGATAGTTGCTGTGCTTGCTCCTGTCTCTGTTTCGATCTTGTGGTACGTATGACCGTGCTGCAGCATCCGCGCCACTTCCAGCCGCTGGGCGAGCGACTGGATTTCGTTGATGGTGCACAGGTCATCAAAAAATTCATAGCATTCTTCTACACTCTGCAGAGACAAAATGGCCCGGAACAGCTGATCCAGTTCATTTCCTCGTAATTTATCAATCTGCAATGGGATTACACCTCGTTTTCTGCGAATACTTGGACGGACTCTGGTACAAACCGCTACGATTCGATATCTTTTACGCTTTCTTCCAGACCCGCAGAGGCCGGTATCACATTAATCCACGTTTTTCCGGGTTGAAACGGAACCTTTTCGCCGTTCTTATACGGAAGCAGCCGTCCCCCCTCGTTTCTCCATTGCACCTCCAGTGCTTCGCCGTGCTGCAACAGCAGACCGGAACCGCCGTCTTCAAGATTAATCTGCCGGCGTCCGGCTTCATCAACGACCCGGTGGGGGGCTTCGACAATGAAGACATTGGAGGCATCTACCTGTTCCGCCGCTTTTTCCCCTGTAAACGCGGTATTGTCACTGGAACGCTCATACGTTCCGTCCTCTTCGTTATATGAAAATTGTACAACATATTTATCACTGTACCAAACAGAAACGTCTTCGGCCGAATCAGCTGAAACAGCAGAAAAGCCTTCCTCCCTGTAAAAATTGGCAGGGATATCTTTTTGCAGCTCGTACCCTTTGCTTTCCAGTCCACTAAGGGCGTCCTCGTAATATATGTAGGAATTATGGGGGGCCCGCCTTTCTGCCGACCTCTGAAATAACGTTCCATCGTAAAAGAGACCATTCAGATAAGGAACAGCACCCCCCTGCAGCATCCTTTTTGCTTCCGGACTCCAGCCGTGGGCCACATACATTGCATCATAGCCTTCAGCAAGATCGATAAAATACCCCCGCGCACTGCGAACCGGCCCGAGTCTCTCCGGGTGTCCGCTTTGATAAATAGCGAGAAACCTCGTGAGTTCGCCTTCGGTCAATACTTCATAGACGATATCAGCTTCAGACAGCCCGGTCTGGGGACGTGCGTCGGGGTGATTATTAATCATGACAGCAAGAGGCCGCGCCTGTGAAGCTTCATTTGTTCCCTCACCGGTCAACGGTTCCACCGCTGCATATGAAGGCTCTTCCTGCTCCGGTTCCTTCACAGGATCCTCCTGTTTATCCTCTTCCTCCGGGGTTGCTTCCTGTTCTGCCGCTTCTTTTTCTTCATTAGATGCTTCGGTCTCAGCAGGAGCTGTTGAACTTTCCTCGGATGTGCACCCTCCCGCCATAAGAACAACCGCAGCCAATCCGCTCCAAATGATTTTTTTCATGTTATTTCCATCCTTCTTCTCATGCTTTTTCTCATTAGTTTAACGTATCTCAGCGCATAATCGAAGGAAAGAGTACCGTTTTTTTGTGCACATCAAAGATTCCCTTCTGGGTAATACGGATATACGGCAGATGCGTCGACGAGAAAAAGAGCATGCTGTAGACCGGATCCTCGTGAGGATAACCGCGCTCTTTCAGCGCCTGGTCCATTCTTTCGTGCTGTTCGATAACATTGCCCATAGGTTCGAGAGACATGGCGCCGAACAGTTTCAGCGGAATGCTTTCAATGACCTGTTCATCTTCTACGAGGAACATACCTCCGTCATGGTTTTTCAGTTCATTGAACGCCTTCACCATATCCTTTTTCTTTTTACCAATCAGTACAATATCACCAGTATTGGAAAAAGTCGTAGCAAATCCGCCGATACTGCTGCCGAACCCTTTAATCACCGTGTTAATGCGCCATTTACCGAAACGGTCAAGCATGACAAAAAAGCACTGATCATGATCTTCATTCAGCTCATCGGTCGTTACATCAATCGTCATCTGATAAGGCTTCAGAATAACTGAATTCACGAGTTCAATCCCCATAGGCATGGAAAAATGAAGGTCTTCCTCATTCAGGTGCCAGTCGATCATGAATGGATGTACCCCGTAGGAGGACCATTTGAAATCGCGCGGCGGGTAATAATTTTCCCCTTCTTTCAGAATCCAGCGTCCTTTTGCCAGAACGGCTTCCGGAACGGGATTCTGCGGGCTTTCCAGAATGTTTAGATGCGCAATGCGCCCGGGTGCGATCATACCGATTTCGTCGTCAATTCCGAAATGGCGTGCATTGTTGTAGCTTCCCATCTCGTAAGCTTCAATCTCCGGCACCCCTTTCTCCAGTGCAATCGAGATCGTTTTATCAATGACGCCCTGTTTGTAAAAGGACGGTGTGGAACCGTCGGTGTTGAATGTAAAACGACTGAAGTCGGTGATGCCGGCTTCCAGCAGTTCTTCAAGAATCACCGGAAGATCCGGCCGGATGGAAGAATAACGGAGCGATGTCGTCATTCCGGCATCCAGACGCCGCAGTGCTTCTTCACCGGTCATGGCTTCGTGGTCGCCGCTCACGCCTAGCAGTGCCATTTGATTAATCGTACGGGCGGATGCGCCTGGCAGATGGCCTTCAATCGGTTTGTTCAGCTCTTTCGTGTACTGCATCCAGTGAAGGACTGTATCATCACCGGTCATCACTTTCGGCCAGGCTGTGAGTTCTCCGCCCTGAAGAACGAGTGGATGCTCGAGCCACGCCTTCATCTGCGAAGGAGAAAAAATTGAGTCCTCTTCTTCGAGTTCCGTCTGCGCATCATAGCGCGCCCACCAGAACATGGACGTTGGCAGTTGGTTAAGGTCCTCTATAAGTGTAAGCGCTTTCTCTTTCTCTATATTTAAAAAGAAAAACATGTTGTCATTTACCAGGGTGGTCGTTCCACGCAGGGATGCATATTCAGCCATCGTATGGGGATTATATAACTGAAACGGATGGGCATGCGGTTCAATATAGCCGGGAACGACATATTTTCCGCTGCAATCTACAATTTCGGTTTCTGTTGTTACGGCGGGCCAGTCCTTTCCCGCATATACAATCCGGTCTTCATAAATCCAGATGTGTCCTTCGAGCCAGGCTTTACGTGCGCTGCTTAAGTACGTTGCGTTCTGCAGCACCTTGCTCGGTGCCTTTTCGCCGCGCAGCACGGAGAGGTGGCGCCGGAGCGTTTCTTTATCCCAAGGAAATAATTGCTGTGCAGCCAACCATTTCACCTGCTTTCTGTCTGTCGAGTTTTGGTTATCGTATTCATCTATCCAGATTTTATCATCCATCTGATGATGGATATTTTCATTCTACCATGTTTTAGCTCGTTACTCTATAAAAGGAAAGTGACAAGAATTTTAACTTTCCGTAAAGAAAGGAGAATTCGGTATGCGTCCTAATATCGGTATGACTCAGGCATTCTGCCGCATTGTAATTGGTCTGGTTCTTCTTTTCTGGGTCAATGCCCGTTCTTCGCGGATACGCCGCGACCCGGAGGATCATTTGCTGTGGATTGTGATCGGAGCCATGAAAGTCGCTGAAGGCATCACGCAGTTCTGCCCGACGATTAAGTTGTATCACATGATGACCGGAAGCCGTCAGAATGCGGAAAACACACCGGAACATCATAACATGCATGAATCATAAGTCAAGCTGATGTTACGATTTTAACAGTTAAAAACTGCATTTCATGCAGTTTTCGTAAATAATCTAACAAAAATATTTGCGTTTTTGAGCGGAATCAAGAGGAAAGCGGGCGGAGTGTTGGCGATAGCGGGCGGAATTACGAAGAAATCGAGCGAATTATTGTCGAAAACGGGCGAAACCGGCATCAATCATTTAAACCAATAGAAAAAACGGAGCGGGATGTTATCCCTGTCTCCGTTTTTTCTTGATTTCAGGATAATGCTCCGTTAGTCTTTGATAACATTACGCCCGATATCGGTGCGGTAGAAGAGGTTGGTCGTATCCAAGCCTTTCAGTTTCCCATAAACAGCGGTTTGAGCTTCTTGGAGCGTGGCTGCTTTTTCAGCAAGCAGCAGGACTCTGCCGCCGGCTGTGACATACGTGCCGTTTTCTTCTCCGGCTCCGGCAAAAAAGAGCAGATCGGCGTCCGGAACATCTGTAATCGGAACTCCCTTGTCATACGAACCGGGATACCCTTTGGAAGCGGCGACTACGCCGAGAACCGCATCGCTGGACCAGGTCAGGGATGGACGTCCGCCGTCCATAAGCTCCGTCATAACCGATGCCAGGTCCGAATCAAGACGCGGCAGCACGACCTGGGCCTCCGGGTCACCGAAACGAGCGTTGAATTCCACCACTTTTGGTCCGTCCATGGTCATCATCAGTCCCGCGTACAAAATGCCGGTGAAAGGGCGTCCTTCCTCGGCGAGCCCGTCCGCTGCCGGCTGCAAAACATCACGAACCGCACGCTCGACGTCTGAATCATCGAACTGCGGAACCGGGCTGTAAGCGCCCATACCGCCTGTGTTCGGTCCCTGATCGCCGTCAAAGGCGCGTTTATGATCCTGCGCTCCGACCATCGGCACAACGGTTGTGCCGTGAACGAACGCCATCAGCGAAAGTTCTTCGCCCTCGAGGTATTCCTCAAGCACAACACTTGCCCCGGCTTCCCCGAATTTATCATCGAGCAGTATGTCGCGGAGCGCCGCGTCTGCCTCTTCTTTTGTGAAGGCAACAGTTACTCCTTTGCCGGCAGCAAGACCGTCGGCTTTAATGACAATCGGAACACCTTCGTTGTCCACATGCCGAATCGCCTCGTCATAATCCGACGTCACCTTGTACGTGCCGGTCGGAATGCAGTGGCGCTCCATAAATGCTTTCGCAAACGACTTGCTGCCTTCAATGGCCGCCGCTTCCTTTGTCGGTCCGAACACAGTAAGTCCGGCTTCCTGAAACGCATTGACGACCCCCTTAAGAAGAGGGGCTTCCGGCCCCACCACCGTCAGACCGATATCGTGTTCTGCGGCGAACGCCGTGAGACTGCCGGCATCCTCTTCGTTTACATCTATACATACAGCCGTCTGTTTCATGCCCGCATTTCCCGGTGCCGCGTACACGGTATCCACCTCCGGGCTTTCTGCAAACGTGCGGGCCAGCGCATGTTCACGCCCGCCGCCGCCGACAATCAGCACGTTCATGAGTGCGACTCCTCCTTCATCGTGTTGCTTTAGTGTTTAAAATGACGCATGCCGGTAAAGACCATGGCAATGCCAAGTTCGTTGGCTTTTTCAATCGATTCTTCGTCCCGGATGGAACCGCCCGGCTGGATAATGGCACTCACACCGGCTTCCCCTGCGGTTTCAACCGTGTCTTTCATCGGGAAGAAGGCGTCGGAGCCCATGGCGCTGCCCTCGGCTTTCTCTCCTGCCTGCGCGGCGGCAATTTCGGCGGAGCCGACCCGGTTCATCTGCCCGGCGCCCACGCCTACGGTCTGCTGGTCTTTAGCAAGCAGAATCGCATTGGACTTCACGTGTTTGACGACTTTCCAAGCCAGTTTCAGATCCTGCCATTCGTTCTCTGTCGGATCACGGTCGGTCACAACTTTGATATCAGCATCGAGAAATCCTTTGCGGTCTTCGTCCTGAATCAGAGCGCCGCCGTGAATAGACGTAATCTGCGAGCGTTCGCGCGGTGTTTCTTCTTCCATCGCGATTTTCAGCAGGCGGATGTTTTTCTTCTGCGTCAGAACATCAAGCGCTTCCTGGCTGAACGACGGAGCGATAATGATCTCAAGAAAAATCTCTTTGAGATGCTGTGCTGTCTCCTCATCCACTTCGCGGTTGAATGCGGTAATGCCGCCGAAGATGGAGACGGGATCGGAGTCGTACGCTTTTTCGTACGCTTCGGTGATGGACTCACCAATGCCAACACCACATGGATTCATATGTTTCACGGCAACAGCCGCGGGCTGGCTGAATTCCTTGATGATATCAAGAGCGGCTTCGGCATCATTGATGTTATTATAGGACAGCTCCTTGCCGTGCAGCTGGATAGCATTTGCAACAGAGCTCATCGGACCGATCGGCTCCCGGTAGAAAGCAGCCTGCTGATGTGGATTTTCTCCGTAACGAAGATCCTGTTTTTTCTCGTAAGTGACGGTGAATGTTTCCGGATACTGTTCTCCGGTGTGCTCGGTTAAGTAATTGGCAACAAGCGTGTCGTAGGAAGCAGTATGACGGAATACTTTCGCTGCCAGACCGGCTTTTGTCTCCTCTGCGGTATCCCCGTTTTCTTTGATATTATCCAAAATCGAGTCGTAGTCCGCCGGATCGGTGACGACCGTGACATGTTTATGGTTTTTGGCAGCTGCACGCAGCATCCCCGGACCTCCGATGTCAATGTTTTCAATCGCTTTTTCAAATGACGTGTCCGGCTTTTCGATCGTCTCTTTAAATGGATAGAGATTGACGACAACAAGGTCAATCGGGGTGATCTGATGCTCCTCGAGCTGCTTTTGATGTTCCTCATTGTCCCTCATCGCCAGAAGACCACTGTGAATATACGGATGCAGCGTCTTCACGCGCCCGTCGAGGATTTCCGGAAACCCGGTGACATCAGAGATGCCGATTACGTCGACGCCTCCCTCCTTCAGCACGCGGCTCGTCCCGCCTGTAGAAATGATTTCCACGCCGGCAGCTTCGAGCTGCTTGGCAAAAGGTAGAATACCCTCTTTATTGGAAACGCTGATCAGTGCTCGCTTGATGCTCATTTGTGCATCGCTCCTCCCTGCGTAAATCGCTCTTTGAGTAAAAACTGAATCGTATCCGGATACAACCGGTGTTCCACTGCCTGTACCGCCTTGGAAAGGGAAGCGGGAGAATCGGTTGGTTTCACTGCTACCGCTTCCTGGGCAAGTATCGTACCGGTATCCATTCCTTCATCAACTTCATGAACCGTAACGCCGGTCACTTTCACACCGGCTTCCCACGCCTGCTCCACAGCATTCAATCCTGGAAAAGCCGGGAGCAGGGAGGGATGAATGTTTATCATACGTTCCCGAAACGCTGTCAGCAGTGTATCTCCGACAAGGCGCATATAACCGGCCAAAACGATCAGGTCAACTTCCTTCTTCTGCAGTTGTTCTACAATTTCCTGCTCAAATGCCGCCTTGTTTTCATATTGCTTCGGACGAAACGAAAAAACCGGGATATCCATCGCCTCCGCCCGCTGCACCACATGAGCATCCGGCTTATCACAAACGAGCAGGGCAATGTCAGCTTCCAGCCTGTTTTCTGACGCGGCGTCGGCTACAGCCTGGAAGTTGGACCCGCTGCCCGATGCAAAAACAGCCAGTTTCATTCAGGCGTCCTCCTTTACGAACTGCAGTCCTCCGCCGGATGTCACTCGTCCGATACGATACGCCGTTTCTCCGATTGCTTCAAGGGAAGACAGGGCTTCCTTCTCTTCGCCGGCATCTACTACTACAGCCAGACCGATACCCATATTAAACGTGCCGAACATGTCTTCATCGCTCAGACTGCCATGCTTTTGAAGAAACGAAAACAGAGCCGGCGCATCCCAGGAAGACGAATCGATGGCGGCCCCGGTTCCTGCCGGCAGCATCCTCGGAATGTTTTCGTAAAATCCGCCTCCGGTCACATGGGCCATGCCTTTTACCTGCACGCGGCGGCGCAGTTCCTGTACAGCTTTTACATAAATACGCGTCGGCTCCAGCAGCTCTTCGCCGAGCGGCCGCTCAAACGGCGCATACGTTTCCTTCAGATTCAGCCCTGCTTCATCAAGCAGAACATTGCGGACAAGTGACAAGCCGTTGCTGTGAATCCCGGAGGACCGAAGACCGATCACAACATCTCCGGGGGTGATGGTTTCCCCGGTAATAAGCGATGATTTGTCCGCCGCCCCGACTGTAAAACCGGCCAGGTCGTATTCGTGCATGTCATACATGCCCGGCATTTCGGCGGTTTCCCCGCCGATCAGCGCGCAGCCGGCCTGTTCACATCCATCGGCGATTCCTTTGACGATGGCTTCGACTTTTTCAGGAACGGCTTTGCCGCAGGCCAGGTAATCCAGAAAGTAAAGCGGATCCGCTCCCTGAACGGCGATGTCATTGACACACATCGCAACCGCGTCCTGTCCGATCGTGTCATGCTTGTCCATCATGAAGGCAAGCATCAGTTTCGTGCCGACTCCGTCTGTTCCCGACACGAGGACGGGGGATTCGTAAGGAAGCGCGGATATGTCAAACATGGCGCCGAATCCGCCCAGACCTCCCATCACTTCCGGACGCATCGTCCGCGCGGTATGCTGTTTCATCCGCTCTACCGCTTCGTAGCCGGCCTCAACATCGACCCCGGCCTTTTTATAGGCGTCCGACATGGCGGCTGCCTCCTTTCTCGTTATCCATTGATGACTTTGTCATGGGGATGAAGCGTATCTTCATAAATATCAGTCGGATAATTCCCGGTGAAGCAGGCGAGACACTGCCCGCAGTTGGAATCATTGTCCTGTCTTCCGATGCCGCCCAGCATCCCGTCGATGCTGATGAACGAAAGCGAGTCGGCTCCCATTTCCTCCCGCATCTCCTCAAGCGAGTGCGTGGCGGCAATAAGTTCTGACTTGGTGGACGTATCAATGCCGTAAAAACAGGGGTGGGTGATCGGCGGAGAGCTGATGCGGACGTGCACTTCCGCCGCCCCGGCTTCTTTCAGCATCGTAACAATACGGCGGCTGGTTGTGCCGCGTACAATGGAATCATCCACCATAACGACCCGTTTTCCTTCAACGACGCCGCGTACCGGCGACAGCTTCATCTTCACGCCCTGTTCACGCAGCTCCTGCGACGGCTGAATAAACGTCCGGCCGACATAGCGATTTTTAATCATCCCCATTTCATAGGGAATCCCGGTTTCTTCGGCGTACCCAATGGCAGCTGAAATGGAAGAGTCCGGTACGCCGGTGACAATGTCCGCTTCAACCGGCGCTTCGGCGGCCAGTTTTTTGCCGAGGTTTTTGCGCGCGGTGTGGACGTTAATCTGGTCAATATTGGAATCGGGACGCGAAAAGTACACATATTCCATGCTGCACATCCGCCGTTCGGCCGGTTTGGCGTATAGTTCCGAACGCATACCGTCTTGATCGAATGTAATGATTTCACCGGGCTGCACTTCACGTTCATACTCCGCTCCGATGACATCAAACGCACAAGTCTCGGATGCCACCACATAAGCCCCGCCCAGTTTTCCGATGCTGAGCGGCCGGAGGCCATGCGGATCCTGGGCAACCAGGAGCTTATCTTCGGTCATGATGGCGAGGGCATAGGCTCCTTCCACCATGGACAGGGCGTCACTTAATTTATCTTCCATCCGCGGGTACACGCTTCGTTTAATAAGGTGCGCGATCACTTCTGTGTCGGAAGTCGACTGAAAAATACTGCCTTGGTCCTCGAGTTCAAGTTTCAGATTGTGTGCATTCACCAGGTTGCCGTTATGGGCGATAGCCAGGCTGTCAGTCTGAGAGCGGAACATAAGAGGCTGGCAGTTGTCGAGACCGCCGCCGCCTGCTGTTGCGTAGCGGACGTGGCCGAGGGAAGCATGCCCCTGGAGTGTTTCAAGATCGCCTTCTTTGAACGCATCATTTACGAGCCCGAGTCCTTTGTGAATGTGCAGATGCTCTTCATCACTGACCACGATGCCTGCGCCTTCCTGCCCGCGGTGCTGCATACTGTGGAGCCCGTAATAGGAAAGCTGGGCCGCTTCTTTATGCCCCCACAATGCAAAGACGCCGCATTCTTCATTTAATCCTTTGATTTCACCAAGCATGGAATGGCTCCTTTCCAGGCGTTTTCCATTTCTTCTACATCCGCCTGCAGTACCTTTTCACCTGTTGACTGATGGACTTCAAGTGTCGGTTCATTGGTTACCGTGCCGATGCGTACGGCATCAGCAGCTGTGCGTTCAAAGGCTTCGGTGTGTTCGGGAGACACGGATACTAGAAAGCGGGACTGGGTTTCAGCGAATAATGCCGCTGTTGTATCGCCCTCAAGCGTTACATCAGCGCCAAGACCGGCGCTGTCGATGACACTTTCGGCCATTGCGGCGGCAAGGCCCCCTTCGGCGAGGTCATGGGCGGAATGTACAAAACCGCTCCGGATGGCTTCGAGCAGACTCTGCTGCCTTTCTTTCTCGAGATTGAGATCAAGCTCCGGCACTCTTCCGGAAATACCGCCTTCCACCATCTTCTGAACTTCGCTGCCGCCGAATTCCGGTGCTGCTTCCCCGATGACATAGATAACGTCTCCTGCCTGTTTGAAGGACTGGGTCGTGATATCATTCAAATCTTCTATGAGACCAACCATACCGACGACCGGTGTCGGGTATACTGCGCCGTGCTGCGTTTCATTATACAAAGAGACATTGCCGCCGATAACCGGTGTATCAAGAACGGAACAGGCTTCACTCATGCCGTCCGTCGATTTCTCCAGCTGCCAGTAAATTTCCGGTTTTTCCGGGCTGCCGTAGTTCAGGCAGTCCGTCAATCCAAGCGGTGTGCCGCCGGAGCAGACGATGTTGCGCGCCGCTTCAGCTACGGCAATTTTTCCGCCGGTCTCCGGATCAAGATAGATATAGCGCGAATTACAGTCCGTTGTCATCGCAAGGGCCTTATTCGTCCCGCGCACCCGCAGAACAGCAGCATCCGACCCCGGTTGAACGGCCGTATTCGTCTGCACCATGTAATCATACTGATCATATACCCACTCTTTGCTTGCAATCGTCGGCTGACGCAGGAGATCAAGCAGTGTCTGTTTCCTATCTGAGATTGGCAGACTCGATGCCGGAAGCTTCTGGTTTTCCGTGAAAACCCGGTGTTCTGTGGATTCCGGGTGATACACAGGAGCCTCTTCGGCAAGTGCATCGGCTGGAATGTCCGCCGCGACCTCCCCTTCAAAAAGAAGACGGAGGTTCTGTTCTTCGATGACATGACCCACTTCGGCTGCGTACAGCCCCCAGTGATCACAGATGTCACGGACCTCCTGTTCGCGGCCCTGCTTGACGACAAGAAGCATCCGTTCCTGGGACTCGGAGAGCATCATTTCGTACGGTGTCATGCCGCTTTCACGCTGCGGTACTTTGTCGAGATCCATTTCAATGCCAAATCCTGCTTTGCTTGCCATTTCCGAAGAAGAGGAGGCAAGACCGGCCGCACCCATGTCCTGGATGCCGACGAGGGATTCGAGCTGCACGAGATCCTGGCAGGCTTCCATCAACAGTTTTTCCATAAACGGATCGCCGACCTGGACGGAAGGGCGTTTGTCTTCCGAATCTTCGCCCAGTTCTTCAGAGGCAAACGTTGCCCCGTGTATGCCGTCGCGGCCTGTACTCGCACCGACATACATGACGGTGTTTCCGGTTCCTTCGGCCACACCTTTCTGGATGTCTTCGTGGTTAATCAGCCCGACACACATCGCATTCATCAGCGGATTCTCTTCATAGCATGGATCGAACTGTATTTCACCTCCGATGGTCGGGACACCGACACAGTTGCCGTAGCCTGCGATACCGGCCACGACTTCTTCAAACAGGTAGCGTCCTCTGGCGGACTGCAGTTCCCCAAAGCGGAGGGAGTTCAAGAGCGCGATCGGTTTGGCCCCCATCGAGAACACATCGCGGAGAATTCCGCCGACACCTGTCGCCGCTCCCTGGTACGGTTCGACCGCCGACGGATGGTTGTGGCTCTCGGCTTTAAAGGCAACCGCCTGGCTGTCGCCGATATCAATGATTCCGGCACCTTCGCCCGGTCCCTGCAGCACCTTTTCCCCTTTGCTCGGGAATTTGCGGAGCAGCACCTTGGAATGCTTGTAGCTGCAGTGTTCGGACCACATAACGGAAAACACGCCCGTTTCGGTATAGTTCGGAAGACGGCCGAGAATGTTTTCCGCCATGGCAAATTCTTCATCTGTCATTCCCATGTCGTGGTAGACTTTGTCCTCTTTGATTTGCTGTGGCGACGGTTCAAGACGAAGCGACATGTGATTCCCTCCAGTTTTTCAGCATCGATTGAAAGAGCCGGCGGCCGTCCGTGCTTCCAAGAAGGTCCGAGACAGCACGTTCAGGGTGCGGCATCATACCGAGTATGTTGCCTTTTTCGTTTGTTATACCGGCAATTCCGGCAGCAGAGCCATTAATGTCATCCTGGTACGTAAAAATAATCCGGTCGTTTTGTTTCAGTACCTCCAGAGTGTCATCGTCACAGTAATAATTCCCTTCCCCGTGAGCAACGGGAATCGTAACGGTGCTGCCCTGTTCATATTCGGTCGTGAACATCGTATCCGCGTTCACAACGGTCAGCGGGGTGGGACGGCAGATAAATTTCAGGTTTTTGTTGAACTGCATCGCACCCGGCAGCAGACGCGCTTCAAGAAGCACCTGGAAACCATTGCAGATACCAAGAACAGGCATGCCCCGCTGCGCTTCTTCGATGATGCTTTCCATCACCGGTGCA
This sequence comes from Salibacterium qingdaonense, assembly GCF_900114715.1. Taxonomy (GTDB): domain Bacteria; phylum Bacillota; class Bacilli; order Bacillales; family Marinococcaceae; genus Salibacterium; species Salibacterium qingdaonense. Next base: position 13,825 of record NZ_FOTY01000017.1, read on the forward strand.
AAACGCGCGATAGCCCCGGAACGCAGGTAATCCCCGTACGAGAAACCGCCGGGAAGCAGGACGGCGTCATATCCCGAGATATCGGTTTCGGTGTACCATACTTTTTCCACTTCTTCTCCAAGCGTTTCCTCAATGGCATAATACATGTCGTCGTCACAGTTCGATCCTGGAAATACAATAACAGCGAACTTCATGAAGACACAGCCTCCCCGATCGTATACGTGTAATCTTCAATGACAGGATTGGACAGCAGTTTTTCGCACATTTCTTCGATACGCTTCTCGAGGTTGTCCGTGTTTTCGACTTCAAGCTCCAGGTATTTGCCGATCCGGACGCTGTTCACCTCGGTGTAGTTCATGGCGTGCAGCGAATCGGCGACAGCACTTCCCTGCGGGTCGAGCACTCCTTCTTTCAGCGTTACGTACACGTGGACTTTAAACATCTGTTTATGCCCCTCCCAGTCTTTTTAGAATTTTTGTATAGCCTTCCTGAAGAGACCCAAGGCCGTAGCGGAACACATCTTTGTCGAATTTTTCCCTTGTCTTTTCATCCCACAGGCGGCATGTATCCGGTGAAATTTCGTCTGCGAGCAGAAGGTTTCCGTCCGCCGTCGTACCAAACTCGAGCTTGAAATCGACGAGCAGAAGTCCGTGCTGCCCGAAATGATCCTTCAACGCTTCGTTGACAGCCAGCGCCCCGGTTCTCATATCCTGCAGCTCATCAGGCTGTGCTGCCTCGAGCATGCGGATATGATCTTCGTTAATAAGCGGATCACCGAGCTCGTCGTCTTTGTAGTAAAACTCAACCACCGGCTCTTTCAGCTCGGTGCCCTCCGCTGTGCCGGTACGGCGGTGCAGACTGCCCGCGACAACATTGCGGACGACAACTTCAAGCGGGATGATTTCGGTTTTTCGGACGAGCTGTTCCGTGTCGGACAGTTTCCGCTCAAAATGGCTCGGAATTCCTGCCTCATCAAGGGTTGCAAAAAGCATCGACGACAACACGTTGTTCAAGCGGCCCTTGCCTGCGAGCACTTCCTGTTTTTCGCCGTTAAAAGCGGTCGCATCGTCTTTGTATTCCACCCATAGCAGGTCCGGATCATCTGTTTCATACAGCTTCTTCGCTTTGCCCTCATACAGCAGTTCCTTTTTCTCCATGCCCGGCGCCCTCCTTTAGTCTTCCAGTCCGGTCCGTTTGAAGACCGTGTCGATTTCACGAAGGTGATGGTTGTAGTCAAAACAGCCGTCAAGTTCTTCCGGCGTAAGTGTTTCGGTGATGCGTGGTTCCTGTTCGATCACCGCGCGGAATGATATGCCATTTTCCCAGGATTCCATCGCTTTAGGCTGTACAAGGTCGTACGCTTCTTCGCGCGCCATTCCCTTGCTGATCAGGGTTAAAAGCACCTGCTGCGAGTAAATCAGGCCGAAGGTGCGGTCCATGTTCGCCTTCATATTTTCCGGAAAGACGGTAAGTTTCTCGATAATGCCGGAAAAACGGTTGAGCATATAGTTAAGCGCCGTCGTAGCGTCCGGCAGAATAATCCGTTCCGCGGAAGAATGGGAAATGTCGCGTTCATGCCAAAGCGGCACATTCTCATATGCTGTCATCATATGACCGCGGATGACGCGGGCCAGGCCTGTCATGTTTTCCGAACCGATCGGGTTACGTTTGTGCGGCATGGCTGACGAGCCTTTCTGTCCTTTGGCGAAAAACTCTTCGACTTCCCGCGTCTCGCTTTTCTGAAGGCCGCGGACTTCCACCGCCATTTTTTCGATGGAAGAGGCAACGAGCGCCAGCGTGCTCATGTAATGGGCGTGGCGGTCTCGCTGCAGGGTCTGGGTGGAAACCGGCGCCGGTTCAAGGCCGAGCTTTTCGCAGACCGATTTCTCAATAAACGGTGGAATGTTCGCAAACGTTCCGACGGCGCCGGAGAGTTTACCGACCCGGACCGTTTCAGCCGCCTGCTTGAACCGCTCGATATTTCGTTTCATTTCTTCGTACCAGAGCGCCAGTTTCATTCCAAACGTAGTCGGTTCTGCGTGAACACCGTGGGTACGGCCCATCATGACCGTATACTTGTGCTCCACTGCCTTTTTTTTCAACACAGCGAGAAAATTCTCAAGGTCCCTGAGCAGAATATCGTTCGCCTGCACGAGAAGATAAGACAACGCCGTATCCACCACATCGGTGGAAGTCAGTCCGTAATGGACCCATTTCTTCTCTTCTCCAAGCGTTTCCGACACCGCCCGCGTGAAAGCAACGACGTCGTGGCGTGTTTCGGCCTCAATCTCCTGAATCCGCTCCACGTCAAATCCTGCATTCCCGCGGATTTTGGCGGCGTCTTCTTTGGGAATATCCCCGTAGTCCGCCCAGGCTTCACAGGCGGAAATTTCTACTTCAAGCCAGGCGTTAAACCGATTTTCCTCCGTCCAGACCGCACCCATTTCCGGGCGGGTATACCGTTCAATCATTCGATTTCCTCCACTCTCTATCGTTTATTCGGGCCATACACGGCTTGTTTTTTCCAGCGCATCGTCCCGCCCGCTGCCAAGAACGGTCCAGTGTCCCATTTTCCGGCCGGTCTTTGCTTCCTGCTTGCCGTAAAAATGAACGTGGCCGCTTCCTGCAAACGAAGCGAAATGATCCTGCACATAAGGCACATGCTCTCCGAGAATATTCGTCATCACGACGGGTTTCAACAGCTGTGTCGAGCCAAGCGGCAGACCGCAGACAGCGCGCACATGCTGTTCAAACTGCGACGTTTCGCAGGCTTCTATCGTATAGTGGCCGGAATTGTGCGGACGAGGCGCCACCTCATTGACATACACCGTGTCTTCATCAAGCACAAACATTTCCACCGCAAGAGTTCCGACGAGATCAAACGCTTCAGCCAGTTCATACGCCATGTCCACGGCTTTCTTTTCTGTCTGCTCCGCTATATACGCCGGTACAATCGTCTGGTGCAAAATATTGTTTTGGTGTTTGTTTTCCCCCGCCGGAAACGTTGTCGTTTCGCCGTTTGTGCTGCGCGTCACGATAACCGATATTTCTTTTTCAAACGGGATCCAGGCTTCCAGCACAAGATCTGTCGTCTGGGCAGCAAGCTCATCAAAAGCATCCTGAATGTTCGTGTCCTCGCGGATGACAACCTGTCCTTTTCCGTCGTATCCGCCTTCACACGTTTTCAAAACAGCCGGACAGCCGATGTCCTGCATTGCTTCTTCCAGAGCAGCAGCACTTGATACAAGACGGTACGGGGACACATCGACGCCGGCGTTCTGAATGGCCTGTTTCTCACGTCCTCTATGTTTCGTTGTATGCAGCAGACTGCTGCCCTGCGGCAGATACATCGATTGTTCGAGAAACGAAGCCGTATCCGCGTCGATATTTTCGAATTCATATGTGAGCACATCACAGTGATTGGCGAGTTCCCGGGCGGCCGCGCGATCATCGTAGGCCGCTTCCACGGATACATCAGCAATTTGTGCCGTCGGGGCATCCGGTTTCGGTTCGAGTACTGCGATCCGGTACCCCATCGCGCGCGCTGACAGTCCCATCATCCGGCCAAGTTGTCCGCCCCCGAGAATTCCTATTGTCTGTCCGGGTAAAATGGAAGGTTTCATGATAAATCCCCCGTTTCCATTACTTTCTGCCGCATAGCTTCACTTCGCTGTTCCAGCCGCTCGGCAATGGTTTCATCAAACGCGCCGAGAAAGCGGGCGGCAAGCAGTCCTGCATTGACGGCGCCCGACCGGCCGATCGCCGTTGTTGCCACCGGCACGCCCCCGGGCATCTGTGCAATCGACAGAAGAGAGTCCATGCCGTTCAGGGCATTGGATTTTACAGGAACACCAATAACCGGAAGTGTTGTCTTCGAAGCGGCCATGCCGGGCAGGTGGGCCGCTCCGCCTGCTCCGGCGATAATTGTCTTCAAGCCTCTTTCTTTTGCCGAAGCGGCGTATTCAAACATGTAATCCGGTGTGCGGTGCGCCGAAACGACCTGCTTCTCGTATGGTATCTCCAGCTCTTCCAGTACATCGACTGCATGTTTCATTGTTTCCCAGTCTGATGTACTTCCCATGATGACGCCTACTTGTGCCTCCATATCAGGATCGACTCCTTCCTTGAACAGTAAAATACCCCGGCGCCGGGGCCAGTTTCTTCCAAGAGAAAGTGGTCCGGCTGCCGGGGGTGTCCCTGCCGGCAAAACAACGGACGCAGCCGATTCCACAGCGGTCCTTGTGCCGGCTTTCTGCCGTTCTTTCTCTCATAGTCCGGCCATTTACGGTCGCCGGGTAGAAACGTATCAGGCCGTATTCCCGATGATATATGAGAGTATTGATTTATCGTTTTATTCCTTTTTCAGCTTAACAGTATGTGATGAAATCTGTCAATTAAAAATCGAACGTTTCAACTTCATGAAAATGAAATGTTCGGTTATTGCGGACGCGCTTCAAATATTATCTTCTGTTTTACCGGTATGTTCTCTATTTTACCGTTTTGCTTCACTTCCTGGAATACCGGTTCCTCTCTGCGTCCGACCGGTGCAAACCCTTCTTTTTGGATGCGCTCCAGGCATTCTTCAATCGTTTCTCCATCCTGCACTTCGAACCGTTTCTTTTTTGCCATATCTGTTCTCCTTTCAAGAGTAGTAGTTCTGTTCTCGTCTGCTTTCATTATTCTATAATACCTGTTTCCTTCATAGAAATGGAAGGAACAGCAGGCACAGTGCTTGTGTAAATTTTCCTGCTTTGCTAGGATTTCATTAGAGGATGAGGGAAGGAAAAGGAGTCTTTGCATATGAACGATATTGGTCTTGTACTTGAAGGCGGAGGAATGCGCGGCGTTTATACGGCGGGAGTTCTTGAGTATTTTCTCGACCAGGACATACACTTTCCCTACGTTTCCGGCGTTTCATCCGGTGCTTCGGTTGCGTGCTCTTACCTTGCCAGGCAGAAAGGACGCAACAAGAAACTCCAGATCGGGATGGCCGGAGACCCGCGTTTTCTAAGTATTCGAAACTTATGGAGGGAAAAAAGTCTGTTCGGCATGAATTTTTTATACGACGAAGTGCCGAAAAGTCTCGTCCCATTGGATGTGGATCAGATTAACAACAGCAGTCAGACGTTTGTCATCGGGACAACCGACATCAAAACAGGAAATCCTCATTATATTTATCACCAGCGTGATGAAGACATACTGACTGCCGTCCGGGCCTCCAGCAGCCTGCCGATGCTGGCCCCGGTCGTGAACTATAAAGGGTGGCAGCTTCTCGACGGCGGCGTGGCCGATCCGGTTCCTGTTGAACAGGCAATCGCCGACGGCTGCGAACAAAACATCATCGTTCTCACCCGCCCCAAAGGCTACCGCAAAGAGCCATTCAAACTGAGTCGTCTCGCCCGCCGCTTTTACAAAAACTATCCCGGCTTCGTCCAGGCACTCATCAATCGACCCGCTGTTTATAACGAGACGATGGACCAGCTCGAGGATTTGGAAGAGCGCGGCAGGGTGAAAGTGCTTCGTCCCGACGCTTCCCTGAACGCCCATCGCACCGAAAAAGATCCGGCCAGGCTGGAAAAAATGTATAACGCCGGCTACCAGGATGCTGCCGATCTTCATCATGATTTTCCCGAGTGGCTCAACCACCCGTACTCATCGGCTACATAAGATACGTAAACCCACCGTGCCTTCAAATCCTCCCTTTTTCAGCTCCGGGACTGAAAAAAAAAGGGGGGGGCAGCGTGCGATGTGGAGAACGGCGGGCTGAAACATAAAATTAGTGCCCGCGTAACACCATCTCGCGGACACTACCGTGCTGATATCTGGAATGAGTGACTGCAAGCTGACGCCGGGGATTATCCGCAAGAGTTCTTCCCTGCACACTACTATCCAGCGTTTTTCTCTTTTTAATTGCCGGCTATTTTAAGCGTTTCAAGCAGCAGTGCGGTGCCGTCCAGGCAGTCTTTGAGTTCCGTGAACTCTTCCGGACTGTGACTCCTTCCCTCTACACTTGGTACAAAAATCATTCCGGATGGAATATACCTCCCAAGTATCATCGCATCATGCCCGGCGCCGCTCGGTAAATATTGATACGGCAGCTCCAACGTCTTCGCGGCTGTTTCCATACGGTGCTGCAGCCACTGGGGGACCGGAACCGGAGGGATACGAACCTGAAGAAGCGTTTCCGATTCCACGTTTCTTTTTTCGGCGATATCAAGCACCACCTGTTCGATGCGCCGGATCATCTCATCCCTCGTATCTTCTTCTATATCCCGGATATCCACAATCAAATCCGCCCGTCCGGCAATTACATTTGATCCATTCGGAGAAAGAGTCAATTTGCCGACCGTGGCAACAGCCGTACTGCTGATTTCGTCCGGAACAGCTTCCACCGCGGTCATCACTTCTGCTGCCGCAGCAGCGGCATCCCTTCTCATATCCATCGGTGTATTACCCGCATGGTCTGTTTCTCCCTTTAACGTGATTTCCAGCCAGGAAGGTCCTGCTATCCCGTTGACAATGCCGACACTGCTGTCCGCCTGCTCAAGCTGTTTCCCCTGTTCCACGTGCACTTCAAGGAAGGCTTCAATCGTTTCAGGTGAAAGGAAGCACTGATTCAGTTTGTTGGGCGTGTATCCAGAACGTTTCATCGCTTCAGCTGCCGTTGTATCGTAATCATCTTTCATCTGAAACAAGTCTTCTTTCGTCACTTCCCCCATCGCGATGCGGCTTCCGAGCAGTCCACCGCCAAAACGGGCTCCTTCCTCATCGATAAAGACTGCGACTTCCACCGGATGAGTCAGCCTCCCTTCCTGTTCGATTACCGCCTCGACGGCCATCAGGGAGCTGATACAGCCAAGCGCTCCATCAAAAGCACCACCTTCAGGCACTGTGTCCAGATGCGAACCAGTCAAAACCGCCGGCATATCAGGGTTCGTACCTTCAAGCCTTCCGTATAGATTCCCAACTTCATCTTCCCGTACGCTTAAGCCCGCCTGCTCCATCCAGGACCGGAACAATGCTTTCGCCTCAGCCTCTTCGTCTGTGTATACAAACCTGGTTACTCCACTGTTTTGCGTTTTTCCTATTTCCGCCATCTCGGACAGCCGCTGCGCAAGAATCCCAGGATCCAGAGAAAGATAATCCCGGCATACCGGCTCCGTTTCAAGCAATCGTTTTTTAATATTCATTTGCTCCCCCATTCTCCCGAGTCCGTTCTGCTTTGCATATAGTGTATGAAACAACGGACCCGGGTTAAACCCTGCACGCTCTGCTGATCCGCGTGACTTAGAACCGTGACAGGTATACTATGATGATTTTTACGATAACGTTTCCGATTGATAGGAAATCTGTATCATCCGGCCTTTCTGCCGTTTGATTGATTGTTTTCTATAACGACCGTTTCCTCAAAGCATACACCATACCTTGTCCATTACGACATATTATAAAGCAATTTTTCATTGAAAAAGTTTCCTGAACAGCCGGATCGTCATTCCTGCAGGTCCGGAGTAACAGGAGTGATGGATGACTCATAAGTACAATAGAAAGAAGTAATTGGAACAACGGCGGTATGAATCGTGTCATGTGACGCTTTCTCCACTTCCACAGGACAAAAAGGGAGGGGAAGTACCGCCTTTTTCTTATAAAAACCGCTCACCCTCCATATAAAGAGGGAGAGCGGTTCTGCATCTCTCAGGCAAAGGTTACGACTTTTCTTCCCTGCACCCGGCCGGCGAGAATCTGATCAAGCGTGGCAGGAAGCTCATGCAGGGAGACATGATCTGCTATCTGCTTCAGTTCCTCTCCGACTTTCAGGTCGGAAGCGAGCCGCTCCCAGACGTCCAGCCGGCGCGGCATCGGACAGTTGACCGAATCGATTCCGGTAAGTGTCACACCCCGCAGTATAAAAGGAAAGACGGTGGTCGGCACCTTGGTTCCCGCGGTAAGTCCACTCACAGCAACGACGCCGTCATACGCCAGCGTACTCAAGACGTAGGAAAGCGTCTCGCCGCCGACCGGATCGACGGCGCCGGCCCAGCGCTGTTTGTCGATGGGACGGATGCTTTCGGGCTGCACGTCGTCCCGGCTTAGAATTTCTGAAGCTCCCAGGCTTTTCAGAAAGTCATGCTCCGAAGATTTACCGGTGCTCGCCGCCACGCGGTATCCGAGATTGGAGAGCATTGCGACAGCCATACTGCCGACACCGCCTGTCGCACCGGTGACAAGAACCGTTCCATCTTCAGGCTTCACGCCTTCTTCCTGAAGCCGCATCACCGACAATCCCGCTGTAAATCCAGCTGTCCCATAAATCATAGCTTCTTCAAGCGTCATCTGTTCCGGAAGCGGTACGACCCAGTCTACCGGAACGCGGGCGTACTCCGCGAATCCTCCGTAATGAGAGACACCGAGCTCGTAACTTGTGACAATAACCGGATCGCCTTTGGAAAACCTGTCGTCACGGGATTCTTCCACCACTCCTGATAAATCAATCCCGGGTACCATCGGATAATCACTTACAATATTTCCATCGGTCATTGCAGCCATGCCGTCTTTAAAGTTCACGCTGGAATAACGAACCTTAACGAGCACTTCACCTTCAGGGAGGTCATCAAACGATAACGTTTGTATATCGCGCGTCACCGTGTTGTCTTCTGCTTTATCCACGATCAATGCTTCAAATTGACTCATTGTAACCGTCCTCCTTTTTTATCATTCTTTCTTATTTTCCCATCTGCAGCCGGATTCAATCTAATGATTTGCCTTACCGGGAAGTGGCTATACTAGGAACAGACCACGGATAAAGGAGAACGACCCTTATGACTTACTGGCTGCGCGGCCTGCGGCTCACGAATTTTATTCTGATCGCCATCGGCGCTTTTATTTTCGCGTTCGGCATCATTCACTTTAATCTCCAGAACGGTCTGGCCCACGGCGGTTTCACAGGCCTCAGTCTGATTCTTTATTACCTTCTCTCCATCCCGCCGTCGATATCCAACATCGTCCTGAATGTTCCGCTCTTTATCATCGGCGGAAAACTGCTTGGACGAAAAGTCTTTATCTACAGCCTCTACGGCACCTTAATGATGTCGCTTGCTTTATCATTTTTTGAAAATATCTGGCACGCCGAGGTCTTTCTGAAAAATGACATGATTCTTGTTTCCCTGTTTGCCGGCGTTTTTGCCGGAACCGGCCTCGGGATTATTTTCCGTTCCGGCGGCACCACCGGCGGCGCTGACATTATCGCCCGGTTGTGTGAAAAGTATCTCGGCACCGGAATTGGATCGACGATGTTTTTCTTCGATGCCTTTGTCATTACATTCTCTCTCGTTCACCTTACGCTGCCGGAGGCTATGTACACTCTTGTAGCGGTCTTCATCGCGACACGGGTAATTGATTTCATCATTGAAGGGGCAAACGCCGCCAAGTCCGCCATGATTATCTCCAATCATACCGATGCCGTTTCAGAAGCGATCACACATCGGATGCGCCGCGGCTCCACCGTACTGACCGGCAGGGGAAGTTACACGAAAAATGAGCGGAATGTATTGTACTGTGTCGTTAACCGAAATCAGCTTATTCATCTGAAATCCATCATTTCCGAAGTGGATCCCTATGCCTTTGTGTCTGTGCATGACGTGAAAGAAGTAGCCGGCGAAGGGTTTTCGTATGAACCGGAAAAGGGGACATAAAACGTTGCCGTCCTCTTTGCATAATGACGTTTACACTGCTGCTTGGTATGGTAAACGTCACTATGACCTGTTCTATGTTACGTTTATACGGACCGCGCCCCTCCTAAACTGTCTCATGAATCATTTATACTTACGTTTAAAGCGTTTTTTCCTCTCCTTTTGGCCGTCGGTCGTCGTATGACCAAAACCAACGTCAACTTTCACCGCGAATGTACAGATGATCTTATATATAAAGAGGACCCCGTTGTCCGGGATCCTCGTTAGTTATGGAAGAAAGTGCATGGATTAAGCCCCTAAAAAGGCAAAATAAATGATAAACACAAAGAACAGCGCGTACATGATCGGGTGAATGTCACGGCCTTTTCCTTTTAGCACCATCGTGATTGGATAAAAGATGAATCCAAGCGCAATCCCGGTAGCGATGCTGTACGTCATAGGCATCGCCACCACGGTTAAAAAGGCCGGGAGCGCCATTTCGAGTTTATCCCACTCGATCAGGCGGAGTGACGATGCCATGAGCACGCCGACGATAATGAGTGCCGGACCTGTTACCTCGTCTGTGACGACGGTAAGAAGCGGCGAAAAGAACAGAGATAATAGAAACAGCACACCGGTGACAAGGGAGGCAAAGCCTGTTCTTGCCCCTGCTGCGACGCCGGATGTTGACTCAATATAAGCGGTGGTCGTGGATGTACCAAGCACCGCCCCAATCGAGGTGGCTGATGAATCCGCGAGAAGCGCCCGGCCTGCGCGCGGAAGCTTATTGTTTTTCACAAAGCCGGCCTGATTGGCGACCCCGTACAGCGTTCCGGCTGTGTCAAAAAAGTCGACAAACAAAAAGGTGAGAACCACAATGGCAATCTGCCCGGCCATCTGGGCACTCCACTCCAGTTCGCCGAGGAAGGTGAACGCCGTTCCGAATGTCGGCGCAAGACTCGGCACGGAACCGACGACGGCATCAGGAAGGCTGATGACTCCAAACAGCATACCGGCTGCAGCGGTGATGACCATTCCGTAAAAGATGCCCCCCTGAAAACCAAGAACCATCAGTACAACTGTGACAAGCAGGCCGAAACAAGCGAGAACGGTCGTCTGCTGCGTCATATCGCCCAGCGCCACCATGGTTGATTCATCCGCAACCACAATGCCGGTATTCTGAAAACCGATAAATGCAATGTACAGCCCGATACCGGCGGCAGCCGCGTATTTTAACTGGGAAGGGATCGCGTTGATGACTTTTTCACGAATCCCAAAGAGCGTAATAAAGATAAAAATAACACCAGAAACAAAAACACTGAAAAGCGCGATCTGCCAGGGTATCCCCATCGTTAAAACAACCGTGTAGGTGAAAAAGGCGTTAAGCCCCATGCCTGGTGCCAGCGCAATCGGGTATTTGGCAATAAGCCCCATAATTAACGTCCCTACTGCAGCGGACAAAGCCGTAGCCGTAAAGATAGCTCCTTCGTCCATACCTGCTTCGGACAGAATGCTGGGATTCACAAACAAGATGTAAGCCATCGCCAGAAAAGTGGTCAGGCCGGCCATGCTTTCCTGTCTGTACCCCGTTCCCCATTCTTCAAATTCAAAATAACGTTTCACAAGCTATTCCCCCATTTTCTATCAGGGTGTACGTGTGCACCCCGTATAATAAGAAAAAGCTCCAGATGCATGATGCTGCATCTGAAGCTTCAACCACAAAAGTCGGACGAAAGAAAGACGCTGCTTCTTTCGGTCCAGAATTCGTAGTCAAGCTATTTACGGCAGCCTGTAGAAACCAGCGGACCCTATTACCGCTGTTATACGAAACGCTTCATATAGAGACAGCCATCTGTTTTTATTATTTTACCCCGAACAGATGGCAAAAGCAGTCATTTTGTCAAATAATTGAACAAACATCCGGATGGCCGGAAACCGATATCTTCTCTTTACTCCCACTCAATCGTGGAAGGCGGCTTAGACGTGATATCATAAACGACCCGGTTCACATGCTGGACTTCGTTCACAATTCTCGTGGAAATGGATTCAAGCACCTCATACGGGATTCTCGCCCAGTCCGAGGTCATACCGTCCACCGACGTTACCGCGCGGACGCCGACCGTATAATCATAGGTTCTCGCGTCTCCCATAACACCAACGCTCCGCATATCCGGAAGGGCGGTGAAGTACTGCCAAATCTCACGGTCGAGCCCGGCGTTACTGATTTCCTCACGCAGAATCGCATCCGATTCGCGCACAATCCCGAGCTTTTCTTCCGTAATCTCACCGAGCACGCGGATACCCAGTCCAGGTCCCGGGAACGGCTGGCGCCACACGATGTCGTCAGGAACGCCGAGTTCCGTTCCGAGCTGGCGTACTTCGTCTTTGAATAACGTATTAAGCGGTTCAATCAGGTCCATGTTCATATCTTCGGGCAGTCCGCCGACGTTATGGTGGGACTTAATCGTCTGGGCGGTATCCGTGCCGCTTTCAATAACATCGGTGTAAAGCGTACCCTGGGCTAGATAATCCATGTTTTCGAGTTTTTCCGCTTCCTCTTCAAACAGGTAGATGAACTCATTGCCGATGATTTTCCGCTTTTCTTCCGGATCGGAAACGCCCTCCAGTTTCGTCAGAAAACGCTCCTGGGCGTCAATTTTCACCATGTTCATGTTGAAGTCGCCGGCAAAGGTGTCCATGACGCTCTCCGCCTCCCCTTTGCGGAGAAGACCATGGTCAATGAACATACATGTAAGTTGATCACCAATGGCCTGGTGAATCAAGGCTGCGACCACAGAAGAGTCCACCCCGCCGCTCAGCGCACAGAGTACGTTTTTGTCTCCTACCTGTTCGCGGATCAAGGCGGTCTGATCTTCTACAAAATTGCTCATCGACCATTCTCCGGCACAGCCGCAGATCGTAAAAGCAAAGTTCTTAAGAATAGCATCGCCGTGCTCGGTATGGCGGACTTCCGGATGAAACTGCACACCGTAAATCCCGCGTGCTTCATCACTCATCCCCGCCACCGGGCAGGAGGCATTGCCGGCGTCGGTTCGAAATCCTTCCGGTGGTGCTGTAATCAGGTCTCCGTGGCTCATCCATACCGTCTGCTCGTTTGAAAGGCCCTGATAAAGCGCGGAGCTGTGCTGCACCTGAAGTGCTGCCTTTCCGTATTCGCGGTGATTCGATGCTTCCACCCGGCCGCCGTAGTGCTGCGTCAACAGCTGCATACCGTAGCAGATTCCAAGAATCGGAATCCCGAGTTCATAAATGGCCGGATCGGCAGCCGGGGCTCCTTCGGCGTAAGCACTGCCGGGTCCGCCGGAGAAAATAATACCCGACGGCTCTATCTCCTTCAGCTGCTGCGCCGTGACAGATCCCGGATGCAGCTCACTGTAGACACCAAGGTCTCTGATGCGGCGGGTAATCAGCTGATTGTATTGACCGCCGAAGTCAAGAACGACGATCCTCTCCGTTTCGTTTGACATGTCCCCATTCACCTTTCTCCTGTTAGTAAAATAAAAAAAACCGGAACCCATCTCCAGATCAAGAAAAACGAAGACAGATTCCGGGATATACGTATCTCCGGCTATCCTGCCTTCGTAGTCCAATCTGAAACGACCGGGTAGAAACTCTTTCCCTTGAAAGATATACGAAGCTGGTATTGTCTACTGCTGAAACATGCCTACTATTTTAGCAGTCCGCCTGTGAAACGGTCAAGTTCCAATGCGGTGTACCATTTTCGCCCAGACCGCAGTGATATGATCCCAGTTTTCTTTTTTCGGCCGGCCGCCGTAATGAATTTTTTCATACTCGTGAACAAGCGTACTCATGTCGTTGACAGCAAACCACTCATCCATCCGCTTCCCGTATTCGCGGAGCGTTTCGCCATCACGCCGGTCGAACCCGGCATGACGCAGAAGACGCAGGAGTGAATAAAAGGCTCTCGTGAAAGAAGCCGCATCTTTGGTATGCCGGAACCGCAGCAGCATCCCTTTTTTGATGATGGTAAACCGGAAGACGTACAGGAGAGCGGCAAGTACGAGTACACCGCCTGCGATAAAGGGCCACTTCGGCATACCTGAGGATGAAGCAGCAGCCTGTGTATCATTTTCTTCCTGATTCTGCTGTTGTTCTTCCTCTTCTGTGTCCTGTTGTTGTTCCTGCTGCTCCTCTTCCCTTTCCGGCGTTTCGTTATTTTCCTCTGTATTCTCCTGCTGAGAGTAGTCAAATTCAGAGGAAAATCCTCTCGTCGGCTCAAATGGAACCCAGCCCGTACCTGGAAAATAAACCTCGACCCAGGAGTGGGCATTGGCACTCGTTACTTCATAAACCGTGCTGTTCTCCCCGGCCTGGGATTCACTCCCTTTTGTAAAACCTTTCACCCACCGTGTTGGAATCCCAACCGTACGGAGCATAACCGCCATTGAGGTGGAAAAATTATCGCAGTAGCCGCGCTGTGTATCAAACAGAAACTGCTCCACGTAATCTTCTCCTTGTTCCGGAACCGCGATATTGGAGGTATCATACGTGAATTCCGGGCTGTTAAAATAACGTTCCACAGCCCGCACTTTGTCGTACCGATTATTCTCACCAGATGTGATCTCATCAGCCTGCTCCCGGATGGAGGAAGGAAGATCATCCGGAAGACCGAGGAAGTAATCCTCTATATACTGCGGGTCGTTCGTGGAGGCACTCTGCATTTGTTCGATAGAAAATTCAGGGTATCCATACGTGAGCTCATAACGTCTGGGAGCAAGCGGCTCCCCGGCTGCTGTCGTCGATGCTCTGCCGGTATAGCGGTCCACTTCAAGAGACACATTTTGATTTGGAACTTCTATATCCTGAAGACTTCCTGGATAAAACGCAAAATCAAAAGCGCCGGCATGTTCTTGTGCTATCTGCACCGTAACGTTCTGCTGAGTAGTCTCCACCGAATCATCATAAAACCCACTGACCGGTGAAGGCCGTTCCGGAGTATTCGACTCCCAGCCGCGGCCGGTATACACGTTCTTCGACTCTCCGCGCCAGTACCCCACGTCTCCTCCTGAAGCAGTGAATACAGGGGTCTCATCCATCTCAAAGCCGCCGCCGAGCTGTTCATCATTTTCACCGTATCCGATTTTCTGTACGGTTTCACCGCCGCTTCCGGCAGGCGTTTCAATTCCTGCCGTACGTTCTAAGAACGGTACCGGGTCCGGCCACTGAGGCTCTGCCTTTGGCAGGAGTAATCCAACAGCCGTTGAACATGCAAGCAGAAACAAGGCCAGCATCGTCCAGCGGAACCACACAAACCTCGACTGTACCGCGCCGGGATAATAATAGACGAGACGGTCCCACTGCAAAAGCGCCATCAGAATAAAACCGAGAACGAAAACACGGATAACCGCTGTGGTTCCATCATAGACGAAAAAGGTATCCATCACCCCGATATAGATGACAGTAAACAAAAAGAAGAACAGAATCCGCCTCGCCTGCACGATCCAGAAATACAAAAGATAGCTCATAATAGACAGAAGCAGCATAAATAAAAAGCTCCGGAACATATCACTCATGCCGTACCAGCGGCCTTCCAGCATATAACTGATATTAGTGGTTCCTTCTATGTAAAGAGCCTGCCACCACTGTATGCTGAACAATGTCTCGTCAAGAAAGATGGAATGAATGCTGAATAACATCCCCCCGGCTGTCAAAAGCAGGGTAACCCACCATGGGAACTGCAAAAACATAACCAGAAAGAAAAAACCCGCCGCTGCCATAAACACCGGAACGTATCCGGTGTTTGTTACTTCCGGAAGAGGGATCAGCCATTCCATTAACAGAAGATACCCGATCATATACATTAAAAATATTTTTGGTGTCTGTTTTGTCCGCTGCACGGCAGGTCCTCCTTCTAGGATGTTATATCAAAGGCGTTGTCATCCATCCATACATAAGCCGTGACCGCCCCGCTCCCCCGGAGCTTCTCCAGGCGGATCCGTTCCTGCTCGTCCATCGTCTCATGACCGCAGAACGCAACCACCAGCTCATTACGGTTCTTCAATACCTGCTGCAGTTCTTCCGTGCGCTGCGCTGACATAACAGAAGTAATATAAAGCAGGGAACGTCCATGAAACTGCTGCCGGAAAAAAACCGCTTCATCAAACGAAGCGCTTCCTGGTTCCAGTTTTGCCAGTTCCTGATAGATGCTTTGGAAATGGGCGCGTTTCGACTCTTCCTCGAGCAGAACCTCTTCTCCGGTGGAAAAACCCAAACCGGTCGGCACCCCTTTTTTATAACAGTAATCCGTGAAGGATGCAGCAAACTCAATCCGTTCTTCCAACGCATCCCTGCTTTTTTCGATGGTATTGTCGATGATGACGAGATGGCCCTGTCCTTCCTGTGATTCAAATTCCTTTGTTACCAATTTGCCGGCCCGGGCGCTGACTTTCCAATCAACACTTGTCATTTTATCGCCTGGTATATAATCCCTTACACCGGCGACAGAATAACTCTGATCCATCATTCTCACAGCGGAAGGAGTAGTTTCCTGATTCTCATTGCGAAGACCGTTCCACCGTTTCAGCGGACGGAGCCGGGGCAGCACCGTTACCGGCTGTGGAAGATCAACTTCATACTCTTTTGTAATGAATCCAAATAAATCCCCTGTTCTGAGCATGACAGTGGAGAACCAGTATTCACCCCGGCGTCCTCCCCGGATGTCATAGGAGTGAGACAGCGACAGCGCTGGAGATAGAAAAAAAATAGTACCGGATTCCTGCCCCAGTCCTTCAACCCCGGACGGAACAGTATCCTCCACACTTAAGAACAGAAACGGAAAAGGCAGTTTTTTTTCAACATGGAGAGTTACCTCCATGCTTTCATTGTAGGACAGCATCGTACGGCTCACGTTTCTTGTTACCTGAAGACGGCGGAGCGGATAAGCGATAAACAGGGCATTCAGAATCACAGCCGACAATACACTGTAAAAAAGAAACCAGCTCACAAATCCACCCTGAAACATCGCATAGGTGTAAAGGCCCCCCATAACTGCAGCCAGCAGCAATGCTTTGCCCGTTTTTACAATGATTCGTCCCGGTCTCATTTACTGCACCATTTCCTTACCGGCAAGCGGCACACGAAGCGTAGAAAGAATATCACGAATCACATCTTCCCCGTCTTTTTCCACCATCTGCAGATCCGAGCGCAGGATAATGCGGTGGCTCAGCGCAACAGGCGCAAGATGTTTAATATCGTCGGGAACAACGTACTCCCGCCCCTTTAGAAAGGCAAAAGCCTGCGAAGCTTTCATAAGGGCAATCGATCCGCGCGGACTGACTCCGAGCTGTACATCCCGGTGGGTTCTCGTTTCATTTACGATGGAAATGATGTACTGTTTCACAGCATCATCCACATACACAGACGAAACCTGCTCTTGCATCTTGAGAATGTCTTCCAGACTAAGCACCTCATGCAGTTCCTGGATTGGATGGTTCTGCTCTACTCTTTTCAGCACACTGAGTTCTTCTTCGTATGTCGGATAGCCCATCTTCAGCTTAAACAAAAAACGGTCCAGCTGTGCCTCCGGAAGTGGATACGTCCCCCCATATTCGATCGGATTCTGAGTTGCCATCACAAAAAAAGGCTGCTCCAGATCTCGTGTCCGCCCATCGATTGTCACACTTCCTTCTTCCAGTGCTTCCAAGAGCGATGACTGCGTTTTCGGCGACGTACGGTTGATTTCATCTGCCAGTACCACATTGGACATCACCGGTCCTTCCCGGAATTCAAAAGACTGCGTTTTCTGGTTATATATCGACACCCCGCTTACATCGGAAGGCAGTAAATCCGGAGTGAATTGAATTCTTTTGAAATCCGCTCCGATAGACCGGGCAATCGCCCGCACCATCATTGTTTTTCCAACCCCCGGCACATCCTCAAGCAGAACGTGCCCTTTCGCAAGCAGGGCAGTCAAGCTCAATTCTATTTCTTCACGTTTACCTACAACGACGCGTTCTATGTTCTCTATCACCTGCTGGAGCCCGGAACGTTCCGTTTCCACTTTCATTCCTCCCATTTCCTCTGCTGATGCCCTACGTTCTTTCTTTCATATTATCACAAATGGGGAGGGTTTGTGGGCATGATAATCTTTTTCCGGCTTCCGTTATTTCCAATATATTTCTTCACAGATATTCTTTTCAATTCCATCTTAGTATAGTAACATCTTCCTTGATCATGTTTTTAAAAGAATTTTCAGGAAAAAAGAGAGGAGAGATTCGATGGATGGTCAAAGACGGTACCGGCACTGTTATGCTAAATTATCCCTTGCCGCAGTCCTCGGCCTGTCCTGGACAGCAGGCGCAGAGACCAGCCAGGCCGCACCTGACGACGAAGTGGAAGTGACCATTAATGCAGAAAACAATCATTCCAACAGTTCAGAGGAAAGCAGTCAGGTCAGTACCAGCGAAGTTGATCCCGCAGATGCCGACATTACAAAGGATGAAGCCGTAAAAAAACTTAGAACTGTCCTTCCCGCCCTCGAAGAAGCCGAGGTTCAACAGGTTGAACTGCGCCGCGATTCAGGAACACTAAGCGGCAGCGGAGAGCTTGAATGGGATGTACGATGGGAATACAGCGAAGGCAGTTCCAGTTACGGTTTTTCAGGAATTGTGAATGCGGTGACAGGAGACGTTATACGTGCAAGCATTCTCGGCCCGATGAACGAAGACACAAAGGCGTATTACCCTCCGGACATTTCTGAAGAAGAAGCTGCTGCTAAAGCAGAAGAAGTAATCAAAACCGCGGTTCCATCGGTGGATATCGAGCAGCTCAAGCGTGAGGGGAATACGACAACACCCCTTGAATCTCTGTTTGGAGACGTCGGATACACCATGAATTATGTTCCATACATAGACGGCGTTCCTGCTTCGGAACAAGCGATTCAGGTAGGAATTAACGGAGCCGGCGAGGTGACGAGCTTTTCCAACACCACGTCCCCTTCAGCAGAATATCCGGAATCCGAACCTGAAGTCACAAAAAAGGAAGCGATTTCTACGTTTCAGGATAATGTCAATATAAGATTGGCTTATTACACTTCCCCCGCAGGAGCAAAGGAAGAGGTATTTCTCGGATGGGGGCCGGCCCCCTCCCATAATCCGATGTACATTGACGCAGGTGCAGATGAATTCTTGAACCGCCAGGGAGAAGCATACGAGCAGACAGACCGTTCCTATGCGGAACTGGACGCAGCCTCTACGTATGAACCGCTGGAAACAGGAGAAGATGGTTCCATCTCCGAATCTCAGGCTGTGCGTGTTGTACAGGAACAGATGGATAAACTGCAGGACCGTGAACCAGAGCAGGCTTCTCTACGGCAGCAGCCGGACAGTGACACGTCGGCCTGGCAGTTGATATGGCAGATGCAGCAGGGAACGGGCGGTTCTATCCAGGCAGAAGTAGATGCCGCCACAGGACAGATTCTTACCATCAATCAATTCAGCGCAAGGCCCTCTCAAACAGACTCAGAGGACGGAGAAGAAATATCGAGTGAAGCCTTAAAAGAAGAGGCCGTTTCCATTCTGTCTGCGCTGTACCCGGATGCATCGGAAGAATTTAAACTGGCGGTTTCCAGCGGATTACCCGATTCCACGGAACAGAATACGAACAGATTCACGTTTCAGCGGTTTGCCGGAGAGATTCCGGTGCAAAACGATCAAATCACCATTACGTTGAACAGCAGTGGAGAGCTGGTCGAATACCGCAGAAATCTGACGTCCAACCTCGAGGAAAAGATAGAAGGACTGACCGATGACATCGGAGAGGAAGCCGCAGCCGAGCAGTACTCGGACTCTATCAATGCGTCTCTTTCCTATCAGTCCTTCCCTGTTGGAACGAATGCCGGGTCAGACGAAACCGAAACGAAACTCGTGTATCAAAAACAGCTCTCCAGTCAATCGGTAGTAAACCCTGTGGTGAATGCACAAACCGGGAACTGGCAATCACCCGTTCCGGCAGCCGCAGGAATACCGGAGGAGAATGCTCCTCCTGCAAAGGACATCCAAGGCCATGAATCAGCGGATGCGCTTCAAACCTTGGTGCAATACAACGTGCTCAATCCCGATGCAGAAGGAAATATCCTTCCCGATGAAACACTCACTTACGGGGACTGGCTGCGCATGGCAGCAAGTGCTGTCTCACCAAGGTTTGACCGTACCAGTTACTACGCGAATGAAAAACAGGACGTGAAAGAAATATCACCGGACAGCCCTTACTATGCTGTGGTTTCTTTCGCTGATGAACGAGAGTGGCTCGACAGCAGCCGTGACACGGTGGATCCTGATTCGACACTGACCCATGAACCATTCGTTCAATCAATGGTCCGTATTCTCGGCTACGATCAGTTTGCCACCCACATGACAGACGAGACACCACCTTTCAACGATGCAGACGCCATCACTGATACCGGATCTATTAACACCGCCCTGCAGCTCAACCTGATAAGCAGCAGCCAAGACACTTTTGGACCTGAGACAGAAGTAACAAGAGCTCAGGCAGCCGAACACATGATAAACATGGCTGACCTGCAAAGCAGCATTGACCAGGACATCGACAACCGCCGGACACATTAAAGAAAAAGCGGGTCTGGGATAAAACCTCTATAAAGAAACGAAAAATGCCGAACGATTTTTAAAAATCGTTCGGCATTTTTCGTTTCTGAGACAAACCGCTGCGTCAACATGTTTTTCTTTTACTCCAGAGCACAAGGGCGACATCGATTCGCCGGGGCTCCACCGGATCAGCTGCCTGTCGAAACCGGCGGAGCCCGGCCGCTCCAGGTCTCTGATCACCACGCCGGCCGGTATAGCGCAGTATAAAGGCAGGCAAAGGCATGGCAGATGTACGGGAGGTTTAGAACATGGAGGCGTTTGTGCGTGTCGTTCGGGATAGGCGGACGGGCGTTGTTGTTCGTTGGGAATGGGTCCGAAGGCACTTTAGGAGGTGGTGCGTCCCCCTAAACGTCGTTCGGCCCATCGCCTGAAGCACTTTAGTATATAGGGCGCCCCTCAAAACGTCATCAGACATGATTCATAAAGCACTTTAGAGAATCTCGTGCCCCTGTAAACGTCACCCGGGAACCAATCTACGCTGCGTTCAGCGGGAAAAGAAAAAAAGGAACGAGCCGACACGGCCAAGAGTCCGCGCCGCTGCCTGAAAAGAGAAAGGAATCGTTCATAAGCCGGTGCGCCCTTCAACGTCATGATCCGGTGGAAATACGTCACGAGTCTGGGACAAAACCAGTAAATATTAGTAAATAAGGGTGCGGCTTCCGATAAGACAATCGGAAGCCGCACCCTTCTATTTTTTTAAGTTTTTTCGAAACGAAATAAACAAAAAAGGGGTCCCTCTGCTATAATTGAAGCACCACACAACAACCACAGGAGGGATCCCTTTGTTCCATTATTATAACATGAATCACGTTGTTTTGCCTTTAGATCTGGAAGTGAAACTGCAGAAAAATGATATTGCCTATACCGTCCACCATATGGTGGAACAAATTCCGGATGAAGCCTTTATCAGCCTGATGCAGGAGAATGGACGCCCTTCTTACCATCCCAGAATGATGATGAAGATTATTCTCTGTGCCTACACCCAGTCCGTGTTTTCGGGAAGAAAGATAGAAGGTCTTCTTCAAGACAGTGTGCGCATGATGTGGTTGGCACAGGGGTATGAGCCGAGTTACCGTACCATCAACCGTTTTCGTATCCATCCCGATGTCCAGGATCTTTTGCGTCAATGTTTCGTTCAATTCCGATGTCAGCTTGTGGAAGAGGATGTGATCGAAGAAGAAGCGATTTTCATTGATGGAACGAAATTGGAGGCCAATGCCAATAAATTTACCTTCGTCTGGCGCAAAGCCACCGAACGATACAGCCGACAGCTGGTTGAAAAGTCCAATCGTATGTACGAGGAACTGTTGGAAAAGGAAATCATTCCAGCTATCGATCGGGAAAGTTCGGACGAACTTTCGACCGAGGAGCTCACAGCTGTCCGGGAACAATTGAATAAAGAAGTGGAGACGTACGATCAGCACATTGAGGAAAGCTCTAATGGCAAAGAACGCAAAGACCTGCGTGCAGCGAGGAAAGAACCGAAACACTACCGCAAACAGTTCGATGATATGATCGCCCGCAAAGAGAAATACCGGAAGGATATGGAGATTTTCGGAGAGCGAAACAGTTACTCTAAAACGGACCACGACGCCACATTTATGCGAATGAAAGAAGACTATATGAAAAATGGGCAGCTGAAACCCGGCTACAACCTTCAACTGGCGACCGAAGGTCAATATGCCCTTGCCTATGATATCTTTCCGAATCCGACCGACACCCGTACATTCATGCCCTTTTTGGACCATATCGAGAACAACTTTTTCAACCTTCCCTCTTATATCGTGGCGGATGCGGGATACGGCAGTGAACAGAATTATGACGATGTCCGTTTCAACAGACAGCGCACACCTTTGATCACCTACAATCAATACCGCAAAGAGAAGAAGAAGAAGCACAGAGACAATGCGTTTAACGTTGCGAACTGGCCGTATGATGAAGAGAGCGATACGTTTATTTGCCCCGCCGGGCAGTCGTTGACCTATCGGTACGACTCCCACCGAACAGACCGTTATGGGTACGAGCGGACCTTCCGTGTCTATGAAAGTGAAGACTGTACCGGTTGTCCGTTACGAGCATCGTGTACCAAAGCTAAAGAAGGGAACAATCGCAAGATTTCCTATAATGAGAAATGGGAAGACCACAAAGCCTATACGAGAGAGAAGCTTTCGGAACCAGAAACGGGAGAAATCTACGGAAAACGGAAGGTAGACGTAGAACCAGTTTTTGGATTTTTGAAGGCTTGTTTGCGTTTCACCCGTTTCTCCGTGCGTGGCACGAAGAAAGTGAAAAATGAGATAGGGTTTGCACTGCTGGCGGTGAACTTGAAAAAGTACAACGCCAGTACCACCTCAACTTCTTCACGGAAGGTATTTTCATCTTATAAAAAAGGATCCGATTATCTTGTTTTGATAATCGGACCCTTTTTTTATTCAACATTTTTTACTATTGTCCCAGACTCGTGACTCGTGATTTCCTGCGCCTATTTTATTTTTGTACCAGACTCTTTTTTATGCTTGTGCTGCGAGGTTCTTTTCCTGTATCTGCCCGATGATGTCCGAGAGCGTCTCAGCCGATGAGGAGACTTCCTGCATCGAGGCATTCACCTCTTCAATAACGGCTGCGCTGTTCTGCAGGCTGCCATTGGAGTCACTCACAATGTCTGACACTTTTTCAAGGGAGCCGGCTACCTGATTCATATTTCCTGTCACTTCACCAATTGCTGTGGATATATCCTGAATAAACTCATCCATTTCTTCCACACCTGAATGAATGTTTTGGAATACGCGCCCGGCGTTGTGGTTTAATGTTTTCCCTTCTTCCACCGAATCGCCGCCTTTTTCGATCACGCGGACAGCTTGATTCGTATGCTCCTGGATTTCATTAACCAGATCCCGGATGTTGCCGGTTGCCTGATTTGTCTGTTCGGCCAGTTTCCGAACCTCATCTGCCACGACGGAGAAACCTTTCCCGTGCTCTCCTGCTCTTGCTGCCTCAATTGCCGCATTGAGGGCCAGCAGATTTGTTTGATCCGAAATGTCAGTGATCAACGTCAGGATACTGCCTATCTCCTCCGTCTTCTGTCCGAGGTTCCCCACCACACTCACAGATTGATTCACGTGGTCTCCGATTACATCCATGTGATCCGTGATTTTCCGGACAGCCTCATCTCCTTCCCGAAAACGCGCGATCGATTCTTTCGAAGATTCGGAGACGAAGGTAATGCTTTCCGAGATCTCCTGCAAGGTGAAAAATATCTGGGACGAAGTACCGTTGATGTCCTGGATGGTTTTCACCTGTTCATCCGTCCCGGAAGCAAGCTCCTGCACGGTTGTCGCAATTTCATCGACTGCCTGACTCGTCTCCTTCGTCGATGCTTTAAGATTCGATGAAACCGAAAGGGTCTGCTGAGCCAGCTGATCGAAGTCTTCATCCTTTTCACCGGACACAGAGGACAGTTCTTCTCCCTGAAACTTCGCTTGATCATTACGCAAAGGGCGCAGCGAAAGGCGTAGATAAAACCAGGCCGCAGCGAGCACTATAATCAGGCTGATGACCGCCGCACTCCAGACAGCAGGTGTTACAGGTGTCCCGGAAGTGATCAAAACCACCCAAACGGCCGCTGCTGGAATGAGAGCTGCCACAGCCGAAAAAATGAATAGTTTTACAAGTAGACGTTGGTATAAAGAATAATCGTTTTGCATCGTTATCGTACACTTCCTAACTGTATTAAATTTTCATTTCGGGTATATCCATGAACTGGAGCGCATCTTCAAGCGTTGTGAACGCGCGTACTCTTTCATATGTTCCTGCCTTTTTGGACAAGCGGTTGAGCTGCATCTTCAAGGCGACGTTCGGCGCGACGGTGGCATTTTTTTCTACATTGTCCGACACCCAGCTCATCAATTCGCTCCATACTTCATTCACTTCCGGTTTCGCCACCGAATGAATATTGCTGTTGTCATTTAAAAACTTATGGATGCCCGGCTGATTTATCGCCCGTCTTACTACATCCGCCTGTTGTTTCGCTTCTTCAACTGTTTCAGCCATTTCATTGTATTTGAAGTAGAATACATCTTTATATGTCTTTGTCTCGTATTTTTCCATGATTACATCCCCTTAGTTGTCTTCTTCGAGTACTTCTTTAAAAATAAACAGTGCATGAATCGCTTTAGGAAATCCTGCATAAGCGCTGCAATGATGCACAGTTTCCATAATTTCCTCTTTGGAAAGGCCTACGTGCAGAGCTGCTCTGAAGTGGTAAGCAAGACCCCGACCGGCGTCCCCCTGCGTGATTAAAGAAGAAAGTGTAATAAGTGCCCTCTGTTTCAGATCCAGAGCATCATCGTTATAAACATCACCGTACCCGAATTCGAGCGCGAGTTTTGCAAGTCTCGGGGAAAATTTCTGCAGCTCCTCCATAGCGGCCAGGCCAGAAGAGCCTGCCATCTGTTCGATTTGTTTCCATCCGATCTGTTCTTTCTCTGTCATACTAATACCCTCCTTGCAGCTATTTCAGCCCCGCATCATCGTCGGCGGCGTTTCTTCTTTGTCTACCAGTATCTCGATCACCGTAGGACCTTGTCTGCCCATGGCAGAGCAGCAGGCAGTTTTCACTTCTTCCATTGTTGTGCAGCGGGCGGCGGCTGCGCCGAGTGATTCACCAAACAACGCTGCGTTCATATCTGTGTCATAACGGACGCCGGCTGATCTGCCGAGATTATTCTTCATTCCCTTGTCCACCATGTCCAGCATACCGTTATTAAATACGAAAAACAAAACGCCCGCCCGCTGATTCACCGCAGTAGAGACTTCCGTTCCATGCATCAATAAACATCCGTCTCCGGTGAAGCAGGCAATCTTCTTCTCAGGTGCAGCGATCTTCGCTCCTATTGAAAAGCCGATGCCGTGCCCCATTGCCCCGAACACATCATCAAAGAAAAACGTACCCGCCTGCAAGGTGTCAAAATACTTGATACCGTAAAACGTGTGACTGCCATCGTCCCCGTAAACAATTGTCTCTTCCGGAATCAGAGTCCGCAATTCTGCCATCACAGCTGCGGTGGAGAGTCTGGAATGTTTGACGTCTCCGTTTTTCACCACAGCTGCAGCCGCCTCTTCTTCATTTGACCAGTACAGTGCCAAATCCCGTATACCGGAAGCTTCCACGGGTTCTGCTTCGTCAAGAAGGCGGCGGAGGTTTGTTTTGGCATCCCCTTTTACAAACATCGTTTCAACAGGAAGAGACTTCCCGGCAAACGTATCATTATAATCAAGCTGGATGATTTTTTTTGGATACATCGATTCATTCATCCCCGCGATGGACATGTCGCTTAGAGTGGAGCCGACAACAACAAATACATCTGTTCCCTCCTGAAGATAGGTGCTTGCGGCTTGTGTCCCCCCCAACCCGAAACTACCGAGTGATAAGGGATGTTTCGTTGGGAACGTTCCTTTACCCCCGGGAGTTGTCATCACCGGAATATTCCACTCTTCCGCTGTCTGCCGGACTTCTTCATAGGCGTTTGAAATATGTACTCCTTTTCCTAAAAGCATAACCGGACGTTCAGCTCTGTGGAGTTCCTTTTCCATTTCCTTCAGTTTCATAGATACCATATGCTCTTTGATTTGAAAGGCAGGAAGCTCAAACGGTTCTATTTCTGTAGTCAGCACATCCAGCGGAATCGAGAGATGAACCGGACCTTTCTCTCCGGTAAGTGCTTTTTGAAAGGCATGCTGTAAATAGTTTTTCAAAGAACGGCTGTCTTCCACCTTGGCACTGAATTTCGTTACGGGTTTAAAAAGCTCTGTTAAATCTGTTCCGAACATACTTGAATCCTGTCCCAGTGCCTTTCCGGTTTCATATAAAGGCGGGTGTCCTGTAATAATCAACACAGGGGCATGGTACGCTTTCGCCTGACCGGCAGCCGTTAAAAGATTCGTTCCGCCCGGGCCCGACGTTCCTACAGCAACTCCGAGAGTCTGGTTCTGCATCGCATAGCCTGCGGCCATATAACCGCCGCCTCCCTCATGACGGGTCAACACAAAATCCATGCCCTGAGCTTCCATCTCCAGTATCAAAGGAACAACAGGTTTCCCCGGAATTCCAAACGCGTGCCTGCATCCTATTTTCTTCAAGTTTTCCACCAAAACAGATGCAACTTTTGGCATATATCTTTTTTCACCCTCCCGTTTTATGGTATCGTATAGTACTTATGTTACTTCCTCTTTATTATCGGTCAAAATATTACATTTTCAAGAGAAAAAGTCCAGTCACAGTGAAAATTCTATATTATCAAAGGGGCGGATGGAATAATAAGATTCCCCGTCTTTTTTGCGAATACGTGAATCATTTTTCCTGGTTTTTTATGCTTACGTCGTTAAAAATCCGGGTATGAAAGATAGAACGAACATATAAGCTGGAGGGATTGACATGAAGAACGGATGCGACATCTGCATGCCGCAGCACAAAGGATACACCATAACATTTAAAAACAAACAGAATATGGAGCCGCTTCTCCCTTATTTTTCTACCTTCGACAACAACGGGTGGATGAAAATAGATAATAGTACGTTCTGGGCAGAGGAATCGATTGTTTTTGATATACTGGATTACCTTGAAGCACACTTTGACACGTCAAACATACTGGCGGCATCCGCCGAAAAAACCAATCAGGCAGTCCATGAGTCCAATATGCTGCCGGTCTCTGCCCTGCATCAAAAGAAAGAGGCGAGCTGGATTGATACCATCATAGACGAAGATAGAATTTTATCCTATTTCCAGCCGATTGTCCGAAAGAATGGAGAAGATCTGGAGGTTATCGGACATGAAATCCTGGCCCGCGGGATGGCTGAAGACGGCAGTATTATTTCACCTTTTCACATGCTGGAGGCAGCCCGCACAAGAAACCGGCTGTTTTCGCTGGACCGCGCCTTCCGTCTAAAAGCCGTGGAGAACGCCGCTGTGGTTAAGGGGAAAATGATATTTATCAACTTTATCCCGACCGCCATTTACGTTCCCGAACACTGCTTGTCCTCCACCATTGAACGGATTAATAAACTCGGTATCCATCCCGGTAATGTTGTGTTTGAAGTGGTGGAAAGCGATGAAGTACAGGAACTGAGCCATCTGAAAAACATCCTCAACCACTACAGAGACTCCGGCTTCCAGTATGCCCTCGATGACGTCGGTACCGGGGTCAATCATATTGAAAAGACCGACTACCTCCAGCCTGATATTGTAAAACTGGCGAGGGAGCACGTAGACGGCATTACCGGGGACCCCGGCAAACAAAAGGCAGCCCGCTCTCTGCTTGAAACTGCTGCCGGAACCGGTGCAAAGACCCTCGCTGAAGGTGTGGAACGCAAAGAAGATATGGACATGCTCTCGGACATGGGATATGAACTTTTTCAAGGGTATTATTTTGCCAAACCGCAGAAAGAGCCGGTGCAGGCAGTAAGGGAGGCTGGTGATGACTGCATGTAAGTGGAACACCCCCGGCATTCTGTACATTATCCAGTTTCTGCAGACAAAAAGCCAGATTGCTTTTCTTTACATTCTATATGGTATTTTCGCGGCTGTCCTGGTTCTGGACAGCATTGTTCTGATCGATTTCTCATCGTATGTGATGGGAGCCTGGGCCGCCTTTGTCGCCGGAGGGAGCGTGGTACTCCATCACGTATTGAAAAAGAAGCAGACAGTGCTTCTCAGCGTTTATTTACTGTGCTGCATGGTGTGGTGGTCCAGCGCAGTCCTCTGGTCCGGCGGACTGAGCAGTCCATTGTTCTACTATGCCCAGGTGGTTCTGCTGTTGTATGCCTTGTCCTGTTCCCTGATTTTATTGACAGCCGGCGCTGTCTTCTACAGCCTGACAACGTTAGGAAGCCTGCTTTTTTATTCCGTCGGAACAAATAACGTCGTTGAGCCGCTGAGTATGATTGTCGTACATCTTCTCACGCTTGCTGCCGGTTTTTTTCTGTTGTATGCTGTCGAACATTACCAACAGACATGGAAGCACTGGAAGTATAAAGCAAACACCGATTATTTGACGGGGCTTTATAACCGGGAAGGATTGATGGAGCGGTGGGACCATACCGCACCGATCAGCGGCATATTCGGTGTTTTGGATCTGGATGATTTTAAGTCCATTAATGATCAATACGGCCATGAAGCGGGCGATGTGATTATTCAGAGGGCTGGGACTGCGTTATCGAACTTTATGGAGGATAAAGGGGCGGCCGGCAGAATCGGCGGGGATGAATTTGTCATGTTTCTTCCGGCTGATATGCCGGTAGAGGAGGCAGAAGCAGCGGTGGAACATACCATCTCTTCTGCCGGCACGGATCTGGATGCTTTTGTCGGTGCGTCCGTCGGGTTTGTTCCCTATCACAAGTACACGCATGACTTTCAAATGTTGTACAGCGCAGCGGACCGAAAAATGTATGAAAAAAAAGCGGGAGTTTTCAGCTGATTTGGCGGCATCTATCACTTTATTCTGCATGCCTCCAGGCAACGGAACACGGAAGCTCGATTCCGTTTAACCCCCTGCTCATCCAAAACAAATAAAGCCTTCGGTATCGACCGAAGGCTTTATTTGTTTTGGTTCAGGTGTTCTGTTCAGATGGCATATCCTGCTATAGAGAAACGTTCTCTTCCATGTATTTTTTCAGGTTGTTGGAGGTTTCGTTCAGTTTTTCGATCTCAGCCATGAAATCAGTAACCAGCTTTGCTTCTTCCTGGGTGGAAGTGGCAATGTCCTGAAAATCATTTTCCATTCTGCTGATGGACTGTTGAATTTCATTCAGCGTGTCTTCAATGCGGACTGTTGCCTCTTTGGAATCATTCGAGAGCTTGCGGACTTCATTGGCAACCACCCCGAAACCGGCTCCTTCCTTGCCGACACGTGCCGCTTCAATGGCAGCGTTCAAGCCAAGCAGGTTGGTTTGATCGCTGATTCCTTTAATAGTGGATGTCACTTCCGTAATATTGGAAGAATGTTCAACGGCGGCTTTGGTGTTTTCCGAAATTTGTTCGGTTGTCGCCGATAACTGCTCGGAATGCGCCGCAATATGCTGGACCTTGCTGACCAGTGTTTCCGAGATCGAATCCATCGACTCGATGATCGACGAAAATTCTTCCTTCTGCTTTGTGCTGACTGCCGCGTTCACCCCGGCAACAATTTGTCCATTTTCCTTGATTGGAAAAGAAATGCTGTCAAAGGGAACACCGAATTCCTCCGCTCCTACTTTCACTACTGTCGTTCCTTCTGCATTCACCTGCTTGAAATTCATGTAACCTTCCGGCAGCGGATCCCCCGGCTTGTGGCCGAAATTCAATTCGCGGCTCGGGGCATAGTAAAGATACTTTTCATGATCAAACACCGTAATCATCGTATCCTCGCGCAGAATTTCCTTAATATATGGGATAGACGTAATAAATGCCTGAACTTTATCAATTTCCTGAGTGGTTTCCATCTTAAAAACACCTTTCAACATGTTATCGATAATTATATCGACATGTTTCACGCAGGACTTAACATCTAGATCCGTTTCTGTTAAGAAAAATAAAATATAATATAATAGGCCTATTTATATAGAAATAAAACCCCCGTCACGTGTCTTGTGCGGGGGAGGACGCTCTCGGTTACTTTGTATTGGTGAAGCCGCCGTCGATACGGATAACTTCTCCGTTAATGTACTGCGCCGGGCTTGTCAGCAGGAAAGTGACCAACTCCGCCACTTCTTCCGGGGTTCCCAGCCGCTTCTGCGGAATGCCGCCGGCGGCGTTTTCTTTCATCTCCGGATTCGCCTCATAAAAGTCCTTTACCATCGGCGTTTCCGTCGGCCCTGGTGCAATCGCGTTTACCCGGAGGCCATCTTTTGCATATTCTGCCACCATGCTTTTTGTCAATCCAACGATACCGTGTTTCGTCGCAGAATAAGTGACAACCGAATCCTGTCCGATTACACCGGCACTTGATGATGTATTAACGATCGCTCCGCCTCCGTTGTTGATCATTACTTCTGCCACATAGCGGACTCCGTACATAGCACCGAGCAGGTTAATGCCGACAATCTGCTCGATTTCTTCCGGCTCTGTCTCGAGAAAATAGCCGCCGCTTCCGGAAATCCCGGCATTATTGAAAAAGTAATCTATGCGTCCGAAATGCTCCATCGTCTGATCCACATATTTTTTCACATCTTCTTTCTTGGAGACATCGGCTGTCACTGCAATAGCGTCGACTCCTTTTTCCTTTACCAATTCAACAGTTTCCAAGGCGGATTCTTCTTTCACATCCACCACCGAAATGTTTACGCCTTCCTCGGCCATCCGCAGGGCTGCTGCTTGTCCCAGACCACTTCCGCCGCCGGTAATAATCGCTGCATTACTCATTGTTCTGCCTCCTGTCATGTTGAGAAATCATTTTTATCGTACACCTTCCCAGCCATCAAGAAAAGCATAAAGCCCTCGATTACATCGAGTAATATAGAAAAATAGAAAGGAGAATGAGACACTGAAAAAAGAAAAAAGTATTTTTTATTTGAGGAGGACGACAATTGGATATCCAAAGGCAGCGGAAACTCTTTGACCGTCAGGCAGAGAAGTATGCCAGCCGCGCAGGCAAACGGGGGCCTGATCATAAGTGGCGGCAGAGGCTGTTGTCCAAAGCAAAAGGAAACATTTTGGAAGTCTCCGTAGGGGCGGGGACAAATTTCTCGTATTATCCCGGGGATGCCTCCATTACCGCGGTTGATTTCAGTCCTGCTATGCTGGAAACGGCCCGGGACACAGCGCAAAAACAAAACAAAAAGATGACAGAATTTATTTGCGGGAATGTCGAAACCCTGGACCTCCCTGAGCATTCGTTTGATACGGTCGTTTCCACCTTGTCCATGTGTGCTTACCCAAACCCGGAGCATGTCCTGCGTCTGCTGTCGACATGGTGCCGCAAAGATGGAGAGATTCTACTTCTGGAGCATGGGGTAAGTTCGAATCGTATGATTGCCAAGCTTCAACATATATTCGACCCTGTTTTCCAAAAGAGAGTGGGCTGTCATATCAACAGAGATCTTATGGCGCTTGTGCACCAAGCTCCTGTAACCATAAAACGGGAAGAACACGCCCTTTTCGGAGCGGTTCATCTCATTTGGGGCAAGCCGAACCCTTAACAGCAAAGACCGGAATACAGCCAAAAAAGAAGAAGGCACTCCTTCTGAAAGAGGCCTTCTTTATAAATTATTTTATTTCGCTTTTTTTTCCTTTTTCTGCTTGATAGTACCTGCATCTGGTTCGTGTACACCATGACGGTAGAAGTCAGCATCCTCAGGTCCCAGGGGATCGCGGCCGCGGATCAGGTCTGCTGCCTTTTCAGCGAGCATCAGTACCGGGGCGTGGATATTACCGTTTGTGATGTAAGGCATGGCGGAGGCGTCGACCACCCGGACATTATCAAGCCCGTGAACCTTCATATTATTCGGATCGACAACAGCCATCGGGTCGGATGCCGGCCCCATTTTAGCCGTACATGACGGATGAAGCGCCGTTTCCGCATCTTCTTTTACCCACTCCAGAATTTCCTCTTCGGTTTGAACAGAACTCCCGGGTGAAATTTCTCCTGAATTGTACGGAGCGATGGACGGCTGGGCCATAATGTTGCGTGTAACGCGGACGGCTTCCACCCACTCACGTCTGTCCTGCTCAGTGGAAAGGTAGTTGTAGACCATGCTCGGATGCTCTTTAGGATCTTTGGAGCGAATCTTCAATGACCCGCGCGCATCAGAGAACATCGGTCCGACGTGTACCTGGAATCCGTGCTTTGTTTCCGCCTGCTGGCCGTCATAACGTACGGCGACCGGCAGGAAGTGATACATCAGATTCGGATAAGGAACGTCTTCGTTCGAGCGGACAAATCCGCCGCCTTCAAAATGGTTCGTTGCCGCCGGTCCTTTGCGGCCAAGCAGCCACTGAAGACCGATCCACGGCATCCGTGATTTCTTTAGATTGGGCTGCTCCGACACCGGTTTCGGGCAGGAATACTGGATGTAGGCTTCCAGGTGGTCCTGAAGGTTTTCCCCGACACCCGGCAGATCAGCAACAGGTTCGATACCAAGAGAGCGCAGATGTTCCGACTCGCCCACTCCTGACAGTTGAAGCAGCTGCGGCGTGTTAATCGCACCACCGGCGAGGATGACTTCTCCTGCTGATACGTGATGGGTCGTTTTGTTCCGGCGGTAGGTCACGCTTTCCGCTGTCGTGCCGTTGAAATTAATACTCGAAACGAACGCCCGTGTTTTCACTGTGAGGTTGGACCGCTTCATCACCGGATGCAGATAAGCCCGCGACACAGACATGCGTCTGCCTTTGTACACATGCTTATCAAACGGGGCGAATCCTTCCTGACGGAATCCGTTCACATCCGGGATCCGGGAATAACCGGCATCCTCCGCAGCATCAAAAAAGGCCTGGAATAATGGGTTTTTTGCTGGGCCGCGCTCCAGCTTAACCGGTCCGTCATGACCGCGGTATTCATCATCTTCATTCGCTGCCAGCGCATTCTCCAAGCGTTTAAAATACGGAAGGCAATGAGCAAAATTCCATTCCTCCATCCCGGGGTCGCCTCCCCAGCGCTCATAGTCCAATGGATTGCCGCGTTGATAAATCATGCCGTTAATGGAACTCGATCCTCCGAGCACCTTTCCGCGTGCATGCTTTACCCGCCGTCCATCCATGTACGGTTCAGGGTCTGATTCATATCTCCAGTCGTAGAATGGTTTTCCTGCGGGGAATGGCAGAGCTGCCGGCATTTGAATCAACAGATCCCACGGATAGTCACTGCGCCCTGCTTCCAGAACTAGAACACTGTTTTTCCCATCTTCGGTTAGGCGATTGGCAAGAATGGAACCTGCACTGCCTCCGCCAATCACAACATAATCATAACGTTCGCTCATCATAGATACCCCCTCGGCCTAATAATTTAAAGCTGTATTCGTATCTTAAGAAAATCATTTTGTTAAATTTTTATTTAACGTTTTTAACATAATTAATTTACCACGGTATTTTTCTTTTGTAAAGGAGGTCTAAGAGAAAGAACGAGCAGGATTGTCTAAAAAAAGCACAGTACGAACCTTGACGCTTCACATTTCAGGGGAGCGGAGTGCATGGTAAGTATTAAACGCATTCTATGCCTTACTTTCTTCCTCGGATAAAGAAAAAGTAAGGCTTAGCTGCCGGGATGAAAATAACTAAGACAGCAGGGGGAATCTCCCGCTTCAGAAGTTTTACAGTTTACCTTTTTCCTCCAGCTGACCGGGCACCGAAAGATCCCGCGTTAACACGTTCCTTTCTTCACGGGAGACATCCCCTTCCATCTCCGTCAGCTGGTTTTCTATTTCTGTGTGTAACTTTTCGGCTTTTTCATGCTGCAATGCTTCTACCTGCTTGCGGTACTACTAAAACATGTTACGCAGTTCTTTTCTTTCCGAAATTGGCACATAACCTGTTTTTTCAATCAGAGACTGTCCCTGGTCCGATAAGATCCATGTAATAAAAGAATCGAGGTGAGGATTATCGGATCCGTTCGTAATCGCATAAAATTCACTCGTTAATGGATATTGATCCTGCTGGATAGATGGCTTATCCGGTTTCACATTGTTCACTTTCAAAAGCTTCACGCCATTGTTTTCTACCATCTCTGTGGCAAAATAGCGGTAGGAAAAACCGATCGCATTGCGGTGATTCCGGTAATCGGATGTCTTCTCGACAATCCCGCCCATACCGCTGACCTGTTGATCGGCAGGCGGATCCATAACCGGCGTTTCCCCCATCATATTTTGAAGCCCTGTCTGACTGCCGCTTCCTTCCGGCCGTTGAAAAGCAATAATATTCTGGTCCCGTCCGCCCACTTCTTCCCAGTTCGTGATGTTACCAGCATAGATCTGCCGCAGCTCTTTCACCGTTAAACTGTCCACCGGATTGCTTTTATGGACAAAAAAGACAAACGCTTCTTTTCCTATAGGAATCTGTTTTTTCTCCGGTCCAAGCTTTTCTTCCTGCTTATCGGATGGTCCCGCAGCAAAAATCATATCCACCCCGCCGTCCGCCAGACGGCGGTAGGCTCCATTTGTTTTGGAGACAACCACTTCACTGCGCTGCGTGCTGCCGTGGGGATAGGAATCTTCCGGATAAACGGCACGAGCAAAGGCCGCATACACCGGATATAACGCGGTAGCCCCGTCCAAGGCAGGGAGATTCTCTTCTATCGTATAGTCAGACGTTCCATCAAGCGAAGCGGCTTTTGTGTTTTGATGAAACGGTTCGTATGCTGTTAAATCTATCTCCGCACGCTGGATTTCAATATGACTCATGTAAGCATCGTACCCGGCATAACCGGCAGTAGGTACAACAAGCAGAAGCAGCGGAATAAGCACCTTCATACGTATCGATACACGGGAGAATACTCCCAGTATCCATAGATCCCCTGATATTAATACCGCAGCAGCAATAATGCCGACATATATATAGCCGCTCTGGGGAAAAATGAGCAAGGAAAAAAATACTGCTATGGCACCCGCAAAGCCAAAAATAATAGTAAAAGCGAGCATTCCGACTATTCGTTTAGCCACTTTCTGTCGCTCCTTTCCTGCTATCAGGAACCCTGATTCTTCAGTTCATCCAAGCGTTTTTCGGCGTCTTCCTTATTAAATGTGCTGTACCGCCTGTAATTCTCGTCGTCCAGGATGCGGTAATGATTACTGATTACATTTTGCTGCAGGCGGTAAGTGTCTCCTCTGGTAATCTCCTTCCACCACACAGTCCCCCCCATTGTTTTAGCCTTTGGTGCTTCATCATTTTGGAAAGCAACTAATTTAATAAATTCTACCGGATCGTCTCCCAGAAGCGACAACAGTACTTCACTGTGATTAAACAACCCGCATACTGCTACAACCGTGGTCCAATTTGCGGTCGTCCTCCCTTTTTCTATCTGAACAAGTGTCTTCTTTGAAATGCCAAGTATTTCCGCCATCCTGTCCTGGGTGTAGTCATGTTCTGTTCTTATCAGTTTTATCTTCTCAGAAATAAGAGTAATGGCTCTATGCTGATCCATCCTAAGTCCCCTTTTTCACTTTTAGTGTAATTATACATTTTTCATTTAATTTTTCAAACCTTGCTTTAAAAAGTTTCATTCGCACGTATTATACAGTACTCCACTTGTAACAGGCAGGAACAGTTTCGTTTCAAAATTTGAAATCATATACCAACATTAGTCACAAAATTGATTTTTCATACCAGAAAGGGATACTATGACAGGGAAAGTACTGATGCTGACAGCTAAGGAGGGATTCACACTGGAAGGGGTTCTTTACAAAATAAGAGAATCATTCAACTACGTTAAACCGTCAGAAGGAGCTGTAGCGTCCTTTATTTCAGAAAATCCGGAAAAGGCTGTATCCATGACTGTTAAACAGCTTGCGGAGGCAAGTTATGCCAGTCCTTCAGCGGTTATGCGCTTTTGTCACACTCTCGGATACAATGGATTCAAGGATTTTAAGTTAAAATTATCCGGCGATCTGGCCGTCAATAACTTACACGATCTGGAACAGGAAACACTGGCACCCGGGGACTCCATTGATAAAATAATGTCGGTTATCACCAATACAAATATTCAATCTCTGTACAGTTCCCTGCAGTTGATGCAAAAAGATCAATTTGAAACAGCATTTAATCATTTGATCCAGGCAAAGAAAATTGACTTCTATGGTGTAGGTTCCAGCTTTTTAATCGCCTATGATGCGATTCAAAAGTTCATGCGCATTAATAAAACCTGTACCGCTTACAATGATTTTCACATGCAAAAAGTTTCTGCTGTGAACTTGAACCACGAAGATGTCGCAGTTGCCATCTCCTATTCCGGGGAAACCGAGCAAGTGAACAATTGCGTGAAAATTGCCCAGTCGAAAGGCGCAAAAGTGATTGCTATTACGAAATATGCAGATTCCGAATTAAGTGAAATAGCTGACGCTGTATTATTTGTTGCCGCTCAGGAGGATGAATTCCGCAGTGCTGCCATGTCCTCGCGTATCGCTTCGTTAAATGTGATTGACATGCTTTACACAGCCTGTGCTTATGAAGATTACGACCGTTCCCTAGCTCATTTAAACCAAACGTACGACATAATTCATCAAAGCCAGAGGGAGGAAACACGAAATGTGCAAAGCAGCAGCTCGTACAACAGAAGAACGTAATAATAAAACCATGAACTTGGATGAGATGAGCACCCATGGCATACTACAGATTATGAACCAAGAAGATGAAAGCGTTACCAAATCTGTTAATAAAGAAATAGACCACATCGAAGAAGTAGTATCAATGGTCATTGACGCTTTCACAAGAGGCGGCAGACTGATCTATATTGGAGCCGGTACAAGCGGGCGTCTGGGTATTCTTGATGCAGTAGAATGCCCTCCGACATTCGGCACAGAACCGGAAAAAGTCCAGGGGCTGATTGCAGGAGGACAAGACGCAATGATGAAAGCGGTGGAAGGAGCTGAAGATGACCCCCAACTTGCAGAGGCTGATTTGAAAAACCTACATTTAACAGAAAAGGACACGGTTATTGGACTGGCTGCCAGCGGTCAAACCCCCTATGTTATTGGCGGTTTACAATACAGCAGCAAG
The DNA here is from genome assembly GCF_900114715.1 of Salibacterium qingdaonense. Lineage (GTDB taxonomy): Bacteria > Bacillota > Bacilli > Bacillales > Marinococcaceae > Salibacterium > Salibacterium qingdaonense. Next base: position 50,811 of record NZ_FOTY01000017.1, read on the forward strand.
ATTGGTGCGCACACCGCCTCCATCAGCTGTAACAAAAACGCCCCGTGCAGCCGCTATGCGGACACTCCCATCGAAATCGAAGTCGGCCCTGAAATTCTAACAGGCTCCACCCGGCTAAAAGCAGGAACAGCCCAGAAACTAGCGGTCAACATGATTTCAACCAGTGCCATGATTGGTATCGGTAAAGTATACAAAAACTTGATGGTCGATGTTCAATTAACGAACCAAAAACTGATTGAGCGGGCTAAAAATATTATTTCTCTGGCAGCCGAAGTCGAGTATGACACTGCTTCAGCTTATTTGGAAAAATCTCATCAAGATCCAAAGGCCGCAATTATTATGATTAAAGGACAGTGCAGTTATGAACAAGCCAAGCATTATCTTGAACAGGCAGATGGATTTGTACGCGAATCTATCAAAATAGCTACCAATAAGGATGGTGAAACCTTTGGATAACCAAAAGTTAGCACAGTCAATTGTCGAAAACCTTGGCGGCGAAAACAATATCAGCAATCTTACCAATTGTATAACAAGGCTGCGGATTGATCTTAAATCACGCAGCAATGTAGATTTGGAAGCGCTTAAACAACTGGAAGGAATCTTAAGTGTTATCGACCAAGGTACCATTCAAATCGTTTTAGGTCCTGGTAAAGTAACAAAGGTTGCTAACGAAATCCATGAAAACACTACCATTTCCGTTGAGGTCGAGGAAGAAGAGGACAACAGCGAATTTGACATGGCATCTGATACAAAAGCATCTTATAAAGCTAAACAAACATCTATGTTTCAGCAATTATTCAGGCATATTGGCAATATTTTCGTTCCCATCGTTCCGGGACTTGTAGCCTCGGGTTTAATGCTTGGAATCGCAAATCTTATAACCAACCTCGCCAATCCCGATGCAGGAATACTGGATCCATCGGTTCTTGAGACAGACTGGTTTATGCTGCTAAGCGCTATCGGAAATCTCTTATTTGGCTCGCTTGGCGTATTTGTCGGTATAAACACCGCAAGAGAATTCGGCGGTACGATGGTTCTCGGCGGTATCACAGGACTACTTATTTACGCCCCTGTATTAGGGGACGTCGACTCCTTAAGTTTATTTGGTATAGACTTGAATCTCAGCCCAGGTCTCGGCGGCCTGCTCGGTGTTATTGCTGCCGCTTACCTGTTCACACAAATTGAAAAATTCACCCGCAAACGAATGGCAGATAGCCTGGATCTTGTTTTCACGCCACTGATCACCGTAATGGCCGGATCTCTTATAACCATTGTACTCATTCAGCCCCTTGCAGGCCTGTTGATGGACGGTATTACGTGGTTCCTTGTTGATGTCATGCTCCAGACAGGCGGCATTTTAGGTGGGTACGTCCTTGCCGCAACGTTCCTTCCGCTCGTTACTGTCGGTATGCACCAAGGCTTGATTCCTGTACACCTGGAGCTCATTAATCAATATGGATCCACTACACTTCTTCCAATACTCGCCATGGCAGGCGGTGGTCAAGTTGGTGCCATGATTGCTATTTATATAAAGGCGGAAAATAAGCGTTTGAAAAACACCGTCGCAAGTGTCCTGCCTGTAGGATTTCTCGGAATCGGTGAACCGCTTATTTATGGTGTCAGTCTTCCGCTCGGACGTCCATTTATCACAGCTTGTCTTGGTGCTGGATTCGGCGGTGCCTTCTTATCACTTTTTAGTGTAGGCGCCATTACCGTCGGTCCCTCCGGAGTCGTCCTGATTCCGCTGATTGCAGATAATAAATATTTACTATATATCATCGGTCTTCTCATTTCTTATGCCGGCGGATTTATCCTGACTTATTTGTTTGGTTATAAAGAAGAGATGGTCGAAAAACTTTACGGTAAAGAAACGATGAAAACGAAGGCAGCTACACCCACACAGCAAGAAGAAACAATTATCAACAGCCCTTTATCCGGAGAACTTCGCCCATTAAACGAATTAAGCGATGAAGTCTTTGCCACAGAATCAGTAGGCAGGGGAATTGCCATTTTCCCAAGCGAAGGAAAATTATATGCTCCAGCCGACGGAAAAGTGACGACTGTCTTTCCTACCGGCCATGCTATTGGGATCACAACGGATAATGGAATGGAATTATTATTGCATCTGGGACTGGACACAGTTGATATAAAAGACAACGTATTCGAGGTGAACGTCACCAAAGGAGAAGAAGTGAAAAAAGGCCGGCTTTTATGCACCTTTGATATGAAAGCCATCGCCGGAAAAGGATTTGACCGAACCTCTCCCATTGTTATAACTAATTCGGACGACTACACCGAAATTGCCCCTGTCAATCATAAACAAATAGAAGCCGGCGATAAATTATTTACAGTCAAATGAGATTTAAGTCTCGTGTTAAGGCAGGGGTGTCGGTATAGTCGAGTGTAAAAAGGAGAAATCTCGGCATGTTATTCTTTTCTGCCTGATAAATAAAGAAAAAGCGCCTCGCTAAACTATTCGCTTACGCTGCGAACGAGCGCTTCCCCCAAAGTACAACAAGTGCGGCATCGATTCGCTGGAGCTCACCGTGTCTTCTTTGCACTGGGCAGCGCCTTAGCTTTTTTTTAAAAAAGGTCCTGCATCTGAATTCGGGCTGCGGTTGTTACGGGCCGGGGTGGCTCCGTGGACACTAAATCACAAGGCAGCACACATAGTGTCCATAGAAGTAGTGTTTGGGGACACTAGGAGTTCCTCACCTGCAGATAGTGTCCATTGATTTCCGCCGGCATCCACCAATCCCTAATTTCAGCGGCGTAGTGTCCACCAAACGGTGATCCGTGGACACTACGCCTTTGTTTTTCAATGATAGTTTCCACGGCCGGAGGAACGAGAGTGGGAAGTGCCTCGCTAAAATACCCGGCATGCCCTGCAAACGGACACTTTTCCTTCAGAACACAAGGGAGGCATCAAAAGCCGTCTTCCTTTCCTGCCTGTAGTTGCATTCTCTTTCATAAAAAAAGGGGCTGTACCTTTTGATACAGCCTCTTTTTTTATGAAAAGTTTTTTTAATCCATTCTTTTTTCCCATCCGCCTTTAATGTCCACGCCGGATGCTTCAGCGGTTTCTTCGAGTTCGCTGATTTCCTTGTCGGACAAGGTCACGCCTGCAGCGGAGGCAGCGCCGTCCACGTGATGTGGTTTGGTCACACCGACAATCGGTACGGTGCCTTTGGCAATGGCCCAGGCCATCGCAATCTCAGCTGTTTTTACGTTATGAGTTTCAGCTGTCTTTTTCAAGAGTTGAAGCAGGTCATCCAGCTGTGCCATAACCTCGGCATTAAACGCGTCTCCTCGTCTTGTGCCGGGCTGCATCGGATGATCGGCATCAAATTTTCCGGACAACGCGCCCTGCTCCAGTACCATATAAGAAAAGAACACGACATCGTTGTCGCGGCACCAGTCGATAATGCCGGCATCTTCCGACGAGCGGTACAACAGACTGTAATGGTTCTGCACCGCAGACAGTCTCAAACCTTCTGCTTCAAGAATCGACGCCGCCTGTTTCACTTCTTCAAGATTGTGATTGGATACGCCGGCGTGCTTGATTTTACCGTTTTTCATCAACGGAATCAGCTCTTTCGTCCAACGATCCACATCGGTTGGATTGTGGATCCAGTAAATGTCCGTATGATCGATATCAAGGCGTTCCAGTGTCGTGTCAAGCGCCTTTTCCACCGGCTCCACGCTCATACCCGGCGTAAATTTCGTCGAGAGAAAAAGATCGCGGCGACCCTGCATGAAGCGGCCGAGCATCGTTTCGGCGTTCCCCATGCCGTACACCGCGGCTGTGTCCCAAAGGGTGAAACCAGCGTCCACTGCCTTTTCAAAGACCGGGCGCAGATCATCTTCTGTCAGATGATTGCCGAAAATGTCTTCGCCGCTGTTGGAGCCTGTTCCCCAGGACCATGTGCCGAGGGCGATAGAGGGAATATTTTCTTTCGTTAATGGTGTCTGTGCCATAAGTGACGCTCCTTTCGTTTCTCACGTGAATGGCTAACGTATCACTTCAGTCTGTATTTCCTCAAAATAAATGCTCAAAACGTTTTATCTGCAGTCGGTGCGTTTCCTGCTGCGGGCGAAAACGGGATGATTACGAGCGATATGGTGTCGATTGCGGGCGAAACTATGTCGAAATCGAGCGAAATCCTTCCTCTTTCGGGCGATTCCCCGAAACATACTATTCTTACTGCTCCACTATCTGAATCAAATTGCCGCACGTGTCATCGAACACAGCAACTGTGACACCGCTCATTTCTGCCGGCTCCATCGTAAATCTCACGCCTTGCTCCTTCAGCCGCCGGTGCTCCTGCCAAATGTCAGACACACCGAACATCGTGGCCGGGATTCCGTCTTCGAACAACCTCTGTTGGTATTCCTTTGCAGCCGGATGCTCGTTCGGCTCGAGCAGCAGCTCCGTGCCTTCCTGATCCTCCGGCGACACAAATGTAAGCCAGCGGGCGCCGCCTGCCGGCATATCATGTTTTTTCACAAAACCAAGTTTCCCGCTGTAAAATGCCTCTGCCTTTTGCTGATCCTGAACAAAAACGCTGGTTACTACAATCTTCATACATTTGTCCTCCCCGGGAATCTTAGGTTCATCGTTTTTCTTCCTGTTTCAACCAACCCATTCAACACTTTTCCTTCATCTTAACATACAGAATCAGACCGGCTTATTTTTTTCAAAACCACCGGGAGACCGCCAATGTGACTCCAGCCTGCACTGACATGTTATCCTCTCCTGTCTGCCAAAAAAGATACGACAGAAAATGATTCTGCCGGACCAGTCTGAGTGTCAAATTAAAAGAAGAGGGCGTCCATTTAATCTGCTGATTCTTTTATCGTTTCTCCAGGCATCAGCACCGGCTGGTAATACATTTCGTTCGGCAGGTTTTTTGCTCCCTGTAACTTTCTAATAACCCAGTCTGCGGCATCCCGGCCCATCTGCTCCTGAGGGTGGGTCAGCGTGGAAAGATTGATGTTTGCATTTTTGGCGATGTAAGAATTATCCTGGCCGATGATGGACAATTCTTCCGGAATGGCAATATCAAGCTCCCTGCACACACCTGCCACCTCCAAACCGACTTCATCGTTGTAGCAGACAATCGCTGTCAACTCTTCTTTATTTCGAAGCAGGAACTCCTTCAATCTATTATAAAGATCCGATTTTGTTTCTGTGGTAAAAGATAGGACATATTCCGGTTTGAATTCTAATTTGGCTTCTCCCATCGCCTGAACGTACCCTCTCATCCTGTATTTCCCCTGCAGATCATCCATTTTTGAAACAAGTCCAATTTGGGAGTGTCCTTTTGAAATTAATTCGCTTGCTGCAAGATAGCCGGACTGCACATCGTCCAGACATAGAAAAGGGACATCCAGTTCGTCGTAATAAGCATTAATCATGATGATAGGAACTCCTTGTTCCTTGAAAGCCATGTAATAAGCAATGTTCGGATTGTACAGGTTGCTTTTTGTAGGTTCAATAATCAACCCATCCACACCAAACGAGAGCATCGTTTCGAGCGCATCTTTTTCCTGTTCCACGTTATTGTTGGTACTGGCGAGCAGCAGGGAAAACCCATCATCGTTTAACCTGCTTTCAATACCGCGGATAATGGACGGGAAAATATAATCGGAGATGTAGGTAGTGATGACACAAATGGTTTTTTTACTGGAATTCAACCTCTGGTCTGCATGATACCGGTTATTAACATACGTCCCCGATCCCTTTTCACTTCTTAGAAATCCTTCATTCGACAGGTCGGCAATTGCTTTGCGTACAGTCTGCCGGCTGACATCGTATTGTTTTTGCAAAATGGATTCTGTAGGGATTGGTTTATCCTGAACGTACTCTCCGGAAAAAATTCTGCTTTTGATGTCATCTATAATAATTTGATATTTCGGCTTCATGTCATCCCCTGCTTTCTTAAAACTCCCATCTCCTTGGTGGACATATTCTATCACGGGTTCGAAGGTGTGAAAATGTATTGATAGATCAATTCTATTAAATTTGTACGTACAAATATTTATATCATTGACAAATGTACGAACATAAAATACACTAAAAATCGAAATTTATCAACGATATGGATAGATAATGGTGAATAAATAGTTGTTTTTTTCATCAATCTATGAAATCGTTATCAGAAAGGAGGAATGCTGCATATGAACAATGTAGATCATAAACAAGCTATTGTGAATGGGGAAACGTCGCTTGGCATTGAATTTGGATCGACACGTATCAAGGCAGTGTTAACTGATGATCACTTTGAAACGATCGCATCCGGCAGTTACGAGTGGGAAAATCGTTTGGAAAATGGATTCTGGACATACAATCAAGTCGATATGATTACCGGCCTGCAGGAAGCCTACAGCGATATGAAGCAGAAGGTGGAAAGCACATACGGCATCACGATACGAACGATTGGATCCATTGGTATCTCGGCGATGATGCACGGATACATGCCTTTCGATCATACGGGTGAGCTGCTCGTTCCATTCAGGACCTGGCGTAATACCACGACGAGTCAGGCAGCTGATGAGTTAACGGACTTATTTCAGCATAATATTCCGGAACGCTGGAGTATTGCCCACCTTTATCAAGCTGTCTTAAATGACGAACAGCACGTGCCGCGTATCGATCACATCACAACATTAAGCGGATACATCCACTGGCTGCTCACCGGTGAACGGGTGATTGGAACCGGTGATGCTTCAGGGATGTTCCCACTCGATGAAACCACCTTGGACTACAAACAGTCTATGGTCGATCAGTTTCATGAACGAATTGCGTCAAAAGAGTACCCTTGGAACCTGAAGGATATTCTTCCTGAAATCATGAATGCAGGCAGAGAAGCAGGAACATTAACCGGCGCCGGGGTCAAAATCCTTGACCAGTCACAGAATCTGCAGCCAGGCATCCCGTTCTGTCCGCCCGAAGGTGATGCCGGAACCGGAATGGTTGCGACAAACAGTGTTAGAAAACGCATCGGTAACGTCTCAGTCGGAACCTCTGTCTTTGCCATGATTGTTCTTGAACAGGACCTGTCCAGCATACACCCGGAAATTGATTTGGTTACAACACCAAACGGAAGCCCGGTTGCCATGGTTCACGCCAATAACTGCTCCAGCGATTTGAACGCCTGGCTCGGACTGTTCCGGGAATTTGGAGAAGCGATGGGACAGGATGTTGATTCAGACAAACTGTTTTCCGTCATGCTCACCAAAGCACTGGAGGCGGATCCGGACGGGGGCGGTCTGCTCAGTTACGGTTATTTCTCCGGTGAAAATATTACAGGACTTGAAAGCGGCCGGCCGTTGTTTGCCCGCTCTCCTGAAAGTACATTTAATCTGGCCAACTTCATGAGGACTCACCTGTTTTCGGCATTCGGGGCACTGAAAATCGGCATGGATCTCTTAACCAAAGAAGAGCAGGTAACCATTGATAACATGTTCGCCCACGGCGGATTATTCAAGACGCCTGTCGTCGGACAAAAAATCGTCGCCGCTGCCATCAATGCTCCCGTTTCCGTGATGGAAACAGCCGGTGAGGGCGGAGCGTGGGGGATAGCCATCCTTGCCTCCTATATGAAGAACAAAGATCAGAATGAAAGTCTGGAAGATTTCCTGGATGAAAAGGTGTTTAAAGGTATCGACAAGCAGGAAATTTACCCGGATCATCGTGATGTCGAAGGGTTCGAAACATTTATTGAACGGTACAAGGAAGGCCTTATTATCGAACAGACGGCTGTTGATCATCTGGCTCCGGATAACCGGTAGAATGTACTGGAAAAAGAAACAGGGGATCCCCGTTTCAGGGCAGCGTGGAGAGCGTTAACCATCTGCCCTGCCGTTTCCCCTTATACTTGTACGTACATTTTATGAATATTAAAATGCATGCTTATCAGTATTCAACAAGCAGCATTTTACGCACCTTGAGAAACCGCTTACTACGTGACGAGTTTAGAACTTACTTTATAAGAGGAGTGATGATTATGGAAACTATAAACAACCCTATCGTTTTACAGAGAGCAGACCCTTTTGTTTATAAACACAGTGATGGATATTATTACTTCACCGGATCCTACCCTTCCTACGACCGTATTATTCTGCGGCGTGCCAAACATCTGAATGACCTGCAGGATGCCGAGGAACATGCAGTTTGGCATAAACATAGCGAGGGACCGCAGAGTGATCTGATCTGGGCTCCTGAACTCCACCGGATAGATGGAAAATGGTATATCTACTATGCCGCTTCTCCTGACGACAAAATCGTTGATGACACGTTCAACCACCGGATGTACGTGCTGGAAAATGATTCGGACAATCCTATCGAAGGAGAGTGGAAGGAAAAGGGACAGATCGATCCAGGCTGGTCCACGTTTGCCCTGGATGCAACAACCTTCGAACATGACGGCGTACAGTATTACGTCTGGTCGCAGCAGGATCTGGATATTACCGGCCACTCCAATATTTATATCGCTGAGATGGAGAATCCATGGACATTAGCGGGCCCTCCCGTTATGCTCACCAAGCCTGAGTTATCGTGGGAAATTAGAGGGTTCTGGGTGAATGAAGGCCCTGCCGTTTTGATTAGAAATGGAAAGGTGTTTATTACATACTCTGCAAGCGCTACAGGCGTTGATTACTGCATGGGAATGTTGACAGCTGATGAAGACGCAGATCTTTTGAATACGGAATCATGGACGAAACGTCAGGAGCCGGTCTTTGAAAGCTATACACCGAATGAACAGTACGGGCCGGGACATAACAGCTTCACTGTGTCCGAAGACGGAAATACCGACATTTTGATTTATCATGCCCGTAATTATACAAAAATCGAGGGCGACCCGTTATATGACCCCAACCGTCACGCCCGTGCGCAAGTTATTACGTGGAACGAAGACGGCACCCCTCATTTCGGCGTTCCTGCTAAAGATGACAGATGGACCCCTGATACACCAAAGATTTTAACGAAAGAGGATGAAAATGAATAGTTTAAAGAACAGAACCTTTTGGAATTTCGGCGGTATCAACTTTTTCTATTTTACCGTTTGGACACTCATCATCACGTTTCTGCCGTTATGGTTAAATGACGAGGCAAATCTAAGTACAGCGGAAGCAGGCATCGTATTTTCCACGATGTCTGTTGTGGCCATATTTTTGGAACCGGTTTACGGGGTTATCCAGGACAAACTGGGACTCAGAAGACATTTATTTGCCTTTGTCGTTTTGTGTTTACTTATGATTGGGCCTTATTTTGAATTTGCGTTCATTCCACTCCTTCAATTTAACGTTGTTTTCGGCAGTATAGCCGGCGGGGCGTTCTTAAGCCTGTGTTTATACAGCGGCGTCGGCGTTGTGGAAGCATATACAGAGAGATCCAGCCGCGCCAGCAATTTTGAATACGGCCATGCCCGCTTATTTGGGTCTCTTGCAGGCGGGGCGTTTGCCTTTATCGGCGGTATCATGTTTGTACGTGACCCATTCAGTGTGTTCTGGGTATGTACCATTTCCGCTATTCTGCTTGGCATCCTGCTTTTGATGGTAAACGTCAGAAAACTGGATTCCCAAAGAAAAGTCAATGAGCAGATTGATAACGGCAGCGAAGAGCAGGAAAAAGATGAAGGATCCCACGTGAATAAAGACAGTATTCTAAGTGTTTTTAAGAAAAGAAGTTTCTGGGGCCTCTGTCTTCTGATTATCGGAAGTGCCAGTCTGTATGACGTCTTTGATCAGCAGTTTCCCAACTACTTTGTAAGTTTCTTCCCCGAGGAAGCAAACGGAGAATCCATTTTCAGCAGATTAGCCTCGTTACAGATATTTATGGAAGCCGGGTTTATGGTCCTTGCGCCTTGGTTTATTAATAAAATCGGAGCGAAGAACGGATTGATTCTGTACGGACTCATTTTATTTATACGGGTGATTGGAACCGCTTTTTCAACTACACCGGCGCTTCTCGCACTTTGGAAGCTGCTCGCGGCGATTGAGATGCCTCTCATGCTCGTCTCGATTATGAAGTACATTGTGAATGTATTTGATGCGCGTCTTTCCGCGACAGTCTATATGTTAGGCTTCAATGTGGCCAAACAGCTTGGTGTCGCCTTTTTCTCCCTGTTTATGGGCAGTCTTTACACCAGCCTCGGATTCCAGAATGCCTATATCATTATGTCGATCATTGTCCTGGCCTTGGTCATCCCCGGCGGTTTGTTAATGCAAAGTGACAAAACCCCCAGGAATCAAGAGCCTAACACGATGGAGAATTATCACAGCGCTTAATAAATGATTCTTTTCATTAAATAAGAGCACCTGCACCTGTACAGTCTTCACAGGCGCAGGTGCTCTTTTGGTTGTTATCTACATACAATACCACCGTCTGTGATGATGGGTCTCAGACGGTCATCATCACTTACCATTTTTTCATCGATCCGGGGTTAGTCATCATCTTGATCCTGCTCTGTTTCCATCACTTCACCGGTTTGGCCGTCCACTTTGATTTCATATTCTGTCCTGCCATTTTCCATCTCTATTTCATAATGGCCGTCATCAAGCTCCACTTCCGTCACTTGACCTTCGCCTTCTGCTTTAGCAGCTTCCACCGCCTGCTGCTTTGAAACGTTCACCTTACCATTGCTCTCCTTTTCATCGTCATCATCTCGGTCGATTCTGATGACTTTTCCGGAATTGGCATCGATATCCATGTCCATATCTCTTCCATCCGCTTCGGTACCATCCACTTCATAAAGGAGACGGCCGTCATCATTTTCTTTTTCGATATGATCCACTGTCAGCCCCTGCACTTTCTCTTTCGCCGCAGTTTCCGCTTCACTTACGGAAAGCTCTGCCTTCTGTCCGTTCCAGTCATCCCCGCTGTCCGCCATCGCGCTCACACCGAAAGTACTGCCTATAACAACCGCTCCCACTACACTGCTTATCATCCATTTCTTCTTCATTCTCATGTCCTCCTTTGAGTGAGTCTATCTACAGCTTACTCAATCAAGATGAGAATTCATGGAAAGAAAAATGAGAATTTGATAAGAATTCTAATCATCCCAGCTGACGGACATGATCTCTCCGGTAATGCTGTTCACCTGTACCGTAGCTTCCCTGTCGTCTTCTCTTTCAATTTCTACTAAAAAGAAAGAACCGTTGTCGGATGACTCGCGGTCGACATCGTCCACGCTGCCGGGCACACGTTCCAAAGCGATCACTTCGGCTTGCTCCTTCGTCATCGGGTCTTGCGGATCAGATGGTTCGGGTGATGCGGACGGAGCAGGCGGCTCTTCGTTTTTTTCTGTTTTTGCCGGTGCTTCTTCTCCAGACTGGAAGGCCTGGGTGCGCTCCATCCGAATGATTGTCCCATCCTCTCCGGAGACCTCAAGCTCATATTCGCCGGTTTCCATCGTCAAAAAGACCAGGTAGCGATCACTCTTTTGTTCCATACTCGTGATGCTTCCGGTGTACTGTTCTTCGACTTTTTGACGTACATCCTCAGCTGATACACTTTCATCACCAAGCCACAGCCGGACTCCCTGCCACCCTGCTGCAAGCAAAAAGACAATCATGACAGCAATCGTTATGTTGTATTTCACGTTTTATTCACCTCTTGTTCTATTTTACAAAAGGATCATGAGAATTTACTGAGAAAGCGGCAGAAAAATTACTGCGGTTGTTCCCTGTCCGACTTCGCTTTTCAATTGAATGTCCGACCCGAGAGCCCGGGCGAGCTCTTCAGCCAGCGACAACCCCAGGCCAAAGCCTTCTGATCTCCGAGACCTGGATTCATCCACCTGGTAAAAACGATCAAATACTTTGTTAAGTTGATCCTTGGGTATGCCTATGCCGTCGTCGGTGATCCTGATGGCAGCCTTATCTCCACTCCTCACCACCTGCACCTCAATGGGGGTATCGCTGTACTTGCGGGCATTGTCCAAAAAGATGTAGAGGAGCTGCTTGAGTTTCTGTTCATCCGTCTTTACGATGACTCCCTCGGGCCCTTCAAATGCAACGTCACGCTCGTATGCTCTCTCAAATGAATGAATGATGGACTGCAGAATTCCCGATACGTCATGATATCCCCATTCCATATTCCACTCTTCATCTTTCCTGGCCAGAAGCAGAAGCTGCTGAGTCAATCCCCGCATCCGTTCCGCTTCAGATTGAATGGCTTCGACCGATTCGTAAAAAAGGGCTTCGTCCTCTCTCCCACGCCGCTTTAACAAGCTGGAATAAGACTCAATAACCGTGAGCGGCGTTTTTAATTCGTGGGACGCATTCGATACGAACTGCTCCTGCCGTTCATAGTTCGTCTCCAATTGATGGATCATTTCATTAAAGGTCTCTGTCATTTGAGAAAGTTCATCTTTCGATTGCTTCGAATGTTCAATCTGCTCAAACCGGCCGCTCTGCCGGATTTGATTCATCGTTTGAATCAAAGAGGTGATTGGTTTCGTCATTAGATTACTCAACACACGAGCCGATAGAAACAGAGGAATCAAGGCAGCCACCGTGACAACAAGTAACACAATCCTAAGTAACGCCAAATTCCCGGCTTCTGTCTCCATCGACTCCATCAGCTGCAGGGACGCGACCTCTCCTCCTTTCCACACGACAGGCTGCGCCGCAAACGCGTAAGGGGTGTCTTCCAGCCACCGGACTTCGGTCATACTCCGCTCGTAAAACCGGGTTTTTTGGCCGGTAAGCCGCTGTCCATTTCCACCCGTGACGACCACGTCCGACTGACCATTCTGCAGAACAATGTTCAACATGCCCTCCGGCGGCACGTAGGCCCGCAGCAGATCCTGTGACGGAACAGCGCCTTGATTCTCATTGATTCCCGTGAGTACCTGCTCTGCTTCCTGCCCGGCCTGCTCCATCTCTGTACCGAACATAATGTTTTTGAAAGAAAAATAAACAGCCACGTTGATCAGAATCAGAAGAATAATAAACAAAACTGTCGTGAACACATGAATTTTCGTTGTCAGCTTCATCGTGGATCCTTCAGCACATACCCCACACCTCTTACCGTGTGAATAAGCTGCGGGTCATAGCCTTTGTCCATTTTATTCCGCAGGTACCGGACGTACACTTCCACAATATTGGTGTCCCCGTCGTAATCATAGCCCCAGACGCGTTCCAGAAGCTGTTCCCGGTTCAGCACCTGACGCTGGTTGTGCATAAAGTAAGCAAGCAGGGAAAACTCCTTTGCCGTAAGCTGAATCGGCTCCCCGTCCCGAAAGACTTCATGAGTGGACTCATTCAACGTCAGATCAGCGGCGCGCAGCGCATGCGCGTTTTCTGCTTCGGAAGTGTTTGTCCGCAGAGCGGCACGGATTCTCGCCAGCAGTTCCTCAATCTGAAATGGTTTGGTAACATAATCGTTCGCACCCAGATCCAGCCCTTTCACCTTATCCTCCAGCTCATCTTTTGCCGTCAGCATAATAACAGGAGTCGGATCCCCGCCGGAACGAATCCGCCGCAGCAGATCCACCCCGCTCATCCCTGGAAGCATAACATCCAGTATAATAAGATCCCATCCCCCGCTGCGGAACTGTTCGATTCCCTCCAGCCCGTCATGTGCTTTAACTACGCAGTACCCTTCGTACTCAAGCTCGAGCTCCAGCACCCGGGCAATTTTCTCCTCATCTTCGACTACCAAGATAGACGGCTTTCTCATCATCATCCCTCATTCGTCTGTATCATCTATCGATAGTGTAGCACAGTCAGATTTTTTTCTGCTGGTAAATAAAGAATGCAGGCACCCATCATCTGGTACTTGCTTTCTTTTTACGCACTAATTTAGTAACGGCTTCAACTAAAAATCCTTATAGACTGTATTTTGCAATTAAGAATATTGCAGCTGAAAATTTAGAACTCTACCACCCCAATTGGTATTATTCAAAAAAACTAATGTTTACACCCAACAATCGCTATCTTCCAAAAAGCTTAATATTTTAGTTTAGCAAATCGTATGATTACAAATGCGATTATGAACCTGAATGAACTAACATTTTCCATTTATTCAGAACTTGATGTGATAAGTAGAGTCTTTATTCGTATCAATCTGTCTTTAAATAAAATAACAATTCTGAATCATCCTTCTAACGAGGCGTATACTTCATCTCATACAAATCATTTTAACTACTATATACTAAACTTCATACGAGAATTACTCAAAAATATTGATAACTAGTATACGAAATATTTCTTCAAGCTCCATATTTCCAAAAGCCTCGTTGTTATATATTTTTACTATAGTTTCAATTGTTATACGATTATAACCATTTTCGTAGTTACTAATCATTTTATTAGACACATCAATTTTTTCAGCTAGCTCGGATATTGTCATTCCATTATACTCACGTAGCAGTCTAAGTTGATCTCCCATTTTAGAATATGGGTCGTTAAAAAAAGTTATTCTTTGTCTTTTGACCATAAATTATGTACCAAGGTTCCTTCCAATTTATTATAGTAATCAATATACTTATAAGTATAACAAAAGATATTTAGGAGGAGTTAACATGACGGAAAATAAGTACAGTTTTGAATATCAAAATTATTCTAAACTAAAAAGTCCTTACCAAAAAGATAATCGGGAAGTTTACCATTTATGGGTGAATGTTAAACAAATTCCTCATGGTTTTCCAACAGAGGTAAACCCTAGGGATGTAAAAACAAATACCAAAGTGTACAGAAGAATTAGGGATGCTCTAACAGAGAGTACACAATCTTTTTTTGTGAATAACAGGGGAATTTTAATATCTGCCAAAAATGTAACCTTAGATTCAGTAACAAAAGAAATCATTTTAGATCTAGGTGCAGATGATGAAAATGATAAGTATGGGGTACTGGACGGCGGACACACATATCACGCCATAATAAATAACAAACTAGAATTGGACCCAGAAATCGAACAGTTTGTTCACTTAGAAATCATGACGAATGTAATGGAAATAGACGAACTGTCTGGTGCTAGAAATACTAGTGTCCAAGTTTCAGATAAAGCAATAGCAGAATTAGCAAATAAATTTGAATTCGTCAAAAAAAGCATTGAAAACGAACCTTATTCAAGTGATATCGCATATAGAGAAAATGAGGATAAAAGATTAGATACAGTAGATTTAGTGAGACTCATGTATGCTTTTAATGTATTTAAATATGGAGGAGATAGTGCTCACCCGATTCAAGCCTATAGTGGTAAAGCAGAAGTTCTTAAGGACTATTTAGCTAATTACGATGATAAAACAAAGGGTAATAGAAATGACTATATGCAAATCGCTCCATTATTACCAGATATCATACATTTGTATGAAAAAATAGAATTAGAAATGGCTGATGGATACAAAGCTGTTAATCCGAAAGGTGCTTTTGGAAGAATTAAAGGAGTCGATAAAAAAGAAAAAGGAACAACTACAAAATACTTTCAAACACCAACTAGTTACCAAATTACACAAGGATTTATATTCCCTATACTAGCCGCATTTAGAAGCCTCATAGAGATTAAAAATGACGATACTCTAGAGTGGATAGTGGATCCTTTGAAAGTATGGGAAAAATCTAAAGGTAAACTCGTTAATAATACAATCGAAATGTCAAGACAACTCGGTAATAACCCCCAAAGTACGGGTAAAAGTAACGCACTGTGGGTACAAAATTATGATGCTGTAAATTCAGAAAAACTCCAAATTCAAATAGAAATGCTACAAAACAAATAAAATTCTGCCACGAAGAAGTTAAGAATAATAAAAGCAGAAAACTATCTGTTCTCAGGCTTTGGAGAAAGTGTCGACAGCGCGAGTAGTATGTGTAAAATAGTTCTCGGTAGTTGCGAGAGCTGATCGGTGGCAAAAAAAGAGAAGGTCCTCTATCATCAATGTATGCCTAGCGAGCAAATA
>NZ_FOTY01000037.1 GCF_900114715.1 Salibacterium qingdaonense
GCCTCCCACTTGTACGAAGTTACAAGCGAGATTATCAATATAGTGGCTGAATTTTCAATGAACATGGTGGCTGATTTTTAAGTTAACAAATACACAAGGATACATCAAAGACTTCCGAAAGGAATTGGAAAGCGACATTTGGCTCATGCCTCCCCTGTACCACAGGGTTTGGCAGTATTTGAAATACAAAGTCAATCATCGCGAGAAACGGATCCCCATCGATGACGATTTTCTCACTATCAAGCCTGGGCAGCATCTTACTTCCGTCCGAAAGATAGCGGAAGAAACAGGATGGTATGAGAGAGCCACTTGGAAAGAAGCGAATCCTAAGACCATTTCAAAAATACTGGAATGGTTAGAGAAACAAGAAATGATTTCCATAAGCCGTGGTAAAAGTAACAGACAGTACACACTTATAACCCTGATAAATTGGGGTTCTTACCAAGTTAAAGAGAACGAAGGTAACAGCGAAGGAACAAGCAAGGAACAGTCTCTGGATATAAACAAGAATGAATTAGAATGCATTAAGAATGATGGTACTACTGCTGCTGATGCGCGCGTGAGCGAAGAAGCAAGTGACGGGACGCCGGAAACCGACCCACAGGGAAATCCTGAGCAGAACTCGGGAGAAATATCACAGACTTCTTACGTCCAAGCAGTGCTAGATAAGTTTATCACCCTTCGAGGCAGTGGCTTCATGACATCGAGCAAAGATGACATGGCAGCTGAGGAAATCTTTAATCAAGGCGTTGAGCTAAATGACGCGCTTGCCTGGATGGAGGAGAAGTTCCAGCAGTATCACGCCACACAGAGTAAGCATTCCAGGTCTAATATCCAAACGCTGGAGTATTGCGTCGGCTACATTCTCGACAAGCATCATGAAAAGCAACAACCAAAGGAGGCAGCGGCATATGGACCAAGCGCAAACCAGTATGCAGGAGGTTATGGACAAGCTAAAGGAACGGGCGGAGCAAGCCAAGAGCGGACCATCATGGCAGGGCAGGTCGGACGGCACCGGCCAGGAAAACGAGCATAAATACGACTGCCCGAAGTGTAAGGACCAAACCGGCTACCTCGAAATGAGGGACGGTTACGAAGTCTGGGTGCGTTGTAGCTGCATCGAGTGGCGACGGTCGCAGAAGCTGATGCGGTCGAGCGAGATCACCGACGAGTTCCGAAAGCTCGGCTTCAAGAACTTCAGCACAGAGGGCAAGCCACAAATTATTCAAGACGCTTATGAATGCGCCTATGAGTATTTTCAGCGTTTCGAAGATATCAGGGAGCAGCGGCAGAACAGCATTATGCTTCTCGGGCAGCCGGGCACAGGGAAAACGCATCTGCTGACGGCTATCGCAAACAATCTCATGTATAAAAAGCATGTCGGCGTACAGTATTTCCCCTATGTGGAGGGCTTCAACGACCTCAAAGACGACTTCGACAAGCTGGAGGAGAAACTGACGCGGATGAAAGAAGCCGATGTGCTGTTTATTGATGATCTGTTCAAGCCGGCGAAGGGCATTCCTCGAGCGACAGACTGGCAGGTGGAACAGACCTACGCTGTCATCAATCACCGGTACTTGAATCACAAGCCGATTATGATTTCATCCGAGCTGCCGATTGATCAAATGGTTAAGATAGACGAGGCGCTGGCAACCCGGATATACGAAATGTGCAAGCAATACCTGGTGCTGATTCAAGGCGATAAGTTTCAGCTAAATCACAGACTGGAGGACATGACATGACAGTAGAATCGGCCATACACTTCCGCGGCCGCAAGCTTCCGAAAGTGCTGCGGGAGAAACGGAAAGCGGAGCTGATGGAATTGTATCGGGAGAACGAACGCTTACTGAAAGAAATGGAGGCGGAAAGCTATGGAACTGAGACGGCAGGTGCTTATTAAAGAGTTGGAGCAGCAGGGATTCTTCCTCTCGCTGGATAGCCGACTGTTAAGTGAATTGACGGTGAGTGAACTGGAACGGGAGAGAGTGCGGCTTCCGGAATTGATGGAGGTGCAATATGCGGCCACTGAAGTTTAAATTTTGGGATACCGATTATGCTGAAATGCTTACTGAAGATGATTATAGTGCTGAGGAGTTAGGGGTTATGCTTTCGGATCATGAAAGATATGTGCCCAGACAATACACCGGTATTGATGAAGATGATAAAGAAATTTACGAGGGCGATATAATCGATTTCACTGTTTTTGACATTGAAGATAACGATACACAGTACCGAGGCGTTGTGACATTTGCAGGCGGCATGTTCCAGCTGTGGAAAAGCGTAGAAAGCGAATTTTATGGTTCGGACGGTCCTTTTGAGCTGTATTGGGTGCACCTACAAGATGATGAACTGAAGGTGCTGGGTAACATCCATGAGAACCCGGAGTTACTGGAGGTGGAGCATGACACAAATTCAGCGGGCGGACCGGGAGATCACGAAGAAAAAAGAGCAGCTGAAACAGCTCTTTGATGCCGGTCTCACGATCGATAACATGCAGACCTTTGAGTATCACGCTCATCACTGGTTTAAGTGGGGTGCGGAATGCAGGAAAGCCGGACTTTTTGAAGAGGAGAAGCCGCAAGAGGCACCCGGTGAAATGGACTTGATTGATCTCCTGCAGAAACAGCACACTTGAAACTATTTATTATCGCGGGGTGTTGA
This sequence comes from Salibacterium qingdaonense, assembly GCF_900114715.1. GTDB lineage: Bacteria > Bacillota > Bacilli > Bacillales > Marinococcaceae > Salibacterium > Salibacterium qingdaonense. The sequence continues at coordinate 2,662 of NZ_FOTY01000037.1, forward strand.
TGATCATCAAGATACTTGAACTGTTTGGAGGAATCGGCGCGCCACGGAAGGCGTTGGTAAATCTCGGAATTGATCATAAAGCTATCGATTACGTCGAGATAGATGAAAAGGCCGTCCGCACCTACAACGCGCTGTATGATCTTCGGCATAAACCGCAAACCATTACCGGATATAATTTGAAGCCGGATATTATGGTGCACGGTTCTCCCTGCCAGGACTTTTCCCGCGCCGGGCAGAGGTTGGGCGGCAATGACGAGGATAAAACACGCAGCTCATTGATGTGGGAGACGTTGAAGATCATTGAAAACATGGGAGATTGGCGTCCGGGCGTGGTCATATGGGAGAACGTGAAGGGTGTCCTTGACCGGGATATGTATCACTCTTTCTCACGATATCTGGGAAAAATGAATGATCTGGGTTATACCAACAGCTACAAGGTTCTCAATGCTATGGACTATGGGATACCACAGCAGCGAGAGAGGGTGTTTACTATATCGACCCTCCAAGGTGCCCCCTTTGATTTTAGTCAAACGCGGGCAAAACCAGTCAGGCTAATCAGCGAGTTTTTGGAAGAAAACGTAACGGAACCGCAGTATCAGATCACGATACCAAGCATGCTGAACCGGCTGCCTGAAAACATGTCGAAGAACAGCACGTATCGTTCTCTCGATATTATTGACGATCATTGCTGGACGATCAGCACCCGGCAGGATCGCTGCCCTAACGCTGGAGTCATCCAGAAACCAAACGGTGGTTATCGATACCTTACAGAAAGGGAATGTTGGCGACTTATGGGTTTCGATGACGATGACTTTGACGAGGTGCTCCGGGCTAATCCGGGACGAAAAGGATATCGGAATGCAACACTATACAGCCAAGCTGGCAACAGCATTGTCGTGGATGTACTGGAAGCAATATTTGAAGTGTTGTTGATGAATGAAACTACGGCTGCTGTGTAGCGCGAGTAGGACGGATTATGCGAGATAGGAGGATGTAAATGAGTTTTTATAAAGTTGAGTATAAGCACGTTGAAGAAACTACTTATACCGAATGGATAGAGGGTTCCAGTGAAAAAGAAGCTATACAAAAGATTAGAGAAAACGAAGCATGCGAAAACATGGAACATGTTCAGGGGATAGAGTTTAAAGACCACAGAGTTATAAGAAGTGAATAACGCATAACGACGATTACGCGAAGGAGTGGAGATAAGTGAAATGCTATTACTGCGAAAAAGAATGTGAAGGCTTGGCATTTGAACAGGGTGATTTCACAGTTTTTGCTCATAAAGAATGTGTCATTCAAAAAGTTGAAAAAGACGGACGATTAACAAAAGGATTGGAGGCAAAGCATGAGTTATCTTGAGGACCTGCAGGAACGGATCGACATAGACAATGACGGCGATGTGACGATGTCCAATCAAGATTTCTGGTGGCTGTACGGGCAGGCGGAAGCCGCGGCCGCAGCCGAGCAAGAGGTTTCCCGATTGGAAGATATGATGGCGTACGACTTCAACAAATGGCTGAACGCTTGCGTGTACACGGTTGGCAAAGAAGCTGCTTATCAGATTATCGCGAATCTATCAGAAAGGAATGAGGACGATGAAATTCAAGCTGGATGAATACTTGACTCCCGAAAAGTTTCAGAAGCTCTCCAAAACCATGTCGGACGGGCAGATCGCTGAACGCTTCGGCGTGAGCCGAGACGCCGTGTTGAATTGGAAGCGGAAGCACGGACTTTCGAAAAGGAGGAAAACACAATGCAGTGTGAAAAATGCGGTCGAGAATTGAAGGATCGGAAGTCGAAAGAACGCGGGTACGGGCCGAAGTGCTGGAAGAAAATGAAGGAGGCGGAGAAGGATGGAGAATGAATACCTTACGCTGACTTTGCACATGGAGGACTGGGAGTACCTTTTGGCAGCTGCAGAGGATATGAGTTGCGGGTATCGGAGGTCAGAACCTGTTCACCACTGCTGCGATTTGAACGAACCGGTGTCGATTTTACGGACAGAGCTCGGCTATGAAAATGCTGCAGATGAAGGTGCGGACGATTAGAGGGAGGGTGAAGGTATGAAGCAGACTCAAGCTAATAGGGGCATGGGTTTTGAAAACCTGGTGAATACCACGAACCTGCAATACAAGAACAAGGGGCTGGCGCTGATCTCCAAGCGCCCGACCCCTATGAAGATCATAGGCTCCACGAAAGGCGGCCAGAACATCTGCGTGTTTGATCAGAAAAGCACCGTCGATTTTGACGGCGTCTATCGTGGGCTGTCGATTCAGTTTGAAGCAAAGTCCACTGGCGAAAAGCGGTTTGATTTGAAGATGATCACGGATAGTCAGATAGATTTTCTGCAACAGTCAGAGAGACAAGGAGCCGTATGCTTCGTGTTGCTCGAAATCAGACCGCTGAGGACCGTTTATTATGTCCCGAATAATATGCTCCAGAAATACGTTCGAGAAGCACAGAGAGGCGGGAGAAAGTCCATTCCGTTGGATGACTTGGAAATCTATGCTGATGTTGTGACGCAGGGACAGGGGATTCCGTTGGATTATCTCGCTGTGGTAGACAAGCATGCGGAAAAAGTGACCAGTTGAGGGAGGTATAGCGTGGATATTATACAGGCGATGGAACAGGAGCAAGCCTTATTGAGAGACGTGGCAAAATTGTTGAGAGCTTATAAGGGTAGCCTGTCGTTTAATGGATTTTCGGAGGAAGAAACGTTCAAGTTAGTGCGAGATTATCACCGAGAGCTTCAAGAAGCAGTTCATAGAAAACAATAATAAAAAAGCCGCCCCTCTCGGAGCAGCACACCTACTGTTATTCTAACATATCCGGGAGGGGTCAACATGGCTGATATCAAGACAAATCAACAAAATATGACCGCGGAGATTGACCTGACAGAGAACGCTGTATATAAAGTGAGAAACGGAGTCATCGAGTCGGTGGATATACCTGGTGACGGATTCGGCAAACAGATTATTACGTGGCAGGACGGCAAGCCAGAAGGATATAAGATAGAATATACGAAGAAGTAATCTTATCAGGTGAAGGATTGATCCAAATGGATGAAAAGGCAATTAAAAATCTAATTGAAGAAAAAATAACTCATTACAGGGCTTCCTATAGGATCACTGATAAAGACAGATTTAGCGCAGGTGCGTTGGAAGCTTTAATGAGCTTAGCTGAAGAAATTGACGAGAGAAACGAAGAGCAATAGATCAAGTAAGAATTTAATATTGCTACCGAAACAATCGGGGCATCGACTTTAGAGCAGTTCAGAGCTGCTTTATAGTTCGGTGCCTTTTTTTATTAGATTGGAGGGTGTTGCATGACCAAGAAAAAGCCGAAAGAGAAGCTGACTGATAAAGACCTGAAGGAACTGATGGGTGTGAATAGACCGACGTACGGACGTGGCAGCGGTGGATCCATAAAGCAAAAGGGGCGATTCTATGAATAAGCGACAAATTGAAGCGCTGTTGAAAGATTATCACTGGATGATGAACAGTATTAAACTGCTCCGTGATTCAATGGAGGACGCCGGAGAGAAGCTCACAGCCCAATACGGTATTGAATCCGTTATGCCGAAAGCGCAAGGCGGCGGTCAGAGTGATCCGGTTGCTAAAGAGACAGCCAGGCGCGAAAAGCGCTGGAATAAGGTCGCTCAATACGAACAGAAGGTAAAGCTTATCCAAGATCGTATTCATTTAATCACGGATGACCGGGAAGTCGAGGTGCTGCATTGGTTACTCGAGGGGAAGTCCTTGCGGTGGATTGGAAAGCATATGGGATTGTCTCACTCTCACGTTAACCGTATTCGGGAATCTATTGTCGATAAAATCACGGTTGATGTTCCAGATGTTCCAAATGTTCCAGAAGAAACAGATTTCGCGAAAGCTACATCCACATGCTAGACTGGGAGGCAGGAACGGGGCGGAAGGAAATCTCATTATTCGCTCATAATTTCCTGTGCTCCTCGGACATATTAATTATCGAGGTGAGCACTATGTGTTTATATGGGGTATACAAGGATGTGCTTGTTATCAATCCTGAACAGAATAATACGACGGTTCGCGTAGATGCATGTATTGCCGATGAAGTTCAGCAATTGAATGATCAGGGCATCGTGACGTTAGGATGTTGCTGTAATCATGGTACTGCAGGACAAAATGTTGAGTGGGAAAACGCCTTCGGCATTTGGAAAAGCCATGCAGATCCACCTATTGCGCTGATTCGAGAGAACAGTGTTCGAGCAGCAAAAAAATTAGGATACAATCCTTATCCTTATTACTATGCAGATGGTATAAGTGGCGGTGTTTGGCAGATGCCTCTTAAAACAGGCTGTATAACGGAGCAGGACTGCGTAGAATGGCATAGAAGGAACAACTTACCTGCAGAAAAAGATTTAGGTTTGTTGAAAAGAGGGAGAGCATTGAATTACTCTCCCGCTAATAGCTAGCCAGTGTGTTGACTACGATAGCACCAATAACAGCCATTATACTTATCGCGGATAAGTTGAGCCACACGCCCATCATTATCAGTATCTTCGCGGTGTGTGGCATGAATTTCTGGTATACGGCAGTTTCGCGTACGTTCGGCTGTCCTGTGAACTTCTTCTGTGTTGTGATTAATTATATATTTAGCCATAGGTAACACCTCCTTTCTTAACAGACGTATTTCAACAAAAAGGGAGGTTTTTCCTCTTTCTAAAATAAATTTGCAGGAAAATAGTACCTCCTGTCGAAATAATGGGCAGGAGGGATGAATATGGGTGTTAACACAAATGTCGGAAAGTTAATCGATACACACATTAAACAATTGGAAGAAAGGAGAGACTTCATATACACGATAGAAGCACCAGAAGGGCACAGGGCAGAAGGTAACAAAATAAATGCGTTAGATGAGTTGGAGTATCTTAGGGAAATCGAAGAAATATACTCCTCTGTTGAAGAAAACGGAGGAGTTAAAGAAGGCGAAGTTTACAATTTATATGCGGGATACTTAGAGAAAGTTAAAAGTTATATCCCGATAATCGGAGCAGAGGTAGAGAGAGTAGAGGCTGAAAATAATGCAGACCTTGAAAATATCGAAATATTGCTAAAGAAATTAAAGCAAAAACGTGAAAAATTACCATCCTAATAAGCAGGTGAATATACAAGATAAAAAGCAGAGGGCGACGCTGAGGCGTGGCTCTTTTTTATATGAGGAGGAATGAGGGTGATGTGACATGGCCGGACGTAAGAACAAATACCAAACACATGTTGAACCGTATCTGAAAGAGATCGAGCATTGGTGTAGAGACGGGGCAACCGAGGAAGAAATCAGGGTTCGACTTGGTGTAGGTTCCTCCTCTTTTGCTCGTTACAAGAATGAATATTGGGAATTACGGGAGACCTTAAAAAGAGGGAAGCAAGAAGCTGATTATGAAGTCGAAGATGCACTGTTTAAGAGGGCTACCGGTTATCAGTACGAAGAAGTCACCTACGAAATGGGCCATGAAACCAAAAGAGTGGTTAAACATTATGCTCCGGATCCTACATCAGCCATCTTCTGGCTCAAGAACAGACAGCCGGAGAAGTGGAAAGACAAGCAGGATATTGAGCATTCCGGCGGCCTGAATAATCAAGTGGACCTGTCCGGACTGACCGTCGAGGAGTTGAGGAAGCTTGCAGACTCTAACGACTGAACAAAAAGAAGCCATAGCGCAGGCAGCAGAAAATGAGCTGGCCCGTCGCTCGTTTCGTGATTATGTGGTTCGGGTGCATCGCGGAAACTACCGCCATTTCAAGCACACAGAATATATTTCAGAACAGCTGGAGCCGGTCGCCCAGGGAGAACAGCGACATATCATCATAGAAATGCCGCCGCGGCACGGAAAGTCGATGACGGTCTCTGAGTCGTTCCCCTCTTACTTTCTTGCGAAGAATCCGGATAAGCGCGTCATTGTTACGTCTTACTCTGATGCACTGGCTAGAAAATTCGGGCGGCTGAACCGGGAGAAGATAGCGGAGTACGGCCCGGGTCTTTTTGATGTAGGTGTTTCCTCCATCAACGCAGCCCAAAACAACTGGGGCATCGAAGGACGCCGCGGCGGCATGATTGCGACTGGTATCGGCGGCTCCATCACTGGTGAAGGTGCCGACCTTTTGCTGATTGATGACCCATTTAAAAACAAAGAAGAGGCCGACTCCGAAACGATGCGCGAAAAGGTATGGGGGGAATGGGAAGCGACGCTCTCGACTCGTTTGCACCAAGGCGGCACCGTTATTGTTATTATGACGCGGTGGCACGAAGATGATCTTGTTGGCAGGATGCTTGCCCGGAGCCCCTACAACTGGGAGCGGATACGGATGCCGGCTGTAGCTGAAAGTGAAGATGATTTGCTTGGTCGTGAACTGGACGAAGCACTGTGTCCGGAACTCGGCTATGATGAAGAATGGGCCAAAAATAAAAAGATCGAAGTGGGCAGCCGGACATGGGCTGCCCTTTTTCAGCAGCGGCCATCTCCAGGAGAGGGCAATATCTTTCAACGAAACTGGTGGCAGTATTACAAGAAAGCGCCGGCTCGTTTTGACCAAGTGCTGCAGTCATGGGACTGCACATTTAAAGACACAGACGGTTCTGACTTTGTTGTCGGCCAGGTCTGGGGGCGCGTTGGTGCGGACCGGTATCTGTTAGACCAAGTAAGAGCGCGAATGGATATGCCGGGAACTATGCAGGCGATTCGATCCCTTTCCTCAAAGTGGCCGTCTGCACGATCAAAGCTGATTGAGGATAAAGCGAACGGACCGGCTGTTATTCAGATGCTGAAACGGGAGATTACCGGTCTTACTGCGGTCGAACCAGAAGGCGGTAAGGAAGTTAGAGCGCAGGCTGTATCACCTGAAATAGAAGCAGGCAATGTGCATCTTCCGGATCCGTCTATTGCGCCGTGGATCCATGACTTTATTGAAGAAGCTGCATCCTTCCCGAACGGGGCAAACGATGACCAAGTTGATGCTATGTCACAAGCACTAAACCGTATCGGCGGGCAGAAGTCGAACTTGCTAGATCGCTACAAGCGAATGAGGTGAAACAATGGCGAAGAAAACAACAATGGACCGCGCTAAAGAATACAAAGAGTATGAAAACGACTTCATGCAGACGGCCGGGAAAGGTGGAGAGCAAGACCCTCTTGTTCGGCAGCAAGCAGGTGATCGGGCGCTGTTAAGTGATGAAGATATCACTCGGCTTTATGCCGGCAACCAGATCATACAGAACATCGTTGATATTCCTGCTGAAGATAGCACACGTGAGTGGATCACCATCGAGATGGAGGATGAAAAGCTTGCCCGTGCTTTGGAAAAGCGACTGGAAACGCTGAACGCGCCAGAGGCGATTGAAAAGATGGTCGCTTATGACCGGCTACGCGGTGACGGTTTTGTATCCATTGGCGTATCCGAACAAGGGCAAAAGTGGACGTTAAAAGATGAAATCGATGTCCGGCGATTACGTTCGATAGATTACCTGCACCCCTTTTCCCGGTTGAAAGTAACAAAGTTCCTTATCAATGATGACCCTTTTGACCCTTCGTTTGGGGATGTGGAAAAGTATCAAATCAACCCGGGACATACAACAATGGATGACTCTCCTTTACAGAGAGACGTGCATAAATCAAGACTGCTGCACCTGCAGACCAAACGTATAGAGGACAGAGACTGGGGACAGTCAATACTTGAACCGATGAAAGACATCATCACAGTATTTGATACATCGCTCTGGTCAGTCGGCCAGATACTTTATGACTTCACCTTCAAGGTATTTAAGAGTGAACAGGCTAATGAAATGTCAAAATCAGAAATGCGAGAGACGCAGATGCTGATGGACTACATGTTTCGTACTGAGGCGTTGGCAATCATTGATCCGAATGAAGAACTCGAGAAGAAAACAACGCAGGTAAACGGCGTAGAACAGCTTCTGACGTTTGTCTGGGATGTGCTGGCTGGCTCTGCAAAGATGCCGAAAAGCCATTTGCTCGGGCAACAGTCCGGGACCATATCTGGTGCACAGTATGATAGCCTGAACTATTACGCGCGCATCGCAGGCACCCAGGAGAACTTCCTCCGGCCTAAGATTGAATACCTCATTCGGCTGCTATTGTGGGCAAGTGATGAGCCCGGTGGTCAGATCGACCCTGACTCTATAGACTGGAAAGTGAAGTTCAATCCGTTGTGGCGACTGGACGATCAGACTGAGGCGGACATCAACAAGAAGCAAGCTGAGACGGACAGCATCTATCTGAAAAGCCAAGTCCTCACTCCGGACGAAATCAGGCAGAAACGCTTTGAAATGGGCAGTCTGATGGACGAGCTGGAGATGCCTGATGATCCTAATAGTAAAGGAGAGGGCGGCAATGGCGCGGATTAGAGGCGGCGCTTTTCCGACGGCGGTTGCTGTCCAGTACGCACGGCGGGTGAAAGGTCTTGTTGATCAAAACAGAAAGATTATGTGGGACGCATGGACGAAACGTATTAAGCCCTTGATTCATCAGTATCGGAACCGGAACGATGGCCTTGTGCTGGACGAGGACGAGCTTTCCGAGATACAGAAGGAACTGGAAGCCCTCGAGGAAGAGACCGGTGAAGAAGTCTTTGCTACTGCAGCTGTCACCGCTATTGTTCAACAGTTTGTGAATGGATTGAACCAGCGACAGAAAGAAGAATTTGCTGAGCAGTTCCGCGACGTTGTAGGCATAGACCCTACGATGAATGAATCGTGGCTCGCCTCCTTCATGGAAACAGCAGTGGCTGAGAATGTCTCCCGCATCAAGTCCATCGACAGGCAGTATCACGATGACATCAAAACAATTGTCATCCAGGGCGTCCGCAGCGGCGAATCCCTCAACGACATGGCAGAGCGAATCAAACAGACGTCGGGCGCAGGCAAGCGCCGGGCGATTTTTATTGCTCGAGACCAGACGGGATCCATACTCGGTGACATGACGAAGCGCCGGCACCAAGAAGCTGGCTTGAAGAAGTTCAGATGGCGTGACAGCGATGACCGGCGTGTTCGAAAGAAGCACCGTGAGCTGGACGGAAAGGTCTTTACATGGAAGGACGGGGCGAATGGCCTTTATCCTGGTAAGGACTACAACTGCCGGTGTGTGGCTGAGCCATTGGAGGAAGAATTATTCGAGTTCCAGTAAGGGGGTGAAGGGCATGGCGGATCCGGATTACCGCATGGAGCGTAAAAAGGGAGATACTAAGAGCGAGCAATGTTCGAAAACTGTAAGCAATGACAGCTTCCGTACCCCAACGAGCGGCAAGCAGATACCGAAAGGGGGTGAGAACGAATGAAGCTGCATAGGTACGACAGAGCAAAGATTTTGAGTCACGATGAAAGCGATGAAGGCTTTCTTACGGTCCGAGCTGTCGTGACAAAACCCGGTGTGTATCCGTATCAGTCTAGCGATGGGACGATCCAGCAGGAGTTGAAGCACCCGGAAGACATTTATTCAGACCTAACAATCCGCAGCTGTAATGCCAAACCAGTTACGGACGATCACCCTTCCGAGGCTGTAGGTGTAGACAACATCCAAGCTCTTGGCCGTGGGCTTTCGCATAACGACGCATCCGTCCAAAATGGCGGCATCATGGTATCTTTTACGATTACCGATAAGGCACTGATAGAAAAGGTTTTGGAAGGCGATAAACGAGAAATCAGCCTGGGCTTTATAACAGACCTTGTATCAGAGCAGGGGCAGTACGAAGGGCAGAACTATCAGTACAGGCAAACTAACGTTGAGGTCAACCACATTGCGATTGTGGACCAGGGCAGAGTGGGTCCGGAAGCCGCCATTCGTGGCGATTCGTCCGCATGGCAGGTTGATCGAACAGATTCAAAACAAGAAGGAGGCAGTACAATGGCAAAAGTGAAGATTGATGAACAAGAGTTTGAGGTGCCAAGTGAGGTAAAGTCAAAGGTAGACGGGCTGCAGGCCAAGGCCGATAGTTATGATCAGCTCAAGAAAGACCATGACACGCTGACAGCCAACTATGACGCTCAAAAGACGGAGCTGGATAACAAGAAAACAGAACTGGACAACGCGCAGAAGGCCGAACCAAAGCAGGACGCTATCGACGCAGCGGTAGAAAACCGCATTGCTCTGATTGATACTGCCCGGGAGCATCTGCCGGAGGACTTCGAATACAAAGGCAAGTCTGATCAAGATATCAAGGTGGCTGTGATCCAAACACAGGACGAGAAGTTCGACGCGAAAGAGAAGTCCGAGGAATACATCAATGCGCGGTACGACGCCACGATGTCGTTTCTGCAGGACAGCGTACAGTCCTCGGTCGGGGCTAATCAAATGAAGTTCCCTGGAAGTAGGGGTGACGATATCAACAAAAAGCGCGAAGACCGCATGAATATGAAGAAGTGAGGATGATAAATAGTGCAGGAACAAATTGAAAATAATTTCACCTATCATGCTCCAACTAAAGAACAGATTAGCAAATACAATGAACTGCGAGAGGAAGCAAAAAACCTAGCTTATCTCTTGGATAACACCTGCCCAGGTTCTCGAGAAAAATCCGTTGCAATGACAAAGCTTGAAGAAGCTGTGATGTGGGCAAACGCATCTATTGCGCGCAATTAATAAAGGAGGATGAAAGAAATGCCTATCACTGATTATCAGAAATACATGGACGCCGCGGCATCAAAGGGTAAGTTTGCTACCTATCAAGACAGCCACGCCGAAACGAAAGCGGCTGCGTCTGCCATCAATTACGGTATGGCGATTGAAATGACAGGCGGCGGCACACAAGCACAGACATTCCAGGGTGGCACGTTCCTGGGCGTGGCTCTTGCAAGAGAATACTACGACTACACGGATCCGAATGCAGTAAAGCAGTACGATGCCAACGAACCGGTTGCCGTTGTCCGAAAAGGCGTCATCTGGGTAGAGGTCGATGAAGATGCGGCACCGGGTGATACCGTGTATGCAGCTTCGACCACAGGCAACTTCAAAACCTCGGCAACAGATGGTGTTGAAGTTGCTGGAGCGACATTCAAGAGCACAGCCAATGCCGGTGAACTCATTCAACTTGAACTTAACCTGCCAGCCTAACTAAAAACGAAGGAGTGGATAGAAAATGGTCATGAGAAATGACGCCATGATGCGTCCAGAAGATCTGGAAGCTGTCGATAACGTCCTATACGAACCGAAACGAGAAGAACTGAAAGCCCGCACACTCATCAACCTGAAACGTAATATCCCGCGCGGAGCAGAAACCTACAGATACGATGTGATGACACGTACTGGTGTCGCTAAAATCCTAGCGCCCGGCGCATCGGATGTACCACTGGTAGACCTAGACATGAAGAGCGAGACGGTACTCTTGTATTCCATTGTCTCGGGTTTCCGTGTCCACATTCAGGAATTGCGCCAAGCACAAATGGCTGGACGTCCGATTGAGTCCACGAAAGCAAACACCGTCCGCCGTGCGATTGCAGAGAAGGAAAATCAACTGGTGTGGGTCGGTGACGCTGACCATAATATCAATGGCCTGACAAATGCCGAGGGTATTCAAACCTTAGCTGTTGATCAGAACAGCGGCGGCACATCCACAGAGTGGGCAGATAAAACCGGTAAGGAGATTGTGACGGATGTCAGAAAGGCCAAAGCAAAGGTCGACGAACTGCCTGGTCATGAAGCAGACACGCTTGTTGTGACTCCGGACAATTTCGAGGAATTGCAGAAAGAGTATAACCAGTACACTGGTCAGACTGTGCAGCAGTACATTGAGGCCCAAAACTGGTTCAGCACGATTGAAAAGACATCCGACCTTGTCGGTCAGGGTGAAAGCGGCGGTGACTGCTTCCTTGTCTTTGACAGCGCGCCGGAAGTTGTGGAGCTGTTGATTCCGATGGACATCACACGCCATGATCAAGAGTACGCATTTCCTTACTACAAAGTACCGGCTGAAGAACGGTGCGGCGGCGTCGTAATTCGCTATCCTATGGCTATTGTGAGAGGAGATGGTGTGTAATGTTAGTACAAAATAAAGGTAAGTATGTTCGTCACGCGGCAGGGGTGCGCCTCCTGCCCGGGACAAATGAAATATCTGCACCAGAGTGGAAAAGGTTCTCCGGCCACCCTATCGCCAAGCGTTTGATTGAGAAAGGCGAGGTCATCACATTCGAGAAAGATGATGCAGAAGGCGAAGACGACAACGATACGCAAGCTCAAAGTGTCACAGAAATCAACGCCAATCCTGCTATCGATCTTGTGAACGATACCTACACCCCCGAACTGCTTGTGAAATGGAAGCAGGAGGAAGAAGAAGGCGACACCCGCAAGACTGTCATCGAAGCAATAGAAAAACAAATGGCTCAACTGAATGGCGAAGGAGACGGCAACGCGGAAGGTGATCAGTAATGGCTGATACCGATGCGAGTAAAGTAAAAGCAATTGCTAATCATTTGAAAGGTCTCAACGATTCCGACATCCAGATGTATATTGATGATGCCAAGGAAGAATTAGAGCGGTACTCCATCAAGGACGAACACAAAGAACGCTTGCAGCGGTACCTTGCGGCTCATTACGCATCGCTGAATCAGAGAAGGGCTGACTCTCACTCTATTTCTGGGAGAATCAGTGTTTCCTATTCGTCCTCCGATAATGGAAGCGGACTGGACTCGACCGAATACGGGCAGGAATACAAACGTCTGTTGAGACGGGCTACCGGATTGAGGTTGATTGTCTTATGAGTGTCAGAGTTCGGGATAATAACAACACCCCCAAGCTGATCAAGGCCCTCCGGGAACTCCAATCAATGAAGGTGGAAGTCGGAGTGTTTGGTGAAGATGACTCTCACATGCTGATGATCGCGCGTGTGCATGAGTTCGGCATGGACATCAAGCCTAAACAGTCCCAATACCTCACGATTCCGGCGCACCCAAAGGCGCACGGAAAGAGCGCCGGGGAATTCAAGGATCTCTTTTTCATTGAAACCGATGACGGCAGTAAGCTTCTGGCTCGAGAAAAAGGCAAGGATGAAATTGAAGTCTACTTTGTACTGGTGAAGTCAGTGTCAATTCCCGAGCGCTCGTACGTGCGCAGTACGTACGATGAAAAGGAACGGGAACTCTCAACGAATATGGAGAAGGTCATTCAGGGCGTTGTGGATTTTAAAATCACGCCGCAGCAGGCCTATGATCGAATTGGTGCGTGGCTGGTCAGTGCTATTCAGGAGAAGATACGGAGCATCCAATCTCCGCCCAACGCCAATACCACTACGGAAGCAAAAGGAAGTAGCAATCCGCTGGTCGATACTGGGCGCCTTTTGCAATCCATCACATGGAAAGTGGTGAGAGAATGATGTACGAATACAGCGGTCTTGTATCCATGTACGAGGGACCGTATGAAGTCTATGAGATTACCTCGGAAGGTTACAGAGATTATGAGAATGGCGGTGAATGGGTGGAAGGTACCGGCGAGTGGGTAGAAAAAATGGGAGCTCTTTTCCCAATGAATTCGCGGGAGCTGCAGTTCAGTGAGAACGGAACCTATACCACAGAAGACCGCATCCTGTTTGCCTATGAGTCGCACCAACCAAAGCAGCTTGTACGGTGGAACGGGGTCATATACCGTATCAACGCGGAAGATGATTTGAGTGCCTATACGGACATTTTTATGTACATGCTGAAGAAAAAGGAGCCGGTTGCCAATGCAGAATGATATCACACCGGTCCGCAATACGATTGTAAAAGTGCTTCATGATTTCACTGGGCGGCCGGTCATTCCTCTGGAAGAAGCGGTGGGGTATGAAGAGGACAGCAAACCCTCGTATCCCTTCATCAATTACAAGATCACGACACCGTTTACCAGAGAGGGCGGCTATCCCAATGAGGAATTTATCGATGGGACGGATACGTTGACCAAAGTGCAGACGACACAGCCGACGTTGACGGTCTCCTTTACTGTCTATTCCACAGACAGCATGGAAGCTTACAGTGAAGCGCTCAAAGCAAGCGAGTGTTTTGAGTGGGATCATCTTGACCTCCGCCAGCAGAACATTGCTGTTGCGGAGATTTTTAATGTCGAAAACCGAGACACGCTGATTGAGGGCGATTACGAACGCAGGTACGGATTTGATGTACAGTTCCGCGTCACCCGACAGATTGAACGAAATATTGATTACGCCACAGACGTGACTACACAGAAGGAGGAATAGAAGATGCCAAGAGCGCCATTATCTGACGTTGATATTGATATCGGCCGCGAATCTATTAGTGTATCTCGTGCCGGATACAGTAAGCAGCTGATTCTTGGTACGAGCAAAAACTCCGATTACCGGGAGTATTTTGGGATTGGGCAGGTGGAAGAAGATTATGCTCAAGGTTCCCCTGAACACACGAAAGCTAAAGCGATCTTTGACCAGGAAGAACACAACGACTCCATTGCTATTCACAGCATCACCTACGACCCGGACGCTTCAACAGATCCGGACACACCGACAAAACTCACGACAGAGCTTGATGAACTAATCAAAGAACATGCTGATTGGTACTTCCTGCATTCCACAGCGCAGCGGAATGCGGATATTGAAGCACTTTCGGATTGGACAGACGGCAAGCTGTCGATGTTCATTACAACCAGTGATGATGTGGACTTTGTGAACGGCTTCCATGATACGAGAAGCACGATGAGAACGTCTCTCTACTATCACCCGACAGACCTTCAATTTGCAGAGCGTATGACCGGGCGGTGGGGTGTTGAAGACCCCGGCACGATAACATGGAAATTCAAGGGCGTTACGGGTTCCTCTGTTGTGAATCTGAGTCCTGCAGAAATCAAAGAGCTCCATTCCAACAACGTGAACACGTACATTAAAAAGCAGGGTAAGGAGCAGACGTCCGAAGGCTTTGTGGTAAACGGCGACTTCATTGATTCGGTTCACGGGCAGGACTTTATCGAAATGCGCATGAGCGAGGAAACGCAAACGATGTTGCAGAACCGGAATAAGGTTCCGTACAGCAGTGGCGGGATTGCTCTGATTGTAGGTGTGGTGAAGAAGGTGCTGCAGGAAGCCTTTGACCAGGGCATCATCTTGGAGAACGAAGGAGGCAACCCATCCTTCACAATTACAGCTCCAAGTATTACAGACGCTTCCCCAGAAGATCGGAAAGCTCGTAAACTACCGCCGGTACTATTCAACTATCAGCGCGAAGGTGCTGTTCACACAGCCACGATTACCGGCCGCGTTGCAGTATAAGAAAGGAGGATTAGAATATGCCAGAGGCACAGACTTTTAATGTCAAAGATGTAAACACTGTCATTGATGGGGATTTTCTATCGGGATATGGCGAAGATACTAAAGTTTCCATTGAAAAAAATAACGATGAGTTCAGCCCGTTCGTGGACGCGGACGGTGGTGTGACCTACGCGGAAGAGACAAACGAGTCCGCAGTCATGACCGTAACATTAAAACCAAGCAGCCCATCTCTGCCGAAAATGTACACGTTGAAAAACAACCGGACGATGTTCTCCGCAGAGGTCATTGATGGCAACACCGGTAAATACAAAGCCGGCGGTAATAACTGCCGCATTCAAAGCATCGGCAGCCGTGAATTTGGCAAGACACCGAACGGCGTTGAAATCTCAATTTATATTCCGAAACTAAACGATGAAATGGAGGGCTAATATATGGCCAAGCAAGGAAAAATCACAGTAAACGGACAAGAATATACGGTACAGCACCCTGGAGCAATGTGGTATCTCGAACTAAATGACAGACATCGGGCGAGCAACGGTATCCCGAACCAGGCTCCTTATGCACGGGAACTTATCGAAGAAGTAGTGAAACAGCCGAAACTCTCAGTGGAAGACTTCCAGGAAGACATTCTGGGATTACAGGAGGCCGTCAAGGCGATAGAACGATTTCTTGGAGAACGGCCGAACCAAGGAACAACTGAAAGTGATAGAGGAAAAGGCTTGGAGACTGATTCTGAGTAAGCGTTTCTCTTGGACGGAAGTTCGCCAGATGGATCTATTCGATATAGAGCGCGCGGATGAGATGTTAACGGCGTTTAAAAAAGCTTATGATGACTACTACTAAACCCTCCATGTATGGTACGATGAGGAAAAACATGGAGGGGAATGTATGCTGAATGTCATTCTGGGGATTGTTTTTATTGTATCAGCTGCCGCACTCATCACAGCTATTGTGAAATGGCGAAAAGGTGATGATATTAAGAGCAACAAAGAAATGGCACTCGGTGCTGTTATTTTATGTGTTGTTTCAGTATCTGTCTTTGCTGCTACATCAAATGCTGGGGGAGTGGACGAAGAAGCAAAAAATATCATCATGGAGACTCAGAATAAGTACACAGAAGCTTTAGAAATATACGATCAAAACAATAATAGTGAAGATGCAGACACATTAAACGAAAAGCACAGACAAATGGAAGAGTTATCTACACAAATTGTCGATATCGCAAGCGAGACCGATAAGTCCGAATTACAGGCAATGGCTGAAACGGTCGGCGCTGAAGTTTTTGATGTATCCAGAAATCTGAGGTACAAAGCTATCATCTTAGATCACCCTGACGAAGAGGTGGTGGAAGATACACGCCGTATGTTGCAGACTAGGCAAGATGAATTAGAGGAAGATGTGCAAGAAGCTGAGACCGCGATAAAAGATATGAAAGAAAAATATGGAATGGAGTAAGTCCCTTTTCGAAGGGGCTTTTTATTTTGGCGGAAAGGGGGTGTGACATGGCTCTTAGAGATCTTGCAGTAGGTATAACATGGGATATCGATGATCGCGCATTGAGACGATCCAACGAGACTACAGACGACTATATCGACAACATCAAACGTGGGGATCGTGTCATTGATGATATGGGTGACACGATGCAGGATTCTGGCGATTCCATGCGAAGAGAATTGCAAGGAGTGGGCAGGTCAGCAGAGAATCTTTCGGCAGAAATTAATGGTATCGAAGACCCAAATATAAGCGGGCGGCAAGCAACTGGACAACTTGCTAATGTAGACAGCGCAGCAGACGATGCATCAGGCGGCATACGTAGTATAGCTGACCCAAATATAAGCGGCAGACAGGCAACAGGACAACTGCAAAACGTAGAAGGTGCCGCGAATGATGCTTCCAATGAAGTTCGGAACATGCCGAATCCGGATATTGATACGAAACAATCCGAGCGAAAACTGGACAATCTCGAAGAAAAAGCATCCGGAGTAAAGGAAACGCTCGGCGGCATAGCTGGCGTGCTGGGCGGTGCTCAGGCGGCGCAGGGAATTGATAACTTTGAAAGCTTAGCTGCCAAGCTTGAAACGCGACTTGGCGTATCAGAGGAAGAAGCAGAAAATCTTCGTAGTCGGATCGCGAATATATATTCCACCGGGCGCGGAGATAGTATGGAAGAAGTTGAGCAAAGTGTTCGCTTGACTCGAAATGTCACAGGCGATAGCGATGCAGACTTGCAAAAGCAAGCCAGGGATGTACTAAATATATCAGATGCTTGGGGTGCGGACGTCAATGAAGTGATAGACGCAGCCCGGGCGAATGCTCAGTCTATGGAAACTGATTTTTCCTCTTCTCTTGATACCATTGCGACTGGCATGCAGTCTGGTGTAAATGTGTCAGGCGACTATTTGGAAACGATACAGGAGTTTTCGCCGGCATTCAATCGCATCGGTGCCGATAACAGCGAGATGATTTCTATCCTGCAATCCGGAATGGAAGCCGGTGTGCGTGACACCGACCGCATGGCAGACTCCATCAACGAGTTCGGAATACGGATGCAGGAAACAGATAACGAATCTCTGCTAAAGGTTGCTGAGTCTCTCACCGACACCGAAAAGGAAGCGGAGAAACTTGCCGATACGTGGCAGTCTGACTTTGCGAAAGGCGGACAAGAAGCGAAGGAAGTAACCAACGAAGTTGTGAACGGACTGCTGGATATGGAAGGTGAAGTCGGCTACATGGAAACCGCCACCGGTCTATTCGGTACGATGTGGGAAGACACAAGCGGACGTGTCGGGGAGGCTATCTCCAGCGCCGAAGGGAAAACGACCGATCTTAAAGACTCAACGAGCAATCTTGATGATCAGTACGACACCACAGGTCAAAAAATCCGGAATTTCGGAAGGTCTATCAGTCAGGCTTATGATACTCTCGATCAAAAAACTGGCGGTGTTCTAAGTAGCGTAACCGAAACTATTGGCGGATTGATGCCAGTGTTAGGCGGATTCGTCATGGGTAAAGGCGGTCTGGAAGGATTAAAAAATGCCGGGAAGAAGGCCGGTGGTGCCATTAAGTGTATTTGTTAACTTAAAAATCAGCCACCATGTTCATTGAAAATTCAGCCACTATATTGATAATCTCGCTTGTAACTTCGTACAAGTGGGAGGCAGGAGATTTGATTACAATGAACCAAAAGTATCACGCTCTCATCCAGTATGTTCACGATGGAAAGTCTTGTCGCCAAATTGCCCGGGATGTTGGTATTAATCGAGACACTGTCCGAAAATATGTTAATGATTACGACCACAAACGCCACCTCCTCATCGAAGGTGGGAAGGAGATTGATGTTCAAGCACTGATTGAATCCCTGACAGAAAAACCAACGTATCAAACAGGATCACGTTCTAAAC
>NZ_FOTY01000039.1 GCF_900114715.1 Salibacterium qingdaonense
AAGGCAGGAGCGGAAGGCGGCGCTTCCAGCGGGAAGAGCAGCAGCCGAAGATCCTATCAAACGGCGGTTTTTCCGTTTGATATAGCTGAGGCGCTGCCCGCGGAAAACGTCCGCCTGCAGCGTATGCTTCTTTGCCTCCAGCGTATTCCTAAAGTAGAAACGAGTTATAGATATAGAACGGAACCTCACTCCAACAATAACCCTCTTTATCACGGATTCAGGCATATTTTTATATTACTATTTATATTCGAATTTAAATTATTTTACATATAAATTCAATAAAAGGGTTCGATACATTCATTTTGTAAAAAAAATATTTAACTTTTTTAAATTTATGAATCCCCCTTCATGAGCGTACTTGGAGCGTTTTTATTCCCGTCTCAAGGGGATGAGGGGTGTTGAAAAATCGCTGGGTTATTATCACGATAAAAACTATTGCATGCACATCAAGGAATTACGCATCCGTCGTCATAGTACTTGAACGTTAATTTTTTGAGAGAAGTTCCGAAAGATTCCAAAAATGAAATAATAAATCAAAGTAAGAGGTGAAAGTGTGAGACATGTAACGCCGGTATTCTGGATTTCGATCGCGTTATGTGCAGCCCTTGTTATTTGGGGCTCTATATCGCCGGATCAGCTTCAAAATGTAACAAACACTTTAACATCGTCCTTTTCTACAGGGTTCGGATGGTATTACTTAATTATTGTAGTCTTCATTCTAGGATTTTGTGTATACTTAATCTTCTCTCCGTACGGACGAATAAAACTCGGGAGTGATGATACCGAGCCTGAATTCAAACTGCCTACCTGGTTTGCAATGCTTTTCAGCGCCGGAATGGGGATGGGGATGGTATTTTGGACCACCGCGGAACCGATTTCGCACGCCTTTGTAAACTCGCCTGAAGCACAAACCGGGTCCCAGCAGGCTATCCGTGAATCGCTGCAGTATTCTTTCTTCCACTGGGGAATTCATGCCTGGGCTGTTTATGCTATTGTTGCCCTCGCTCTTGCCTATTTTAAGTTCCACCGCGGGTTTCCGGGACTTATCAGTGCAACGCTCATTCCTATTTTAGGCGAAAAAAGCATGCGCGGCCTGCCGGGTACCCTGATTGATGCACTGGCTGTTTTTGCGACCGTTCTTGGTGTGGCATCCACTCTTGGGTTTGGAACCGCCCAGATCAACGAAGGCATGGCCTTTCTATTTAATACACCGAATTCGTTTACGGTGCAGATCATTGTGCTTGTCATTGCTACTGTGTTGTTTATCATTTCGGCATGGTCTGGTATCAGTAAAGGGATCAAGCATATGAGTAACGTCAATATGTGGCTCGGGTTCATTCTGCTGATTGCCCTTTTTATTGTCGGACCGACCATCTATATTCTGGACATGTTCACAAGTACCATGGGAAATTATCTTTCGAATTTCTTTGACATGAGTTTCCGAAGTGCTCCGCTCGATGACGGCACACGGGGCTGGATCGATTCGTGGACCATTTTCTATTGGGCTTGGTGGATTTCCTGGTCGCCGTTTGTGGGCATCTTTATTGCCCGGATTTCCAAAGGTCGTTCGATAAAGGAATTTATGCTCGGCGTGCTGTTCGTGCCGTCTGTTGTATGTTTTATCTTCTTCGCGGTGTTCGGCGTTTCCGCGCTGAACCTGGAGCAGAACGGAATTGCTGAAATTTCCCAGTATCCGATGGAAACAGCGACGTTTGCGGTGCTTCAGGAATATCCGCTTGGGTTTATCATGTCGATTGTCACTCTTGTTGTGATTGCCATATTCTTTATTACTTCCGCTGACTCTGCTACCTTTGTGCTCGGCATGTTGTCGACAAACGGCTCGATTGAACCAGCCGGCACCGTGAAAATTTCATGGGGTGTGGCGATGTCTTTTGTCGCTGCTGTGGTGATGTACTATGGGGGAACCCAGGGGCTTCAGAATACCCTGATCATTGCCGCCCTGCCATTTTCCATTGTTGTTCTGTTAATGGGTGCCTCCTTTTTCAAGACAGTGCGTGAAGAACGAAGGCTGCAGAAAAAAGAAGAAAAAAAGGCAGCTTAAAATATAAATCAACAGACACCCTGCCCAGCCGGAAGCGCTTCAGGCAGGGTGCCTTTTTGCACAAAACAAGGAGTTGTTATCAGAACCGTATCAGGGATTATCGGCCAATAGACGGGCAGCCTGTAAATCTGCCGGACATTCCATCAAAAAATCGGCCCACACCTCAGCAAAAGGAGGCATGGGCCGCTTCTTTATTTCATCAGGACTTTTTATTTAAAGCGGCGGCAATGGCTGCCCCTACTTCAGCATTGTGCTTCACCAGAGCAATGTTAGCGTCCAGACTCTGCCCCCCGGTGGATTCCTGTATTTTCTGAAGCAGAAACGGTGTGACATCTTTCCCAGTCATTCCGAGGTTCTCTGCTTCCTGCACCGCTTCTTCAATCACGCCGGAAATGAACTCTTCTTTCATAGCGTAATCTTCCGGTATCGGATTTGCAACCACAGCGCCGCCTTCCATTTCCATACCCCATTTGGCATGAAGGGTTGAGGCTGCCTCGTCCGCTTCATCCACCCGGAAATGAACAGGAAACTCACTGGATCGCGTGAAAAAGGCAGGCAGCTGATCCGTCTTATATCCCATCACCGGTACGCCCTTCGTTTCCAGGTATTCCATCGTCAAACCAAGATCCAGAATGGACTTTGCTCCGGAACAGACAACCGCCACATTGGTGCGGGCCAGCTCTTCCAGGTCGGCAGAAATATCCATCGAATGCTCAGCGCCCCGGTGGACCCCGCCGATTCCGCCGGTCACAAAGACAGGAATATCCGCCATGGCTGCACATATCATAGTAGCTGCCACCGTCGTTGCTCCGTGCTTCCCGGTGGCGGCAAGATACGGCAGATCTTTTCGGGAAGCCTTCGTCACGTCTTCTGAACGAGCGAGGAGATCCAGCTCATCATTACTCAGACCGATTTTTATTTGTCCATCGAGCAGAGCAATGGTGGCCGGTACGGCACCACCGTCCCGGATAATCTGCTCAACGTCACGGGCCGTTTGAACATTCTGCGGATACGGCATTCCATGGGAAATAATTGTGGATTCAAGCGCTACAACCGGTTTTCCCTCTTCCTGTGCAGTGCGTACTTCTTCGGATAACGTGATAAATGACTTCATGTTCTTTCCTCCATTCTTTTATTCAACCATTCTGCAGTCATTGTTTCTTTTCCGGATGTTTCTGATGTCAGAACAGCCGCTGCATGCATCATCCCCGCCTGCCCGGCTGCTTTCACGTCCCATCCTTCAAGCCAGGCGTAAAACAGGGCAGCGCAGAACGCATCACCGGCACCAGTCACATCAGCAATCATTTCGACCGGTTCTGCCGGAAGATGAAAAACCCCGGAATCCGCACTCCCAATAACAGCACCGAGGCTGCCGCCGGTAACTACCACGTGCTCTACTCCTTTTTCCAACCACGCACAAACCGCATTTTGCCAGTCCTCTCCACTCTCAATAGTCATACCAAGTGCCGCTTCGGATTCATCTTTATTCGTCACAAGCCATGTGATTCCGTCCAGTTTTTCCGGCAGCCGCTGCATTTTTGGAGCGGACACCGCGGTAAGCATAAGGGGTACTTGATATTCAACTGCTTTCTGCCGGATACGTTCCAGCGTTTCTGCAGGACAGTTCAAGTCAGCTGCTATACCACCGGCCTGTTGAAAAACACGTTCGTGCGATTCTATATATTCAGGGGTGATGGACTCATAAATTTCCATATCCGCAAAAGCCAGCGTCATACTACCCTGCTCGTCCAAAACGGCTGTATAGGATCCAGTCGACTTTTCATAAAATACGGCAGCATGGTCCAGGTTAATGTAACCTTCCGATGCCTCTTTCACCGTTATCCAGTCCGCATCCATCCCCGCTGTCGTCAGCAGAATCGTTTCCTTCTCCAGACGACCGAGATTTTCTGCCAGATTCCGTGCCACACCACCTGCACTCTCCTTCGAAGTGACAGGATTGGACGTTTCCCATTGCAGGGTTTCTTTTATATAAAATTTCCGGTCCACATTTGCCGCGCCGATGCATACGATCGGCCGGGTTTCATTAATGACATACGCCTTGCCGAGAATATAGTTTTTCCGGACCAGGCCGGATATAATATTAGCCACCGCAGGTCTTGATAACCCGACCGCTTCGGCAAGATCGAGCTGGGACACATAAGGATCGTCCTTAATACGCTCGAAAACCTGCTTTTCTTTTTCCGTCATCGGTTCTCTATTATTGTATACGGGCATACCTCCACCTCCTCTAAACACATGTTTTATAATTTAAACTTTTGTTTATTAGTATTCTACACGCTCCCATGCTTCTCGTCAACTCTCCACCGCATTCAAAGAGAGCCGGAGGTGTATCAAAAGTCTACTACCATACATAAAATACTTTGCTAACATGTTGGGCATGCGCTGCAGGCGGACGCTTTCCGCGGGCAGCGCCTCAGCTTCTTCATACGGTCTATCGCCCGTATGGAGGGATCTTCGGCTGCTGCTCTTCCCGCAGGAGTCGCCGCCTTCCGCTCCTGCCCGTGATTACATTCTCTTTATTACAAAAAGGGAGCTGTACCTTTTGATACAGCCCCAGCTCTCTTTTACCCTTTATGATGTTTTTGTTTCTCCCGGACCATACCGGGATGGTTGGTCGTAATGATAAGCTCTTGAGACAGGAGACGAAGCCTTTCGACAGCGTGCTGCTTATTGACCGTCCATACATTCACCTTGTAGCCGTTGTACAGCATCAGATCCACGATACCCTGTCCCGCCATTTCATGATAAAGCATCATAACTTCCGCCCCGGCAACCTCCATCTGCTCAAGGGGAATGACCGGACGGTTCATGAAAATCAGACCAGTTTGTATCGACGCATCCATCTGTTTGATTTTTTTTATCGCTGTATGATCAAATGACCCAACCAGTGTAGATCCCGTAATCTCGTATTTATGAAGGAGACGTACGATTTTCTCTTCCAGTCCGGGATAAATGTCTCTACGCTGTTTCAGTTCAATGGTCAGTGACTTTTTTCGGTTCATCCGGCGGAGCACATCTTCCAGTGTCGGAATTCTCTGCCCGGCAAACTGTTCGTTGAACCAGGACCCGGCATCCAGCGTCTTCAGTTCATTGACGGTGTAATCCCGGACCGCCTTTTTTCCGTTTGTGGTACGCTTCACCGTCTGATCATGAATCACCACCGGCACGTTATCACGCGACAGATGAACATCCAGCTCGATACCATCCACATCCGGGGAATTCCATGCCAGCTCAAACGCAGCGATAGTATTTTCCGGAGCCCTGCCGGACCAGCCCCGGTGAGCAATGCATTGTACCATTTCCAGAACCCCTTTTTCATCATCTTCTTCAAGTATACAAAAAAATGCCTCCTTCGTGTTACATAGGGCATATTTTCCTATCATGCAAGTTTAAAAGTACAGTAATTAACCAACAATGGATACAAACAGGAGCATCATTTCAGGAGGGGGAACCAATGAACACAGCAGTGCGCCAAAGCGGCCGGCAGAAACCAGGTATCATCCGGCTGATGATCCGATTTCTGCTGCTTGCCGGTATTATCGGCGTGAGCGGTATGCTGGCAGCTGCAGGTTCTGCTTATCTGCTTCAGCCACCACCGATTCAAGCCGATCAATCCACCGTGGTTTATGGAGCAGATCAATCCATCATTGGAGAACATCATAATGGCAGGCAGCGGTACTGGGTAGATCTTGAAGATATCTCCCCTAACCTTGTGCAGGCGTCGGTGGCCGTAGAAGATGATGAGTTCTATGAACACAGCGGTTTCGATTTTTCCCGTATTCTTTCCGCCGCAGCCGTGAATATAAGAACATTGTCCAAAGCACAGGGAGGAAGTACGATCACCCAGCAGTATGCCCGGAATCTTTTTTTATCTCATGACAAAACCTGGTCGCGTAAACTCGAAGAAGCTTTCTATGCACTCCGTCTGGAAGCGCATTACGGGAAACGGGAGATTCTCGAAGGATATCTGAATACGATTTATTTCGGACACGGCGCCTACGGTATTGAAGCAGCTGCCCGTCTTTATTTTGATACATCCGCCGAAGACCTCTCCCTGGCGGAGGCATCGCTTCTGGCCGGTGTCCCGAAAGGTCCTTCGTATTATTCACCATTTTCCCATCCCGACCGTGCTAATGAACGGCAGCAGCTTGTGCTGTCTGCTATGGAGCGGACCGGAGTGATTACAGCCGAGGAAAAGGAAAGTGCCGAAAATGCTCCTCTTTCTCTGGAACCGCCCGGTCAGCTCTCCGACGATCGTATCGGCCCCTATTTTCAGGACCACGTCCAATCGCTGGTGGAGCAAAAATATGGAATGGATCCCAAACAGGGAGGTTTGCGGATCTATACCACACTTGATCCTGAGCTGCAGAAAAAAGCGGAAAAGTGGATCCGCTATGAAATTCCAAAAGAATCAGAACTCCAGGGAGCGCTCGTCGCTATGGATCCAGAATCCGGAGATGTCCGTGCCATGGCAGGCGGGAAAAACTATCAGGAAAGTACTTTTAACCGGGCCGTTGATGCCGCCCGTGCTCCCGGTTCTGCGTTGAAGCCATTTCTATACTACGCGGCACTTGAAGAAGGCTTCACCCCATTAACGTCTTTTCGAAGCGAGCCATCCGAGTTTACGATCGGAGAGCAGGGACAGACGTATGCTCCGGGCAATTACGGTGAAATCTATGCCGATGACTTCATTCCTATGTATGAAGCACTGGCGGTATCGGACAATGTGTTTGCTGTGAAGACTCATTTGTCTCTAGGGCCGGATGCCCTCGTAAATACAGTTAAAGATGCAGGGATTTCTTCTGATTTATCTCCCATTCCATCTCTGGCTCTCGGCACGCAGAACGTGAAGCCGCTGCATTTAACGAACGCCTATCTCCCTTTTGCAAACGGAGGCAAAAAAACAGAACCGCGTCTCATTACAAAAATCACAGATGACGAAGGGAATGTGCTCGTAGAGAATGAACCGGAAATCAATCAGATTTTTGACCCACGGAAAACGTATGTAGTCACCGATATGATGAAAGGTGTCTTTGATGTATCCATGGATGCCTATACATCAGTCACCGGAAGATCCGCTGCCCATCTGTTTAATCGACCGCTTGCCGGAAAAAGCGGATCCACCGATTACGACAGTTGGATGGCCGGCTTTTCCCCGCGTCTTGCCGCCGGTGTATGGATCGGCTATGACGATAATCGGAAGATCAATCATGCCGAAGAAGGGCAGATTTCAAAACGAATCTGGGCCCAGTTTATGGAAGAGGGACTCGAAGATGAACTGAAGATGGATTTCCCCGCTCCGGATGGTATAGTGAAAACTCCGATTGATCCCGAAACCGGGCTGCTTGCTTCAGAAGAATGCGGTTCCTCCCGGACTATTGCTTTTGAGAAAGGAACAGAGCCGCAGCGTTCCTGTACCGAAGAGCTTGAAAACAGGCAGGAGACAAGTCCCGAAGAGAACCCAAACCAAAAAGAAGAACAGCTCCCCGGGCAGCAGGAAAAGTTCTGGGAGCGGCTGAAACGTTGGATGCAGCCGTAATACCCCACGCCTGTTGATTTGCCGTATAAAAGAATGGGAAAGGGTTCTATGAGGAGGGTGCATCTGTGATCAAAGCATGTATCCACCCTTCTTTTTCGTTGGACGGAGCCGTCTGTCCGACTCCAGCGGGAGAAGCGTCAGCCGAAGATCACCGGGGGCTCACACGATGGGAGTCAGATCGGCGTTGGCACAGGACGTGCCGAACTTAGCCGATCCTCCTTTACTACGATGTAGCTGAGGCGACGCCCGCGGAAAGCGGGCAGGAAAGGCGGAGTCCAACGAAACGCTTCCTATATTTGGATAATAAACAGCCGTGGTAATACCCTTCAAACTAAAACGTGCAGGAGGCTGGGTAAGCGCTCCTGCACGTTTTAGTGTCCTAGCTTATAATGCATGTGTGTGTTTCCAGTATATTCATCATGAATAAATAGAACAACAGCTCTGCGAATTGTTCAAAAATCGTTCAAAAATTCAGCTGTTATCTTCGTCATCTCCTTTTGCATGCAGCGCTTGATGAAGTTCTTCGCTGGAATGATCCCAGTAGTCTTTATTGAACCCTTTAAGGAATTCACCGAGAATATATTTGGAATGATCATCCATGTGATCCACAGCCAGTTTCCCTTTCATGGATTTATCCATATTATTCACATGTTCGGGCATGCTCTTATATCCTTTGCGGATCCGCTTGTCAGAGTTCTCTACCAGCGTTTCACAAGCTCCTACTCCGGTATAACATGGCTTCCCGTCTTTATGATCAACGGTCACCCAGACGAGCCAGTACAATTTCGGCTCGGGAACTTCCTCTTTGTCTGCAGAGAATTTTACTTTCTTTTCAATTTCAGAGCGGGCATGCAGGGCTCCCATATCTATAAAGGCCCTGTCTTCAGCAGGATCAATGATAACTGGTGTCATATTGTCCAGGCTTAACGTACCCGCGCCATAACCACCGTCACCACCGGTGGCGTCTCCGCTTAAAATATTGAAGCCTCCGCCTTTTCGTTTCTTGTCCTCGTTATCAAAAAGATCCATGCAATCGTCTCCTTTTAAAGATTCTCTACCTACATCATACGCTGTTTGAACGGTTTATTTCAAAGAATCGATAAGCTGCCAGGCTTCTTCCATATCCTCATCCGAGTAGTTCTGGCTTTTCTTCAGCTTATGAACTTTTTCCTTTACGTCTTCTTTTGGCAACTCATCGAAATAAAGCACCGTTGATACCAGCTCTAAAAACTTTGCGCTGTATTCATTTAACCGGCTCGTAATTTTTTTTGCTTCCCGGCGGGGCCAGTCCAGCTGCATGTTCTGAAGAAAAGTGTCCCCTTCTTCGGTGAGTTGATACCGGTATTGGTAGTATCCGGCCTTTGCTTCCTTGATCTCCGTTACGAAACCGAGACTGCACAATTCTTCTGTTCTCATCGACAGTTCTTCAGAGTAAGGCCCGTACATGTGATATGTATATTTTTCCTGCAGGGGGAGCTGCAGCTTCTTGCTGATATAGACGATTTTCTGCCATTTCTTACGACCTACCACTTCTCCGGCGTCCTGTAATAACGCGAGTAACTTTGCATGATCAGGCAGCATTACCGATTTCCTCCTTCATGATCTTCGCTGCAGAGAGACGCTTTCCACTGCAGCCTGTCCGTCCCATTTTTATGTTGTCCCGACTGCTTAAAAGGACATCAGGCTTCCTGTTCCGGTTCCACCTGTTCATTACCGGAAAACAGCATACTTTTAATTTCCTGTTTCGTCTCTTTGTGTCCCGGTGATTCCAGCCATTCTTTTGGATAATATAATTTATGATCCGTCCGTTTCTTTCCGGAAATAGCCTCCACCAAATCCGACTCTCTCGACAGTTCCCGGAGACGGCCGTTTGGCATCAGCAGGTGAATCGGCATCCGTTCTTCTTCTTCCCCGGGCCGGTAGAAGTCATACGGAAGATCCGATGAGGAATCAATCACAAGATAGTAATCCGGATCAACCCCGGCCTCCCGGAACAATTCCTGAAGCCTGGTCCACTTGTTCAGCAGGAAATTCTGACTGAATTCAACGAACTTAAACAAACGCCGGTTCAGAAAACGCTCGCACAGATCCTGCAGGATGCTGTCATCTTCAAACTGCCACATTTGAAAATAATACGTAATAACCGACTCATCAAGACATAGATAATCTTCGAGTGTCTGTGTCCCTTCAAAGAAACGCTGAAAATGATAGGGCTGTTGGAAAAAAGTGTGTCCATCTTCCCGGAGTTTTTTCACCCGCTGCAGAATTTTACTTAAAATCACTTCCGCACTTCGTGTAACAGGATGGAAATAAACCTGCCAGTACATCTGATAACGGCTCATGATATAATCTTCGACCGCGTGCATTCCGGTATTTTTAATAACGGCCTGGTCCTCCGTCGGCCGCATCACACGCAGGATACGCTCCATATCAAAATGTCCGTAACTGACTCCGGTATAATACGCATCCCGCTGCAGGTAATCCATCCGGTCCGCATCAATCTGACTGGAAATCATGCTGACAACGAGTTTATTGGGGTGCGTTTTTTCAATGACATCTGCCACGTCCTGCGGAAAGTTGTCCCCCATTCGGCGCAGCACCTGATTGACTTCGGTATCTTCCGTGATAATTTTTCTTGTCCACCATTCATGATCCGTCTGAAAGACTTTCTCAAAAGAATGGGAGTACGGACCATGACCAATATCATGAAGCAGCGCCGCACTGAGGCAGAGAAGCCGCTCTTCCTGCTGCCAGTGCGGTCTGCCGTCAAACACTTCGATGATCCGCCTCATGATTTCGTATACGCCCATGGAATGGTTAAACCGGGTGTGTTCAGCACCGTGGAATGTTAAAAACGTCGTTCCGAGCTGACGAATCCGCCGCAGCCGCTGAAATTCACGGGTTCCGATCAAATCCCAGATCAGCTCATCCCGGATATGAATATAGCGGTGAACGGGATCTTTAAACACCTTTTCTTCCTGCAGTTTTCGGTTACCTTCTTTCATGAGCCATTTTTCGCTCCCTTTATGTATGCATTGCTTTCAAGCACGTCTATAGTATCTTTTATTATATCAACCAGTCTGCTTTCTTGGCAAAATAAACCGGGAAATGAACTCATATTTCAACGACCGTCGTTTCATGCTATAATCTACGGAGCTATTATCATTGAGAACGGAGTTCAAGCCCATGAATATGAATGACATGTTCCACGGCATACGCTGGCGCTGGGTCGACCATGCCGGATCCGGCCTTCACTTCCACCCCCTCCAGTCTTTTGCCTATGATGACACGTTCTGTGTCAGCGCAGGGACAGGACTTGGCCCCGTGATGCGGGCGTGGGTTCATTCTCCTGTGGTGGTGCTCGGCATTCAGGACAGCCGCCTGCCGTCAGCGGCGGAGGGCATTGCTTTTCTGGAAGAACAAGGCTACCAGGTGATTGTCCGAAATTCCGGAGGACTGGCGGTTGTACTGGACCAGGGTATTTTTAATTTGTCTTTTATTTTTAAGGAAAACAAACAATTTTCCATTCACAGCGGTTACGATTTGATGTGGGAAGCGGTACGGCGGATGTTCCCGGACGCCCCTGCTTCGATTGACGCATACGAAGTGAGCGGCTCCTACTGTCCCGGTGATTTTGACCTGAGTATAAATGGCCTTAAATTCGCCGGTATATCACAGCGCCGTATCCGCGGCGGTGCCGCCGTACAGATCTATATGGCCGTTCACGGGAGTGGTGCCGGGCGGGCCCGGCTGCTCGAACAGTTTTATGAGCGGGCTGTGCAGGGAGGGCCATCCAAATTCGAATGGCCCCGCATTGATCCGCAGGTCATGGCCTCCCTTTCCGAACTGTACGGAAATACATTTACGATAAACGATATCCTGTTTCGATTGCTGACGATGGTGAAAGAAGAAGGAGCCTTTATTGAAGAAAGCCGTTTGGGACCAGATGAACAGCAACGCTTCCATATGTATTACGACCGGGTGGTTGAACGAAACAGTAAGGCCCTCCAAAAAGCCGGACAGCAGAATACATAAAAAAAGAGGCTGCCTCCCTGTGTTTGGGAAAAGCCTCTTCTTTTATCCGCTCTGCCTCGGTTTCCTGCTTTACTCTAGACCTTCATTGGTGTTTTTTTTTCCATTACAGCCTGTTGTCCGGTCAGCAGTGCGAGGTTGTACACATCCATTACGCTGCAACCGCGGGAAAGATCATTCACCGGCTTGTTCAACCCTTGAAGAATAGGCCCCACGGCGTCATATCCACCGAGACGCTGGGCGATTTTATATCCCAGGTTACCCGATTCCAGACTCGGGAAGATAAAGACGTTCGCCTCGCCCTGAAGCGGGGAGTCCGGTGCTTTCGTCTGAGCCACTGCCGGAACAAATGCTGCATCAAATTGGAATTCTCCGTCAATCATCAGGTCCGGACGATCCTCCTGCGCTTTTGCGGTAGCTTCGGATACTTTCTGGGTTTCTGCAGAAGATGCAGACCCTTTCGTTGAAAAACTCAGCATTGCTACTCTTGGGTCCATGTCAAACGTCTGCGCCGTTTCAGCTGTGGATACCGCTATCTCTGCCAGCTCTTCTGCACTTGGAGATATATTAATCGCACAGTCTGCAAACACAAATTTCTTCTCGTCTTTCACCATAATAAACACGCCGGATGTCTTCTGAATGCCGGGTTTGGTTTTAATAATCTGCAATGCCGGGCGAACCGTATCGCCGGTCGAATGGGCGGCACCACTTACCAGACCGTCGGCTTCATCCATATAGACGAGCATCGTTCCAAAGTAATTGGAATCCTGCAGTTTTTCCTGCGCGCTTTCTTTTGTTTCTTTTCCTTTACGCCGTTCTACAAAAACTTCTGTCATTCGGTCAAAATATTCATAAGAGGCCGGGTCATGTATCACCGCATCTTCCAATGAAACCCCGAGTGATTCCGCTTTTGTTTGTACTTCTTCTCTATTCCCAATAATAACCGGCCGTACCATGCCATCGGCTGCCAGTTTTGCAGCTGCTTCGATGATTCGATCATCGTCTCCCTCTGGAAATACAATAGAAGGATATGAAGCTTTCACCTGGCTTTTGACCATCTCAAATAGATCGCTCACAGCCAATTCCTCCTTTAATTACACAATTCCCGTGTTCCTGTTCCTTCAATCTCTACGTTTATTATAACCTGTCTCCAGGAAAACTACATGTTTTATGAAAACTTGTCACTTGTTTTTCATTCACAAGCATACTCCAGTGCATCTAAAAAATAAACCCTAAGGCACAAAATGATAAAAATAGAAATTTTCTAACCGGTATGCGTTTGCAACCCCCGTCAAATCAAACGTTTTCACACTTACAAAGAAAATGTTTCACGTGAAACATTTCTTCCAGTGGAAAATGATACTTCGTTATTTCCTACGAAAAACCTACAATGAATTTTCTCCCTCTGTATCATACTAAAACAATACGTACTCCCTTTAACAGGAAAGGAAGATAAACATGGATAAGCAATGGTGGCTCGATTCCCTTTCCCTTCGGCATGTTACACTGCAGAGCAGGATTATAATGGAAGTAGACCATGAATCATCCATTCATGATGACCTCTCTTTTCCTGTAAGTTGTCTCGCTGCCGGTAACATGGGTTCCCTCCCCCTCAAAGAGTGGAAAGATGCGATTCAGGCTGTTCATCAGGAACAGGGAACGATTTTTTTGCAGCTGGAGATTGAAGGGGATGATTTCCATACCGCTTCACGGAAAACAGCCCTGCATGAGATCCATCACATGGTCCAGATTTTTGCAGATAAAGCCGCGAACGCGGAAAAGGCAGGCTTTGATGGAGTAGAAATCCCGGGAACGAAAGGATCTGTCATTCACTCCTTTGTGTCACGCGATACCAATAAACGAAGCGGAAGCTGGGGAGGTTCCCGCAAAGATCGTCTTCACTTCCCCCTTGCTGTGGCAAGGCATATCCGGGAATATACCGGACCGGCATTTCCTATCATTTTCCGTCTTCCTTCTGTCACAGATGCCGTCACAGCGGAAGAACTCGCGATGATGGCCGGACAACTGGAAGCCTCCGGTGTGAACCTATTTCATATCGGAAGCGGAACAGACAGTTCCCCCTCTGCCGATACAGCGCTTCAAGACATTGTACGCACCGCTTCTGCCGTCAAAAAAAGAGTATCCATTCCCGTTATCATCTCGACGGGTACTACAGAAGCAGAAACATTCATTCAACGGCAGGAAGAAATTCCTTTCGACGGTATTTCCATTCATGCAGAAAATAACAGCTGGAACCGTTTATTTTTGTCCGAAACATGACAGTTTTATGGACAGAGGCTTTCCAGCAGTGCTCGTTTTTTTCGTATCGTTCCATTCATGGTATAGTATAAACAATGGAGATTTATTCAAAGGAGTGATACATAATGAGTGAACCTTCTCAAACGTTGGACGGCTGGTTCTGCCTGCATGACCTCAGGAAAATGGATTGGGCGGCATGGCGCCGGGTTCCGGATGACGAACGTCGCAGCATCGTTCAGGAATTTGTAGATATGGTGAATACATGGAAGGCTGTAGAAGAGGAAGAAACCGGGAGTTATGCTCTTTATACAGTGGTCGGTCATAAAGCTGATTTCATGATGGTCAATCTGCGCGACTCCATGAACAATCTGGACCGTATTGAACAGGAATTCAACAAACTCCGCATTGCTGACTATACGACACAGACCTACTCGTATGTCTCCGTTGTGGAACAAGGGAACTACACCCCGCCAAAAGATGGCAGTGATCCACTCGACAACCCGAATATGCGGGCAAGGGTCTATCCTATTCTGCCAAAATGGAACCATATCTGCTTCTATCCAATGGATAAAAAACGGGAAGGTGACGACAACTGGTATTCCCTCCCACTCGAAGAACGAGTTGAATTAATGAAAGCCCATGGAAAAACCGGACGGAAATACGCCGGTGAAATCAAACAGATCATCTCCGGATCTACCGGACTCGACGACTGGGAATGGGGAGTGACACTATTTGCCCACGACGCCCTTCAGTTTAAGAAACTGATTTATGAAATGCGGTTTGATGAAGTCTCCGCCCGCTATGGAAAATTCGGTGCCTTTTACGTGGGTAACCTCCTGGAAACAGACCAGGCGCAGCTTTTCTTTGATATGTAATAAACAACAGACGAAACAGTCCAAGCTGTCCCGGCATACGGGGCAGTTTTTTTAGCTTCAGGGGTGGATTGGGAGGCGGCATATACTCGCTTTTTGAGATATCAGGGAAAAGTAATGAATAAAGGCTGCTTCACCATTACATTTGGCTCCGGAACCGGAAAATGTAATGCTTAGAAGGTTCTCTTTTCTTTTTATACATAATCCTCTTTTTCTGCTCATATCGTAGAGTAGATAGTGCTGTGGCAAAAGAGGAAAACCGGGGGAAAACGCCGCGTTATGCGCGGGACGCTTGGCCGGGTGCTGCAGCTGGATTCAGGAAGTCCCAACATTTATACTTTCCTGACTACCAAGAAACGGGGTGATTTCATCGCTGTTATCAAAGCTCCAACCGAAGATCTTAAAATGCTGGCCCGTTTGATGCGGGCAGAAGCAGAAGGAGAAGGAAAACTTGGAATGCTCCTGGCAGGAAATGTAATGGTCAACCGAGTGTATGCCAATTGTCTGGACTTTAACAACATCCGGACCATTCCTGAGATGGTCTATCAATCTCCAGGCGGGTTTGAAGCGGTGCAGAGAAGTTATTTCTATCAACGGGCAAGAAACCAGGACGTTCGCCTGGCCCGCCGGCTCGTACAGGGACAGCGGTTTTCGCCGGCGGAAAACTCGTTATGGTTTTACCGTCCGACGGGAGCTTGTCCGGAGGAGTGGTTTGGCCAGCCGAACGTCGGCCGGTACAAAGCCCACTGTTTTTTCTCTCCCACTTACGCAGACTGTTCCGAAGTATATCGATGAATTCAATCTGAAGGAGGATGTATTGTGTACAATTATTATCCGTGGTATCCGGCCCAGCAGACCGGCGCGTGGTATCCGTACAGCCCGGAAATGGGAATGAACCGTCAGACCAATAACGGCAATGGCATGATGAACGGCGGCATGATGAATGGCGGTGGAATGAACGGTGGTACCATGAACGGCGGCGTCCTGCCGATGGAGCAGTCCTACATTGAAAATATTCTGCGGCTGAACAGCGGCAAACCGGCAGCAGTGTATATGACGTTTGAAGGTAATCCGGATTGGCAGTCGATGGTGTTCCGCGGCATTATTGAAGAAGCGGGGCGCGACCATATTGTGCTGAGAGATCCTGACACAGGCAGATGGTATCTCCTTTTGATGGTGTATCTCGACTATGTTGTCTTTGATGAAGAAATCAATTACCAGTACCCTTATGACGGGCAAAGTCCCACCTCCAACCGCTGATAAGTTTAAACCTTTGCCTTCTGTGCAATATATAACATAAGTAAAGCAGGCAGTGCGTGAATCACATGCACTGCCCTTCTTTTTTTGGCCGTATGACAAAACGCCGGCCGGCACGTTTATTTTTCAGCCTGAAAAAAATCAGTTCTTTCCTCTTGAAAGTCAAAGATGGTCAGTGTACAATATGATTTACAAGGTCAAAGATAGTCAAAGTCAAAGCAGATGATTTGATACGCTCCAGCCAAGGCGTTATCATGCAAACTAAGATAAATTACCAACGACCACACAGCTTGAAGATATAAAGGAGGAAACGACTCATGAGAAGATGTGAACACTGCCAACAGCGCCCCGCGCGCATTGAGTTGAATATGAACATCAACGGATACCAGCAGAAAATGAATTTATGCGATATTTGCTATCACGAAGTACGCAATGAAATGAAACAGCCTTCCAATTTCGGAGGCGGACAATCCTCGGCATTTGATCAGTTCTTCCAGAACATGATGGGAGGACAGCAGCAGATGAACGGCGCCCAGGAACAGGGCGGACAGGCCCAGCAGGGCGGCGGAAACGGCGGTCTCCTTGATGATCTTGGCAAGAACCTTTCCGACGCTGCCCGCGCCGGCATGATTGATCCGGTCATCGGCCGTGAAACCGAGGTGGAACGTGTTATTGAAACATTGAACCGCCGGAACAAGAATAACCCGGTGCTGATCG
This sequence comes from Salibacterium qingdaonense, assembly GCF_900114715.1. GTDB lineage: Bacteria > Bacillota > Bacilli > Bacillales > Marinococcaceae > Salibacterium > Salibacterium qingdaonense. The sequence continues at coordinate 16,760 of NZ_FOTY01000039.1, forward strand.
GGGAAGCCGGTGTCGGTAAAACCGCCATTGCCGAAGGGCTTGCGCTCCGAATTACCGAAGGCGACGTACCGAATAAACTGAAAAACAAAGATATCTACCTGCTTGATGTTTCTTCCCTCGTCGCCAATACCGGCGTACGCGGACAGTTTGAAGAAAAAATGAAGCAGCTTCTGAAAGAACTGCAGGAACGTAAAAACGTCATCGTCTTTATCGACGAAGTTCATCAGATTGTCGGCGCCGGTTCCGCGGAAGGCTCATCCGACGCAGGCAACATCATGAAGCCGGCCCTCGCCCGCGGCGAAATTCAGGTCATCGGTGCCACAACACTGAATGAGTACCGTAAAATCGAAAAAGACGCCGCGCTTGAACGCAGATTCCAGCCGGTAATGGTCAATGAACCATCTCTGGAAGACTCCATCAGCATTTTGGAAGGCCTGCAGAACAACTATGAACAGTATCATCAGGTTTCTTATACCGAAGAGGCGCTGCAGGCCTGCGTGAACCTGTCGAACCGCTATATTCAGGACCGTTTCCTGCCGGACAAAGCGATTGACCTGCTTGATGAAGCCGGCTCGAAAATCAACCTGATTCACAGCGAAGACGACGAGCAGGAACTTCGCAGCCGCATCGAACAAACCGCCGCGGACAAGGAGAAAGCCACCCAGCAGGAAGACTATGAACGGGCGGCCCAGCTCCGTGATGAGGAATCCAAACTCCAGAAGCAGCTGGAAGAATCGGAAGGCGGCAGAGATATCTCCAATCGTGACGCGGTCGTAGACGTCGATACGATCCAGCAGATTGTCGAGAACAAAACCGGCATTCCGGTCCGCCGTCTGCAGCGGGATGAACAGCAGAAGATGAAAGACCTGCCGGAACGCCTGCGTGCAAGCGTCATCGGACAGGACGAAGCGGTCAGCAAAGTCGCCCGCTCCATCCGGCGTAACCGTGCGGGTCTTCGCAGAGGCACACGCCCGATCGGCTCCTTCCTGTTTGTCGGACCGACCGGTGTCGGTAAAACCGAGCTCTCGAAGTCTCTGGCAAGAGAAATGTTCGGTGACAGCGAAGCGATGATCCGCCTTGATATGAGTGAGTATATGGAAAAACACTCTGTCTCCAAACTTGTTGGTTCGCCGCCTGGATATGTTGGACATGATGAAGCAGGACAGCTGACCGAAAAAGTGCGCCGTCAGCCGTACAGCATCATTCTGCTTGACGAAATCGAAAAAGCGCACCCCGATGTACAGCACATGTTCCTGCAGATCATGGAAGACGGCCGTCTGACAGACAGCCAGGGCCGCACCGTGAGCTTTAAAGACACGGTGCTCATCATGACATCCAACGCCGGCTCCAACGTAAAACACGTCACTGTCGGCTTCGGAAACCAGGACGCCGTGGAACCGCGCTTGATGGAATCCTTGTCGGACTACTTCAAGCCTGAATTCCTGAACCGGTTTGACAGCATCGTGTCCTTTGAAGAACTGAAGAAAGAAGACCTTGTCACTATCGTTGATTTGATGCTCGAAGACATCGTCGACGCAGCCAAGGAGCAGAATCTCAACGTCACCATCTCCCAGGAAGCCAAAGAGATGCTGGCCGAAGAAGGATATGATCCGGCATTCGGCGCCAGACCGCTCCGCCGCGTCATTGAAGAAAAAGTCGAAGACGGTATCGCCGACTTGATGCTCGAAGAAGAAGGCATCGAAAACATCCAGGTCACCGTCGAAGACAACGACATCGCCGTCGTCAAAGCATAAATCAGAACGAACAACGAAAAAGCCATGGACTCACATCCCCGCGGGATGTGCGTGTCCATGGCTTTTTTTGTGATGGTTTCTGCTTTTTATGATAATGTACCCTTTCATGGTTGTCATAAGCGCGTTTATGACAATCATGAAAAACAACTTATTTTGTCGAAAATTTTGATAATTGTACCTTGAACGTCAAAAAACGTCCATTGTTCTCTATGATCGTCCATGCTATGCTGATATGGAAACCAACACTTTCATACGATGAGGTGAGCAATAAATATGCTGTCAACTGGAATAGGCAGGCTCCGCGCGGCAGGAATGCTGGAAGGTCTGTCCTTCATTATTCTGTTGTTTGTGGCCATGCCTTTGAAATACGGTCTTGGTATGGATATGGCAGTAACCATTGTGGGAGCTGCTCACGGCGGGTTATTTATTTTGTACATGCTGGCGGTACTGTTCGTCTGGATTCAGCGGCGCTGGCCTGTTCCAAGAGCCATGATTGCGGCGGTGGTGTCCGTCATTCCATTCGGTCCGTTTGTGTTTGACCGCAGCCTGCGGAAGGAAGAAGAGCTTGGAACAGCGCCGGGAAACGCCATCGGCCTGTAAAACATGCGTCCCTGTAACATTTCCACTGTCAGGGACGTCTTTTTGTGTGCATGGCAGCAGCCGCTTGTACATACGTATCAATGAAAAACATGAACCGAAGGAGACTTGTTATGTTCGAATGGAAAAATATTTTCAGGGGTCTGGCTATGGGAATCAGCGATATTATTCCCGGTGTCAGCGGCGGTACCATCGCTCTTGTGCTCGGCATTTACCACCGGCTGATTGCCGCGATCAACAACCTGTTCAGCAGACACTGGAAGGAGCAGCTCGGCTTCTTTATTCCGCTCGGTATCGGAATCGTCGCCGCTATCTTTAGTTTAAGCAGTGTACTGGACTGGCTTTTGGGCAATTACCCGCAGCCGACGTTCTTCCTGTTTATGGGCTTGATCCTCGGAACCATTCCCCTTTTGCTACGCGAAGCCGATTATAAACGGGCGTTCAACGGCAGTCATTATGTGATTGCAGCCATTGCCGCCGTACTTGTCATTTTATCCGGCCTCTTCCGGGGAGAAGAGGGTGAGGCTATGCAGACTCTGGCCGCCTCCGATTATCTGCTCTTCTTTTTCTCAGGCTGGATCGCGAGCACAGCGATGATCCTCCCCGGTATCAGCGGTTCCTTCATTTTACTGCTCCTTGGCGTGTACAGCACTGTCATTCATGCGGTAAGCTCGCTGCAGTTTTCGGTGCTGCTTGCGGTGGGAGCAGGGATTGTCGTCGGTCTGGCGATCATGAGTAAGCTCCTGCACTACCTGCTGCGACGGCACACTGCAGGAACGTACGCCGTGATGACCGGCCTTTTGATTGGGTCGTTGTTCGTCATATTCCCAGGTCTCGGAGCCGGTGTCGTCCAGTTTTTCGTCAGCCTTTTCACCTTCGCCGCCGGGCTGGTCATTGCCGCGATACTTGGAAAAGTGGAACGCAGGTAATGTAAAGACAGAGGCACAAAGAATGCCTCTGCCTGAACCAAACGCGAACCATCCTTCTTACGGAGAGCTTAAAACAGAATGGTTTAAATAGAACCCCATCCTACTTAGAGTGGCTGCTCTTTAGGATGGGGTTCTTATCTCTTGTGGAAAAGAGAACCAGCAGCATTGTCAAAATGACCATAAGCAGTTCAAAGTCCGACATACACCCCCCCCTTTCGTTAGAGGGTAGTTCTGCCCATCCTAAAAGCAGACCGTTCACATCACTCTATGATTATATCATTAAACTTACATTACTTTATTCCTGGTAACGAAAAAACTCCTCCCTGCCGTTCAGACAGGGGATATAGATTCGGTACATGTCATGCTTTCATGCGATCCATCAAAAACTACATTCGGCCACGGCCGGGTGAGAGAATGTATATTGGAGTGACAAGGATCCTTCTTTCAGACTGTTACAGCAAAAGGGGCTAAACGTATGTGTAAAATAGTTCTCGGTAACGACGAAGACTGATGATTGGCAAAAAAAGAGAAGGTCCTCTATCATCGATGTATGCCTAGGAAGCAAATACAAAGCGAAAAGAGGCCTTCTCATGAAATCTATTATAACAGAAATGCACCAGATAATGAAAGAAACACCGGATGTCCTGGCCATGGAAGAAAAGCTGCAGCAGCTGATGTACAGCTGGTTCAGCGATTTGGTGGGAGAGGCTCTCACCCTGCTGGATGATCCGGTGAGCGAAG
>NZ_FOTY01000068.1 GCF_900114715.1 Salibacterium qingdaonense
ACGGTGAGCCCCGGCGAACCGATGTCGCCCTTGTGCTCTGGAGTGCAAGCGTCCGCCTGCAGCGGATGCCTTAACGTTTAACGACTTTTGATACAGCTCCTTTTTTTGTTATTATTACAAGTAAACGGGGGGGGGGTTTGATTATGAAAAAATTTAAATTGTTTCGAACGTGGGTTTTTCTTGCCTTATTTTCTGTTGCAGGAATAGCAGTTTTTTCGGTTGTGAATGCCGAAGATAAAGACAATCACATAAACGTTGATGAAAGGTTTTCCGAATTCATCAAAGACAACGGTTATGACGAAAGCATTATAACAGAAGACAGGTTTCAACATACAAACGGGGAACTCGAAGTTTTAATAGACGGTAATATGGGCTTTGAACAAGCAGATATGGGAAGGTATTTGGCAGGTGTCGATAAAGAAGTATTAAAATCTTCGATTTATGCGCCCGCTGAACAGAAGTATTTCGACCATTTTATAAATTTTGCAAAGCTGACTATGCAGGAAGAATACAATACTGGATTTAAATTTGAAGAAATAATTAAAGACGTATATAAACGTGATTCAGAATATGTCGAAGAATACTACTTCAACGATAACGTGAATATATCCGTTACTAGACCAAAAAACACCGAACGTGAACAAATAAGGATAACAGTTATCCAAAATATCAATGGACGAAGTTTTGGAAAAAAGATACAAGAACAGTATAGGGACAAAGGAATTTCACAACGCCTTGAACCATAAGAAATTACGCCGAATCCACGTAAGAGGGTTCGGCTTTGTATTTGAGATACATGGGTGACACGGGAGGGAAGGACGTCGGGTATGTCTAATCCTCAAAATGGATCACCGCCTGCCGGATTGTGCACGTTAGAATCGAGCTAAACGTCCCTTTTTCCTGATCGGGCAGCTATTTTAAATGTTAGACGCAGGCTAAGCGTCACAATCCCCACCGCGCGGCGCAATTGTGCACCTTAGAAAGCCCCGCACCGCCCGTTTTTTGCTTCATGCAGCAAACCCCACACCGAATCCACACAAAAGGGTTCGGATTTTGTTTTATATTCGAAGCTTCTCTTTGTTAAATGTAATATTGTAACAAATAAGGAACTCGTGCCGACTAATCAGACAGATAAAAAGTCACTTCACACGTAAGGGGGATTCGATGAAACGGTCGGGATGGCTGCGGACCTTGCTATTTATTGGAGGCGCCGG
>NZ_FOTY01000065.1 GCF_900114715.1 Salibacterium qingdaonense
CATAAAGTGGTACATTTATCCGCAAAAGGTGGTAAAAAAGATGGCATAAGTGGTAAAAGTCGTCCGCCGTACTCACCTAGGAAGCTTTTCTTTCTATGGGTATCAGAAGCCTTTCCTGAAGCACTTATGGATACCTTAGAAGTTACGTCTTGTTCATGCAGCTCTTCGGTGGTTTTCAAAGAAGCATATCTTTGTTTGAGGACAAAGATCGAAATAAAAACCTCTCCCTTGATGTTTATCGAAGGAGAGAGGGATACGTGCGTTTCTGTGAAGGTAGATGGGATACTTATTGTTATAGGTGGTTTCGATGTTTGGCATCGGCTCGTCGCTGTTGTTGATGTTCGATTCTCTTTTGAACGTGTTGGGTAGCTGTTCGATAAGCGTTTGTTTCCATGTCAGCAGTCGTTACAATATCGTCAATGCTCTGATTTACAAACATACCATTCAACAGTTCAAGTAAGATTTGTGTATTACGGTCTGTGTTATTGGTTCCTAAGCGTATACGTCTGATTTCTTTATTGATTTGGTTGGATACTTCCTGGGAGATAGAAGATGCAAGGGAAGACGTTTGTTCTTCTTTCATCTGTTTGTGTTCTTCAATGATTTTATTGATGGTTCGGTTATTATAGACGATATTATTTTCTTCCGCATATCTTTCTATATAGGCTCGTGATTCTTTCGTTAGTCTCAGTCGTATTGCGGGATTTTGTTCTTTCATAGGGAGACGCTCCCTTCCTGTTTTTTGATTTTTCTTCGATGGTTCTTCTCTATGTACGAGGGTATCCTCTACGTAGATAACCGTAGGATTATGGAGATTTTTTGTGATACGTCTTGGCCTTTTTATGGTCATGAATGTATTGGTTTTACGTTCCTTATCCTTTGATTTCTTAACGAGGAACGATCTCTGTTTAGCTTTTCATAATTATGAATCGTCCTCGGTTAAGTAATGTAAAAACTCATTATTTTTATCAAGTTTTTCACTTATGATTTCTAGCATCTTTGTGTTTTTTTCTAATCTATTTTGGTATTCGAGTTCCCGGTCATTGATGTTATTGAGTAGAGTGTAATTCTCTAAAATACTTCGTAAATATTCTTGACGTGATAGGCCCTGTTTCTTTGCTTTTTCATCGAATTCTTGGACGATAGACGGGTTTATGTTTCTGATTTTTATTTCCATTCGATCACTCCTTTCTGTGAGCTTCACCATAATAGGGGGTGTAGGTGTACCTAGGTAGAAAGAGCATAAGGAAAAAATGACCCCAAAAGTGGTCGGGGTATCCGGCAGAGCCGGATTTTCCGTGGGTACATATTTTTTATCTTTGTACCATACTTGTACATGTTTTGTACCTTTATTGTACATCCTTGTACCGATTTTGTACATAGTTGTACCACTTTTGTGCATGGTTGATTTGGTGCTATAAAGCTATTTGTGGGATAGAAAAATCAGGTGGAAAGGTCTCCTGTGTAGGACGACTCCACCTGATGATCATGTATTATAGGATCGTTTTTTCCTGCTTTTTTTAAGGGACGTTTTTCTAAGTTTTGTTCTCGTTTTCGATCATTTTTAAGAGCTCAGGATCTTCGATTAGGGAATGAATTTTTGTGTCCGATTTTTCTTTGGGTGTTATCTTTTTTGGCCATTCTTTCTATTCTTTGTACGAGGATGTTTCTTTATAGTTTGGCTACATGTATTCTCTTTTTTTATGATATCTTTTTTATTCTTTTGTTTCTTCGAGAGAGGGAGATCTTTTCACAGAAATAATCGTTTGGAAGAGGTGATATCTATGTTTTGTTGGATCAATAGAAGTTTGTGCAGGAGGTTGTTTTTTAGCAAGAATCGCTTATGATTATTGGTTTAAAATGTTAGGGTGATGTACAGATAAGAAAGCAAAAACTGTCGTTTATGCGATTTAGAAGAAGTCATAGACATTCATTCTTTAAGAACAGTAAATGTAGCATGAGAAGGGTTATTCCCTTCTCTTTTGTTTACTATACAGAAAGGCGGTAAAACAATGAATCAAAGTAATATTTATGACTTTCTGAACGTTGACCAAGACCCTTTGTATCAAAACCTTCAATCATTACAAACAGGAGAAAGTTATGATCTTGATGAACAAACAGAAATTCACTATAACACTCATGGGTTATATGAAGTTATAGCAGATGAAACCGAACAAGCATTTTCTTCTCTTGAAGATTGTTATTCTTATATTTCTGCCTTTGGCTTTGAAATAAAGGCTGATCATGTATAAAAACGTTTAATATAATGGCATTGTCTGGATGGATGGTGACAATGCCCTGAATCCGTAATGATATCTTTCGACATACCCTTCAAAACCTTGATAAAATAGGGG
>NZ_FOTY01000043.1 GCF_900114715.1 Salibacterium qingdaonense
CATGGGACCTGCGAGCAATTTCACAGCGAGTTGAAATCTGATATGGATTTAGAAAGGTTCCCCTCGGGAACGTTCGCAACGAATGCGCTTGTGCTGGCTCTTGGATCCCTGGCCTATAATCTGCTTCGTTCCATTGGACAGGATGTATTACGTGGTAATGATCTTCCTGTCTCGAAAAACGTTTTCCGCCAGCGGTTAAAGACGGTTATCCAACACATGATTTTGTTTGCTTCACGCATGGTTCAGCATGCACGTGAACAACGTCTTTCCTTGTTTCGCGGCCACCCCTGGAAAGAATGCTTTGTTCGTTTATTCCATCGGTATACTCCTACCTAAAAACACAGCGCGTCCTCTTTTGCTTCAACCTGTTCTATCAATGAGCGAACCTATAGAAACCCTGTAGGTTTCTTTGTGTTGCTGCAAGAGCACCCTTTTCTAAAGAAAAGAAAACGAAGGCAGGAACGGAAGGCGGCGCTTCCAGCGGGAAGAGCAGCAGCCGAAGATCCTATCAAACGGCGGTTTTTCCGTTTGATATAGCTGAGGCGCTGCCCGCGGAAAACGTCCGCCTGCAGCGGATGCCTATTTATCTTCAACGTATACCTGAAATAAAAAACGAGTTATAGATATAGAACGGAACCTCACTCAAACAATATCCCTCTTTATCACGGATTCAGGACGTGGATATTAGTTGTCATTTTTTCCTTAATTATTGGAACAGCGGCATACGCAAATCATACAGGGAAACATGTTGATGTAAATGAACGGTTTTCCGAATTCATCGAAGACAACGAGTATGACGAAAGTGATATATCGGAGAATAAATATAAACATACCACAGAAGAATTAAGTGCTGATATAAACGATGAAATACACATCTATACCAAAGACAAAGGGCGGCAATTAAGAGCAATTAAAGAAGCGGCAATTCAAACAAAAATAGAAGCACCCGCTAATGAAAAATATTCCGAAGATGTCGTAAAATTGATGAAGTACGCAACACAGGACGTTGACAGCACAAAGTTTGAATTTGAGGGTATCGTATTGAAGGCATTCGAACAGGATTTAGGGAATCTTAAAAGGGGGGAACGTAAGGTTTATTTTAATGAAGACGTAAATATTTCGACGTATAAGAAAGAAGACCCTGTTGACGGAGAAATAAAGGTGACCGTTTATGTATATCAAAATCTTCCATCGAACGGTTATACTTCATATTTAGTAGAAGAAATGAAAGACAAAGGAATTTCACAACGCCTTGAACCATAAGAAATTACGCCGAATCCAGGTAAGAGGGTTCGGCTTGGTATTTGAGATACATGGGTGACACGGCGGGAAAGGACGCCGGGGATGTCTAACCCTCAAAATGAACCGCTGCCTGCTGGATTGTGCACGTTAGAATCGAGCTAAGCGTCACTTTTTCCTGATCGGACTGTGATTTTAAATGTTAGACACAGGCTAAGCGTCACAATCCTCACCGAGCGGCGTAATTGTGCACGTTAGAGAGCCCCGCACCGCTCTGTATCCAAACCCCACACCGAATCCACACAAAAGGGTTCGGTTTTTTTAATTGGAACATATAGGTTACACTTTTAGAAAGAGTGATTGGAAAGGATGTGGTGGCATTGGCAAACCGTTTGATTGATGAACAATCCCCGTACCTGCAGCAGCACGCCCACAACCCCGTGGACTGGTATCCGTGGGGCGAAGAGGCTTTTGAGAAAGCACGGAAAGAAAACAAACCCGTCATGGTCTCCATCGGCTACAGCACCTGTCACTGGTGTCACGTCATGGAGCGGGAAAGCTTCGAAGACGAAGATATCGCAAAGCTGATGAACGACCGATTTGTAGCCATTAAAGTCGACCGCGAAGAACGCCCGGACGTCGATGCCATTTACATGACCGCATGCCAGGCCATGACCGGACACGGCGGCTGGCCGCTGAACGTATTCGTAACCCCCGACCAGAAGCCATTCTACGCAGGAACCTATTTTCCAAAAGAAAGCATGCGCGGCATGCCGGGCATGACAGATGTCATCACACAGCTCTACGACCGGTACCAGGACGATCCGGAGAAAATTAAAGAAGTGAGCGAACAGATGGCGGATGTGGTGCAGCCCCAAACCGCCGGCCATGACAGCGTATTGTCCGAAGAAGCGCTCGCAAAAGGCTTTCACGAGCTCCAGCAGACATTCCATCCCACGTACGGCGGTTTCGGAAACGCGCCGAAATTCCCGACGCCGCACGTGCTGATGTATCTCTTCCGGTATTACCGCTGGTCCGGTGACGAGAAGGCGCTCGACATGGCGCGGACGACACTTGACGGCATGGCGGCCGGAGGCATGTATGATCACATCGGCGGCGGATTCGCCCGTTATTCGGTGGATGAGAAATGGCTCGTGCCGCACTTTGAGAAAATGCTGTATGACAACGCGCTGCTTGCAATCGCGTATACCGAAGGCTGGCAGGTGACAGGAGAATCCCGCTTCCGGCAGACAGCCGAAGAAGTGCTGGACTACGTCCTGCGCGGTATGCAGGACGCCAAAGGCGGTTTCTACTCCGGCGAGGATGCGGATTCCGAAGGGGTGGAAGGTAAGTTCTATCTCTGGACCCCCGGCCAGATCAAACAGATCCTGGGTGAGGAAAACGGCTCTCTTTTCTGCGAAGTGTACGATATCACAGAAGATGGCAATTTTGAGGGAGTGAACATTCCGAACCTGATCGGGCAGTCTCCGGAAGCGTTCGCCCGCGGCCATGACCTCGATCCGAAACAGGTAAGAGAACGGGTGGAACAGGCGAAACCGTTACTGTTCGAAGCGCGCGAAGAACGGATCCACCCCCATACGGATGACAAAATGCTTACGTCCTGGAATGCGCTCATGACCGCAGCCCTCGCCCGCGCCGGCCGTGCCTTTGATTCGGACCGTTATGTTGACGCGGCGGAGCGTGCGTTTGCGTTTATCGAATCGCACCTCCTCCAGGATGGCCGCGTGATGGTCCGGTACCGCGGCGGGGACGTGAAGCATAAAGGATTTATTGATGATTACGCCAATATTCTCTGGGCGCTCCTTGAGCTGTATGAAAGCACGCTGAAGCCGGAGTACCTGACAAAAGCCCGGTATTACGCAGATCAGATGACTGCCTTATTCTGGGATGAGGAGAACGGCGGTTTTTACTTCTACGGTTCGGACGCAGAGGAGCTGCTCACGCGGCCGAAAGAATCGTTTGACGGCGCGATGCCGTCCGGAAACAGTACCGCTGTCCGCGAACTGCTGCGGCTCGCCCGTTTCACCGGGAATACCGCATATGAAGAAAAAGTGCGCAGCGCCCAGGATGCGTTCGCCCGTGAACTGACGGAGATTCCCGGGGCGCACTTTCACTTTCTGCAGAGTTACCTGCTGCTGTGCAGCGATATGAAAGAAGTGGTTGTTTTGACAGGGGAGGACGAAGAAGCCCGTACTGTAACAAACGCTTTGCAGCAGCGGTTTTACCCGGAAGTGACGTATCTGATTCACGACGATCCAGGCGCTCTGGCAGAAGCCGCGCCATTTGCGTCTTATTATCATAAAATCGAAGGAAAAACGACCGTCTACGTGTGCCGCAATTTTGCCTGCCGGCAGCCCGTGACCGAGGCAGCGGAGGCCCTCCGGATGCTGGATGACTTGTAAAGAAAGGACTTGAAGATGATGAAAAAAGTAATCACTTACGGCCGTGTCAGAGAAACAGCGAAGGAGAAACTGCGGGAGCACTATGACCTGCACGTGTTTTCAGGACAGGAAGATGTGTCGGATGCCTCGTTTGCTGAAGCTCTTGCGGAGGCTGAAGCATTGATTGGCCTGCGGATACCAGCTGATGACCGCCTGCTTGCGCGGGCTGCGCATCTGAAAGTGGTGAGCAACGTCTCGGTCGGTTATGACAATCTAGATCTGGAAGCTCTCACCCGGCACGGAGTCGCAGCCACCAATACCCCGGACGTGCTGAATGATACCACGGCCGATGCCATTTTCGGCCTGATCCTTGCGACCGCGCGGCGGATTCCGGAACTGGACCGATTCGTGAAGGACGGAGAGTGGGAGCGTGAGGGAGACCTGCCGGAGGAAAAGTTCGGCACGGATGTTCACCACCGTAAACTTGGCATCATCGGCATGGGCCGGATCGGCGAAGTCATTGCCAAGCGCGCGCATTTCGGTTTTGATATGGAGATTTTGTACCATAACCGGTCGCCGAAGCCGGAGGTGGAAGAGACGTACGATGCATCGTACTGCAGTTTAGAGAAGCTGCTTGCCGAGGCGGATATCGTCTGCCTGATGACGCCGTTAACGCCGGAGACAAAAGGGTTGATGGGGCGCGGCGAGTTTCAGCAGATGAAACAAAGCGCCATTTTCATCAACGGATCCCGCGGAGCGGCGGTGAAGGAAAATGAGCTTGTGGAGGCACTGAAGAATGGAGACATTCTTGCCGCCGGCCTGGATGTCTACCAGCAGGAGCCGCTGCCGGCGGACCACCCGCTCCTGCAGCTTCCCCATGTCGTCACGACGCCGCACATCGGCTCCTCCACCGGAGAAACCGAAGATAACATGTCACTTCTGGCCGCTGAGAATGTGGAAGCCGCCCTCGAAGGACAGCGTCCGCCGAACCTGCTGAACCCTGACGTGTGGGAGAGCGGCGGGAAAGAATAAACATCTGTATATTGTATTATAAATATAATGGCCGGCACTTTCGAAAAAAGATTATCCGAATGATGGATTGGAATGCAGCACTTGAGGCTTCCACTTCCTCGTTCGGATTTTTTGTTGATTTCCGGTACAGAACAGCGGTGAAAAAGAAGGGCAACGATACTTACCTGCCAAACATGGGCATTTACGAGCCAAATACTACTGTTTACGTGCCAAATCCAGTGTAATACTGTCTGAACCATGCGTTACTGTCCAAACGGAGGCGTTTACAATCCGAATCCGGTAATTTACAATCCAACTAACCAGACTTACAATCCGAGGGCCGCAAACCAATCGCCGCGTCGTGTTCATTTGCTTTTCCTCTCTACATGAATGATACACAAAAAGACCCGGATCGATTCTTCCGTGAATCGTCCGGGTCTTTTAACGGCGCACTGCTTTCTTATGTTTCCTGTTCCTGAAGCGGTACGGTCCAGCCGAGGACATCTTCTTTCGCACCGGTCTGAATGCCCGAAATCGTATCATACAGATCATAGGATACAGGGCCGGTCTGATTGCCGTTTATAACAAGCTCTTCGTCTTTCCACTTCAGCCTGCCGACCGGTGAAATGACGGCGGCCGTTCCGGTTCCGAACACTTCTTCCAGCTCGCCGTCCACGTGCGCCTGTTTGACCTCATCAATCGAAATACGGCGCTCGTGCACGTTCCAGCCCCAGTGCCGGAGAAGTTCGATAACAGAGTCGCGGGTGATGCCGTCGAGAATGCTTCCGTTCAGAGCGGGAGTGATAATTTCCCCGTTGATTTTGAAAAAGATATTCATGCTTCCGACTTCTTCGATGTATTTTTTCTCAATGGCATCGAGCCACAGTACCTGATCATAACCGAGTTCTTCCGCCTTTTTCTGCACTTTAAGGCTGGCTGCATAGTTGCCGGCTGTTTTCGTGAAGCCGACGAGGCCTCTGACGGAGCGGACGTACTCATCTTCCACGTAAATGCTGACCGGACTCATTTGATCGGACTGCGCGTAGTAGGAGCCCACCGGCGATAAAATGATCATCAGTTTATACTGGGAAGCGGGTTTTACGCTCAGTGCCGGTTCGGTGGCAATGATGAACGGACGGATATACAACGACTGCCCTTCTTCGACCGGTACCCAGTCTCTGTCGATATGTAGGAGTTTTTTCAGAGCATCCACGAGAAAGTCCGGATCCACCTCAGGGATGTTCATCCGGTCACTGGATATATTCATACGGTTGAAATTCTTTTCCGGCCGGAACAGCTGGATGCCGCCCTTTTTGGACGTATATGCTTTGAGCCCTTCAAATACGGACTGGCCGTAATGGAACATGAGGGAGGAAGGGTCCATCAGAAGCGGTTCGTACGGCGTGATGCGCGCATCGAACCAGCCGTCTTCTTCATTGTAATCCATCACAAACATGTGGTCTGTAAAATATTTGCCGAAGCTTAAATGATTGTAGTCGGGTTTTGTTTTTCCTGTAGTAACCTGCTTTATCGTTATATCGTGTTCCATGTGCCATCCCTCTCTTCTAAGAAATTACGTCACCCTTTTAGTGTACTCTAATTTTTATTGTTTTTCAGCAGATGAACTAATCGAATTTACACTTCCGGGCAGCGTTACGAAGAGGAGAAGGGGAGCGACTGAAGTCCGAAAAGGAGCGACACGATAAATACGAGAACCGTAACGATCGTCCAGCCTGCCGCATACCGGAGGTCATTTCTGATACGTTCCTTCATGAATGCAAACAATACAACGCCGGTGACACTGGTGATAACGAGGACAACGATCATCATCTGTATGCTGTGCCAAACAATGCTCACTGCCTGCTTCCCCCTTTGTCATTTTTACCGCAGCATGCAAAAGATTGTCTTATGTATCCACTGTTGTTCTTTACCCGCTGGTCCTTCCTCCTTAATCTATATTCTGCCGGCAGTGTGGTTCCCATCACTTTCCGGTGAGTTCGTTCAAGACAGAAGCGGTTTCCCGCAGTTCCGTATACGTGGTATCGCGGCCCAAGCTGATGCGGAACAGGCCGTGTGCTTCATCAGCGGTGTATCCCATAGCAAGCAGGCTGTCCGGCGGCGCGGACGATCCGGTTTTGCAGGCACTTCCCGGTGAAACGGCGATACCGCGCCGGCTGCATTCCAGCATGATCCACTGCCCTTCCCGCTCGACGGCCCGCAGCGCAAGGTGATGCGGAAGCCTTTTCTCCCGGTCGCCAAGCAGTTGATAGGCTGCCGGGTCAAGTTCTGTGAGCATCCACTGCTGCATGGAACGCCACCGGTCTTGTTGTTCTTCCATAGCGGAAGCAGCTTCCACAGCAGCTTCGGTGAACGAGGCAATGCCTGGTATATCAAGCGTTCCCGGCTTGAAACCATGCTGGTGTGCGACATTGGGATAGATAGGTGTCCAGCTGGTACCCGGGGCGATATAGGCGGCACCGGTGTTTTTGGGCCCCTGTACTTTGTGTGCCGACAGCGACAACGCATCCAGTCCGGCGGTCGTCACATCAATCGGAATCTTGGTAAAGGTCTGCACACAGTCACTATGAAAAAGAGCCTGATGGTTGTGAAGAATCGCTCCAATATCTGTGAGAGGCTGCAGGACACCGGTATCACTGGAGGCATGGCAGATCGAAACAAGGATCGTATCCGTCCGGAGCAGGGAACAAAGAGAATCCAGACAGATTTCGCCATTACGATGGACATCTACGACGCTCACCGTGAACCCTTCTGCTTTCAAACGCCCGAGTCCCTGACCGATGGAGGAATGTTCGAAGGGGGAGGTGATTATATGGCGTCCATGGTCTTTTCTGCCGTATGCGAGACTGAGCAGTGTGGTGATATTGCTGTCGGAACCGCCGCCTGTAAAGTAGATCCCTTCTTCGCTGCCGTGGATGATGGCAGCCAGCTGTTTCCGGCAGTGGCCGGCGAGATGTGATGCTTCTTCTCCGTGTCCATGCAGGCTCTGTTCATTTCCGAAAAAACGCTCTGCCGCTTGGCGGTAGCCTTCCAGCGCAGCTGTACTCATCGGGGTAGTGGCGCAGTGATCCAGATATATCATTTGTTCTCCTTCCTCTTGTTACAAATTTCACAATAACGGTTGTATTTAGTGTAGTTTTATATAAACATATGTGTCAAGACACATGTAATTTCATGGTGAAGGTTCCCGATTTGCATGTAGAAAAGCAGCGGATGAAGCAAGGGAGGAAGGCTATGCAGCGGTATCAGGTTAGAGAAGCATTGAAACGGTTTTTTGAAGAAGATATCGGAAGCGGCGACATCACAACCGAGGCTGTTTTTTCGGATAAAGAAACCGCGGAAGGTGTGGTGAAAGCAAAAGAAGCCGGGGTGTTCTGCGGCGCCGTTGTGTTCGAAGAAGGCTGGAGAATGCTCGATGAAGCGGCGCATGTCACCGCACACGTGAATGAAGGAGAGCGGATAGAGGAGGGGCAGACACTTCTGACTGTAAAGGGGCGGGTGCAGGCGTTACTAAGCGGGGAACGGGTGCTTTTGAACCTGGTGCAGCGGATGTGCGGCGTCGCTGAAGCAGTCCGCCGCACGGTAGAAGCACTGAATGACCCGGGGATAAATGTCTGTGATACGAGAAAAACAATGCCGGGACTACGTCTGTTTGATAAATACGCCGTGCGCTGCGGGGGCGGCGTGAATCACCGGGGAGGTCTCTATGATGCGGTTATGATCAAAGACAACCACATCGCTGCGGCAGGAAGCATTACCGGGGCGGCAGCGAAAGGGAAAGAGAAGGCGGGGCATATGGTAAAAATGGAAATCGAAACGACATCGCTGGATGAAGTGAAAGAAGCCGTTGAAGCAGGAGCTGACGTGATTATGTTTGATAACTGTTCCCCGGAACAGGCTGCAGCGTGGGCCTCAGCCGTTCCGCCCCATATCCGGACAGAAGTTTCCGGTACGATCACCCGCGAGTCGATTGGGGCATACCGGGGAACAGGCGTGGACGTGATTTCGGCAGGATCGATAACCCATTCGGTTCAAGCATTGGATCTTAGTTTTTACCTTCACAACAAGAGAAAGGAGTAGTATCAATGAGTGTATTGGAACAGTTTCAGGCGCCATCTCTGCCGGATCATATCGAGGCCATGACTCAGAGCGATATGGAAAAAAGGGTACGGGAGATCAAAGTGGAACTCGGAGACCGGTTGTTTATGCCCGGCCACTATTATCAAAAGGACGAAGTGATTCAGTTTGCCGACGAAACCGGGGACTCCCTGCAGCTCGCCAAAACCGGCGCTGCCAACAAAGAAGCGGAATATATCGTGTTCTGCGGCGTGCATTTCATGGCGGAAACAGCGGACATTTTATCTGAGGATCATCAAACCGTGCTGCTTCCGGATCTGCGGGCCGGTTGTTCGATGGCGGACATGGCCGACATCACGCAGCTGGAGAAAGCCTGGGAGAAACTGCAGGATACCTTTGCCGATACGATCACGCCACTTACGTATGTGAACAGCACCGCGGCCATTAAGGCATTCTGCGGCAGACACGAAGGAGCCACATTGACGTCCTCCAACGCCGAAACCATGCTGCAGTGGGCATTCCGGCGCAAAGAACGGATTTTATTTCTGCCCGATCAGCACCTTGGGCGTAACACGGCGTATGACATGGGCATTCCACTTGAAGAAATGGCGGTGTGGGATCCCATCAGGCAGGAGCTGGAATACGACGGAGATCTGGAACAGGTGCGCATGATTTTGTGGAAAGGACACTGCTCGGTTCATGAGAAGTTCACGATGGATAACGTGCGGCAGGTAAGAGAAGAAGATCCGGACGCAAATATTATCGTTCATCCGGAGTGCATGTTTGATGTCGTGCAGGCATCAGATGCGGCGGGATCGACGAACAAGATTATTGATACAATCCGGAAGGCTCCGGCCGGAAGCACGTGGGTCGTGGGAACAGAAATGAATCTGGTCAACCGGCTCATACAGGAAGAAACAGATAAAAAAGTGCGGTCGCTGAATCCGAATATGTGCCCCTGCTTAACGATGAACCGCATTGATCTGCCGCATCTGCTCTGGTCGCTCGAAAGCATCCTCAGCGATAAACCGCATCACAGGATTGAAGTGGATGAACAAACGACACGCGAATCCACCACCGCTCTCCAGCGTATGCTTCAGCAATAACAGAAGGAAAAGTTCAAAAAGACGGAGCCGGGGAAAATCATCCCGCTCCGTCTTTTTGAATGAGATACGTTGCTGCGCAGCCAGGCTCGTTTGTCATATGGTATGGCAGTCATGCAGCTTCGACTGGTAAATGTCCTATTTGACGACGTGCTGTCCGAAGTCCTGCAGCCTTTCTGTCAGCTGAACCCCACTACTGCACGGATTCAAAGCTGAAGCCGTTGACGTCGGAAATTTTTCCTCTCCAGAGACTCCCGTGAATAGGAACTTTCCCCTGTGAATCCACAAGCTTTGCTTTACGCAGATGGATATAGCCGCTTTCGTACTCGTCCTGATCGGTTTCGCGCTGGAACTTATCCGACATTTTCTCGAAAAAGGTTGTCATTTTACTTTCCAGATCGCTGTTTCCGCGGTGAAGGGTGCGTTCGAGTTCTTCGAGATACTTCACATTTCCGATTAACACTCCGGTGATGGTAGCTCCGCCGACATTCAGTGTGATATCCATTTCTGCACCATTATCCGCCAGCCGTACGAGATACCGAAGGACATAATCGCTGTGCTTGTCTTCTTGTACTTCTTTCATCCTCTTCCAACCCCTTTATTGTATATACTATATATACTTTACCCGGAAACCCCTCCTTATTAATCCAACGTTCCAGTGCGTGATTCAGGCAGGATAGATAGCATGTTGAACCACTCGGCAGAATCTGCTGTACGGAGAATCGTTTTCTTTTATATACTGAAAGCAGCAGAGGAAGGAGGAAGATTGGTGAAAATCCATGTGGAGATTGACGAAGAACTTGAAAAAAAAGAAGTGTTGATTCGTTCCAACGTATGGGATGAAGAAGTGGAACGGCTTCTCAGCCGGCTGAAGGAAGAAGAACGGACCTACTTTGCCGGAATGGATGGAGAGAAACGCCATATATTCCAGCCGCAGGACATTATATATTTGTATACCGCAGACAAAATCGTCATGGCGAAGACAAAAGAGGGGACTTTTCAGATGAAAGAGCGGCTGTATGAATTGGAAGAAAAGCTCCCTCCCGGACGGTTTGTGAGGCTGTCTAAATCCGTTGTCGCGAACCTGGATGAATTGAAACAGTTCGAAGCGTCCTTCCATGGCTCTCTTTGTGTCTATTTTCGTACTGGAGATAAAGCATATGTGTCACGAAAATACGTGAACAGAATTAAAGAAAAAATCCACTGGAAAGGAAAGGGATAAAGGTGAAAACACTGGTATATCAAAGCTTTATCGGCATTTGTTTCGGCGCTCTTATCGCCGTACTCATTCATTACGGCATCATTTTTTTCGGCGGTGCTCAAAAGCTTGATGCCGGAAGGTTCGTCATGGACTCTCTTGGGAGCATGTTCTGCGGATGGTTTTTCAGTATCGGGGGGCTGATTTTCGCGAAAGAGAGCTGGAGTCTGACAAAACGTACAGGTATTCATTTTGTGACGATGACCATGCTGTATTTTGTTCTCGCTTTTGTCATCGGCTGGATTCCTTTCACCATTTGGGGACTTATGATTGGAATGGGACTGTATCTGGTTCTTTACGCTGTGTTCTGGGCCTGCTTTTTCGTTTATTTTTATAACGAAATGAGAAAATTAAATGAAGCGCTGACGGATCGAAATTCGTGACAACACATCATTCATTCAAATTTATGCTTGAATATAGTATAATGAGTAATAAACGATCGAGTAAAAGAGGTGAAAGAGATGAAGCAGGAAGAGGTATGCGAAGTCACCTGTGTGGACGAAGAGAAAGTAGCACGGCTGCAGGCTTCTATCGACGATGCCAAGGTGGATCGGATGGCCGTTATGTTCAAAGGACTGGCCGATAAGAACCGGATGAAAGTGCTTCAGGCCCTGGCCGCGGAAGGCGAGATATGTGTCTGTGATGCGTCCCATCTGCTCGGCGCTTCGACGGCGTCCACGTCCCATCATCTTCGGTATCTGCGGAAGCTGGGTCTCGTGAAATACCGGAAAGAAGGGAAACTCGTTTATTATTCACTCGAAGACAGTCACGTGGAAGACATGATTAAGCTCGCAGGAGCCCATCAACAGGAAATCTCGGACCGGGAAACCGGACATTCCGTCATGGAGGCTTGAAGCTGATGGGACACGATCATCATCACGACCATCACCATCATAGTCATTCCAATATCAAAACGGCCTTTTTTCTGAATTTCGGATTTACGATTATCGAATTAATCGGCGGCGTTTTGACAAACAGTATGGCAATTATTTCTGATGCGATTCATGACCTTGGCGATTCGCTGTCTCTTGGCACAGCCTGGTTTCTCCAGAACAAATCCGAGCAGAAAAGCAACCAGACGTTTACATTCGGATACCGCCGGTTTTCCCTGCTCGGCGCCCTCATCAACAGCCTGGTGCTGGTGGCCGGTTCCCTATTTATACTATCCGAAGCCGTTCCTCGTCTTTGGAACCCCGAACCCGCCCACGCCGGCGGGATGCTGCTGCTTTCCCTTCTTGGCATGGCCGTGAACGGTGCGGCGGTGCTTCGAATGAAATCGGGAGCGTCTATGAATGAAAAAGTGGTATCCTGGCACCTGCTGGAAGATGTGCTGGGGTGGGCTGCCGTTTTCGTCGTCAGTGTTATTATGATGTTCTGGGATGCCGCCATCCTGGATCCGCTTCTCTCAGTGTTAATCACGTTGTATATTCTGATGAATGTACTGAAAAACCTGAAGAAAACATTGTTTCTATTTCTGGACGGAGTGCCTGAAGAAATGGATACAGAGCAGATTGAACAGAGCATTCGGAGCATTCCTGATGTAGAAGATACCCATCACACGCATATATGGTCACTGGACGGCGAGCAGCACGTGCTTTCCACGCATGTGGTACTAAATGAAGACATCAGCAAAGCAGATATGATGAAGGTGAAAGCTTCAATAAAAGAAGCGCTTGAAGCCTATCCGCTCGAGCATATCACAATCGAAACGGAATGCACGACCGACGACTGCAGTTTAACAACGCTGCATCATTAAAACAGCGAAGCGCTGTGCTGCTGGATCAGTCGACGTCTGCTAGCCTGCTCATGATAAAAAGGCTGTCACACCGGTGGCAGCCTTTTTTGCGAGGCAGGGGGATACAGGTCGTTATACTGTATAACAGGACAGTTTTTGCAAATGTCTTCAATTCCAGTGCATGATGCACACATTTCCAGATTGCCTTCCATGAGAAAGATGGAGAATTCAATTTTCACATGACGCTGCACCACTTTACAGTAGGACACGGTTTGCCGGTGAATGTATTCCATAAAACCTTTCTCCTTTATCTGCTTAATCTGGTTTTCTAGATGCCTATATACCCATGTCCTTTGATTCATAAACACAATAACATAAAACGGCAGTGTATGTGATAAAAAAGAATCAAATTCGAGAGTCTTCTTCCCCGGTATGTTTCACTTCTCTTATAAGAAGGTATTATCCCGTAGAAATCATAATGTGAATCGTTATAAAGGTATTGAAGAAAAGGAGAACACGAATATGCCGGGTCATGCCATGCGGCTTCTGGCAGCGATGATTTGTTTGATTCTTCCGCTTACTGCCTGTGCCGCTCAAAGCCAGCCCGCTATGATCCAGGAACTTCATGCGGAAACGTCCATGCTTTTATTTTCCGATGATAAGAATCTGAGTGCGGAACGGCCTTTTTATAAAGCATTATTAAATAAAAGCAATAATTGCAGCACGGACCAAATGGATGTAAGAATTATTTCGTCTCAGAAGGAAGACATCACTCAATATGTTGGCGTCAGCAGCTATCCATCTCTTTATGTAATGAAAGGAACAGAACTCCGTGATAAATATGAAGGGTCGCTGGACCAGTCCGACATCGAAACCTTTATAAACGGACATGTAACATGCGAAGAAACGAAGGAGAGAAAAGAGGGATAGAATGGAAAATGAAAAATATTTGATTGTAGCAGTCGATCAACAAGGATACGAAGTAGGCCTTACGCCTTACGCAGGACATATCGAAAACGACGAAGTAACCTTTTCCTGCAAGAACCAGGCCAGATTATTTTATGATAAAGTGAAAGAAGAATTGTTTCCGCACTCTGTAAAGTTGATGACAATCAAGGAATCATAATAATGATTAACGATACGAATGATGTGAAAGCAGAGTAGATACGCGGACACAGGATGGGCCGAAAACCAAACGTCAAAGAAAGAGTCGGAAAAAAGAATATAAGTTGTATCAAATCCCGGAAGACAGCCTGTACGCCGCCTTCCGGGATTTTTGTAATGCAGCTGCTTCCGGTGCCCGCAGGCAGCCACTATTCACTGGAGATATGCGGTATAGAAGCTTTCCGAGTTGGCAACAATGAACCCGGGAGGTTGAATAGATGATGGAAACCGCTTATCAAAAGAAGAATGTAGTCTGGGACTGGCTGACGACGGTGGATCACAAAAAAATAGCAATTCTATACTTAATCGGCGGCACCTTGTTTTTTATGAAAGCAGGTGTGATGGCCATACTTATGAGATTGCAGCTCATGTATCCGGAACAGTCTCTGCTGTCCGGCCAGACATATAATGAATTATTAACGATGCACGGAACAATTATGCTTTTTCTTGCGGTGACGCCGCTGATTTTTGCCTTTATGAATTACATTGTTCCGTTGCAGATAGGAGCACGTGATGTCGCGTTTCCGTTCTTAAATGCGCTTGGATTCTGGATTTTCTTTTTTGGAGGACTTCTTCTCAGTTTGAGCTGGTTTCTCGGAGGAGCACCGGATGCAGGGTGGTTTGCTTATACACCGCTCTCCACAAGAGAATACGGTTCTTCGGGGATGGATTTTTACGTGCTCGGCCTGCAGGTAAGCGGTCTTGGTACGCTGATTTCGGGTATTAACTTTATTGTTACGATCATTAATATGCGGGCGCCGGGGATGACGATGATGCGGCTTCCATTGTTCTGCTGGACAACGCTGATTGTGTCGATTCTCATTGTGTTTGCTTTTACTCCACTTGCAGCAGGACTTGCGATGCTGATGCTGGACCGCCTGTTCGGAGCGCAGTTTTTTCAGGTGGATGCCGGAGGGAATGTGGTTTTGTGGCAGCATATTTTCTGGGTATTCGGGCATCCGGAGGTCTATATTCTCGTACTTCCGGCGTTCGGTATTATATCCGAAGTGGTGCCGGCATTTTCGAGGAAGCGGTTGTTTGGGTACACGACGATGGTATTTGCGGTGCTTTTAATTGCGTTTCTTGGTTTTATGGTATGGGTTCACCATATGTTTACTGTTGGAATCGGTCCGATTGCCAATTCGGTGTTCGCCCTGTCTTCCATGGCGATCGCCGTACCAACCGGAATTAAAATTTTCAATTGGCTGTTCACGATGTGGGGCGGAAAAATCACGTTTTCTACAGCCATGCTGTGCGCTTCTTCGTTTGTACCGACGTTCGTACTTGGTGGTATAACCGGTGTCATGGTAGCCATGGCCCCGGTGGATCATTTGTACCATGACACCTATTTCGTGGTGGCACACTTTCATTACATTTTTATCGGCGGCATTATTCTTGGACTGTTTGCGGGTCTGTATTACTGGTATCCGAAAATGTTTGGGCACCTGCTGAATGAAACCCTTGGACAATGGATGTTCTGGCTGATGTACATCGGCTTTCATGTGACATTCTTCGTGCAGCATATTCTTGGTCTTATCGGCATGCCAAGGCGGTATTTCACCTATATGGACGGTGAGGGGCTGAATACCTACAATTTTATTTCGACGATGGGAACGTTTTTGATGACAGCAGCGGTGGTCGTTCTGATTATTAATATTATCTACTCCGCCTGGAAGGGAGAACGCGTGCAATCCGGTGATCCGTGGGGTGCACGGACCCTGGAATGGTCTATTCCCTCTCCGGTGCCGGAATATAATTTCGCGCAGGTGCCGCAGGTCCGCGCACTGGATCCCTGGTTTTATGAAAAAGTGCACGGGGACGGCAGCATGAAAGCTGCCACACCTGTAGAAGACATACATATGCCAACCCCCTCCATCCTGCCGTTCATTATGGCATTTGGTTTGTTCTGGTGGGGTCTTGGGATGACGATGATGCCGATGGAACAGCCCTGGCTGCCGCCGTTTATCGTGATAGCAGCAGGTGTTGTTCTCACTTTCGGGGCCATGATAGTAAGATCCGTAAAAGAAGATCACGGTCATCACATTCCAAAAGAGACAGTAGAAAGCATGGAGCGGGGTCGTTGAGATAAAGAAATTGTGAAAAATAATACATTTTACATGACAAAATACTGATTTTACGCTATCCTGTGGGAAAAGTAGTATTATACCATTAACGGGAGGGTGAGAAAGATGGCGGAACGTTATCCGGTAATGGAAGGCGCGGAGCCTTTCTATTTTGAAGGGGATGATACCGGCGTACTGGTGATTCACGGATTCACAGGAAGCACCCAGAGCATGCGTCCTTTGGGGGAGAGTTTTCATGAGGCCGGATTCACGGTGTACGGGCCGCGGCTCGCCGGTCACGGTACGCATCCTGAAGATCTGGAAGATACCTCCTGGCAGGAATGGTGTGACAACGTGGAAGAAGGGTTTCGATTTTTAAAGGAAACCTGTACGGATATATATGTAGCAGGACTCTCCATGGGAGGAACACTGACGCTGTACCTGGCAGAACGTATGCCGGAAATGAAAGGTATTATTGTGATCAACGCGGCCATCGAAATTCCGGATGCCGATCCCGAACACCTGCCGGATCAACGATTTGTACAGACCGCCCCTCCCGATATAAAAAAAGAAATCCAGCAGGAAGCTGTTTACGAACAGACGCCTGTGAAGGCTTACGGGGAACTTTACGGGCTGATGCTTGAAACCCGCAGCAACCTGATGGACATCACGGTTCCGGCGAGGATTTTTGTGTCGGATGTTGATCATGTCGTTCCGCCTGCCAACAGTGAAGATATTTATCATACGATTTCTTCTGAAAATAAACGGATTATTCCGATGCACGACAGCTATCATACAGCCGTGCTTGATAACGACAAAGAAATGATTGCCATTGAAAGCATAGCATTTATTAATGGATTGACTTCCACCTCTGGATGAGACTTTCGTAAAAAAACCGTCCCTCCTTGTAAAAAGGGGCGACGGTTTTTTTATCGTTTATTTATCTTTGTTTTCTTTTTCCCTTTTTATTTCGCCGATATCCTGCTGGGTATTGCCTTTGGATTTATCTTTCCTGCCTTCTTCCTGAAGTTCAGGGTCTTCTTTGGCGTTGCCGATTTGATCTTTTGCTTCGCCCTTTACTTTGTTTACAGCGCCTTTGATTTTATTACTCCAGCTTTCCTGATCTGCCATTTTACTATCACCTCTCTAAGATTGTTAGTATTTCTTTTCCCGCGCCGGCGGCCCTTTAAACAAGGGAACGCGAACCATTTACAGCCGTGGTATTCTGTATTATGGGTACTTTAGAATAAGACTTTGCTTTTTCCGCCAAAGAATGTCGGAGTGGTTTTGTTGAAGAAGGGATTCAGTTGATTAATAGTTTTATAGTCAGTTTCAGTTTATTGTTCACGTGTACGGTGCTTATTAACTACGTGCTGTACCTGCCGGTGCTGCGAAAACCCGGCTTCCGAAAAATGAAGCAGGTTATTCTTGGTGTGTCCGCCGGTATCACCTGTATTCTTTTAATGATGAATGCTTATCAGATCAGTGAGAATGTGCTGCTTTCTTTTTTTCATATTCCGATTACATATACAGCTCTTTTTTATTCCCCGCTGATCAGTGGAAGCACAGTTATTACCGCGGCGCTTGGAAGGTACTTTTTTAATGAAGAGGATATTGGTTCCATGCTTGGAACCAATATCCTTATTGTCGGAACGCTGCTGATAGGCCTTTCCTTTTTTATTCCGCGCAGATTTTTGTCTTTCATCGTTGTAAGCACAGCCTACACTATTCAGAATATCCTGGTGATTTCTTTTCTTACCTCAAGCAATTGGGATTGGGGGGAAGGACTTCTCTATATTACAGCCTGCACGGCTGCTTCGTTGTTATTTTACTATGTTCTTCACAAGATCATACAGTTCTTTGTGATGAATAGACAGTATAAAGAACGGTCGAAAATTGACGGGCTTACCGGAGTGTATAACCGCCATGAACTGGAGAAGTTTCTGGAGTACCTGAATGTATCCGGACATAGGTTTGCTGTCATGATGATTGATGTGGATAATTTTAAATCCTTTAATGATGAATTTGGGCACCATATTGGGGATAGAGTGCTGATTGAAACGGCCGGGCGCATCAATGAAACTATCCGGGAGCAGGGGTCGGTATACCGCTATGGGGGAGAAGAATTTGTCGTTATTCTTGAAGACCAGACGAACACTTCCGCCTATGAACTGACAGAATCCCTTCTGTCGCGGATGCAGGTTCCATTCACATGTCTGGAAGGAGAGGAAACCTGGAATATGACGGTATCTATCGGTACTGCTCTGCCGGCTGATGGGTTTGAGACACCTAAAGAAGTGGTGGAACGAGCGGATGCATTGATGTTTGAAGCGAAAAAATCCGGGAAAAACAAAGCGGTTGTATGTGTAAAATAGTTCTCGGTAACGACGAAGACTGATGATTGGCAAAAAAAGAGAAGGTCCTCTATCATCGATGTATGCCTAGGAAGCAAATACAAAGCGAAAAGAGGCCTTCTCATGAAACCTATTATAACAGAAATGCACCAGATAATGAAAGAAACACCGGATGTCCTGGCCATGGAAGAAAAGCTGCAGCAGCTGATGTACAGCTGGTTCAGCGATTTGGTGGGAGAGGCTCTCACCCTGCTGGATGATCCGGTGAGCGAAGCGAAAAAGGACGAAGGATGGGACGTGGAGACGCGGGATGCGAGGACCATCCAGTTTTTAATCGGACC
>NZ_FOTY01000036.1 GCF_900114715.1 Salibacterium qingdaonense
GATGACCTGGACGATACCGTCATTGCCTATGTGGAGAATTGGTGCAACACCCTCCCCCGTAAAATACTGGGATACCAGTCTCCTAACGACCGATTCGAACAGGGGTTGGCATCTGTTCTTTAGTTACAAATAATGGAATTGAGGTGGTTGTTGCATTTATTATTGCAATCTAAGAAACAAAGTTTATTGATGAAATGAAATTTTTCCTATTGTTTTTCCTATTGTATGTAAAGGTGAAGCGATTCATCTTTGGCTGAAAATTGGATGAACATATGGCTGAAATTTCAGTTGACAATTACATTCATCGTTATACCGATCATCAAGTTCCATATCCGCCGTTCCCTCGCTCAATTTCTCCGTGACCCGCTGCATACGTATGAGGGGTCTGGTGATGATTTGAGAGAGTGCAAACACAAGCACAAGCGTAATAAATGTGATCATTCCCATGACTATGAGGAATTGTTTCGACAATTGAGACAAAATATCCCGGATGGTCTCGGAAGGCGAAAACATATATACACTCCCTCTATATTCTCCATCAATCATAATAGGAGAAAGCGTGGCTACATAAGGATTCTCTCTCCAATTGTCTTCGATAATTCTACTCCCGCTCTCCGGAGCAGCAGTAGTGCGTCTCACCACTTCCTCCTGAAAAGGCTTCCCTTCCGACGAACGATGGATGATATCTCCCTCTGTGTTCGCAATAATCACATCGGTAGAAGCCTCCGCTTCCATGAGAGTGACGTGTCGAAGCGTTGAAGCGTCAAAATTATTTTCCAGAACGTCCTTGTGCCCCGCTCCCCTTGCAAGAAGGCCATCCATTACTTCTGTGATTCGCTGAGTGGAAATCGACGTATAAAGAATAAAAAACAAAGATAGTTCAATCAAAAGCATCAGAATGAAAAACAGAAGTCCGAGTTTCACCGAAAGTTTCCGTCTCATAGCACCCCTCCGAATTTAAAAGCCGGTCCACCCGTTAAAGAATCGATACGTGAGAAAGGAAGTAAGATCCGACATCCAGCCGAAAAACAAGAATACTCCCATTAGAATCATCATATACCCTCCGAAGGTGACAATGCGATGATTATATTTCTTCAGCCATTCCATCTTCCCGATAAAGGAAGCCATCACAAAAAACGGAATAGAGAATCCAAGGACATAACTCACCATATAAAGAACCGCTTCATCCGGCGAGGAAACCCCGAGAGCAATGACAGCAGCCAGGATAGGTCCTGTACACGGGGTCCATCCTGCCGCGAATGCCATCCCTACCGCACTTGATCCTATGTATCCCGGCGGCCGGTTCTTCAATGTCACCTGTCGTTGACGAAAAAAGAGTTTCGGCTTGAAAAAACCGATAACCACGAGTCCCAAAAGCACGATGAAAATAGCGCCAAGTTGACGTAATAGGTCATCATATCTCAAAAACCAACTTCCAATCCACGAGGTCGAAAAACCGATGGCGATGAAAATGATGGAAAATCCTATTAAAAAGAATAGCGTGTGAAGCATCGGTTGTTTTTGAAAAAAGGTTCGTTTCCCTTTCAGGTCGTCCACAGACATTCCAGTAATATAAGAAAGAAAAGCAGGATAAAGGGGGAGGCAACATGGAGAAATGAACGACAGAAAGCCTGCACCGAATGCAAGCACGATATTCACATCAGCCATTTAATCTCCCTCCCCTTCTGGCACGATACGTTCCATGTATCCGTTTATCTCCTGTTCCGACATGCCTGCGGTAATTCTGTCCACGACATACCCGTTCTCATCAATGAGGAAAGTGACAGGAATAGGACCGATACCATACGTGTTCAGGAGGGCTTCTCCTGTATCCATAGGTATGGGAAATGTCATGTTTTTCCGTTCTACAAACCCTCTGGTCGTCACTTCCGTCTCTCCAACGTTCACCGCAAGTACTTGCACACCTCTATCTTCGAAGATTTTAGACTGCCTTTCTATATAAGGCATCTCTTCTTCGCAAGGCTTGCAATAGGTCGCCCAGAAATTCAGAAATACCCCTTCTCCTTTATAGTCACTCAAACGAACCGTTTCTCCTTCGAGGGTCTCTAATTCAAAATCCGGAGCCTTATCTCCAGCTTCGACAACGACAGATTCTCCGGAAATACTCTGATAAACAACAAAACCTGCGAGTCCAGCGAATAAAAGAAGCACCGCTGTTCGCATCCACAGACGCCTTTTCTTAGTTTTTGACATGTTGCTTCCCCCTTACTTAGCACTAGGATGTACGTAAAATAAAGACAAAAGCTGCGCGGAATCGTTACCCTGGCTCTCCCTCCGTGAGTATGCTTTTCCACGTTTCTCCCTCATCTTCCGTCATGTAGCTGCTTCCGTTCATCGTAAAAATCGTAAGTTCTTCCTTCTCCGGATGTACAGCTGAATACAGGACCGCGTCCTGCCCGAAATCCGGAAGGGGGATATCGGTGATCGTCTCCGACTCCAGGTCATAGGTTTGGAACGATGCTTCGTTTTGAAGCAGTCCAAAATATAGTTGATTACCTGTAAAAGTAAGACCGGACGCCTGCCCCGTTTCAGAAATCCTCTCGAACGTCTCTCCGGCATCGGTGCTCAGGAACACACCGGATTCCGCGGCAGCAGCTACCATCTCCTCATCGCTCGGATGTACAGCTAATTGGAATAATTTTTCAGGAAGATTTTCAGCTGCCATCGCTTCAAAGGTTTCCCCTCCATCGAAACTCCGGTGGAACCCTGTATCGAGATTGTCATCCGGCTGGCTATTCAGGAGATAGATGGCTTCATTTTCATACCCGACACCCATAAGGTGAAAATCACTCTCTCCTGTAAATCCGAGGGATTCGAGTTCTTGCTTTTTCACTTTACCTTTCTGAAGACCAAGAGGATTCGGCAAATCTGAAGATGCCCCCGGGTGGCCGGACACATACATCCCTTCTTCTGTTGCGTTGAATCCCATGTAATCATTTTTATGGTGCGGACTCTCCATCCACTCATTATCCTTGTACACTTTCAAACCGTCATGGGACGCAAATGTCACCCCTTCCGCATCGGTATAACCGATGCCATGCACGTGTTCAATGGTGCCTTCCATTTCTTCAAGCTGGACGTTCCCTGTCCCTGAGCTTCCTTGATTTTCTTCTGTAGTCTCTTCCGTTTCGTCTCCACTACAAGCCGCCAAAATTAGTACCAAGCCACTGAACGCAAGAGCTGTTTTTTTATGTTTCACTGTCCATTCCCCCTCCATTGAGCTTCTTCCATTCTGCCAGAAAATTGTCGAGATTTTCTGCAGATATCCTCCCTAATTTCAGATCATTTTTAAAACCAATACGTGAGCGTATCCATGATGCCAATCAGCAAAAGAAGTGCTCCGGCTATTTTCTGGATACGGCCACCTATTTTTCTTCCATTCTTCATCAATGACTTCTTATCGATACCGAACCAGGTAAATAGAAACAGAAAAAACAAGAGAGGCATAGAAGTACCTATCGCAAAAATCGGCGGTAACGCTGCCCCATAAGAAGTTGTGAGCACCATGGGCATCAATGTCATGAAGAAGAGAACAAACATCGTCGGACAGAAGGCAAGTGTAATGCTAACGCCGAGAAGAAAACTTCCTGTTTTGCTGTTCCTTATAGACGGAAGGAGTTTGCTTCCGAGCGATAGCGTCCATTTCATAGAAAAGACTCCTATCATGAACAGTCCGATTCCGATAAGCATCGGGCCGATAGCTTTGCGGAGATAAGGAAACCAGGAAGATAGTTCCCCCTGGACCTCCTTTCCGAATAGCCATACGGCCAGGCCAAGAACAGAGAAGACAAGCACCTTTCCAAGCATGAAATAAGTGACATGCCCCCACGGAACTTTATCCTTGAACGTCTGATTTCCATAAATGGTCATCGCCCCTACGTTCCCCGTCATTTGACACGGAGCCACGGCTCCGACAAGTCCCAGAAAAAAAGCTCCTAGTAATGGAACCCCTTCCTGTTGGGATGCCAGTTCCATGAAAGGTTGACTAAAAAATCTGCTTACTTCATTAAACAACTGATACATACCTCCCCCCCCTATCTCTATTTGTTAGTGTACAAGGGAATTATGCAGATTTTGTGTATACGAGGTGGTGGGAGTCCGACTTTTGTAATTATGCGTCTCTTGGTTCTGGTCATCCTTTACAGTAACAGCTAATGTCTTTTCATTATGAGTGCCCATATACGCTGAGCTGGACAAAAAAAGAGAGAGGGATTCCCCTCTCTCTTACGAAGCCTTCAATAATTTAGCATTGACTGCAACAATAATGGTACTCAAACTCATCAATACTGCCCCTACTGCAGGACTTAGTACAATGCCAATCGGCGCTAGGACACCTGCTGCGAGTGGTATGGCAAAAATATTATAACCTGTCGCCCACCAGAGATTCTGGACCATTTTCCGATAGGTTTTTTTCGATAAATCCATTAGTGCCACAACATCATTCGGGTTGCTTTTCACAAGCACCACATCAGCTGTTTCCATTGCTACATCCGTACCTGCGCCAATAGCAATTCCCAAATCAGCTGTAGCAAGTGCCGGCGCATCATTCACACCATCACCCGTCATAGCAACCTTCCAGCCTTTTGCTTGTATTTGTTTCACCTGATTCGCTTTGTCATCCGGTAAAACTTCTGCATAGACTTCATCGATACCCAGTTGTTTTGCTACCCAGTTTGCAACCTTTTTATTGTCTCCTGTTAGCATAATGGAATGTATTCCATTTTCCTTCAGGGTTGAAATAGCTTCTTTTGCTGTTTCACGAACGATATCTGCTAACGCGATCATCCCGATCAATTCATCTTCAAGCAGAACAAATACGACGGTCTTTCCTTCTTCTGACATTTCATTAAACAACTGCTGATCGTAACTAAAATTATTATCACTTACATAACCCGGACTGACAACATTTACTTTTCTTCCGTCCACTTTCCCTTGAATTCCTTTTCCTGTTATCGACTCGAAATCAGTTAATTTTCCTAAAGCAACCTCTTGTTCTTTCGCTTCCTTCACAATCCCGGTTGCTATCGGATGTTCAGAGTTTTGTTCTACAGTGGATGCATATTTTAAAAGATCTCCTTCGTTATATCCCTCACTAGGCACGATATTAGTTACACCAAATTCACCTTTTGTCAGTGTACCTGTTTTGTCAAAAACAACCGCATTTAAATTACGTGCCCCTTCAAAATTAGCACGGTTCCGAATTAGCAATCCTTTTTTGGCAGAAATAGATGTAGAAACTGCTACAACAAGAGGTGCTGCTAACCCGAGTGCATGCGGACAAGTAATAACCATAACGGTAACCATCCGTTCAATGGCAACATCAAAAGAGTACCCCAAGAGCAACCAAATAAATAAGGTTGCAAGACCAGCAGCTAGTGAAAGGTAAAATAACCACTTAGCCGCGCGGTTCGTCAAATCCTGTGTTCTGGATTTTGATTCCTGTGCTTCCTTTACCATTGTAATAACCTGTGATAAATAGGAATCTTCCCCTGTTTTTTCAACCTTTACGGTAAGAGAGCCTTCCTTATTAATCGATCCGCCGATGACTTCATCACCTTTATTTTTTTCAACCGGAACAGATTCCCCCGTAAGCATAGATTCATCAATAGCCGAATTCCCATCAATAATCGTTCCGTCTACAGGGATCTTTTCGCCCGGTCTTATAAGTACCCTGTCATTATTTTCCAACTCCGATAATGGGACATCCTGTACTTGATCATTATCATCTAATCGATGTGCTTCGTTTGGCATAAGTTTCACCAGCTGTTCAAGCGCGTTAGATGCACCCATCACAGACCGCATTTCAATCCAGTGACCGAGTAACATAATGTCAACCAATGTAGCCAGTTCCCAGAATAGCTGACTGCCTTCCCAGCCGAATACAACCATGGTGCTGTATCCGTACGCTATGGTAATCGCAAGCGCAATGAGTGTCATCATTCCAGGGTTCTTATCTTTCAACTCACTGATTCCGCCTGTTATAAATGGCCAGCCACCATAGAAAAATACTACGGTTGATAATGCAAATAAAATATACATATCACCAATGAAACGCCAATCAACTCCCATGAAATCTTGAATTATAGGTGATAAAGCGAGAATTGGAATGGTAAAAATTAAAGAAATAAAGAATCGTTTCTTGAAATCTCCAATCATATCTCCATGATCATGGTGCCCATGACCTCCGTGGCCGCCATGGTCATGTCCCCCGTGACTGTCATGGTCATGAGCATGACTTTGATGACTGTCATGGCTATGTTCTTCACCATCATGATGGTCATGGTTATGGTGGTTGTGTTCGCTATGCTTATGTTTTTCGTCCTCATGTTTTGCCATTAATATCACTCCTTCTAAATTATTTCTTTAAATAAAAAAGCTGATTTTCCAGTCAGAAAACCAGCTTTTTTATTTTTTAGGCACTAGGCACTAACATCATAGCCTTGATCTTCAACAGCTTCTTTTAGTGTATCAACATTTACTTTTGATTCGTCAAAAGTAACATCTACTTTGCCAGATTTTAAGTTAACTTCAGCTGCTGATACGCCATCTAATTCATTTAATGCACCTTCAACGGACATTTTGCAATGTCCGCATGTCATGCCTTGAACATCTAGCGTTTTTTGTCCCATGCTTTTTCACCCCCTTTAAAGGTTTTAGAAAAAGTTATATCTTAACTCTCTTCAAGCGAAGGGAGTTAGAAACAACACTTACTGAACTTAATGCCATAGCTGCACCGGCAACCCATGGTGCAAGTAATCCAACTGCTGCAACCGGGATTCCTGCTGTGTTGTAGCCGAATGCCCAGAAGAGGTTTTGACGGATATTTCTAATTGTCGCATGGCTGATTTTAATGGCTTTCGGTATGAGCAATAGCTCCCCACCAAGAATCGTAATGTCAGCAGCTTCAATGGCCACTTCTGTACCAGTTCCAATGGCAATTCCAATATCGGCGATTGCAAGCGCAGGAGCATCATTTACCCCGTCCCCAACCATTCCAACCTTTTTACCTTGTAACTGAATTTCTTTTACTTTATCCGCTTTTTCTTCAGGCAATACTTGGGCTATTACTTGATCAATTCCTACCTGCTTTGCAATTGCTTGTGCAGTTCGCTCGTTATCGCCTGTTAACATGATAACTTCCAAGCCTTCTTCTTGTAACTCTTTAATTGCTTGTGGTGCTGTTTCTTTAATCGTATCTGCAACGGCAACAATTCCGCGATACTTCCCATCAACAGCAATTAACATCGCTGTTTTTCCATCCACTTCATAGTCGATCAATTCCTGCTCCGCACTACCAACATCAACTTGGTGATCTTGCATGAGTTTTCGATTTCCTACAAGAATGTTATTGCTGGAAATCGTAGCTTCGATACCATGACCAGGTATCGCATTGAAATCATCTACTTCACCTAACTCAATATCTTGTTCTGTTGCATAGGCAACAATCGCTTCTGCAAGTGGATGCTCGGAACCTTTTTCCGCACTAGCGAGTAATTGTAATGTCTCATCATCACCTGTAAAGTTTGTTACTTCAGGTTTTCCTTTTGTAATTGTTCCCGTTTTATCCAACACGATTGCATTTAATGCATGGGTACGCTCGAGATGTTCTCCACCTTTAAAAAGAATGCCATTTTCTGCACCTTTTCCTGTGCCAACCATAATAGATGTTGGTGTTGCAAGGCCTAAAGCACAAGGACATGCAATCACAAGGACAGCAATCGCTGCGACTAAAGCAGGTTCAAATTGCCCAGGTTGGACAAACGCGATCCATACAGTAAATGTTAAAATGGCAATACCTACAACGATTGGTACGAAATAGCCGGAAATGACGTCGGCTAGTCGCTGGATTGGTGCTTTCGATCCCTGTGCATCCTCGACTACTTTCACAATCGATGCAAGTGCCGTATCTTTACCAACCTTCGTTGCATGCATTTCAATCGAACCGTTTTTGTTTATCGTTGAGCCGATTACGCTAGCATCTACGTCTTTTTCAATCGGGATGGACTCCCCTGTAATCATCGATTCATCTACAGAGGTTCTTCCTTTTACAATCCTACCGTCCACAGGTATTTTTTCTCCAGGTTTTACAACTAATCGATCACCAACGACAACTTCCTCAACTGGAGTCATGATTTCCTCGCCATTTCTTATCACGCGAGCTTCTTTTGCCTGTAAATTAAGCAAAGAAGATAGTGCATTCGTTGTCTGGCTTTTTGCTCTTGTTTCCAAATACTTCCCAAATAAAATCAACGTAATGATTACAGCACTTGTTTCAAAGTACAAATGCGGTTCGTACACTGGATTACCGATGGTCCTAAACGCTTCGAATAAACTATAGAAATATGCTGCACTCGTTCCTAATGCAACAAGTACATCCATGTTTGCCCCGCCATTACGAAGGTTCTTATATGCACCAACATAAAACTGCCAGCCGATAATAAATTGTACTGGTGTTGCGAGTGCAAATTGGAACCACGGATTCATGAATATATACGGTGTATTCATATTAAATAAATGAACCAACATGGTTACTATTAGCGGTGCAGTTAACACGGCTGAAACAATTAATTTCGTCTTCATATTTTTAATTTCTTTTTCTTTATGCGTTTGCTTTTCTTCTGCTTCCGCTTTAAGTTGCGCATCATAACCCAATTTTTTGATTTTCTCAATGATTCCTTTTGTATCTACGAGTCCTGGGTTATATTCTACAGATGCCGTTTCTGTTGTTAAGTTTACATTTGCAGATTTAACCCCGTCTTGCTTATTCAATACCTTTTCAATACGGGTTGAACAGGCGGCACAGGTCATTCCAAAAACATCTAAATCTGTTTGTTCCATTAAAACGCCGTAGCCGACTTTTTCAATTTTATTCGAAATATCTTCGATGGAGGTTTTCTCTGAATCATAGTCTACTGTTGCTTTTTCTGTCGTTAAATTAACCTGTGCATCTACTCCATCCATTTTATTTAAAACTTTTTCAATACGATTGGAACAAGCAGCACAGGTCATGCCTGTCACACCAAGTGTTGCATGGTTTGTTTCGGTTTCACTCATGAATGCTCCCTCCTAACTACTTGGAAAACTGCTTCAGTACACTCATTAATTCTTCAATCGTTTCCGCGCCTTCACCTTGTTTAATCGCATCACTGACACAATGGTTGATATGTCGTTCCGTGACTGCGAAACCTACATTTTTTAATGCGGATTGAATGGCGCTAATTTGTACTAAAATATCTACACAATAGCGATCCTCTTCCACCATTTTCTGTATTCCACGAACTTGACCTTCTATACGTTTTAAACGATTAATCGTTTTTTCCTTTTCAGCTTCTGTTCTTGGGGTACTTGGGTGATCACGTAAGAATTTATCCAAATGAATCACTTCCTTTTCTTTTATACTTATACTATACCCCCGCATGGTATATTTGTCAACAAAAAAATCAGGAAAAAGTTAAATTACACCTTTTTCATAATTACCATACTAGCTAGGGGGGTATTTAGCCAAAAATACTCTCGCTCTAATCATAATGATATTAGCTATCCTACATTTAGCAGCCTTTTTATTTCATCCTTATTCCTTTCAAACCCAATCATACTTTTTGGCTTTCTCACCAACCTCAAAAGGGATGGATCAGAAAATACAAGTGCTGGTACGATTCTATTTCCCGTTATCTTTATAAGATCTTTTTCTTTTGATGGTTGTTTTGCCAAATCATATTGCTTGTGCGGAATATGATGACCTTCCAAGAATTTTTTCAGGTCCTGGCAATCCGAACAAGTAGGTCTCGTGTAGATTTCCAAATGATATTTAGCCATCTCTCTCCCCCCTATTGCTTATTCTTTTACTTCTATAATAAACTCCATGTCTTCTTCGAAAAGATCTAGCGTGAGTTTACTACAATAACCTCACGCTAGAGTTTTACTTTAAATAGCTGTTTGATGACATTACTTAAGCTTTTAATAGTTTTGCATTTATCGCAACAATAATGGTACTCAAACTCATCAATACTGCCCCTACTGCAGGACTTAGTACAATGCCAATCGGCGCTAGGACACCTGCTGCGAGTGGTATGGCAAAAATATTATAACCTGTCGCCCACCAGAGATTCTGGACCATTTTCCGATAGGTTTTTTTCGATAAATCCATTAGTGCCACAACATCATTCGGGTTGCTTTTCACAAGCACCACATCAGCTGTTTCCATTGCTACATCCGTACCTGCGCCAATAGCAATTCCCAAATCAGCTGTAGCAAGTGCCGGCGCATCATTCACACCATCACCCGTCATAGCAACCTTCCAGCCTTTTGCTTGTATTTGTTTCACCTGATTCGCTTTGTCATCCGGTAAAACTTCTGCATAGACTTCATCGATACCGATCTGTTTGGCCACCCAGTCGGCGACTTTCTTATTGTCACCGGTAAGCATGACAGATCGGATTCCTTGTTCTTTCAACTCCGCCACAGCTTCTTTGGCGGAGTCACGTACCATGTCAGCGAGGGCAATCATTCCGATGTATTCATCATTCACGAGTACGAATACCACCGTTTTCCCTTCCTCGGACATACGTCCGAAAGCTTCGGAATCATACGCGATGTCATTTTCTTTCATATAGCCAGGGCTCATGACCTGAACGTTCTTCTCATCCACATTGCCGCGCAGGCCACGTCCTGTGACTGATTCGAAATCTTCTACTTGACCAAGGGTTATCCCTCGTTCTTCCGCTTGTTCCAGGATCCCGCGTGCCAACGGGTGTTCGGACTTTTGTTCCAGGCTCGCTGCCCAATAAAGAACTTCCGTCTCCTCCACGTTTTCCGGGACAATATCCGTGACACCGAATTCTCCTTTGGTGAGGGTACCTGTTTTATCGAAGATGACGGCATCGACATTCCGCGCGTTCTCGAACTGGGTACGATTACGAATCAAAAGCCCCTGTTTTGCAGATAAAGAAGTGGAGACTGCAACAACAAGTGGTGCTGCGAGCCCGAGTGCGTGCGGGCAGGTGATGACCATGACGGTGACCATCCGCTCTACCGCCATATCCACCGGATATCCAAGTGCAAGCCAAGTAATGAACGTAATGATACCAGCACTGAGAGCCAGATAGAACAACCACTTCGCTGCACGGTTCGCAAAATCCTGTGCTCGTGATTTGGAATTCTGCGCTTCCTCGACGAGCGTGATGACCTGAGATAAGTAGGAATCTTCCCCGAGTTTCTTCACCTCTATCGTCAAGCTTCCTTCTTTGTTGATGGAGCCACCGATCACTTCTTCTTCCGTTCCTTTTTCAACAGGTACCGATTCTCCGGTAAGCATCGATTCATCGATGGCGGATTTTCCTTCTACAATTGTTCCGTCCACCGGAATCTTTTCCCCGGGCTTCACAAGTACTTTATCTCCGGAGTCAAGATCGTTCACTTTCACTTCTTCCGTCGATCCGTCTTCTTTTACTTTATGAGCCTTATCCGGCATCAGTTTCACGAGCTCTTGAAGGGCATTGGAAGCTCCCATCACTGATCTCATCTCGATCCAGTGGCCGAGCAGCATGATGTCGATCAGCGTCGCCAGTTCCCAGAAGAAATTACGTCCTTCCCAGCCGAACACGACCAGGGAACTATATACATACGCAACGACGATGGCAAGACCGATCAGCATCATCATGCCTGGATTTTTGTTCTTCCCTTCGTCGATGGCTCCTGTAAGAAAAGGCCAGCCGCCATAGAAGAATCGGAAGAGTGATGATCAGGGAAATATAAAATCGCTTTTTGAAATCATCTACCATCGCTCCGTGGTCATGTCCCCCATGATCGTGGCCATCATGCCCGTCATGGTCGTGATGTTCCTGTTCTTCATGCTCATGTTGGTGGTGTTCATGTGCCATAGCTCTACTCCTTTCTATGGATTATTGACATCATTCAGTTCGAACGGGGAATAAACCCCTTCATAGTCGACAATCGTCACCATTCCTCTATCCGCATGGTTGTTGTCATGACAATGGAATAGCCATTCTCCCTGGTTGTTCGCCTCAAAATAAATCGTGTAGGACTCCCCGGGTTTCACGTTGATCAGATCTTTGACGACGCCACCGCCAGATTCCGACTGTACCTGGAATCGGTGCCCATGAAGGTGCATCGGATGGTTGAGTCGTCCCTCATTCGTTATCTCCACTTTGACGATATCTCCTTCTTCCACCTGGATCGGAGGGGTATCCGGGAAAATTTCTTCATTGATCTGCCACGTCATTCCTTCTCCCATATTCATGCCCATACTCAAATCCATGTCGTAGGAAACGTCCGCTTTCGGTATATCTTCAAAAAGCAGTTCTTCACTTTCATAAGATGTACCTTTCACAGCTTCTGTATCCGTCTCTGGAGCAGAAGAGGCTGTCTGCTCCCCGCCCGGGGAAAGGACAGGGATTTTCATATCCGCTGCATGTTCCACGTCTGTGGTATGAGCAATCTGCTCTGCCCCCTCTCCTTTCGTGAATAAGACATCAATCCTTTCTCCGGGGGCAATTTGCAACACGTTTCGACCAGATGAACTCTCCACCTTCTCGGCATCCACCGCCAGCATTTCCATCGACCCTTCAGGAAAAACGAGGCGGTGCAGCTGATATCCCGCGTTCACAAAACGCAGTCTCGCTGTTTCTCCTTCTTCCATCTCGAGGGGATCAATGGCCGACCCAGCTTTTCCATTGACGGTGAATGTGTCATACATCTGTTTCGTATCCGCTTCTCCGTCCCCGTTCATGGAGCCCATCATCATTCCGGCCATATTCGTCCAGTCTTCCCGGTCCTGATTCACAGCCCATTCATCAAGAATGAACGTTTGATCCTCATCAACCGATGGACCGTCTCCTTCAACGACAAGAGGGCCATACAGACCTTTATCTACCTGAAGAGAACTGTGCTGGTGGGAGTGATACCAATACGTCCCCGGGTTATCTGCCACAAACTCATACGTAAACGACTCGCCGGGTTCCACCGCGTCCTGTGTCACTCCCGGCACTCCATCCATCCTGTTTTGAAGAACCACTCCATGCCAGTGAATCGTCACCGGCACATCCAGTTCATTCGTCAATTCCACTCGGACGAAATCCCCTTTTTCTACTCGGATCGGCTCATCCGGAACCGTTCCGTTGTACGTCCAAGCATCGACGGACTCTTCTCCTTCTATCGTCCAGGAGGTCTCTTCTGCCGTCAGATCAAATTCCTTTACCGGACGCTCCCCCGCTTCGACAGCCGGCAGATCCAAGATACTCCTCCCGTTTTCATCTGTATTGATTTCTCCATCTCCGGACTCCTGCATGAAAGGGGACTGGACAAAGACCCATCCCCCGATTCCAAGCAGAAGAAGAATCATGATGGAACCTGTTATATACCGTTTCATATTCTTCGCCTCCACTACTTTTCCTTCAGTTTCTTTTTCAATCGGTCGTACTCTTCTTCAGAAATTTCTCCCCGGGCTAGCCGGTTTTTCAGTGTGTCTTCGTGATTCTCTGGAGAGGAGGTGTTCGTGTTCCTATTGTTCGAGTTCCCTCCCCCGGGTTTCACCATCCAGATCACGATGACGACAATCGCTGCGATAAGTAGCAGAAAAATCAGACCGAATCCGAAAAAATTTCCGAAGAATCCGCCTCCCATGCCACTTCCGTTCATCATTCCACCCATGGTTTTCATCTCCTTTTACCCATGCCGGGTATGGTTTTCATTGCCTTAAAATTTTTTCTGCACTATTCCTGTTCCCCGAATTGTGCAGAAATTATGAATATCTGTGGAAAAAAGAAAAAAGATCGGCTCTTTGCCGACCTTTTCCTTATTAAGCAATTTTACGGCAGGCATCTGCACACTTGCGGCAAGCTTCTGCACATTCCTGGCAGTGGTCATGATCGTGTTTAGCACATTCTTCTGCGCAGTCATCGCAGATTTTCGCACAAACGGAAGCGAGTTCAGATACATAAGCACTACCTCGTGTAATCGCCGCTTCAAGATACCCACAGATATCTGCACACTCACGGTCGAGACGGATGCATCCTGCCATCATCTTCACGTCGTCTTCTTTGAGACAAGCGTCGAAACAGTGGTTACAAGCCTCCATGCATTCGTGCAATACGTTCAATGTTTCCTGGTGTTGTTGATGAGCCATCTTTCATACCTCCTGAAAAATAGTATGTCGTCCGTGCAGTTCTTACGATAAGTGGAAAATCATAACGGACGCTTATGCAGTAGAGTGCCCAGCAAATGTGCAGAAATTGTGAAGAAAAGATTTCTTAAACGAAAGATAGTGATATTTTCTACCATAATATCATCTGAGTTTATTCAACAGGTGACAATTCTCTTTCTATTACCCATTTATGATTTTCTGCTTCTTCTCCAGTTGGTTTCTAATTCAAACCAAGTGGCTACATATTTAGCTAAATAATAGGCATGATTATCATAAAAACAAGATAAAAAGGAATAGCCTTTATAACTTGGTCCCCATACGCAGGTAATTTAACGATTTGAGAAGCCACAAAAATGAAAAGGGTTAAAGCCATTAACGGAACAGGTAACCAAGCTGAGCTATCCAAGACCAAAATGATTCTATTGAACACTCGCCCTCCATTAGTTGAAGACTCGAAATTAAGATAATATGTAACACCTTTTTTAATAACGTAACTTGATCCGTCTGTGAGCTGTAACTGTTGCACCAATTGGTGCAACACATCCATTACCACTACCACACACTAGATGTTCTGCCATTTTCACAGCTAGAGTATGACACCTGAAAAGCCACCTTTTAATACTTCTTTACCCTTCTGGTTTGTACAAATAAAAGAAGCAATAATAGCTGTTCTGTTCTTTTCTTGCTTTTCATACTTTTCAATTTGAGCCTCACATCGAATGGTATCTTCCGTAAAAACAGGACGAAGAAATTCAAAATCCATATGACGCGCCATGACATTGTTATCTCCACCTATTTTTGTCGGCAACGTTGCTGTCAGCAACCCCTGAACTACGAGTCTTCCCTGATCATCCGGAGTTAAATGATGGACGCCTTCATCACCTGAAATCTTCGTGAACAATTCTACGTCTTCTACTGTAAACGTCCGATCAAAAGTTATTTTGTCTCCTACTTGTAAAGTCAACGCTATTCCTCCTGTTATGTTGGATGTTTTGATTACCTTCATCCTAAACAGAATAATGATGGCTTTTGCTATACTTTTAGCCGTTGCATTACATTTTACAATCAAGTCGTATAGATAGGCTACACTTGATTGGACAGTTTCGTTAAGGTCCGTTACACTTTACGAAAATCGAACGCCGAGGAGTGCCGAACCATGACCAAACGAAATCGTCGTAGCTTCACCCCTGAATTCAAGAAACAGATCGTCCAGCTTTACGAAGGTGGCAAGCCAAGACAGGAAATCATCCGAGAGTATGAGTTGACGTCTTCTTCTTTCGACCGTTGGGTGAGCCAATATCATGATACCGGTTCGTTCAAAGAAGAAGATAACCGTTCGCCGGAAGAGAAGGAATTGATCAAGCTTCGTAAAGAGAATCAACGTCTTAACATGGAGAACGACATTTTAAAGCAAGCGGCGCTGATCATGGGACGAAAGTAGATGTGATCCGGAATAACCGTCACAACTATTCGGTATCAGCAATGTGTGCCGTCCTGCAACTCCCGAAGAGTACGTATTATTATGAAGCAAAATTAAAAGATACATCCGAAGAAGATGAGCTAACAGCCCGGATTGTGGATATCTTTCACCGAAGCAGGAAGAACTTCGGAACCCGGAAAATCAAGCATGAGCTTCAAACAGAAGGGCGCAAGGTGTCTCGTCGTCGCATCGGTCGCATCATGAAAGAGCAGGGGCTGGTGTCCAAGTATACCGTTGCCCATTTCAAACCGATGAAAAGCACGTGCAACGAGTCGGATCAGGGGAACACGTTGAATCGTCACTTTGACCAGAATCAGGCTCGCAAGGTTGTCGTCAGCGATTTGACGTATGTGCGCGTAGGTACCAAATGGAACTATATCTGTGCCATCCTCGATTTATATAACCGGGAAATCATCGGTTACAGTGCCGGTGCTAAAAAAGATGCAGCCCTTGTCCAGAAAGCGTTTGCTTCCATCGAGGGAGATTTGAGGGACATTCACCTCTTTCATACCGACAGAGGCAACGAGTTTAAAAACCAGGCCATCGAAGAACTGCTTGAAACCTTTGATATTGATCGTTCCCTGAGTGAAAAAGGATGCCCTTATGACAATGCCGTTGCCGAAGCTACATATAAGGTACTGAAAACAGAATTCATCTATGGAGAAACATTCGAGAACCTTAAGGAATTAG
Organism: Salibacterium qingdaonense; assembly: GCF_900114715.1. GTDB lineage: Bacteria > Bacillota > Bacilli > Bacillales > Marinococcaceae > Salibacterium > Salibacterium qingdaonense. The sequence continues at coordinate 16,353 of NZ_FOTY01000036.1, forward strand.
AGCTGGCCTTATTCGATTATGTCCACTGGTACAATAACATACGCATTCACGGGACGTTAGGCTATCTTACCCCGGCCGCTTATCGCCGGAAACACCTTAACGAAATGGTCTAGTTTTGTGTTGACGATCCACTAACTGGCGGTAATCTATTTTGTTCAATTAGATTATACCCTATTTGAACATTCAATGTAAAAAAAGGTTGCCTTCATGGCAACCCCCTAAGCCTTAAGGCAAATGGTTTTATTCAGCAATCGCGCCCGTTAATGGAATTATCCACTTCTACTATTAGCTGGTATTGCAGAATATCGTCAATATTCTTCTTAAAGAAGAGTTCAATATCACTTCGCTAATTTATCTACCTGGACCTAGCTGACAGTCATAACAAAACCCCAAGTAACAGCTGCTACTCAGGGTTAAATAATACATTTTATTTCTCACCACTTAATTCCACTAATATTTTTGCTTGTGATTTATCGTTTGTCAATGCTTCGAATCCATTTTCAACAATATCATCCAATTGAATTTGGTCTGTAATAATTCCCTGTGGTTTTAATTGTCCTGTTCCCATTAAATCTACAGTTTGTTGGAATGTAGTAGGTGTATATGCGATTGTTGATGTAACTTTTACACCTGTATTTGTAAGCTGTATTGGATTCCATTCAATCTCCCTAGCAAATATAGAAACAATAACCATTGTTCCACGTGCCCTTGTTGCATCAATTGCTTGTTTAAATGTTGGTGCTACTCCGGCAACTTCAAAGGAAACATCTACTCCATCTGGAACAATTTCCTTGATTGCTGTAACAGCATCTTGTTCGCTAGAGTTAACGACATGGGTTGCTCCTAATTCTTTTGCTTTTTCAATTCTAGTTTCCGACAAATCTAAAGCAATAATCTTGCTGGCACCAGCAGCTTTAGCTGCAATAATTGTCACTAAACCAATTGGACCTGCACCAAATACAGCTACCGTATCACCAAACTGCAGTTTCCCTTCTTTTACAGCTTGTACGGCAACCGCAGTTGGTTCTACTAAAGCTCCATCCTGTAGTGTTAAAGATTCTGGAAGTAGATAAACGTTATCTTCTGGTACATTTGCATATTTAGTAAAACCACCGTCACCGTGAAGGCCGATAAAGCTGAAACCATCATAAGGATCAAGGTCTTCCGACTTATTTCCATAAGTGATTGTTGGATTAATTACTACTCTATCGCCAACTTTATATTTTGTCACCTTTGGACCTACTTCTTCAATAACACCCGCAAATTCATGCCCCATGGTTAGCGGAGCGATTTCTCCAGTTAACGGATCCTCTTTTTCATTTGGTACAAACACCGGTCCCTCTTCATACTCATGTAAATCACTGCCACAAATACCTGCCCAAGCTACCCTTACTTTAACATCGGTATCTTTCGTTTGTTTTAGTTCTATTTCCTCTACCCGTAAGTCTTTTTTTCCATACCAGACTGCAGCTTTCATTGGATATTACCTCCTGCTTAATTAGTAGAAAATAGTTATAAGAATACTATATTGAAGGAATAATCAATATTAATTCCTATGATTTTATTATACTATTGATTTTTCCAACTTTCTATTAAATAGACTTTAATTTCTAACCAAATACACATATCTCATTAACAGTTTTGCGATTGTTTATTTTAATTCGGTTGCATGGTTTATTCTCGGGTCTTTGTTCATATAATTTTACCATTCCTCGATATTTACCTTTTTACTTATCCAGTTTATTCAGTGAACTTTTATTTAACCGTACAAATATTCATAAGAAGAATTCCCCCTCATCTGAATCTCTTTTTATTTTCATCGTATATGGATTATTTTATTCAATAAAATGACCCTTATATATGATGCTCACGCTAATCCTTATTCAAGAATGGCGCCCGATTATGGAACATCATACCACCCCCTTATTAAAACAGGAATGAGAATAAAGCATTGAATGTCCCATTTTCAAACATAATATAAATTCCTAGCCCTATAAAAACGATTGGAACAATCCAGCGTTCATAATTCTCAATTTTTTCCGACACCAAATCTATGGAAGCTAAGCGATAGCTGACATTGCATAAAACTCCAACCATAATGAAAAAAACAATAATAGCAACAATGATTTCAATCATATTTAACGCCGTAAAGTACGGTATATAAATGGAAAAATCATCCGCACTGGAAGCTAATACAATGAAAGTTACCGTCAAAAATAATTGATTAAATTTGCCTGAGGAAAATAAGGATAAAATGCTACTTTCATCTTCATCCTCTTCCCCTTTAATCCATATTTTTACACCTAAGTAAAGTGGTAAAAGTCCAAGTAGTCCTATAACCCATTGTTGAGGAATTAAATTTGCAACCCCCAGAGCAACTAAAAGACTTGCTCCTATAATAATTGCAGTCCCTATATATTGTCCTATCCAAATATGTTTTGCCTGACCTTTTTTTATTTGCGAAAACAATAGAATTAATATAACGAGATAATCAATTCCTGTCGCTACATAAACCGCAGCAGCTGTAAGTATTGTTGTAATCATTTTTCCAACTCCAATGTTTAGGGATAAGGGCTTTTCTTCAAATTGAAAAGCCCTTCCGTAAATTTCACACATATAGTACCTATTTATCCTTCACTCTCATCAGTCGTAAACCATTTAACGCTACTAAAAGAGTTGCACCCATATCCGAGAGAATAGCAATCCAAAGTGTTAACCAGCCCGGAATGACTAGAAGTAAGGCAATGAATTTAATAGCAATGGCAAAAGCTATGTTCCCCTTGATAATATTTAACGTTTTTCGGCTCAGTTTAACAGTAAAGGGAAGTTTCCTTAAATCATCACCCATTAAAGCAACATCTGCCGTTTCAAGTGCTGTATCAGTACCAGCTCCACCCATGGCTATCCCAACTGTAGAAGCTGCTAAGGCCGGAGCATCATTGACACCATCCCCCACCATAGCAACATGGTTATGCTCCGATTTTAATTGTTTAATTACATCTAATTTATCCTGTGGTAATAACTCTGATTGAACATCCGTTACGCCGACATGTTCACCTATCGCATTTGCAGTGCTATGATTGTCACCTGTAAGCATAACCGTTTTTTGAATTCCTGCTTGATGTAACTTTTGAATAACTTCCTTGCTTGATTGCCGCACTTCATCTGCAACAGCAATAATAGCTTCAATCTTATCCTCTGTCCCTGCGACCATAACTGTTTTTCCTTGCTTCTGAAGTGTTGCAACATCCTGTTCTATTGCCTTACTAAAATTAGATACCGATAACTCTTTAAATAATTTCGGATTTCCAATATAATACATCTTCCCATTTATCTTACCCATTATCCCTTTGCCCGTAATTGAAGAAAAGTCTTCTACGAGTATGTCAGAATAAGAAATATTATCACTGTCAGCTTTATTCATAATCGCTGACGCTAATGGGTGCCCGGAACGATATTCTAATGCAGTTATGATTGACAGCAGTCCTTGTTCATCTGTTTGATCTTCGATTACGCTATAATCTGTTACAACAGGAACACCTTTGGTGAGGGTACCTGTCTTATCAAAAGCGATAGCCTTCAATCCACCGATTTCTTCTAGGTAAACGCCACCTTTTACAAGGATACCTTTTTTCGCAGCATTTCCTATTGCAGAGACAATGGATATTGGAGTAGAAATAACCAACGCACAAGGGCAACCAACGACAAGAACAGCTAAACCTTGATAAATCCATGTTTCCCAACTTCCATCAAAAAAGAGAGGGGGGGCCACAGCAACTAGCGCTGCAATAATCATAATGATAGGAGTATAATATTTTGCAAACTTATCAACAAAAGCTTGGGCTGGCGCACGCTCGCCTTGCGCTTCCTCAACAAGATGAATAATTTTAGAAATCGTTGTATCTTCAACCAATTTTGTGATTTTTACTTCAAGCAATCCTTCTTCATTAAGCGTACCTGCAAAGACTTCATCTTCGACAGTTTTTTCAACAGGAACCGACTCACCTGTTATTGCTGCTTGGTTAATGGCAGAGTAGCCATTAACAATAATGCCATCCATCGCAATCTTTTGCCCTGGCTTAACAAGCATAATATCGCCAATCTCGATATCATTGACATGAACCTTTATTTCCTGTCCATTTCGTCTCACAAGTGCATCTTTGGGGGCAATATCCATCAATGAACTAATTGATTGTCTTGCTCGATCCATCGAGAACCGTTCTAAGGCTTCACTAAGGGCAAAGAGAATGACAACAATCGCAACTTCTGCCCATTCCCCTATAATAACGCCGCCGATAACGGCAATTGTCATAAGGGTCCGCATATCAAACTCTAACCGAACTAAATTTTGCAATCCTGTTTTAAAGAGTGATAGCCCACCAACAATCATTGATGTAATAAATAGCAGTGCAGTAACAATATTATCATTCCCATTAACGGACATGGAAAGAAAACCGAAAGCTATAAATAATACCGAATAAAGCAGCGTACTGTGCTTTTTATAAAATGGTACTTTGTCTTCCTGTTCTTTTTTTTCCTCACCCGGTTCTTCTGAGGATTTCTCAGGTACCACTTTAAGATTCTCAAAAGCACCTGCTTTTTCTAATTCCTCTACAGTCGTTTCACCATATACGGAAATTTTAGATGCTCCAAAATTGACTTTCGCATCTTGAACTTCCGGTAAATTCTTAACATTCTTCTCAAACTTTCCTGCACAGTTCGCGCATGAGAATCCTTCAACAAAATAAACATTTTTATCTTTTTTAACCTCTATCGGAGCTTGCCGCCTGGTTTTTTCTGGAGCTACTTTAAGATTCTCAAAAGCACCTGCTTTTTCTAATTCTTCTACAGTTGTCTCACCATAAACAGAGATTTTGGAAGCACCAAAATTGACTTTTGCATCCTCTACTCCTGGAATATCCTTAACATTTCTTTCAAATTTACCTGCACAATTTGCACATGAAAATCCCTGGACCCGATAGACGTTCATTTCTTCTTCCATTGGTTCTATCTTTTGTTCAGACATTGACCTTCACTTCTTTCTTATGTGTTAAGGCGATCATCATTATCTGCCTAATATGTTCATCATCTAACGAATAGAAAGCGAGTTTTCCTTCTTTTCTTAAGTTGACAACACCTTGCTTATAAAGCGTTCGTAAATGATGAGAAGCATTTGCTACCGTAACACCTAAAATATTTGCTATATCACAAACACATAACTCTTCATCCTGACACAAAGCGTAGGTGATTTTTGCTCTGTTTTCATCAGCAATTGCCTTTAACATTTGGGTAACACCAGAAATATCAACTGTTTCTAAATCCCCTTGTATTCGATTAACCTTTTCTTCGTCATAACGTAAGCGTCAAATAATCCCCACCTTGATAAAAGGATGGGGATTTGTCGTTTATAAAACAGGGCTATGATTGGACAGGAATGCGGCAGCGTTCTGGAAGCTGCGTAGACCAGGGAAGCCATTCATCCAAGGAAGCATCTTCCTGCTGCTGGGGCAGCGTCTCAAATAAATAGGTTAGATAGGGAAACGGATGGAGATGATTTTCTTTCGCCGTTTCGATAATGCTGTAAATGATGGCGCTCGCTTGAGCGCCGCGGGGTGTTTGGGAAAAAAGCCAATTTTTGCGGCCGATCA
>NZ_FOTY01000044.1 GCF_900114715.1 Salibacterium qingdaonense
AGAAGACCGAGATAGCTGTACACGACATCGCCGTGGGAAATGGCGGCCGACGATGTTAAGCCGGGCATAGATAAGGAATGGAGACGTTTATGTAAGGTCAAGGATTGAAGAAGTTCCCCTATCAAGAGAAGTCCACTGGCAGATATAATATAATTATCCGTTAATTGGATATCAAATCGACGTTTCATTTTTTCACCTTCCGGGTGCATTCATCCAATAAGATGAATAGGATCTTAACCCCTATTTTATCAAGGTTTTGAAGGGTATGTCGAAAGATATTATCACGGATTCAGGTGACAGGATATTCTGTTGAAAGATGGAGCTGTATCAAAAGGTGCAGCTCCTTTTCTGTAATATAGAAAATTCACCCCAGGCAGAAGCGGAAGGCGGCGACGCCAGCGGGAAGAGCAGCAGCCGAAGATCCCATCAAACGGCGGTTTTACCGTTTGATGTAGCTGAGGCGCTGCCCGCGGCAAGCGTCCGCCTGCAGCGGATGCCTTAACGTTTAACGACTTTTGATACAGCCCCTTTTTTTAATCCGGGGGAATTCTCCTTTTTTCCTGTTTTTGTATGGACAAATCGTCGAACGATTCTTCTTTTCTTCATGTTTTCACTGGGCAATAATATACATTGTATGAACAAAAGAGTTGACAAGGACATAAGCAGGGTCTACAATTTGTTTCTTGTGAAGGAGGGTTAGTAGATGAGTTTGAAACAACGTGCCGATTTTTCCGTTCGAAAACCGGGAAAAGGCATGGTTCTGGCTTTGGCTTTTCTTCTGTTGACTGCAGCTGGATTGTTTTATGCCGTGCATGAAACGACGAAGGCAACGGTGACGATTACAAAAGGGGAAGAAACATTCACTGTAGCCACCCACGCAGACACAGTAAAAGGCATGATTGAAGAACAGAACCTTGATGTAAAAGAAAAGGATGAACTCAGCTCATCGATCACCGAACCCATTACCGGCAATATGAATCTGGAATGGAAGCCGGCACGGAAGATAACCGTGTCAAAAAACGGCGAGGCCTCAAGCATCTGGACAACGGCCTCTTCAGTGGGTAAAGTGATCAACAATCAAAACATTGACCTTGGTCCGTACGACGAGTTGAATAAAGAAGTTACCGCACCGGTGAAAGACGGAATGACGGTGGCTTACGAGTCTGCTTTTCCAGTTACCATTAAAGATAATGGAAAAACAAAGGAAGTTATGACAACGACAGCACAGGCAGAAAACATTCTGAAACAGGCAGGAATGACACTGGACAGTAATGACCGCCTCGAAGACGGAAAAAATACGACGATTTCCGAAGAGACGGAACTCGATGTTGTCCGCGTGGAAAAAGTGACCGACGTCGTGCAGGAGAAACAGGAGTTTGCTACGGTGACGCGCAAAGATAACTCTCTTGCAGACGGAGAGGAAAAAGTAGTAAAAAGCGGCAGCAAAGGTGTCGTTGAAAAAAAGTATGAAGTGGTGCTCGAAAACGGAAAAGAAGTATCCCGCGAGCTTGTAGATCAGACAAAAGTGAAAGAAAGTCAGGATAAAGTTGTAGCAGTCGGTCCGACCGATCAGACATCGATCGCGTCGCGTGGAAGCAGCCCCTCTGAAAGCAGTTCTGGTGGACGGACCATCTCCATGGAAGCTACAGCGTACACAGCTGACTGTACCGGATGTTCCGGAATTACTGCGACAGGGATTAATCTAAACGCCAATCCTAACCAAAATGTCGTGGCCGTGGATCCTGCCGTTATTCCACTTGGAACCAGAGTCCATGTTGAAGGCTACGGGGAAGCAGTTGCAGCTGACACCGGCGGCGCTATTAACGGGAATCGTATTGATGTGCATATGCCTACCAACCAGCAGGCTATGAGTTTTGGAAGACGAAACGTACAAGTAACCATTTTGGAATAATATTATATTTATCTTATCCGGGCGTGAAAGCAGGAAGGGTTCCAGCCCCTTCTCTTTCCGCCTTTTTTTTCGCTTTGAATCATAGTATAATAATGCTTGCTGAGAGTTCGGGAGGCTGACATACAGATGAACGTCAAAGAATGTATTGTGGTGGAAGGCAAAGCGGATACGATGGCGGTAAAGCGTGCCGTGGAGGCAGATACGATTGAAACAAACGGTGCTGCTGTCGGGGAAGATGTATTGAAGAGGATTGCGCTTGCCAGTGAGCGGCGCGGTGTTATCATATTCACAGACCCTGATGTCCCGGGCGAGCGGATCCGGCGCATTGTAAGCAGGGAAGTCCCGGGGTGCAGACATGCCTTTTTGACAAAAGCAGATGCCGATTCGGGTGGGGATGGCAGTCTGGGGGTGGAGCATGCCCCGCCTGAGGTCATCCGCCGTGCCCTGCAGTCGGTACGGAACGAAATGCCCCGGACAGCTGAAAAGACAGAGCCTGTCACGCGTCAGGACTTACTGGATGCAGGAATGATGGCAGGAGCGGATTCAAGACGGCGCCGCGAAAAAATGGGCGAGAAATTGAATATCGGTTATTCCAACGCAAAACAGTTTTTACACCGGCTGCATGTTTTTAATATTCAACGTGCAGAGTTTGCACGGGCTGCCGCCGCTGTACTGGAGGAGGAAGAAAGGATTGGCAAGAGACATAGCAGCCCCGGGACGGACGAAAGAAATACTTGAACACCATGGATTTTCTTTTAAAAAGAGCCTGGGCCAGAATTTTTTAATTGACCGGAATATTCTCGAGAAAATTGTCCTTACATCCAAGGCCGGGGCTGAGGACGGCGTCATAGAGATCGGCCCTGGTATCGGTGGTCTGACGGAACACTTTGCTAAAGCTGCGAAGCAGGTGGAAGCGTTTGAAATTGATGGACGTCTGCTGCCGGTGCTGGAAGAGACGATGGCCCCCTGTAAGAATGTTAGAATATGGAATGAAGATATTTTGAACGTGGATATAAGACGAGTACTGTCTGAGAACTTTAAGAATGTGCAGGATATCATTGTAACAGGCAATCTTCCCTACTATGTCACGACGCCGATTATCATGAACCTGTTGGAGCAGCGCCTCCCCATTTCACGAATGGTGTTTATGATGCAAAAGGAAGTGGCTGAGCGCCTGGCCGCTGAACCCGGATCGAAAGATTACGGATCGCTTTCTATTGCCGCGCAGTATTTTGCCGATCCGGTAAAAACCATGGTCGTTCCCAAAACGGTGTTTATTCCAAAACCCAATGTCGATTCCGCCGTTGTCCGCTTTGAGATAAGGGATACTCCGCCGGTAGAGGTGGAGGACGAAGCCTTTTTTTTCCGCGTGATCAAGGCGGCTTTCGCCCAGCGCCGCAAAACAATCTGGAACAACCTGCAGCACAATCTCACCGGACGGGACCGGCGCGAAGAACTGGCGGCTGCTCTGCAGGAGGCAGGGATTGATTCGGGCAGACGCGGTGAAACATTAACCATGCAGGAATTTGCCCGCCTCAGCACTTTTTTGAAGCGGCATCTTCATTAGTAAATACAGCGGACGTCTCCTCTTTTTGAAGGAGACGTTTTTTATGGGCACATTTCCTGCATTATGGAATAGGCTGTCGGGGGAAGGGGGAAGCTGACGTGGAAGTGGAATTGAAAGCAGGAGATCTTGTGACCCGGTATTCCTATAACGGTGACATCATATTCCGGATCACCTCTGTGGACGGCAGAAACGTTGAGCTGGCCGGAGAAGAACTGCGCCTGGCGGCAGATGCTCCAATCGAGGACTTACAGAAAGTGGATGAATCAGAACGGATATCCCACGAAAAGAACCTCCATGAAAAAGAAGAACGGGTCTACAGGCTCTTCCGGCAGGAAGCGCGCTTGATGAAAGAACGGAATGAGCATGAAACATCAGAAGGATATAAGGAAGACACGTCGTATTTTGAAATGCGCGGACGTGTCCTGCATCTGGATGGAGATGCTTATTACCTCTCCAAATGCACCGCGTTGTATGAACGGCTTGGCATTCCTGTCTACGGTGTCCATATTCCCGAAAAGGAGATGCCGGAGCAGATATCTTCCCTTATCGAAATGGTGCGCCCTGATATATTGGTTATTACAGGTCACGACGCTTACATCTCTTCCCGGGGAGCGGAAAATGATATAAAGTCCTACAAACATTCCAAAGTCTTCGGTAGGACGGTGCGGGAGGCGCGGAAAATGGTCCCTCAGCTTGATCAGCTGATTATTTTCGCCGGCGCCTGCCAATCGTATTTTGAATGGCTCATCAAAGCCGGTTCCAATTTTGCAAGTGCTCCGGAAAGAGTGAATATTCATGCGCTGGATCCTGTCTATATCGCCGCCAAAATTAGCCTGACTCCTTTTATGGACCGGATCAGCGCCCTGCACCTCATCCGGCATACCCTCACCGGGCAGGATGGACTGGGAGGACTGGAGACAAGAGGAGTGTTAAGGCGTGGATCGCCCTGGAAAGATGAAGCCCGGACTCTGTCGGGAGAGAAGAAAAAGTGAAACACAACCGGAGCGGACTTCGTTCCGGTTTTATTTTGTAGAATAAAATGGAAAAAGAAGCATAAACTTAGGAAAGGAAATCATTTCTCCATAAAAATTGTTTGACAAACGATCCGGAAAGTTGATAACATAATACGTTTGCTTGACAAAACGGGTGGGGATTGTTACACTATTAAATAGTGAGGTGGGTCTGTAACTATGGGAAAAACATTGATTGAAATTAAAGAATCACTGGACGCCAATGTAGGGAAAAAGATCACGATCACAGCAAATGGAGGCCGTAAGAAAACAATTGAACGTTCCGGTCTGCTGGAAGAAACATATCCTTCGGTGTTTATTGTGAAACTCGACAAGGACAAGCACTCAGTGGAGAGGATTTCGTACAGTTATACGGATGTACTCACCAAATCGATTCAATTGACGATGCTTGGTGAAGAAGAACTTCAAGCTTAAAAAAAGGACATGCTACAGGAAACGGAATAAAGTGGCTTTCTGCGGATAAGCAGAAGGCTATATTTATGTCTGCTTCCGGACATACTAAACCATGCCTGCAGGGCTTTCATTCAGATGTGAAGGAGATGGGTGGGATGAGCCGGAGACGCGGTATCATGTCAGATCAACTGAAAACGGAAGCAGCAAAGGAATTAGGGTTTTATGATACAGTTCAGCGTGAAGGATGGGGCGGTATTAAATCCCGTGACGCCGGTAACATGGTGAAACTTGCTGTACAGATGGCGGAGCAGCACATGCAGGACGCCAACCGTTCATAACCCGCAGGCATGAAGCAAGGCACCGGGAGGTTCTCCCGGTGCTTTTTTCATCATTGGCACAAAGTATAACCCCTGTGTGTTATAGTTCAAGCTGTACACATTTCTTTTTTTAAACTAAAATATATAAAGATGTAAACGTTAGAATCGGAAATGCGGCGCGGCAGCGAAGAGAAGGGGAAGTGAATGGTGAAACAATCAATAAAAGCTCCTGCCAAAATAAATTTAAGCCTCGATGTGCTGGGGAAGCGGGCTGACGGCTACCACGAAGTGAAAATGGTGATGACCCAGGTGGATTTATCAGACAGGCTTGATATGGAACAGCGGGAGGACGGTTTGATCCATGTGGAAATGTCGGAAGGGTTTCTCCCCGCCGACTCGCGTAACCTCGCCTACCAGGCTGCTGTCCTTTTGAAACAGCACTGTGGTACGAAGATGGGGGCGTCCATTTACATATACAAAAAAATTCCGGTGGCTGCCGGTCTGGCCGGCGGAAGCAGTGATGCGGCGGCGGCCCTTAGAGGGTTGAATGAACTTTGGGACCTTGGCCTTTCGCTGGAGGAACTCGCAGACCTTGGTGCTGAACTTGGTTCGGATGTTCCGTTTTGTGTTCACGGCGGGACGGCCCTTGCCACCGGGCGGGGAGAATGTATTGAAAAAATTCCCGATCCTCCGTCATGCTGGGTGGTTCTTGCAAAACCTCCGGTCGGAGTTTCTACAGGGGATATCTATAAACGAATGCGGACCGAAGATATAAGCAGCACGTCTGCTGATGCGATGAATGCTGCTATCCATGATTTTAATTACTCTGCTATCTGCCGCTCCCTTCATAACGCACTGGAACAGGTGACACTGCCGATGTATCCGGAAATCAAGCAGATTAAGGAGCGGATGAAGGCATCGGGGGTCGACGCTGCTTTAATGAGCGGCAGCGGCCCGACAGTCTTCGGCCTTGTTAAAAAAGAAGCGAAACTGCACCGCGTGTACAACGCACTCCGTGGTTTCTGTGAGCAGGTCTACGCCGTTCGGCTTCTGGGAGAGAAACAACCTTGATGAAATCCGTATAAAAATGGTATATTCTGATTATATTATTCGGTTTTTATGGAGGAAGTGATGCAGAATATGAAACGAAGCGGCCGATTGGTGGATATGACGTACTATTTAATTCAGCATCCACATCAGCTGGTTTCACTCAGCTATTTTTCAGAACGGTACCAATCAGCCAAGTCCTCCATCAGTGAAGACTTAACGATTGTTAAAGATATTTTTGAGTCGCAGGGATTTGGCTCTTTGTGGACGATTCCCGGTGCAGGCGGAGGAGTGAAGTATGTGCCGGCAGTTTCGCTGCAAGAAGGCACAGAGCTCGTTGAGTCGCTTTGCACCAAACTGGAAGATAAAGAACTGCTGCCGGGCGGCTATTTATACATGATGGATGTTCTCGGCAATCCACGGCTGATGAACGACATTGGGAGGCTGTTTGCTTCGGTGTATGCCGAGCGCCGGATTGATGCGGTTATGACGGTGGCGATGAAAGGCATTCCGCTCGCCTATTCGATCGCTTCTCATCTCGATGTGCCGGTCAGTATTGTTCGGAGGGACCACCGTGTAACGGAAGGGTCTATGGTAAGTATCAACTACGTCTCCGGTTCCGCAAAACGGATTCAGACGATGTCGCTTTCAAGAAGAAGTCTGCAGGAAGGATCCAACGTGCTGATAGTAGATGACTTCATGAAAGCAGGCGGGTCCGTGCGGGGTATGATGGATCTTCTCCATGAATTCAATGCCAACGTTGTTGGTATCGGCGTTCTGGTTGAGGCTGAGGATGTAGAGGAACGTCTTGTAGAAGACTATGTCTCGATAGCCCGTCTGGAAAAAGTTCACGAGAGAGAAAAACAGGTAAAGGCAGTTCCGGGAAATTTTCTTGATACATTAAAAGAGGTGAATACGTGATGGAACCGATTCATACAGACAAAGCGCCGGAAGCGATAGGGCCGTATTCCCAGGGGATCAAGGCAGGCAGCGTATTTTACAGCTCTGGTCAGATTCCTTTGACACCTGATGGTGAGATGGTGGAAGGCGGACTGCGTGAACAGACGCATCAAGTGTTTTCAAATGTGCAGGCTGTGCTCGAAGAGGCAGGAGCTTCTTTGGATACAGTGATTAAAGCGTCTGTCTTCACAACCAGGATGGAAGACTTCTCTGTCATCAATGAGATTTACAGCGGGTATTTTCATTCGCACCAGCCGGCGCGCTCCTGCGTCGGGGTGGCAGCGCTCCCGAAAGGAGCACTCATCGAGATAGAAGTTACCGCCTTCGTGAAATAAAAAAACAACTATTTTCCCGCCGAATGGCGGGTTTTTTTACGTTGGAAGAGAGGGTGCTATCTTATCAAGATATAAAATAAAAATAATTTTTTTCTATCAAAAGAAGGAAAACCCTGCCTATCTGTTGAAGGGTATGGCAGAACTATTTTTATATGGAAAAAGGTGGTGAAAAAATGCAGGTTACAGACGTCAGGCTTCGACGGGTAAATACGGAAGGCAGGATGCGTGCTATCGCATCGATTACAATGGACGGTGAGTTTGTTGTGCACGATATACGGGTCATTGACGGAAATAACGGACTGTTTGTTGCCATGCCCAGCAAACGGACGCCGGATGGAGAGTTTCGGGACATTGCCCATCCGATTTCTTCCCATACCCGGGAGAAAATTCAGACAGCAGTCCTGGGTGAGTATGAGCGTCAGGGAGAGTTTGAAAAGCCGGAATACGAAGAAGCCGGTGCCTCCTGAAAAGCTGGATAGAAATCGAGAGGTATCGTTACAGCTATTATACTTACGTTATCAGGCGGAGCCCGTTTCCAGAGCGGCCGCCTGATTTTTGTTTTCCTTTACCTTCAATAATATTCCATCATCCGCCGGTGGTGTTTAATCCAGCGTCTTTCCTTGAAATATGAAGGCTTTTAGGATATATTCGTAGGGGAAAAAACGGTGAGTTGGAGGCAGAGGAATGAACAATCGTTATGGGGTAGTGCTGGCTGCAGGCCAGGGAAAACGAATGAAATCCGATCTGTATAAAGTACTTCACCCTGTATGCGGCAGACCGATGGTGGAGCATGTTGTCAATCAGGCTGCTGAAGCGGGGCTCGATGATATTGTGACCGTTATAGGACACGGCGCTGAAGCTGTGAAAGAGCATATTGGTGATCGTGTTTCTTATGTGCTGCAGGAAGAGCAGCAGGGAACAGGGCATGCTGTGATACAGGCAGAAAATCATCTGAAGGATAAAGAAGGAGTGACGGTTGTTCTTTGCGGGGATACCCCGTTGATACGCGCGGAAACGGTGGAGTCATTAATAGAGCACCACGAACAGACTAAAGCCAAGGCAACCGTTCTGACCGCTCATGCGCATGATCCTTCCGGTTACGGCCGGGTTCTTAGAAATGACAAAGGACAGGTGCAGCGCATCGTGGAAGAAAAAGATGCCGGTCCAGCGGATAAGAAGGTTACCGAAATCAATACAGGCACATACTGTTTTGACAACAAGCTGCTTTTTGAGGCACTTCGGGAAGTTGGAAATGAGAATGCCCAGGGAGAATTCTACCTGCCGGATGTTCTTGAGATACTAAAAAGCCGGGGTGAAGTGTTATCGGCCTGGCAGACAGCGGACTTTTCAGAAGCCATCGGTGTGAACGACCGGGTGGCACTGGCCGAGGCCGAAAAGGCGATGAAAAAGCGGATTAACACATATTGGCTGAAAGAAGGAGTAACGATTGTGGATCCGGATCACACCTATATTTCTCCGGACGCCGTTATAGGCCGTGATACGACCCTGCATCCCGGCACTATTTTGAATGGAGCGGTAGAGGTTGAAGGTAATTGTGACATCGGTCCGCATTCAGAGATCACGGACAGTTGTATCGGTGACGGCTCCATCGTACGGCAGTCGGTGATTTCCGACAGCCGTATCGGGTGCCGCGTGAAAATAGGTCCCTATGCCCATATCCGCCCGGCTTCAGAATTGGCCGATGATGTGAAAATCGGTAATTTTGTCGAAGTGAAAAAATCATCCTTCGGAAATGGAAGCAAAGCACCTCATCTCAGCTATATCGGAGACGCAGAAGTCGGCGACCGGGTGAATATGGGGTGCGGTTCGATTACAGTCAACTACGATGGAAAGCAAAAGTATACGACAACCATTGAAGACGACGTGTTTGTAGGCTGTAATGCCAATCTGATTGCGCCGGTGAAGGTGGAGGAAGGTGCCTACGTTGCTGCGGGATCCACGATCACAGATGATGTGCCGGAACATTCTCTGTCGATCGCACGGTCAAAACAGACCAACAAAGAAGGTTACGTGAAAAACAAGGAATAAGGTTTTCACATTATATTTACGGAGGGAATAATCCATGCCAATTTACGACGATCCTTATCTAAAGGTGTTCACTCTGAACTCCAACCCTGAACTTACCCAGCAGGTAACCGATCAAATCGGAGTAGAGATGGGAAAAAGTTCTATTAAACGTTTCAGTGACGGGGAAATACAGGTGAATATCGAAGAAAGCATCCGGGGCTGTGACGTTTTCCTGGTACAGTCCACATCTGAACCGGCAAATGAGCATCTGATGGAACTTCTGATTATGATTGATGCGATGAAACGGGCTTCGGCGGCAACTATTAATGTCGTTATCCCTTATTACGGGTATGCCCGCCAGGACCGGAAGGCTAAATCGAGACAGCCGATTACCTCCAAGCTTGTTGCCAACCTGATCGAAACGGCAGGGGCCACCCGGGTTCTGAGTGTCGACCTGCATGCCTCCCAGATTCAGGGATTTTTCGATATTCCAGTGGATCAGCTGCTCGGGGAGCCGATTTTATCGAAACATTTTCAGGATAAAGGCGTGGAAGATACTGTGATTGTATCCCCGGATCACGGCGGCGTCGTCCGGGCAAGAAAAATGGCGGACCGCCTGCATGCGCCGATTGCCATTATTGATAAGCGTCGTCCGGAGCCGAATGTTTCGGAAGTGATGAATATTATTGGGGACGTTGAAGGACGGACAGCCATCATTGTGGATGATATCATTGATACGGCAGGAACGGTGACGCTCGCTGCGGATGCTCTGCTTGAAAAAGGTGCCAAAGCAGTATATGCCTGCAGTACGCATCCTGTTCTGTCCGGACCTGCCATTGAACGGATAGAGAACTCCAATATTGAAGAACTGGCTGTAACCAATACAATTGTTCTTCCGGAAGAAAAGCAGACAGAAAAGATCACTCAGCTGTCGGTGGCTCCGCTTATTGCAGAAGCCATCATCCGTGTTCATGAACAGACATCGGTCAGCACATTGTTCGATTAACGTTTTGAAAACACGGCAGCATATTGATATTCAGGAAGCAAAATGGTATAATCCTTTCTCAGGTGAGTTTGAAAATAGATTCCCTAAATGATAATAGAACGAGGTGAATATTTATGGCTGTAGTACTGGAAGCCAATCCAAGAACGGATTTAAGAAAATCTGTATCCAAACAGCTTCGTGCCGAGGGACATGTGCCGGCTGTTCTCTATGGCAAAGATACAGCAAGCACAGCAGTTTCTGTTCCTAATGTCACGTTTATCAAGACGATTCGTGAAGTGGGACGTAACGGTATTATCGAACTGGACGTAGGTGGAGAATCCGGCAAGCACACAGTGATTGTCCACGACATGCAGGTGGACCCAATCAAAGATTATCTCGTACACATCGATTTCTTTGAAGTCGACCTCAAATCAGAAATGGAAGCAGACGTTTCCGTTAATCTTACAGGCAATGCGCCTGGTGAAAAAGAAGGCGGCGTTCTTTCTCCACTTCTTTACCACATCACCGTACGGGCTCTGCCGACAGATATTCCGGAAGAAATCACTGTGGATATTTCAGAACTTGGCGTCGGAGATGCTGTGCAGATCGGAGACCTTTCTGCCGGCAAAGCATATGAATTCGTGAACGAACCGGAAGAAACGGTTGTAACGATTCAGCCGCCGGAGCAGGAAGAGCCTGAAGACACAGGAGATGCTGCGGAACCTGAACTTGTCGGCGCTGAAGACAAGGACGAGGCAGGCAGCGATAACAACTAATTATGATACAGCAGTGGAAAAGGTATAGCCGTAGCTCGGTTATGCCTTTTTACTGTGCAAAACGAAGCAGGCAGAAAAGAGGGACGGCCCATGAAGGTAATTGCAGGTCTTGGCAATCCCGGCCGGAAATACGAAAAAACACGGCACAATGTGGGCTTTCTGGCAGCGGATCGTCTGGCTGAGAATCTGAACGTTTCCTGGAAAAAAGAAAAAAAGAGCCGGACTGCCGAAACGGTCATGGATGGAGAAAAAGTTTTTATCGTAAAACCGCTTACGTATATGAACCTTTCCGGAGAGGCACTTCAGCCTCTTATGGATTTTTACCAGATTCCCGCGGAGAACCTTTTGGTGATCTACGATGATCTGGATTTATCACCGGGAGCGCTTCGTCTCCGCCTGAATGGAGGGCACGGGGGGCATAACGGTCTGAAGTCTATTTTTCAGGAACTGGGAACGAAAGAGTTCAAACGCATACGGCTTGGTATTGGACGCCCGGATTCAGGAAACGATGTCATCTCCCACGTTCTCGGAACATTTGCGCCGGAAGAGAAAAAAGAAATGCAGGAATCTATACCGCTTGCAGCCAAGGCGGCTGAGTCCTGGCTCTCCCATTCTTTTGCGGAAGTGATGAATCACTATAACAGGAAAAATTAGCCGGTGTGTCTGTATACCATCTTCTTTGCCGGTCATACTAGGAAGAAACCCTTCTCAAAGGAGCTTTTTGTATGGCAATCTGTTATTACTGCAGGCATTGCAGTAAAGATATCGGGACGTTGGAAGATGAGGAACTGCTTGTGTCGTCCAAGCTCGGGCTGGACCAGCTGACAGACGAGGAGCAGCAGCAGATGATCCATTACGGCTCGGACGGTCACGTTCATGTGAGAGTGACGTGTGAGCATTGTGAAGAAGCACTCCGGCAGAATCCCCATTTTCATGAATTGGACAGGTGGATTCAGTAACTAATTGGCATATGCAAAACACATCGGGACTGGTCTTTCGTAAACAGAATGCGGGGAAAAGACCAGCCCTTTTTCTTATTAAAAAAAGAATGCTGTTTTCTATTCGATTCATTCATGGGATGATAGATGGAAAGATACAGGAACGCGCGGCTGCGTGAGAGCCGTGGTACGGGAATGAAGGAGGAACGAGTGTCATGAAGGGATTGCAGAACGCTCTGTCCACGAATGACCATGTAAAAGCGGTATTGGAAGGCATTCAACATGGAATGAAAGAACAACTGGCAGCGGGATTGAGCGGCTCTGCCCGCTCTTTGTTCATGGCTCTTGCCAAAGTGGAAGTGGACCGGCCCCAGCTTATTATCACCCATACGCTGCTGCAGGCCCAGAAACTGTACGAGGATCTCGTTGATTTGACGGACTGTCCGGTATATTTATATCCGGTCAATGAATTGATAGCTTCTGAAATAGCGTCGGCGAGTCCGGAAATGAGAGCACAGAGGATTGAAGTACTGGATGCACTGACAAATGGTTTCCGGGGAATTGTGATTTCTCCGGTAGCCGGTGTGCGCAGGCTGCTTCCGCCGGTTGATCTCTGGAAAGAGTCACAGGTTACGGTGAAAATGGGGGAAGATGTCGATCCTGAAACACTGCTGCCACGGCTTTTGTCTCTTGGATATCAACGGGCGGATATGGTATCGGCACCGGGGGAATTCAGTCTGCGCGGCGGCATCATTGATATATATCCTATTACGGAAGAATACCCGGTCCGGATTGAACTATTTGATACGGAAGTGGATTCCCTGCGCTACTTCCAGGCAGCGGATCAACGTTCACTGGAACATCTCCAGGAAATCTTAATCGGGCCCGCCGAGGAGACAATTTTATATACAGAACAGTTTGAAAAAGCGGCAGAACATCTGGAGCAGTCACTTGCAGAAACGCTGCAGCATGTTCAGAATGAGGAAATTAAGGAAAAACTGCGGTCTTATCTCGGGTATGAAAAAGAACAGCTCGAGGAACAGAACCGTTTTCAGGGCATTTATAAATATATGCGGTATTTTTACGAACAACCTGCAACGTTACTGTCTTATTTTCCGGACGACACGGTCCTCTTTATGGATGAGATCAGCAGAGTCCAGGATATGGCGGAGAGTCTGGACAAGGAAGAAGCCCAGTGGTCGGCGGATGTGCTGGAGCAGGGACAGGCACCGAAAGATCTTACCCTGTCGAAGGACTTTGAGAATCTGTTTAAAGAAAAAAATCATCCGATGGTCTATTTTTCTCTGTTTCTCAGAAACATTCCATCCATCAATCCCCAGAACGTAGCCAATATCCAGTGTAAAGCCATGCAGCAGTTTCACGGCCAGATGCATGTGCTGCAGAATGAAATGGAGCGTTGGAAAAAAGACGGGTACACGGTCGTTTTCGCTGCGGCGGATGAGGAGCGGATGAACAAACTGCAGAATGTTCTCTATGATTACGGCATGGAGGCGGATAAAGCGGATCCGGGCGGTCCCTTCACCCCGCAGCGGCCGTCGATCATCAAGGCTCAGTTGAACAGCGGCTTTGAACTGCCTATGGAAAAAACAGCCGTCATCACCGAAGAAGAGACATTCACGAAAAAAGTCAGCCGGCCTCAGCGTCGGCAGAAACTGTCCAATGCAGAACGGATTAAAAGCTATTCCGAACTGAAAACCGGGGATCTCGTCGTTCACGTCAATCACGGCATCGGCAAATACCTCGGTATTGAAACGCTTGAGGTCAACGGAGTGCACCAGGATTATCTCAATATCTCCTACCGCGGCAATGATAAGTTGTATGTTCCGGTGGAACAGATTGATCTTGTCCAGAAATATGTCGCTTCGGAGGAAAAAGAGCCGAAAGTCCATGCGCTTGGAGGATCGGAATGGAAAAAAGTGAAGCGGAAAGTGGAGTCCTCCGTGAAGGATATTGCCGATGACTTGATTAAAATCTACTCGGCAAGAGAAGCCTCCAAAGGTCACGCGTTCAGCAATCATGAAGAAGAAGAACAGGAATTTGCGGCCACGTTTTCCTATCAGGAAACAGAGGATCAGCTGAAAGCGATTCAGGAGATCAAGGAAGATATGGAACGGGAGCGCCCGATGGACCGTCTTCTGTGCGGGGATGTCGGTTATGGTAAAACAGAAGTGGCCATCCGCGCGGCCTTTAAGGCGATTTTGGATGGAAAGCAGGTGGCGATGCTCGTCCCGACCACCATTCTCGCCCAGCAGCATTTTGACACATTGACCGAACGTTTTGCCGATTACCCGATCAACATCGGCATGCTCAGCCGGTTCCGGACAAAAAAACAGCAGTCCGATACGATCAAGAGTCTCAAGACAGGCGGACTGGATATTGTTGTCGGCACACACCGGGTATTGTCCAAGGATATTACGTTTAAAGACCTGGGGCTCTTGATTGTTGATGAGGAGCAGCGTTTTGGCGTGACACACAAAGAGAAAATTAAGCAGTTGAAGGCCAACATCGATGTTTTGACGCTGACAGCAACACCGATTCCACGTACACTGCACATGTCGATGCTGGGCGTCCGCGATCTTTCTGTCATTGAAACACCGCCTGAAAATCGTTTCCCCGTCCAGACGTATGTGATGGATTACAATCCATCGCTTGTGAAAGAAGCCGTCGAGCGGGAGATAAGCCGGGGCGGGCAGGTGTATCTTTTGTACAACCGGGTCGATGATATCAGCAGAATGGCCGATCAGGTCTCGATGCTTGTCCCGGACGCTGAAGTAGCCTATGCCCACGGCAGGATGAATGAACAGGAACTGGAGTCGGTCATGATCGATTTTCTGGAAGGGAATAAAGATGTGCTCGTCACGACGACCATCATTGAGACCGGTGTCGACATCCCGAATGTGAACACGCTCATCATCTATAATGCGGACAACATGGGACTGTCCCAACTCTATCAGATCAGGGGAAGAGTGGGGCGTTCCAACCGTGTTGCCTATGCGTATTTCACGTACCAGCGGGATAAGATATTAAC
Organism: Salibacterium qingdaonense; assembly: GCF_900114715.1. Lineage (GTDB taxonomy): Bacteria > Bacillota > Bacilli > Bacillales > Marinococcaceae > Salibacterium > Salibacterium qingdaonense. Next base: position 15,339 of record NZ_FOTY01000044.1, read on the forward strand.
CGAGATTTCAGAAAAGCGCCTGCAGGCAATCAAAGAATTCACCGAGCTTGGCTCCGGCTTTAAAATTGCGATGCGGGATCTGTCTATCCGCGGAACCGGGAATCTGCTCGGCGCGGAGCAGCATGGGTTTATTGAATCTGTCGGTTTTGATCTCTATTCTGAAATGCTTAAAGAAGCGATTGAGGAGCAGAAAGGAGAAGCGCCGAAAGAAACGGAGCCGGAGATGGAAATGGATGTGCGGCTGGATGCGTATATTCCTGCGTCTTATATCGATGATTCCAAGCAGAAGATTGAAATGTACAAACGATTCAAGGGGCTGGAGAGTCTTGAAGACCTGCGGGATCTTCAGGACGAAATGATCGATCGTTTCGGCGGATACCCCCAGGAAACAGCGGACCTTTTTGCGGTGTCAAAAATCAAACTGCTCGCAAAGCAAAACGGCGTACAGTCTATCACGCAGCAGTCCGGCCAAACGACGATTCTGCTTTCGGAGCAGGCAAGCCAGGCTACAGACGGTGCGGCTCTTTTTGAAGCTGTGCATGAGTTCGGAAGAGAAGTGGGTATCGGCGCGGAAGAACAGCGGATCAAGCTGGCGGTGCATCAACGTAAAATGTCCAGCCGGCAGTTCCTGGACATTATGGAAGCGCTGATGACAAAACTTTCGGAGACGAAAAAAGAACCCGAAGAGACGGCTTCCTCCTGACATTATACTGTGGAAAGTCCCTCCCTCTTTGTAATTAATTATTCTTCCACATGCTCTTGTTTTCTCAGAATTTCTAACCTATCAATGATCACCAGCTAGATGCGTTCCCACCT
>NZ_FOTY01000046.1 GCF_900114715.1 Salibacterium qingdaonense
TAGCTGAGGCGACGCCCTGCGGCTAAGGAGACACTGGGAGAACGACCGAAGGGAGTTCGAGCAGATGTCGCTCTTGTGCCCGGAGGGTGAAAGCGGGCAGGAAAGGCGGAGTCCAACGAAACGCTTCCTATATTTGGATAATCAACAGCCGTGATAGAACAGGAAAGTAAAACCCCATCCTTACATTAGAGCGGCAACTCTAAAAAAGATGGGGTCTTACTATACCCTGAAATGGATGCTGCCCTCTTTAAAGGGCCGTTCGCATCGCTCATAGGAAGGGGCAGTTCACCGCTGTCCCTTCCTTTTATTGTGTCTTTATTGTAACATATCATCAAAGCAATACCTGCGGCAGGTATGAATACATCTCGTCTCTTGGAAGAAAGAGAAAAAATAAACACCCATCCTGCCCGGAGCGGATGCTCTCCTCAGGACGTATTCCCTATTATGCTTTCCATACCGCCGCAATCAACAGAATCCAGCCGGCGATAAAGGCGGTGCCGCCGATCGGGGTGATGGCACCGAGCCAGGAAATACCGGTGAACGCCATCGTATACAGACTGCCGGAGAATACGAGAATGCCCGCAAAAAGCAGCCATCCCGCCCACATAAGGAGCGCGGATCCTCCGGCATACGCAGCAACCAGGCCGATGGCGAGCAGACCAAGCGCATGCATGATATGGTACTGCACGCCGGTTTGATACACGTCCATCAGGCGGTCTGAGAGTTTTCCTTCCAGCCCGTGCGCGCCGAATGCTCCGAATCCTACTGCAACGGCGGCGTTTAACGCGCCGAGAATCACAAAGATTTTCCACATTGCTGACACCTTCCTTTGTTAAAAATCCAACAGGTTTCCATCCGTTGAAGGTAAATCCTCCGTGTGGGAAGAGGACGTTTTCGGAACAGAAGCTGCTCCGCTGCCTGCTGAAGACGGCGCAGGAACTGACCGTCCAGTGCTCTTTTTATCTATATGTTCTTCTTCCCCTGCCAAAATATCACAATAGGCTTTGATGACCCTGGCGTGACGTTTCACAGCCTCTTCGTCCTCACGGTCCAACCGTTCCGAGAGTGCCATCATTTCTTCTTCCATTTTTTCCACCACGGTTTCTGCCGGGATATACATCGCTGTGTCACCTGCCCTGTCCATTCATATCGTGCTCTCCATTGTAACACAAAAAAAGCCGGGCACGCCCCTGGACAGCACCTGCCTCCAAACAAAAATAATCCTGAACCAGCAGCCTTCCGTATGCCGGGTTCAGGATTCGTTTGTTCATGAGATGATGCTTTTATTCTGTGACCATCGTATAACCAAGCGGTTCGATTTTTGGATAATTCTCTTCGTCCACTACCCATATCTGTTCGTCGTTATCTCTGACAATAACGTCTTTATGCGTGGCAGCCTGTTTTGCGTCTTCTACGTTTTCATATTTGCCGGCAGGAATCTGCATGTCATCTACCATGATGAATGCCATTATTAACACCTCCATTTGCCTGAGATGTTCCCGCCTGACATTCCTATTAAACGAACTACACCATAATTGTAAAATGATTGTAAAACAAGCGCTTTTTAGTCGTCTGTTTCCTGGTAATACCGATGCAGTTTTTTCAGGTCACGGTTTCTTAGGGATGATGTCTCTTCTTCGTGCTGTTTTTTTACATCCAGCACCGTTTTCACTCCTGCTGTGTTGAGTCCTTTATCCATGAATTCCTTGATTCTCGCACAGCGGTCGATGTCTTCAAGCGAAAAGATCCGTTGGTTCCCATGATTGCGCTTAGGCGCGATTAACCCCTGATCTTCATAGTATCTGATCTGGCGGGCGCTTAATGATGTCAGTTCCTGTACCACACTGATCGGAAAACAGGCGGTATGTGGTGGTATTTGTTCTGTCACCCCGCTTTCCTCCTTTATATAAACTGAAATGATGGGGAACGAAATCAGCGCGTCTGCCTGTTCAAATAAACATACACATCCTGCAGCGTCTCATACCCTGACTCCACCGCTTCCTTCATCGTGCAGACCCAGAGTTCAGCTGCGAGAACTGCATCTGCAAGGGCGTGGTGGCGGTTGTTGACCGGGATCTGGTAATGATTACAGCATGCATCCAGTTCATGAGTCTCCTGGTCCGGCACCGCAATCTGATACAAAAAGGAAGTATCCAGCAGCCGGTGCTTGAAATGCATACCACTTGCCTGATACGTTGCATGCTGCAGAAATTTCTTCTCGTGCTTCGCGTGGTGGGCCACCAGAATATCGGTGTGAATAAATGAATAAAACTGCTGCAGTACGTCGGCAAGCGGCGGCGAAGATTTAAGTTCTTCTTTTGTCAGCCCTGTCAATTCTGCCGCTTCAGGGGATAAAGCATCAGGTTCGGCAATCGTGCTGTAAAACGTTTCTCCGTGTTCCACTTTTCCTTTCCGCACTTTTACCGCTCCAATAGACAGGATTTTGTCGCCGCCATCAGGGTAAAAACCGGATGTTTCCAGATCCAGTACGGTAAAGTCGAGCGTATGAAGCGGCTCCAGCAGCGGCTGCTTCGCCTTGAGATCCTTCTGCAGCTGTCTCATATAGGACTGGTGCTGAAGACTGTTCTGGTCAATCGACCCTGGAACGGGCGCACCGAGCTTTCCTGAAACCTGGCGGACCCACTGAAACATGTTGTTCATAACCATTTGTTTTCACCTGACTCTGCAAGCTTTTTCGTATGCTGAAAGAGCGATTTCCCCTCTTTCACAGCTGCTTTCAATTCCTGTCTCTGTTCTTTGCTCAAGGCGTCCACCGGAATGTAATGCACATCTTCATACGTGTGCTGCTGCGTGGAAAAAGCCGCGCGCAGCCGCAGGAGATTTTTAAAATGATATGCCTTTTCCACTGCAAAAGGATAAACGTCTGCTGTTTTTTGCATACGTTCAAGCGTCGGTGTTTCCAAAACACCCTCTCTGATGGCAAGAAGGCGCATCGCATGCACATACGGAAAGAAACCAACGTCTTTTAGATGAATAGAACCGGCATAAGGGCCTTTTTCATCCGGGAGAAGCTGCCCGAACGCATTTACACCCTGATGCAGGTAGGAAATATTCTGGGACAGACGCTTTAACAGCTTCGGCTGCTCCTTAACGAGATGGAACACATACTGTTTCACTGCCTCCAGCAGTTCCGCTTTTCCAAACAACGGTCTCGCATCAATAAACGTTAATAAATGGCGGAGGCTCTCCCATGTGTCGGTTTCCACCCATTGTTCAATCTGATGTTTCCAGCCGTCCCGGCTGTGACACCAGCGCGGATGGGAGGCCATGACTTTTCCTTCACACCTGGGGTAGCCCACAACCGCCATCCCTTCCCTGATTTCTGCTCCAAGAGCCAGGAAATACTCCTGACCGGCCTCCTCTTCTCCGCCTTCAAAAACAATGCCGTGATCCTGATCACTGAACAGGCCCTGTTCTTTTCTCCCGGCGCTTCCCATCAAAAAAAACGCAAAATGAGCAGGGGCCCTCCCCCGCTCATTTTGCACCTGATTCACGGCAAGAGCTGTTGTTTCAAGTACCCACCTGTCATGAGCTTCGTTTAACTGCCATGAATCCTCTGCATACATTTTTGTTTCTTCATCGCGGGCTTTCTTTATCGCTTCATAGCTTTGAAAAGAAGGAAGAGGAAGAGCTTCCCCTTCCGGATAGAACGATGAAGTGGTCATGTTATCACGCACCTGTGTGAAAGTTTCCTGTATTCGTCTGAGGATTCACGTTTTCCGGGTAACCGTAACTGCCGTGTTCACTCATATCAAGTCCCATGATTTCTTCTTCTTCAGAAACGCGGAGTCCTCCTGTTAATCCTTTCGTAATCAAAAGCAGGATGTAAGAAGCAGCAAAGGCAAACACACCGCATGCCAGTACACTGATGAACTGTACGCCGAGCTGGGTAAGGCCGCCGCCGTAGAACAGTCCGGCCTGACCACCGTTCATTTCCGCCAGTTCAGGGGTGGCAAAGAAACCGGTGGAAAGCGTTCCCCATACACCGGCTGCCCCGTGAACAGAGAGGGCGAAGATAGGATCATCAATGCCTTTCTTTTCGAAAAACTTCATGCTGTAGAATACAAGCACTCCGCCAATGATACCAATCAGAACGGCAGCCCACGGTTCAACAAAGGCACATGATGCCGTGATGGCAACGAGTCCTGCAAGCGCACCATTGAGCATAGTCGGCACATCTGCTTTACCAAGAGAAGCCCATCCGATAAGAAGAGCAGCGACCGCACCGGCTGCAGCAGCAAGCTGCGTGTTCAGCGCAACAAAGCCGAAGAATGCGTCTGCGACACCAAATGTACTTCCGGCGTTGAAACCGAACCAGCCTACCCAAAGCAGCAGTACACCAAGAGCAGTAAAGACCTGGTTGTGACCGGCGAGTTCATTCGGAGAACCATCTTTGTTATACTTACCGATACGCGGCTTCAACAGAATCGTGGCGGCAAAAGCACCCATTGCACCGGTTAAGTGAACAACGGTCGAACCGGCAAAATCCTGTTTTCCAAGGGCGCCGATCCAGCCTGCGCCCCATATCCAGTGGGCAACAATCGGATAAACAAAGGCTGAAAACAATACCGCGAAAATAACGTAGACGGACAATTTCGCCCTTTCCGCGAAGCCGCCGAATGCAATGGTCAGCGCGATGGCAGCAAAGGCCAGCTGGAAGATAAAGTCGATAGAGCTTGATAGTCCTTCTCCTTCAAAGGCATAATCACCATAGAAGAAGTTGGAAAGACCAAGGACACCTCCTGCGCTGTCTCCGTAGATAAATCCATAACCGACAGCCCAGAAAACAAGGGATGCGATACCGAGTGTGAAAATGGTCTTACCGGCAATGTGCCCGGCGTTTTTCATTCGGGTGGAGCCGGCCTCCAGCATAATAAATCCACCCTGCATAAAGATAACTAAAATAAATGCGACCATGATCCAAAGATTATCCATGAGTACCATAGGATCCATGAAACGTCCTCCCCTTTCATCTTCTTTAATAGATGTAAACTTAGTTAACATCTTTCGTTAATCCATATTCTACACGTTCTAAAAATGGATGCTACATTTATGTTAGAAAACCTAACACATTAATTCCGAAAAATCTGATTCTTTTAACGAAGTCCGCGTTCGCGGTATTTTATAAAAAAGGAAGATACAATGAAATGGTTACGAAAAACCTGTCTGCTGCTCGGGGCTCTGTTGACTGTTTATGCGGCTTGGACCGCCTTTTGCATCTTGAGTTTCAGCCAGGTAACCGAAACAGAAAAGACCGATGCCGCGATTGTGCTCGGGGCGGCGGTTCACAGCGGCGAACCATCTCCGGTGTTTCAAAAACGTATTGATCATGCTGTGAACCTTTGGAAAGAAGATCAAGTGGATGCTCTTCTTTTTACCGGCGGAAGTGCCGGAAACAATGAGCGGGCCGAAGCAGAAGCCGCCGCTGCCTATGCCACTGGACAAGGAGTGGATGAAAGACATATTTATATGGAGACCAAGTCCCGTATTACCGAAGGAAACCTCCGCTATGCTAAGCAGGCGGCCGCTGCACACGGTCTGAATACCTTTACGCTCGTAAGCGACCCGCTCCATATGAAGCGGGCGGAAGCGATAGCAGAAGATCTCGGGATGGATGTAATCTCTTCTCCTGCTTCTGATTCCGCTTATCAAACCTGGAAAACCAAAATCCCGTTTTTCCTGCGCGAATGGTTTTTTTACACCGGGTACCAACTCCTGTCTCCGTTTCGTTTCTAACAAGGAAAAGGAACGGTTTATTAGACACATCACTTATAAAAATGGCTGTATTTTATTTTTTACAGCCATTTTTTTAGAGAAGCAGCTTTGTTTTATCCATTATCCTGAGGTTATAGACACTTTCTTCCCAGAGGTGTCCACTACCACTATGCCGTATATGGAAAGCATTAAAAAAACTGCTTCGTGCACCGGCACGAAGCAGCTCTTCAGCTTACTAAATGAACTTTTTACGCATATGGGAAGTCGTCCGGATGAAAGCCGTAGCGGCGGTCTTCATTCAGACCGTTGATCGCCTGCAGATCTTCGGCATCCAGTTCAAAGTCAAACACTTCCGCGTTGGATTTGATCCGTTCCGGTGTGACCGATTTAGGAATCGTGACAACGTTATTTTCCATCGACCAGCGGATAAGTACCTGCGCCGGCTTTTTGCCGTGTTTTTCCGCGATGCGCTGCACAGGATCGGCATCAAGCAGGTCTCCCTGGCCGAGCGGACGCCATGCTTCAAGCTGAATATCATGCGTCTGGCAGTACTCCAGCAGATCTTTTTGAAACAGGCGCGGATGAAATTCGACCTGGTTGACCATCGGCTTCACTTTGGCAATTTTCATCAGTTCTTCGAGGTGCTGATCGGTAAAGTTGCTGACGCCGATGGCACGGACTTTGCCTTCTTCATAAAGCTTTTCAAGCGCGCCCCATGTTTCTTTGTATTTGCCCGGTACCGGCCAGTGGATTAAGTATAAATCAATCACGTCAACGCCGAGTTTTTCGCGGGAACGTTCGAATGCTTCCAGTGTTTCATTGAAACCATGCTCATTGTTCCACACTTTGGTCGTCAGAAAGATATCGTCGGCCGGAATACTGCTTTCTGCGATCGCTTTGCCGACACTATGTTCATTTTCATAAAACGATGCCGTGTCGATACTGCGGTACCCTGCTTCCAGAGCGGATTTCACCGCACGTTCGACTTCATTTCCGGCTTCCGCCTTGTATACGCCGAGACCGACCCACGGCATCTCAACGCCGTTAGCCAGTGTTGTTGTGGATGTTTGAATACTCATATACTATTTCCTCCTTGTTTACTTGTCAGGAATACACCAATCGATTTCCGGCCGTCCCGACTCTCTTAGAAACTCGTTCGTACGGGAGAAAGGCCGGCTTCCAAAGAATCCTTTATGCGCAGAGAAAGGACTTGGATGCGGGGATTTGATCACGAGATGACGATCTGCATTGACCAGCTCTTCTTTTGCCTGCGCATGACGTCCCCAGAGTATGAATACCACAGGATCGCTTTTGTTATTCACCTGATTGATTACTTCGTTGGTGAAATGTTCCCATCCTGCGCCGCGGTGGGATGCAGCCTGTCCCGCTCTCACCGTAAGCACCGTGTTCAGAAGCAGAACTCCCTGCTCCGCCCAGCTTGTCAGGCAGCCGTGGGACGGAACCGGACAGCCGATATCCTCCTGCATTTCCTTATAAATGTTCTGGAGCGACGGCGGCATTTTCACTTCCGGCTGAACGGAAAAGCTTAACCCGTGTGCCTGTTTTGGTCCGTGATACGGGTCCTGCCCCAGAATAACCGCTTTCGTCTGTTCATAAGGTGTATGGTGAAGCGCGTTAAAAATATCATACATATCAGGATACACTGTATTTTCCCCGTATTCCTGTTTTAAAAACTCTCTCAGCTTCTGATAATAGTCTTTTCTGAATTCCTGATCGAGAATGTCCGCCCAATCATTTTTCAACACAGACATGCTTCGTCATCCGCCCCTTTTCTTCAGGTGCCTGCATGCACGTATTCCCGCTGCACGTTCTTTCAAACATAAAATGTTTCACGTGAAACATCATCGTTTTATGAGGGCATTCAGCTCATCATAGATGCCGGGAGCAGCAGCCAAGGCATACAGTCCTTTTTCTTCTTCCAATACTTTCGTCTGTCCGCCAGCTTCTGACGCCAACAGGAGTCCAGCTTCCACATCCCAGTCATGCAGCTTGATTTCCCAGCTCGCATCCAGTCTGGCGCAGGCGACGCAGCAAAGGTCCAGCGCAGCACTGCCGGTGCGCCGGAAACCGCCGAGACGGGGGACAACCTGCTGAACGTGCGGAAGGTTATTATCTTCCGTCGTACCTTTGTCATAAGGAAAGCCGCTTCCAACGACCGCTTCATCCAGCCGTTTTGTCTCTGACGTATGAATGCGGGAACCGTTCAGCCAGGCGCCTTCGTTTTTTACTGCTTCAAACATCTCATCCAGCTTAGGGGCATACACAACCCCGACGACCGTTTCTCCTTTATAACGGATACCAATCGAAATACAGTAAAACGGCAGACCTCTCGCATAATTCACCGTGCCGTCAATCGGATCAATCACCCATTCATAGGGAGAGTCTCCTTCATACACGCCGCTCTCCTCTGTTTTCATCAAATGATCCGGATAATGGCGGCGTATATTCTCTGTTAAAAATGATTCCGTCCACACATCCATCTCCGTCACAAGATCAATCGCAGCACTTTTGCTGCTCATTTCCATCGGTTTCTCCGCACGCCGTATCTGTTCTTTTCCTGCTTCAAGCGCCCATTCCTTCGCAAGTTGAAGCATTTCTTTCCATTCCTGCATCCCTATCGCCTCTCTTTTTCTGTGTTTCTTTTATCATATCGGAAATCAGGGAAGGACTCAAAAACCAAGGTAATGAACCGGTCTTTTCCCTTTATTTTGTGTTACATTAGAAGTTGTTCTAAAACGTTACACTTCATCAAGGAGAATTTTTATGCTTGAACTCATTCTGAATGCACTGGAACAGCTCGGGCTTGCAGGATTATTTCTTGGAGTGGCGGTTGAAGCCATCTCCTCCCCGTTTCCAGCTGCCATCGTGCTTCTTGTATATGGTTATATTATTGATCCAACCGGATGGAACTGGGTCCTTCTCAGCATCAGTTCCGCGGCCGTTTATACTGCCATCGCCTATATTCCTTACTGGCTGGCTCTCCGTTATGACTACCTGCTGCAAAAACAGGTCGACAAAGCCGGAACGAGACAGATGATGAAATTCATGGACAAGTACCGGGAATGGACCATCACCGCCGGCCGGATTCTGGGTATGGGTTATATCGTATACGTTGCCGCCTTTTATCGTATTACACCATTCCGCTACGGCTTTTTCACCTTCATCGGTGTGCTTCCGGTCGCCCTTCTCATGTTGTATCTCGGCAGACTCGGCAACATCGAAGTCGTCTATTCCTGGTTTCAGGGCATCCAGTATGTGTTGATGGCTGCGTTGGCCGGACTCATCGGCTGGTATATTTACTACCGGCTTAATCGAAGGAAAAAGGAAGCCGGCAGAAAGAAGAATGAAGAATGATAAAAACAGACCGGGACTGGAAAAAACGCAGTCCCGGTCTGTTTTTTTGCAGGGCGTAAAGGAGCTTACAATGTGAATTTCTTCACCGTTCCATTCAATTCATCGGTGAGTGTCCGCAGTTCAGTCACCTTATCTACTACATTGCGGAAGGCTCCAAGCTGTTCCTGTGTCGATGATGAAATTTCTTCGTTCTCCGCTGCGGTTTCTTCCACAACACTGCTGATGCTCTCAACGTTTTCGAGCACGTCGCTTCCAAGACCTTTGGAGTGTTCCATGCTTTGCATCAGTTCTTCCAGTTTGCCTGTGATAGACGCTACTTTTTGATGAATGTCTTCAAATGAGTTGTTCGTTGTTTCCATGGAAGATTGTTCTTCTGCAGATATGGATACCCCGCGGTCTACAGCGGTTGTTACAGCTTCAATGCCTTCTTCAATCGAACCGACCATATTGGAAATCCGGGTCGTTTCCTGCGTTGTCTGTTCAGCCAGTTTCCTGACTTCTTCGGCTACAACGGCGAATCCTTTTCCGGCTTCACCGGCCCGGGAGGCTTCAATAGCGGCATTGAGTGCCAGCAGATTTGTCTGGTTGGCAATGTCGGAAACCGAATCCGCCATAGAATGGATCTTTTTCGTCGACTCGACAAAGGACTGGGTTGCTTCTTTAATACTCTTAGTCGTTTCTGTATTTTCCTGAACCAACTCCCGCTGCTTTTCAAGTGCTGCCTTGCCGGACTGAACAGCTTCAATCGCTTCTTCCCCGTATTGCACAGACTGCTTCGTATAGTTGACGTTCGACGTGAAGGCTTTGTCCATATCTTCCACTTTCGTGACCGAATCCTGGAGATCAGAGGCGATGGTCTGCGTCCCCTGGGCCAGTTCATCCGTTGAAGTGGCAACCTGCTGATTGATTTCTGTTACGGTTGCGTTATCATTCTCAATCTGCCCGGCAAACCCTTCTACTCTTTCACTTACCGATTGAATCGACTGGAGTAATGTCCGGATCTGTTCTATCATTTGATGGAATGAATCATTCAAACGGCCCAATTCATCCTTTTTCTTGTATGAAATCGGCTCAATCGCCAGATTTCCATTGGCTACTTCATTGGAATTATCGGCCAGTTTCTTCAACGTTTTAGTAATCGGACTTGTGATCCGGTTGGATACCACGAGACTGATAATAACAAGAAGCAGGACACTTACTATACTGGTCACGATAATGAACTGTACCTGCTGGTCGAGTGCCGCCTGCGATTGTTCATAACTTGCTTCGGAAACCAGCTGCAGCATGTAGACATCATTCTCAATACCTGCAAGTCTGGACGCCTGCTGATCAGCAGCAGAACCATCTCCTGCTTCCAGTGCCTGCATCGTTGTTTCTGTCCATCCGTCGAATTTATTTTTGATTCTTGTAATGTATTCACGGCTTTGCTCGTTTACCGTGATGTTGTCGAGCTGACCAAGAAGTTCCTGGGTCGCTTCGACCGACGATGTCGTTTGTTGAACGAGTTCCTGACTCTGCGTAGTTGAAAAGCTGGATAAGTTCAGCTGGGCAGCGTTAGTCTCAGATTTAAATTCTTCAATCGTGACGAGCGCATCCACTTGATCTTCACTGGAAGACTGAATCTGCATCATGTTGAAGATGATAAACGCAATGATGGCGGCTGCCAGCAGGATCGTCGTCAATGTATTAATGAGTAATTTCTTTTTAATAGACATTTTTTCCTCCTATGATTCGCCTGCGAGTTCGTCTCTGGCAGCATCCAGTTGTTCATTTAGATTGTCCGGGAAGTCTGCCACACGTAACGGCGCCAAGCCGACCCATTCTTCAGCAAGGCCGTACTCCAGATTTTCACCCGAAAGCGTTTCTCCGTCAGCCATGCGCTCAATCACTTGGTAAATAGCATTATCGACGTTTTTCATCACAGACGTAATGACCGCATCTTCTGCCTGGAAATACTGGTCCGTATCTACACCTATTCCATATACGCCCTGAGCCTGTGCTTCCTGCAGCGCACCGACTCCAGTAAATCCGGCAGCAGCAAATATAATATCTGCGCCGTTTTGAATCATGTCATCTGCCATATCCGCTCCCAATTGATCATCCTCATATGTACCGGCATATTCGCGGTCGATGACAATATCAGGATTTGCGGCTTTTGCTCCTTCTTCAAAACCATTGTAGAAATTATTGATAATTTCTACATCCTGTCCGCCAATAAATCCGATATGATCGGTTTCTGTTGTCATAGCTGCTGTCATGCCTGCCAAGTGACTGGCTTGTCCTACCTTGAAATTGACGGAGGTAATGTTCTCCATCTCCGATACGGAATCGATAATTAGAAACTGCTGATCCGGGTAGTCACCGGCTACGGTTTCCAGTGCTTCCTGCAGCTGATACCCTATTCCAATCACGAGATCATTATCCTGCTCCACCAATTCGCGTATACCCTGCTCATATGTTTCTGTTTCTGCAATTTCTCTGTAATCGAATACGACATCCAGATTATCTCTGGCCCGGACAAGCCCCTCAAACGCCAGATCATTGAAGGACTGATCTCCAAGACCGCTGTCTGACATCATCACACCGACTTTCTTTTTCCCCTCCGTCGCATTTATTTCCTGTTCCTGGCCGCATGCTGCCAAAGACAGCACACTCATCAGCATAATCACCATAATATAAAGATGTTTGTTTTTCATGCTTTTCCCCCCTAGAATGATTTCCCCCCTTTATAATCGGCAGATTTCCCTTCATTTGAAGGGATTTACAATTATTTAACAAAAAACAGATTTAAATAATAAATTCATATATAAAAGATGGAGCTCCGTTGAATGTTCCCAAGAATCGTCTTTTTCCTTTCCAAGATGTTAGCTTCTTTTTCTGCACTAAAGACGGGATTCTTTCTGTCCCTTCCACAATCACTCAAACTCCCAAAGCATATGCGCTTGCCAATTCCGATTTTTATGTAACTTCTCCGCTTAATCTTTGATCTCTACATTGTTAAAGAAACATTTTAAACAGATAGCAATAGTAAAAGATGGGAAGGTCTGTTTGCTCAAACTTGGTTTTCACCTCTGTAATATTATTATTGATATAATCAACTTGATCCACTTCTAACATCATATAATTAACTATTATTATGGGCTTTAAATCATTATAATTATATGGACATGGTTTTTTGCTGTAAGAGCGAAAATCAGCTGCCAAACCTTATACACTCTATTTTTAAAGTCTCTACCTTTACATACTTAATTGTGTTAAGATTTTAAAGGCTTATGACAGTATTCCCATGTAGTAGGATGTAATATTTTCATTTCACACCAAACTGTTATGAGCTTATTTATTTCACAAGCTAAATTCTGGGCAGCACGCTGAATATAACATTTATTATAAGAAAAACCTTTAAAACATTTTTTACAAAAAATGGATATTATTCAAAAGTTGAGAGATCAAAGAAGATTATTTTGCTTTAAGGTATTTCTTTAGTATTCCAATAGTGTTTCAACTCTTGATTATTAATGCACTATTCCTTAAATTATCAAAGGTGTTGAGATACCTAAGCATTTTTAAATAACAAAAGACATGCTATATAGATGCGTACATCATTTTTAGAAAAGTAAAACCACTTATAAGTATAAAGACTTCTTTAAAAGTTGATAAGCACCCTAAAGAGATGAATGTTGGTATAATAGAACAAATATAAAATTTAAAGCTATGTAAAGTAGGAGGTCCTTTGAAATAATGTTCAATAATAGATTTTTTTCAGTTTTAAACATCACGAACAATCATGAACTAAAATTATTCGCAAAAAACACTAAAATACCTTTAAAAAAATTAAAATATTATAATGAAGAATATAAAATTCCTCATAAAGAGGACTTGAACAAGATATTAGAATCTACAGGTCTTAAGGAACTTGAGTTTAAAATTAAAATGGGGCTAATAGATTACAGGACAGCCGATCTGTTATCTGAAAAAGCAACAGAAATTACAAATCTAATAGATAAAGAAAATAGTTCAAATAGTAGAATAACACATGATAACTTGAGTCCGTCTTTAACAACACAATTTGGAGAACTTTACAACAAAGATTGTAATCAACTTATGCGGACTCTTCCTCCTAACTCAGTGGACATGATTTTTGCAGATCCTCCTTTCAACTTAAACAAGGTTTATGATTCTGGGATGAATGATGAACTAACTAAAGAGGAGTATTTACGTTGGACTGAAGAATGGGTACTAAATAGCATTAATCTTCTTAAAGAAGGGGGAACTTTTTTTGTTTGGAACCTACCTAAATGGAATACCTATATTTCATCTATATTAGATAAGTATTTAAATCTTAAACACTGGATTGCAGTCGATATCAAGTATCGACTTCCCATAAAAAAAAGATTGTATCCTTCTCACTATTCACTTCTTTACTATACCAAAGGTGAAAAACCAAACACTTTCAATGAACAAAGATTACCTCTTGAGGTATGTCGCCATTGTGGAGGGGAACAAAAAGATTATGGAGGCTATAAGTCTAAACTCAATCCTAATGGAATAAATTTATCTGATGTATGGACAGATATTCCTCCTGTTAGACATAAAAAGTATAAGACTCGAGGTAGTAACGAATTGTCTTTAAAATTATTAGAAAGAGTCATTTCTCTTGCTACAAATGAAGGGGATGTTGTTTTTGATCCGTTTGGTGGGAGTGGAAGTACCTACATTGCTAGTGAAATATTAAATAGACAATGGATTGGAACTGAAGTAGGACCAGTGGACTCAATTATTAAACGGTTTGAGGATATCGAAGAACAAAGAGATTACATTTTCAACAAAGTCCAAGCAAACAAAAATACCTTATTCACTCAGGAAACTCGTAATAAAAGAAGAGAAAATCGTTTTTGGTTACCTGAAGATTTCAATTAAATAGAAAGGAGTCTGGGACAAAACCTGTGTAAGATAGAAAAATGCCGAACGATTTTTTAAAATCGTTCGGCATTTTTCGTTGCTGAGACAAACCGCTGCGCCAAAATGCTTCGCTTTCCGCGGGCACGGCTCAAGCCTCCTCGGAAGAAAAACGCTTCCTGCAGGGTCTTGAGACTCGTGCTGTTCCCGCAGGAGTCGAAGCATTTTGGCTCCGCTACCACTAGACTGTTGAGCAACGATGCAAGACATTCGTGTTGTCCTCCACCCTTTTTTACTTTTGTCCTGAGTACGGCATTTGATTTGTACCACCAATGCAATCTTTTTTAC